>NZ_JAHVAI010000013.1 GCF_019264375.1 Sedimentimonas flavescens | reverse complement strand
GCCATGTTCTACGCTCGCTCTATCCTAGGACAAAGCTGATGCTTATCAATGGCTTAACTGATGCTATGGTGCCGGCGAAGGGACTCGAACCCCCGACCCTCGACTTACAAGATCGCCGCTCTACCAACTGAGCTACGCCGGCCTCGCTCCTGCCATACAGTCCACGCGCGGCCCGTGCAAGATCGCTTGCGCCTAACGTCGCCGGGTAAGGTTGGCGCGCGCGAGAACCATCGTCGCGATCAGCCCGACCAGCATCACCAGAAGCGCCGCCGGGGCGGCATCTCCCAGATTCTCAAGGCTGGCTTTTTCATGCACACGGGTTGCCAGCGTCTCATAGTTGAAGGGCCGCAAGAGCATCGTCGCGGGCAGTTCCTTGACGCTTTCGACGAAGACCATAAGCACGGCCGAGGCGACCGAGCCGCGGATCAGCGGCATATAGACCTCGCGCAGCGCACCGCCCGCCGTGCGCCCGAGCGAGCGTGCCGCCATCGGCAGCGAGGGCGAGATGCGCCCGAACGCGCTATCGGCCGCCGACTGCGCCAGCGCGAAAAAGCGCACCACATAAGCCAGGATGATCGCGAAAGCCGAACCGGTCAGCAAAAGCCCCGGGTCGGTGCCGGTCAGTGCGAGAATCGCATCGGCCAGCCGGTGGTCGATCGCAGCCAGCGGGATCAGGATGCCCACAGCCAGTACCGCGCCCGGCGCCGCATAGCCGACCGCCGTCAGCGGCAGCAGGGTGCGCGGCAGCCGCCGCCCGGTCATGCGAACGCCATAGACCATGAAGAGCGCCGCCAGCACCGTAAGCACCGCCGCCGCCCCGCCAGTGACCAGCGTATGCACCAGCGCGCGGCTCAGACCCGGGCCGAACCAGGCCTCGGGGTTGGACCAGGCATAGGCCGAGATCACCGAGACCGGCAGCACGAACCCCATGGTGAAGGGCGCAAGGCAGAGCCCGGTTGCCACCCAGCCCGTCGCCCCGTGCAGTTCTGTGCGATTGATCGGCCGGGGTTGGCGCGCCGACTGGTAATAGCGCGAATGGCGCCGGCTGCGCTTTTCCAACGCCAGAAGCACCATGATGACGGTCAGAACCACACCCGCGATCTGTGCCGCACCGCCCGCGTTGCCGGCTTCTAGCCAAGTCGTGAAGATCCCGGTCGTCAGGGTCTGCACGCCGAAATAATCCACGACGCCGAAATCGGCGACCGTCTCCATCATCGCAATCGCCGCGCCCGCCGCGATGGCGGGCCGCGCCAGTGGCAGCCCCACGCGCAGGAAAAGCCCCACCGGCCCGGCACCCAGGGCACGCGCGACCTCGTAACTGCCTCCCGACTGCTCGCGGAAGGCCGAGCGCGCCAGCAGATAGACGTAGGGGTAAAGCGAGGCCGCCAGCACCAGCACCGCCGCCCAACGCGAGCGCACCTCGGGGAACCAGTAGTCGCGCGCCGAGGTCCAGCCGAAGGCTTCGCGCAGCGCGCCTTGCACCGGCCCCGAATAGTCGAGAAAATCGACCAGCGCATAGGCCGTCACATAGGCCGGAATCGCCAGCGGCAGCAGCAGCAGCCATTCCAGCCACCCGGAAAACGGAAAGCGATACATCGAGATCAGCCAGGCCGAACCCGCACCGATCGCCGCAGTCAGTACGGCAACGCCCACCGCCAAATAGGCGGTATTGCCGAAATAGCGCGGCAATGTGGTGGAAATCAGGTGCGGCCAGATGTTTTCGGTCGGGTTCAGCGCCAGCCAGACCACCGCCACAAGCGGCGCCAGCACCACCGCAGCAATCAGCGCCGCCCCCACCGACCAGATACCCGAGCCGGAAGTGCGCAACCCCGTGCCCGAACCTGCCGTCATTACCTGAGTTTTCTGATCGGTTACCATGCTCCCCGCTTATACCGAAACCGGTTTGCCTGTCCAGAAAAGCACCGGTAATCTTTCCCCGATTACGTTGGGAAAACAGTATGCAAGTCGTCTTTCACCTCGGAGCCCATTGCACGGATGAAGACGGCCTGATCCGGGCGCTTGGCCCAGATCGCGGGCGACTGAAAGAGGCCGGAGTATCGGTCCCCGAACCGGCGCGCTACCGCATGAAGCTGCGCGATGCGCTCTACACGCTCAAAGGCGCGCCCGCCGACAGCGCCCTGCAGCAGGAGATCCTGACGGCAGCGGGCCATGACAGCCCCCCCAAACGGCTGGTCTTCAGCCATGAGTTCTTCACCTGCCTGCCCGATCGGGTTGTGACAAAGCGCGGCTTTTACCAGATGGTGCCGGACAAGCTTGGCCCGCTGGCGAACCTCTTCCCCGAGGCGCAAGTCGAATTCCACATGGCGCTGATCAACCCGGCCGTGCTGATGCCCGCGCTCGTGGCGCGGCAACGCAAGAGCAGCTACGAGGAGCTGATCGCCGGGCAGGATCCCCGATCATTGCGGTGGGCTCCGGTGGTCCGCCGCATGGTCGAGGCCGCCGAGGGGCGCCCGCTCATACTGTGGTGCAACGAGGACATGCCGCTGATCTGGCCCGAGATCCTGCGCAGCCTGACCGGCCTGAACGAAGGCGCGCGGCTTTCCGGCGACGAAGCGCTTCTGGAGCAGATCATCGAGCCCGAGGGGTTGGAACGCTTGCATGTCTATCTGCGCAGCCACCCGCCCCGCTCGGCGACGCAACGCCGCAAGGTCGTCACGGCGTTCCTGGAAAAGTTTGCGCGACCCGAGACGCTGGAGATCGACATCTCCCTGCCCGGCTGGGACGCGGGCCTGATTGCCGCGATGACCGCCGATTACGACGCCGATATCGCCGAAATCGCGGCCATGCCCGGCGTGCGCTTCATCGCGTCCTGAGGCTCAGCCCATGCCGAGCGCGGCCTTGTAGATGTCGAGGATCGCCTCTTCCTCGGCCAGGTCGTTCTTGTCACGCTTGCGCATGGCGATGATCTTTTTCATCACCTTGGTATCGTAACCGCGGGCCTTGGCCTCGGACATGATGTCCTTTTGCTGCTCGGCGATGTCTTTCTTCTCGGCCTCGAGGCTTTCGAACTGCTCGATGAACTGGCGCAGCTCGTCTGCGGCGACGTTGTAGGCGGCATCGTTGGGCATGTTGGGCTCCTGTTCGAAAGGGTTGGCCCTGACTAGCCCGCCGCGCCCCGCGCTTCAAGCACCCCGGAGCGGCCAAGGCGGTTCCCGGCGCAAATCCCTTGCCTCGCGCGCCGCGCCGCGCTAGGCCCGCGCAAAGTACGGAGGACGCGATGGACTATCTGATCTGGGCAGGGGCGGCTGTATCGCTGGTGGGGCTGGCGGGCATCGTCTGGTGCATCGTCTCGGTTTCGCGCGCCAAACGTGCCGGCCTTGGCGATGAGGCGCTGCGCAAAAGCCTGCAACGCATCGTCGGCCTCAATCTCGGCGCGCTGTTCGTCTCGGTGATCGGCCTGATGATGGTCGTTCTGGGGATCATGCTCTGAGGCGACACTCAGGCATCGAGTTCGCTGAACCAGCGCCCGTTGCGGATCAGCACATCCCATAGCGTGACCGGCGCGGGCGCGCCCTCGTGCGCCAGCGCGCGCAACCGCTTGCGGGTCGCCAGAAGGCCCGCGCGGTCCGCCTGGAACATCGGCCCGCCGCGATGCGCGGGAAAGCCAAGCGCAATCGCCGCAAGGTCGATATCCCCCGCGCGATGGGCACGGCCCCATTGCAGCGCCATCGCGCCCTCCCCCGCCAATTCGGCACAGATCCGCGCGACGATCTCGCGCTCGGGCAGTGTTGTAGCCCCTACGCCCGCCTCGGCGCGCAAAGCCGCAAGGATCGCAGGTTGGTCAGAGGGCACGGCAGGCGTAGCCCCATCCTCGTAGCGATAGACGCCGCGCCCGGCGGCGCGGCCGGTCTGCCCCTCAAGGTCGAGGAAAGTGAAGAACACCCCCGGCGGGTGACCCGCATGGCCCATCCATTCCATGACCGCCGGAATGCCGATGCGATCAGCCAACACGAAGGGCCCATCCGCGAAACCGAAACTGACCATCGCACGGTCAACCGCCTCGGGCGCGGCCCCGGCCATCACGCAACGCTCGGCCGCGGCGAAGAGCGCGGCCTCCAGCCAGACTCCTAGCCCCGGCCCGGCATGGATCACCAGCGCCCCCGCATCTTGCAAAACGCGCCCCGCCGCGCCAAGCCATTGCCCGGCCTGTGCGCCTGCGGTCAGTTCCAGCACCGTACCGCTGTCGCTCAGCGCCAGATCTCGCGGCCCGGAGGCGCCATCGAGCACCAGAACCGCCCCCGGCTTCAGACCAGCGCGGATCTGCGGCAACTCGCCATCGCGCGGGGTGGCCACGACCAGATCGGCCCCCGCCAGCGCCGCACATTCCAGCGCCGCGCTCAGCCGGTCCCAGTCGGCCTCGCGTTGCGCGGGATCGAGGCGCCCGGCTTGAACAGCGCGCTCCTGCGCCTCGGCGATGGCGGTGAAGGCGGGCTCCAACCCGGTCGGGTCGCTTTCGCCCAGAACCACCTCGTAGCCCGCCGCGATCAACCCGGCGGCACGTTCGGACGGCTGGTTCCAAAGGGCGACCCTGGCAATGGTCAGATGCTGCTGCCCCTCGGGCAGCGCGGCCAGACGCGCCGCGCGATGGGTGATCCGGGCGACATGGCGCAGGGCAGTTGAAACCTCGCCCTCTGCCAGATCGGAATAGGCCACGGCCTCGTAATCCAGCGCCTCATCCATCGGCAAGAGCAGCGCGGCCTCGGCCACCTCTGCGGCGCGTTGCGCGGCGGGGGCCAGTGCACCACCCGTCAATCCACGCCGCGCCGTGGCCAGATCTTCGAGATATTTCTCAGGCTCAGACGCCGCCGACTTGGGCTGAATCGCTCCGGGGCCGCGCCCGCCGACCGCCTGCGCGAAATCGAGCGCGACGTCCTCGACCGCCTCATCCGAGACCAACGCCTCGCACAGGCCGATCTGCATCGCCTCCTGCGCGCTCCAGTCTCGCCGCGATGTCACGAAGGCCAGCGCCGAGGCCGCGCCAGCGCGCTGCGCAAGCCGCACAAGCCCACCTCCGGTGGGAAACAGCCCCAAGGTATATTCCGGCGACGCGAAGACGGCCTGATCATGCGCGATGCGCAGGCTGGCGGCCTGCGCCAGCGCCAACGCTCCGCCGCTGATGCGCCCCGACAGGGCCACCACAACCGGGCGGCCCGCATCGGCGATCAGCCCCGCCAGATGCGACAGCGCGGGCGCTTCATCCTCGGCGTAATCGGTGGCCGGATCGGCCGCCACCGGCCAGCCGCCCGCCTCGGCGCGGATCAGCACAGGCGTATCGCCGGATTCCGACAGGATCAGATCGAGCGCGCCTCCAAGGCTTTGCCGCAGATCGGCGTCAAAGCCCTGCCCGCGCCCATCCTCACCCGGAAGCGTCAGCAGAACGCTCCGCTCGCGCCGTTGCAGCTTGACCCGCCGTGTCATGTTCCCCCGCCTGCTCAAGACAGCGCAAGTTTACGGCCTATCCGGCCCGTGGCAATTGCAAACTGCCCGATTTCAGGGGTTTGGACGGATCAGCGCCCGGCGGCGTGGTTGCGGCAGAAGGGTGTGGCGGGCAGGACGTCCAGCCGCTCTTCCGAGATCTGCTCGCCGCAGACCGTGCAATAGCCGTACTCGCCCTCTTCGATGCGCTCCAGCGCCGCCTCGATCATGCGCAGCTCGGTGCGCGCAGCCTGCCCGAGATCCTCCAGAACCTCATCGCCTTCGCGCTCGGTCGCCATCTCTTCCCAGTCCTTGGACTCGTGCGTCTCGAACTCCGAGGCGATCTGCCCCATCCGTTCGGTCAGTTGCGCCTTGCGCGCCTCAAGTTCGGCCTTGCGGGTTTCCACGGATTTCATGGCGTCCTCCTGTTCTTGCCCCATCTAACGCCCGGCGCAGCACATGGGCATTGACGCAGGTCAAACCCTTGTGGCAGGGCGCGCCGGGCGGTGCATGTGGCACCGGCGAACGGGGGACGATATGCATCAAGACTGGATCTGGGGCGCCGTGGGCGGCCTCATGATCGGCGCGGCGGCGGCGCTGTATCTTCTGGCAAACGGACGGGTTCTGGGGGCCAGCGGCATCCTGGGCGGGTTGATCGACCGCTCGGGGCGCAACAGTACGGTCGAGCGGCTGAGCTTTCTGGCCGGCCTGATCGCGATTCCGCCGTTGCTGGTACCGCTTTACGCGGTCGTCGATACCCATGTCACCTCAAACCCGGTGCTGCTGATCGTGGCGGGGTTGCTGGTGGGCATCGGCACGCGGCTCGCGAATGGCTGCACCTCGGGGCATGGGGTGTGCGGCATGTCGCGCTTTTCGCTACGCGGCTTCGTGGCGACGGTGTTCTACCTGCTCGGCGGCGGGCTGATGCTGGTTCTGGCCCGCCATGTGCTGGAGGTGATCTGATGCGCAACCTTTTCGCCTTTCTTGCCGGGGGCCTCTTCGGCGCGGGCCTGCTGGTCGCGGGTATGGTCGATACGACCAAGGTTCAGGGCTGGCTCGATGTGTTCGGCAACTGGGACCCGACGCTGGCTTTCGTGATGGGCGGCGCGGTGCTGCCGATGATCGTGGTCTGGCGCATCGCCGCGCGGCGCGAACGCTCGCTGCTCGATCTGCCGATGCCGCAGGATTTCCCGAAGCTGGTCGATCGCAACCTCGTGCTGGGGTCGCTGATGTTCGGTGCGGGCTGGGGGCTGGTGGGGCTTTGCCCTGGCCCGGCGATCGGCGCACTTGGCTTTGGTGGCTGGCAGGTTGCGCTTTTCGTGCTGGCAATGTGCGCAGGCATGGCCGTGGCGCCGCTGGCGCGCCGGGGCCTTGACCAGCTGGATGCCGAGAACGACGTCTAAGCCCCCGCCACGCGGCGCGGCAGCGGTTCGGCCACATCAAGCCGAACCGCTGCTGGCGGTTCGGCCCGCGCGGTGACGGGGCTAGTGCCCGCCTCGAATTCACTCGGCGCGGCGCGGGCCGGTCCGGGCTGCGCGCCCTCATCAACCAGACGCACCGCGCGAAAGCCGCGCAGCTGACCCAGCCGCGCACGGCCCAGGACGCGCCGCCCGTGCCCCTCAAGCTGCAACCGCTCAAGGCTGTCCGCAGCGATCGGGAGCAGCGTACCCGGCGCGAAGTGCAACACCGCTGCAAGCGGCACCGTCACCCGATCAAGCACCGCGTCGAGCACGGCGCTTGTGCCCATCAGCGTGGCCTCCATCCGGCGCATCCAATCGGTATCCTCGTCGGTCCGCGCGGGGTTCGGCACGGCTTGTGCCATCGCGGCGGGGCGCTGCCCGCGCCCCTCGGCGGGAACGGCCCAGAGGAAGCCCCCCGCCCGCTCACCCTCGGCCCCGAAGACCAGATCGGCCTGCCAGACGCGATAGGAGGTGTCTTCCAGCAACAACCCCAGCGGGCGCGGCCCGTCGAGGCAGGAGGCATAGCGAAACCCACCCGCCCAGATCGCCTCATCGGTCGCGCTCAGCTCGGCCTCGATCCGCGTCAGGGCACCATCAATAAACTCCGCCGCCATCGCCGCGTCGATCCGCGTGGGTTTGCGCGGGGCGGGCGCGCTGCGCGCCAGAACGCCCAATGTCTGGAACTCTATCAGCGCGGAAAGCGTGGCGGGCGGCAGGGCCACCAGCCCCAACCCCTCCTTCGGCCCCTCGATCACCGCCAGAAGCGAGAATTCCTCAAGCGCCTCAGGCAGTTCGGCCAGCACCATCCGGCTTTCGCGCAACTGCGCCACGCGCAGCGGCAAGCCCATCCCCTCGGCCGTGCGCGCAAGCGCCAGCGGGATCGCCCGCGCTGCCGTTGCTGGCGCCGTGACAACCGCAGGCTGCCCCGAGGACGCCTTCCGGCGCATGACTGAGTGCTGCTGATCTTCGGTCATTCGAACCGCCCAATCCCCATGGCGCGAGCCGCAAGGATTCGCAGATCAGTCTTTACAAAGCGTTGAAATCTCAGGCCGAGGCCTTCGCCGCCTCTTCCATCTCGCGGCGTCGCAACGGCAAGGTCACGCGGAAGGCAGCCCCCCCCTGACCCGGCACGTAGTCGATCTTGCCGCCCAGATTGGCCATGATCTCGCGGCAGATCGCGAGACCAAGACCCGCCCCGCCCGCGCGGCTCGTATCCGTCAGCCGCGAGAATTTCTCGAAGATCAGCGCCTGGCTCGCCTTGGGGATGCCCGAGCCATTGTCGATGAAGTCGATCTGAACCTTCTGGCCGCGCTTCTTCACCTCGATGCGCAGCACGGCGCGCTCATTGTCGCAATACTTGCGCGAGTTCGAGATCAGGTTGATGAAGACCTGCACCAGACGGTCGGTATCGGTGAAGACCGGCATATGTTCAGACGGGAAGTCACGCTCGACCCGGAACGAACGCTCGGGCCGGGTGTTCGAGGCCGACTGCACCGCGCGGTTGAGCAGGTCATGCAGGTTGGCCACGCCCACATTCAACTGCACCTTGCGGTTTTCCAGCACGCTCAGATCCAGCAGATCGTCGAGCAGACGCGTCAGGCGGCGGGCCTCTTCATGGATGATCTCGGCATATTGTGAGCGCATGGCGTCGGGCAGATCGGGCTCCATCAGAATCTCGGAGAACGCCCGGATCGAGGTCATCGGCGTGCGCAACTCGTGGCTGATCTGGCCCAGGAAGGCGTCTTTCTGCACCGACAGCGAGGTCAGCTTTTCGTTGGCATCGCGCAGCGCGCGGGCGGTGCGGGCCAGTTCCTCGGATTTCGCCTCAAGCTGGGCCGAGTATTCCTTGATTTCGGCCGCCTCGCCAGCCACCGCGATCAGATCCTGCACCGAGACCGAACTGCCCCCGGTCAACTGCGAGATCATCGCATGAGCCGTGGCCGCGCCGACTGAACCGGCCAGCTGCCGCTCAAGCCGCGCGAGGAAATCGGGCGTCGGGTCGGGCAGGAAGCCCTCTTTGCCCTGCCCCGCCGCCTGCGCCTGGAAGAACCGCTGTGCCTCTTCTGCACCCAGGATGCGCTGCGCCATCGACAGCAGGTCCTCAGCCTCGGCCTGACCGCGCAGCCAGCTACGCGCGCCCGGCGTCTGCTCGAAGATATTCACGAAGGCCACGCCCTGAAGACGCTCCATCGGGCCGGGGAAGGAGGCCGTCGAGAACACCATGAACGAGATGGTGTTGAACAGCAGGCTCCAGAACAGCGCGTGCAACAGCGGGTCGAGCGCGTCGATCCCAAACAGTGCCTGCGGCCGCAGCCAGCCAATGTCGAAAGGCCCTGCCGCCATGACCTGGGCCGAGATCAGACCGCTTTCGCCGAAGGACGGCAGAAACAGCGTGTAAAGCCACATCGCAAAGCCGGTCAGCAACGCGGCCACCGCGCCCATCCGGGTGGCTCCACGCCAGAACATCCCGCCGAGCAGCGCAGGCAGCACCTGCGCGGCCCCGACGAAGGCGATCAAGCCAATCGAAGCCAGCGCCGCAGAGCCGCCCGACATGCTGTAATAGCCATAGCCCATCCCCAGCACGACCGCGATGGAAAGCCGCCGGGACATCAGCACGAGGCCGCGGATATCGCCCATCTCCTTGCCGCGCTGGCTTCCCAAAGCCAGCCACAGAGGCGTCACGATATGGTTCGACACCATCGTCGCCAGTGCAATCGCCGCGACGATGACCATAGAGGTGGCCGAGGAGAAGCCCCCCAGAAAGGCCAACAGCGCAAGGTTACCCTGCCCCTGCGACAGCGGCAGCGTCAGCACGAAAAGGTCGGGGTTCGAGCCTGCGGGCATCACCTCGAGCCCGATCACCGCGATGGGCATGACAAAGAGGCTCATCAGCATCAGATAGCCGGGGAAGGCCCAGCTTGCGGTGGCCAGATGGCGCTCATCGACGTTCTCGACAACCAGCACCTGGAACATGCGCGGCAAGGTCAGGATCGCCGCCGCCGAAACGAAGATCAGCCCCGCGAAACGGCCCGGTTTCAGATCCCAGTCGGCGATAGGCGAGGCATCTGTGCGCGCCAGAACATCCAGCGGCCCATGGGCAATACCCCAGACGACGAATACCCCCACCGCCAGCAGCGCGACCAGCTTGACCACCGCCTCAAGCGCGATGGCCATGACAACGCCGTGGTGACGCTCGTTCGCATCAAGGTTACGGGTGCCGAAGAGGATGGTGAACAGTGTGAGGCCCGCGGCAATCCACAGCGCGGTCGAACCCTGATCGGGCAGCGCCCACCCCTCGGGCGTATCGGCGGCGAACACGCCGAAGCTCAGCGTCACCGATTGCAATTGCAGCGCGATATAGGGCGCCGAGGTCGCCACCGACATCAGCGTGACGATCACGCCCAGCAGGTTCGACTTGCCATAACGGCTGGAAATCAGGTCGGCGATCGAGGTCACCCGCTGCGCCCGCCCGATCCGCACGAGCTTGCGCAGGATCCACCACCAGCCGACGAAGACCAAGGTTGGCCCAAGGTAGATGGTGACGAATTCAAGCCCCGAGCGCGCGGCGTAGCCCACCGCGCCATAGAAGGTCCAGGCGGTGCAATAGATCGACAGCGACAGGGTATAGACGATGGGACGGTGCAGGAATCTCAGTCGACCGCGCTGCGCCCGGCGTTCGGCCACGAAGGCCACTAGGAACAGCAGAAATACATAGGCCAGACAAACCGCGACGAGGACGTTGAAAGGCATCGATCAGCCGTCCTCTTCCTGAAGCGGTAATTCCTCGGTGCGCTCTTCTTCTTCCATCGCGGGGGCAAGGCCGCGCGCTAGGCCGAAGGCCAGCACCACCAGCCCGGCCCAGACGGCGAAAATATAAAGCCCGCCGCGGCCGGTATCAGGTCGGGGGGTTTCGCCCGGCAACCAAAGGCTTGGCAGCATGAACAGCACCATCCCCAGCACGGGCAACATCCGCACCGCATCCATCATGCGCCTGCGACGGTAGGATCTGCGGGCGAGGAAAAGCGGCTGGCCCGTCTGTGGCATGTCAGGCGCTCCGCTGCTCTTTGGCGCGCGTGACGATCTCGTCGAGCATCGCAAGAACATCGCCATTGGCGAAAGGCTTGGCCAGGAAGGCCGTCGCACCCGCCCGCGTTGCGGCATCGCGGTCGCGCACCTGCCCACGGGCGCTCAGCATCAGCACCGGCAGCTCTGCCAGCGTGGCATCCCCACGCAGACTGGTCAGGATATCGAGCCCCGAACTGCCCGGCAGCATCAGATCGAGGATCACCGCATCGGGCCTTTCGCTGCCAATGCGGGCATAGGCCTGCGCGCCGTCAGCCTCAAGCGAGACCTTCCAGCCCGCCCGTGTCAGAATGAACCGGATCGCCTCGGCGATATGCGGCTCGTCCTCGACAAGAAGCACATGCTTTCCAGACATCGGCGCTTCCTCCTCTTCCCCGAACCGACTATTGCGGGCCGCGTGAGAACTGTCAAACCCCGCACTCAGGCCTCGGACAGGATCGAGGGCTCGCGGCGCCCTGCACATTCCCCGCGCGGACAGATCCGGCAGGACGAGCCGATGGCCCTCTCGCCCGGCGCGCGCTCGGGCGGGGGCGGCAGGATCAGCATCATCGCCTCCATCAGCACGGGCCCATCAAAACCGCCGGGCTGGCTGGGTTGGCAGATGGCGTAGGTCAGGAAACGTTCGGGCAAGCGCCCGGCCATGTCCACAACCTTGCGGACCGGTTGCATCGGACGCGCAAGCGCCTCGTAGAGCGGCCAGAGCGGGCACGCCGCTCCAAAGCGCGGCAGGGCAAAGCCCGGCACACCGCGCCGGAAGGTCAGCGCCCCCGAGCCGTCGCAGATCACAAGGCCCACCGGTTGCGCGCCCTCGGCCAGAGGCAAGGTGGCAAGACGCCGGAACACCGCGCCCAGAGGCGCGCCGAAGCGCGTTGCCAGCAGCGCCGGATCCATGCCCAGCTCGGCTACGGCGTCACGGAAGGCCTCCAGCGGCAGGGCGCGCGCATCGGCCTGCGCGCGTTCGATATGTGCGATCGCCAGCTTGCGCGCCGCGCTTGAGGCGAGCTCGGCTACGCCCGCGATCAATGCCTCGGGCGGCGGCGGGGTCGCCTCCTCCAGTTCCTCAAGATGCCAGTTGCGCGCCGACAGCCAGGCCTCGACCTGCTCGAGCGGCGAACTGAGGCCGGTCTCGGCCTCCTCCAGGTCATCAAGATAGCCCACCAGCGCCTCGGCGGTCTCGGACAGGCGCAGGCTTTCTTCCTGGATGGTGCGCAGGAAGCGCGCGCGCCAGATGGGTTCGATATCGTCCGTCTCAACCAGGATCGCCGCAGTCGAGCGCAGCGAGGTCACCGCCGAAAGCACCTCGTGCAGCGAGGCCAGCAGGAAGGGGTCCTGCGCCATCCGCTCCGAATAGCTTTCAACCACACGCTCCAGCGCGTTCACCCGTGCCTGTCGTCCAGCGAGAATCGCGGCCCAACCGGGAAAGCGACCCACGAATTCCTCGATCCGCTCCAGCTCGGGCATCCCGGCCATATGCGCGCCGCCCTCCGCCTCCGCCCCGGCGACTGCCTCGCGCAGACCGTCGAACAGTGCCCCCTCGGCGCCTTCGGACAGCGCGACAGGATCGACCGCCATCGCACCGGCTATCTGGCCTAGCAATTCATCGCCCACGCGGCGGCGGTTGTGTTCGATCAGGTTGAGGTAAGCCGGAGAGATCCCCACGGAACGCGCCAGATCGGCCTGCTTTATGCGCAGCGCGGTGCGTCGCTCGCGAATGCGGGTTCCGGTCAGGGCCGAACGGGCCATGGGCTGCTCCTTGCTGATTCACACCAGATTTACAGCCAATTACCCGCATTTCAAACAGATTTACAGAAATCTGCGGGCGGCACCCAAGGCACCGCCCGCCGCGTCATCACAGACAGTTCGGAACCGCGGTCGCCACTTGCGAGATGTCGGCAACGCCCGGCTCGCACTGGCCGACCTCTTCCTCGATCTGGGCACAGCCCGCCATCACCGCCACGGCCATGAACAGCGCAACGATCGTCTTCTTCCCAAGCATGATTCACCTCTTCTAGCTTGCCGCCTTAACTGAACTATGCAGTCTAGTTTCAAGGCAAGCCCTGATCTGCATCAACTGCCGTGAGGTCATCTGGCGAATATTGCACCGTCAGTCGAACGAGCGGAAATGAGCCCCATAGGTGATGGCGCGACGCATACATGCCTCCATCGCGTCGAGCAGCCAGACCCGATCCGTCTGCGCCATGTCGCGCGCCAGGGCGGCCTGCCCTGCCGCAATCGGCCGCGCCATGTCCGAGGTATATCCGCGCAGCCGCGCGATCCAGAAATCCTGCGCCTCCGAAATCGGTCCTCCAACAGGCACGCCGCCCGCACCCACCGCCTGCGCCACGGCCAGACAATAGCCTGCCTCGACCGGCTGGGTGGGCGTGTCGAACAGATAACCGGCGGGGGCGGCAAATTGGCTTTCCCAGACCAGCCAGAACAGCCCTGCCACCACGGCCAGCAAGAGGCCACCGCCCCCCAGAACCAGGGATCGGGGCAGCCGATCCTCGGAATATCGCTTCACGTCCTGCATCAACGCCTCCCCGTGCTTTGGCATAGCGAAACACAATCGGGTTAACGGGTGCTGAAACGCAAAAGGCGCGCCGCCGGGGCGCGCCTTTCGGGATCTGTGCGAAGCCTTATTTCAGGGCTTCGTCAGTGATGTCCAGCGTATAGGCGCCGGTCGGCGCGGCCGAGATCACCGGGTCCGAGCCGCCGCCGAGCAGGATCTTCACCGTGCGCTCATAGTCAGCCGGATCCAGCGCGCCGTTCGAGCCAGCGGTGAGCTTGGCAATTTCACCCATCATGCGCTTCTGGTGGGCCTCGGTCTGGGCGCCGGATTCGTCATTGTCCAGAACGATTCCAGCGGCTTCATCCGGGTTCTCCTCGGCGTATTTCCAGCCCTTCATCGAGGCGCGCACGAACTTGACCATCTTCTCCTTGAAGGCCGGGTCCGCGAGGTTCGATTCCAATACATAGAGGCCGTCTTCCAGCGTCGCAACGCCCTCGTCCTCATACTTGAAGGTCACCAGATCCTCGGGGGCGAGCCCTGCGTCGATCACCTGCCAGTATTCGTTATAGGTCATGGTCGAGATACAGGCCGCCTGCTTTTGCAGCAGCGGATCGACGTTGAAGCCCTGCTTGAGAACCGTGACGCCGCCCTCCGAGCCATCGGTCGGAATGCCAAGCGTCGCCATCCAGCTCAGGAACGGGTATTCGTTGCCGCCGAACCAGACGCCAAGGGTCTTGCCCTTGAAATCTTCCGGCCCGGTGATCCCGGTCTCCTTGAGGCAGGTCAGCATCATGCCCGAAGACTTGAACGGCTGGGCGATGTTGACCAGCGGCAGGCCCTTTTCACGCGCCGCCAGCGCCGAGGGCATCCAGTCCACGGTCACATCGGCGCCGCCGCCAGCCATGACCTGCGTGGGCGAGATATCCGGGCCGCCCGGCATGATCATGACATCAAGGCCCTCTTCGTCGTAGAAGCCCTTTTCCTTGGCGACGTAGTAGCCCGCGAACTGGGACTGGGTGACCCATTTCAGTTGCAGCTTGACCTCTTCGGCCGTCGCCGTCCCGGCAGCGAGCGCGGCCAGCGCCGCACCGATCAGAAATTTCTTCATCACTCTCTCCACTGTTGAACCCGGGTATTTTCCCGGTGTTGAAAACTCAGCGCCTGCGTTGCGAGGGGTGCCAGAAGGTCACCGCCTTTTCGATCAGCGCCATCAGTCCGAAGAAGCCCGAACCAGCCAGGGCCGCTACTGCAATTTCGGACCAGACGAGCGGCATATCAAGCTGCCCGACCGCCGTTGAAATGCGAAAGCCCATGCCCCGCGTCGGGCTGCCGAAAAATTCGGCAACGATCGCCCCGATCAGCGCCAGGGTCGTGGCGATCTTGAGCCCATTGAACAGGAAGGGCATCGCCGCGGGAAGGCGCAACTTGGCCAAAGTCTGACGGTAGCTGGCCGAATAGGTGGCCATCAGGTCGCGCTGCAGCTGATCGGTCGCCGCCAGCCCCGCCACCATGTTCACCAGCACTGGGAAGAACACCATCATCACCACCACCGCCGCCTTCGACTGCCAATCAAAGCCGAACCACATCACCAGGATCGGCGCGATCCCCACGATGGGCAGCGCGGCCACGAAATTGCCTACCGGCAGAAGCCCGCGCTTGAGAAAGGGCGAGCGGTCAATCGCGATCGCCACCAGCACCGCCGCGCCGCAGCCGATCACGTAACCCGCCAGCGCGCCCTTGAGGATCGTCTGGGCGAAATCGCCCCAGAGCACATCGGTGCTTTCCGCGAACCGCGCGGCGATGGCCGAGGGCGCGGGCAGGATGACCGGGCTGACATTGAGGCCACGCACCAGCCCCTCCCACAGGATCAAGAGCGTCGCACCGAACAGTGCGGGCACGAAGAGTTTGGCCCAGCGGGCACTCGGGTAGCTTCGGGCGATCCATCCGTTCAGCGCGGTGGCTGCGGCCCAGAAGACAAAGGCTGAGATCAACGCACTCATCGGGCCATCCCCATCTTGCGCAGCACTACCTTCTCGACCGCGCCGACCGCGATCACCAGAACCGCCGCCAGAACCGCCGCCGCGAACAGCGCCGCCCATATCTGAATCGTCTGACCGTAATAGCTGCCCGACAAGAGCCGCGCGCCAAGGCCCTGGGTCGCGCCCGCAGGCAATTCGGCCACGATGGTGCCCACAAGCGCCGCCGCGATCCCCACCTTCAGCGAGGCGAAGAAATAGGGCATCGACGAGGGCAGCCGCAGCTTCCAGAAGGTTTCGGACCCGCTGGCGTTATAGGTGCGCAGCAGGTCAAGCTGCATCCCGTCAGGCGCGCGCAGCCCCTTCACCATCCCCACGAGGATCGGGAAAAAGCTCAGGTAAGCGGCGATGATCGCCTTCGGCAACAGGCCTTTGATCCCCAGGCTGGCGAGCACCACGATCACCATCGGCGCGATGGCAAGGATCGGGATGGTCTGGCTGGCGATGGCCCAAGGCATCACGCTCATGTCCATGGCCCGGTTATGCACGATCCCGACGGCCAAAAGGATGCCCGCCACCGCGCCGAGCACAAACCCCGCCATGGTGGCCGAGAACGTCACCCCGCCATGATAGACCAGGCTGCGCTTCGAGGTGATCTTTTGCCCCGCGACACCTTCCCACAGGCCCTTCGCCACCTGATGCGGCGCCGGCAGGACGGGGCGCTCTTGCGTCATCGTATCGCGCAGAAGCTGGCTGAACGAGACCTCCTGCCCCGCACGCGCGGCCTGATCGTAGGTCCATTTGCTGTTCAGCCCGACTGCCGCGCCGTACCAGATGACGACAATCGCCGCGAGAACCGTCAGGATCGGAAGCACGGATTTCATGATCTGCCTCCGCAGCCCAACGATGTATCGGCTCCGAACTGCCCAAGCCGGGAAAACATCTGCCGCTTATTCGTCATAGGCGTGCCCCGCGCGCAGCCCTTCGCGCACCCGGTGCGCGATGGCCAGAAACTCGGCACTGTCGCGGATCTCCAGCGGCCGCTCATCGCGCGGCAGGGTGCTGTCGATGATATCGGTAATCCGGCCCGGACGCGGCGACATGACCACGATCTTGGTGCTCAGATAGACCGCTTCGGGGATCGAGTGGGTGACGAAGCCGATGGTTTTCCCGGTGCGTTTCCACAACTTCAGCAACTCTTCGTTCAGCTTGTCGCGCACGATTTCGTCCAGCGCGCCGAAGGGTTCATCCATCAGCAGGATCTCGGCATCAAAGGCCAAAGCCCGCGCGATCGAGGCGCGCTGCTGCATTCCGCCCGAAAGCTGCCAAGGGAACTTCTTGCCAAAGCCGCCGAGGTCCACAAGGTCGAGCACTTTCTCGACCCGCTGATCCATCTCGGCGCGGGAATAGCCCATGATCTCCAGCGGCAGCTTGATGTTACCCGCGATGGTGCGCCACGGATACAACCCCGCCGCCTGGAACACGTAACCATAAGATCGCGCCCTGCGCGCATCGTCGGGCGACATGCCATTCACCGTCAGGCTGCCCCCCGTCGGTGTCTCCAGCGCCGCGATACAGCGTAGGAAGGTGGTCTTGCCACAGCCCGATGGCCCGATGAACGAGACGAACTCGCCCTTCTCGATGGCCAGATTGACATCCTTGAGCGCGTGGACCGGCCCGTCATTCGTCTGGAACGTCAGGTTCAGGTCCTTGGCTTCGATCACCGGCATGGGAATTGCGTCTCTCTTATCGTTCTGTCGTTGATCCTGAGGGTAGGGGCGGCTCCCCGCCCCCTTCGATTACACGCCCGACGCGGGAATGCCAGAGCGCGAGACCGGGCGCGGCGCGGTGAGCTCTTTCCAGGTCGAGAGCGCCCGGCCAACAGGCGTGCCGGGCTGCCGGGCAACGAATTCGCCATGCCCCTCGCGGCCCTTGAAGGTGCCATCCTCGACCGTCACCACCCCGCGCGAGAGCGTATAGCGCGGCAGGCCGGTCACTTCCTTGCCCTCGAAGACGTTGTAATCAATCGCGGATTGCTGGCTCGTGGCCGAGATCGTCTTGCTCTTCGCCGGATCCCAGACAACGAGGTCGGCATCCGCCCCCACCAGAACCGCGCCCTTCTTGGGATACATGTTCATGATCTTGGCGATATTGGTCGAGGTCACGGCCACAAACTCGTTCATCGTGATCCGACCCGTATTGACGCCTGCGCTCCACAGCATCGGCATGCGATCTTCAAGCCCGCCGGTGCCGTTCGGGATCTTGGTGAAATCGCCCACCCCGAAACGCTTCTGCTTTGTCGTGAAGGCGCAATGGTCGGTCGCCACAACACTCAGACTACCCGAGGCAAGCCCGGCCCAGAGGCTGTCCTGATGCTGCTTGTTGCGGAAGGGCGGGCTCATGACGCGGCGCGCGGCATGGTCCCAATCGGTGTTGAAATACTCGCTCTCGTCCAGCGTCAGGTGCTGGATCAACGGCTCGCCATAGACGCGCTTGCCCTGCATCCGCGCCCGGCGGATCGCCTCATGCGCCTCCTCGCAAGAGGTATGCACGACGTAAAGCGGCACGCCCGCCATGTCGGCGATCATGATGGCGCGGTTGGTAGCCTCGCCCTCGACCGCCGGGGGGCGCGAATAGGCATGGGCCTCGGGGCCGACATTGCCCTCGGCAAGCAGCTTGGCCGACATCTCGGCCACGATATCGCCGTTCTCGGCATGGACCAGCGGAAGTGCCCCCAGCTCGGCGCAGCGCTTGAACGAGGCGAACAACTCGTCGTCATTCACCATCAGCGCGCCTTTGTAGGCCATGAAATGCTTGAACGAGTTGATGCCGCGATCAACGACTTCTTTCATCTCGTTGAAGACCTGCTCGCTCCACCAAGTCACCGCCATGTGGAAGCTGTAATCGCAATGCGCGCGGGTCGATTTGTTGTCCCACATCTTCAGCGCATCCATCAGCCCCTGCCCGGGGCTCGGCAGCGCAAAGTCGATCACCATGGTCGTGCCGCCCGCCAAGGCCGCGCGCGTGCCGCTTTCGAAATCGTCCGAGGAGTAGGTGCCCATAAAGGGCATCTCGAGGTGGGTATGCGGGTCGATCCCGCCCGGCATCACATAACACCCCGAGGCATCCAGCACCTCATCACCCTTCAGATCCCGCCCGATCTCGATGATCTGGCCGCCCTCGATCAGCACATCCGCCTTGTAGGTCAGGTCGGCGGTGACGATGGTTCCGTTCTTGATCACAGTGGTCATGACAACTCTCCCATGGCCTTCAATGTGGCCCAAATATCCCGGGGGTCCGGGGGCAGAGCCCCCGGCCGCGCTCAGCCGACGATCTCGGCGGTTTCCAGAACTGCGTGCAACAACACATCCGTGCCTGCCGCCGCCCATTCCGGGCTGATCTCCTCGGCCTCGTTATGGCTCAGCCCGCCTACGCAGGGGCACATCACCATCGTTGCAGGCGCGACCTTCGCGGCCCAGCAGGCGTCGTGTCCCGCGCCCGAGATGATATCGAGATGGCTATAACCGAGCGTCTCGGCCGCCTTGCGCACGCGGCCCACCAGTTCGGGCGCGAAGGTCACCGGGTCGAAATGCCCGACCGGCTCGACGGCGCAGCCCACACCTAGCTCTTCGCAGATCACCGCCGCGCGCTTCTCGATCTCGGCGCGCATCCCGTCCAGCTTCGCCTGATCGGGCGAGCGAATATCGACGGTGAACACCACCTTGCCCGGCAGCACGTTGCGCGAATTCGGCGCGAATTTCACCTGCCCCACGCCGCCCACGGCATTGGGCTGGGCGGCCATCGCGACCTCCTGCACCATCTCGAAGATCCGCGCCATCGCCAGACCCGCATTCACCCGCATCGGCATGGGGGTCGAGCCGGTATGCGCCTCCTTGCCGGTCAGGGTGAACTCCAGCCACCACAGGCCCTGGCAATGGGTCACCACACCAATGGTTTTTTCCTTGGCCTCAAGGATCGGTCCTTGCTCGATATGCAGTTCGAAATAGGCGTGCATCTTGCGCGCGCCGACCTCTTCCTCGCCCTTCCAGCCGATCCGCTCCAGCTCGGCGCCAAAGCTTGCGCCCTCCATATCCGTCCGGCCATAGGCGTAATCGAGCGGAATCGCCCCCGCGAACACGCCCGAAGCCAGCATCGCAGGCGCGAACCGCGCGCCCTCTTCGTTGGTCCAGTTGGTGACGACAATCGGATGCCTGGTCTTGATCCCGAGATCGTTGAGCGTGCGCACGACCTCCAAGGCGCCCAGGACCCCGAGAACCCCGTCATATTTCCCGCCCGTGGGCTGGGTGTCGAGATGGCTGCCAACATAGACCGGCAGGGCGTCAGGGTCTTCGCCGGGACGCGTCATGAACATCGTGCCCATCTGGTCCACGCCCATGCTCAGGCCCGCGTCCTCGCACCATTCCTGAAACAGCGCGCGTCCGGTGGCGTCGTCATCGGTCAAGGTCTGACGGTTGCAACCACCCGCCACGCCGGGGCCGATCTTGGCCATCTCCATCAGGCTGTCCCAAAGGCGCGCGGAATTAATGCGGAGGTTCTCTCCGGGTGCAGACATCGTTCATTCTCCCTGTCGGCTGCGGGGCGATTTATGCCCTCTTGCGACGAATCTTTTTCTGACCGTATGGTCAGATTCAGGGAGCCATGTTCTGACCATTCGGTCAATGGAAAATCCGGGGGGCGCGCAGATGGATGATGCAGTCGGTGGCGAGCGCCCAAAAATTAGGCGAAACCTTTCGGCCACGCGGGCAGCCACCCGCAAGGCCAATGAAGACGCGATCCTGAAAGCCGCCGAAACGGTCTTTGCCGAGGCCGGTTTCGGTGGCGCGACCATGCAACTGATCGCCGATATGGCCGGGCTGCCCAAGGCCAACCTGCATTACTATTTCGCCACCAAGGAAGAGCTCTACCGCAAGGTGGTCGAGCGGATCTTCAAGATCTGGCTCAAGGCCGCGAACGCCATGGACGATGCCGCCGGCCCCGGCGAGGGGATCGGCGCCTATATCGACGCCAAGATGGAAATCTCGCGCAAATATCCCAATGGCTCGAAGGTCTGGGCCTCGGAGGTCATGCATGGCGCGCCGGTGATCCAGGACTATCTCGAAACCACGCTGCGCGAATGGACCGAGGGGCGCTGCGCCGTCATCCGGCGCTGGATCGCCGAGGGCAAGATGGCCCCGGTAGACCCCGCGCATCTGCTCTACATGCTTTGGGCCACGACCCAGCACTATGCCGATTTCGGCCACCAGATCGAGACGCTGAATGGCGGGCCGCTCAGCAATGCCGACTGGGCTGCGGCGAAGGCAAGCGTCAAGACCATCATCCTGCGTGGAATCGGCGTTTCGCCGTCAAACTGACCGCTCCGGTGCTCCGGACGCCGCGACAAAACGGGATGAAGCGGGCAAATGGGCGACGTAAGGGAAGGATGATACCGCAAACTGTGCAAAAAGAACAACGACCCTAGGCAAAACGTCCAGAAAACCCCGATCTCGCGTTGAATCGCGAAATATGCTAGGCTATAGGCCGCCCGGAACAGGGGGCTCTCCATTGACAGATACTTCGCCGCAGCGACCGCAGACGCGCATCCAGCGCCGCAACACCGAAGCGATCCTCGATGCCGCGCTCGAGGTGTTTTCGGCGCAAGGTTTTCGTGGAGCGACACTCGACCAGATCGCGCAGGCAGCCGGGTTGTCGAAGCCCAATCTGCTCTATTACTTCCCCTCGAAAGAAGCGATCCATGTCGAGCTTCTCAGCGGGCTGATGGATATCTGGCTGGCACCTCTGCGCGCGCTTGACCCCGAGGGCAACCCCAAGGCCGAGATCATGGGCTACATGCGCCGTAAGCTCGAGATGAGCCGCGAGATGCCGCGCGAAAGCCGGCTGTTCGCCAACGAGGTCCTGCAAGGCGCGCCGCGCTTCATCGATGGTATTGAGGGTGACCTCAAGGCGCTGGTCGACGAAAAGGCAGGCGTCATCCGGACGTGGGTCGAGGCGGGCAAGCTTGCCCCCGTCGATCCCTATCACCTGATCTTCTCGATCTGGGCGCTAACCCAGCATTACGCCGATTTCGACGTGCAGGTGCGCGCGATCCTCGGCCCGGGGCATGACCCTTTCGCAGAAGCGGGGAATTTCCTCGACATGCTGTTCGAACGGCTTCTGGCGCCCTGAGGCCGTTGCCCGGGTCATTTGGTGGAACGCTTGGCCCAATCGCGATAGCGCAGGATCACCTCGGACTCGAAGATCTTGAAGACCATCCAGCAACCAAGCGAGATCGCGCCGTAAAGACCAATCTCGCCCAGTTGCCAAAGCGCGCCGTCCCGTAGCGCGACAAGCCCCGCGCGGCCGATGACATCGAAATTTGCCATCGCCAAGGTCACGAGATTGAACGAGGTGAAGGAAAGCAATGCCACCGAGGCCCCCGCCCCGAGGAGGAGCAGGATCAGCGGCCATCGCGTGATGTTCAGTATCTGCATTGCGGAAGCCTCCCCCGGCAGGATGCCGCGCTGCCGGGAGAGGGGCAAGCCGTGTTATTCGGCGGCCTGCGCGCTCGGGTTATTGGGGTGGGTCGTCCAGTTCGCGTAGGGCGCGACCTCGCGGCCCGTGCGCGGATCGACCTCGCCGAGCGGCAGCTTGCGCATCGTGATGCAATCGACCGGGCAGACATCGACGCAGAGGTTGCAGGCCACGCATTCCTCGTCTTTCACCGAATAGACGCGTTCCTCATCAACGGCGATCGCCTGGTGCGAGGTATCCTCGCAGGCCGCATAGCAGCGACCGCATTTGATACAGTCGTCCTGATTGATCTCGGCCTTGGTGACGTAGTTGAGGTTGAGATACTGCCAGTCCGTGACCTTGGGCACCGCGCGCCCGACGATCTCGGCGGTTGAGGCAAAGCCCTTTTGGTCCATGTAATCCGACAGGCCCGAGATCATCTCTTGCACGACCTTGAAGCCATAGGTCATCGCCGCCGTGCAGACCTGCACGTTGCCCGCGCCAAGCGCCATGAACTCGGCCGCGTCGCGCCAGGTGGTGACCCCGCCGATGCCCGAGATCGGTATGCCAGCGGTTTCAGCCGAACGCGCGATTTCAGCCACCATGTTCAGCGCGATGGGTTTCACTGCCGGGCCGCAATAGCCGCCATGGGTGCCCTTGCCGTCGATCATCGGCTCGGGGCAGAACTCGTCCAGGTTGACCGAGGTGATCGAGTTGATCGTGTTGATCAGGCTGACCGCGTCGGCGCCCCCGCGCTTGGCGGCAGCCGCCGGTTTGCGAATGTCGGTGATGTTGGGCGTCAGCTTCACGATGCAGGGCATGCGCGAGTACTGCTTCACCCAGCGGGTCACCATCTCGATATATTCCGGCACCTGCCCCACGGCCGAGCCCATGCCCCGTTCGGCCATGCCATGCGGGCAGCCGAAGTTCAGTTCGACCCCGTCGGCCTCGGTTTCCTCGACGCGCTTGAGGATCGCCTTCCAGCTTTCCTCGTCGCAGGGCACCATCAGGCTGACGATCAGCGCGCGATCCTTGTAGTCGCGCTTGACCGACTTGATCTCTTGCAGGTTCACCTCAAGCGGGCGATCGGTGATCAGCTCGATGTTGTTGATGCCAAGCACCCGACGGTCAGCGCCGTGGATCACGCCGTAGCGCGGCCCCGAGACGTTGACGACGGGCGGCCCCTCAGAGCCGAGCGTCTTCCACACGACGCCGCCCCAACCGGCCTCGAAAGCGCGGCGGACGTTGTATTCCTTGTCGGTGGGCGGCGCTGAGGCCAGCCAGAACGGGTTCGGAGATTTGATGCCGATGAATTCGGAACGCAGGTCAGCCATGGATCAGGCCCCCATCAGATATTGGTGGATGTCTTCGGCGGCATCGCGGCCCTCGGCCACGGCCGTCACGGTCAGATCGTCGCCGCCTACGGCGCAGTCGCCCCCGGCCCAGACTTTCGCGACCGAGGTGCGGCCCGCACCGTCCACGGCAATCTTGCCGCCAGCGGTCGTGACCCCCTCGGGCAGCGGCCCAAGCGCCTGACCGATCGCGGTAAAGACCTGATCGGCCTTGAGGCGGAAGGTGTCATCAAGCTTGCGAAGCCCCGCGCCGGTCATCTCGGTGCGGGCGAATTCGACCTCAAGCCCGTCCGCAACCTTGTGGATCGCCACGGGCGCCGCGTAGGTCATGATACGCACGCCGCTGGTGGCCGCGTGTTCCTGTTCATGCGCCGAGGCGGGCATTTCGGCCTGGCTGCGGCGATAGACGATGGTCGAGGTCTCGGCGCCCAGCAGTTTCGACTGCACGGCGGCATCGACAGCGGTCATACCCCCGCCGATCACCACCACCTTGCGCCCGATCGGCAGGGTGGCCAGATCGGTGGATTGACGTAGTTCAGCAATGAATTCGGTGGCCGGGGTGGCCAGTTCCTCGCCCGGCAGGCGCAGCGCATTCACGCCCGCAAGCCCCATGCCAAGGAAGACCGCATCGTATTCAGCCAGCAGATCCTCAAGCGCGCCATCGCCCGCGCGGCCAAGCGCCCAGTTCTGAACCACCGAGATACCGCCGATCTGCATCAGCCACTCGACTTCGGCCTGCGCAAAGCGGCCCGGCGCCTTATACGAGGCAATGCCGTATTCGTTCAGCCCACCCTGCTTGGCGCGCGCATCGTAGAGCGTGACCGAATGGCCCTTCATCGCCAGACGGTGCGCGGCGGACAGGCCCGCAGGCCCCGCCCCGACCACGGCCACGCGCTTGCCGGTCTCGGCCGCGCGGGCAAAGGGATGCGCGCCCTTCTCCATCAGCGTATCGGTGGCGAAACGCTGCAAAAGACCGATCTCGACCGGCTTTCCCTCGGCGGTTTCACGCACGCATGACCCCTCGCAGAGGTTCTCGGTCGGGCAGACGCGGGCGCACATGCCGCCCAGAATGTTCTGCGACAGGATCGTCTTGGCCGCCGCGTCGGGCGTGCCCGTGGCGATCTGGCGGATGAACAGCGGAATGTCGATCGAGGTCGGACAGGCCGTAACGCAGGGCGCGTCATGGCAGAAATAGCAGCGGTCCGCCGCAACGCGCGCCTCATGCGCGCCCAGCGGCGGCGCGACATCGGCGAAGTTCTCGCAATATTGTTCCGGCGAAAGCCGCCCCGGCGCGATACCGGGTGTAAGCTGGCTTGTGGTCACGTCGGACCTCCCTGACTGGCGTTGTTTTTTCCAACGCTGCCACAGGTAGAAATTTTATCAAGTGGTAAAATTCAGAAAATCGCTTTCCGGCCAATATCGCGGATTTTCAGCCCTCCCTCGCCGCGAAACGGCGCTTTTTTAGGCGCAAACACCGGCCTTGCCTGCGACAAAGGATGACGCCGGGACAGTCGTTGGCGCTTTCCTCCCACGTTGTGCTGGCGTATAACCCCCCCATATCAAGGCGCGGCCCACCTCTCAAAAAGGGCCGACAAGAGAACCGACACCACCCTTCGAGGACGGCATGAGCAAACAATCCCATGAAAACGACGTGGCATTCATTCAGGCGCTGGCAGAGCTTCTGAACAAGAATGAGCTGACGGAGCTTTCCGTCGTGCGCGAGTATGGCGAGGATGACAGCCTTGAGGTGCGCGTGGTCAAGCAGGCGACGGTCGTTGCCGCCCCCGCCCCGGTTTACGCCGCCGCGCCGATGGCCGCTCCGGCCCCGGCGGCCGCGCCCGCTGCTGCTGCCCCCGCCGCCGCAGCCGAGGCTGACCCGGCCGCCCACCCCGGCGCCGTGACCTCGCCGATGGTCGGCACCGTTTACCTGTCGCCCGAGCCCGGCGCCTCGGCCTTCGTCAAGGTCGGCGATGCGGTCAAGGAAGGCCAGACGCTGCTGATCGTCGAGGCGATGAAGACGATGAACCACATCCCCGCACCGAAATCGGGCACCGTGAAGCGCATCCTGATCGATGACGCCTCGCCCGTCGAGTTCGGCACTCCGCTGATGATCGTCGAGTAAGGGGGCCCCCATGTTCGACAAGATCCTGATCGCCAACCGCGGCGAGATCGCGCTGCGCGTGATCCGCGCCTGTCGCGAGATGGGGATCGCCTCGGTCGCGGTGCACTCCACCGCCGATAGCGACGCGATGCATGTGCGCATGGCGGACGAGAGCGTCTGCATCGGCCCGAACTCCTCGGCCGAAAGCTACCTGTCGATCCCCGCGCTGGTCGCCGCTTGCGAGATCACCGGCGCGCAGGCGATCCACCCCGGCTATGGCTTCCTGTCCGAGAACGCGACCTTCGTTCAGGTGCTCGAAGACCACGGCATCACCTTCATCGGCCCCTCGGCTGCGCATATCCGCATCATGGGCGACAAAATCACCGCCAAGGAGACCGCAAAGAACCTCGGGATTCCGGTGGTTCCGGGCTCGGACGGCGGTGTGCCGGATTACGAGACCGCCAAGCGCGTCGCGGCCGAGATCGGCTATCCGGTCATCATCAAGGCCACCGCCGGCGGCGGCGGTCGGGGGATGAAGGTCGCGCAGAACGAAGAGGCGCTGGAAATCGCCTTCCGCACCGCGCGCTCCGAGGCCAAGGCCGCTTTCGGCAATGACGAAGTCTATATGGAGAAATACCTCCAGAAGCCGCGTCACATCGAGATCCAGGTCTTCGGCGACGGCAAGGGCCGCGCCGTGCATCTGGGTGAGCGTGACTGCTCGCTCCAGCGTCGTCACCAGAAGGTCTTCGAAGAGGCCCCCGGCCCCTGCATCACCCCCGAGCAGCGCGCCCGCATCGGCGGCATCTGCGCCGACGCCATGGCCGAGCTGAAATACTCGGGCGCTGGCACGATCGAGTTCCTGTTCGAGGATGGCGAGTTCTACTTCATCGAGATGAACACCCGCCTTCAGGTGGAACACCCGGTGACCGAGGCCATCTTCAGCGTCGATCTCGTGCGCGAACAGATCCGCGTCGCTGCGGGCCTGCCGATGGACTTCCGCCAGGAAGACCTGACGATCCGTGGCGCCGCGATCGAGGTGCGGATCAACGCCGAGAAGCTGCCGAACTTCAGCCCCTGCCCCGGCAAGATCACCCAGTATCACGCCCCCGGCGGGCTGGGTGTTCGGATGGATTCGGCGCTCTATGACGGCTACAAGATCCCGCCCTATTACGACAGCCTGATCGGCAAGCTGATCGTGCATGGCCGCGACCGGGATGAGGCGCTGGCCCGCCTAAGCCGCGCCCTGGGCGAGTTGATCGTGGACGGCGTGGATACGACCGTTCCGCTGTTCCACTCACTGCTGGCCGAGCCCGATATCCAGAAGGGCGACTACTCGATCCACTGGCTCGAGAAGTGGCTCGCCAAGACCTTCGGCTGATCGCGATGCGCCCCCGAAAGGGGGCGTTTTCATTAGCTCCAATCGGTTTGAATGCCGGGCGGAATCAGACCATGCTTGCCGCGCGGGACGATCTCGGGGACGGGCATGGCGATAAAGCTGACAGCGCGGATGCTGCTATCGGGATATGCCCAGGGCATCTTCCCGATGGCCGAAAGCCGCGATGCGCCCGAGTTGCACTGGTTCGACCCACAGCGGCGCGGCATTTTCGATCTACAAAATTTCCACATTTCGCGCTCGCTGGCGAAAGCCATCCGGCGTGAAACCTTCACTATTCGAACCGACACCGCCTTTCGCGCCGTTGTCGAGGGCTGCGCCGAACGCCCCGAGACCTGGATCAACGGGCCGCTCTTCGATCTCTATGACGAACTCTTCGCCGCGGGCTTTGCCCATAGCGTCGAGACCTGGCAGGACGGGCGACTGATGGGCGGGATCTATGGTATCACCCTTGGCGGGGCCTTCTTCGGCGAGAGCATGTTCTCGCGCGCTAGCAATGCCTCAAAAGTCGCGCTGGCCTATACGGTGGACCGCCTGCGCGTCGCGGGCTTTACGCTTTTCGACACGCAATACCTGACGCCGCATCTGGCAAGCCTGGGCGCCACGGAAATCTCGCGCGCGGAGTATCGCGGAAGGCTGGCTGCGGCGTTGGCGATGGACGCGGATTTCACCGCACCGCCGATCCCCGACGCTTACTCCATCTTGCAACGAATGACCCAGACGTCATAGCGCTGATGATCCAGCGCCGAAAGCGCCGGGCTGTCGGCGATCATCCAACCCGCGAAGGCAGGCTGCGCTGCGCCCTTCTCATTGATCAGCAGATAGGCATAGGCGTTGGAGGACGGGTCGTCCGCCGGATAGCGGCATTCGCGCAGCGTCACGCTGATCGAGCCGAACTCGGCCGTCTGTCCTGCGGAGAGAATGATATCCGAGGAGGTTCCTGCCACCTTGTCGAGGCCGCGCAGAATCGCGCCGGGCGCCTCGGCCAGCCCCTCGGGCGTGTCCTGCGCCATCGCCGCGCCGCTGCCCAGCACCAGCGCCAGCATCGCCAAACGGATCATTACTGCCCTTCCTGCGAGCTTCCGCCCGCGAATTTCATCATCAGCGCCAGCACGGAGACAGCCCCCTGAGTGTCGAGAATTTCGTCGCCTTCCGCCAGCGTCTCGAGGCTGCCACCGGGGACCAGCTCGACAAACGAGCCCCCCATGAGCCCCTCGGACGAGACCAGCGCGGCCGAATCGTCGGGCAGCTGAATGTCGTCGCGCAGCGCGAGCGTGGTGTCGGCGAAGAAGGTCTGGGGGTCGAGCTTGATCTCGGTCACGCTGCCGACCTTCACGCCCGCCATGCGCACGTCGGTGCCGACAACGATTCCCTCGACGGAACGGAACGAGGCATGCAGCGGATAAGTGCCGGAACTCGGCCCGGAATCACGCCCGGCCCAAACCATGAAACCAACCGCGACGGCCAGAACGACCGCCCCTGCAAACACTTCTACGCGATTTTCACTCATGCCGCCCTCCTTGAAGGGGCAGCCTCACTCCGGCTGCCAAGCCTCGTAATCGCGACGCTCGATCAGCGACGCACGACGGATCGACCCGGCGGGAACATAGGCATCGGCCAGGCCGGTGCGGTTGTCCTTGTGCGGCAGTTCCCAGGATTTGTGCGGCAGCGGCTGCTTGGTCGGCGGTTCGGGATAGGTAAAGTGCATCCAGCCGTGCCAGTCGGGCGAAATGCGGCTTGCCTCAACCTCGCCGTTGTAGATCACCCAGCGGCGCTTGCCATCGGCGGTCTGGTAATAGACGTTGCCCTGCTCGTCCTCGCCGACCTTCACGCCCTTGCGCGCGGTAAAGATCTGGGTGCCGAGGGTCTGGCCGTTCCACCAGGTCAGAAGGCGAAGCAGGAATTTCATGTCTATCCTCCGCAGAGCTTGCTTGGCCCCTTATAGCGCAGGGCGCGGCAAGGTCCAGTGATTTGGGCGCGATTTGCAGACCCCGGAGAGCAAAACGGCGGGCCTTGGCCCGCCGTCCCCACCTTAACCGGCGGTTTTGGGTTCTTTCTTGGCATCCGCGTAGATCAGAAGCGGCTTGGCCTCGGATTTGTCCACGGCCTCCTCGTTCACCACGACCTCCTGCACGCCATCGAGTCCCGGCAGCTCGAACATCGTGTCGAGCAGGATGTCCTCCATGATCGAGCGCAGGCCGCGCGCACCGGTCTTGCGCTTGATCGCGCGCTTGGCAATCGCGCTCAACGCATCCGGCGTGAAGGTCAGCTTGACGCCCTCAATGTCGAACAGGCGCTGGTACTGCTTGACCAAGGCGTTCTTCGGCTCGGTCAGGATGGTGATCAGCGCCGCCTCGTCGAGATCTTCGAGCGTTGCGATCACCGGCAGACGCCCGACGAATTCCGGGATCAGGCCGAATTTCAGCAGGTCTTCCGGCTCAAGCTCCTTGAACAGCTCACCCGCACCACGCGATTCGGGGTCTTTGACCTCGGCACCGAAGCCGATGGCCGAACCCTTGCCGCGCTGCGCGATGATCCGGTCGAGACCGGCAAAGGCGCCGCCGCAGATAAACAGGATGTTCGTGGTGTCCACCTGCAGGAATTCCTGCTGCGGATGTTTGCGCCCGCCCTGCGGCGGAACCGAGGCCACGGTACCTTCCATGATCTTCAGGAGCGCCTGCTGCACACCCTCGCCCGACACGTCGCGGGTGATCGAGGGGTTGTCAGACTTGCGCGTGATCTTGTCGACCTCGTCGATATAGACGATGCCGCGCTGCGCGCGCTCGACGTTGTACTCCGAGGACTGCAGGAGCTTGAGGATGATGTTCTCGACATCCTCGCCCACGTAACCGGCTTCGGTCAGCGTGGTTGCATCGGCCATGGTGAAGGGCACATCGAGGATGCGCGCCAGCGTCTGCGCCAGCAGCGTCTTGCCGCAGCCGGTCGGGCCGATCAGCAGGATGTTCGACTTCGCCAGCTCGATATCGGTCTTGGCGCTGTGATTGAGCCGCTTGTAGTGGTTGTGCACGGCGACCGAGAGGACGCGCTTAGCGTGCTCCTGCCCGATCACGTAATCGTCCAGAACCTTGCAGATGTCGCGCGGGGTCGGAACGCCGTCGGTGGCCTTGAGGCCGCCGGTCTTCGTTTCCTCGCGAATGATATCCATGCACAGCTCGACGCATTCGTCGCAGATGAACACAGTGGGGCCCGCAATCAGCTTGCGCACCTCGTGCTGGCTCTTGCCGCAGAACGAGCAGTAGAGCGTGTTCTTGCTGTCTGAGCCGTTGTTGTTAGCCATCGTCGTCCTCTGCGCTGTCCCGGAGTGCTCCGGGGCCTTTGAAGGGCTGCCTTTCCAAAAGTCTAGGACAGCCCCCCGTCCATCACAATGTCAAAATTCCGTCGCAAGCGGCGGGATCACTTGGCCTCTTCGACCTTGCCGCGGCTGTCGAGGATCTCGTCGATCAGGCCCCAGTTCTTGGCCTCTTCGGCGGACATGAAGTTGTCGCGCTCCAGCGCGGCCTCGACCTTGTCGTATTCGTTGCCGGTGTGCTTGACGTAAATCTCGTTCAGGCGCCGCTTGAGCTTTTGCGTCTCTTGCGCGTGGATCATGATGTCGGTCGCCTGGCCCTGGTAGCCGCCCGAGGGCTGGTGCACCATCACGCGCGAGTTCGGCAGCGAGAAGCGCATCCCCTTTTCGCCCGCGGTCAGCAGCAGCGAGCCCATCGAGGCCGCCTGGCCGATCACCAGCGTCGAGACCTTGGGGCGGATGTATTGCATCGTGTCGTAGATCGACAGGCCCGAGGTCACCACCCCGCCGGGCGAGTTGATATACATCGCGATTTCCTTCGAGGGATTCTCGGCCTCGAGGAACAGGAGCTGCGCGCAGATCAGCGTGGACATGCCGTCATGAACCGGACCCGCGAGGAAGATGATCCGCTCCTTGAGCAGACGCGAATAGATGTCATAGGCACGCTCGCCGCGCGAGGTCTGTTCGACCACCATCGGCACCAGCGTGTTCATGTAGAGGTCCATCGGGTCTTTCATTGGCCTGCCCTTCCCTGCGTATCTCGCGAAACGATTATTCGAAGTCCTTTACCGGAGTCTTAGTGGCGCGGGCAGGCCCCTGCAAGGCCACCTCGGCAATTGTTCCGGACCCCATTGCGCACGCTGCGCGCCTCAGCCCTCGGTCGCGGCGCGATACCATGTGCGGATCTGCGCGCGCTCGTCGGGTTCCATGAAGCTGAGATTGGCGGGCGGCATCGCATGGGTCAGCCCCGATTGCACATAGATCTGATGCGCGGCATTGGCGATCTGCGCGGGCGTCTCCAGATACACCGCCTTGGGCGCGCGCCCGATCCCGTCAAAGCCCGGCTCGGCGGCATGGCACATCGAGCAGCGCCCCATCACGATATCCGTCACCGCCTCGAACCCCGGCGCCTCGGCAAAACGCTGCGCGGCGGGCGGCAGGGTAGCCTCGTCCATTTCTTCCTGCGGGCCGGTCAGGTTGGAGAGCCAAACGACCAGCGCAAACAGCACCGCCGTGACCCCCCAGGTCCACCAAGGCGTTCCCTTGTGCGCGTGATGGGTGTTGAAGAAATGCCGGATCGTCACGCCCATCAGGAAGACAAGCGAGGCGATCAACCAGTTCCACTCGCTCGCGAAGGCCAGCGGATAGTGGTTCGACAGCATCAGGAAGAGCACCGGCAGCGTCAGATAGTTGTTATGGGTCGAGCGCTGCTTGGCGATCTTGCCGTATTTCGGATCGGGCGCGCGGCCCGCCATCAGGTCGGCCACCACAATTTTCTGATTCGGGATGATGATGAAGAAGACGTTGGCCGACATGATGGTGGCGGTGAACGCGCCCAGATGCAGCAGCGCCGCCCGCCCCGAGAAGACCTGCGTATAGCCCCAGGCCATCACCACCAGCACGACATACAAAAACAGCATCAGCCGCGTGTTGTCGTCGCCAAAGCGCGACTTGCAGATCAGGTCATAGGCGATCCAGCCGATGGTCAGCGAACCCAGTGAGATCGCGATCGCTGCCCAGACCGGCAGGTCCGCGACGCTCGGGTCGATCAGGTAGAACTGCGCGCCCGCCCAATAGACCAGGACCAGCATGGCAAAGCCCGACACCCAGGTCATGTAGCTTTCCCATTTGAACCAGGTCAGATCCGCCGGCATCCGCTCGGGCGCGACCAGGTATTTCTGGATATGGTAGAAGCCGCCGCCATGCACCTGCCAGGCGGCGCCATGGACGCCCTTCGGCGCACCTTCCTCGGGGCGCAGGCCCAGATCGAGCGCGATGAAATAGAAGGATGAGCCGATCCAGGCGATCGCGGTGATCACATGCAGCCAGCGCACGGCGAACTGCGCCCATTCCAGCCAGAAGGTATAGTCGAGCATCGGACCCTCGTTTTTTCCTGCAGCTTCCGCCGCCATCGTGAAAACGGCAAGCCCTCAATCCGTGGCGCTCTACGCGCGGTGGGGGCGCCCATGCATTCTCACAACGTCACGCCCGCGCCGGGCGCTGAGCGGCTCAGCTGCCGCGATAGGTGGAATAGCCGTAGGGCGAGAGCAGCAGCGGCACATGGTAATGCGCGCCCGCATCGCTGATCCCGAAGCGGATCGGCACGAGGTCGAGAAACAGCGGCGACGCCCCGGCCTGGCCCGAAGCGCGCAGATAATCGCCCGCATGGAAGACCAGTTCATACTCACCCGGGCCGAAATCCCCCTTGGGCAGAATCGGGCCATCGGTGCGCCCGTCGGCATTGGTCACGGCCTCGGCAATCTTCTCCCGCCCACCGTAGCGATGGGCGTAAAGCTCTATGCGCAACCCCTCGGCCGGAACGCCCCGGGCGGTATCGAGCACATGCGTCGTCAGGTATCCGTCCATCTCGCCCTCCTTTTGGGCAACTATGCGCCCGCCCCGCCAACCCCGCAAGGCACCCCTTGCGCCAGCGCCGGTTTCGGCCTTTGATCGGCAAGTAAAAGATCGGAGACCCCAATGATCCGCTACCCCCGAGACATGCGCGGCTACGGCGCCAATCCCCCCGACGCAGACTGGCCCGGCGGGGCGCGCATCGCGATCTCGATGGTGCTGAACTACGAAGAAGGCGGCGAAAACAACGTCCTGCATGGCGACGCGGCCTCCGAGGCGTTCCTGTCCGACATCGCAGGCGCGGCCATGTGGCCCGACCAACGGCACTGGAACATGGAGTCGATCTACGAATACGGCGCGCGCGCGGGCTTCTGGCGGCTGCACCGGCTGTTCACCGGCCTCAACATCCCGGTTACGATCTATGGCGTCGCCACCGCCCTTGCGCGCAACCCCGAACAGGTCGCCGCGATGAAATCTGCGCGGTGGGAGATTGCCAGCCACGGCCTGAAATGGGTCGAGCACAAGGACATGCCCGAAGACGAGGAGCGCCGCCAGATTGCCGAGGCGATCCGTCTGCATACCGAGGTCGTGGGCGCCCCCCCACGCGGCTGGTACACCGGCCGCTGCTCGGTCAACACCGTGCGGCTAACCGCCGAAACGGGCGCTTTCGACTGGATCTCGGACACCTATGACGACGATCTGCCCTACTGGCGCCACATCGCCGGGCGCGATCAACTGGTCATCCCCTACACGCTCGAAGCCAATGACATGCGCTTTGCAACGGCACCCGGCTATATCGAGGGCGAGCAGTTCTTCACCTACCTCAAGGACACCTTCGACACGCTCTATGCCGAGGGGCTGGCGGGTCAGGCCAAGATGTTCTCGGTCGGGCTGCACAACCGCCTGATCGGTCGCCCCGGCAAGGTCGCGGGCCTGAAGCGCTTCCTCGACTATGCACGCGGGCACGAGGGCGTCTGGTTCGCCACCCGCGGCCAGATCGCGGCGCATTGGGCCGCCACCCACCCACCCGTGCACTTCGAGCGCCCAAGTGAGATGGACCGCACCACTTTCGTCACCCGCTACGGCTCGATCTTCGAGCACAGCCCCTGGATCGCGGAACGCGCCTTCGATCTCGAACTCGGCCCTGCCCATGACAGTGCCATCGGGCTACACAACGCGCTTGCCCGCATGTTCCGCTCGGCCAGCCCCGACGAGCGCATGGGCGTGCTGCGCGCCCATCCCGATCTTGCGGGCAAACTCGCGCAGGCCAAACGCCTGACCGCCGAGAGCACCTCGGAACAGGCCAGCGCCGGGCTTGATGCGCTGACCGATGACGAGCGGGCGGCCTTCACCCGTCTCAACGACACCTACACCGCCCGCTTCGGCTTCCCGTTCATCATCGCCGTGCGCGACCATGACAAGGCGGGCATCCTGCGCGCCTTCGAGACCCGGATCGCCAACAGCCCCGAGCAAGAATTCACCACAGCCTGCGCCCAGGTCGAGCGGATCGCCTACCTGCGCCTGAAGGATCAACTGCCATGACCGGCTATTACACGCCCCCCGGGGGTCTGCCCCCGCAAACCGCCCTGATGACCGGCCGCGCCATTTTCACCGAGGCCTATGCCTTCATTCCCAAGGGCTGCTTTTCGGACATCGTCACCAGCTACCTGCCCGGCTGGACCGAGACACGGCTCTGGCTGATCGCCCGCCCGATGACCGGCTTCTCCGAAACCTTCAGCCAATATGTGATGGAGGTCGGCCCCGACGGCGGCTCGGACAACCCCGATCCGGAGGAGGGCGCCGAACACGTCCTCTTCGTCACCGATGGCGAGATGTGGCTCTCGCTCGACGGTCAGGAGCATGAGCTTTCCGCAGGCGGCTACGCCTATATCCCGCCCGGTTGCGCCTGGCATGTGCGCAACGGCGCCGACCACCCTCTGCGCTTCCACTGGATGCGCAAACTCTACGAGCGCGCCCACGGCCTGCCCGCCCCCGAAGCCTTCGTCACGAACGAGCGCGAGATCGCCCCCATCGCCATGCCCGACACGCATGGCCGGTGGGCCACCACCCGCTTCGTCGATCCGACCGACCTGCGCCACGACATGCATGTCAATATCGTCACCTTCCAGCCGGGCGGTCTTATCCCGTTCGAGGAAACCCATGTGATGGAGCATGGCCTCTACGTCCTCGAAGGCAAGGCGGTCTACAAGCTCAACACCGACTGGGTCGAGGTCGAGGCGGGCGATTTCATGTGGCTGCGTGCTTATTGCCCGCAGGCCTGCTACGCCGCCGGCCCCGGCCCGTTCCGCTACCTGCTCTACAAGGACGTCAACCGCCACGCCAAACTGCGCGGCCCCTTCGCGCGCTAACCCCTTCAACGTGGCCGAAATATCCCACGGGGGTCCGGGGGTGTGAAACCCCCGGCCTTCCCAACCCGGAGCACCCCATGCAGATCCGCGCCGAACCCCTGACGCCCGTGGCCTTCGCCCCCTTCGGTGATGTGCTCGCGGCCACAGGTGCCCCCGACAAGCTGATCAACGCGGGGCTTTGCGGCCGCTTCCACGACCGCGCGCAGCTCGACTTCGGCGACGACACAGGCGGGCGCGCCGGGATCTCGATCTTCAAGGCCGTTCCCCGCGCCCTTCCCTACCGCTGCGATCTGCTCGAACGTCACCCCGAGGGCAGCCAGGCCTTCCTCCCGATGACTGCCGATCCGTTCCTTGTTATCGTCGCCCCCGACGAAAACGGCCAGCCCGGCTCGCCGCGCGCTTTCCTGACGAACGGGGCGCAGGGCATCAACCTGCTTCGCGGCACCTGGCACGGCGTTCTGACGCCGCTGGCCGAACCCGGCCTCTTCGCCGTCATCGACCGGATCGGCGCGACCCCGAACCTCGAAGAGGTCCATCTGCCCGCGCCCTTCACCGTCACCGCCTGAAACGGTTTTCTTGGGCGGCGCGCCGGGCTATGCAGGGGCAAACCGCGCAGCAGGACATCCGATGACGCCCACCACCCAACGCACCGCTCTCGTCACCGGCTCGGCCGGGTTCATCGGCTACTTCACCTGCAAGCGCCTGCTCGCCGACGGGTTCCGCGTGATCGGCCTCGACGCGATGACCGACTATTACGACGTCGCGCTGAAAGAGCGCCGCCAGTCCATGCTGCTGCAAAACCCCAATTTCCGCGCGGTGAACGACCGGGTGGAAACGCCGGGTCTACTGATGAGCCTGATGGCGGATGAGCGCCCCGACATCGTCATCCACCTCGCCGCACAGGCGGGCGTGCGCTACTCGATCGAGAACCCGCGCTCCTATCTCGACAGCAACATCACTGGCACGTTCGAACTGCTTGAGGCCGCCCGCGCTTATCCGCCGCAACACCTGCTTCTGGCCTCCACCTCCTCGGTCTTCGGCGCCAATACCGAGATGCCCTACCGTGAGACCGACAAGGCCGATCACCAGATGTCGTTCTACGCGGCGACAAAGAAGGCAACCGAGGCCATGGCGCATAGCTACGCGCATCTCTTCAACCTGCCGGTGACGATGTTTCGCTTCTTCACGGTCTACGGGCCTTGGGGCCGCCCCGACATGGCGCTTTTCAAGTTCACCAAGGCGATCCTGAACGGTGAGCCGATCGACGTCTACAATTACGGCGACATGAAGCGCGACTTCACCTTTGTCGAGGATCTGGTCGAGGGCATCCGCCTGCTGATCGACACGCCGCCCGTCCGCCCCGAGAACGGAGAGGTGCCAGAGGGCGACAGCCTCTCGCCCGTGGCGCCCTGGCGCGTGGTGAACATCGGCAATTCCGACGCCGTGCAACTGACCGATTTCATCGCCGCGATCGAGTCCGCCACGGGCCGCTCCGCCACGCGCAACCTGATGCCGATGCAGGCCGGCGACGTACCCGCCACCTGGGCCGATGCGAGCCTTCTCAAGCACCTTACCGGCTACGCGCCCAAGACCCGTGTGCCTGAGGGGGTGAAGGCCTTCGTTGCCTGGTATCGCGACTATTACGGCGTCTAAGGCAGGATCAGGAAGGCCCTGAAATCGTTGACATTGGTCAGCGTCGGGCCAGTCACCACCTGCCCTGCGACCCCCGCAAAAAAGCCGTGGCTGTCCTGACGGGCCAGCGCGGCTTGCGCATCCAGCCCCGTGGCTTCGGCTCGCGCCAGAGTATCGGGGCCGATGATCGCGCCCGCAACCTCGGCCGCGCCATCGACGCCATCTGTATCACAGGCAATCGCGTAGATACCCGGCGCGCCCTGCAATTCCAGCGCTGCGGCAAGGGCGAACTCGGCATTCGGCCCGCCGACACCGTCCGACCCGGCAACCCGCGTCACCGTGCATTCGCCGCCCGACAGCAGCACAAGCGGCCGATCCAACCCCGAGGTCGCCAATTCCCGCGCCATGCGCGCCTGCGCCCGGCCGAGATCGCGGGCCTCACCCTCCAGCGCATCGCCGAGCATCCGCACATCGCCCCCCGCTGCCCGCGCGACCTCGGCCGCCGCCGCCAGCGATTGCGCGGGGGCGGCGATGATCCGGGTCTCGGTGCGGCTCAGACGTGGATCGTCCGGCGCCAGAACCCGCCCGCCTTGGGCCAGCACCGCCTCGGCCGCCGGTGGCAGGGCGATCCCGTAGCGCGCAACGATGGCGCGCGCCGCGTCAATTCCGCGCGCATCCCCCACCGTCGGCCCTGAGGCGATGAAGGCCGGATCATCCCCGGGCACATCCGAGATCATCAGCGCCAGCATCCGCGCCGGATAGGCCGCTGCCGCCAGTTGCCCGCCCTTCACCGCGCTTAAATGCTTGCGCAGCGTGTTCATCTGGTCGATGGGCGCGCCAGAGGCCAGAAGCGCGGCATTGACCGCCTGCTTATCCGCCAGCGTCAGATCTCCCGCCGGAGCACAAAGCAGCGCCGAGCCGCCACCAGAAATCAGCGCCAGAACGAAATCGTCCGGCCCCAGCCGTTCAAGCAGCGTCAACATTCGCCGCGTGGCCGCGACTCCGGCGGCGTCGGGCACCGGATGGGCGGCCTCGACAATCTCGATGCCCCGCGTCGGGCGCGCATAGCCGTAGCGCGTGATTACCAGCCCCTCGCAGGGGGCCCAAACCGTCTCAACCGCCTCGGCCATCCGGGCCGAGGCCTTGCCCGCCCCGACCACAACCACCCGCCCGGCCGGGCGCGGCGGCAGATGCGCGGGGATGACGCGCATCGGATCGGCGGCGGCCACGGCCGCGTCGAACATCGCGCGCAACAGGGTTTGGGGTGTCTGGCTGTCCATTGGCTCCTCCTGCGGCGATCCTAGGCGCAGAACCGGGGCACGCAAGAAGAAGCGGGGGCCGAAGCCCCCGCTGCATTGGCATTTTCGGCCGCTTACTTGCGGGTAATCCGCCCATCGAGCGCCGGGGTATAGGGGCCGACCTTGGCCAGATACTCCGCCGTCACATCGGCGAGGTCCGGGCCGTAGTCATAGGCGTTCATGCCCTCGCTATCGAACATCTTGTAACCGTCGCCGCCCTGACGAACGTAGTTGTTGGTCACCACGCCATAGACTTTCGCCGGGTCGATCGGCATCCAGCTGCCCGCGTCCATCACCATGACGTCGGAGATCCGGCTGCCTGCCGGTTGTGCCGGGTCAAGCGTGTATTTCAGGCCCGCAACCTGAGTAAAGCGGCCCGCGCCTTCCTCAAGCTGGCTCGCGCCGTTCTCCAGCGCCGCGACGATGGTCGAGCCTTTCGCCTCGAAGGTCGAGAGCGTGTTCTGGAACGGCAGCACCGTCAGAACCTCGCCCATGGTCACCGGACCCGCGTCGATCGAAGCGCGCAGACCGCCACCGTTCTGGATGGCAATGCTGACGCCCTGCCCCTTCACACGGTCGAGCATCGCATCGGCCACAAGGTTCCCCATGGCGCATTCCATCTGCCGGCAATTATCGCGCGAGCCATCGACCTCAGTGGTGGTCTCGGACACGACCCTGGCGCGCACTTCTTCAAGCGGCTTGGCCAGCTCGGCCACGCGCGCGGCGATCGCGGCATCAGGGGTAACCGAGGCATCGAGCAGAACGGTATCACCCGAGGCATCCTTGAGCATACCCGCATCGTCGAAGGTCAGCACGAGATGGCCGACGTATTTCGAATAGGCATAGGCCGAGACGACCGGCACCGAACCCGCCATCGTCGGGTATTTTTCAGCCCCTTCCTCGGTGTTCGAGAACTTGGTGTGCGAGTGGCCACCGACAACCACATCGAGCCCGGCAACCGCCTCGCCAAGCGCCTTGTCCTTGACGAAGCCGACATGGGTCAGTGCGATGATCTTGTTCACACCCTCGGCCTCAAGCGCGGCCACATCGGCCTTCAGGCTCTCGGCCTCGTCCTGGAAAAGCACCGCCGGACCGGGCGAGGAGGTCTCGACCGTATCGGTCGCCAGCGCCGAAACGATGCCGACCTTCTCGCCGCCGACCTCGAGCACGACCGTGTCGCTGACCTTGCCGTTGAGCACGTTCGACTGGCTCAGGTCGAGGTTGCCCGACAGCACCGGGAACGAGACCTTCTCCAGAAAACCCGCCAGCCCTTCGGGGCCATCGTCGAATTCGTGGTTACCGACGGCCATCGCGTCGAAGCCGATCTTGTTCATGAACTCGGCCGTGTCGGCGCCCTTGTAGGTCGTGTAGAACAGCGAGCCCTGGAACTGGTCGCCCGCGTCCAGCACGATCACATTGCCGCCCTCGGCTTTGATCGCATCGCGCAACTCGTTGATCTTGGTGGTCACGCGCGCAACGCCGCCAAAGCACTTGCCTTCGGCCGAATCCTCGGCCGAACAGGTGGAGTCGTATTTGTTGATCTCTTCAATGCGGCTGTGCATGTCGTTGATATGCAGCACATGCAGCGTGTAATCGGCCGAAGCCGTGCCCGCCGAAAGCGCGAGCGCTGCGGCTGAGGCCAGGAAACGAGCTTGCATCGAACCCTCCGGTGTTGTCAGACAGTTTTTACTGTGAGGTCAGTTTCTCGCGCTGTCAAAGGTTGCGGTCCGACTTTGGCTAGCGGCCATGCGTAACAGGGCGGTGACTTGGCGCCATATCGGTGCATTGCCGGGATTGACCATTTTCCGGGCACAGGGCATTTGGTTGCCATGCTGATTTACAAGATCTTTCGCCGCCCTGAATGGAATGCGTTCCGTGACGCGGGCCGCACCCTTGGCGCTCCGGTCGATCTGGCCGACGGCTTCATCCATTTCTCGACCGCGTCACAAGTGGCCGAAACCGCCGCCAAGCATTTCGCGACCGAAAGCGATCTGGTGCTGGTGGCCGTTCATGCCGAGGCGCTTGGCCCCGACCTGAAATGGGAGCCCTCGCGCGGTGGAGCGCTGTTTCCGCATCTTTACCGTCCGCTGGAACTGCCCGAGGTGGCCTGGGATCGCTCCCTGCCGCTTGGCGCGACCGGCCATATCTTCCCCGAGGGTTTGCTGTGAACATGATCGAACGCACCGGGCTGGCGCTGTTGCACCGCTTCGACCCCGAGACCGCCCATGGCCTGTCGCTGCGCGCGCTGCGCGCGGGGTTGGTGCCGCTTCCCGGCCCCATCACCTCGCCGCGTCTGGCGATGCAGCTTGCGGGCCTCGATCTGGCTAACCCGATCGGGTTGGCCGCGGGCTATGACAAGAACGCCGTGGCCCTGCCGCAGTTGATGCGCTCGGGCTTTGGTTTCCTTGAGGTCGGTGCCGCCACGCCGCGCCCGCAAGAGGGCAACCCGCGCCCGCGCCTGTGGCGCCTGACCGAGGATAACGCCGCGATCAACCGCTTTGGCTTCAACAACGAGGGGATGGAGCCGATCACCACCCGTCTGGCCGCCAAGCCCGCCGGTATCCCCGTGGGCCTGAACCTTGGCGCGAACAAGGACAGCGCCGACCGCGCGGCCGATTTCGCCACCGTCCTGCGCCATGCCGGGCCGCATATCGATTTCGCCACGGTCAATGTCAGCTCCCCCAACACCGAGAAGCTGCGCGACCTTCAGGGCAAAGAGGCGCTCTCGGCACTGCTGGCCGGGGTGATCGATACGCGCAACGGACTGCCGCGCCGTATCCCGGTTTTCCTCAAGATCGCACCCGATCTGAGCGCGGCGGAACTGGAGGAGATCGCCGAGGTCGCGCTTGACGCGGGCATCGACGGTCTGATCGCCACGAACACGACGCTTTCGCGCGATGGTTTGAAAAGTGCAGATCGTGGCCAGCAAGGCGGCCTTTCGGGGCAGCCATTGTTCGAAAAGTCCACGCGCGTGCTGGCGCAGATGTTCCGTCTCACGCAGGGCAAGCTGCCGCTGATCGGGGTTGGCGGGGTCAGCACCGCAGAACAGGCGTATGAAAAGATCCGCGCGGGCGCCTCGGCCGTGCAGCTTTACACCGCGATGGTCTATGGCGGGCTGTCACTGGCCGCCGAGATCGCGCGCGGCCTCGATGCGCTGCTGGCGCGCGACGGGTTCGGCTCGGTCTCGCAAGCCGTGGGTACGGGGCGCGACAAATGGCTCTGACGATCTGGCACAACCCGCGCTGCAGCAAGTCGCGCGAGACGCTCGCGCTGCTTGAGGCGCGCGGACTGACGCCCGAGGTGCGGCTTTACCTCACCGATCCGCCGAGCGTTGCCGAGCTTGCCGAAGCACTGGCCCTGCTGGACCAGCCCGCCGAAACGCTTGTGCGCTGGAAAGAGGCGGAGCGCCCCGCGGCGCTGACGCGCGAAGCGGACACCGCGACGATCCTGGCCGCGCTGGCGGCGCAGCCCAAGCTGATCGAACGCCCTCTGGTCCTGAGCGACACGGCGGCGCGCCTCGGGCGCCCACCCGAGGCCGTTCTGGAGATCGTCTGATCCTCAGGCGTTGAGGTCCTTGAGCAGCCGCCCGTGTTTGCGCACCTCTGCCACGACCTCGCCAAAGGTGTTCAGTCCGCGCGCCTTCAGCGCCGGCAGCAGCTTGAGGAAGGCATCCGCCGTTGCGACCGTGTCGCCGATCGCGGTGTGACGCGCCTCCTCGGGGATCGTGATCCCGAGGCGATGGGTCAGCGCATCAAGGCTGTGCGTCTCGGACTGGCCGAACACCACCGCCGACAGCAGAACCGTATCGAGGATCGGGTTGTCGAAATGCTCCCCGATCGACAATTCCTTGCGGCGCAGAAACTCCATATCGAAGGGCGCGTTATGGGCGATCAGAACCGCCCCTTCGGCGAATTTATGGAAACGCCGTCCGACTTCGACGATATCGGGCGCATCGACGACCATCGCATCCGAGATTCCGTGCACCTCGGTCGAGGCCGGGGGGATGCTGCGGTGCGGGTTCACGAGCGTGTCGAACACTTCGGTCTCGACCCGGCGCCCGTTCACGATACGCACGGCGGCGATCTGCACGATCTCATCACCCTCGGTCGGCAAAAGGCCTGTGGTTTCCGTATCGAAGACCACATAGGTCAGCCGTTCCAGCGGCGTTGCGGCAACCTCGGCGTCGCGCACCTGGCCCAGGAGTTCGAAATCGTAAACCACCGCGCGCGGGATCGGCTTGGGGCGCTTGGTGACGCGGCGGGCCTCGCGCAGCGGGATGCAGAGCCGCCCCCGTCCGCCAGCCATCGGCTCGGGCCAGATCTCGCTGGCGTGGGTCACAAGCACCCGCCGCCCGGTCACATCGGCCATGCCTACTTCAAGCGGAGCATCGAGCCATTGCTCAAGCTCGCTGATCGGCACGGGTGCACCATGCCATTCCAGTGCAATCAGCGCACCGCCCTCTTCCTCGGAGATCTCAAGGCGGAACGCGGAGCGGCCCTCTAGCCGCGACGTCAGCGTTCCGAGAAGCGCAACCATCTCAAAACCCTCGCAGCGCAACATGAGCGGCGCGGCCTCGATCTCGATCTGACCGTGATCGGCCTCGACCCGCGCACGCACCGCATCGCCAAGGTCCGAAGCCCGGATCATCCCGAGCGGCCACCAGTCGGCGCGGTTGGCCTCGTGACGCTCGAAGAGGGTATGGATCGCATCGGCCAGCATCAGCGCCTCGGTTCGCGCAGCCGAGCGCACCTTGTCGCGTGCCGCGCCCGACGGGCCGTCATCCGCGGTCAGTACCCCGGTCAGCGATTGCAGCGCCGCGGCAGGGCGGCGGATCCGGTCGAACAGCTCGTCCATCAGCTGCTCTCGCTGCGCATGGGCGCGCATGTCGCCCGACACATCGCGCAGGGTCAGAACATAGCCGGGGCGGGAGGTGATGTGACGATCCTCTCCCTCGGACAACAGGCGCATACGGGCAGCCAGCACCTTGCCGTCAGCCACCGTGGAACACAGCAAGTCCGAGGCGGCGTCGGGATCGTCGGTCTCGATCAGACGTGCATAGGCATGGGCGACCGGCGCCTGGTGCAGGTAATCAAACACCCGGCGATCAAGGCCCGGCGCATGGCCGCCACCTAAAAGGTCAACCGCCTGCCCGTTGTAGAAAACCAGCTGATGGTCCGGGGTGCACAGCAAAACCCCCACGGGAACGTCCGAAAGCAACGCCTCGAGCCGCTCCTTCTCGCGCGCAAGACGGTTGGTTTCGCGCTGCACCGACTCAATGAGGGCCGAGCGCGTCTCGGCCAGATGCTGCGTGACGGCGGCTGCTGCGGGGGCCAGATCGCCCAGATAACGGCCGGAGGACTGGTCGAGCTCCGAGGCGACCTCGGCGTGGGTGCGCGCGCGCATCCCGCCTGCAAGCCGCTCAATCGGCTTGGCCACGTTTTCGTCGAACAGGAACCATACGCCGGTGATCAACCCGAGGATCACGAAACCGGCGACCGTGCCGCCGATGATGAAACCATCGAGCGCCTCGGGCACGCCCAGCTTTTCAAACCCGAAGACCATTCCAGCGACCAGGGCGCCGATATTCCCAGCCGCCAGCGCGGCAAAAAACAGAAAGACGCGCAAACGGAGGCTGAGATTGGCCAGGGTCATGTCTGCGCTCCCTCATCGAGAAGACGATGCACCTCGTCACGCAATTCCTTGAGTTCGAACGGCTTTGCGATGAACCCGTCAGCCCCGAGGGCAAGCCCCTTGCGCCGCTCCATGGCGGAGCCGCGCGCGGTCATCATCAGGATCTTCACGTCGCTCAGACCGGTATCGGCCCGGATTTCCTGGCAGATCTCATAGCCCGATACCTCGGGCAGCATGACATCCAGAAGCACCAGATCGGGATGTGTCGCACGGATGCGATCGATCGCGCCCGCACCGGTGGCGATGCGGTCGTGATCGAAGCCCTCGCGGCTCATCAGATAGTCGAGCGCGATTGCGATGTTGTCCTCATCCTCCACGATAAGGACACGATGTTTCCTCCCACCGTCGGCCATGTTCATCCTCCCAGACAGGCGGCCTTCAGTCCCTCATCGGTGGCATCCAACGGGTACCATTCGGCCCCCGTCAGCGTGCCATCCGGGTTGATCTGCGCCCCCTCCACAAGATCGGCGCGCGCCGCATTTTCGCAGTCATAGGCAACGCTGACCGGCTGTACCGGCATCCAACGCTGCATCAACAAGAGTTCGGTTTGTGCGATCCCCGGTGCAGGATGGCGGACCGTGCCGCGATCCAGCGCCATCGCCCGCACCGTCATCGGGAATACGTAGGTCCAGGGCCGCCACGGCTTGCTCTCCTCGACCGTGCGCAGGATCGTCGCGGTCTCGGGCAGGCCAGCGCGCAGGCGCGGATACCAAGCGTATTCACTCCAGATCGTGGCGAACAGCATTGCCACACCGGCCGTCGCAGGCATCGCCCATTTGGGCAGCTGTACGCCGAGGATCTTACGCAGCGCATGGCGTGCCGCGAAAACCACGACGACGGCCAGAAAGGCCGCTGCCAGCATGGTGATGAAATCGTTGACCATCGTTACCCCTTAGCTCACTGCTGCCTTGCCGTGTCCGACGGCCGACTGCATCGTGCGCACCACCACGAAAGCGTCGCGCAGATGCGAGCGCTCAAAATCCGACAGGTCCGACGGCGCCAGATAGTTGTCCGGCTTCCGCCCTGCCTTGATCAGGTGCGACTGGTTCTCAAGCCGCATCGTGGCGATCAGGTCATAGGCCTCGATCAGATCGCGCGCGCCCGAGGCCGAGATGATCCCCGCCTCCTCGGCACCGAGCAGACGCGCCCGAGTGTTGGCGGCGGTCAACCGCCCCTGCAACGCATAGACGCGGCCCAGATCGGTGACCGGCACCACGCCATTGTGCTTCATGTCGATATGATTGCGATGCTCGCCCGAACGGATCGTCGCGAAACCGCGGATCAGGCCAAGTGGCGGCGTGTGCTTGAGCGAGTTCGAGATCATATGCGCCACGAAGATCGAGTTACGCGCGGCGATCTCCAGCGTCTCTTCTTGCAGGCTCTGATAGAGGCTCGGGCCATTGCCGCCAATGGGGCGCAGGTCGAACATCACCGAGGCGAGCATCTGCGCCTCGGGGTTCGGCTTGTTGATCCAGCCGTGGAAATAGTCGCGCCAGACCCGCGCGGGCTGACACCAGCGATCAGCCGTCGCCATCATGTCGCCGGGGCAATAAACGTAGCCGCAGGCATGCAGCCCGTCCGAGACGATCTTGGCGAGTTTGCGGAAGTAAACCATGTCGTCGGGCGTCACGGCATCGTCGATGATCAGGCAGTTGTCCTGATCGCTGACGCCGGTCTGCTCCTGTCGGCCCTGGCTACCACAGGCCAGCCAGAGGTAGGGCACGGGCGCCGGGCCAAGCTCGGCCTCGGCCATGGCCAGCAGGCGCCGCGTCACGGCATCGGCGATATCGGTAATCAGCCGGGTAACGACCTCGTGGCTGTGATGCCCGCCGACCAGTTGCACCAGAAGCTGCGGGATGCGCGCGGTGACCGCCGCCATCTCTTCGACGCTGTCGGCGCCAGCCACGTCGCGGATCAGCACGGCCGAGCTGACCGCCTGGAAGCGGGTCAGGTCCGTCTGGGTGATCATCCCGGCGAAGCGGCCGCCTTCGACGATCGGCAGATGGCCGATACGGCGTTCCAGCATGATGTGCAGGATGTCCGACCCAAGCGCACTGAGCGGCAGCGAGATCGGATCGGGCGTCATGACCTCGCGCACCGGCACATCCGGGCTCAGCCCGCCCGCCAGCACCTTGTTGGACAGATCGCGCACAGTGACGATGCCGCGCAGCTTGTCACCCTCGGTCACGCCGAGCGAAGAGACATGGGAATCGCGCATGATCTGCGCGGCCTCGCGCACCGTCGCATCGGGCGAACAGCTCATCGGTTTGCGCGCCAGAAGATCGGCGATCTTCATCGTCGCGATATCGGCCTGGCGCGACTCGCGCCCGCGGGTGCGGTTGAAGAACCGCTTGAAGGGAGGGAACTCGTCACTCAGGCGGGCGAATTCGGCCAGCGGGAGCATCAGAAGCACGGTCTGCTCGGTCGCCTTTGCGCTGGTGACGGCGATACCTTCGCGCATCAGCCCGCGCTCGCCGAACGAGTTGCGCGGCCCAAGGATCGACACGAGGGCACCGTTCTCCTCGGTGATCTCGACCCCGCCCGACTTGATCAGGTAGAGGCCCTCAAGCTTGTCGTCCTTGCGATAGATGTCGGTTCCGGCGGGAACCTCCCTGCGGCTGAAGGAACTGGCGACGCGCACCAACTCGTCCCGCGGCAGGTTGTCATAAGGATGGACGCTCTCAAGAAACGCGATAATGGCCTGTTGTGCGCCGCCCATAATGACTTTCTCCGGAGAAGGAGGGTCGCCCTGTCGGGCGACCCGGGATTTTGTGGGGTGGCGCCGGAGCGCCACCCAAGCCCAAACGCTTAGTGGCCGGTGGCCGCGCCAGCGCCTTTCGGGATGCGGATCGACTCGACCAGTTCCTGCACATCGGCCGGAACATCGTCGGTCGCGTTCGACACGAAGTAGGCGACCGCGAAGTTGATCATCGCACCGATCGCGCCGAACGAGGTCGACTTGATCGAGAGGAACAGCGGGTCGGCGTCGGTGAAGCTGTTGGTGCCTGCGACGAAGAACCAGCCCTTGTGAAGGAAGATGTACACGAGGGTGGTCAGCAAACCCGCGAGCATACCCATAACGGCGCCCTTGGAGTTCACACGCTTCGAGAAGATACCCATCATCAGCGCCGGGAAGATCGACGAAGCTGCCAGACCGAAGGCAAGAGCCACGGTTTGCGCCGCGAAGCCCGGGGGGTTCAGACCCAGGTAGGTCGCCAGAACGATCGCAACGGCCATCGAGACACGGGCGGCCAGAAGCTCGCCTTTTTCCGAGATGCCCGGGTTGATCTGACCCTTGATCAGGTCGTGCGACACAGCCGACGAGATCGCCATGAGCAGGCCCGCAGCGGTCGACAGAGCGGCAGCCAGACCACCGGCAGCAACCAGAGCGATAACCCAGCCAGGCAGGTCAGCGATTTCCGGGTTCGCCAGGGTGATGATGTCGCGGTTCACGTCAAGCTCGTTGGCATCTTTCGAAGCAACGTAGTTGATCAGGCCATCGCCATTCTTGTCTTCGAACTTGAGAAGACCAGTCTTCTCCCAGTTCTTGACCCAATCCGGACGAGCTTCGTACGCCAGCGGCGCAGCGGTGGTGCCTTCCGGATAAACGGTGTTGACCAGGTTGATGCGTGCCATCGCCGCCACGGCCGGAGCCGTCAGGTAGAGCAGCGCGATGAACACCAGCGCCCAGCCAGCCGACGAACGGGCGTCCGACACCTTGGGAACGGTGAAGAAGCGCACGATAACGTGGGGCAGACCCGCAGTACCGATCATCAGCGACAGCGTGAACAGGAACATGTTCAGCGTGGTGTCGGACTGTTGCGTGTACGAGCTGAAGCCGAGGTCGGCGAGCATGCCGTTCAGCGTGGTCAGCAGCGGCTCACCGGTCGACTTGGCGTCGGCAAACAGGCCGAGAGCCGGGATCGGGTTGCCGGTCAGGTTGAGCGAGATGAAGATCGCCGGGATGGTGTAGGCGATGATCAGAACGACGTACTGAGCGACCTGCGTGTAGGTGATGCCCTTCATGCCGCCAAGAACGGCATAAGCGAACACGACCGCGGCGCCGATGAACAGGCCGGTCGAAGCCTCGACTTCGAGGAAGCGCGAGAAGGCAACGCCAACGCCCGACATCTGACCGATAACGTAGGTGATCGACGCGATCAGAAGGCAGATAACGGCGATAACGCGCGCGGTGCCCGAGTAGAAGCGGTCACCAATGAATTCCGGCACGGTGAACTTGCCGAACTTGCGCAGGTAAGGCGCCAGAAGCATCGCCAGAAGCACGTAGCCACCGGTCCAGCCCATCAGGTAGGCCGAGGTGTCGTAGCCACCGAAAGCGATGATACCGGCCATCGAGATGAACGACGCGGCCGACATCCAGTCAGCGCCGGTCGCCATACCGTTCAGAACCGGGTGAACGCCGCCACCGGCCGCGTAGAATTCTGCGGTCGAGCCCGCGCGGGCCCAGATCGCGATCCCGAAGTAGAGCGCGAAAGTCGCACCCACCACGAGAAGGTTTAGGGTAAACTGATCCATTGTCCCTGCTCTCCCTTATTCTTCCACGCCGTGTTCTTTATCCAGTTTGTTCATGCGCGCGGCATAAGCAAAAATCAGGATCAAGAAGACGATGATCGAGCCCTGCTGAGCAAACCAGAAGCCCAGATCGGTGCCGCCAATGCCAATGCCCGACAGCATCGGGCGCAGAAGGATGCCAAAGCCGAACGAGCAGACGAACCAGATCACCAGATACAGCTGGATGGTCCGGATATTCGCTCTCCAGTAGGCATTGGACGAAGATTTGTCCGCCATAAGCGTAACTCCCTGTTTTTTTTCCGAAACGGGCCCGGAACGGGCCCGCCCCTCCCCCAAAATTAAGCCGATACGCGTTCCACGATCGACCCGAGACCCGAGGCGATTTCGTCGATGTTACCCATCGCGTCGATCTTCTCGAGAACGCCGAGGGCCCCGTAGTGGGCGATCAGCGGTGCCGTCTGGGCGTGGTAGGCGACCAGCCTTGCACGCGCCGTCTCGGCGTTGTCGTCGGCCCGGCGCTTGAACTCCGTGCCTCCGCATTTGTCACAAACACCCGCCTGGACGGGCTGTTTGAAGTCGTCATGATAGCCCTCGCCGCAGCTGCCGCAGGTATAGCGGCCAGCGACGCGCTGGATCATTGCCTCGTCATCCACCTCAAGGCTGATCGCCGCGGTGACCCGCTGACCGGCCTCGGACAGGAGCGCATCGAGCGCCTCGGCCTGACCCGCCGTGCGCGGGAAGCCGTCGAGGATCACGCCTGCGGTCACGTCCGGCTCGCCCAAGCGATCACGCAGGATGTTCAGCACGATCTCATCCGAGACGAGGCCACCGGCCTCCATCACCGCTTTCGCGGCGAGGCCAGCAGGCGTGCCCGCCGCAACGGCGGCGCGCAGCAGATCGCCGGTCGAGAGTTGCACCAGGCCGAAACGCTCTTCGAGCATCCGGGCCTGGGTGCCTTTCCCGGCCCCGGGGGGGCCGAGCAGGATCAGAACGGCGGGCGTCGTCGCGACTGCGTTGTTATCAGTTGCCATCGTTTCAGCCCTTGTTGCCACGGTTGGCGATCAGATCGTCAACCACCGAAGGATCGGCCAGCGTCGAGGTGTCGCCGAGCGAGCCAAAATCGTTCTCGGCGATCTTGCGCAGGATGCGGCGCATGATCTTGCCCGAACGGGTCTTGGGCAGGCCGGGGGCCCACTGGATGATATCGGGCTTGGCGATCGGGCCGATCTCAGTGCGGACCCACTTCTCAAGCTCCTTGCGCAGCTCGTCCGTCGGCTCGATGTCGTTCATCAGCGTGACATAGGCGTAGATGCCCTGGCCCTTGAGGTCGTGCGGGTAGCCCACAACGGCGGCCTCGGCCACGGTCGGGTGCGCAACCAGCGCGGATTCCACTTCGGCCGTGCCCATCCGGTGGCCCGAGACGTTGATGACGTCATCGACGCGGCCGGTGATCCAGTAGTAGCCGTCCTTGTCGCGGCGGCAGCCGTCACCGGTGAAGTAGTAACCGCGATACTGCGCGAAATAGGCTTCCTGGAAGCGCTCGTGATCGCCCCAGAGGGTGCGCATCTGACCCGGCCAGCTGTCCGAGATGCACAGCACGCCCTCGGCCTCGGTCTCGCCCTGACGCACGGCGGTCGCCGCGTCCAGAATCACCGGCTTGACGCCGAAGAACGGGTTGGTGGCCGAGCCGGGCTTGGTGGGCGTCGCGCCCGGAAGCGGCGTCAGCATGTGGCCGCCGGTCTCGGTCTGCCAGAAGGTGTCGACGATCGGGCATTTGCCCTTGCCGACGTATTTGTCGTACCACACCCAGGCTTCGGGGTTGATCGGCTCACCCACCGAACCCAGAACGCGCAGGCTCGAGAGGTCGTACTTCTCAACCCATTCCGGCCCCTGCCCCATCAGCGAGCGGATCGCCGTCGGCGCGGTGTAGAACTGGTTGACCTTGTGCTTCTCGCAGACCTCCCAGAAGCGGCCCGCGTCCGGATAGGTCGGCACGCCCTCGAACATGATCGTCGTGGCGCCATTGGCCAGCGGACCATAGACGATGTAGCTGTGGCCGGTCACCCAACCCACGTCCGCGGTGCACCAGAAGACATCGCCGTCATGGTAGTCGAAGGTGTATTGATGCGTCATCGAGGCATAGACCAGATAGCCGCCGGTCGTGTGCACGACCCCCTTCGGCTTGCCGGTCGAACCCGAGGTATAGAGGATGAACAGCGGATCTTCGGCGTTCATCGGGCGCGGCGGGCAGTCGGGCGAGACGTGATCCATCAGGTAGAGCAGGTCGACGTCGCGGCCCTGCACCCAGGAGATCTGGTCGCCAGTGCGCTTCACGACAAGGCAACGCACCTTGTCCGAGCAATGCAGCAGCGCGGCGTCGGTGTTGGCCTTGAGCGGGGTCTTGCGACCACCGCGCGGAGCGAAGTCGGCGGTGATCACCAGTTTCGCGCCCGAGTCGTTGATGCGGTTCGCCAGAGCGTCCGGCGAGAAGCCGGCGAAGACGATCGAGTGGATCGCGCCGATACGGGCACAGGCCAGCATCGCATAGGCCGCTTCCGGGATCATCGGCAGGTAGATGACAACGCGGTCGCCGCGCATGATGCCCTGCGACAGCAGGACGTTCGCCATCCGGTTCACCTTCTCGGACAGCTCCTTGTAGGTGATGTGCTGGGCAGGCTCAGCCGGATCATCGGGTTCGAAGATGATCGCAGTCTGCAGCGCGCGATCCTTCAGGTGGCGGTCGATGCAGTTCACCGAGGCGTTCAGAACGCCGTCCTCAAACCATTTGATCGAAACCTTGCCATAGGTGAAGTCCGTGTTCTTCACCTTGGTATAGGGCGTCATCCAGTCCAGACGCTTGCCTTCACGGCCCCAGAACGCGTCCGGGTTTTCAACAGACTCACGGTACATCTCCAGATATTTCTGCGTGTTCGCGTGAGCATTCTCAAATCCAGCCGGAACTTCACGCACGTCGGGCGCTGCGTTTGCCTGCTCCTGAGCCGCCATGGCCAATCCTCCCTAGAAAAACCAGCGGCACAAGGCCGCAACCCGCCCCCGAACAAGTCAGAGACATCCTACCCCAACGGCACTTTAAACCAATTGTCAGGTTTCATGTAACCCCCTAATAGAAATTGAATTTTCTGTAAATTTCTTCACAACAAAAAAGATAATTATGTTAATGTTACTGGAATGTCCGAAAATTTGACATTTTCTTTCATACCCTTGCCAGTTCACGGCTGCGTGAGATTTTTCATTTCCGTGGCCGACCGACCCGACCCCCGAACTTCTGCGATATCAATGCTTTTTGCCACAACTCCGATGCCGCAGCGCAGCACGCAGGGCTGATTCGTGCCCACGTTGCGCAGCCGAATCTCTGATCGCGGGAAGTGCGGGGGGCTGCCAACGGGCTGCCGCCCCACTGAGCCGGCAGCATCCGGATGCCTTCGCAAGGAACAGGGCGGGCACCAGATGCGCAGCCCTAGCCGTTGGATCGCTTTGAGGACGCCAGCGCTAGCGCGTCTCGGGCACGATCTGCGTTTGCGACTTTCCTACGATGATTCGCGACTCATTCGCGTATCAAGCACCGCTTGTCCGGCGGTGCGCGCATTGCTACGCATTGCACCCAGAGACCCCGCAGATCCTTGCAGGAGGCCCCGGATGGCACCGCCCCAATCCCCGATCCGCACCACCGACAACGAGGCGCGCCAACTTGCGCATGATCTGATTTCCGCAGCGCGGCATGGATCGCTCGCCGTTATCGACCCCGAGACGGGCTTTCCCTCGGTCAGCCGCATCGCCCTGGGCCCGGCCCCCGAAGGCGGGCTTTGGGCCCTGCTATCGGGCCTTTCGGCGCACAGCCGGGCATTGCGGCACGACGCACGGGCGGGCCTTCTGTTGGGTGAGCCGGGCGCCAAGGGCGATCCACTGACCCATCCGCGGCTAAGCCTTCAGGCCGAGGCGCACGCCCTGCCCCCGGATGACCCGCGCGGCGCCGTCGCGCGTGACAGATGGCTTGCCGATCATCCCAAGGCCAGGCTCTACATCGACCTGCCGGGCTTCTTCTTCGTCGAGTTTCGGCTCCTGTCGGGCCTTCTTAACGGCGGCTTCGCGCGGGCCTATCGGTTGAGCGCCGAGGATCTGGCGCAAAAATGAAAGGGCGCCCAAACGGGCGCCCTTCTTTCCGGCCGATCGCGGGACCGGATCAGTTCGGATTATCGCAACGGATCTTGATCTGGACGCGCCCCTTGGCGGCCTCGGCCCAGTTCAGCGTGACATCCTGCTTGGCGGCTCCCTGCTCGACCACCACATAGGGCATCGACGAAACGCGCGAGCCGGAGTTGTTGGTGATCATCCCCTCGGCCAGAACGCTTTCCACATTCCGCGCCCACCCGCCAAACGGAAGATAGGCACCCGGCGTCACCGTCCAGACCGTCTGGGCCGTCGACTGATCGACCTGCAGGAAAACCGGGTTGCAGACGAACTGCCCGACGCCGTTGAAGGTATTCGCCTCGATCTGGATATTGCGAAAGCGCGAGCGATCGAGGTCGGCATAGGTCGTGTCCACCTTCTCGATGCGATCGACCTCGCCGTTGATGGCGCGGAACACGTTGCACGAGATGTTCAGCCCGTGAATGAAATGCCCCGAACCATAGGGCTTGATCGAGAACCAGGTGAACCAGGGCGCTGCGTCGAGGCTGACAAGGGTGTTGCCGGTGACGGTCAGGCCGCCAAAGGAATACTCGTTGCCGAAATTCGGGGTTGGATCGTATTCGTTCGTCCACTCGATCACCGAGTTGTCGATGTAGTTCCCCGTCACCGCCGACTGCACATTGGTCTGGGTGAACACGAGGCCCGCGATGCGGGCGCCGTTCGTTTCCTCATCGCCCTGGAACCAGTGATTGCCGACAATCAGGTGCCCCGTCCCGTGCAGGATCATCGTCGTCCCGAAGCGCACGAAGCGCGAATCCCGGATCTTGGTGTCATTGGCATTTGCGTTGAACGCGACCGAGACGCGCTGCGTCGCCGGGACCTGGCTTTCGTTCGACAGGAACTGGCAGCGGTCGATCAGCATGTCCTGGCAGCCGGTGCCGATCGAGGTGATCCCCTTGTCCTTCGGCGCGTTGATGTAGCAGTCGCGCACATGGAACATCTGCCCCGAGGGCGGCAGCATGATCGCGCTGGCCTCGCCGTTGCACAGGATTTCGACATCGTCGATGTTGAAGCGGTCGAGCTTCGCAAGCCCCGAGAAATCGAGTACGTATTTGTGGCGCGTGAAGGTCAGCGTGCGCGTCCCCGCCCCGCCAAACAGCGGGTGCGACAGCGTCAGCGAGTCAGCACCCACATTGACCGCGCGCACATAGACCTCGCGCCCGACGCCCGTGCCCGACACGCGCGCACCGACCGGGATATTGGCGATGTTGGCGACGCCGGTCAGCGTCTCGGGGGCGCTGATGGAATAGGTCGCCTGCGAGGTCACAACCGTATCGGCCCAGACCGCGCCGTCGATCACGTTCAGCTGGCCGTTGCGCAGCACACGGCGGTTCGAGAAGCTGCTCAGATCCGGCGCAAGGGCCTTGATGTCGATCGGTTCGGTCACCTCAACCCGGCGGCCTTTCAGGTCGAGCGAATTATGATCGGTATAGGCAAACAGCGCCTGAAGCGCCTTCTTCAGGCCGGCAAGCTCACCCCCGAAGGCCTCGGCATAGGTGGGGAAGTCGAAGCTCGACATCAGCGAAAGCCGCGCGGCGGTGGGCATGACCAGTGTGCCGACAAAGCGGATCGGCGCATTGATCGACAGCGTCGAGCCGATCAGGTAGCTGCCCTTGGGAACCACGATCATACGCCCGTTGGCGGCATTGTCGGCCGCGATGAAGGCCGCTCGGTCATCGGTCACGCCATCGCCCCGCGCGCCGTAATCGCGCACATCAACCCAGTCCATCATATCGCGCAGGAAAACCTCGGTCACATCTTCGATCACGATGTCATCAATGCGCACGACGCCGCCGTTTGCGCCGGTCAGGTCGATCCCGAAGTGACCGTAGCTGGGCTGGGTGCCCCAGGGCATGTCCACGCCCACGCGCTGCCCCGTGCCGACGATGGCGGACACGCTCACCACCTGCCCATAGCTTTCCAGCGCGATCTCGGCCGAGCGCTCGACCAGCCCCGCGACGTGGCCCGAAGCATTCATCGCGTAGGCGGCGATCCGCACGATGGGCAGGTTGCCGCTGATCGCCTTGACGCGCGCCGTGATCCGCAGATAGGCGCCAGGCAGGATCGGCGTCTGGCCCATGTAGCGCAGCTTTTGGGTGGAATGGGTCTTGGTCAGCTCCAGACAGGCGCCAAAATCCTGATCGGCCGGAACGATCGCCGCATTCGCCGCGCCCTGATAGGATGCCGATCCAGCCGTTCCGTCTGCGCTCGACCACACATCAAGCCCCAGCTCGAAAGCCGGCGGCATTAGCGCCAGACCCTCCGTAACCGCAATGTTCATTCGAGGTTCCTCTTGGTTCAGTCCCACCCGAGCGCCACCGGCATGAAGCGGCGCGATGGCGGTTCGTCATGGAAATGCACGGGGCGCCCGCCGCACCGGCCGCGCCAGAACTAGCCGCCAGGGTTAAAAATGTGCTGAGGGCAGCGAACGCTCGCCGTGTCACGAAACCGACGCAGCGGCTTGCTACCAAATGGGCAAGCCTCCAGACTGACCGCACCATGCCTTACCGCCTGCAAGCCGACGACACCGACACCACCGCGATGCTGCGCCGCATCGCAACCGAAGAGCTATCATTCGCGGCGGAACTCGCACGGACGCCCGAAGGCGCCGCGCACATTCACGAGTTGCGCAAGGCAACCAAGAAGACGCGTGGGCTCTTGCGTCTTGTCGCGCCGCGCTTCGAGAGCTTTGCCAAAGAAAACGCCGCCCTGCGCGATGCCGCCGCCGGGATCGCGAAACTGCGCGACGCCGAGGTCATGCGCGAGACCCTGCAAGGTATCGCGCAGGGCTCCGCCGAGGCGGAACTGATGCACGAACGGTTGTCGGATGTCACTGCAACGGCCCTCCAGCACGAAGCCCTTGAGACCTTCGCGCAAAACATCGCCACCATCCGCGACCGCGCCGCACATTGGAGCGTGATCGGCAAGGGTTGGAAGGCGCTCGCCCCCGGCCTGAGCAAGAGCTACGCACAAGCGCAAGCCCGGATGGCGCGCGCGCAGCATGATCCAACCGATGAGGCCCTGCACGCCTGGCGGTCGCGAACAAAGCACCATTGGTATCATACGCGCCTGCTAGAGCCGATCTGGCCCGAGAAGATGCAGGGCCACGCTCAGATCGTCGACACCTTGGGTGAGTTGCTTGGCCAGCACCACGACCTCGCCGTGCTGGCCGAAGCCGCGCCCACCCATCTACCGCATGACGCGGCGAAAGCCCTACGCCACCATATCCGGCAGATCCAGAAAACGCAGGAAGCCGAGGCATTCCGCCTCGGCTCCCGTCTTTTTGCCGAACCGCCCGAGGCCCTAGCGGACCGGTGGGGGCGCTGGTTCAAACTCTGGCGCGCCGGATGATCAGGCCGCCAGTTCGCCCGCAAGACCGCGATTGATCAGCGCGATGGTCTCTTTCACGCCGTAAAGCGCGATGAACCCGCCGAAACGCGGCCCCTGCGACGCGCCCAGAAGCACCTCGTAAAGCGCCTGGAACCACTCGCGCAGGTTCTCGAACCCATGCTCCTTGCCAACCGCGAAGACCATCGTCTGCAACGCTTCCGAGGGGTCCGCATCGGCGAAGGTCAGGTGCAGATCCTGATCGGGCAGTGCTTCGAGGCGGGCCGCCAGATCCTCCATCGCAGCGCGCTCCTGATCGCTCGGCAGGCGGAACTGACGCTCGGGCGCGACGAAATCGTGGAAGTAGCGCACCGCAAACCCGGCCGCCTGATCGAGGTCGGGATGCGTCTCGGGCGTGGCTTCGGGCGCGTAACGCTTGATGAAACCCCACAGCCCCTCCTTGTCGGTCGCACCGGCCACCGAGGCGAGGTTGAGCAGCATCGCGAACGGCACCACCATCTTCGACTCAGGCGGGTTGCTGCCGTGGATGTGCCAGACCGGGTTGTTCACCTGCTGGTCCATGTCCTGATCGGGATAGGCACGCAGCTGCTGGTGATACTCGTCCACCATCTTCGGGATCACATCCCACCACAGGCGCTTGGCGGTCTTGGGCTTAAGATACATGAAGTAGCTCAGGCTCTCGGTCGAGGCATAGGTCAGCCACTCGTCGATCGACAGACCGTTGCCCTTGGACTTCGAGATCTTCTCACCATTGGCATCAAGGAACAGCTCATAGGTGAAATGCTCGGGCGCGCGGCCACCTAGCACGCGGCAGATCCCGTCATAGATCGGCGTGTTGGTCGAGTGGTCCTTGCCATACATCTCGAAATCGACGTCGAGCGCGGCCCAACGCGCGCCGAAATCGGGCTTCCATTGCAGCTTCACATTGCCGCCGGTGATCGGCAGCGTCCACTCGCGCCCCTCTTCGTCGTCGAAGGTCACCGTGCCGGCCTTGGCATCGACATTCTTCATCGGCACGTAAAGCACGCGCCCGGTTTCCGGGTGGATCGGCAGGAAGCACGAATAGGTCTGCTGACGCTCCTCGCGCAGCGACTTGAGCATGATCGCCATGATCTCATCGTATTTCTCGGCGGCCTTCAGCAGGATCGCGTCGAACTTGCCCGACTTGTAATACTCGGTCGCGCTGGCAAATTCATACTCGAACCCGAAGGTATCAAGGAAACGGCGCAGCATCGCGTTGTTGTGGTGGCCGAAGCTCTCGAACTCTTCGAACGGGTCGGGCACCTCGGTCAGCGGCTTCTGGATATTGGCCTTCAGCAGATCCTGGTTCGGCACGTTTTCCGGCACCTTGCGCATCCCGTCCATATCGTCCGAGAAGCACAGCAGGCGCGTGGGGATGTCCGAGATCGTCTCGAAGGCGCGGCGGATCATCGTGGTGCGCGCCACTTCGCCGAAGGTGCCGATATGCGGCAGACCCGACGGGCCATAGCCCGTCTCAAAGAGCACGTAGCCCTTCTCCGGGTCTTTCTTTTCGTAACGCTTGAGAACCCGGCGGGCTTCCTCGAAGGGCCAGGCTTTGGATTTCATCGCTGCGTCACGAAGGCTCGTCATTTCACACCTCACCGGGCGCCCCATGCGCCCATTCGCGACCCACCTATTGAACGGGGGCGCAATCGTCAATAATTTGCCCACAGAACCAGTGAAAGGATGCCCCCCGTGACCGACACCCTGCCCTCGCTTTCCCCGCAAGACGCGCTTGTCGCCGTCATGGTCGCGGTCTCGGCCTCGGATGAGAACATCCGGACATCGGAACTGGTCGCGATCGAGCGGATGGTGAACCACATGCCGATCTTCGCCACCTATGACATCGACCGCATCCGTCCCGTCGCGCAGACCGTCTATTCGCTCTTTGAAGAGGAAGAGGGGCTTGAGGCGCTCTTTGGCCTCGTGCGCGCAGCCCTACCTCAGAAGCTATATGAAACCGCCTATGCGCTGGCCTGCGACGTGGCCGCCGCCGATGGCGTGCTGCATCAGCCCGAGCTGCGGATGCTTGAGGAGATTCGCGGCGAGATGGCGATCGACCGCCTCCACGCGGTTGCCATCGAGTGGGGCGCCAAGGTGCGTCACGTCAAGCTCTGAGGCTTAAAGCGCGGACCAGCGCTCCAGCAGGCGGCTTTGCAGGATTTTCGAGCGGCGGATCCACTCGCGTGATCCTGCCGGCGTTTCCTGGCCCGCCGTGCGGCGGCGCTGGTTCATGTCCGCCGTCATGATCGCGAAGACAAGTTGCCGCCCGTTGCGCCCGGTCATGTAGCCCGCCAGCGACGAGGCGAAGTTCAGCGTGCCGGTCTTGGCCTCGATCTGGAGCGTCTGGTTCTGCATCTTGCGCCCCGCGTCGTCGCGCAGATCGAACCCCTTCATCAAGTCGCGCAGTCCCATGCCGGGGCCAAGCTGCGCAAGCGCACGCACCATCTCCTGCGCGGAAATGCGCGACTCGGCGCCCAACCCCGAGTGATCGGCGAACCGCGCCCCCGACCCGCCCATGCGCGCCGCAAGCCATTGCCCCATCGACGCGCCCGATTGGCCGCGCCCCGCAGGCGCGCCGCGCGCGGTGCTCGTCGTCATGCCCACCGCCTCGGCGGTCACGTTGGTCGAGTATTTCAGCATGCCACGCAAGATGACGCCGAGCGGTTCCGAGCGGTGCTCGACCAGAACCGTGCCGCCCGGCATATCCCGCACGGATCGCGGTGCAGGCAGCGCCAGCCCCTGAGCACGCGCCAGCGTCTGGAATACGTCACCCGCATAGGCATCGGGGTTGCGCACCGGCAGCCAGCGGCTGCCATGCTTGTTCAACCCGCTCGCGGCGACCGTCCAATGCTCCTTCCCGCCCGAATTGGCATAGGTGAACAGCGGCGACTTGCGGTTCGCCAAGGCGACCTCGGCGGTGAAGGCCTTGGGCTGGAACCGTTCGCCCCGCGCATCCATGCCGATCTGCCAGCCCTTCCCGGCACGGCGCCACTCGAAATGCACGCGGTTGAAGTTGAGGATCAGACCCGAGATCGCCGGGTTGTAGCCGACATGGATCGGCTGATCGCCCGCGATCTCGGGCGCGTAGGGCAAGGCCCCGCCCCAGACGAGGAAGCGCCCACTGACCCCGCGCAGCCCGGACGCTGCCAGTTGCGCGGCCATATCGCCCAGATCGTCGGTCGTCAGCGTCGGATCGCCGCCACCCGCCAGCACCAGATCGCCCTGAAGCACACCGCCCGAAATCGGCCCGGTCGCAATCAGCCGGGTGGCGAAGCGATACCCGCCCCCCAAGGTCTCCAGCGCGTAAAGCGAGGTGATCGCCTTGACGGTGGACGCCGGGGGCATGGCCTTCTCTGCGTTGCGCGCGCCAAGTATCTTGCCGCTGGCCAGATCGGCTACGACATAGCTGACATCCCCGCTCAGGCCCGCGATCAGGCCATCCGCCCCACCAGCCGCCCAGGAGACACGCGGAATGACGCAGGCAAGCGCCCCCGCCCCGAAGATCATATGACGTCGTGAAAGCTGCATCGCCTACTCCGCACCGAAGCCCTTGCCGCAGCCTAGCGCGCAAGCTTGCGCGGCTTCAAGCCGTGCCGCGCCAGTCACCTCGCGCCCGGATCGCCGAGGACGACAGATCGGACATCGGCATATCGACGAAGCACCAGGCGGGCGGCTGCGCCAGCGGCAGGCGGTGGGATTGCTCGGCCGGGAGGCGATGCGCGTCAAAGATCCGCGCCGCGCGGGCGCATTTTCCGGCCAGGCGCGATCCAGGCCGGGCCAGAACCCCAACGGGGACCATCCGCATGATCTCCTGCCAATTGTCCCAGCGATCGAATTGCACCAGGTTATCAGCCCCCATCAGCCAGACAAACTGCACGCCGCGATAAAGCGGCAACAGGCGCGAGAGCGTTTCGGCGGTGTAGCGTGTGCCCAGCCGGGTCTCGAGATCGGTAATATCGACGCGCGGGTCGGGAATGATCCGGCGCGCCTGCGCTATGCGCAGCGCCATTGGCGCCGGACCGCGCGCCTTGAGCGGATTGCCCGGGCTGAGCATCCACCACACCCGGTCCAGCCCGAAATGCCGGATCGCCTGATGGGTGATATGCGCATGTCCCTCGTGGGCAGGATCGAACGATCCACCCAGAATGCCGATCCGCATCCCCGGCGCCGCAATGGGAAAGCCCTGCTTCATGCGCAAGCCCTACCCGATCCGCCTCGGGACTGGAAAGAAAAATGTAACGCACCGATGACGTTAGGCGCGCATCCCTTCGGCATCCGCCTGTGGCGCGGCCAGCGAGCAGCGCCCCTTGCCCAGCCGCTTAGACAGATAAAGCGCGGCATCCGCATCGGCCAGCATCGCCTCGGCGGTCGGCTCATCGTAATCGGGCGAGAGCGCGACACCGATCGAGGCCGAGATCCGGCAGGTCTGCTCGCCATAGGTGAACGGCTCTTCCAGCCGTGCGATGATCCGCGCGCCAAGTGACTGGAGACGTTCGGGATCGGTCGCGCCGCGCAGCAGCAGCACGAACTCGTCGCCGCCGACACGCGCGACCAGATCGCTCCGGCGGGTCTCTTCCTCAAGCACCCGCGCGACGTTGCGCAACAGCTGATCGCCCGCGGCATGCCCAAGCGTGTCATTGACCGACTTGAAGTAATCCAGATCCACATGGGCCAACGCGAAGCTCTGCCCGCCGCGCCCGAGACCGCGGATCAGGCGTTCCAGTGCCAGATCGAAAGCCCTGCGGTTCGCGACCCCGGTCAGTGGGTCGGTCTGCGCCTCGCTCAGCGCGGAGCGGCGGGCATCCTCCAGCCGCACGGTCAGGGCGCGCAACTCGTTCAACACGGTCGCCTTGGCCTCTTGCAGGTAGAGCAGTTCCATCGCCATGTCCGACGGTGCGAAATCGGTTTCCGTCAGGCCGAACTCGCGCACGGCTTCCGCAAGATGAATCCCGAAGCTGAGGTTTAAGAGCAACCCGTCCGCCGCCCCAAGCCCAACATCGGCAACCGAGCCGCGCAGGGTGATCTCGGGGCGCACGCGCAGCGACAGGCTGATCCGGCGACGGCCATCGAGCGCAGAGGCCACGCCGGACCGGCCCGCCCGCGCGCAACGCAACCGGAAATGCTGCTCGAAGCGCGATCCAAGTATGCGACCCGGCCCCAGGATCTTGCCAAGCGCCGGGCCGAGGGCGCTGATCCGTCCTTGCGGGTCAAGCCAGAGAAACATCGGCATCAGCTGCCCCAAGGCATCCGGGCCAAGCCCCCGTGCAAGACGCACCCAGTTCTGGCAGGCACAGGGCGCGCTCATCGGCTACTCCCGACAGGGCGCGCCAGATCGAACCGCCGCCCCTCGTTGAAAGCCGCCTCCAGCAAAACCACCTGCACGGCCTCCCTGCCCTCGGCGGCCTCCGCCTCTTCGATCATTGCCAAGGCGCCGTAGTCATCGGCCATGGCTCGTAAAAGGCCCGTCATGACCGCCCCCCAGCCCGGTATCGTCCCGTCCACATCCAGAATGAACTGCGCCCCACGCAGCGTTCGCAGGGCCAGTTCAGGCAACTCCAGGTCGGGCAACGTCATCTGACCCCGACCCTGCAATTCATCGAGCGATTGCAGGAATTCCCAGTAATCCTCTCCGCCAAAGCGCAGCAGCCGCCTGATCGGCTCAAGCGAGGCGAGATAAGCGCCAATATCCTCCAGCAACACACCGCGCGGCTTGTCGAGCGCCTCGACCGAAGCTTGCAGCAGATCCTCGGTCAGTTGATCGTCATATCGCAGCATCGCCTCGAACCCCTCGGAATCGAAACCGACACGCTCGGCGACCTGCAACCATAGCCTTTGGCCGTAATTTGCGCGCAGAAACGCCTGAATCGATTTGTTGATCAAGCCGTGCATGATGCCTCCGTCCCAGAGGCACGTTAGGACAGGCCCGTTAACAATTCCCCAAGGCGCTCAGGGCGAAACGGTGAACTTCGCACCGCCGATCTCAAGCGCCATGATACCCGAGGGAACCAGCGCAGGGGCCTGCCCCGAGAGCGTGTCGATCAGCACATCCGCAGGCATCGACCCGGCCCCGACCAGAGGCACCGCCGCCGTCGTCAGCCACCGCCCTCCCTCGGCGCGATAGGCTTGGGTCTCAAGCGCACCATCCGGCCGGGCGCGGAAGAAAATGGCCTCTTCGCCCGGCACTTCAGGCCGGAAGTCGGCCAGAACGAGAACACAACGCCCGTTCCCCGCCGCGGTCTTGGTCGCACAATCCGCCGCGTAGCCCGGCGCGTTCATACGCACAAGCTCGATCCAGAGCGCCTCGGGCGCCTCACCGCCCGCAGCCACGGTGGTCACAGCACCGCGAAGGCCGTCGACCTGAAGATCAAGATCGGTTTCGTCGGGCCCCGGCAGATCATACCGGCTCTCGGCGCTGGCCAACTTCTCCAGCCGCTTCGCAAGATCGCCCTGCGCGGGGTCCTGCGCCGTTCGCTGCAACTCGGCCAGTGCAAGCGCGCCTGGGTTGCCCCATTCGCTCTTGAACTCCCACAGCGGCAGTTCGGAGGGCGTCAGTTCACCCGCCGCGAACCGCGCCATCTGCGAGTGGGTCGAGATCTTCTCGGGGTTGATCAGCGGCGAAAGCCACAGCACCCCAAGCGCGATGAGGGCAAGCGCCATTACAATATTGGCGCGCCGGATCCAGACCATCCAGCCCCGCCCCGCCAGCACGCTCAGCGCATAGAGGCCCGCATAGCCCAGAACGACCGCCGCCACCGTGGCCGCCATCACCCGGTCGGGCGTCCAGCCGTGGTCCTGCACGCGCAGCGCGATACCCCACCCCGCAAGCGCCGCAAGCGCCGGCAACACCAGCGCAAGCCCGCGCCCGGCCCAGGCCAGAAGCGGGCCGTGCACGGCCTCGATATCGTCCTGATCAACCGCGATGGAAATGAGGGAAATCGACGCCCAGGCCATGCCTAGTAGAACGCCGCTTGGCGAGATGCCGCCAAACAGATGCGTCAGCCCGCGCACCGGAAGCGCGGCCAGAAAGATCACCACCAGCGCCAGCACCACCGGCGTCAACAGGCGCAGCAAGCGCAGCAGAAGGTAGGGTGAGACCATGTCGGACATCTCGGCCACCACCGATAGCCCCAGGCCAAGGGCCGCGCCGCAAACAAGCGAGACCACAATATCTTCGCGCAGAATCTCGGTGAGGAAGGTGATCCCCACAAGCTCCAGCAACTCGCCCCCCAGCATCAGGACCATCCAGACGATCCCGACGAAAAGCCAGGCCGCACCGTATCGCACGACGATATTCCAGCTTTCCATGAACAGGATGCGGTAGTCGGACCAGCCCTTGCCGCCGGGCAAGCCAGCCGCGATCAGGAACGGCACCGGCAAGGCCGCGACGGTCGCGACGGCGACGAGTGCATGACCCGCCGACAGCATCTGGCCGGCCGTAGCAAACCCGAGGCTTTCCCAAAGCGCCAAGAGCGAAACGACCACGCCCAGCCCCGCCGCACCAATCACCGAGCGCCGTAGGCCAAGCTCGCTCAGCATCCCAAGGGCACCGCCGAAGAACGTCACCGAGAAGACGCCGAGCGCGAGCAGCAGGCGCCCGGCCGCAATCTCTTCGTCGATCTGCTGAAGCAGCCAGAACGCCAGGCCGCCCGCGATACCCAACAGAAGATACTGCACTCTTGCCCCGATCATGGCCCGCCTCCTTGCGATCTCGCTTCACGCTAGCCGGTGGGCATGTGCTTGGCCAGAGGCGCCGTCAGCCCCGACGCCCTACCCATGCGGCAAGTGCCGAAATGTCGGGCAGAACGACATCGGCCAGTGGTGCAAGGGTCGCTTCGTCGGCAGGGCCGCTCAGCACGCCCACCGCAACCATGCCCGCCGCCCGAGCGGCATGAAGATCATGCGGGCTGTCACCCACCATCGCAATCGTCGCGGGCTCCAGCCCGACCCTTTGCGCGAAGGCCAGCAGCGGCCCCGCCGCGGGCTTCTCGCCATAGCCACTGTCATAGCCCACAATCATGTCGAAAAGCTGCGCGACCCCGGCCGCATCCAGATGTGCGCGCGCGGCGGCCTCAGAATCGTTCGTACAGACGCCCAGACGCAGACCCTGCGCTTGCAACTCGCCCAGACAGGGAGCGAGGGGAACCGCCGCCACCTGCGGCGCCGTCTGCGCGGCCGCGTCCAGCTCGGCCACCAGTTCATCCAGCGCGCGGCCCGGAAGATGCGCCAGCAGATACCCCGCGACTTCGGCCGGGGTGCCCGCGATGACGGGCGACCCCGAGGCGAAACGCATTTGCGCGGGCAGAAACCCGATCGCGTCCGCCATCCGCGCGGCTAGCCCGGCATCGCCGCGGCTCAGCCGCTCAATCACCCCATGCGCCCAAACCGCCCAGGTAGCGTTGAAATCAAAGAGCGTTCCATCCTTGTCAAACAGAATCCCGGCTATCCGCGTCATCTCATCCCCTCAGGTCCAGTGCCTCTGATCGCCACCGCCAAGCACCGCACGCGCGCCTTGCAGCACCTCGGGGGGCACGCCCAGATCACCGGCACAGGTAATCACCCAGGCATCGCTTTGCATGAGGAAATCGAGCATCGCGCACAAAAAACCGGGATCAGAGGCCATCGCGCGCACATCGCTTGCCGCAGCCCCCGAGGCGGCAAGAAAGGCGTCGAAGATCTCATCCTGACCGGCCAGCCAGCCAAGTGCGCGAATGGCCAGAACCTGCGCCGATTCATGCTGCATTTCCCCTGCCCCCTTACGGCGTGAAAGAGTTTGTTAACCTTATCGACGCATAGCTACAGGAGGTATCGTTTCAGGGTAAGGGAGTTCGGATCGCCATGGCAGGAAAAATCCTGATCGTGGATGATGTTGCGACGAACCGGATCATGTTGAAGGTCAAGCTTTCGGCAGCCCGGTATGATACCGTTCAGGCCTGGACCGGGGCGGAGGTTCTGCGCCAGATCGCGCAGGAGGCGCCGGATCTGCTGCTGCTGGACATGCACCTTCCCGATATCGATGGCATTGCCCTTTGCCGCCAGATCAAGGCACATCCGTCAACAGCCACCCTTCCCGTGATCGTGCTCAGCGCGACGCCCGCGCCCGAGGACAGGCTTGCGGCCTTGCGCGCGGGTGCTGACGATTTCATGGCCAAGCCCGTGGACGAAAGCATCCTGATGGCGCGGCTGCGCAGCCTGCTGCGCGCCCGCGAGACCGAGCAGGACCTGCGCGTCGGAGAGGCTGCCTGTCGTGACTGGGGCCTTGCTGAACCCTCGTCACATTTCGCGCCTGCCGCACGGGTCGCTGTCATCGCGCCGGATCGCGACACGGCATCGCGTTGGACCGATGCGCTTGCACGGGATCTACCGAACGACCGGGTCGAAAGCCTGAGCGCCAGCGATGCGCTCGGGCAGACGGCGACGCAAGCACCGGATGCCTATGTGATCGCGACCGACCGCACCCAGCCCGGCGACGGGCTGCGCCTGATGTCCGAACTGCGCTCGCGCGCGCAGTCGCGCAATTCGGTCATCTGCATCGCACCGGCGCGCAGCGATAGCGATACGGTTGTCATGGCGCTGGACATGGGCGCCGATGATGTGCTGCCCATCGACGTCACGCAACCCTCCCAAACGCAGGAAGCCGCGCTGCGCCTTTCGATGCAGCTGGAGCGGAAGCGGACGCGAGACCGCAAGCGGAGCTTTGTCGCCGACGGGCTCAGACTTGCGATGACCGACCCCCTGACAGGGCTCCACAACCGCCGCTACGCCCTGCAACGACTGGGCAGTCTCGCCGATCAGGCCAGGACCAGCGGGCAAGGCTTCGCGCTCATGGCTCTCGACCTAGACCGGTTCAAGGAGGTCAATGACACCTTCGGCCATGCTGCAGGCGACACCGTCCTGACCGATGTCGCACAGCGCCTGCGCAACTGCCTGCGAGAACAGGATCTACTGGCCCGTTTTGGCGGGGAGGAATTCCTGATAGCCCTGCCCGAGACCTCTTTGCCACAAGCCGAAGCCATCGCTTCTGCGATCTGCCGTGCGATCGAGGCCACACCCTTCGCATTGCCGGCCGATGCCGGGAATGTCGCGGTCACGATTTCCGTGGGTGTAACGACCAGTGACGGCACCGACCCGGTCTCGGCGGTTTTGGACGCGGCAGATCAGGCGCTCATGCGCTCCAAGCGCGAGGGCCGCAACCGGGTGACCACCGCCTCATGCGACAACGCCGCCTGAGGATCAGCGATCCCGCGGCGGCATGCGACCATGATCGAAGCCTTGGCGCAGACGTTCGGCAAAAGCGCGCCGCTCTGCGGGCTGCATCTGTTCGAGCCGCTCGATCATCAGCCGCTCGCCGATGCCGATCCGACCAAGCGTGCGCTCGCGGTAGCGGCCGATCATCGCCGCGACGGCGCCCTGATCCCAGGGCTCGGCCTCCAACGCACCAATAAGGGCGTCGAGATCTTCGCGGGCCTCGCGCCGCATGGCACGGAAGCTCAGCCCCTCCGCGTCAGCTGCACGGCGCATCGCCTCGCGGTCGTCACGCGAGAAGGCGCCGGTGAAGGGCCCCAGATTGACCTCTTCGATCTCGGGACGCGACGGATGACGGTCATGCCCCAGAATGCCGCCCACCACGACCCCTGCAACCAGCAGGTTCAGCGTCAGCGACACGCCCAGCAACACGCGCACCCAGGTCGGCGTGCCGCTTGCCGGTTTGGCAGTGCTATTTTCCTGCGTCATCGCTCCCCCGTCATTCCGCGGCCAGGGCCAGAAGGTCCCCGTCCGGCAAGAGATTAACCGTCCCGAGCGTCTCCGCCGAGGCAAAATAGGCCCCCGAGATGGTGTCGATCCGGTCCACCCCGACAAACCCGATCCAGGCTCCGGCAAGCGTTGCTGTCACCATACCGCCCAAGGCAGGCCAGCCGCCGACAAGATCGGCAAAGCGCGCGAACAGCCCCGCACGCGGCGGCGCCGTCGGCACGGCGGCGAACCCGGCCTGAACCGCCTCGGCATCCTCCAGAACACGCGCAAGAAACACGCCCGAGGGCTCGGGCAGATCGCTGCGGGCGGCGGCAAAGAAATCGTCGAGCGCCAACCCTTTCGCCTTTTCGTCAGTCATGACCATACCCCAATTCTTCCCGTCGCCCCTCCAGCAGGGCTGCCAAGGCGCGCTTTCCACGCGCCGTCAAACTTTCTACGGCCTCGACCCCGATTTCCATCGCTGCGGCGATCTCGGGGTTCGCGAGGCCCTCCAGATGGCGCAAGATCACCGCCTGCCTCTGCCGCGCGGGCAGCTGATCAAGCGCCAGTTGCAGCGCGGCGGCACGATCCGCGTCGATCATCCGCTCAACCGCCGAGGCTGCCCCGTCGGCCACCTCGGGCGCGTCATCGAGCCCCACGCCGCGGCGGCGACGCAGCCGATCGGTCGCCAGGTTGGTCACCACGCGGTAGAGCCAGGTCGAAACCTTTGCCTCACCCTGACGCCACTCGGGCGCGATCTTCCAGAGCCGCAGCATGGCCTCCTGCGCAAGATCCTCTGCCTCGGCCCGATCGCCGAGCATCCGCATCGCGACACGAAAGGCCAGCGGCCCCATGCGCAGCGTCAGCGAACGCGCGGCCGCAGGGTCTCCATTACCATAGAGAACCAGCAAGGCCTCGTCCGAGGCGTCGGAAAGCGCGTCGAATGCCATGTCCATACTCGTCCCCGCCTAGCCCGAATCCCGGACAAAGGCAATTTGGACAACCGGCCCGAGGCGCTGACCCCGGGCCGGGCCGTGCTTAGTTCCCTTGCGGGTTCATCATCCAGCGCTGGCCCATCATGCCGTCCTGCTGGCCGCCATGGCGCATGCCACCCATGTGACCGCCCATGTGCTTGCCGTCATGACTATGGCCGCCGCGCTCTGCCATACGGCCCTGCTTCCGCGCCTTGGCCGCAGCGAGTTCGTCCTTGTCCAGCGCACCATCACCGTTGGTATCAAGACGCTGGAACATCATCGCCGGCATATCGGGCATCGCCAGCTCGGCCGCCGACAGCATCCCGTCGCCATCAATATCCTGAGCCGCGATGCGCGCCTTCACACGCTCTTCCACGCGCTGCTGCATCCGGCGCATATCGGCGGCAACCAGTTCCTCGGCGCTCAGCTTGCCGTCGCCATTGGCATCCAGCGCAACCGCGTCGGCCGCGCGCTTGGCGGCGATTTCTTCCTTGGTGACAGTCCCGTCGCCGTCGGTATCAAAGCGGTCGAACATCATGCCCATCGGGCCATCGCCCATGTCAGCGTCGCCCATCTGCCCCATCATTCCGGCACCGCCCATCGGGCCTGCGCCCATGCCGCCCGCCATCGGGCCGGTGCCATCTTGCATCTGCGCCCGCATCTGGGGCTGACCATTCATCTGCTGCGCCACAGCCGGCACCGCGGCAAGGGCCGTCCCGGCCAGCAAAACCCCGACAAGAGCCTGTTTGATGCTGCGTTTCATCGTCTTTCTCCTGTTTCCTGCGGCGCGGTCTGCGCTGCTCCCATCAGTCCAAACGCCGCTCTTTCGGGTTTCCGTCGCAACGCGCGCAGGCTCACACAGGCGTGAACGCATTGCCCGCAGCGCTTAGGCTTTGCTTCTGCCCCACATTCGGTCGATAAAGGCGCAAAGGGAGAAGTCGATGATCGCAGCCAGCCATGACACCGAGGACGACCGCCCCGTCGGCGCCGCCATCCGCCGCGGCCTGATGTGCCGCTGCCCCGCCTGCGGCCGGGGCAATCTGCTGGAAAGTTATCTCAAGGTGCGCACGTCCTGCCCCGATTGCGGCGAAGTGCTGGAGCATCACCGCGCGGACGACGGCCCGGCCTATCTGACGATCCTGATCGTGGGCCATCTGATGGCGCCGCTGATGCTGTGGTTCTTCGTTGCCTTCCGCCCCACCCCGCTGACCATGATCGCGATCTTCCTGACCGGCACGGTCGCGCTGTCGCTGGCGCTTTTGCCGCGCATGAAGGGGGCGATCGTCGCGATCCAATGGTCGCGCCGGATGCATGGGTTCGGCGCCGGAGATGTTGTGCATGACTGAGACGGCCCTGGCAGCACCCTCCGCCGACAAGACGGCCATCCGCCACGCGGCGACTGTTCTGGTCGTGCGCCGTGACGGCCCCGGTGCCCCGCGCGTTCTGATGGGGATGCGGGGCGCAGGCGCGGCCTTCATGCCCTCGAAATATGTGTTCCCCGGCGGCGCGCTGGATCAGGGCGATGCGGAGATCCCCTTTGGCAGCCCGCTGAATGCCACCTGTGCGCGGCGCCTCGATGTCGAGGCCCCCGCCCGGATCGGCCACGCCCTTGCCGCCGCCGCCGTGCGCGAGTTGTGGGAAGAAACCGGACAAATCCTGGGCACACGTGGCGAATGGCCCATCGCACCGCCCGCCGACTGGACGGGCTTTGCCGCGCAGGGCATGACGCCCTCGGCCGCGCCGCTGCATTTCGTGTTCCGCGCGATCACGCCTCCGGGCCGGCCGCGCCGCTTTGACGCCCGCTTCTTCCTGATCGACGCGGCGGATCTTTCCACCGACCCCGAGGATTTCTCGCGCGCCTGCGACGAGCTTTCACACCTGCACTGGGTGCCGATGGCCGAGGCCCGCGCGCTGAACCTGCCCTTCATCACCGAGGTTGTTCTGGCCGAGGTTCAGGCGGTTCTGGCCGAGTCGGGCGCGCAGATCGCGCCACCCGCGAGCGTGCCGTTCTTCGACAACTCGGGCGCGCGCTCGGTGTTCCGTCGGATCGACTAGACCGACTGCGCCAGCACGATCGCGATCAGCGAGGCCACGACAAGGGCGATCCCGGCCCCCTCGCGGGGGCTCAGCCGCTCGTGGAAGACCAGCACGGATACGATCAGGGTGAAGACGATCTCGACCTGACCAAGGGCGCGCACATAGGCCGCGTTCATCAGCGCAAAGGCCGTGAACCAACCCGCCGAGCCTGCAACCCCCGTCACGCCTACCCAGATCGTGCGCCGCCAGGCCCGGATCACGCGCCCGAGCTCTCTCGGCTCGACCAAACGCAGGTAAAGCGCCATGCCAAGGCTTTGCGCGAAGGTCACGCAGGCCAGCGTCACGATGGCGCGGGTAAAGAAGGCGGCGGGCATCAGTTCAAGCGTCGCGCCGCGATAGCCGATGGACGAAAGCCCGAAGAGCCCCCCTGCGAGCACACCATAAACCACCGCGCGCGCCGAAAAGGCCGTGCCGCGCGGGGTGCGCGACAGCAAGAGCACACCCACCAGCCCAAGCGCGATCCCGAACCAACCAAGGGGCGTCACGGCCTCTCCCAGAACCAGCACCGAGAAGGCGGCGACCTGAACCGTCTCGGTCTTGGTGAAGGCCACGCCCACCGCGAAATTGCGCAGCTTGAACAGCGCGACGGTCAGGAAGGTCGCGGCGACCTGCGCGGCCCCGCCAGCCAGCGCGAACGCCCAGAAGCGCGGCCCGGGCACAGGCACCTCGCCCCCCGCCATGGCAAGGGTGAGAACCGCCGCCAACGCAGCAATCGGCGCCCCGAAAAGAAAGCGCGAGAAGGTCGCGCCACCGGTCGAAAGGCCGGTTCCGGTCAGGCGCTTTTGCAACATGAAACGCAGGGTCTGCACGGCGGCGGCGGCCAGCGTCACCCAGACCCAGAGCAGAGTCACCGCCCGATCCGCCGCAGATCGTAGCCGTTGAAGGCCAGAACCTCTTGCGCCGCGGCCATCAGATCGGCGCGCGGGGGAAGCTCGCGCGTGACGATCATACCGAACTGCCCCTCCGGCGTGCCCAGAACGGCGATGCGATAATCCTGATCGACCCAGAGCACCCAGACCGGGGCACGCCCGAACCCCGCATCCGGAGCAAAGCGCGCGCCGGGGCCGGTGATGACCGCACGGCCAGTCAGATGCGCCGGGCGCGTTCCCGCGCAGTCGATGCCGCTAAGCACATAGGCGCCGCGCCCATCGAGCGCCCAGTCCTGCGCGGCGCCCGCGCAGCCCGGAACACCGCTTGCGGCGACATGCCAGCGCCCGGCAAAACGCGCCGGATCGAAGACCACCGCAGACGAGATCATCGCCTCGCGGTTACGCAGACCCTGCTCGGGCGGCGGCGCGGCGCAGGCAGCCAGCAGGCACAAAAGCGCCGGGATCAGTCGACGCATTCGGTCACCCGCAGCCCACCGCTCGTGATCACCTCGTTGCAGCCGACCAGCGGCTTGACCGGCGCGCAGGTCATCGAGCGCGCAAGGCAGGCGCTTTCGCAATCGCGCGCGGTGCGGCAGCTTTGGCCGCCATCGCGGGTGCGGTTCAGGCAAAACCGCGCGCTGCCGTCAGATTTCCACTCGCCGCCGCGCTTTTCGCAGGCGGCCTGCTCCAGCTGCATCAGCGACTCGCCCACGGGTTCCAGCTTGCCGTCATCGGGCTTGCAGCCGACCAGCAACACCGCAGCGGCTAGGGACAGGGTAAGCGCGCGCATCTCAGAACGGCATCGGATGCGCATGATGCGTCCTTTCGATCTCACGCAGCAGATCGCTCGGCAGCTCCATCCCCGCCGCGTCGAGCGACTTGTCCAGCTGCGCGACCGAGGTTGCCCCCAGGATCGGCACGATCGGGAACGGGCGGCTCAGCGTCCAGGCGATGGCCATGGTCACCGGGTCGAGCCCCGCCTGCCGCGCCAGAGCAACATAATGATCGGCGATCTTGAAAGCCCGCGCGTTCGAGCGTCCGCCCAACTCGCGCACAATCGAGCGGCGCGAGCCTTCGGGCACCGCCCCACCGGAATACTTGCCGCTCAGCATCCCTACGGCCAGCGGCGAATAGGCCAGCAGCGTGACCTGCTCATGCACGCCCATCTCGGCCATGTCAGTATCGTAGAGGCGGCACATCAGCGAATACTCGTTCTGGATGGTGGCGACGCGCGGACCATGCCCGGCCTCGGCCAGCCGCAGCCACTGCGCCGTCCCCCATGCGCTTTCGTTCGACAGGCCAAAGTGGCGGATCTTGCCCTCTTCCACCAGCACCTGAAGGGTTTCGAGACAGGCAACCATGTCGGCCTCGATCACCTCTTTCGGCGCCTGCTTGTTCGGCGCGAATTTCCAGTTCTGACGGAAGTGGTAGCTGCCCCGGTTCGGCCAGTGGAACTGGCAGATGTCGATATAATCGGTCTGCAGACGCCGAAGCGACCCTTCGACCGCCAGCCGGATCGACGTGGGCGAGATTGGCGCGCCATCGCGCACCGCGCGCAGCCCCTCGCCCGAGACCTTGGTCGCCAGCACGATCTGATCGCGCTGCCGACGGCTTGCAAACCACGTGCCGATGATCTCTTCGGTGCGACCACAGGTTTCAGGAGTGACCAGGTTGACCGGATACATCTCCGCGGTATCGATGAAATCCACCCCACGCTCGACGGCGCGGTCGATCTGGGCGTGACCCTCTCCTTCGGTGTTCTGCGTGCCCCAGGTCATCGAGCCCAGACACAGTTCAGACACCTTCAGGCCCGTGCGGCCAAGCTCCACCTTGCGCATCATCTACTCCTCGATCCGGTTTGGGCGCGACCCTGCCACAGGGGCCGGGCAAGGAAAAGGGGCCGGGCCTACTCGACCAGATCGATCAGGTCGGCATAGCCCTCGGCCGCCATCTCTTCGAGCGGGATGAACCGGAGAGAGGCAGAGTTGATACAGTAGCGCAAGCCGCCCTCTTCCTCCGGGCCGTCCTCGAACACATGGCCCAGATGGCTGTCGCCGTGGGTCGAGCGCACCTCGGTGCGCACCATGCCATGGCTCACGTCGCTCAGCTCGCGGATATGCTCGGACAGGATGGGCCGCGTGAACGAGGGCCAGCCGCAGCCGGACTCGTATTTGTCCGCCGAGGAAAACAGTGGCTCGCCAGAGACGATATCGACATAGATCCCGCGCCGCTTGTTCGAGACAAACTCGCCCGACCAGGGCCGCTCGGTGCCGCTTTCCTGCGTAACGCGGTATTGCTCGGGCGTCAGTCGCGCCAGAGCCTCGGGGGTCTTGCGAAATTCCGTCATGGTTTCCTCCTGTTCCGCTTTCCCGAAAGATAGGTGCCGCGGCGCACAGGAAAAGCCCTGTCCTGCGCCCACACCATGCGCATGTCGATTTCACAGAAAATCCGCGGCCGGGGTGTTGACACCCAGGGGGAGGAATGCCTAACTCCTGCGCCGTTAGCACTCGCCATCGCTGAGTGCTAAAAGTTTAGAACCTGGAACCTTAGGGAGTGACCCAGATGGCATTCAAACCGCTTCATGACCGCGTGCTGGTCAAGCGCGTGCAAAGCGAAGAAAAGACCAAGGGCGGGCTGATCATCCCCGACTCGGCGAAAGAAAAGCCGGCTGAAGGCGAGATCGTCGCTGTTGGCGAAGGCGCGCGCAAGGATTCGGGCGAGCTGATCGCACCCTCGGTCAAAGTCGGCGACCGCGTGCTGTTCGGCAAATGGTCGGGCACCGAAGTGACCCTCGACGGCACCGAAATGCTGATCATGAAAGAATCCGACATCATGGGGATCATCTCGTAATTCTCACGAGAACCCTCTGATCTCTAACGAAATTCCAAGTCAAGGAGCCAAGCAAAATGGCAGCCAAGGACGTGAAGTTCTCGACCGACGCCCGTGACCGTATGCTCAAGGGCGTGAACATCCTCGCCGATGCGGTGAAGGTGACCCTGGGCCCGAAAGGCCGCAACGTTGTTATCGAAAAGTCGTTCGGTGCCCCGCGCATCACCAAGGACGGCGTGTCGGTCGCCAAGGAAATCGAACTGTCGGACAAGTTCGAAAACATGGGCGCGCAGATGGTGAAAGAAGTCGCCTCGCGCACCAATGACGAGGCTGGCGACGGCACCACCACCGCGACCGTTCTGGCCCAGGCCATCGTGCGCGAAGGCATGAAGGCGGTCGCCGCCGGCATGAACCCGATGGATCTCAAGCGCGGCATCGATCTGGCCACCACCAAGGTCGTCGAGGCCATCAAGGCTGCCGCCCGCCCGGTGAAGGACAGCGACGAAGTCGCCCAGGTCGGCACCATCTCGGCCAACGGCGAAGCCCAGATCGGCCGTTTCATCGCTGACGCGATGCAGAAGGTCGGCAACGAGGGTGTTATCACCGTCGAAGAGAACAAGGGCATGGAAACCGAAGTCGAAGTCGTCGAAGGCATGCAGTTCGACCGCGGCTACCTGTCGCCCTACTTCGTGACCAACCCCGACAAGATGATCGCGGATCTCGAAGACTGCTACATCCTGCTGCACGAGAAGAAACTCTCGTCGCTTCAGCCGATGGTTCCGCTGCTCGAAGCCGTGATCCAGTCGCAAAAGCCGCTGCTGATCATCGCCGAAGACGTGGAAGGCGAAGCGCTGGCCACCCTCGTGGTCAACAAGCTGCGTGGCGGCCTCAAGATCGCTGCCGTCAAGGCTCCGGGCTTCGGCGACCGCCGCAAGGCCATGCTGCAGGACATCGCGATCCTGACCGGCGGCCAGGTGATCTCGGAAGATCTCGGCATGAAGCTTGAGAACGTCGGCATGGACATGCTCGGCCGCGCCAAGAAAGTGACGATCTCGAAAGAGAACACCACCATCGTGGACGGCGCCGGCGACAAGGCCGAGATCGAAGCCCGCGTGGCACAGATCCGCACCCAGATCGAGGAAACCACCTCGGACTACGACCGCGAGAAGCTGCAAGAGCGCGTGGCCAAGCTGGCTGGCGGCGTGGCCGTCATCCGCGTTGGCGGCATGACCGAGGTCGAAGTGAAAGAGCGCAAGGACCGCGTTGACGACGCGCTGAACGCGACCCGCGCGGCCGTTCAGGAAGGCATCGTTGTCGGCGGTGGCGTGGCTCTGGTTCAGGCTGGCAAGCAGCTCGACGGCCTTCAGGGCGCGAACAGCGACCAGGAAGCCGGTATCGCGATCGTCAAGCGCGCACTGGAAGCCCCGATGCGCCAGATCGCCGAGAACGCAGGCGTTGACGGTGCCGTCGTTGCCGGCAAGATCCGCGAGTCCTCGGATCTGGCCTTCGGCTTCAACGCTCAGACCGAAGAATATGGCGACATGTTCAAGTTCGGTGTGATCGACCCGGCCAAGGTGACCCGCACCGCACTGGAAGACGCCGCTTCGGTTGCTGGCCTGCTCGTCACCACCGAATGCATGATCGCCGAGAAGCCCGAGCCGAAGGCTCCGGCCGGTGGCATGCCCGACATGGGCGGCATGGGCGGCATGATGTAATCTTCCCCCCAAGGGAAACGAAAAGGGCGCCTCCGGGCGCCCTTTTTACTGCGCGCTGCCGGCCCTTACCGCGCCACGGCCAGAAGCCCGCTCCCGCCCATGAGGCATGCCCCCGCGGCATACCCCATGTGTCTGCGCGCCTGTACGCTGCGCAGCCGCGCCCCGATCATCGTCGCCATCATGGCGTAGCCACCCAACACCAGCGCGACAATCACGGTGGAACTGGCCATCAGGATCAGGAACTGCGGCAGACGCGGTGCCTCGGGGACGATGAACAGCGACAGGAACGCCATGTAGAACAGGATGGCCTTCGGATTGAGCACCCCGGTCAGAAACCCCGCACGGAAGCTCCTGCCATCGCGACGGGGTATCTCGACCGCCCCCTCGGCAAGCGATCGCGCGGTCAGAATTTGCGCACAGCCGAGATAAGCCAGATAGGCAACCCCGACCCATTTGAGCACCGCGAAGGCCAGGCTGGACGCGGCAAGAACCAGGCCCAACCCGAGGTAAGCTGCGCTCATCACGATCAGCCCTCCGGCAAGGTCCCCCGCAATACAGATGAGTGCCGCGCGGCGGCCCCTGGTCAGCGACTGGCTGATGATCATCAGCACGCTCGGCCCGGGGATGACGGAAATGGCGGTATAGGCCAGAACATAGCCGAGCCAACTTTCCCAGGTCATCGCGCCCTCCCCCCTATGGTTCATACGAGAAGACGCATATCGGGATCGCCTTGCAAGGCCCCCCTTTGAGCGGCCCAAAGAAAAAGGCCCCGGTTTTCACCGGGGCCTTTCAAAAAAGTCAGAGCCGTTCTCAGGCGTTGATATGGGCGCCGAGCGCTTCCATATCCGAGAGCATCTTGACCGCGGCATCCGTCACCGACGGATGAGCCACGTCAACGACCTTCTTGGCCTCGGCCATCATCTCGGCGTGGATCGCGGCGGTCAGTTCCGCCTTCGGCACGCCGCGCTCGGCCAGAACGCTCACGCCTTCAGCACTGATCTCGGCGAAGCCGCCGGTCACCGCGTATTCCGCGGTGCCTTCGGGTCCGACGACGGTCAGGATGCCGGGGCGCAGGGTCGTGATCAGGGCCGAGTGACCCGGCATCGCGGTCAGGTCACCTTCAGCGCCCGGGATCCGCACCTCGCGGGCCTGGACGGAAGCGAGCTTCCGTTCAGGGGAGACGAGGTCGAACTGCATCGTATCGGCCATGGATCAGCCTCCTTACGCCGCAGCGGCGAGTTTCGCGGCCTTGGCGATCACTTCGTCAATACCGCCGACCATGTAGAAGGCCGCTTCCGGCAGGTGGTCGTATTCGCCAGCCACAACAGCCTTGAACGACTTGATCGTGTCTTCCAGCGGAACCTGCACACCGTCCGAGCCGGTGAACACTTTCGCCACGTCGAACGGCTGCGAAAGGAAACGCTGGATCTTACGGGCGCGAGCCACGGTCAGCTTGTCCTCTTCCGACAGTTCGTCCATGCCGAGGATGGCGATGATGTCCTGCAGCGACTTGTAGCGCTGGAGGATACCCTGCACATCACGGGCAACCATGTAGTGCTCTTCGCCGATCACGGCCGGGTCGAGAAGACGCGAGGTCGAGTCGAGCGGGTCCACGGCCGGATAGATGCCGAGTTCCGAGATCGCACGCGACAGAACGGTCGTGGCGTCGAGGTGGGCGAACGAGGTGGCCGGAGCCGGGTCGGTAAGGTCGTCGGCCGGAACGTAGATGGCCTGCACCGAGGTGATCGAGCCAGCGTTGGTCGAGGTGATGCGTTCCTGCAGAGCGCCCATGTCGGTCGCCAGCGTCGGCTGGTAGCCCACGGCCGAAGGAATACGGCCGAGAAGCGCCGACACTTCCGAACCTGCCTGGGTGAAGCGGAAGATGTTGTCCACGAAGAACAACACGTCCGTACCCGACTGGTCGCGGAACTGCTCGGCCAGGGTCAGACCCGACAGAGCCACACGCATACGCGCGCCCGGCGGTTCGTTCATCTGGCCATAGACCAGGGCCACTTTCGACTCTTCGAGGTTGTCGGGGACGATAACGCCCGATTCGATCATCTCGTGATAGAGGTCGTTGCCTTCACGGGTCCGTTCACCAACGCCCGCGAACACCGAGAAGCCCGAGTGCACTTTGGCGATGTTGTTGATCAGTTCCATGATCAGAACGGTCTTGCCCACGCCGGCGCCGCCGAACAGGCCGATCTTACCGCCCTTCGAGTAGGGGGCGAGCAGGTCGATAACCTTGATGCCGGTGACCAGGATCTCCGACGAGGTCGACTGCGCCGCGAAATCGGGGGCCGGCTGGTGGATCGCACGGTGCTCCGAAGCCGCGACCGGGCCCTTTTCGTCCACCGGCTCGCCGATGACGTTCAGGATGCGGCCCAGCGTCGCGTTGCCGACCGGCACCGAGATCGGTGCGCCGGTGTCGCTCACCGGGGCGCCACGCACGAGACCTTCGGTCGCGTCCATGGCGATGGTGCGGACGGTGTTTTCACCGAGGTGCTGCGCAACTTCCAGCACCAGTTTCTTGCCGTTGTTTTCGGTCTCGAGCGCGTTGAGAATCGCGGGCAGGCCGTCTTCGAACTGGACGTCCACGACGGCGCCGATGACCTGGGTCACTTTGCCTTTGCTTGCCATTGTCTTCTATCTCCGGTTCCGTCAGAGCGCCTCGGCGCCCGAAATGATTTCGATAAGCTCGTTGGTGATCACGGCCTGACGCGAGCGGTTGAACTCGATCGTCAGCTTGTCGATCATGTCGCCCGCGTTGCGGGTGGCGTTGTCCATCGCCGACATCTGGGCGCCATTGAACGAGGCGTTATTCTCCAGAAGGGCGGCGAAGATCGCCGTGGCGACACCGCGCGGCAGCAGGTCTGCCAGGATCGCTTCCTCGCTCGGTTCGTAATCGTAGAACGCCGAAGCGCCAGCGGCATCGGCCTCCTCGAACTGGGCAGGAATGATCTGCTTCGCGGTCGGCACCTGCGAGATCACGGATTCGAAGCGCGAGAAGAAGATCGTCGCGACGTCGAATTCGGCGGCTTCGAAACGGTCCAGCAGATCGCGGGCGATCTTCTGGGCATCCACGTAGCCGATTTTCTTGATCTCGGAGAGATCGACGTGAGCCACGAAATGCTGACCCAGGTCGCGGCGCATCGCGTCGCGGCCCTTCTTGCCGACGGTGATGATCTTCACCGTCTTGCCTTGTGCCAGCAGCTCGTTGGCCCGAGCCCGCGCGAGTTTGGCGATGTTGGCGTTGAAACCACCGCAAAGCCCGCGCTCACCGGTCATCACCACCAGAAGGTGGGTCTGATCCGAGCCCGTCCCGGCCAGAAGCCGGGGCGCGCTGTCGGAGCCGCCTACCGAGGCGGCAAGCCCCGACATGACGGCGTTCATGCGCTCGGCGAAGGGCCGGGCGCTCTCGGCGGCATCCTGGGCGCGGCGCAATTTTGCGGCCGCGACCATCTGCATCGCCTTGGTGATCTTGCGAGTGTTTTTAACACTCGTGATCCGGTTCTTTAGGTCCTTAAGGCTGGGCATTTCCCTGTCCTTTCAGGCCAATCAAGCGAAGGTCTTGGCGAAATCTTCGATCGCGGCTTTGAGCTTCGCCTCGGCGTCACCTTTGATCTTCGGATCGTCGTTGGTGATCCAATCGAGCACGTCCTTGCGGTTGCTGCGCAGATAGGCCAGCAGGCCCTTCTCCCAGCGACCGACTTCCTTCACCGGAACGTTGTCCAGGAAGCCGTTGGTGCCCGCGAAGATGACCGCGACGATTTCCGCGTTGGTCAGCGGCGAATACTGCGGTTGCTTCATCAGCTCGGTCAGACGCGCACCGCGGTTCAGCAGCTTCTGAGTTGCGGCGTCGAGGTCCGAGCCGAACTGGGCGAAGGCCGCCATTTCGCGATACTGAGCCAGTTCCAGCTTAACCGGGCCGGCGACCGACTTCATGGCGTTCGTCTGAGCCGACGAACCCACGCGCGACACCGACAGACCGGTGTTCACGGCCGGGCGGATACCCTGGTAGAACAGTTCGGTTTCGAGGAAGATCTGACCGTCGGTGATCGAGATCACGTTGGTCGGAATGAAGGCCGACACGTCGCCGCCCTGGGTTTCGATGACCGGAAGAGCGGTCAGCGAGCCGGCGCCGAAGTCTTCGTTCAGCTTCGCCGAACGCTCCAGCAGACGCGAGTGCAGGTAGAAAACGTCGCCCGGGTAGGCTTCGCGGCCCGGCGGGCGGCGGAGCAGCAGCGACATCTGACGGTAGGCAACGGCCTGCTTCGAGAGGTCATCGTAGATGATCAGCGCGTGGCGGCCCGAGTCACGGAAGTACTCGGCCATAGCGGTCGCGGCGTAGGGCGCCAGGAACTGGAGCGGAGCCGGGTCCGAAGCGGTCGCGGCGATGATCGTGGTGTATTCGATCGCGCCGGTTTCCTCGAGCTTCTTCACGAGCTGAGCCACGGTCGAACGCTTCTGACCAACGGCGACGTAGAAGCAGTGCAGCTTCTTCTCGGGGTTGGCGTCGTTGTAGACCTTCTGGTTCAGAATGGTGTCGAGCGCGATGGCGGTCTTGCCGGTCTGACGGTCGCCGATGATCAGTTCGCGCTGGCCACGGCCAACGGGGATCATGGCGTCAACCGACTTGAGGCCGGTCGCCATCGGTTCGTGAACCGATTTCCGCGGAATGATGCCGGGGGCCTTCACGTCGGCCACGCGACGCTCGGTCGCCGCGATCGGGCCTTTGCCGTCGATCGGGTTGCCGAGGCCATCGACGACGCGGCCGAGCAGGCCTTCACCCACCGGAACGTCCACGATGGAGTTGGTGCGCTTGACGGTGTCGCCTTCTTTGATGTCGCGGTCCGAACCGAAGATAACGATACCGACGTTATCGACTTCGAGGTTCAGCGCCATCCCACGGATACCACCGGGGAATTCCACCATTTCACCGGCCTGGACGTTGTCGAGCCCGTGCACACGGGCAATACCGTCACCGACCGAGAGCACGCGGCCCACTTCGGCGACTTGGGCGTCCTGCCCGAAGTTCTTGATCTGCTCCTTGAGGATAGCAGAGATCTCAGCTGCTTGGATGCCCATTATCCGACCTCTTTCATGGCGTTCTGTAGGGAAGCGAGTTTCGCCTTGACCGAAGTGTCGATCATGCGCGAGCCCAACTTGACGATCATGCCGCCGATGAGGCTTTCATCCACGGCAATGTTCAATTTGACGGACTTGCCCGTCTGCGACTGGAGCGTGGCCGCCAGTTTGTCGGCCTGCGCTTTCGAAAGGGCCGAAGCGGCGATAACCTCAGCGGTCACCTCACCTTTTTCTTCGGCGATCGCGTCGGCCAGCGCAGTAAGCAGCTGGGGCAGCGCGAACAGACGGCGCTTGACCGCCATCAGTTGCAGACCGTTGGCAAGTGCTGCCGAAAGGCCCATTTTCGCGGCGAGGGCGCCCACAGCGGCACCCTGGTCTTCACGCGAGTAAACCGGCGAGGAGATCAGCTCACGCAGATCGCTCGATTCGGCCAACGTGGCGCGAAGCGCATCCACATCAGCCTCGAGCGCGGCAAGCGCTCCGGCCTCGCGGGCGAGTTCAAAAACAGCCGTGGCATAGCGCCCGGCAATGGCTGCGGAAATCGAAGCTGGTTCGGACACGTCCACCCTTCCGATGCTCTTGCCCCCATTCCCCTATCAGAGGCGGAGAATGCGGAGCTTCCCCTAGCGCATGGGTGCTCCCACACACCTTATATCGGCCCCGCGTGTAGCAGAGCATCCCTCCCCTCGCAACCGTCTTGCACAACAGAATGTGAATGCAGGACATGCTATTTGCCTCCCACCGCCTTTCGTTAGCGCTGCGCCCGGAAAAGTTCCGGCGCTAACGGTCCGACCGGCGGATGACCTAGACGTCAGGTGATGGAGGGCAGCCAGACCCGCGCGAGGTGATTCACTAGGCGGAACCAAGGGTTCGGGATCGTGGAGGGCGTGCTCAGATCGGGTCGGCGGCCGGCTTGACGGCACCTTCCAGGATCGACAGCGGCCTGCGGACGGCCGCGCCCAAACCCGGCCGACGGGGCGCATGGACCTGCTTGGAAACCTCCAGCATGACCACGCCCGCTGCCAGGATACCCGCTGCGCGCGATCCAAGCCGCTCCCACATGGCGACCGAGCGCAGCCAGAAGCGGCGATGCGACGGTGGTATATAGAGTGCGGCGGCGTGGCGTTCGGGCACGAAGCCGGCGCGCCGGGCCTGCGCATCGAGCTGACTGATCGTATAAGGCCGCCCAAAGCCAAAGGGCGTCGTTTCGCGCGGCGCCCAAAGACCGCTGCGGTTCGGAACGATCAGCAGCGCCTTGCCACCCGGCCCAAGCACCCGCCAGCATTCTTCCAGCAGCGCATCGGGATGGTCCGAAGTCTCAAGCCCGTGCATCACGACCAGCCGGTCCGCCATCCCGGTTTCGAGGGGCCAGCGGGTCTCGTCGCACAGAACGGACACATTGGGCATTCCGGCAGGCCAGGGCATCACCCCCTGCTGCGAGGGCATCAGCCCGATCACCCGGCGCGCGGGCTCCAGATAGGGCCGCAGCAAAGGCACCGCAAAGCCGAAACCCGCCACCGTCAGCCCCGTCATCTCGGGCCCCGCAGGCCAGAGCGTGAGCACCCGGTCCCGTACGGCCTTCTGCGCCGCGCGCCCAAGCTGGGTGCGGTAGTAGAAATTGCGCAGGTCGAGCACATCGAGGTGCATTGCGGTTCCGGCCTCCTTGGGCGAAGCTTGGTCAGAATAGACAAAGCGACACGAAACGCCATGGCCCTTGAACTTGTGATCCTTCCCTGCCTTGCGGACAATTACGCCTATCTGGTCCGCGACCCGTCCACCGACACGATCTTCGTCGTCGATGTGCCCGAGGCTGCGCCAGTCCTGAATGCGCTCGGCGCACGCGGCTGGAAACTGAGCCACATCCTGATCACCCATCATCACGATGATCATATCGCAGGTGTCGAGGCCCTGGCCCAGGCGACGGGCGCGCATGTCATCGGCGCCGAGGCCGATGCCCATCGGCTGCCGCCGCTGGATATGATGGTGACCCCCGGACAAACCCTTCCGATCGGAATGCAGAAGCTGAGCGTTATCGACGCCGGAGGCCATACGCTTGGCCATATCGCCTATCATTTCGCCGAAGCGGGTCTGCTGTTTTCCGGCGACAGCCTGATGAGCTGGGGCTGCGGCCGCCTGTTCGAAGGCACCCCCGCGCAGATGTTCGACAGCCTCGCGCGCCTTTCGGCCCTGCCCGATCACACGCTGGTCTGTTCGGGGCATGAGTATACCGAGGCGAACGGCCGTTTCGCGCTGAGCCTTGAACCCGGCAACCCCGCCCTGCTGAACCGCATGGACGACGTGCGCGCAAAACGCGCCGAGGGCCAGCCGACCGTTCCGGCGACGCTGGCGCTGGAGAAGGCCACCAACCCCTTCCTGCGCAGCGACGATGCGGCGCTGCGCAGCGCCCTGGGCCTGCACGCCGATGCCAGCGCGCTTGCCACCTTCACCGAAGCCCGGGCCCGCAAGGACCGCTTCTGAGCCGATGACCGAGCCAGACACCGAAAAGCCGCCCGAAGAGCGACCGACCAATAAGCAGACCCATCTTGTGCGGCGTCTCGGGCCCGCGATGGGCCGCCGCCGCACGGTGGATATCCTGCGTGCGGGCACCGGTGCGGGGCTCGGCATTCTGGTGACGGCGCTAATCAGCTACGCTCTGCCGCAATCGCGCGAGGCGGGGATCTACCTGATCTCGGGCTTCGCCTCGACGGCGGTCTTGCTGTTCGCCCTGCCCAATTCTCCACTGGCACAGCCATGGTCGGCCATCGTCGGCATGATGGTCTCGGCCGCCAGCGCGGTGGTCGTGCTGCGCTTCGTGCCGCCGCCCTATGCGGACGGGCTGGCGGTTGCGCTGGCGATCTGCGCCATGATGGCCCTGCGCGCATTGCACCCGCCCGCGGCAGGGATCGCGCTGCTCGGGGCGCTGGAATACGAGGCCGGGCGCCCGCTCGGCTTCGACTTCGTGCTGATGCCCGTGGGTGCGATCACCGTGGTTCTGGTGCTGCTGGCCATGGCCTGGCACCGCACGTTCGGCGTGGCCTATCCCTCGCGCCCGTTGGCGGCCCCGCCCCGCCCCGGACCCGCCGCGCGCAGCACGCCCCGCCTGAGCGAAGACGATCTGGCCAGCCTTTTGCTGGAGTTTCAGCAATCCGCCAACCTTGGCACGGCCGATCTTGCACGCCTGCTGAACGCCGCCCGAACGCGCGTCACCGAAACCCTGCTATCTGCCTCGGCCGGCTCGCTCATGAGCCCGCGCCCTGTCTCGGTCGGCCCCGAAGCCCCGATGTCCGAGGTCGTGCGCAAGATGGAAATGCTGGACCTGCGCAGCCTGCCCGTCGCCGACAGCGAGGGGCGCTATGTCGGCATGGTCGATCAGGGGCGCGTCCTGCAACGCCTTGAGGCCGAGCAAGCCACGCTGCGCCGTCCCTTCCGACTGCGCTCGGCCCCTCCCGAGCCCGATGCAGCGGCCCTGATGGACTCCACAACCGCCCCGGTCGACATTTCCACCCCGGTGGGCGAACTGATGGCACGCCTCGCCAAACCCGGCGCACAGGCGATCCCCGTGACCGAGAACGCGCGCCTCGTTGGCATCCTCGGGCGCAGCGACGTGATGAGCCTGCTGCTCTCGTTGCTGATGGGCGATGACCCCAAAGTCACGTGAGCCAGCCCGAAGGCACGGCTAGGTATTGTGCAAAATGGTCACTTTCGACGCACAGAATGAATTGTGATGCAGTTTTGTGCAATCCGCCCTTGAAGCCGCCGCAATTCCACCGAACTCTAAACATAACGGGCCAGCGATGTGTCGGGTCCGCCAGCTATGAAAGGAGCGCCACATGCCTTCGTTCTCGAACACGCTCGAACAAGCCATCCATGGCGCGCTCGCGCTGGCCAACGCGCGCAAGCATGAACTCGCCACCCTCGAACACCTGCTGCTGGCACTGATCGAAGAGCCCGACGCAAGCCGCGTGATGCGCGCCTGCGGGGTCGATCTGGAAGAATTGCGTGAAACCCTGACCGAGTTCATCGACGATGACCTTTCGACACTGATCACCGAGATCGAGGGCTCCGAGGCCGTGCCAACCGCCGCCTTCCAGCGCGTCATCCAGCGCGCCGCGATCCATGTGCAAAGCTCGGGCCGCGCCGAGGTCACCGGGGCCAACGTGCTCGTGGCGATCTTCGCCGAACGCGAGTCGAACGCCGCCTTCTTCCTGCAAGAGCAGGACATGACGCGCTACGACGCGGTGAACTTCATCGCCCATGGCGTCGCCAAAGACCCCGAATTCGGCGAGGCGCGACCCGTGACCGGCGCCGAAGACGAGCACAAGGCCGAAACCACCCAGGCGGGCGAGGCTAAGGAATCCGCTCTGGCGAAATACTGCGTCAACCTCAACGAAAAATCGGCCAAGGGCGACATCGACCCGCTGATCGGTCGCGAGGAAGAGGTCGAGCGCTGCATCCAGGTGCTCTGCCGCCGCCGCAAGAACAACCCGCTTCTGGTGGGCGATCCGGGCGTGGGCAAGACCGCCATCGCCGAGGGCCTCGCGCTCAAGATCACCCGTGGCGAGACCCCGGACATCCTTGCGAAATCGACGATCTTCTCGCTCGACATGGGCGCGCTGCTGGCGGGCACCCGCTACCGCGGCGATTTCGAGGAGCGTCTGAAGGCCGTTGTGAAGGAGCTTGAGGAGCACCCCGACGCGATCCTGTTCATCGATGAGATCCACACCGTGATCGGCGCAGGCGCCACCTCGGGCGGTGCGATGGATGCTTCGAACCTGCTCAAGCCCGCGCTTGGCGGGGGCAAGATGCGCTGCATGGGCTCGACCACCTACAAAGAGTTCCGCCAGCACTTCGAAAAGGACCGCGCGCTGTCCCGCCGGTTCCAGAAGATCGACGTGAACGAACCCTCGGTCGGTGACTCGATCAAGATTCTGATGGGCCTCAAGCCCTATTTCGAAACGCACCACGACATCCGCTACACCAATGACGCGATCAAATCGGCGGTGGAGCTGTCGGCGCGCTATATCCATGACCGCAAGCTGCCCGACAAGGCCATCGACGTGATCGACGAGGCAGGAGCGGCCCAGCACCTGCTGCCGGAATCGAAGCGCCGCAAGACGCTTGGCGCCAAAGAGATCGAGGCCGTCGTGGCCAAGATCGCGCGCATCCCGCCCAAGAACGTCTCGAAGGACGATGCCGAGGTGCTGCGCGATCTCGAAAAGACGCTCAAGCGGGTTGTCTTCGGTCAGGACAAGGCGATCGAAACGCTGGCGTCGGCAATAAAACTGGCCCGCGCGGGCCTGCGCGAACCCGAAAAGCCGATCGGCAACTACCTGTTTGCCGGTCCCACCGGCGTCGGCAAGACCGAGGTCGCCAAGCAACTGGCCGACACGCTCGGCGTGGAACTTCTGCGCTTCGACATGTCGGAATACATGGAGAAACACGCGGTCTCCCGCCTGATCGGCGCACCTCCCGGCTATGTCGGCTTCGACCAGGGCGGGATGCTCACCGACGGCGTCGATCAACACCCGCATTGCGTGCTGCTGCTCGACGAGATGGAAAAGGCGCACCCGGATGTCTACAACATCCTCCTCCAGGTGATGGACCACGGCAAACTCACGGACCATAACGGCCGGACGGTAGACTTCCGCAATGTGATTCTGATCATGACCTCGAACGCCGGCGCGGCCGAGCAAGCCAAGGCCGCCATCGGATTTGGCCGCGAACGCCGCGAGGGCGAGGATACCGCCGCGATCGAGCGCACCTTCACGCCCGAATTCCGCAACCGCCTGGATGCGGTGGTGAACTTCGCACCCCTCTCGCGCGATGTCATCCTGCAAGTCGTGGACAAGTTCGTGCTACAACTCGAAGCGCAGCTGATCGACCGCAACGTGCATATCGAACTGACCCCCGAAGCTGCCAACTGGCTGGCCGAGAAAGGCTACGACGACAAGATGGGCGCCCGCCCGCTTGGCCGCGTGATCCAGGAGCACATCAAGAAACCGCTGGCCGAGGAGCTTCTCTTCGGCAAACTCACCAAGGGCGGCGTGGTGCGCGCCAGCGTCAAGGATGACGCCATCGTGCTCGAGGTCGAGGAGCCCATCAAGCCCCGCATCTCGGGCCCCAAACAACGCCTGCTTCCGGCGGGCTAAGGCGCACCTTAACGAACGAAAAGGGCCCGGAACTCCGGGCCCTTTCCTTTTTCCACCTTCAACGTGGCGAAAATATCCTCGGGGGTGAATTTGCGCCAAAGGCGCAAAGAGGGGGCAGACAGCCCCCTGCCCCGCCGCCCTCAGCGCTCGGTCAGCTTCAGCTCGATGCGGCGGTTCGCGGCCCGCGCCTCGGGGCTGTCGCCCTCGGCCACGGGGCGGAACTCGCCAAACCCGGTCGCGGCCAGCCGATAGGGCGGGAAGCCCAGATCGTCGATCATGTAACGCACCACCGAAAGCGCGCGCGCCTGGCTTAACTCCCAGTTATCGCGGAACGCGCCGGTCCCCAGCAGGGGGACATTGTCGGTATGACCATCGACCCGCAGGATCCAGTCGATCTGCGGCGGGATCTTGTCGGCCAACTCGGTGAAAGTCTCGGCCACGCGCGCGATCTGCGCCTTGCCCTCAGGCGCCAGATCGGCGGCCCCCGGCTGGAACAGCACCTCGGACGAAAACACGAAACGGTCGCCCACAACGCGCACGCCCTCGCGCCCGGCCAGCAGTTCGGACATCCGCCCGAAGAACTCTGAGCGATACTTCGCCAGATCCGCCGCCTCGGCCTCGGCCTTCTTGCGCGCCTCTTCCTCAAGCTGCGCACGGCGCTTCTGCTCCGCCGCCACCTGCGCCAGTGCCGCATTCAGCTGCTGCCCGAGCGTCTCGACCTGCACCTGCGCTTCGGCATCGCGCTCCTGCGCGGCATCCAGAATGCCCTGCAACTCAGAGAGCTGCCCACGCAGGGCCGCAATCTGCTCGTTCAGCAGGGCCACTTTGCGCGCGGCTTCGCCCGAGATTTCCTTCTCGCTCGCCAGCGCTTGCTCGGCCACCGCCCGCAATGCGGCCTCTTTCTCGGCATCGCTCAGGCGTGTCTCCAACTGCGTCTGCAAATCCTTCTTCGCAGCCTCGGCTGCCGCAAGAAGGGTCAACGTCTCCTCGGCATTCTGGCGCGCCGCCTCCAGCGAGAGGGTCATGGCCGCCAGCTCATCGCCGGAGGCTTTCAGCTTGCCGCGCAACTCCTCGATGGTCGCGCGATCAAGGCGCAGTTCCTCGGCGCGCGCATCGGCATCTGCCCGCGCATCGTCGCGCTGCGACAGGAGCGAGGCCACCTGCGCCTCGAATGCGGTGATCTTCTGACCGGCCTCGGCCAGTTCGGCCTCGCGCGTCTCGATCCGCGCGCTCAGCGTGGCGATCAGCGCGGTCTGCGCATCGGCCTTTTCCCGCGCCGTATCCAGATCGCCGGTCAACTGCGCGGTGCGCTCTTCCTCCAGCGCAAGCGCACGCGCGAGGCCTGCGACCTGCACCGACAGGGCAGAAAGCTCACTCTCCTTGGTGTTGAGCGTATCGCGCAAGACCGATTGCACGACCATGAAGATGGTCAGCACGAACATCAGCACCAACAGCAGCGCGGTCATCGCATCGACGAATCCGGGCCAGATCGCGGCCGAGAACTTCTGGCCGTTGCGGCGGGCGAGCGCCATCGCTTAGGCCTCCCGATTGCGGGTATTGTGCAGGATCGCCCGCGTCAGCGCCGCGAAATCGTTGCGCAACTCGGCCATGCTTTCCTGCCGCCCCGCCGAGACCTCTTCAAGAAGCCGCAGCATTTGCAGGTCGATCGAGCGCAACCGCATCCGCGTTTCCGCCGCGATCTCGGCGGTTTCATCGGTTTCGGCCTGATGCGCCAGCCGCTCCAGCGCCTGGGTCAGGCGTTCCTGCCCCTCGGCCATGCGGTTGAGCGCGCGGCCCTGTTCGGTGCGCGCATCAATCTCATTGCCCATACGGTCGGCCAGATAGGCGACCGCGCCCGTCATTTCACCCAGGCGGCGATCGACCTCGGCGCGCCCGGCATCGGATTGCGCGAAGATCGACTGCAACACCGACATCTGCTCGGACATGTGATCGAGGATCTCGGCCACTGCCGAAGCCTCGCCATCGCCCTCGGCCGCCGCGAAGGAAAGCCGTGTGATCGAGGAGATCCACTCTTCCAGCTCACGGTAGAACCGGTTCTGGCCATGGGTCACGAAAAGCTCAAGCAACCCAACCACCAGCGACCCCGCAAGGCCCAGAAGCGAGGAGGAGAACGCCGTGCCCATGCCACCAAGCTGCGCCTCAAGCCCGGTCATCAGCTTCTCAAAGACCTCGATGCTGCTTTCGCCCTCTTGCGGGGCCAGAGCGCGGATCGTCTCGACCACGGCTGGAACGGTCGTTGCAAGACCGTAGAACGTGCCCAGAAGGCCAAGGAAGATCAGCAGGTTGGAGAGGTAGCGCGTGATGTCGCGCGCCTCGTCGATCCGGGTCTCGACCGACTCGAGGATCGAACGTGCCGCCGAGGTGGCAATCGAGCGCGAGCCGCCACGCGCGCCAAGCAGCGCGGCCAGCGGCGCGAGCATCCGCGGCGCGCGATAGGCCGGACGGCCCGGCCGGTCGGCCGCGAAACTCTCGATCCAGCTGACGGCCTTGACCAGTTCGGCCACCTGCCAGAAACAGGCCAGAACGCCCAGCACGAATACGGTCAGGATCAGCCCGTTCAGCCAGGGGTTCGCGATGAAGATCGGCAGAATGCGGCTATAGGCAAGCCACCCTCCCGCCACGACCAGAACCAGCACGATCACCATCAGGGTGATCTGTCGGACCGGTTGCGAGAACTGCGGATCGAGCCGGATGGTGCCGCGCATACACTGCCTCGTTGGCTATTGTTTGCGCGAGGATAGGCGGGCTTGGCGGCACTGCCAAGCCCTATCGGGTCAGCTCACGGACCCGCGCGGACAGCCAGTCGAGGTCGGGATCGGCCAGCCCAAGCTCGGTCAGATGGGCGGCGGTGTTGAACAGATAGTCGCGGTTCGGCCCGCGCCCGCCGATGGCATGGGCGATGATGCGCGCCTGTTCCTCAAGGTCGAGCGCACAATATTGTGGCCCCTCGCGGTCGATCACATAGGTGATCGCCTCGAAGGTCTCACCCTCTTCGCAGGTCACGGGTAACTGGTGCTCAAGATAAGCGTCCGAAACCAGTTCGCGCGCACGCAGGCAGGCCAGGACCTCATCTGCCTCGGGTTCGGCCACGCGAAACGCGAGGCCCGCGCAGACCGCATCGGGGCTTGCGTCCAGCGCCAGCACCAGGCCCGGAGCTTCGGGCGTGCCGCGAAAATGGATCGAGCGCATGCAGAACGAGCGATGCCAGCCCCGCAGCCAGGCGCGTCGTACCTCGGCCGGGGCAAAGCCCGGATCCCAGATCAGCGAGCCGTAGCCAAAGATCCATAACGTTTTGGTCATCGCGCTGGTCCTCCTGCCGCCCCGGGGATACATCTGTCAGGCGTCGATGGAAAGAGGTGCGGATGCGGCTGATCTGGGCAGGCCTTGCCGTTGCGGGGTTATATTCGGGCTACTGGCTTGCGGGAACCGCCCTGCTTCAACGCGGCGCGGCGATGGCGCTTGAGGGCGCGCGGGCCGAGGGGCGCGGCGATGCCGAGGCGCTTCAAACCGGCGGTTTCCCGGCCCGGTTCGCGCTGAACTTGACCCGGCCCGAGCTTGCCGATCCGCTGGCCGGGTGGCACTGGTCCGCACCCTCGGTTCAGCTTTGGGCACCCGGCTGGCGTCCGCTGGAGTTGCATCTGGACACCCCGCCCGAGCAGCAGCTGACCCTTGGCGGCCAGAAGTTCATGCTGAGCAACAGCCTTGGCACTGGCAGTTTACGGCTTGGCCTTGCGCCGGATCTGCCGCTGACCGGGGCGCAGGCCGAATTGCGCGATGTCGCGCTGCGCCCCGAGGGTAGCGCAGAACCGACACTCGCCGCCGCCCGGATCGACGCCGTGGCGGAACTGACCGATGCGCCCGCGACCTATCGGATCACCGCCGGGATCACCGATGTCACTCTGCCCCCTGGCACCATGGCCCGCACGCTTGGGGCGCCCCTGCCCGACAAGATCGACGCGCTGACGCTGGAGGCCACGCTGCGCCTCGACGCGGCGCTTACCGGAGCGACGCAATCCGCCCCACCGCGCATCGAGGAGATCGGCCTGCAGACGCTCTCGCTCGACTGGGCCGGACGCGGGCTGAGCGCCAGCGGCGCACTGAAGATCACCGCCTCCGGGCAGCCCGAGGGCACGATCCAGATCAGCACGGCCGAGTGGCGCGACTGGCTCGATATCGCCGTGGCGGCGGGCTGGATCGAAGCGCGCAGGCTGCCCGCCCTGACCGGGCTTGGCAGCTATATCGCGCAAAACAACGGTGGTGTGCTGAAGGTGCCGCTGGCCTTCCAGAACGGCCGCGCCAGCCTCGGGCCGGTGCCCCTTGGCTCAGCGCCGGTGCTTCAGCGGCAGTAGGCGCCGCTCTGACGGCGGGCCGTATCAACGTGGATATGGTCCTGGTGGAAGCGATCCGACTTGGGGCCAAGCACGGTGCCAAACGTCCCGCAGGCGGATTCATGCACCGCCCGGAGCAGCTTGGCCTCGGATTTCCAGCCATCGAGCACCGTGATGACCTTGCCATTCGCCAGCCGGATCCCCCTAAGGTCGATCGCGCGCCCACGCCCATGCTCGGAGATCTTCGAGCCCTCCTGGTTGTTGCGCGCCCGGCAGGTATAGCTGCCCGCCAATTCAAGCCGCGCAACACCGCCGCCGCGATTGCCGACCGCCGGAACGATGCCCTTGTCCACCCAGGTCTTCAGCGCCTTGGCCGTGGCGCAATCGACCGTGGCGGGGATCGACAGCGGAATACCCGAGACGGCGGTGACCTTCACGCCATCCTCCAGCCCGCAGCCGGACACCTTGCTGGGGATCGGCGGGATCGAAACGCCGGTAATCCCCGGAACACCGCAGACCGCCCCCCGTGCGCCGGGCTTGCCGACCTTGGCGGGAACGCTCGCGCCCGACATGGCGGCGAGTTTCAGCTTGCCGGGTTTTGCCATGGGACGGGCCGAGGACAGAAGCGCAACACCAGGATTGGTCTGGGCAGGCATGGCCGCCGACCGCGGGGAGCCCTGCGGGCGCGGCGAGGTCTGGGGCGCATCGGCCCAAGCACCCCCCGCAGCCAGCGCGAGGCCAAGGGCCAGCACAAGTGCCGCGCGCATCAGGCCTTGTCCGACGGAGGCAAGCCGCGACCAAAGTTCGGTGCTGCGGTATCCTGACCCGCCTCGATGATCCCGCGACGGATCGCCCGGGTGCGGGTGAAATAGTCATGCAGGAAGGCGCCATCCTCCATCCGGATCGCGCGTTGCAGCATGAACAGCTCTTCGGTGAAGCGGCCAAGGATATCGAGCGTGGCTTCCTTGTTGGTCAGGAAGACGTCGCGCCACATGGTCGGGTCCGATGCCGCGATCCGGGTGAAATCCCGAAAGCCCGAGGCCGAGTATTTGATGACCTCGTCCTGCGTGACGCGACGCAGATGGTCGGCCACGCCCACCATCGTATAGGCGATCAGGTGGGGCGTATGCGACACGACAGCCAGCACCAGATCGTGGCGCTGCACATCCATCTCGTCGACATTGGCGCCAAGCCCGGTCAGGAAGTCGCGCAGCCGCTGCACCGCTGCCGGATCGTTGCCCTCAAGCGGGGTCAGCAACCACCAGCGGTTCACGAAAAGCGAGGCAAAGCCCGAACGCGGGCCGGAATGCTCGGTCCCGGCCAGCGGGTGGCCGGGGATGAAGTTCACATGCGGCGGCAGATGCGGGGCCACGGCCTCAACCACTGCCTGCTTGACCGAGCCCACATCGGTAATCGTCGCGCCCACGGCCAGATGCGGCGCGATCTCGGCCGCGATGGCGCCCATGGCACCGACCGGAACGCAAAGCACCACGAGATCGGCTCCGCGCACGGCCTCGGCCGCAGTTTCGCAGACCCGATCGCACAGACCGATCTCAACTGCGGTCGCCCGCGTCTCGGGTGATTTGGCATGACCGACGATCTCGCCCGCCAGCCCATGGGCCCGCATCGCATGGGCCATGGACGAGGCGATAAGCCCCAGACCGATCAGCGCGACGCGATTGTAGCCCGTCATGCCACCCCGCCCGCCTTGAACTGGCCGATCATATGCGCCACGCGGCGGCACGAGGGCTCGTCGCCCACGGTGATGCGCAGGCAGTTCGGCAGGCCGTAACTGGTCACGCGCCGCACGATCAGCCCGTCTTTCTTCAGGAACTCGTCGCAGGCCGCCGCCTCCTCCTCGGAGCCGAAGCGCGCGAGGATGAAGTTCGCCGTCGAGGTATCCGAGGGCACGCCCTTCTCGGCCAGCGCCTCGGCCAGCCAGGCGCGCAGCCGGGTGTTGTCATCGCGGCAGCGCACGATCCAGTCCTGGTCGCGCACGGCGGCCTCGGCAGTCTCGATCTGCGCGGTCGAAAGGTTGAACGGCCCGCGCACGCGGTTGAGCACGTCGATGATCGCCTTGGGGCCATAGCCCCAACCAATCCGCAGCCCGCCCAGACCGTAGATCTTCGAGAAGGTGCGCGTCATGAAGACATTGGGCAGGCGCGTGGCAAGATCCGCACCGCCGTCATAGCCCTCGACATATTCCGCATAGGCGCCGTCGATCACCAGCATCGCCTGTTTGGGCAGCCCGGCGGCCAGACGCTCAAGCTCGGCCAGACCGATCATCGTGCCGGTCGGGTTGTTCGGGTTGGCGATGAACACGAGCTTGGTGCGCTTGTTGCAGGCCTTCAGGATCGCATCCACATCGGTGGTGCGCTCGCGCTCGGGCACGCAGACGGGGGTCGCGCCGGCGGCATGGGTATAGATGCGATACATCAGGAAGCCGTGCTCGGTGAACACGACCTCGTCCTTCGGGCCGGCATAGGCCTGGCAGAGGAAGTGAATGATCTCGTCCGAGCCGACGCCGCAGATGATGCGCGCGGGATCGAGGCCATGCACGTCGCCGATGGCCTGACGCAGGCTTGAGTGATCGGTCGAGGGATAGCGGTGCAACTTGTGCGCCGCGCGCGTGAACGCCTCTTTTGCCTTGTCCGACGGGCCAAACGGGTTTTCGTTCGAGCTCAGCTTGACCGCATCGGTCACGCCCGCCACATGCGACTGCCCGCCCTCATAGAGTGCAATCTCCATGATGCCGGGCTGCGGACGGATATGATCGTTCATGACACTTCCCTCAAGACTCCGCGCGCTTTCTAGCGGGCGGCGGGGGACAAAGCCAGCAGCATCTTCCCCCGACGGAAACGAAAAAGGGCCGGGATAACCCGGCCCTTTCGAAGATCTGGCTGAACTGAAGGATCAGTTCTTCGCGTAGAATTCGACGACCAGGTTCGGTTCCATCACGACCGGATAGGGCACGTCCGACAGGGCCGGGGTGCGCACGAACGTCGCGGTCATCTTGTTGTGGTCGACTTCGAGGTAGTCCGGCACGTCGCGCTCGGCCGACTGAACGGCTTCGAGGACGATGGCAAGCTGCTTCGAGCGGTCACGAATGGCAACAACGTCGCCTTCCTTGACGCGGTACGACGCGATGTTCACGCGCTTGCCGTTGACGGTGACGTGGCCGTGGTTCACGAACTGACGCGCCGCGAAGACGGTCGGAACGAACTTGGCGCGGTAGATGACGGCATCGAGGCGACGCTCGAGCAGGCCAACCAGGTTTTCACCGGTGTCGCCCTTCACACGCTCGGCTTCGGCGTAGATGCGGCGGAATTGCTTCTCGGTCAGGTCGCCGTAGTAGCCTTTCAGCTTCTGCTTGGCGCGCAGCTGGGTACCGAAGTCCGACAGCTTGCCCTTGCGGCGCTGGCCGTGCTGGCCCGGGCCGTATTCGCGCTTGTTCAGCGGCGACTTGGCGCGGCCCCAGATGTTCTCGCCCATGCGGCGGTCGATTTTGTACTTGGCAGACGTGCGTTTGGTCACGGCTGATCTCCTTCATAAAGTAGCGAAGGGCGTTGTCCTTTCCCGCGACCCCATCCGAGCCTTGGGCGACAGGTTTCCCCTTGCGGGGTCCACCAACACCAATGAATGACCCGGCAGCCTCGGCTACCGGGATGGCGGGCTTATACAGCCCCGCGCGCCCATGTCAACGCGCGAATCCCGGAATTAGGCGACTCAGTAGAGCAGCTTGTAGACATTCCCAAGCGAGTCGGTGACCGTGCCCGTCCCGCTTTGCGTGCCCGATCCCGAAATGAACGTGCCCTGAAGGCGGTTGCCGTCACTGCACACCGCATAGATCTCGCCCGAGTTCACGCCGCCCAGATCCTCGGTCGAGTTCTTATACTTGCCGCCGGTGTCGCGCAGCGTCAGCGACAGGCCACGCTCTTGGGTGCGCACCTTCGGCGCGACCGAACTCCAGGTGCCCTGGCATTTCGATTTGTTAGGCTTGGGCAGACGGAACGAGACGATCCCCGAGGTTTCGGTATCGGCCTTGAGGGTAATCGGGATCAGGCTGGCCGGATCTTCGTTCGCGATCGGCCCCTGAACGGGGTAAAGCTGCATGTCGCCGGTGCCGCCGCAGGCAGCAAGCAGGGGCAGCAGGGACAGGACGAGCAAAGAGCGCAGGGTCACGACGATCGACTTTCCGTTGTGTCGGCCAGCCAATCCCGGCACCCCGCCCGGTCCTCGGGTTCGGACCGTCACGACGCAGTCGCCGAAAATGCCTGACACAGGATAGAATTGCTTGCGGCGGTAGATTTTTTCGCTCCCTTTCGCAAGGGCGAAAAACGGCGCGGCGCCCAAGCGCCGCACCGGTCACCGAAATGTGTGCGCAGATTGCGCCGTCAGCTCCGGCCCTGCGCCGCGAACATCGGACCGCCACGCCAGCGCGGGAAGCCGTAGCCGTGGATCTCCACCAGGTCGATATCCGAGGGGCTGCGGGCGATCCCCTCGTCAAGGATCGCCTGCCCCTCGGCGGCCATCTGATCGACCAGTTCTGCGGCGATCTCTTCGCGGGTCATCGAAACGAACTCGGTGACATGCGGCGCCAGAAGCTCCGCGACCGTGATCGAGGGACGCGGAGCACGCTCACCGGGCGCATAGTCATACCAGCCGCCACCGGTCTTCTGGCCCTTGCGGCCCGCGCGCACCAGGATGTCGGCCAACGCCTCGGGCACCGCCTGCCCCGCGGCACGCGCACCCTCGCGCTGAAGGAAGGCGATATCCAAACCGCCCAGATCCTGCGCCTCGAACGGCCCCATCGCGAAACCGTAGCCGCGCATCGCCGCGTCAATCTCGGGGATGGCGACGCCCTTGCGAAGCAGCCCCTCGGCCGCAGCACGATAGCGTTTCAGGATGCGGTTGCCGATGAAGCCCTCGCAGATCCCCGCTTGCACCGGGATCTTGTTCAGCGCCCGCCCGAGCGCGAACCCCGTGGCCAGCGTCTGCGCCGAGGTCTCTGCCGTCGGCACGATTTCCAGCAGTTTCATGACATTCGCCGGGCTGAAGAAATGCAGCCCGATGAAGCGCGCGGGATTGGGCAGGCCCTCGGCAATGGCGCGCGGATCGAGATAGGAGGTATTCGTCGCCAGGATCGCATCGGCCCGGCAGTGGCGCGCGAGTTCAGTAAAGACCGCGCGCTTGACGCCGATCTCTTCAAAGACCGCCTCGATGACCAGATCGGCATCGGCAAGGGCGGCGTAATCGGTTGCGCCTGAGACACCAGCAAGGCGCTCGGCTGCCTGCGACTCGGACAGCTTGCCGCGCTTCACGCCGCCGTCGAATATGGTCTTCAGATTACCAAGGCCACGTGCCAGCGCTTCGGCGTCGCGCTCGATCAGGGTCACGGGAAGGCCCGCGTCGCGTAGGGCGGCGGCGATGCCCGCGCCCATCGTGCCTCCACCGATCACGCCCACCTTTCGCAGTGCGATCGGTTCGACATCGCGCAGATGCGCGGGGCGCGGGGCCGCGCGCTCGGCGAAGAAGACGGCGCGCAGGGCCTGCGCCTGCTCGGAGGCACGCAGTTCCAGGAACGTCGCGCGTTCATGCGCCATGGCCTCGTCGAACGACGCCTCGGCAGCCTTGCGCAGGCAATCAAGCGCGCGCAGCGGCGCGGCCTCGCCACGGGCGCGCTTGGCGATGGCGGTCTGCTGCGCCTCCCAGAAGCCCGGCTCGGGCGTCGCGATCGAGCGCAGCGAGACCGGAAGCGGCAGAGGCTGTTCAAGCGCCTCACGCGCAAAGGCCAGCGCGGCGGCCTGCAAATCACCGCTGACGACCGCGTCGATCAGCCCGAGCGCCTTGGCCTTAGCGGCTTTCACCGGCTTACCGCCGGTGACCAGATCCACCGCCGCCTGCACGCCTGCAAGGCGCGGCGTGCGAACCGTACCCGAAGCACCCGGCACGATCCCAAGCGTGACCTCGGGCAGGCCTACCGACGCCCCTTCCAGCGCGACGCGGAAGCGGCAGCCCATGGCGATCTCGAAACCCCCACCCAGGGCCGAGCCGTGAATCGCCGCGATCCAGGGCTTTTGCGCCCCTTCGATCCGGGCGACCAGATCGGGCAGATGCGGCTCCATCGGCGGCTTGCCGAACTCGGTCACATCCGCCCCGGCGATGAAGGTGCGCCCGGCGCAGATCAGCACCACCGCCTTTACCGCAGGGTCGGCGTCAAGCGTGGCCACGGCATCCCAAAGCCCCTGCCGCAGCGCCTGCGAGAGCGCGTTGACGGGCGGGTTGTCGATGGTGACGGTGGCGATTTCCCCGGCATGGGCGATGGTGACGACGGACATACTCAGATTCCCAGATAAGCTTCGCGGATGCGCGGATCGGCGATCAGTTCTTCGGCCGCGCCATTCATGGTGATATGGCCGGTCTCCATGACATAGCCCCGATCAGCGATCTTGAGCGCGCCAAAAGCGTTCTGCTCGACCAGAAGGACGGTCACGTTCAGCGCCTTAAGGCCCTTCACGACGTCGAAGATCTGGCTGACGATGATCGGCGCCAGGCCCATCGAGGGCTCGTCGAGCAGAAGGCAGGACGGCCGCCCCATCAGCGCCCGCGCCATTGCCAGCATCTGCTGCTGTCCGCCCGAAAGCCCGCCGGCCGCGAGGTTGCGCTTTTCCTTGAGGATCGGGAACATCTGGAAGGCGTCGTCCATGTCCTTCTCGACCCGTTCGTCATTGAACAGGAAGGCGCCGAGGCGCAGGTTTTCCTCGACCGAAAGATTGGTGAAGATCTGCCGTCCCTCGGGCGATTGCGCGAGGCCTCGGCGCAGGCGCTTGTAGGCCGGCACCGGCACCAGCAACTCGCCGCGGAAGGTGATCGAGCCGCCGGTCACCGGCTGCACGCCCGACAGGCAGCGCAGCAGCGTCGTCTTGCCCGCGCCATTGGCGCCCACCACCGTGACAATCTCGCCCGAGTCGACATGCAGGTCGATCCCGTGCAGCACCTCGATGCGCCCGTAGCGCGAACGCAATCCCTCAACCGTGAGCATTTTCGGCCCCCAGATAGGCGGCGATGACCGCCGGGTTTTGACTGACCGTGGCCGGGTCGCCCTCGGCGATCTTCTCGCCGTGATCCAGCACCACGATATGATTGGAGATCCGCATGACCATCTTCATGTCATGCTCGACCAGCAGGATCGCCACACCCGAGGCCGCAACCTCGGCGATCAGGTGATCGATCTCCTCGGTTTCGACGGCGTTACAGCCCGCAGCGGGTTCATCCAGCAGCAGCACCTTCGGGTCGAGCGCCAGTGCCCGCGCGATCTCAAGCCGCTTGAGCGAGCCATAGGACAGGTTGCCCGCCTCTCGCTCGGCCGCGCGCGTCAGTCCGACACGCTCCAGCAGTTCGCGCGCCCCGGCCATCGCCTTGCGCGCACGGCGGCGCGACGAGGGCAGCCCAAGGATATCGGCGACCACCGGCCCCTTTTCCTGAAGGTGATACCCGGTGATGACGTTTTCGAGCACCGTCATCGACTGGAAGATTTGCAGGTTCTGGAACGTCCGGCTCATACCGCGACGGGCCAGAAGATGCGGCTCCATCCCGGTGACATCCGCGCCATCCAGCATCACACGCCCCGCGCCGGGCAGGTAGACCCCCGAGATCATGTTGAACAGCGTGGTCTTGCCCGCACCGTTCGGCCCGATCACCGAGACGATCTCGCCGGGGCGGACGCGGAAGCTGACATCGTTCACGGCCTTGAGGCCGCCAAAGCTGATGCCGAGACCTTCGATCGAAAGCAGATCGCTCATTCGTCTTTCCCCCAGAATTTCTTGAGGATCGAGGGCAGCAGGCCCTCGCGCAGGAAGATCATCACCAGCAGCATCACTAGGCCGAGGACCATCTGCTCATACTCGGCGAAGACGGTCAGGACCTGCGGCAGAAGCGTCAGGATGCCCGCACCGAAGATTGCGCCCAGAACCGAGCCCACACCGCCCAGAACGGCCATGGTGACCATCTCGACCGAGTGCATGAAGCCAGCGACGTCAGGGGTGATGAACTTGTTCTGCAATGCCAGCAGCGACCCCGCCACAGAGGCATAGACCGCCGAGATGACGAAGGCCTGCAACTTGAAGCGAGCTACATCGACGCCGACGGTGCGCGCCGCGACCTCGGATCCATGCAGCGCGCGCAGAGCGCGGCCGGTGGGGCTGTTGTGCAGGTTCAGTGCCAGCCAGGCACCGATAATCAGGCACAGGCCGCAGAAGAAATACCAGAACTCGCCATTGGTCAGGTTCAGCCCCCAGCCTTTGAGCACCTCGCGCAGGCCCAGGTCGGCCACTTCGATACCGTCGGGGCCGCGGGTCAGCTGGCGCTCGTTATTGAGGACCATCGACACGAGGATGCCAAAGCCAAGCGTCGCGACGCCAAGGTAATAGCCCTTGAGGCGCAGGATCGGCCGACCGACCAGATAGGCCAGCACCGCCGAGATCGCGGCGCCCAGAACGGCCGCCAGCGCCGGGTGCAGGCCCCAGTGCACCGGGGCCAGCGCGCAGGCATAGGCGCCGATCCCGGCAAAGCCCGCATGGCCAAGGCTGATCTGGCCCGCATAGCCGGTCAGGATCACGATACCAGTGACGGCGATGCCGTTGACGAACAGCAGCGCGCCGACGCGGTAGTAGTACCCCGAGGGGAAGAAGAAGGGCGTGATGGCAACCAGAAGCGCCAGCACGATGAGGGTTGCGGATTTCGGAGTCAGTCTCATGGCGTCACACCCGATCCGTCGATTTGCGACCAAAGAGGCCCTGAGGCATGAAGAACAGCACGGCGAGGATCACGATGAAGGCCGCCGCATCCTTGTATTGCGAGGACAGATAGCCCGCAGTCATCGCCTCAAAGAGACCGATGAGGAAGCCGCCGACCAGCGCGCCCTTGGGGTTGCCCATGCCGCCCAGCATTGCGCCCGCAAAACCCTTGAGCGCGAAGCCGATGCCGACGCTATAGGCCGTCAGCGTGATCGGCGTGGCCAGAACGCCCGCCAGTGCACCGATCGCCGCCGAAAGCGCGAAGGACAGCGTCATGACGAAATTCGTGTTGATGCCCACAAGCTGCGCGGCAAGGCGGTTGTTCGATGTCGCCAGAACAGCGCGGCCTAGCAGCGTGCGGGTGAAGAACAGCCACAGCGCCAGGAACACCACCAGCGCACCGCCGATCACCCACAGGCTTTGCGGCAGGATCGTCGCGCCGCCGATGCGGATCGGATCGTCACCGGAAAACGCCGGGAAGCTGTGGATCTGCTTGTCGAACACCAGCTGCGCCGCGCCCTGAATGAAGATCGAGGCGCCGATGGTGATGATGATCAGCGAGACCACAGGCGCGCCGCGCGCGGGCTCGATCATCAGCTTGTTCATCGCCACGCCAAGCGCCGCCGTCGCCGCAATCGCGATCAGCGCGGCCAGCGGCAGCGGCAGCCCCTGCGCATGGGCAAACCAGGTGATCATGCCGCCCAGCATGACAAACTCGCCCTGGGCGAAGTTCACCACGTCCGAGGCGTTATAGATGATCGTGAAACCAAGGGCGACCAGCGCATAGACTGCGCCAACGGTTATCCCCGAGAAGAGGAATTGCAGTAGTTCCGACATGGTGTTCTCCGGCTCGGAATGCGAGTCTTGGCGGCCGGTGGGCCGCGCAGCCCCTGCCGCCAAGGCGACAGGGGCCGAACGTCAGCGGATCACTCGACCAGCGTCCATTTGCCGTCCTTGATCTCCAGCATGCGGAATGCCGTCAGATCGAGGCCGAGGTGGTCGGTCGCCGAGAAGGTGTAGACACCGGTGGTGCCAGCCAGACCTGCGGTCGCCTCGATCGCGTCGCGGATCGCGGCAGGCTCCGAGGAACCTGCGCGGCGCAGCGCATCCGCGAGGATCAGGAACGCGTCATTGGCGTAGCCGCCGAAAGTGCTGACTGCCGCGCCGGTCTTGGCCTCGAAAGCGGCCTTGTAGGCGGTGACGGCGGGCTTTTGCGCATCGTCATCGGCCAGCAGGTCAGCCACCAGAAGTGCGGTGCCCGGCAGGCGAACGCCCTCGGCCGCATCGGCGCCGGCGAGCGCGATGAACCCGTCCGAAGCCACGCCATGCGACTGGTAGAACGGCAGGTCGAGCGCGAGTTGCTTGTAGTTGCGCGTCACGATCGACGGACCCTGACCGAAGCCGGGGTTGACCAGCGCCTGAACGCCCTCGGTGTTCTTGATCTTGGTCAGCTGCGCCGTCATGTCAGCGTCTTTCGGATCGTAGGTCTCGTCGGCAACGATCTCGATGCCGTAATCGGCCACGACCGCCTTGCACTGGGCCTGCATCGAGGCGCCGAAGCCGTCCGTGCCCGAGATCATGCCAACCTTGGTCAGGCCGCGCTTCTGGATGTCTTCGAAGATCTTCTGGCAGGCCATCCGGTCGGTGTGCGGGGTCTTGAAGGTATAGGGCTTGACCGGGTCGATGATGTCGATGGCACCGGCGAGCGAGATGAACGGCACCTCGGCATCCTCGGCCACCGACAGGATCGACATGGTGGTGCCAGTGGTGCTGCCGCCGATGATCGCGGAAACCTCGTCATCCTCGACAAGGCGGGTTGCGAAGGTGCGCGCCTTGTTCGGGTCGCCGCCGTCATCGTAGAGCACCAGTTCGACCTTCTCGCCGTTGATGCCGCCCGCAGCGTTCAGCTCTTCCACGAGCATTTCGAGGGTCTTTGCCTCGGGATCGCCCAGGAAGGCGGCCGGGCCGGTAGCGGCGATGCTCGCGCCGATCTTGATGTCGGCCACGGCAGTGCCGGTCAGGCCAAGCACGGCCAGCAGGCCAAGTGCAGTCGTCGTCAGGGTCTTCGTCATTCTTCTCTCCTCCCAGAGAAAGGTTAAAGGGTAAGTCAGTGCGCCACCGGGCGGCGCCACATGGCGCGGCGGAAACGGGTGGCGACAAAGGCGGTGTCGGTCAGGCTGGCATTCCCGGCGGGGTTCGCGCCGGTGACGTGAAAGTCGCTGAATGCTGCGGACTGGTTGACATAGATATTGCCGGTCAGGTTGATCGACAGGTTGACGCCCGCCCCCGCGAACGCGGCGATCGCGCGATCGATCCGGGCCTCGTCGGTGTCGTAAAGCGCGGCGGTGATCGCGCCCTTCAGTGCAGCGAGCCCCGAGGCCAGCGCGATCCCTTCATCGGCGTCGCGCGTGGCAACAAGGAAGGTGATCGGCCCGAAGCACTCTGCCTCGGCCACCGGATCCTCCGAGGTCACGGCAAGCAGCAACGGCGAGCCGGTGCGGCCCTCGCCTGCGGCGGCGGTGTCGCGGATCACCCGGCCAAAACCGCGCGCCTGTTGCAGGCGATCCTGCGTGGCAGGGTTGGCGATGGCGCCGCATACGCCTGCCGCGCGGGCCGGATCGGCCAGGAGCGCGTCGATTGCGGCAGCGATACCTTCGGCAACCTCGTCAAAGCTCTTGTGGCCCTGATCGGTCTCGATCCCGGCCTCCGGGACGTAGATGTTCTGCGGCGCCGTGCACATCTGCCCCGAGTAGAGCGCGAGCGAAAACGCAAGGTTCGCGCACATGCCCGCGAAATCGTCGGTGCCGCCGATGGTAATGGTGTTCACCCCGGCCTCTTCGGTGAAGACCTGCGCCTGAGTCGCATTGGCGCGCAGCCAAGACCCGAAGGCGTTGGAACCGGTATAGTCGATCAGCTTCACTGCCGGATCGGTCGCAAGCTGCGTGGTGATCTCGGCGCCACGCTCATCCACCGCCAGCAGAATCGCATCGGCGGGCAGACCGGCCTCGGCCAGCACAGCGCGCGCGATCTGCACCGTGATCGCCAGCGGCAGAATCGCCGCCGGGTGCGGCTTGACGATGACCGGGTTACCGGTGGCGAGGCTTGCGAAGATGCCCGGATAGCTGTTCCAGGTCGGGAAGGTGTTGCAACCGATCGTCAGCGCGACACCGGCGGGCACAAGCGTCCAGTGCTTTTCCAGCACGATCGGCGCGGCCTTGCCCTGCGGCTTCTCCCAACGCGCGCTGGTGGCGAATCGGGTCATCTCGTCCCAGGCCATCGCGACGGCCTCAAGCCCGCGATCCTGCGCATGGGGACCACCCGCCTGGAAGGCCATGGCAAAGGCCTGCCCGGTCGTGTGCATCGTGGCATTGGCGAGAAGGAAGCTGATGCGATTAAGCCGCGTCAGGATCTCAAGGCAAACCCCCACCCGCTGGCGCGGCGAGGCTGCGGCAAGTGCCGGCGCTGCGGCTTTGGCGGCGGCAATCAGCGTGGCGGCATCGGCCGCCGGATAGGTGATTCCCAGATCCGGCCCGAAGGGCGAGACCTCGGCGCCCAGACGGCGCGATTCGGGGTGAGCGGGCAAATCGAAGGCCTGACCGAGCAGCGCCGTATAGGTGGCGTCGCCCTCGGCCCGCGCGGTTTCACCATAGATCTTTCCGCTCGGGATTTCAGGGAACGGCGCCCAGAATTCGCGCTCATGCAACGCTTTGACAGCACGCTCCAGCAGCGCCTGATGACGTTCGAACAAATCGGCCATCGTCCCTCTCCCCTTACCGGTCTCCTCTCCGGCATGGCTTTATCATTGACCGGCCGGTCGGTCTATGCAACAAGAATCTTCGAGAGCCGCCGAAATTGAGGCGGTGAGGGAGAGAAAGATGACTGGCTCGGATACTGTAGTCTCGGCATTCGCCGATGGCGTGCTTACGCTTACGCTGAACCGCCCCGACAAGCTGAACTCGTTCAACGAAGAGATGCATCTGGCATTGCGCGCGGGCTTTCAGCGCGCTCATGACGATGCGCAGGTGCGCGCCGTTCTGCTGACCGGATCGGGGCGCGGCTTTTGTGCCGGGCAGGATCTGGGCGACCGCGACCCGCGCAAGGGCGGACCTGCCCCGGACCTCGGGCGCACGCTGGAAACCTTCTACAATCCGACACTTCGCCTGATCCGCGCGCTTGAAAAGCCGATCGTCTGCGCAGTCAACGGCGTGGCCGCCGGGGCGGGCGCGAACGTGGCCTTTGCCTGCGACATCGTCCTTGCCGCGAAGTCGGCCAAGTTCATCCAGGCCTTCGCCAAGATCGGCCTTGTTCCCGACGCGGGCGGCACCTGGAGCCTTGCGCGCATCCTGGGCGAGCCGCGCGCCAAGGCGCTCGCGCTGACCGCAGAGCCGCTGATGGCCGAGCAGGCCGCCGACTGGGGGCTGATCTGGAAGGCTGTCGAGGATGCAGACCTCATGGCCCAGGCCGAATCGCTGGCACGTTCGCTGGCGGCCGGGCCGACGCTCGGCCTTGGCCTGACCAAACGCCTGATTCAGGCTGCCGCGACGAACAGCCTTGACGCGCAACTGGATATGGAGCGCGACTGTCAGCAGCTTGCCGGGCGCAGCGCGGATTACGCCGAGGGCGTCACCGCCTTCCTCGAGAAGCGCAAACCGGCGTTCAAGGGACAGTAAGGGCGATGATGAAACCAGTGCATGAGATGACCCCGCAGGAACTGGCCGAAGCCTCGGCAAAGGCGATGTGGGACAATGACAGCGCCAGCCAGCGCCTTGGCATGGAGTTGACACATGTCGCGCCGGGCGAGGCCACGCTGGTGATGACCATCACCGAGGCCATGTCGAACGGTCATGGCAATTGCCATGGTGGCTACCTGTTCACGCTGGCCGACAGCGCCTTCGCCTTTGCCTGCAACAGCTACAACCAGATCACCGTCGCGCAGCATTGCTCGATCACCTATCTGGTCCCCGGCCGGATCGGCGACACGCTGACAGCCACCGCGCGCGAGGTTTCGCGCCGCGGCCGCTCGGGGATTTACGACATCCAGCTAACCAACCAGCACGGCGAGCATGTGGTCACGTTCCGCGGCCATTCGCGCACCGTCAAAGGCACCCATTTGCCGGTCTGACCGGAACCGAATCTCCAAGGGAGGAAACCATGGAAGACTTGACCCCTCGCAAGCAAGATCTAGACCCGATCGAAACCGCCTCGCGCGATGAGATCGAAGCGCTTCAGTTCCATCGCATGAAGCGCTCGCTGCGCCACGCCTATGAGAACTCGCCCTTCTATCGCAAGCGCTTCATCGAGCATGACGTGCACCCCGAGGAGCTGAAGTCGCTGGCCGACATCGCCAAGTTCCCCTTCACCTACAAGCAGGACCTGCGCGACACCTACCCCTTCGGGATGTTCGCGGTGCCGCAGTCCAAGCTGGTGCGTATCCACGGCTCGTCGGGCACGACGGGCAAGCCGACGGTCGTGGGCTATACCGCGGCCGATATCGACCACTGGGCGAACCTGATCGCGCGCTCGATCCGCGCGGCGGGTGGGCGCCCCGGCGACATCCTGCACAACGCCTATGGCTATGGCCTGTTCACCGGGGGCCTCGGTGCGCATTACGGCGCCGAGCGCCTCGGCTGCACCGTCGTTCCGATCTCGGGCGGCATGACCGAGCGGCAGGTGACGCTGATCCATGACTTCAAGCCGTCGATCATCATGGTGACGCCCAGCTACATGCTTTCGATCCTCGACGAGTTCCGCCGCCAGGGCTTCGACCCGCGCGAGTCCTCGCTCAAGGTCGGCATCTTCGGCGCAGAGCCCTGGACCAATTCGATGCGCGAGGAAATCGAGCAGGCCTTCGACATGCACGCGGTCGACATCTACGGCCTCTCCGAGGTCATGGGCCCCGGTGTCGCGCAGGAATGCGTCGAGACCAAAGACGGGCTGCATATCTGGGAAGACCACTTCTACCCCGAGATCATCGACCCGGTCACCGGCGAGGTTCTGCCCGACGGCCAGATGGGCGAACTGGTCTTCACCACGCTGACCAAGGAAGGCCTGCCGATGGTGCGCTACCGCACCCGCGACCTGACGCGCCTTCTGCCTGGCACCGCGCGCTCGATGCGCCGGATCGAGAAGATCACCGGGCGCTCGGACGACATGATCATCCTGCGTGGCGTCAACGTCTTCCCGACCCAGATCGAAGAGCAGATCCTGAAGTGCCGCGGCCTCGCCCCGCATTTCCAGATCGAGCTGTCGCGTTCGGGCCGCATGGACAACATGACCGTCCTCGTGGAATGCGCCACCGATCACACCGACGAAAGCGCCCGCGCGGCCTCGGCCAAGGAGCTGGCGCATCACATCAAGTCGGTGGTCGGCGTCTCGACGCGGATCGAAGTGCGCGATCCGGCCAGCATTGCCCGTTCCGAGGGCAAGGCCAAGCGCGTGATCGACAATCGGCCCAAAGAATAAGGCTGCGACGCCACGTGGGCGTGACAGGCGCGCCCACAGTCGCTAAAGCAGGAAAAAAGGCTCTTTGCGGCGGCAAACGGCTGCAAAGAGCCACAGACAGACACGGAAAGTGACACTATGGCTCGGACGCGAGCACAGGACTTCGAGGAAAAGCAGCGCGCCATTCTGGACAATGCTGCGCAGGTTTTTGCCGAGCAGGGCATGGAGAAGGCCTCCATGTCCCTGGTCGCTAGCCATGCGCAGGTCTCCAAGGCGCTGCTCTACCACTACTACCCGAGCAAGGATGCGCTGATCTTTGCGATCATCATCACCCATCTTGACGAGTTGGACGCGGCGGTCGAGGCCGCTGACGATCCCTTGCTGGCTCCCGACCAACGCCTGCGCCGCCTCGTCGGCGCGGTGCTCGAAAATTACCGGGGCGCGGACAACCAGCACAAGGTGCAGCTCAATGCCTCTTCAGCCCTGTCGGACGCGCAGAAGTCCGAGATCCTCGGGTTGGAACGGCGCATCGTTCGTCGCTTCTCGGTCGTGCTCGACCAGATCAACCCCAGCCTGAACGACAAGGAGCGTCCGCTTCTGACCCCGGTGACCATGTCGCTCTTTGGCATGATGAACTGGGTCTATATGTGGTTCAAGGACGGCGGCCGGATCAGCCGCGAGGATTATGCCGATGTCGCGACAACCCTGATCCTTGAGGGGATCAAGTCCGTTCGCTGAAGTTCCGGCGCTCAAGAACCAATGGGTCGTATTTCGGCGCCTCGGCGCGGCGGCGGTCGGGTTCGGGGGCTGTAAGCGGCTCGGCCGGTTTCAGCTTGCGCGACGCTTCATGCGCGAGTTGCTGATAGACGCCGGTGCCCATCCGCTTCCATTCGATTTCCTGCGGTGACAGCGCCCGCACGACCTTGGCGGGCGAGCCGACCACCAGGCTGCCCGCCGGGATCTCAGCCCCCGCCTTCACGAAGGCCATCGCGGCGACGATCGTGTTCTCGCCGATCCGCGCCTCGTCCATCACCACGGCATTCATGCCCACCATGGCGTTGCGCCCGATATGGCAGCCGTGCAGCACGGCGCCATGGCCGATATGACCCGCCTCCTCGATCACAACATCCTTGCCGGGGAAGGAATGCACCACGCAGGTCTCCTGCACGTTGCTGCCCTCTTGCAAGATGATGCGCCCGAAATCGCCGCGCAGCACCGCACCGGGGCCGACGTAGCATAGCGGGCCGATCAGCACGTCGCCAATCACCACCGCCTCTGGATGAACAAAGGCGGCGGGATCGATGACCGGGGTGATGCCATCCCAGGAATAGACGCGGGCCATGCCGCTCAGCCCTGCAGCGGCCAGGTCTTGGCGACCATCGTCAGCACGTCATACTGTGCCACGACCGCGCCATCCTGATTGGTGACCTGGCAATCCCAACGCACCTCGCCATGCTCGGCATTGGCGCGCGGGTTGATCTCCTTGCAGGTCAGGCGCACCTGGAGCGTATCGCCGAAATAGACCGGCGTCAGGAAACGCATGTTGTCCACGCCGTAGTTGGCCAGCACCGGGCCGGGGTTCGGCTCGACAAAGAGGCCGGCGGCGAAAGAGGCGATCAGGTAGCCATGCGCCACGCGGTCGTCGAAGAACGGGTTCGCCTTGGCGGAGGCCTCGTCCATATGGGCGTAGAACGTGTCGCCGGTGAAATGGGCGAAATGCTCGACATCCTCTTTGGTGACGGTGCGCTTGGCGGTGATCAGCTGATCGCCGATCTTCAGTTCGGCCAGCGACTTGCGGAACGGATGCACGTCATGCTGCACCTCGGCGCCTTCGATCCAGCGACCGGTCACCGCCGACAGCAGGCGCGGCGCGCCCTGCACCGCGGTGCGCTGCATGTAATGCTTCACGCCGCGGATGCCGCCCATCTCCTCGCCGCCGCCCGCGCGACCCGGCCCGCCGTGCACCAGCCCCGCCAAGGGCGAGCCATGCCCGGTCGACGTTTTCGCCGAGGCGCGGTTGCCGATCAGCACACGGCCATGATGCGGCGCGACGCCCAGCACGACCTCTTCAGCCACGGCCTTGTCATCGGTGAAGACCGACGACACGAGCGAGCCTTTGCCCATCTGTGCCAGTTCGATCGCTTCGCCAAGATCGTCATAGGGCAGCACGGTCGAGACCGGGCCGAAGGCCTCGACCTCATGCACGGGCTGCGCGGCAAAAGGCTTGTCAGCGTAAAGCAGAACCGGGTTCAGGAAGGCCCCCGCCCCGGCATCGCCAGAGGCAAGGCGCACCTCGTCGGGGTTGCCCGCGACGATCTCGGCCACGGCCTGAAGGTCGCGGATCCGCTCGCGCACCTCTTCGCGCTGATCGAACGAGGCCAGCGGCCCCATGCGCGTGCCCTCTGCATCGGGCAGACCAAGTGCGGTCTTGCCCAGACGATCGCGCAGCGCCTCGACCAGTGCCGGAACCTGCGCGCGCGGCGCGATGACCCGGCGGATCGCGGTGCATTTCTGCCCGGCCTTCACCGTCATCTCGCGCGCGACTTCCTTGACGAACAGGTCGAATTCGGGCGTACCCGCCACGGCATCGGGGCCGAGGATCGAGGCGTTCAGGCTGTCGGCTTCCATCGTGAAGCGCACCGAGTTCGCCACCACCGCCGGATGCGACTTGAGCTTGCGCCCCGTCCAGGCCGAACCGGTGAAAGTGACCGCGTCCTGCCCCGTCAGGTGATCGAGCATATCGCCGACCGAGCCGCAGATCAGTTGCAGCGCGCCCTCGGGCAGGATGCCCGTCTCGACGATGCGCCGCACGACAAGCTCGGTCAGATAGGCGGTCTGGCTGGCGGGCTTGACCACGCAGGGCACACCGGCCAGCAGGGTCGGCGCGATCTTTTCAAGCATCCCCCAGACAGGGAAGTTGAAGGCGTTGATATGGACCGCGACGCCCTGCAAGGGCGACAGGATATGCTGCGCGCTGAAGCTGCCGTCTTTCGACAGAATCTCCAGATCGCCATCGGTCAGAACGCGGGTGTTGGGCAGCTCGCGCCGGCCTTTCGAAGCGAAGGTCAGCATGGTGCCGATGCCGCCCTCGATGTCGATCCAGCCGTCGGGGCGCGTGGCGCCGGTGCGGAAGCTCTCGGCGTAGAATTCTTCCTTGCGCTCCATCAGGGCAAGGCCAAGCGCCTTGAGCATCCCGGCGCGTTCATGGAACGACATCGCCCGCAGCTTGGGGCCTGCGGCCTTGCGGCCATGGTCCAGCACCGCAGCGAAATCCAGCCCACTCGAGTCGATATAGGCGACCGGCGCGCCGGTCGCCGCATCCAGCAACTCCTGGCCCTCTTTCTGGCCGGGGGTCCAGGCTCCACAGACATAGCTTTCAAGACGGCGCGGGGGGCGGGCCGGGGCGTTCATGGGCGTTTCCTTTATTCGTTCAGAAAGTGGCGCGGGCCTGCTCTCCCGCGCCGCAGGTATCACAGGCCGAGCGCGGCCAGGTGTTCGGCCACGAGGGCCTCCCAACGGGACAGCAGTTGCTCGTTGGGGGTGTGACGCAGACCGAAGCCCTTGAGCGTCTCGTAGCGGGCCGATCCGGCGACGCCGAACCCTGCCGCGACGCGCGGGCGCCAATAAGCGATGGCATCGCGCGCGGCAGCCTTGCCCGCCTCGGTCGAGGCGATCTGCTCCAGCCCTTCAAGGCCAAGCTCGGCGTGGCGTGCCTCGCGCGGGGCGATCTCGCGGAAGACCTCGGCCAGCGGCCCGTAGGAGACGCGGGTAAGCTCGGTCATCTGCACGCCGGTCGCGAGACCTTGCAGCACGTTCATCACCACCGCATCGGTCCAGCCGGTGATCGGGTAATGCAGCACCGACAGGCGCATGTCGCCACCGCTGCGTGCAGCCCCCAGATCGGCATCGCGCGCGACCCGTGCAGCCCAGTCATGCTGCGCCTGGTAGCGGTTCGCATCGGTCCCGAAGGTCTCCATCACCGCCAGAACGCGCTCGGCGTGATCGGCCTTTTCGAGGGTGATCCGGCTGGCGGCGATCCGCTCCTTGATCCCCGGCGCGAAGTTGATCGAGCTCGCGAACCCGGCCGAGGCCGCCAGTTCACTATCCACGAAGGAGGCCATCAGGCGCATCAGCTCACCGCGGTAACGCGCGGGCACGTTGCCCGGCGCGGTCAGAACGCCGCCCTGAGCGAGGTAGTCTTCGATATTCATCGTGTCAGACATGGTCTCTCTCCTGCCCTATCATTCGTCGTAGGTCACGACCACGCGGTCGCTCAGCGGTACGGCCTGGCACGACAGCACGTAGCCCGCGCGCACCTCGTAGTCTTCCAGTGCATGGTTCACGGCCATCTCGACCTCGCCCTCAAGCACCTTGCAGCGGCAGGTCGAGCACACCCCGGCCTTGCACGAATAGGGCGCGTCCATCTGCGCCTCGATCGCGGCCTCAAGGATGGTCTGGCCTTCGCGCGGCATGGTGAAGTTGCGCGTGGCGCCATCAAGCGTCACGGTCGTCTCGACACCCGTTCCGGGCGCGACTGCGGACTTGGATACGGCCTTGGCCTTGGCGCGGCCCGGCTGACCACTGGCAAACAGTTCGAACTTGATCTGCTCGTCGCGCAGCCCATGGGCGCGCAGCGACCCGGCGATCGCCAGCATCATCGGCTCGGGGCCGCAGATGAAGGCGGTGTCGATGGCCTTCGCGTCAAGCCAGTGGCTGAACAGCGCCTCCATCTTTTCGGCGTCGATACGGCCGGTGAAGAGGTCGATCTCCTGACCTTCCTGCTCCAGCACATGGATCACCGAGAAACGGCCCAGATAGGTGTTCTTCAGATCCTCAAGCTCCTCGCGGAACATGATCGAGCTGATCTGGCGGTTCGCATAGACCAGCGTGAAGCGCGACTTGGGTTCACGCGTCAGCACGGTCTTGATGATCGACAGGACCGGCGTGATGCCCGAACCGCCCGCAAAGCCCAGATACTGCTTTTCGGTCTCCGGCTCGATCGGGGCAAAGAACTTGCCCATCGGCGGCATGGCGTCGATCTCGTCGCCGGGCGCAAGGTTTTCATTGGCCCAGGTCGAGAAGGCGCCGCCGTCGACGCGCTTGATGCCGACCTTGAGGCAGCCCTCGTCCACGCCGGTGCAGATCGAGTAGCTGCGGCGCAGCTCCTCTCCCTCGAAGTCGCGGCGCAGAGTCAGGTACTGGCCCTGGGTGAAGGCGAAGAGTTGCTTGTCCTCGTCCCGCGGGGCGAGGGTTACTACGACGGCGTCGCGGGTCTCGCGACGGACGTCAGTCACTTTGAGCGGATGGAAGCGTGCCATTTGGGTATCCTCGGCATCCTCAGATGCATTTGAAATAATCGAAGGGTTCGAGACAGTCCTTGCAGCGATAGCTGGCCTTGCAGGGCGTCGAGCCGAACTGGCTGATCTTTTCGGTGTGGGTCGATCCGCAGCGCGGACAGGCGATGGTCAGGTTCGAGCTACCGGCCAGGCGCGCGATGCGCCCCGCCAGGCGGCCGTCGGCGGCGGTGCCGTCGATCGGCGGTGCGATACCGTAGGCGCGCAGCTTTTCGCGCCCCTCCTCGGTCAGCCAGTCGCTCGTCCAGGGCGGCGAGAGCTGTCGCTCAAGGCGGATGCTCTCGATCCCGCGCTCGCGCAGGGCCTGCTCGATGTCCAGGTTGATGATGCTGGTCGCAGGACAGCCCGAATAGGTGGGCGTGACCGTGACGACCAGCGTATCGTCCTGCCAGGCGACATCGCGCACGATCCCCAGGTCGGTCAGACTGATGACCGGGATCTCGGGATCGGGCACCTGCGACAACCAGCGCCAGATCTCGTCAATCTGCGGGCGGGTTGCGGCGCTCATGGCGTTACCAGACGGCGCCGGGATAGGCGCGTTGCAGGAACTGCATCTCGGCCAGGATATATCCCAGGTATTCCGAGTGAACGCCGCGCTTGCCGCCGCCTGCCCCGTTGATACCGTGCTGATAGGTCTCGCCCGGATGGGTCAGCGTTGCCGCCTCGAGCACTTCGCGCACGGTCGCGTCCCACGCCGCACGCAGGCTCGAGGGCAGCGGGGCGATCCCGGCCTCGGCCACGGCCTTGTCGGTCGCGTCGTCGTGGAACATCTCGCCGGTGTAGGGATACAGCACGTTCAGCGCCTTCTGCATCCGGTTGCGGCTTTCCTCGGTGCCGTCGCCCAGGCTGATCACCAGATCGGCCGAACGTTCGAGGTGATAGGCCACTTCCTTCTCCGCCTTCGCGGCAATCTCTGCCACGCGCGGATCGGAGGAGGCTTTCAACGCCCGCATGAGCTCGATGTGGAAGGCGTCGAACAGGAACTGACGCATCAGCGTCTGGCCGAAATCGCCGTTGGGACGCTCGACCAGCAGCACGTTGCGGAACGCAGCCGCATCGCGCAGATAGGCGAGGTTGTCCGCGCTGCGTCCCTGCCCCTCGACCTCGCCGGCCAGACCCAGCCAAAGCTGGCACTGCCCGATCAGGTCAAGCGCCTGGTTGGCAAGCGCGATGTCCTCTTCCAGCACGGGCGAATGCCCGCACCATTCCGAAACCCGGTGACCCAGGACCAGCGCATTGTCGCCAACCCTTTCCAGCCACTCGACAAAGGCGGCCCGATCGACCGCTGCCACCGCGGCGCCCATCACATGTGCCCCACTTCGGCCGGGATGTCGAAGAAGGTCGGGTGACGATAGACCTTGGAGTTCGACGGCTCGAACAGCGGCCCCTTGTCCGAGGGCGCCGAGGCGGTGATGTCGTTCGATTTCACCGCCCAGATCGAGACACCCTCGTTGCGGCGGGTATAGACGTCACGCGCGTTGCGGATCGCCATCTCGGCATCCGGCGCGTGCAGGCTGCCGACGTGACGATGGTTGAGGCCGTGCTGACCACGGATGAAGATTTCCCACAGGGGCCATTCGCTGGACATGTTGCTTCCTCCCGAAGCTGAACAAGAAGGGGTGGGCGCAGCGCGCCCAGTGAGTTACTCGGCTGCGTGACGGGCGGCCTTGCGGCGCTCGGCTTGCTTGTTGGCGTGTGCCATCAGACCTTCGCGGAACCATGCGCCATCCTCCCAGGCGGTCACACGGGCCTCCATCCGCTCGGCGTTGCACGGGCCGTTGCCCGCGATAACGGCGAAGAATTCCGACCAGTCCGGCTCCGAGAAATCGTAGCCGCCCTTTTCCTCGTTCCACTTGAGGTTCGGATCGGGGATGGTCAGACCGAGGTATTCGGCCTGCGGCACGGTCTGATCGACGAATTTCTGACGCAGCTCGTCATTGGTGTTGATCTTGATCTTCCACTGCATCGACTGCGCGCTGTGGACCGAGTCCTTGTCGGACGGGCCGAACATCATCAGCGCCGGGTACCAGAAGCGGTTCATCGCATCCTGGGCCATCGCCTTCTGGTCCTCGGTGCCCTGCAGGCACATCTTGAGCAGGATGTCGTAGCCCTGACGCTGGTGGAAGCTTTCTTCCTTGCAGATGCGGATCATGGCACGGCTGTAGGGGCCGTAGCTGGTGCGCTGCAGCGGCACCTGGTTCATGATCGCCGCGCCATCGACCAGCCAGCCGACCGCGCCGATATCGGCCCAGTTCAGCGTCGGGTAGTTGAAGATCGACGAGTATTTCATCTTGCCCGCATGCAGCAGGTCCAGCAGCTCGTCGCGCGACACGCCAAGCGTCTCGGCGGCCGAGTAGAGGTAGAGGCCGTGGCCCGCCTCGTCCTGGACCTTGGCCAGCAGGATCGCCTTGCGCTCCAGCGTCGGGGCACGGGTGATCCAGTTGCCCTCGGGCAGCTGGCCGACGATCTCGCTGTGGGCGTGCTGGCCGATCTGGCGGATCAGCGTCTTGCGGTAGCCTTCCGGCATCCATTCCTTGGGCTCGATCTTCTCGCCCCGGTCGATGCGATCCTGGAAAGCGTTCTCTTCGGGGGTCATATCCTCGCGGGATTTTGCCCCTTCGGCACTCACGAGTTGAGCATACATGATTGGTCTCCTCCCTCTCAGATGCGTTCGATGATGATGGCGATGCCCTGCCCCACGCCGATGCACATGGTGCACAGCGCGTAGCGCCCACCGGTGCGGTGGAGCTGGTACATGGCCGTAGTGACAAGCCGGGCGCCCGACATGCCAAGCGGATGGCCGATGGCGATGGCACCGCCATTGGGGTTCACATGCGGCGCGTCGTCGGGCAGACCGAGGTCACGCAGCGTGGCCAGCGCCTGGCTGGCGAAGGCCTCGTTCAATTCGATCACGTCCATCTGGTCGATGGTCATGCCGGCGCGGGCCAGAACCTTCTTGGCCGCCGGAGCCGGGCCGATGCCCATGATGCGCGGCTCGACGCCCGCGGCGGCCATCGCCACGATGCGCGCCTTCGGCGTCAGGCCGTGGGCTTTCGCCGCCTCGCCCGACAGGATCGCCAGTGCCGCTGCACCGTCGTTCACGCCCGAGGCATTGCCTGCGGTGACCGACAGCTCGGGGCCATTCACGCCGCGCAGCTTGGCCAGCGTCTCGGCGGTGGTGCCGGGGCGCGGGTGCTCATCGGTGGTGAACACGATCGGATCGCCCTTTTTCTGGGGGATCGTCACCGGAACGATTTCCTGCGAGAACACGCCAGCCTTCTGCGCGGCCTCCCAACGGGCCTGGCTGCGCGCGGCGAAAGCATCCTGATCGGCGCGGCTGATGCCGAAATCCTGCGCGACGTTGTCGGCGGTCTGCGGCATGGAATCGACGCCGAACTGCGCCTTCATCTTCGGGTTGACGAAGCGCCAGCCGATGGTGGTGTCATAGACCGCGTTCGAGCGCGAAAAGGCGCTTTCGGCCTTAGGCATCACGAAGGGCGCGCGGGTCATGCTCTCGACGCCGCCAGCGATGACAAAGTCGCAATCGCCCGCCTTGATGGCGCGCGCGGCCATGCCGACTGCATCCATCCCCGAGCCGCAGAGCCGGTTCACCGTGGTGCCCGGAACACCGATCGGCATCCCCGCCAGCAGCACCGCCATGCGCCCGACGTTGCGATTGTCCTCGCCCGCCTGGTTGGCACAGCCGAAAATCAGATCGTCCACCGCGGCCCAATCGACGCCGGGATTACGCTCCATAAGTGCTTTGAGCGGGATCGCCGCCAAATCGTCTGCGCGGACCTGCGCCAATGCACCGCCGTAGCGTCCGACGGGTGTTCTGACCGCATCGCAAATGAATGCCTCGCGCATCCAAGCTCCTCCCTGATGTTCCCTGACGGGCGGCGATTCTCCTAATTCACCGACCGGTTGGTCGATTTATAGCGCGCAAAGCATCACACACAAAGTAAAAAAATAGCCATCTGCGTGATGTTTTAAGGCGCGCAAAAAACATCTTTCAAAATCATTACGTTAGGTCACTAGAGTCCAGAAATGCGCGCTTCGCTTGCGGCGGTTTGCGCAGGAAGATAGCCATCGACCCCCTCGAACCGCGCCGCGATGTGACGCTCGGCGGCGGGCGAAAGATGGCGATAGAGCCTGCGAAACAGCGCCCGCGCCTCCTGCCCTTTCCAGTCGGAGGGTAGCACATTCCGCGGCAAGCGCGGATCACGGAGCATCACGTTGCGATAGACATGCACCAGCAACAGGCGCGCCGTCAGGGCCGCCTCATCCGACAAGGTGCCATCCTTGAGTGCCAGATCCAGCGGGGCGAACCGCGCGATCATGTCGAGGTAGCGCTCTTGCAAGGCGGAGAGATCCCAGAAATGGGCGACACGCTCGATCCCCTCGGGGTCGAGGGCGCGGAACGCCAACGCGCCCTCCGGCACGGGCTGACCTCGGTCGGGGCGGATGAACACCTGCCCTCCCATATGCCCCATGCGTTGCAGCCGCGCCGCGTCCTCGCTCAGATCAGGCGCATGCAGGATCTGCCAACCGCGGGTCTCGATCTCGGGACCGAAGAGCAATACGGCGGCCTGCTCAAACTCCTGATGCGCCGAGGCATCGAGGTGATAGTAGCTGCGCCGCCCGACGCGCTCGCCACGCAGCCGATGCGCCGCGACAAGCCGCGAGACGGCCGTACGCACGAGCGATTCACTGATGCCGACGCCAGCGCAGATATCGATCAGGGTGCCCGTCCACAGAACGCCGCCGCGCGGGACCACGACATCGCCATAAACCGTGACGATGAATGACGCCGAGCGCAGCCCGATCCCGTCCAAAACTTCCGCTATCAGTCCAGTTTCCGGCATCTCAACTCTGCGACACTTGGGGTTGGTTAGCTATGACGCGCAACAGCGCATTTTGCCAGCCTGAACGCTCGACCCGGCGCACGCACCCGAACCAATGCCTCGCGCCAAGATGCGCTTGCGCGACACACCTGCCGCCGTGAGAGAGTACCAAGACGCGCAATCCTGTTGTGTCACCGAACCCATTTGCTCAGGGCCGATGGTCAAGCTGCGCAAATGAGCCGCGCGATCAAAGAGGCCACCGCCAAACGTCTCCGGCATGACAGCCACGATCCCCCTCGATCGGATCTCGTGGATTTCATACCTGTCTAAGGTGTTGCTTGCGGGATCCAGCCCCTCGGCGGCCTGTCGCCCCACGAGTATTTCTGCCCGATCTGGGCATCGGAGCCGCTCAGACTCATCGTCAATCCGATCCGCCCGATGCGGGATCAGAACACCTGAACCGAAGCCATGACCTCAGAATGCTCAAAAGTATATTTGTCGATATATTTCTTGCCGCCAACGGCGACGATGCTTCAGGCTAACCCCCAGGATCCAATGATACATGGATCATGCATGAATTTTAGCTTTGGGGAGAAGGTTACATTCGGAACAGTTTCAGGCCGTTCAGGTTCTCGGGCGCGACAGTTCACAGGCTGACGATCGCGGCCATCGCAGCCTGCGCAATCGCACCTGCCAACATGGGCTATGCTGCCGGAGGCGGCGAGATCGTCGTCGCGGATCCGTCCAAGCATTTCGATGCCAAGGGCAGGGAGCCGTCCAAATTCACCATCGAGCTTCAAGACGGCTTGAGAAAGACTCTGCCCTTCGATGATCAGCGCGACTTCGATGAGGCGAAGAGAGGCTTTATCGCCGCGCCTGATTACAAGCAGATCATGGCCGAGGCTGGCAACGTCGCCTGGGACATCGGCAGCTACGAGTGCCTGCTCGAGGAAGGGCAGACGTTCGACACGATCCATCCGTCGCTTCAAAGGCAAGCAATCCTGAACATGGCTTACGGCCTTTATGAGGTTGTGCCCGACAAGATCTATCAGGTCCGAGGGTATGATCTGGCGAACATCAGCTTCATCAAGAGCGACACGGGCTGGATCGTATTTGACCCGCTTACGGCGAAGGAGACCGCCAAGGCCGCGCTCGACTTCATCAACGAAAAGCTTGGCGAACGCCCCGTTGTCGCGGTCGTCTACTCGCATTCGCATGGCGATCACTTCGGCGGTGTTCGCGGCGTCGTCGATGAGGCGGATGTAAAGAGCGGCAAGGTCAAGGTCATCGCTCCGGTCGGCTTCATGCAACACGCGGTGTCAGAGAACGTCTATGCCGGCAATGCAATGACGCGGCGCATGTTCTACCAATACGGTGTTTTGCTGCCGCGCAGCCCCTACGGCCACGTCGACCAGTCCATCGGCAAGAACACGGCGGCTGGCAACCTTGGCCTCATTCCGCCGAATGTGATCATCAAGGACGATTACGAGGATCTGACGGTTGACGGCGTGCGGATGGAGTTCATGAACACGCCGGGCACCGAAGCCCCTGCCGAGATGAACACCTGGTTCCCGGACATCAAGGCGTTCTGGGCCGCCGAGAACATCACCGGCACGATCCACAACATCTACACCCTGCGTGGCGCACAGGTTCGTGATCCGCTGAAGTGGTCCAAGAACATCAACGAAGCGCTCTACCGCTATGGTCAGGAAGCTGACGTCATGTTCGCCTCTCACAGCTGGCCGCGGTGGGGCAACGACCGGATTCAGGAAGTGATGCGGGCGCAACGTGACGCCTACGCGCACCTGAACAATCAGGTCCTGCACCTTGCGAACCAGGGCGTAACGATCAATGAAGTCCACAATCTCTACCGCCTGCCCAAGAGCTTGGAGCAGAATTGGGCGGCGCACAGCTACCACGGCTCGGAGGCGCACAACAGCCGCGCAGTGATCAACCGCTATCTGGGCTACTGGGACGCAAACCCCGCAACGCTGATCCCGCTCTCGCCGCGCGACTCCGCACCGCTTTATGTCGAGATGATGGGCGGCGCTGAGAAGATCATCGCGAAAGGTCAGCAACTCTACGAAGGGGGCCAGTATCTTTACGCTGTAGAGATCCTCAACAAGCCGGTCTTTGCCGAGCCGCAGAACGAGGCGGCCAAGGATCTGCTGGCGGACGTCTACGAGCAGATCGGCTACCAGAAAGAGAGCCCGAGCGTTCGTAACAGCTTCCTTGCAGGCGCATATGAACTGCGTAACGGGATTCCGGAGGGGGCCTCGCCCAAGGGAAGCGGACCTGATGTCGTCCGTGCCATGTCGACCGATCTCTGGCTCGACTACATGGCGATCAGACTTGACGGCGACAAGGCGGAAGGCAAGCAGTTCGCCATCAACCTGGTGACACCTGACAATGGTGAGAAATATGCCATCGAGTTGAGCAACAATGCACTGACGAACATCAAGGATCTGCAGGCCGCCAACCCCGATCTGACCATCACCATCAACCGTTCCGATCTGGAGTTGATCATGATGGGGGAAAGCACGTTCGAAGAGCAGCTCGCGAATGGCAAGGCGACCTTCGACGGTGACAAGGCGCCTTTCGATGAGCTGAAGGAAATGCTCGTTCAGTTCAGCATGGGGTTCGAGATTCTTCCCGGCACCGGCGGAACGGTCTTCAGCGCGCCGAGCGGTCCCTTCGAGCAACCGGCTCCCGCAATAGGCGTGATTACCGATTGATCTCGCTGTGCTGATCGCAGCGTGTCGATAAAAGATCGTAGCGGAGGTGGCTTCCGAGTCGCTTCCGCTACGAAGCGGCGTTTTGGGGCCGAGGCCCATTATCCCCCGCCACCAGAAGGTGACGATTGCGGCGAAGCGGCGGGCATTCCTTCTTCAACTCTTGCCGTCGAGCAAGCTTGATCGCGGTCTCCCGCTGCAAGGCTTCCGCCATCGATTAGCCGTCTGCTACGTCTCTCCAATCTGGCGCACCGCCTCGGCAATCGTCGCGCCGTGCCCTTGCTGAGCTTCAATCTGACGAAGCTTGGGAAGTTATCTTCGGGATTCTATCTTTTTCCAGCCATCACTGGTCCCGCAAGGTACAGGGCAAACGCCTGTCAGCGGACAGCCAGTGCCGCGTTCGAGAGCATCGATTTCGAGAAGGATGGCTGGGGCGGTAGGATTCGAACCTACGGTGCGCGGTACCAAAAACCGGTGCCTTACCACTTGGCTACGCCCCAACGTGGGGCGGTGTTTAGCCAAGGCCGTCGGGGGCCGCAAGAGGAAAAATCGACAAATCCGATTGCAGCGGGGAACCGTGCAGAGATATGGGCTGAACATGGAAAACTGGGATGTCATCATATTGGGCGCGGGCGCCGCGGGTTTGTTCTGCGCAGGCGAGGCGGTGCGGCGTGGCCGACGGGTTCTGGTGCTCGATCATGCGGCCAACCCAGGCGAAAAGATTCGGATTTCGGGCGGTGGGCGGTGCAACTTCACCAACCGCGATCTGACACGCCAGAACGCCCCCGAACGCTTCCTGTCCGAGAATCAACGCTTTGCGCTTTCCGCGCTGAGCCGCTTCACCGCAGCCGATTTCATCGCCCGGATCGACCGCGCCGGGATCGCCTGGCACGAAAAGCACCGCGGCCAGTTGTTTTGCGACGGCAAGGCCACGCAGGTCATCCGGCTGCTGCTATCCGACCTGACCGCCGGGTCCGGCGAGCTTCGTCTGGATTGCGCCGTCGAAGCCGTCCGACGCGAGGGCGATGGCTTCGAGGTTGCAACTTCGCTCGGCCCGGTGCGGGCGGCGCATGTCGTGGTCGCAACGGGTGGCAAATCCATCCCGAAGATGGGCGCCACCGGCATCGGCTATCGCATCGCCGAAAGCTTCGGCCTGCGACTGACCGAGACGCGCCCGGCCCTTGTGCCGCTCACCTTCGCCGAGCAGGACCTGGCGCGCACCGCGCCCATGGCCGGCATCGCCCTGCCCGCCCGCGTCCGCCACGGGCGCACCAGCTTTGACGAGGATCTGCTGTTCACGCACCGCGGCCTCTCCGGTCCCGCGATCCTGCAAATCTCCAGCTACTGGCGTGAGGGCGATACGCTGTCCCTCGATCTGTTCCCCGGACGCAACCTTGCGCAGGAACTGGCGGAAATACGCTCCACGGGCGGTCGCGTGGCGCTGCACAACGCGCTCGCGCGGCTGATCCCGGAAAAGCTCGCAGCCTATGCAGTTGCCGAAACGGGCCTGTCGGGGCGGCTGGCGGATCAGAACAACCGCACACTCGAACGCCTTGCCGACCAGCTGCACAAATGGGAGGTGCGCCCGGTCGGCTCGGAAGGCTACCGCACCGCCGAGGTCACCTTGGGTGGCGTCTCGACCGCCGATCTGGATGCCAAGACGATGGAGGCCCGCGCGGTGCCGGGGCTCTACTTCATCGGCGAGGTTGTGGACGTGACCGGCTGGCTTGGCGGCTACAACTTCCAATGGGCCTGGTCTTCGGGTTGGGCGGCCGGACAGGTCGTCTGACCGCCCGACGCCTCAGCTTGAAACCTGCTCACGCAGCACGGCCACGGTCAGCGACAGCATCAGGTAGATGCCCGAAAAGATCAGGAAGGCCACGAGCGTGTTCTCGAAGGCGCGTGGATAGGTGGGCTCATCGGGCGCGACAGGGCGCACCCCCATCTCAAGGTAGCGCACCTGCTTGTTCGCCTCGGTCCGCGCGCCTTCCATCTGCTGTGCGGCGGTCGAAAGCATCAGCTGGCGCGTTTGCAACTCGGCCTCGGCGATGCGCAGTTGCCCCGTCACGACGGCCAGCGACTCGACCCCTCCGGTGGTTTCAGTCAGCTGCGCGCGCAGATCCACGATCCGCCGCTCAAGCCGGTCGATATCGCCCTTCACACCCTCGACGCGGGCCTGGTTCGGGCTGGGGTTGTCCTGCAGCTGATCCAGCTCCAGCCGCTTGGCCTGCAACTGCCCCTCGAAGGTCGCGACCTGCCCCATCACGCGCCCGGCTTCGGAGACCGGATCCAGGATGCCGACCCGCTCTTGCAGCGTCAGCACCTTTTCTTGCGCGGCGAGCACCTTGGCCTCGGCATCGGCATAGCCTTCCAGCGCGCCTTTCATCTGGTCGTCGCGCAGCCGCGAGGTCAGCGTATCCACCTGCTCCTCGGCGAAGGAAATCAGCGCCTCCGAGAACTGCCGCGATACATTGGGATCGGCGGCGATCACTTCAAGGTTCACGATCCCCTCGGTCGGGTCGTAGCCGATCTTCACGTTGCGCTGGTAAACCTTGTAGGCCTGTTCATTCGTCGCATCGGGGTCTAGCCGTTGCAGCGCATCGATCGAGGGCTGCGAGAAATGCTGCTTGAAGCCGAACTCTTCATCAAGCCGCAGCATCGCGTCGCGCGATTGCAGATAGGCCTGCACCGTCACCGAATCCTGGCTAGAGCCAAGCTGAACACCCGACAGCAGCCCGCCGAAACGGGAACCGCCGCCCATTCCGTCGGCCTTCTGAATGATGAAGGCGCTTTTCGTAGCATAGAGCGGAGTGGCGACACGGAAGTAATACCAGCCCGCCAGCAGCGTTGGCAGCAGCACAAAGAAGGCGAGTCGGACGGCCAGCAGCACTAGCCGGCGCTGGCGGCGACGGGCAATATCGCGTTGAAGTCGGATGATCGCACGGGCGCGCTGCGCCTCCCCCAGCACCTCGTTCGAGGGCGGCGGTGGCGGTTTCGGCGCCACGCTTGGCACCGACATGCGCCCCAGAACCATCTTCGCAAGGCTGCGCCCGCCGCCCGAGGGCACGACATCCCCCTTGGCCTCTGCGGGCTTGCCGGGCAACACCCGATCCATGAAGCCCGCGCGATCGAACGGATCGATGCCGCGGCGGCGCAACTGTCGTACCGCATCGAAATCCGAGCCTGCCGCGATCCCGTGCTTCTGCGCCGTGCGGCGCGCAAGGCGCAACTGGCGCCCGGTCAGCCCCTCGGCCTCGATCGCCGCAATTTCATCGCCGGGCGAGCCATCGGCCGGCGCCGGCGCGGCGGGCTTAGCCGGGGCTATATCCATATCCCCAAAGCCGTCGTCTTGCGGCTCGAACAGCTTGGCCGGGTCGGCACCCGGTTGCAGCCCCGGCGGCAAGGTAGCCTCGGCCTGCGGCTGCGCTTTGCGGCGAATGCGGTATTTCTCGGCCTTAGGATTGGTAGTCATACATCCGCTTCGCTTCTTCCAGTGTATCGAACATATACAGCTGCCCGTCGCGCAGCACCGCCGCCGAGCGGCAGAATTTCTCAAGTGTCGACGGCTGGTGCGAGACGATGATCACAGTCGCCTCTTTCAGCCGGTCCTTCAGGATAGAGCCCGCCTTGCGATTGAACTCGACATCGGTGGTGCCGGGCATCCCCTCGTCGATCAGATAGATGTCAAACTCAAGCGCCAGAAGCAGCGCGAAGGTAAAGCGCGAGCGCATCCCCGCGCTGTAGGTGTTCATCGGCCGGTCGAAATATTCCTCCAGCCCGCAGACCCATCGGCAGAAGGCCTCGACATAATCGGGATCGAGACCATAGAGCCGCGCGATGAACCGCGCGTTCTCGCGCGCGGAATGTTTGGCGTTCACGCCCCCCATGAAGCCAAGCGGGAACGAGACCCGGCAGGTCTTGCGGATCGTGCCCTCATCGGGCTTCTCAAGCCCTGCCATCATGTTGATGATCGTGGTCTTTCCGGTCCCGTTCGGGGCCAGGATGCCAAGGCTGTTGCCCAGTTCCACGCGAAAGCTGGCGCGATCAAGGATCACCTTGCGCTGTTTGCCCGTCCAGAAGGACTTGCTGACGCTGTCGAACTCGATCATCGCTTCCTGTCTCGTGCCGTCATCGGCCGCCCTGCCCGGTCATAGCGCAAGGCATTTAACAAATTCACCACCTGACACGACCGGCGTCGCCTTGTCGGCTGGCGAAAGCTATATACATCGAACGATCCTGTTTTGCCTCACGAAACGAAGAGGTCAACCTGAGCCTTACGGAAGACATCCGCGCCTGCCGCCTCTGTGCCACAGATTTCGGGGCGACCGCCACGGCGCACGCGCCGCGCCCGGTGGTCTGGTTTCGCCCCGGCGCGCGCATCCTGATCGCCGGTCAGGCGCCCGGAGCGCGGGTCCATGCCTCGGGGCGGCCCTTCACCGATCCCTCGGGCGATCGGCTGCGCAACTGGATGGGCGTGGATGAGGCGACATTCTACGATCTCGACCGCATCGCCATCGTGCCGATGGCCTTCTGCTTTCCGGGCTATGACGCGAAAGGCACCGACCTGCCACCACCGGCGCGCTGCGCCCGGACCTGGCGCGAGCGGATCATGGCAGAGCTTGGCACCCCCGCGCTGACGCTGCTGGTCGGCGGCGCGGCGCAGCGCTGGCACCTGGGTGCGCGCAATGTCACCCAGACCGTCGCGGGCTGGCAAAACCACGCCCCACGCGTCTTTCCCTTGCCTCATCCGTCCTGGCGCAATACGGCATGGCTCAAACGCAATCCCTGGTTCGAGGCCGAGCTGATCCCGGCCCTGCGCGACCGGGTGAAGGAGGCCCTATGACACCCTATGATCGCGCCCATGCCGCCATGGAAGCCGACCCCGAGAACGAGGCCCTGCGTCTGGCCGTCTATGACCGTCTGGCCGATGCCGAGCTGTTCCTGCTGCTCGAATCCGAACCCGAGGACGAAGACATCACCCCCCAGGTCTTCGAGACCGAGGATGGCGATTTCGTGCTGGCCTTCGACCTTGAGGAGCGTCTGGCCGAATTCACCGGCGAACCCGTGCCCTATGCCGCGCTTCCGGGCCGCGTGATCGCGCAGCATCTGGTCGGCGAGGGGATCGGCCTCGGGATCAACCTTGGCGTCGCTGAATCGGCCATGCTGCTGCCCCCCGAGGCGCTCGAATGGCTGACCGATACGCTGACCCATACCCCCGTCCAGACCGATGCGCGCCCGGCTTCGTTCGAGGCCCCGGCCCTGCCCCCCGCAATCCTCGGCCTGCTGCTCCCCGCCTTCGAGGCCAAGTTCGCGCAGCTCGCGGGCATTGCCTCACATGCGCTTCTGGGCGGCGTGCAATACGATGACGGCCGCCGTGGCCATGTGCTGGCCTTCCTCGGGGCCCCTGAACCTGCGCGGGCGGGAATCGCGAAAGCGATGGCCGAGGCGCTCGCCTTTTCGGGCCTCGATGCAGGCGAGCTGGATGTGACCTTCCTGGACGAGGCTGACCCCGCAGCCCAGGTTCTCCTCGAAAAGGCGCTGGTCCTCCACCTGCCTGAACCGGTGCAAGAGGAAGTTCAGGAGCTCAAGCCCGTCGCCCCGGGGATGGACCCGAGCAAACCGCCCATCCTGCGCTGACCCCGTTCAACGTGGCGCAAATATCCCACGGGGGTCTGGGGGTGTGAAACCCCCAGCCTGCGGAATAGAGCGCCCCCCTCGGCGCACCCGGCGAACGTCCGAAAGCAAGTGGTCGCTTCGGCGGCGAAAGCACATCCGTTCGGGTCCGCGGTGAGGGTCATTTGAAATGACACGGCATTACGGTAGATTTCAGGAATGTCGTTTCACCCGCTTCCCTCCTTTCCCCTGCGCGCCGGCCGCGTGCATGAGGCCTGTGGCCCCGCCGCCACGGGCTTTGCCGCGATTGCTGCGGTCATGACAGGCACGCCCGTGCTTTGGGTGCACGAGGCCTGGCAGGCGGACAACCTGCACCCGGCGGGCTTTCTGTCCTTCATGAACCCGTCGGATCTTTTGCTGACCCGCACGGGAAGCCAGACCGACAGCCTTGCCGTGGCCGAAGAGGCGCTCAAGGATGGCGCGCTGCCCTTTGTCGTGATCGAGGTCACCCGCCCGCTGAACCTGCGCGAGGGACGGCGGCTGCAACTGGCGGCGCAGGCGGGGGGCGCGACCGGGCTTTGCCTGATCCCCGAAGGCATGGGCTCGAACGCGGCGGAAACGCGCTGGCACGCCGCGCCGGTCTTCGATCCGCAAGACGAAGACTCGACTCTGATGCGGTGGGAAATTATTAAGAACAAAGCGGGAACACTTGGGGCCTGGCATGTTCGATGGAATCGGGAAACGCGTCGTTTGCATGTGGTTTCCCCGGTTGGCCTCCGACCGGGTTCTGCGGACACGCCCGATTGAGGCGCCCTTTGCGCTGACGCTTCGGCAAAGCAATACCGAGCGTATCCACTGCCTCAACGCCCGCGCCGAGGCCCTGGGCCTGCACCGCGCCATGAGTCTGGCCGACGCCCGCGCCTTCTGCCCCGATCTGGTCAGCCGCCCCGCCGAGCCCGGGCGCGATGCGCGCTTCCTGCTGGCACTGGGGCGTTGGGCGCAGCGCTATTGCCCCTGGGTCGGGCGCGAGGGGGCGGACGGGCTGGTGCTGGACGTGACCGGATCGACCCATCTGTGGGGTGGCGAAGAGGCCATGCTGGAGGACATGCGGGCGCGCCTCGCGCGGGCCGGGCTGGAGCTGCGGCTGGGGCTGGCCGATACGCGCGGCGCGGCCTGGGCGCTGGCGCATTTCGGCACGGGCATCGCCCCGGTGGGCCAGACGCGGCGCGCGCTCGCCCCGCTGCCGGTCGCGGCGCTGCGGCTGGACGAGGCGATCTGCACCGGCCTGCAACGGCTTGGCCTGCGCACCGTCGCGGATCTGTGCACCACCCCGCGCGCGCCCCTTGCGCGCCGCTTCGGCCCGGCGCTTCTGGCGCGGCTCGATCAGGCCCTGGGCGATGTGGCCGAGGCGATCTCGCCCGAGGCCGACCCGCCGCATTTCGGCCTGCGCCTGACCTTCCCCGACCCAATCGGCCTTGTGTCGGACGTGATGGCCGCGACCGCCCGGCTGCTTGAGCCGCTCTGCGCCCGGCTCAAGGCGCAGGGGGTGGGCGCACGCCGGCTGGAGCTGACCCTGCGCCGCGTCGATCAGGGCAGCCAGCAGGTCGAACTGCGCCTGGCCGCGGCAATGCGCGATGCCGTGCGCATCCTGCCGCTGTTCGAACGCGGCGTGGCCGAGGTGGACGCGGGTTTCGGCATCGACCAGATCCGGCTGGAGGCAACGCTTGTCGAGCCGCTGCCCGTCGAACAGATCGGCGCGATACAGGCGCGGGGTGCCCCCGACCGGCTGGCCGACCTGATCACCCGCATCGGCACCCGCATCGGGCTTGAGAACGTGCAACGATACCTGCCCGCCGACAGCCACATCCCCGAGCGCAGCTTCCTGATCGCCCCGGCGGCCTACAGCACCCCCGAGGGCGGCTGGTGCAGCCCCCGCCCCCGCCCGCTGCGCCTGTTCCCGCCCGAGGCCATCGCAGGCTCGGGCCCGCAGCCGCCCGAGCGGTTCCGCTGGCGCCGCATGTCATTCGCCACCGCACGCGCCACCGGGCCGGAACGCATCGCCCCGGAATGGTGGCTTGAGGACGACAACTGGCGCTCGGGCATGCGCGATTACTGGCGGGTCGAGACCCGGCAGGGCCGCCGCCTGTGGCTGTTCTACACGCCGCAAGACCCCGGCTGGTTCGTGCAGGGGGAATTCGCATGAGCTACGCCGAGCTTTGCGTCACCTCGAATTTCACCTTCCTGACCGGGGCCTCGCACCCCGAGGAACTGGTGCTGCGCGCCGCCGAACTGGGGCTTGAGGCGATCGCCATCACCGACCGCAACTCGCTGGCGGGGGTGGTGCGGGCCTATAGCGCGTTGCGGGCGCTGGAGAAAGAACGGGCGGCGCTGCGTATCCGCTCGACCCACCGGATCGACCCCTGCTCGCGCCAGGAGGTGGGGCAGCCGCAGGATCTGCCCTGCCCCGAGGACGTGCGCCTGCCCCGGCTGATCGTCGGCGCGCGGCTTGTGCTGCGCGACTGCCCGGTCGAGTGGATCGCGCTGCCCACCGACCGCGACGCCTATCACCGGCTGTCCCGGCTGCTGACACTGGGCAAGCGCCGCGCCGAAAAGGCCGAATGCCACCTCGATCTGGCCGATCTGGCCGAGGGATGTCTGGGGATGATCCTGATCGCTCTGCCGCCACCTGATCTGAACGCGGCCCGCGCCCCACTCCGGCTTTTGGGCCGACGCTATCCCGGCCATGTCTTCCTGGGGGCCGCGCCGCGCTATGACGGCTCGGATCAGGCCTGGTTCGATGCCTGCGCGGCGCTGGCGCTGCGAGCCTCGGCACCGATGGTGGCTGTGGGCGACGTGCTGATGCATCGCGCCGCGCGGCGCCAGCTGGCCGATGTGCTGACCTGCCTGCGCGAGGGTATCACCATCGACGCTATCGGCACCCGCGCCCTGCCCAATGCCGAGCGCCGCCTGAAGGGGCTGTCCGACATGGCGCGGCTTTATCGCAACCACCCCGCCGCCGTCCGGCGCACGCTGGAAATCGCCGCACGGTGCAGCTTCGATCTGTCCGAACTCAGCTACGAATACCCCGATGAGATCGCGGATGGCGAAACCCCGCAGGCGCGGCTGATCCGGCTGGCGCAAGAGGGGCTGCGTCGCCGCTATCCCGACGGCCCCTCCGAGCGCGTCCAGACCCTGATGGCCAAGGAACTGGGTCTGGTGGGAGAGCTGGGCTACGCCGCCTATTTCCTGACCGTGCATGACATCGTCTCCGAGGCCCGTGCGCGCGGCATCCTGTGCCAGGGGCGCGGCTCGGCCGCCAATTCGATCCTGTGCTACCTGCTCGGCATCACCGATGTCTCGCCCGACATGATCGGCATGGTGTTCGAGCGCTTCATCTCGCGCCATCGCGGCGAGCCGCCCGATATCGACGTCGATTTCGAGCATGAGCGCCGCGAAGAGGTGATCCAGTGGATCTATGAGAAATACGGGCGCCACCGGGCGGGGCTTTGCGCCACCGTGATCCATTTCCGCTCGCGCGCGGCGATTCGCGAGGTGGGCAAGGTCATGGGGCTCAGCCTCGATGTGACCGCCGCGCTGTCGGGCCAGATCTGGGGCATGTCGAACGGCGGCGCCGACCCCGAGCGGATCCGCGAGCTGGGGCTGGACCCGCGCGACCGGCGCCTTGCCCAGACCATCCGCCTGATCAGCGAGGTCATCGGCTTTCCCCGCCATCTCAGCCAGCATGTCGGGGGCTTCATCATCACCCGTGGCAGGCTTGATGAACTGTGCCCGATCGAGAATGCCGCGATGGAGGGTCGCACCGTCATCGAATGGGACAAGGACGACATCGATGCGCTTGGCATTCTCAAGGTCGATATCCTCTCGCTCGGGATGCTCAGCTGCATTCGCAAGTCGCTTGACCTGCTGCGCGCGCATGAGGGCGTGGACCATAGACTCGACACGATCCCGCAAGAGGATGCGGCCACCTACCGGATGCTGCAAAGGGCCGATGCCGTGGGGGTGTTTCAGGTCGAAAGCCGGGCGCAGATGAATTTCCTGCCGCGGATGAAACCCGCGACCTTCTACGACCTAGTGATCGAGGTGGCCATCGTCCGCCCCGGCCCGATCCAGGGCGGCATGGTCAAACCCTATATCCGCCGCCGCCAGGGGCTGGAGCGCCCCGAGCCTTTCGGCCCCGCGCTGGAGCAGGTGACCGCCAAGACATTGGGGGTGCCGCTGTTTCAGGAACAGGCGATGCAGATCGCCGTGGTCGGCGCGGGCTATTCCGCCGAAGAGGCCGACCAGCTGCGCCGCTCGCTGGCCTCGTTCCGGCGCATGGGCACCATCGGCCAGCACCGCGAGCGGTTCATCCACGGGATGCTACGCAACGGCTACAGCCAGGAGATCGCCGCGCAGTGCTTTTCCCAGATCGAGGGTTTCGCCGATTACGGCTTTCCCGAAAGCCACGCGGCGGCCTTCGCCATGCTGACCTATGTGTCGTCCTGGCTCAAATGCCATCACCCGGCGATCTTCGCCTGCGCGCTGCTGAACTCGCAGCCGATGGGCTTCTACGCCCCCGCCCAGATCGTGCGCGATGCGCGCGAGCACGGGGTCGAGCTGCGCCCGGTCTGCGTGAACCGTAGCACCTGGGACAACCGGCTGGAGCGCCGCGCCGACGGGGCGCTGGCACTGCGGCTGGGGTTTCGCCAGATCAAGGGCTTTCGCGAAGAGGATGCGGGCTGGATCGTGGCGGCGCGGGGCAACGGCTATCTCGATCCCGAAAGCCTCTGGCTGCGGGCGGGCATCCAGCCCCCCACACTGGAGCGCCTGGCCGAGGCGGATGCCTTCGCCGGCATGGGGCTTGGGCGGCGCGATGCGCTTTGGCAGGTGCGGGCGATCCGCGCGCCCCGGCCGCTGCCGCTGTTCTCGGACCCGCTCGACGGCGAGGGGCTGCGCGAACCCGCGGTCAGCCTGCCCGCCATGCATCTGGGCGAGGAGGTGGTCGAGGATTACCTTGCCATGCGCCTGACACTGCGCGCCCATCCGATGGAGCTGTTGCGCCCCGCCATCCCCGGCCTGACGCCGCATGACCGCCTGCCCACGGCGCCGCTCAAGCGCACCACCGTCTGTGGGCTTGTCATCACCCGGCAGCGGCCGGGGACGGCCTCGGGCGTGATCTTCCTGACGCTCGAGGATGAGACCGGCGTGTCCAATATCGTCGTCTGGCCCAAGGTCTATGAACGCTATCGCCGCGTCGTCATGGGCGGTCGGCTCTTGCGCGTGACCGGGCGGCTGGAGCGCGAGGGGATCGTCGTGCATCTGATCGCCGATCAGATCGAGGATCTGTCGCATCGGCTGGCGGAACTGGGCCACCCGATGGATGAGGTGATCGGCATCACCCAGCCCCAGGCCGACGACGCCCCGCGCCCACCGCGCTACCCCGCCCGCGCAAGACACCCACGCGAGCAGGCCAAGCGGCTGTTCCCCAGCCGCGATTTTCACTGACGTTTGGGGCGGCCGATCGGCGCGTCGCACCCGAGCAGCCGTATGGTCGCGATACCCCCGAAAACCGGCCTCGTACCCTTTACCTCGCGGGTGAAGGGGGCGCTGCCCCCGCCGAGGCGATACCTCGGCTCCCCCGGGATATTTGTGCCACATTGAAAGGGCCGGGCGGCCTTATCGCAGGCCGATTTCAGCCAGCGCAGCTTGTAGTTCACGCGGCAGGGCATCTTCGCGCGCGCGGCCCTTGGCCAGATCGCGCGGCGCATCCTCGGCCTTCAGGTAGCGCCAGCCCTGGAAGGGGCGGCGTGGCAAGGCCTCGGTGCGCACGATGTCACGCTCGAGCATGATTGCGCAGCGCGCGATACCGTCTTCGCCGAGCCGCTCTTCGAGACCGATGATCCGTTGCCGCGCGAGCACTACCCCTTTGAAAACCCAATAGAGCGAGCCGCCGCGCAGGATCTCGTCGGCGCGCTTGGGCCACATGCGCGTGACATGACAAGCGGGGCCGTCGCCATAGCGGCTCTGCTGCCACTCGATCAGGTCTTCGACCTTCTCGGCGCCGACGCAAAGTTTGATCAGATGTACAAGATCGGCCATGCGCCCCCCTAACCCATCCCAATATAGAGGGCATCAAGGTGACGTCAAAGCGTTGACCCGCAGAAATGCTCACCGTATGGTGAACGCCCTTTTCCTGCCATGACCGACCCAGAGGACCACCGGATGAGCCGTTTTGCCGCCCCTATCGCCGAACAGATCTGGGACATGAAATACCGCCTGAAAGACGCAGACGGTGCGCCCGTGGATCAGACGGTGGAGGATACCTGGCGGCGCATCGCCCGCGCCCTGGCAGAGGTCGAGAAAGACCCCGCGATTTGGGAAGAGCGGTTCTACGGCGCGCTTGAGGATTTCAAATACCTGCCCGCCGGGCGGATCACCGCAGGCGCCGGAACGGGCCGCGCGGTGACGCTGTTCAACTGCTTCGTCATGGGCACGATTCCGGATTCGATGGCGGGCATCTTTGACATGCTCAAGGAAGCTGCGCTGACCATGCAGCAGGGCGGCGGGATCGGCTATGACTTCTCGACGATCCGCCCGCGCGGCGCGGCGGTCAAGGGCGTGGCGGCTGATGCCTCGGGGCCGCTCTCGTTCATGGATGTGTGGGACGCGATGTGCCGCACCATCATGTCGGCCGGCTCGCGCCGTGGCGCCATGATGGCCACGATGCGCTGCGACCACCCCGACATCGAGCAGTTTATCACCGCCAAGCAGGATTCGGCCCGGCTGCGGATGTTCAACCTCTCCGTCCTTGTCACCGATGCCTTCATGGAGGCTGTGAAGGCCGATGGCTCGTGGGATCTGACCTTCGGCGGGCGCATCTATCACACGGTGCCCGCGCGCGATCTGTGGAACAAGATCATGCGTGCGACCTATGATTTCGCCGAACCGGGCGTGATCTTCATCGACCGCATCAACCAGATGAACAACCTGAACTACGTCGAGGCGATCGCGGCCACCAACCCCTGTGGCGAGCAGCCGCTGCCGCCCTATGGCGCCTGCCTGCTTGGCTCGATCAACCTTGCCACGCTGGTCACCAACCCCTTCGAGGCGAATGCCGAGATGGATCCGGCCAAGCTCGACAATCTCGTGCGCCTTGCCGTGCGGATGATGGATAACGTGGTCGACGCCTCGCGCTTCCCGCTGCCGCAGCAGGCCGAAGAGGCGGCAAACAAGCGCCGCATCGGCCTTGGCGTCACCGGCTTGGCCGATGCGCTGCTGATGCTCGGGCTGCGCTATGGTTCGGACGAGGCCGCCGCGCAGACCGAAGCCTGGATGAAGCTGATCGCGCGGGCGTCGTATCTGGCCTCGGTCGATCTGGCCAAAGAAAAAGGCCCCTTCCCGCTGTTCGACGCCGAGAAATACCTGGCCTCGGGCAATATGATGCAGATGGATGACGATGTGCGCGCGGCGATCCGCAAGCACGGGATCCGCAACGCGCTGCTCACCTCGATCGCGCCGACGGGGACGATCTCGCTGTACGCGGGCAACGTGTCCTCGGGGATCGAGCCGGTCTTCGCCTATGCCTACAAGCGCAAGGTTCTGCAAAAGGACGGCTCGCGGACCGAGGAAGAGGTGGTCGATTACGCCGTGCAGATGTGGCGCGACAAGTTTGGCGACAAGCCGCTGCCCGAGTATTTCGTGAACGCGCAGACGCTGGCGCCGCTGGCCCATGTGAAAATGCAGGCGGCCGCACAGAAATGGATCGACTCGTCGATCTCGAAGACGATCAACTGCCCCGAGGATATCTCGTTCGACGCCTTCAAGGACGTCTACATGGCGGCCTGGGATCAGGGCTGCAAGGGCTGCACCACCTACCGCCCGAACGATGTGACCGGCTCGGTGCTGAGCGTGTCGGAAAGCTCGGAGAAGGCGCCCGAGGCCGACAAGGGCGCCGAGGTCGTCTACCTGACCGAACCGCTCGACCGTCCCGCGGCGCTTGAAGGCGCGACCTACAAGCTCAAGTGGCCGGGGTCCGAGCACGCGATCTACATCACCGTGAATGACATCATCCAGGCCGGCCACCGCCGCCCGTTCGAAGTGTTCATCAACTCCAAGAACATGGAGCATTATGCCTGGACCGTGGCGCTCACCCGCATGGTTTCGGCCGTGTTCCGCCGTGGCGGCGATGTGAGCTTCGTCGTTGAGGAGCTGAAAGCCGTGTTCGACCCGCGCGGCGGCGCCTGGATTCAGGGGCAGTACATCCCCTCGATCCTCGCGGCCATCGGCGGGGTGATCGAGCGCCACCTGATCTCGATCGGCTTCATCGAGGGCGAGGGCATGGGCCTCAAGGCCGACCCCAAGGCCGAGGCGATGGTGGTGGGCGAGGCCCCGCGCGGCGCCGCCTGCCCCAGCTGCGGCTCCTACGCGATGCGCAAGGTGGAAGGCTGCATGACCTGCGCCGACTGCGGCCACAGTAAGTGCGGCTGATCGGCGGCGTTACTGACGCATGACACAGCATGAAACCACCGGGGCTCCCCTCGGTGGTTTTTTCATTGCGCAGATCGTGGACCAAAGACGCAGGCTGATCACGGCGGCAAGACACCATGACTGAACCATTGCGTGTCACTCATGAGGTTCGGCGGAAAAGAAACGCCCACCAGAATGCACAAGAATGGAACCTATACTCGGGAAGAATAATGGTGCCCGGAGGCTGTCCGGATTTACCGTTCATCTCCCGTTACAGGCACCGACAAGCAGCCATCGCCCTTGTTTTATTGGATACGACAAGGACTAGCTCGGATCAAGCAGGCGTATTCTGGTCTACGATTTGGTCAACTTGGCTCGGGTCCTGATAGTAGCCCTACTGGCTTGCCCCCTCTCGAGGTCATCCATAGCGACTGCCCTACGTCATTTTTCGCAAGATCTGTAAACGCAGCTAGGGGGGCAGGCAGGGGCCAGACGGGGTGCCATAGGTGTGTGTATATCGGCTTTGACGGAGATCGGGTCAGAGGAGTCTGGAAGCCACATTCGGCAGAGCCTCCCCTTCCAACCCCTATGTGTCACCTGTCCAAGCCGGATTGGGGACGAGGGAAGTTTTCTACATCTTAACATTAAGAGGGGGCCTAAAGGTATGTCTTGATGGATGTACCCTAAGCTTCGCCAACTACCACTACTTCCAATAAATATATAGTAGATATTGCTGTGACCCCCGACATTCATCCAGCTGATGCCGGAGTCCGCGGTTGAGTTTGGCGCGGTTGCGCCGCGGGGGCAATGGGCGAGCGGTGGAACGTTTCCGTTTCGTGTAGCCGATCGCCCATTGCGGTGAGTTGGGTCGCGAAAGCGGC
>NZ_JAHVAI010000012.1 GCF_019264375.1 Sedimentimonas flavescens | reverse complement strand
CCGCTTCCGTCCGCCTTCACGCGAACCTTCACGTTGTAGTCAATCACCCGCTTAACAGGCACCAATACCTTCATGGGCGTGCGTCTCCCTACTGTTGATTCCGCCCAGAACAGGCGGCTGAACAAGCTCTCGGCAATTTTGTTACAAGAGGGGCGCGTCGAGGGACAGAGTAAAATCGACCCGTTTCGGTGTCGCTACGTCACGTCGCAAACGATGTTTGCGCTAGCGGTGCAGATTACCCGGCCGAAGGGGAGCGGGCGGGATGGATTCGGCCCCGTCGAGGGTCAACGGTTGGCGCCGGGAACCCAGAGCACATCGGCGCGGCCCTCGTCATTGGCGATCCGAGCCGCACAGAAGAACCAGTCGGACAGGCGGTTGAGGTATTTCACCGCCCAATCGTTGACCGCTTCGGTCGAGGCAAGCGCGACGGCATCGCGCTCGGCGCGGCGTGCCACGGTGCGCGCGTGGTGCAGATGTGCCGCCAGCGCCGATCCGCCGGGCAGGATGAAGCTGCGCAGCGGTTCGAGCCGGGCGATCATCGCGTCGATCTCGGCTTCGAGCCGCGAGACCTGCGGCTCGACGATGCGCAGAACGGGATAGCCCGCCTCGGCATCCTTCTCCATCTCGGGGCGTGCAAGATCGGCGCCGAGGTCGAAGAGGTCATTCTGAATGCGGGCCAGGGCTGCGTCAGCCTCGCCCTCGGCATGCAGGCGGCACAGGCCCAGAACCGAGTTCAGCTCATCGACCGTGCCATAGGCGCAGACGCGGGGCGAGTGTTTGGCCACGCGGGTGCCGTTAACCAGCGCGGTTTCGCCCGCGTCGCCGGTCTTGGTGTAGATGCGGTTCAGAACGACCATGGCCGGCCTCCTTCAATCAGCTGCTCTGGCGCAGCCAGACAAACAGCAGAATAAGCGCGATCGCAACCGCCTGCGCCGCGATGCGCAGGCGCATCAGCTTGTTGGCATGCTTGCGGTTGAACTCGCCGCCCTTCGCGAAGCCGCCGATTCCGATCATCAGGATCACCAGAACGGCCAGACATGCGGAGGCAACGATGATGAAGAACATGTCGTCGCGCATTCAAATCTCCCAGGCGCCTCTCGGGGGCGCTGCGTCAGACTAACGGGCGTGTCGGGAAATGCGACACAAAAACTCAGGCGCGGGCCAGAAGCCAGTCGCGCAGCCGCGCGGGGGCAAGGCGGCGGATCGTGGCTGCGGCATGGGTGGCCTTGGTGACATAGTAATGCGAGCGCGGGTTGGGCGCTTCGAGCGCCTCGAGAATTGCCGCAGTGACGGCGGAGGCGGGCAGTTCGAAGCGGTCTTTCTTGCCCGAGGGCTCGTAAAGGCGCTTGAGCAACGACGCCTGATACTGTTCGCGCCGGGCTGAGTTCTGCCAGTCGACCCAACGCTCGAAATGCGGGATCGAGTTGACGCGGATCTTCGAGGGGATCGGGCCGGGGTTGATGGTGATGATCTTGATGGGTGTGTCGCGCATCTCAAGCCGCAGCACGTCGGTCAGCCCTTCAAGGGCGAATTTCGTCGCCACATAGGCGCCGCGCCAGCGGATGCCCACAAGGCCCAGAACCGAAGAGCATTGCAGAATGCGCCCCGAGCCTTGCACGCGCATCACCTGGATGGCGCGGGCGGTCAGGTCGTGCAGGCCAAAAAGGTTCGTCTCGAAGATCTCGCGCAGTGCATCTGCGGGCAGGTCTTCGACCGCGCCGGGGCAGGCAAAGGCCGCGTTGTTGTAAAGCGCGTCAAGGCGCCCGCGTCCGCGCGCAAGAGCCTCATTGAAACCGGCTTCGATCGAGGCGGGGTCGGCGACATCAAGTTGAAACGAGATCAGCCCTTCGCTGCGCAGCCGCTCGCAATCATCTTCCTTGCGGCAAGTGGCAAAGACCTTCCAGCCTGCGGCCTTCAGCCCGTGCGCCGCATCGTAGCCGATGCCGGACGAGCAGCCGGTGATCAGGATGGTTTTCGACATGACTGCCCCCGCATTGATGTGCGGGGGCAGTTTTGGCCGACTTCCCGAGGGAATGGAAGCGGCTCAATGTGGTTCAGGGTTTGGCGGGCTTTCCGGGGGCGGGGCGCAGAACCTCGGGGCCCAGGGTGGGCGCATATTCGATCGGCACGATCAGCGCGCCGGTTTTGTTGGGGTCGGGCGCGCTTTCGTTGATCGACTGTGCGCAGGCCACGCCGCAGCCGGGGGAGGCGGCAAGATCTTCGTCGGGCTGGCCCCAGACGGCAAGCACGATGAACACGGCGGCCAGCGTGGTCAGGGTCAGTTTCAGCATCGCGACCTCCGTGATCTTGCGAGTTGGTGCAGGATCGCGCGATGGCGCTGTCAGCATAATGTGAAAACGCGGCCCGAGTTCCCCCGTGAGCCCGAGGCGGTTGCGCGTTTGAGGCTGGACCGGGGCGCGGGGCCGATTTACACGGAGAGCATGAGCGAGAACGAAGATACCCCGCCCCAGTCCCTGACCTCCGAGCCATTGTCGCGCGCGATCGGTGATCGCTACCTGACTTATGCGCTCTCGACGATCATGCACCGGGCGCTGCCCGATGCGCGGGACGGGCTGAAGCCGGTGCATCGGCGCATCCTGTTTGCCATGCGCGAGCTGAAGCTGAGCCCAACGGGCGGTTTCCGCAAATCGGCCAAGATCTCGGGCGATGTGATGGGTAACTATCACCCGCATGGCGATGCCGCGATCTATGATGCGATGGCGCGTCTGGCGCAGGATTTCGCGATGCGCTACCCGCTGGTGAACGGGCAGGGGAACTTCGGCAATATCGACGGCGATAACCCTGCGGCCTCGCGCTACACCGAGGCGCGGCTGGCCTTCCCGTCCGAGGCGCTGCTTGACGGGCTGGCCGAGAACGCTGTCGATTTTCGCCCCAACTATGATGGCACACTGGAAGAGCCCATCGTGCTGCCCGCCGCCTTCCCGAACCTGCTGGCCAATGGGGCGAGCGGTATCGCGGTCGGTATGGCCACGAACATCCCGCCGCACAACCTTGATGAGTTGGTCGAGGCCTGTCAGGCGATGATCCGCGATCCCGGCATTTCCGACGATGCGCTGGTCGATCTGGTGCCCGGCCCCGATTTCCCGACCGGCGGTGTGATTGTCGAGCCCAAGGAGTCGATCCGCGAGAGCTACCGCAGCGGGCGCGGCGCGTTTCGCCTGCGCGCGCGGTGGGAGAAAGAGGATCTGGGCCGAGGCCAGTGGCAGATCATCGTCACCGAGATCCCCTACCAGGTGCAGAAATCCAAGCTGATCGAGCGTCTGGCCGAACTGATCCAGACTAAGAAGGTGCCGGCACTGGCCGATGTGCGCGACGAATCCGCCGACGATGTGCGGATTGTCCTTGAACCCAAGACCCGCACCATCGACCCCGAAATGCTAATGGGGATGCTGTTCCGCAGTTCGGACCTAGAGTTGCGCTTCAGCATGAACATGAACGTGCTGATCGACGGGCGGGTGCCCAAGGTGTGCTCGCTCAAAGAGGTGCTGCGCGCCTTCCTCGATCACCGCCGCGAGGTGTTGTGCCGCCGCAGCCAGCACCGGCTGGAGAAGATCGCGCACCGGCTTGAGGTGCTCAACGGCTATATCATCGCCTATCTCAATCTCGACCGGGTGATCGAGATCATCCGCACCGTGGACGAACCCAAGCCCGCGCTGATGGCCGAGAATTGGGCCGTTACCGATGGCGACCGGGTGTTCCTGACCGATGTTCAGGCCGAAGCGATCCTGAACATGCGCCTGCGCAGCCTGCGCAAGCTTGAGGAAATGGAACTGCGCAATGAGCGCGACGCCCTGCTGGCGGAGCGCAGCGAGCTTGAGGCCCTTCTGGGCAGCGAAAAGGCCCAGTGGAAGCGGATCTCGGGGCAGCTCAAGGACGTGCAGAAGCAATTCGGCAAGGGCACGGCTGCGGGCGCGCGCCGCACCGCCTTTGCGGATGCGACCGAGGTCGAGGAAGTGCCGATCGAGGCGATGATCGAGCGCGAGCCGATCACAGTGATCTTGTCGAAAATGGGCTGGGTGCGCGCAATGAAGGGCCACCAGGCGCTCGACGCCGAGGTCAAGTTCAAGGATGGCGACGGCCCGCTGTTCGCGCTCCATGCCGAGACTACGGACCGGATCGTGCTGATGGGCTCGAACGGACGTGCCTATACGCTGCTCGGGGCGAACCTGCCCGGCGGGCGCGGCATGGGCGAGCCGGTGCGTCTGATGGTCGATCTGCCGAACGAGGCCGATGTGACCCATATCCTGCTGCCCAAGCCGGGCGAGAAGTTCCTGATGGCCTCCTCCGATGGCGATGGCTTCATCGTGCCGGGCGAGGAACTGGTGGCCCAGACCCGCGCGGGCAAGCAGGTGCTCAACATGCGCGAAGGCGCGCGCACGCAGGTTTGCGTGCCGGTGTCGGGCGATCACGTCGCCTGCGTCGGCGAGAACCGCAAGGTTCTGGTTTTCGCGCTCGAAGAACTGCCAGAGATGGCGCGCGGCAAGGGTGTGCGGCTGCAAAAGTTCAAGGATGGCGGGTTGTCGGATGCGGTCACTTTCACGCTCGCGGACGGGTTGAGCTGGAAAGACCCCGCCGGGCGCACCCGCACCGAGACGGACCTGTCGGAATGGCTGGCCAAGCGCGCCTCGGCGGGCCGCATGGCGCCGCGCGGCTTCCCGCGCGACAATCGGTTCAACTGATCGCGAGAGCGGCTGCGGCGGCCTGTTGTGCCGCCGTCGTGGTCGCCGATCTCCGATCCGGGACGGGCCCGCCCCAAACCTGCGCCAAGACGCGCCGGAATGCGCGAAGCGGGCTTGATTTTTCTGCTTCGGGGCAATAGGTAGCCCGCGATATTGACTCGGGCCAATTCCGGCCCCCGAACCAGAGGCGCCCGCGATATGGCAAAGGCAAAGTTTGAACGGACGAAACCGCACGTCAACATCGGCACGATTGGCCACGTTGACCACGGCAAGACGACGCTGACGGCTGCGATCACCAAGTACTTTGGTGAATTCAAGGCCTACGACCAGATTGACGGCGCGCCGGAAGAGAAGGCTCGCGGGATCACGATCTCGACGGCCCACGTTGAATATGAATCGGCGAACCGTCACTACGCGCACGTCGACTGCCCCGGCCACGCCGACTACGTGAAGAACATGATCACGGGTGCGGCGCAGATGGACGGCGCGATCCTGGTTGTGAACGCGGCCGACGGCCCGATGCCGCAGACGCGCGAGCACATCCTGCTCGGCCGTCAGGTCGGCATTCCGTACATGGTCGTGTACATGAACAAGGTTGACCAGGTCGACGACGAAGAGCTGCTCGAGCTCGTCGAGATGGAAATCCGCGAACTGCTGTCGTCGTACGACTACCCCGGCGATGATATTCCGATCATCAAGGGCTCGGCTCTGGCCGCGATGGAAGGCCGCGACAACGAGATCGGCGAGGATTCGATCCGCGCTCTGATCGCCGCTGTCGACGAGTACATCCCGACCCCGGAGCGCGCTGTCGACCAGCCGTTCCTGATGCCGATCGAAGACGTGTTCTCGATCTCGGGCCGCGGCACCGTTGTGACCGGCCGTGTCGAGCGTGGCGCTGTGAACGTGGGCGACGAACTCGAGATCGTCGGTATCCGCGCGACCAAGAAGACCACCTGCACGGGCGTCGAGATGTTCCGCAAGCTGCTCGATCGCGGTGAAGCTGGCGACAACATCGGCGCGCTGCTGCGCGGTATCGACCGTGACGGCGTTGAGCGTGGTCAGGTTCTGTGCAAGCCGGGTTCGGTGAAGCCGCACACGAAGTTCGAAGCTGAAGCCTACATCCTCACGAAAGAGGAAGGTGGCCGTCACACGCCGTTCTTCGCGAACTACCGTCCGCAGTTCTACTTCCGCACCACGGACGTCACCGGCACCGTGAAGCTGCCGGAAGGCACCGAGATGGTGATGCCGGGCGACAACCTGAAGTTCGAAGTCGAACTGATCGCCCCGATCGCCATGGAAGAGAAGCTGCGCTTCGCTATCCGTGAAGGCGGCCGCACCGTCGGCGCCGGCGTCGTCTCGAAAATCATCGAGTGATTTCGATCACATCGTGACGGAAGGGCCGCCCTCGGGCGGCCCTTTTGCTTTGTGCGCTGGCGCGTTGCGTGGGGCAGGGCGGGCAGCCGCAAGCGATTGTGCGCGGCGGTGCAAATCGCTCTTGATTTCCCCGCGCGGCTCCTTTAGCACCCCGCCTACGGCCTAGGGGTATAGCTCAGTTGGTAGAGCATCGGTCTCCAAAACCGAGGGTCGTGGGTTCGAGTCCCCCTGCCCCTGCCAGGTCGTCCTCCGGAAAATCCTGATTGTATTGGCGCTGATCCGGGGCGCGGCCGCTACATGCGGCAAGGTGCTTGAATTCGCGCGTCCGAGCGCGTATCTGAACGCGGTCGCGCGTGGGTCGCCCACGCTGCAAAGAGAGGATGAGACGCATGGCAAACCCCCTTCAGTTCCTCCAGCAGGTTCGCTCGGAAGTGGGCAAGATCACCTGGCCTGCGCGCCGCGAGGTGATGCTGACCACCGGGATGGTCTTTGTCATGGCCGCGCTGACCGCGCTGTTCTTCTCGCTGGTAGACTGGATCATCCGTTTCGGCGTCAGCCAGATCATCGGCTGAGACCTTCAGTTCCGCCGGTTTCGCCTTTATGCCCTTGAAAAAGCGGCACTCGGGCGGTAAAGGGGCGGGACTTTCGGGGAACCGGCGTGCATCGATTCGGTCATGCACGCTGTTTTTTGTTCTGAGAGCGACGGCCAAGCCGTTGATGTAATGGAATTTCGGCGCTCACGCGTCGGTGGAAGAAGGCAATGGTGAGCATGGCGAAGCGTTGGTATTCGGTGAGCGTTCTCTCGAACTTCGAGAAGAAAGTCGCCGAGCAAATCAAGCAGGCCGTGGAAGAGAAGGGCCTTCAGGACGAGATCGAAGAGGTCCTCGTTCCCACTGAGGAAGTGATCGAAATCCGTCGTGGCAAGAAGGTCACTTCGGAGCGCCGCTTCATGCCGGGCTATGTGCTCGTGCGGATGGAAATGACCGATCGGGGCTATCACCTGATCAACTCGATCAACCGGGTGACCGGTTTCCTCGGGCCGCAGGGCAAGCCGATGCCCATGCGCGATGCCGAGGTGAACCAGATCCTGAACCGCGTCGACGAATCGGGCGAGGCCGCCGCGCCGCGCAACCTGATCCGTTTCGAGGTGGGCGAGAACGTGAGCGTGACCGACGGTCCGTTCGAGGGCTTCTCGGGCATGGTCGAGGAAGTGGACGACGCCGCGGGCCGCCTGAAGGTGACCGTGTCGATCTTTGGCCGGCCGACGCCGGTCGAGCTGGAATTCACCCAGGTGTCGAAAGTCGCCTGAGTGGGAGCCGTGGGAGGCGAGGGCTGAGGTCCGGACCGAACCACTAAACTTCGCGCCGCAAGGCGTGACAGTGACAAGGAGAGGGCCACATGGCCAAGAAAGTCATCGGGCAGCTCAAGCTGCAAATCAAGGCTGGCGCCGCGAACCCGTCGCCGCCGGTCGGTCCCGCGCTCGGTCAGCGCGGCATCAACATCATGGAATTCTGCAAGGCGTTCAACGCGCGCACGCAGGAAATGGAAAAAGACATGCCGGTGCCAGTGGTTATCACCTACTACGCCGACAAGTCGTTCACTTTCGAGACCAAGACCTCGCCGGCCTCGTACTTCCTGAAGAAGGCCGCTGGCCTGAAGCCGGTTGGCAAGCGCAACCGTCCGAAGGGTTCGCCGAAGCCGGGTCGTGAAGTCGCCGGTTACGTGACCGTCGCCCAGGTGCGCGAGATCGCCCAGGCGAAGATGAAGGACCTTTCGGCGAATGACGTCGAAGCCGCGATGCAGATCATCCTCGGCTCGGCGAAGTCGATCGGTATCGAGGTGAAAGGGTAAGCCATGGCCAAGCTCGGTAAACGTACGGCCGCTGCGCGCGCCGCTTTCGAAGGCAAGGACAATCTCTCGGTTGAAGAGGCTGTCAAGCTGATCAAGTCGGCGGCTTCGGCCAAGTTCGACGAAACCCTCGAGATCGCGATGAACCTGGGCGTTGACCCGCGTCACGCCGACCAGATGGTCCGCGGCGTGGTTCAGCTGCCGAACGGCACGGGTAAGACCGTGCGCGTTGCAGTGTTCGCCCGTGGCGCCAAGGCTGACGAAGCCAAGGCCGCTGGCGCGGATATCGTCGGTGCGGAAGACCTGATGGAAACCATCCAGTCGGGCAAGATCGAATTCGATCGCTGCATCGCGACCCCGGACATGATGCCGCTGGTCGGCCGTTTGGGTAAGATCCTCGGCCCGCGCAACCTGATGCCGAACCCGAAGGTCGGCACGGTGACCATGGACGTCGCGACCGCTGTGACCGCTGCCAAAGGCGGCGAAGTGCAGTTCAAGGTCGAAAAGGCCGGCGTGATCCACGGCGGTATTGGCAAGGTCTCGTTCTCGGAAGACAAGCTGGCCGAGAACGTGCGCGCCTTTGTCGACGCCGTTTCGAAAGCCAAGCCCACGGGCGCCAAGGGCACCTACCTCAAGAAGGTGTCGCTGAGCTCGACCATGGGCCCGGGCGTTTCGCTGGACCTCACCTCGGCGACCGCCAAATAAGATTTTGCCGGGAAACCGGCGAATGACGGGGCGTTCGCTCGCCCCGTCCTGTCCGAGACGGAGGGTGCCGGTTCCCGGCTTAATTTCCTTCCTGAGATGGGGAACGAGAATTTCCGAGGGCGACCTCGGGCGATCTTCTCGGGAACCGATCGGACCCGATCCTCAGGGCATTCGCCCGGGGGAAAATGAGAGCCGGGGGGAAACCCCCATACTTGGAGTGTAACCGTGGATAGAGCCCAAAAAGAGAAAGTGGTCGAGGAACTCGGCCAGATCTTCGAAAGCTCTGGCGTCGTGGTGGTTGCCCACTACGAAGGCATGACGGTTGCTCAGATGCAGGATCTCCGTTCGCGCATGCGCGAAGCCGGTGGTTCGGTTCGCGTTGCCAAGAACACGCTCGCCAAGATCGCCCTTGAGGGTAAGCCCTGCGAAAGCATGGCCGGCCTTCTGACGGGTATGACCGTCCTTGCCTTCTCCGAGGATCCTGTGGCTGCGGCCAAGGTCTCGGTGGACTACGCCAAGGCGAACGACAAGTTCGCAATCCTTGGCGGGGCCATGGGCACGGAGGCTCTGGATCCGGCCGGTGTCAAAGCTGTCGCTGCCATGCCGTCGCGTGAAGAGCTTATCGCTCAGATCGTCTCGTGCATCGGTGCGCCGGCTTCGAACATCGCTGGTGCCATTGGCGCGCCTGCTTCGAACATCGCGGGCATCCTCAAGACTCTTGAGGAGCGGGAAGCCGCCTGAAGCAACCAATTGCCTTCGTTGGGATAAGCCCGACGTTGGAAAACCCTATATCAGAATGGAACGGAAAAATGGCCGATCTTAAAGCCCTCGCTGAGCAAATCGTCAACCTGACGCTGCTGGAAGCCCAAGAACTGAAAACCATCCTCAAAGACGAGTACGGCATCGAGCCGGCCGCCGGTGGCGCCGTCATGATGGCTGGCCCGGCTGCTGCCGCTGCCCCGGCTGAGGAAGAAAAGACCGAGTTCGACGTCGTCCTGACCGACGCCGGCGCGAACAAGATCAACGTGATCAAAGAAGTCCGCGCGATCACCGGTCTGGGCCTGAAAGAAGCCAAGGACCTCGTGGAAGCTGGCGGCAAGGTCAAAGAAGGCGCTGCGAAAGCGGAAGCCGAAGAGATCAAGAAAAAGCTCGAAGAAGCCGGCGCGAAAGTCGAGCTCAAGTAATCGAGCCGGATGCCTGTGCATCCACTTGCTTGAAAATTGGCTGGGTCCGGGCTTGTCCCGGGCCCAGCCGAACCTGTCTCGGAGAGGGCTAATCGCCCTTTAGCCCTCTCCAAGGCGGCGTTCGCGGTTCGGGAGCCATCCGGTGGGACGGGTGGCAGGTATGGGACCGCCCCCCTTCATTCGCCTGCGGCGCGCACCGGGCCCCGACGTTGCGCACCCGCGAAGAGACGAAAGGTCACGACGAGCATGGCTCAAGCTTACGTTGGTCAGAAGCGCATCCGCCGCTTCTACGGCAAAATCCGTGAAGTCCTTGAAATGCCGAACCTCATCGAGGTTCAGAAAGCTTCCTACGATCTGTTCCTGCGTTCAGGTGAAGCCGAAAAGCCGCAGGACGGCGAGGGCCTCCAGGGCGTTTTCCAGTCGGTTTTCCCGATCAAGGATTTCAACGACAACGCAATTCTCGAATTCGTCAAATACGAGCTGGAAAAGCCGAAATACGACGTCGATGAGTGCATGCAGCGCGACCTGACCTATTCGGCCCCGCTGAAGGTCACCCTGCGCCTGATCGTGTTCGATCTGGACGAAAACACCGGCGCGCGTTCGGTGAAGGACATCAAGGAGCAGGACGTGTTCATGGGCGACATGCCGCTCATGACCCCGAACGGCACCTTCATCGTGAACGGCACCGAGCGCGTCATCGTGAGCCAGATGCACCGCTCGCCGGGCGTGTTCTTCGACCATGACCGCGGCAAGACCCATTCGTCGGGCAAGCTGCTGTTCGCCTGCCGCATCATTCCCTACCGCGGTTCGTGGCTGGACTTCGAGTTCGACGCCAAGGATCTCGTGTTCGCGCGTATCGACCGTCGCCGCAAGCTGCCGGTGACCACGCTGCTCTATGCGCTTGGTCTCGACCAGGAAGGCATCATGGATGCCTATTACAACACGGTGAACTTCCGCGCCGAGGGCAAGCGCGGTTGGGTTTCGCGCTTCTTCCCCGAGCGCGTGCGCGGCACCCGTCCGACCTACGACCTGATCGATGCCGGCACCGGCGAGGTCATCCTGAAGGCGGGCGAGAAAGCCACCCCGCGGATGGTCAAGAAGTGGATCGATGAGGGCAAGATCACCGAGCTTCTCGTGCCGTTCGAGCACATCCTGGGCCGCTTCGTCGCCAAGGACATCATCAATGAGTCGACCGGCTACATCTATGTCGAGGCCGGCGATGAGCTGACCGCCGATTACGACAAGGAAGGCCAGCTGGTTGGCGGCACCGTCAAGACGCTGCTAGACAATGGCGTCACCGATATTCCGGTGCTCGACATCGATAACGTCAACGTCGGTCCGTATATCCGCAACACGATGGCCGCGGACAAGAACTGGAACCGCGATTCCGCTCTGATGGACATCTATCGCGTGATGCGTCCGGGCGAGCCGCCGACCGTCGAAGCCGCCTCGTCGCTGTTCGACACGCTGTTCTTCGATAGCGAGCGCTACGACCTGTCGGCCGTTGGTCGCGTGAAGATGAACATGCGCCTCGACCTCGACGCGCCGGACACGCAGCGCACGCTGCGCCGCGAAGACATCATCGCCTGCATCAAGGGCCTGGTGGAACTGCGCGACGGCAAGGGCGAGATCGACGACATCGACCACCTCGGCAACCGCCGTGTGCGTTCGGTCGGCGAGCTTATGGAGAACCAGTACCGCGTCGGTCTGCTGCGCATGGAGCGCGCGATCAAGGAGCGCATGTCGTCGGTCGAGATCGACACCGTCATGCCGCAGGACCTGATCAACGCGAAACCGGCCGCGGCCGCGGTGCGCGAATTCTTCGGCTCCTCGCAGCTGTCGCAGTTCATGGACCAAACCAACCCGCTCTCGGAAGTCACGCACAAGCGTCGTCTTTCGGCGCTCGGGCCGGGCGGTCTGACCCGCGAGCGTGCGGGCTTCGAGGTCCGCGACGTTCACCCGACCCACTACGGTCGGATGTGCCCGATCGAAACGCCCGAAGGTCAGAACATTGGTCTGATCAACTCGTTGGCCACCTTCGCCCGCGTGAACAAGTACGGCTTCATCGAGACCCCCTACCGCAAGGTGGAGGACGGCAAGGTGACGGACGACGTGGTCTACATGTCGGCCACCGAAGAGATGCGCCACACGGTCGCGCAGGCGAACGCCTCGCTCGACGCCGAGGGCCGTTTCACCAATGAACTCGTATCGACCCGTCAGGGCGGCGAATTCATGCTCAACCCGTCCGAGGCCGTGGACCTGATCGACGTGTCGCCGAAGCAGCTGGTTTCGGTCGGTGCGGCGCTCATCCCGTTCCTGGAAAACGACGACGCCAACCGCGCTCTGATGGGTGCGAACATGCAACGTCAGGCCGTGCCGCTGCTGCGTTCGGAAGCCCCCTATGTGGGCACCGGCATGGAAGCGGTCGTGGCGCGCGACTCGGGTGCGGCGATCATGGCCAAGCGTGGCGGGATCATCGACCAGGTCGATGCCTCGCGTATCGTTGTGCGTGCGAACGAGGACCTGGGCATGGGCGATGCCGGCGTTGACATCTACCGTCTGCGCAAGTTCAAGCGCTCGAACCAGTCTTCGACCATCAACCAACGTCCCATCGTGAAAGTGGGCGACATCGTTGCCAAGGGTCAGGTCATCGCGGACGGTCCCTCGACCGATCAGGGCGAACTGGCCATCGGCCGCAACGTGGTCGTCGCCTTCATGCCCTGGAACGGCTACAACTACGAAGACTCGATCCTGATCTCCGAGCGGATCCACCGCGACGACGTGTTCACCTCGATCCATATCGACGAATACGAAGTTGCCGCGCGTGACACCAAGCTCGGGCCGGAAGAGATCACCCGCGACATCCCGAACGTCGGTGAGGAAGCCCTGCGCAACCTCGACGAAGCCGGTATCGTCTATATCGGCGCCGAGGTCGGCCCGGGTGATATCCTCGTCGGCAAGATCACTCCGAAGGGCGAAAGCCCGATGACGCCGGAAGAAAAGCTTCTGCGCGCCATCTTCGGGGAAAAGGCGTCGGACGTGCGCGACACCTCGCTGCGCCTGCCGCCGGGTGCCTACGGCACGATCGTCGAGGTTCGTGTGTTCAACCGCCACGGCGTGGACAAGGACGAGCGCGCGCTGCAGATCGAGCGTGAGGAAGTCGAACGTCTGGCCCGTGACCGGGACGACGAGCTGGCGATCCTTGAGCGCAACATCTACGCGCGTCTGAAGTCGCTGATCATCGGCAAGACCGCCGTCAAGGGGCCGAAAGGCGTCAAGGCCGGTTCGGAGATCAATGACGAGCTGCTGAGCACGCTGTCGCGTGGCCAGTGGTGGCAGCTTGCGCTGGAAAACGAGAACGACGCCAAGGAAGTCGAAGCGTTGAACGATCAGTTCGACGCTCAGAAGCGCGCGCTTGAGCTGCGCTTCGAGGACAAGGTCGAGAAGGTCCGCCAGGGCGACGACCTGCCTCCGGGCGTGATGAAGATGGTCAAGGTGTTCGTCGCGGTGAAGCGCAAGCTTCAGGCCGGCGACAAGATGGCCGGTCGTCACGGTAACAAGGGTGTCGTGTCGAAAGTCGTTCCGATGGAAGACATGCCCTTCCTGGCCGATGGCACTCCGGTTGACCTCGTTCTGAACCCGCTCGGCGTACCGTCGCGTATGAACGTCGGTCAGATCCTCGAGACGCACATGGGCTGGGCCGCGCGCGGTCTGGGCCTGCAAATCGACGAGGCCATCAAGGAATACCGTCGTTCGGGCGATCTGACCCCGGTGCGCGAAGCCATGAAGCACGGCTACGGTGCGGAAACCTACGAGGAAGCCTTCGCCGCGATGGACGAAGACCGCTTCGTGGAATGCGCCGAAACCGTTCGTGGCGGCGTTCCGATCGCGACCCCGGTCTTCGACGGTGCCAAGGAAGCCGACGTCAATGACGCGCTGATCCGCGCGGGCTTTGACAAGTCGGGCCAATCGATCGTCTTCGACGGCCGCACGGGCGAACAGTTCGCGCGTCCGGTTACCGTGGGCGTGAAGTACTTCCTCAAGCTGCACCACCTTGTCGACGACAAGATGCACGCCCGTTCGACCGGTCCTTACTCGCTTGTGACCCAGCAGCCGCTGGGTGGTAAGGCGCAGTTCGGTGGTCAGCGTCTGGGTGAGATGGAGGTCTGGGCGCTGGAAGCCTACGGCGCCGCCTACACCCTGCAAGAGATGCTGACGGTGAAGTCGGACGACGTGGCAGGCCGGACCAAGGTCTATGAGTCGATCGTCAAGGGCGAGGACAACTTCGAAGCCGGCGTGCCGGAATCGTTCAACGTTCTCGTCAAAGAGGTCCGGGGCCTCGGCCTCAACATGGAACTCCTGGATGCGGAGGACGAGGAGTGAGGGGTTCGCCCCTCATTCCCTCCCCTCTGCCCTCATTCAAGGAATAACAGATGAACCAGGAACTGACCCAAAACCCGTTCAACCCGCTGGCCGCGCCCAAGCAGTTCGACGAGATCAAGATCTCGCTGGCCTCGCCCGAGCGCATCCTGTCGTGGTCCTACGGCGAGATCAAGAAGCCCGAGACCATCAACTACCGGACCTTCAAGCCGGAGCGTGATGGCCTGTTCTGCGCCCGTATCTTTGGCCCGATCAAGGATTACGAGTGCCTGTGCGGCAAGTACAAGCGCATGAAGTATCGCGGCGTCGTCTGCGAGAAATGCGGCGTCGAAGTCACCCTTCAGAAGGTGCGCCGCGAGCGCATGGGCCACATTGAGCTGGCCTCGCCCGTCGCCCACATCTGGTTCCTCAAGTCGCTGCCCTCGCGCATCGGCCTGATGCTGGACATGACGCTGCGCGATCTCGAGCGCATCCTCTACTTCGAAAACTACGTCGTCATCGAGCCGGGTCTGACCGACCTGAGCTATGGTCAGCTGCTGACCGAAGACGAGTATCTGGACGCGCAGGACCAGTATGGCGCCGACGCTTTCACCGCCAATATCGGCGCTGAGGCGATCCGCGAGATGCTGGCCGCGATCGATCTGGACGCCACCGCCGAGCAGCTCCGCGAAGAGCTGAAGGAAGCCACTGGCGAACTGAAGCCGAAGAAGATCATCAAGCGTCTGAAGATCGTCGAGAGCTTCATCGAATCGGGCAACCGCCCCGAGTGGATGGTGCTGACCGTGCTTCCGGTGATCCCGCCGGAACTGCGTCCGCTCGTGCCGCTCGATGGTGGCCGTTTCGCGACTTCGGACCTGAACGACCTCTATCGCCGCGTCATCAACCGCAACAACCGCCTCAAGCGCCTGATCGAGCTGCGTGCGCCCGATATCATCGTGCGCAACGAAAAGCGGATGCTGCAGGAATCGGTCGATGCGCTGTTCGACAACGGCCGTCGTGGCCGCGTCATCACGGGCACCAACAAGCGCCCGCTGAAGTCGCTCTCGGACATGCTCAAGGGTAAGCAAGGCCGCTTCCGTCAGAACCTTCTGGGTAAGCGCGTCGACTTCTCGGGCCGTTCGGTCATCGTGACCGGCCCGGAACTCAAGCTGCACCAGTGCGGTCTGCCCAAGAAGATGGCGCTCGAACTGTTCAAGCCCTTCATCTACTCGCGCCTTGAAGCCAAGGGCCTGTCGAGCACCGTGAAGCAAGCTAAGAAACTGGTCGAGAAAGAGCGTCCCGAGGTTTGGGATATCCTGGACGAGGTGATCCGCGAGCACCCGGTTCTGCTGAACCGCGCGCCGACGCTGCACCGTCTGGGCATTCAGGCTTTCGAACCCGTTCTGATCGAAGGCAAGGCGATCCAGCTGCACCCGCTCGTCTGCTCGGCGTTCAACGCCGACTTCGACGGTGACCAGATGGCCGTCCACGTGCCGCTTTCGCTGGAAGCCCAGCTGGAAGCCCGCGTTCTGATGATGTCGACGAACAACGTTCTGTCGCCCGCCAACGGCTCGCCGATCATCGTTCCGTCGCAGGACATGATCCTTGGCCTCTACTACACCACGATGGAGCGCAAGGGCATGCCGGGCGAAGGCATGACCTTCGGTTCGGTCGAGGAAGTGGAACACGCGCTGAACGCCGGCGTCGTGCACCTGCACGCCAAGATCAGCGCGCGCATCAAGCAGATCGACGAAGAGGGCAACGAGGTCTTCAAGCGTTACGAGACCACCCCCGGCCGTATGCGCCTGGGTGCTCTGCTGCCGCTGAACGCCAAGGCGCCGTTCGATCTGGTGAACCGCCTGCTGCGCAAGAAGGACGTTCAGAACGTCATCGACACCGTCTACCGTTACTGCGGCCAGAAAGAGTCGGTGATCTTCTGTGACCAGATCATGGGCATGGGCTTCCGCGAGGCCTTCCGCGCCGGTATCTCGTTCGGCAAGGACGACATGGTGATCCCCGATACCAAGTGGGACATCGTGAACGGCGTGCGCGATCAGGTCAAAGAGTTCGAACAGCAGTACATGGACGGCCTGATCACTCAGGGCGAAAAGTACAACAAGGTTGTCGACGCCTGGTCGAAGTGCTCGGACGCCGTGGCCGGCGAGATGATGAAAGAGATCTCGGCCGTGCGCGTGGACGATGCGGGCATGGAGAAAGAGCCGAACTCGGTCTACATGATGTCGCACTCGGGTGCGCGGGGTTCGCCGGCGCAGATGAAGCAGCTTGGCGGTATGCGCGGCCTGATGGCCAAGCCGTCGGGCGAGATCATCGAGACGCCGATCATCTCGAACTTCAAGGAAGGTCTGACCGTTCTTGAATACTTCAACTCGACCCACGGCGCCCGTAAGGGTCTGGCCGACACCGCGCTCAAGACGGCGAACTCGGGTTACCTGACCCGCCGTCTGGTGGACGTGGCGCAGGACTGCATCGTGCGTTCGCACGATTGCGGCACCGAGCGTGCGATCACCGCTTCGGCCGCGGTCAACGATGGCGAAGTTGTCGCGCCCCTGTCCGAGCGTGTTCTGGGCCGTGTGGCCGCGGACGACGTTCTGGTTCCGGGTTCGGACGAAGTCATCGTGCGCAAGAACGAGCTGATCGACGAGCGCAAGGCCGATCTGGTCGAGCAGGCCGGCGTGCAGTCGGTGCGTATCCGCTCCGCTCTGACCTGTGAGGCCGACGAGGGCGTTTGCGCGCTCTGCTACGGTCGTGACCTGGCGCGCGGTACTTTGGTGAACCAGGGCGAAGCGGTGGGTATCATCGCCGCGCAGTCGATCGGTGAACCCGGCACGCAGCTGACGATGCGGACGTTCCACATCGGCGGTATCGCTCAGGGTGGTTCGCAGTCCTTCCAGGAAGCGAGCCAGGAGGGCAAGATCGAGTTCCGTAACGCCAACCTGCTGACCAACGCCAATGGCGAACAGATCGTCATGGGCCGCAACATGCAGATGGCGATCATTGACGAGCACGGCGAAGAGCGGGCGAGCCACAAGCTCACCTACGGCTCGAAGCTGCACGTCAAGGAAGGCGACGCGGTCAAGCGCGGCACCAAGCTTTACGAATGGGACCCCTACACCCTTCCGATCATCGCCGAAAAGGCGGGTGTGGCGAAGTTCGTGGACCTGGTTTCGGGTATCGCCGTGCGCGAGGAAACCGACGAAGCGACCGGCATGACGCAGAAGATCGTCACGGACTGGCGGGCGGCGCCGAAAGGCAACGACCTCAAGCCCGAGATCATCATCGTCAACGCCGATGGCGAACCGGTGCGCAACGAGGCTGGCAACCCGGTCACCTACCCGATGTCGGTCGACGCGATTCTGTCGATCGAGGACGGTCAGGAGATCAAGGCCGGTGACGTTGTCGCCCGTATCCCGCGCGAAGGCGCGAAGACCAAGGACATCACCGGCGGTCTGCCGCGTGTGGCCGAACTCTTCGAAGCCCGTCGTCCGAAGGATCACGCCATCATCGCCGAGATCGACGGCTATGTGCGCTTTGGCAAGGACTACAAGAACAAGCGCCGCATCGCCATCGAGCCGTCGCAGGAAGGTCTGGAGCCGGTCGAATACATGGTGCCGAAAGGCAAGCACATCCCGGTGCAGGAAGGCGACTTCGTGCAGAAGGGTGACTACATCATGGACGGCAACCCGGCGCCGCATGACATCCTGCGCATCATGGGGATCGAGGCTCTGGCCGACTACCTCATCGACGAGGTGCAGGACGTCTATCGACTGCAGGGCGTGAAGATCAACGACAAGCACATCGAGGTGATCGTTCGCCAGATGCTGCAAAAGATCGAGATCCTCGACTCGGGCGATACGACGCTGCTCAAGGGCGAGCACATCGACAAGGCGGAGTTCGAAGAAGAGAACGCCAAGGTCGAAGCGCGCGGTGGCCGTCCGGCCTCGGGCGAGCCGGTGCTCTTGGGTATCACCAAGGCCTCGCTGCAGACCCGTTCGTTCATCTCGGCGGCCTCCTTCCAGGAGACGACCCGCGTGCTGACCGAAGCCTCGGTTCAGGGCAAGCGCGACAAGCTCGTCGGTCTGAAAGAGAACGTGATCGTCGGCCGTCTGATCCCGGCGGGCACGGGTGGCGCGACCACCCGCGTGCGCAAGATCGCTGCGGACCGCGACCACAAGGTCATCGAGGCACGTCGCGCCGAGGCGGAAGCCGCGGCTGCGCTGGCGGCTCCGATCGTCGAAGAGGCTGATTTCGGTCCGGTCGAGACGCCGGAAAGCCGCGATTAATCGCGTCTTGAGTAAGTAGAACCAGACCCCCGCGCGATCCGCTCGCGCGGGGGTTTTTCTTTCCTGGGGCCGAATGTCGCAGGTGCGACGGAGGTCGCGGGCGATAGCGTTGAAACAGATTATTGGCCCAGAAGGAGATTGAGATGAACACAGGCGCAAAGATGTTGGCCGTCGCATTGGCGATGTCGGTGGCGATGCCTGCTTGGGCGGTGACGTTCCGCGAGGGCGAGGCGCAGCTGCGTCAGGCCTATGGCGCCTATCGCGCCGCGTTGTTCCTGAGCAACCAGGGCAAACAGGCTGAAACCGCCGCGGCGCTCGAGAAATTCGACGGCGCCTGGAGCCAGATCGTCGCTGGCTGGACGATCGACCCGCCGCCGCAATATGCCGAGGACACCGCGCTGGCAGAGACCTTCACCACCGTCAACGGGCTGATCGCTGCGGCAGGCCAGCAGGTCGGGGCAGGGGATTTGCCGACCGCGCATCTCACGCTTGAAGAGGTGCGCGAGGCCGTGGCCGCGCTGCACATGCGCAACGATATCGTCGGCTTCTCGGACCGCATGAACGCCTATCATGCTGCGATGAAAGAGGTGCTCGAGACGGACTTCTTGGCGCTTGGTGATGCTGGCATGGCACGGATGCAGGCCGAGGCGGCGGTGCTTGAGCACCTTGCTGCTGAAATCCTTGCTCATCCCGCGCCAGAGGCGGCCGATCCGGCCTATGCACCGCTGGCCGAGGGCTTCGCCGCCTCGGTCAAGGCGTTTGGCGACGCCGCGCGCGCCGGGGATCTGGCGGCCGGGATCGCCGCGCAATCGGGCCTAAAAGTGCCCTATTCCAAGCTTTTCGCCAAGTTCGGCTAATCGCTGCACAGGCGGCGGGGCGCGCCCTCGCTGCCTGTGACGTTTACATCCGCCTGACCTGCGAGTAAGAGGAGGCCCACCCAACAAGGGTGGCAAATGGTTGTGGGGCCATGACGGACGTAACAATCGTAATCCCGGCGAAGAACGAGGCCTCGAATATCGAGGCGCTTCTGGACGGTATCGATACCGCTCTGGAACGGGTGTGCGACTACGAGGTGGTCGTGGTCGATGATGCCTCGGACGATGGCATGGCCGCGATCTTGCAGGCGCGCCGCGCCCGAGCGCCGCGACTGCGTGTGCTGCGTCATGACCGCTCTGGCGGGCAGTCGGCGGCGGTGCATTCCGGCGTTCTCGTCGCGAAAGGCGCTGTGATCTGCACGCTTGATGGCGATGGGCAGAACCCGCCCTCGGAACTTCCCAAGCTGATGGCACCGCTTCTGGCCGAGGGCTCGGAGTTGATCGGCATCGTTGCCGGGCAGCGCGTCGGGCGACAGGACACGATGTCCAAGAAACTCGCGTCGAAATTCGCCAACGCGATCCGCTCGCGCGTGCTCAAGGACGGGACGCGCGACACCGGTTGCGGGCTCAAGGCCTTCCGCCGCGAGGCTTTCCTGCGCCTTCCCTATTTCGATCACATGCACCGCTACCTGCCCGCGCTGTTTGCGCGTGACGGCTGGCAGGTTGCCCATGTCGATGTCAGCCACCGCCAGCGGGGCGGGGGGCGCTCGCATTATTCCAACCTGCAACGCGGGCTTGTCGGCGTCGTCGATCTGGCCGGCGTTGCCTGGCTCTTGCGTCGTCGCAAGAAATCCCGCCCCACCGAGATCGCGGAGTAATCCATGCACTGGCTGATGACCGTTCTGCACGTGGACAGCACGACCGAGCTTTGGTGGGTTGTCTTTGGCTTCCTTGCGCAGGGGATGTTTACCGCGCGCTTCCTGGTGCAGTGGATCGCCTCGGAGCGCGCGCGGGATTCCGTGATCCCGCTGGCGTTCTGGTATTTTTCGCTGGCCGGGGGCGTCATGCTGCTCAGCTATGCGATCTACCGCACTGACCCGGTGTTCATTCTCGGGCAGGCACTTGGCGTGATCATCTATATTCGCAACCTTTGGCTGATCTATGCCAAGCGTCGCGATGAAGTCTGAGGCGCAGGGCTGGTTCCGGCCAGCGTTTGCCTTCGTCGCCGCGATCACCGGGTTGCGGCTGTTGGCGCTGGCCTTCAACCGGACTGACCTGTTTGTTGATGAATCGCAATACTGGCTTTGGAGCCAGAACCTCGATTTTGGCTACTACTCCAAACCGCCGTTGATCGGCTGGGCGATCCGGCTCGTGACCGATCTGGCGGGATCGGACAGCCCGTTCTGGGTTCGGATGCCGGGGGCGGTGTTGCACGGGGTGACCGCGCTGGTGCTTGGTGCCGTCGCGGCGCGGCTGGCTGATCGGAGCGCCGCGATCTGGACGGCGGTGCTTTACGTCACGCTGCCTTTCGTGGTGGTCGGCTCGCTGCTGATTTCGACCGATACGATCATGGCGCCGTTCTACGCGCTGGCGCTGCTGTTCTGGCTGCGCGCGGCGCAAGAGAGCAGGGCGCCTGACGCCGCTCTGGCCGGGGCGAGTGCAGGTGCTGCGTTTCTGGCGAAATATGCCGCGATCTATCTGGTCCCGGGCCTTGTGCTGGCCATGCTGTTGGCCCCGCAGTTTCGCACCGGCTGGCGCAATGCGCTGCTGGCGGCTTTGGCCTTCGGCGCGGTGATCTCGCCCAATGTGCTGTGGAACCTGACCCATGATCTGACCACTGTCGAGCATACGATGGACAATGTCGGCTGGGTGCGCGGTGGTGCGACGTTGAATTTCGCCTCGATGGCCGAGTTCCTGGCCAGCCAGTTCGCGGTTTTTGGGCCGATCGCCATGGCTGCTCTGATCTGGGGTGTCGTCACTGCGCGCCGGAACGTGCGCGGCGCGCTGGCGGTGCTCAGCCTGCCGCCGCTGGTCGCGGTGACGGTGCAGGCGCTGCTCTCGCAGGCCTATGCCAATTGGGCGGTGGCCGCCTACTTTCCGGGGACGGTTCTGGTGGCGATGATCCTGCCGGGGCTGTGGCGCCGTGTGGCGCTCGCGCTGAACCTGATCGTCGTGGTGGCCTTCCCGCTGTTGACCGTTCTGGCCCCTTGGCCGGAGCGCGACGGCGAGCCGCTCCTGCGCCGCTATCTTGGCCGGGCCGAGCTGAGCCGCGAGATCCTTGATCTCGCGCGCGCCGAGGGCGTTCCGGTCCTGGCCGCGAACCGCGATATCCTGGCCGATCTGCTCTACACAGGGCGCGACAGCGTCATCGCGATATATGCCCCGCGCCCCGAAGGCCGCGCGCGGCATTATTACGAGCAGAACTACGCGCTTCCCGAAGGCTTCACCGGACGCGTCCTTGCAATTCAGGCCGCAGCCCCGGATTGTGGGGCGGGGCCCCTTGCCCCGGTCGCGGCCTTTTCCCTGTCGGGATACTGGTCGAGCCGGGCGGTCGCGCCTTACCTTGTGGATGCGGAGTGTCTGAATGCCGCCGATTGATTACCAGATGACGGGGCGCTGGCTGTTGGCCGGATGGCTGGCGGCGCTGGCACTGTTCGTCGGCGCGCCTTCGGTCGATCTGGCGCTGTCCAGCCTGTTCTGGAGCCCCTGGGACGGCTTTCGCGTGATCGGAAACCCGATGTGGGAGTTCCTGCGCCAGCGTATCTGGGATCTCTCGATCCTTGTTTTTATCCTGTCGCCCTTCGCGATGTGGCGCGCACTGGCGCGCCGTCGTAACGTGCTTGGGTTGTCGGCGCGGGCCTGGGGTTTTGTCTTTACGCTCTACCTTCTGCTGCCCGGCCTGCTGGTGAACGGCTTTCTCAAGGCCTATTCGGGCCGTGCCCGCCCGGCCACGGTGACCGAGTTTGGCGGCGATCTGACCTTCACGCCCGCCTGGAGCTTCGTCGATCAATGTGCGCGCAACTGCTCGTTTGTGTCGGGCGAGGTCTCGGCGGCGGTCGCTCTGGCGCTGGTGATCCTGCTCTGGCGCTTCTCGGCGGAGCGGATCGAGCGTTGGGTAGGCAATTACGCCATCGTGGTTGCCGTGTTCATTCCGACGTTCATCGCCGCGCAGCGGGTGGTCACGGGGCGGCATTTCGTCTCGGATGCGGTCTTTGCGGCCTTGGTCACGCTCAGCGGGGCCTGGTTGCTTTACGCCGCCTTCGAAGGCCGCCTCGGTTGGTTTCGCCTTGGTGGCAAGGAGCGGGTTTGACCCTGCGGTTGACAATACCCGCGACTCCCCATATAGCGCCGCTACCCGACGGGCTCAGTATGTCCCAAGGGCGACAGATTTCAGCGGCACTATCCCGGGGTTTACCCTCGATCCTCTGAAATTAAGGCGCATTCGACCCGGCCACTCGGCAGGGAAGGGTGCGGTTTGGCGTTTCACGGTCCGCGTGGAGCGTCGTCGAGAAGTGGCGCAGTCCAGTTTGGGTCCCACCCTGCCGGGCTGCGAGTATTGACAGAGCAAATACGGGGAACCGGAATGCCTACCATCCAACAGCTGATCCGCAAACCGCGGCAGCCCAAGGTGCAGCGCTCGAAGTCGCAGCACCTGCAGTCGTGCCCGCAAAAGCGCGGCGTCTGCACCCGCGTCTACACCACGACGCCGAAGAAACCGAACTCGGCTATGCGTAAGGTCGCCAAAGTGCGCCTGACGAACGGCTTCGAGGTCATCTCCTACATCCCGGGCGAAAAGCACAACCTGCAAGAGCACTCCGTTGTGCTCATCCGCGGCGGCCGTGTGAAAGACCTTCCGGGTGTCCGTTACCACATCCTGCGCGGTGTGCTGGATACCCAAGGCGTCAAAGACCGCCGTCAGCGTCGTTCGAAATACGGCGCGAAGCGTCCGAAATAAGGAGATCACCAGATGTCTCGTCGTCACGCTGCTGAGAAGCGCGAAGTTCTGCCGGACGCCAAGTATGGCGATCGCGTGCTGACCAAGTTCATGAACAACCTGATGATCGACGGCAAGAAATCGGCCGCCGAACGCATCGTCTATAGCGCCCTGGAGCGCGTCGAAGGCAAGCTCAAGCGCGAGCCGATCGAAGTGTTCCACGAAGCCCTCGACAACGTGAAGCCTTCGGTTGAAGTGCGTTCGCGTCGTGTGGGTGGTGCGACCTACCAGGTGCCGGTCGAGGTTCGCCCGACCCGCCGCGAAGCGCTGGCCATTCGTTGGCTGATCACTGCCGCCAAGAACCGTAACGAGAACACCATGGAAGAGCGTCTCGCCGGCGAGCTTCTGGATGCGGTGAACTCGCGTGGTTCGGCCGTGAAGAAGCGCGAAGACACCCACAAGATGGCCGACGCGAACAAAGCGTTCAGCCATTACCGCTGGTAACAGGAGCACGAAAAATGGCACGCGCCTATCCGCTGAGCCGCTACCGCAACTTCGGGATCATGGCCCACATCGATGCGGGCAAAACGACCACGACCGAGCGGATCCTCTACTACACCGGCAAGTCCCACAAGATCGGCGAAGTCCACGACGGCGCCGCGACGATGGACTGGATGGAGCAGGAGCAGGAACGCGGTATCACCATCACCTCGGCCGCGACGACCACTTTCTGGCAGCGCCAGGAAGATCCGACCAAAGAGGGCACCTCGGACACCCAGTTCCGCTTCAACATCATCGACACCCCCGGTCACGTGGACTTCACCATTGAAGTCGAACGCTCGCTGGCGGTTCTCGACGGTGCGGTCTGCCTGCTCGACGCCAACGCCGGTGTCGAACCCCAGACCGAAACCGTGTGGCGTCAGGCTGACCGCTACAAGGTTCCGCGGATCGTGTTCGTCAACAAGATGGACAAGATCGGCGCGGACTACTTCAAGTGCGTCGAAATGATCAAGGACCGCACCGGCGGCACCCCGTGCCCCGTTGCGCTCCCGATCGGCGCCGAAGACCAGCTTGAAGGTCAGATCGACCTGATCAAGATGGAAGAATGGGTCTGGAAGGGCGAAGATCTCGGCGCAAGCTGGATCCGTCAGCCGATCCGTGAAGAGCTGCAGGACCTCGCCGACGAATGGCGCGGCAAGATGGTTGAACTCGCCGTTGAAATGGATGACGACGCGATGGAAGCCTACCTCGAGGGCAACGAGCCCGACGAGGACACCCTGCGCAAGCTGATCCGCAAGGGTACGCTCGCGATGGCGTTCTTCCCGGTTCTCGCTGGCTCGGCCTTCAAGAACAAGGGCGTTCAGCCGCTGCTCAACGCGGTGATCGACTTCCTGCCGGGTCCGCTGGACGTTCCGGCATACGTCGGCTTCGCTCCGGGCGACGAGACCGAAACCCGTAACATCGAGCGTCATGCTACGGACGATGAGCCCTTCTCGGGCCTCGCGTTCAAGATCATGAACGACCCCTTCGTCGGCTCGCTGACCTTCACCCGCATCTACTCGGGCGTGATGAAGAAGGGCGACTCGGTTCTGAACGCGACCAAGGGCAAGAAAGAGCGCATCGGTCGTATGATGATGATGCACTCGATCAACCGTGAAGAGATCGACGAAGCGTTCGCTGGCGACATCATCGCGCTGGCCGGTCTGAAAGAAACCACCACGGGCGACACGCTGTGCGACGCCGCCAAGCCGGTGGTTCTGGAAACCATGACCTTCCCCGATCCGGTTATCGAGATCGCGGTCGAGCCGAAGTCGAAAGCCGACCAGGAGAAGATGGGCCTCGCCCTCGCTCGCCTGGCTGCCGAAGACCCGTCGTTCCGCGTCGAGACCAACTTCGAGTCGGGCCAGACCATCATGAAGGGCATGGGCGAACTTCACCTCGACATCCTCGTCGACCGTATGCGTCGCGAGTTCAAGGTCGAGGCGAACATCGGTGCTCCGCAGGTGGCCTACCGCGAAACCATCTCGCGCGAAGCCGAGATCGACTACACGCACAAGAAACAGACCGGTGGTACCGGCCAGTTCGCGCGCGTCAAGCTCGTCATCACCCCGACCGAGCCGGGCGAGGGCTACTCGTTCGAATCGAAGATCGTGGGCGGTGCGGTGCCGAAGGAATACATCCCCGGCGTCGAAAAGGGCATCAAGTCGGTCATGGACTCGGGTCCGCTCGCGGGCTTCCCGGTTATCGATTTCAAGGTCGCGCTTATTGACGGTGCGTACCACGACGTCGACTCGTCGGTGCTGGCCTTCGAAATCGCGACCCGTGCTGCCATGCGCGAAGGCCTGAAGAAGGCCGGTGCGAAGCTGCTCGAGCCGATCATGAAAGTCGAAGTGGTGACCCCGGAAGAATACACCGGCGGCATCATCGGCGACCTGACCAGCCGTCGCGGCATGGTTCAGGGCCAGGACACCCGCGGCAACGCCAACGTGATCAACGCGATGGTGCCGCTGGCGAACATGTTCGGCTACATCAACAACCTGCGTTCGATGTCCTCGGGCCGTGCGGTCTTCACCATGATCTTCGATCACTACGAAGCCGTTCCGCAGAACATCTCGGACGAAATCCAGAAGAAATACGCCTAAGGGCGACGGCGTCCGGGGTAACCCGGGCGCCTTTCCCACGGGTTTTAAGGACTACAGGAGGCCATTATGGCAAAGGCAAAGTTTGAACGGACGAAACCGCACGTCAACATCGGCACGATTGGCCACGTTGACCACGGCAAGACGACGCTGACGGCTGCGATCACCAAGTACTTTGGTGAATTCAAGGCCTACGACCAGATTGACGGCGCGCCGGAAGAGAAGGCTCGCGGGATCACGATCTCGACGGCCCACGTTGAATATGAATCGGCGAACCGTCACTACGCGCACGTCGACTGCCCCGGCCACGCCGACTACGTGAAGAACATGATCACGGGTGCGGCGCAGATGGACGGCGCGATCCTGGTTGTGAACGCGGCCGACGGCCCGATGCCGCAGACGCGCGAGCACATCCTGCTCGGCCGTCAGGTCGGCATTCCGTACATGGTCGTGTACATGAACAAGGTTGACCAGGTCGACGACGAAGAGCTGCTCGAGCTCGTCGAGATGGAAATCCGCGAACTGCTGTCGTCGTACGACTACCCCGGCGATGATATTCCGATCATCAAGGGCTCGGCTCTGGCCGCGATGGAAGGCCGCGACAACGAGATCGGCGAGGATTCGATCCGCGCTCTGATCGCCGCTGTCGACGAGTACATCCCGACCCCGGAGCGCGCTGTCGACCAGCCGTTCCTGATGCCGATCGAAGACGTGTTCTCGATCTCGGGCCGCGGCACCGTTGTGACCGGCCGTGTCGAGCGTGGCGCTGTGAACGTGGGCGACGAACTCGAGATCGTCGGTATCCGCGCGACCAAGAAGACCACCTGCACGGGCGTCGAGATGTTCCGCAAGCTGCTCGATCGCGGTGAAGCTGGCGACAACATCGGCGCGCTGCTGCGCGGTATCGACCGTGACGGCGTTGAGCGTGGTCAGGTTCTGTGCAAGCCGGGTTCGGTGAAGCCGCACACGAAGTTCGAAGCTGAAGCCTACATCCTCACGAAAGAGGAAGGTGGCCGTCACACGCCGTTCTTCGCGAACTACCGTCCGCAGTTCTACTTCCGCACCACGGACGTCACCGGCACCGTGAAGCTGCCGGAAGGCACCGAGATGGTTATGCCGGGCGACAACCTGAAGTTCGAAGTCGAACTGATCGCCCCGATCGCCATGGAAGAGAAGCTGCGCTTCGCTATCCGTGAAGGCGGCCGCACCGTCGGCGCAGGCGTCGTCTCGAAAATCATCGAGTGATCGACGTCTCGACGGGCCTGTAACGGGCCCGTCCGCGACATCGCGAGTGAATATGAGTGGTGCGCCGAAAGGCGCGCCATTTGCTCTTGACAGACTCGGGTAACGCGCATATCCGGCGCCCCTGATCTCCAAGAGATTGTGGTTCGATGCAGGCGTCGCATTCGGCGGTGTCTGCCTCTCAACCTGAAAGCCCCTGCGAGAGGCAAGACTAAATGACTGGTCAAAACATCCGCATCCGGCTCAAGGCGTTCGATTATCGCGTGCTGGACGCCAGCACCCAGGAAATCGTGAACACCGCCAAGCGTACCGGTGCTACGGTTCGCGGCCCGATCCCGCTGCCGAACAAAATCGAGAAATTCACGGTTCTCCGTGGTCCGCACATCGACAAGAAGTCGCGTGACCAGTGGGAAATCCGCACGCACAAGCGTCTTCTCGACATCGTCGATCCGACCCCGCAAACCGTGGACGCGCTGATGAAGCTCGACCTGGCTGCCGGCGTCGACGTCGAGATCAAGGTCTGAGGAGGCGACGATGCGTTCTGGTGTTATCGCCAAGAAGCTGGGCATGACCCGGCTGTTCCTCGAGGACGGTAAGCAGGTTCCTGTGACCGTTCTCCAACTCGAAAACCTCCAGGTCGTCGCGCAGCGCACCGAAGAGAAGGACGGCTACACCGCCGTTCAGCTCGGCGCGGGCGAAGCGAAGGCCAAGCGTACCACCGCCGCCATGCGCGGCCACTTCGCGAAAGCGAACGTGGCGCCGAAGCGCAAGCTGGCCGAGTTCCGCGTGTCGCCGGAGAACCTGATCGAAGTGGGCGCCGAGATCTCGGCCGAACACTACAACAACGGTCAGTTCGTCGACATCGCCGGTACCTCGATCGGTAAAGGCTTTGCCGGTGCGATGAAGCGCCACAACTTCGGCGGTCTGCGTGCCTCGCACGGTGTGTCGATCTCGCACCGTTCGCACGGTTCGACCGGCCAGTGCCAGGACCCCGGCAAGGTGTTCAAGGGCAAGAAGATGGCGGGTCATCTGGGTGCTGTTCGCGTCACCACGCAGAACATCCAGGTCGTCAAGACCGACGCCGATCGTGGCCTGATCCTCGTCAAGGGCTCGGTTCCGGGCGCCAAGGGCGGCTGGGTCACCATCAAGGACGCCGTCAAGAAGCCGCTGCCGTCGGACGTTCCGATGCCGGCCGGTCTGAAGGGCGCTGCTGCTCCGGCTGAAGAAGCTTCGGTCGAAGGGGGTGAAGCATGAAACTCGATGTGATCAAGCTCGACGCCGGCAAAGCCGGTTCGATCGAACTGTCGGATGACATCTTCGGTCTGGAGCCGCGTGCGGACATCCTGCACCGCGTCGTGCGCTGGCAGCGCGCGAAGGCGCAGGCTGGTACCCACTCGGTGCTGGGCAAGTCGGACGTGTCCTACTCGACCAAGAAGATCTATCGCCAGAAAGGCACCGGCGGCGCTCGTCACGGTTCCAAGAAGGCTCCGATCTTCCGTCACGGTGGTGTGTACAAGGGTCCGACCCCGCGTTCGCACGCCCATGACCTGACGAAGAAGTTCCGCGCCCTGGGCCTCAAGCACGCTCTCTCGGCGAAAGCCAAGGCGGGTAACCTTGTGGTTCTGGAAGCTGCCGATTTGGCCGAAGCCAAGACCAAGCTGCTGGCGCAAGCCGCCAAGGAGCTGGGCTGGAAGAAGGTCCTCGTGATCGACGGCGCCGAGGTGAACGAGAACTTCCTCAAAGCCGCGCGCAACATCGAAGGCTTCGACGTTCTGCCGTCGATGGGCGCCAACGTCTATGACATCCTCAAGCGTGAGACCCTGGTCATCACGAAGGCGGGTGTCGAAGCTCTGGAGGCTCGCCTGAAATGAGCGCGAAACCCGAACATTACGACGTGATCGTGAAGCCCGTCATCACCGAGAAAGCCACCATGGCCTCGGAAAATGGCGCGGTCGTGTTCCAGGTGGCGAAAACCGCGACCAAGCCTGCGATCAAGGAGGCCGTCGAGGCTCTCTTTGGCGTCAAGGTGAAAGCGGTCAACACCACCATCACCAAAGGCAAGACGAAGCGCTTCCGTGGCCAGCCGGGCGTGCGCTCGGACGTCAAGAAAGCCTACGTGACGCTGGAAGACGGTCAGACGATTGACGTTTCGACCGGCCTCTAAGGCTCGGTTGCATGAATTGGGAAGGCCCTCGCGCGAGCGGGGGCCTTCTCGTTTTGGGGGATTGCGTTGCGCACGCCAAGGCGGTGCAGTCTTTGCCCGATCAGGGCCACGAGTACGGGCTCCATGAATTCGTAGCTGTCGGATATGTCGAGGCAGGTCAGTTTCTTGCCCTTGAGCGACATGCCGAACCGCTGTTTGAGCCGCTCAAACTGGCGCTCTTCCATGACGGCGATCACGTCGGCCCAGAGCAACTCCTCAAGTCCCCGCTGCTCGTCTGCATCGTGGCTGAGCCCCGCGAAGTCGGTCGAGACCTAGAATTGCTGTGCTGCGACTTCGGCGGCTGTCGGGCTCCTTTTGCGTGCTCTGCCACGGATGATAAGGGCATTTGTCATGTCAATGCCGGTGCGAGCTTCGCGTGCATTTTGCTGCCTGAAGCCACACCAACTTGGCGGGCGGGGAGGGCGCCTTTAGCATGCTCGATAGTACTTCGTAACGCAGGGCATTATTCACCGCTTGCCCCTAGACTCGCCCCCCCATCCCTGATACATCGCGCCTGTCTAGCGGCCTCGGATTCGTTCCGGGGCCGGTGACTTTTGCACTTGGGGAGCTTCGGCGCCCTTTACACACAGACAGGCGGGGCAACCCGCCGCAAGCTAACGGAAGACAGAAAGCATGGCACTCAAGTCGTATAAGCCGACGACGCCGGGCCAGCGTGGGCTGGTTCTGATCGACCGTTCGGAGCTTTGGAAAGGCCGTCCGGTCAAAGCCCTCGTCGAGGGTTTGACCAAGACCGGTGGCCGGAACAATACCGGGCGCGTCACGATGTGGCACAAGGGTGGTGGCGCGAAGCGTCTCTACCGCGTCGTTGATTTCAAGCGTCGCAAGTTCGACGTTCCGGCTACGGTCGAGCGTATCGAATACGATCCCAACCGCACCGCCTTCATCGCGCTGGTCAAGTACCAGGACGGCGAGCTGGCCTACATCCTGGCCCCGCAGCGTCTGGCTGTCGGCGACACCGTGATCGCGGGCGCGAAGCAGGACATCAAGCCGGGCAACGCGATGCCGTTCTCGGGCATGCCGATCGGTACGATCGTGCACAACGTCGAGCTGAAGCCCGGCAAGGGCGGTCAGCTGGCGCGTGCCGCGGGCACCTACGCCCAGTTCGTCGGCCGTGACGGTGGCTACGCGCAGATCCGCCTTTCGTCGGGCGAGCTGCGTCTGGTGCGTCAGGAATGCATGGCCACCATCGGTGCCGTGTCGAACGCCGACCACTCGAACCAGAACCTCGGTAAAGCGGGCCGCAAGCGTCACATGGGCATCCGCCCGACCGTCCGCGGCGTCGCGATGAACCCGATCGACCACCCGCATGGTGGTGGTGAAGGCCGCACCTCGGGTGGCCGTCACCCGGTGACCCCGTGGGGCAAGCCCACCAAGGGCAAGCGCACCCGCTCGAACAAGAAGACGGACAAGTACATTCTCCGTTCGCGTCACGCTAAGAAGGGTCGTTAAGATATGGCACGTTCTGTTTGGAAAGGCCCTTTCGTTGACGCCTATCTGCTGAAGAAAGCGGAAAAAGCGCGCGCGTCGGGCAAAGGCGAAGTGATCAAGATCTGGTCGCGTCGCTCCACCATTCTGCCGCAGTTCGTGGGCCTCACCTTCGGGGTCTACAACGGTCAGAAGCACATCCCGGTCGCGGTGACCGAAGAGATGATCGGTCAGAAGTTCGGTGAATACTCGCCGACCCGTACCTACTACGGGCACGCTGCCGACAAGAAAGCCAAGAGGAAGTAAGAGCCATGGGTAAGGAACAGAATCCGCGCCGCGTGGCGGATAACGAAGCAATGGCCAAGACCAAGATGCTTCGCACCTCGCCGCAGAAACTGAATCTCGTCGCCGCCCTGATCCGCGGCAAGAAAGTCGATCGTGCCCTGGCCGATCTGACCTTCTCGAACAAGCGGATCGCTGCTGACGTGAAGAAGTGCCTGCAGTCGGCTATCGCCAACGCTGAAAACAACCACGGCCTGGACGTCGACAGCCTCGTCGTCGCCGAAGCCTGGGTTGGCAAGAACCTCGTGATGAAGCGTGGCCGTCCGCGTGCCCGCGGCCGTTTCGGCAAGATCATGAAGCCGTTTTCGGAAATCACCATCAAGGTGCGTCAAGTCGAGGAGCGTGCGTAATGGGACAGAAGGTTAACCCCATTGGGATGCGTCTCCAGGTCAACCGCACCTGGGACAGCCGCTGGTATGCCGACAGCAAAGAGTACGGCAACCTGCTGCTCGAAGACCTCAAGATGCGTGAATTCATCCACGAGGAAGTCAAGCAGGCGGGCATCTCGCGCGTCATCATCGAGCGTCCGCACAAGAAGTGCCGCGTGACCATTCACGCTGCGCGTCCGGGCGTCATCATCGGCAAGAAAGGCGCGGACATCGAAGTCCTGCGCAAGAAGCTGGCGAACTTCACCGACTCGGAACTGCACCTCAACATCGTCGAGGTCCGCAAGCCCGAGCTGGACGCCCAGCTGGTTGCCGAGTCGATCTGCCAGCAGCTCGAGCGTCGCGTCTCGTTCCGTCGCGCCATGAAGCGCGCGGTGCAGAACGCGATGCGCATGGGTGCCCTGGGTATCCGCGTGAACGTCGCCGGCCGTCTGGGCGGTGCCGAGATCGCGCGTACCGAATGGTACCGTGAAGGCCGTGTGCCGCTGCACACGCTGCGCGCCGACATCGACTACGCCCTGGACGAAGCGACGACCCCCTACGGGATCATCGGCGTGAAAGTCTGGATCTTCAAAGGCGAGATCATGGAACATGATCCGCAAGCACGCGACCGCAAGGCCGCCGAGGCCCAAGAAGGCCCGGCTCCGCGTGGCCCGCGCCGCGACGCTCGCTGAGGAGTATGAAAGATGCTGCAACCGAAACGGACTAAGTTCCGCAAACAGCACAAGGGCCGGATTCACGGTGAGGCCAAAGGCGGCTTCAACCTGAACTTCGGTTCGTTCGCCCTGAAGGCGACCGAGCCGGAGCGCGTGACCGCCCGCCAGATCGAAGCTGCGCGTCGTGCGATCACTCGCCACATGAAGCGTCAGGGCCGTGTCTGGATCCGTATCTTCCCGGATACCCCGGTCACCTCGAAGCCGACCGAAGTCCGTATGGGTAAAGGTAAGGGTTCGGTGGACTTCTGGGCGGCGAAGGTCAAACCGGGCCGCATCATGTTCGAGATCGATGGCGTCTCGGAAGTGATCGCCCGCGAGGCCCTGCGTCTCGGCGCGAACAAGCTGCCGGTGACCACCCGCATCGTCGCTCGCGAAGACTGGTAAGATCCGCGCGTAAGAACACGAACCCCCGGCCTCGTCGCCGGGGGTTCACTTTTTCTTCGAAATCGCTTGCATGATTGGCGCGCCGGTGTTAGAGCGCGCAGGTCCTGCAGGCAGGACAGACATAACCCACCAGACATAGAGTCACCTTCGGGGCTCTCTGGTGCCAAGAAAGGACCATGGGATGAACGCCCAAGAACTCAAGGCGAAAACGCCTGATGAGCTGCGTGATCAGCTCGTCGCGCTCAAGAAGGAAGCCTTCAACCTCCGCTTCCAGCAGGCCACCGGTCAGCTCGAGAACACCGCCCGCATGCGCGCCGTCCGCCGTGACGTTGCCCGCGTGAAGACGGTTCTGAACCAAAAAGCCGCTGAAGCTGCGAAGTAAGGAGCCCTTCCATGCCCAAACGTATCCTCCAAGGCGTCGTGACGTCGGACAAGAACGACCAGACCGTTACCGTTCTCGTCGAGCGCCGCTTCAAGCACCCGCTGCTGCAAAAAACCGTTCGTAAGTCGAAGAAATATCGCGCTCACGATGCGGACAACACTTTCAAGGCCGGTGACACCGTTCGCATCGAAGAGTGCGCGCCGATCTCGAAAACCAAGCGCTGGAAGGTCGTCGTCGAGGCCTGAGTTCTCTCAGGTCCCGGCGATAAACTTTCAGTTTATCGAAACCCTGGGGCGGCTAACTGCATAGGCGTCCCCAAAGGTCGGGAGTAACCAAATGATCCAGATGCAGACCAATCTGGATGTTGCTGACAACTCCGGCGCTCGCCGAGTTCAGTGCATCAAGGTCCTGGGTGGTTCGCACCGTCGCTATGCGTCGGTCGGCGACATCATTGTCGTTTCCGTCAAGGAAGCCATCCCGCGCGGCCGCGTGAAGAAAGGTGACGTCCGCAAGGCCGTCGTCGTGCGCACCGCCAAAGAAGTCCGTCGTGAAGATGGCACCGCCATCCGCTTCGACCGTAACGCCGCCGTCATCCTGAACAACCAGGGCGAACCGGTCGGCACCCGTATATTCGGGCCGGTCGTGCGTGAGCTGCGCGCCAAGAACTTCATGAAGATCATCTCGCTCGCTCCGGAGGTGCTGTGATGGCTGCGAAACTCCGTAAAGGCGACAAGGTCGTCGTGCTCGCCGGCAAGGACAAGGGCAAACAGGGTGAAATCACCACCGTTATGCCCAAGGACAACAAGGCGATCGTGGAAGGCGTGAACACCGCCATCCGTCACCAGCGTCAAACCCAGACCACCCAGGGCGGCCGCGTGTCGAAGGCGATGCCGATCGACCTGTCGAACCTGGCTCTGGTTGATGCCAACGGCAAGGCCACCCGCGTCGGCTTCCGCTTTGAAGACGGCAAGAAGGTGCGTTTCGCCAAGACCACCGGGGAGGCGATCTGATGCTGGATCAAGCGACCTATACCCCGCGCCTCAAGGCGCTCTATCATTCGTCCATCCGCGCCGCTCTGAAAGAGCAGTTCGGCTACAAGAACGACATGATGATCCCGAAGCTCGAGAAGATCGTTCTCAACATGGGCGTCGGCGAAGCTGTCAAGGACACCAAGAAGGTCAAGCAGGCCGCCGAGGAGCTGTCGCTCATCGCTGGTCAGAAGGCTGTCACCACGAAGGCCAAGAAGTCGATCGCCGGCTTCCGCGTTCGTGAGGAAATGCCGCTCGGCTGCAAGGTGACCCTGCGTGGCGACCGCATGTACGAATTCCTGGACCGCCTGATCAACGTGGCGATGCCGCGCGTTCGCGACTTCCGCGGCGTGAAGCCCTCGTTCGATGGCCGTGGCAACTTCGCGATGGGCCTCAAAGAGCACATCGTGTTCCCGGAAATCGACTTCGACAAGGTGGACGAAGTTCTCGGCATGGACATCATCATGGTGACCTCGTCGAAATCGGACGCTGAAGCCAAGGCGCTGTTGAAAGCTTTCAACATGCCCTTCAACGCTTGATCGCGGGAGACAACACTTATGGCTAAGAAATCCATGGTTGCGCGCGAAGTGAAGCGTCAGCGTCTTGTGACCAAGTACGCTGGCAAGCGCGCAGAACTCAAGGCGATCGTCGCCGATCAGGACCGCCCGATGGAAGAGCGCTTCAAGGCGTCTCTGAAACTGGCGGAACTGCCCCGCAACTCGTCGGCCGTGCGTCTGCACAACCGTTGCCAGCTCACCGGCCGTCCCCACGCTTACTACCGTAAGCTCAAACTCTCGCGGATCATGCTGCGCGAACTGGCCTCGTTCGGCCAGATCCCCGGCATGGTGAAGTCGAGCTGGTAAGGGAGTCAGGGAATGTCTGTGAACGATCCCCTCGGCGATATGCTGACCCGCATCCGCAACGCGCAACTGCGCGGCAAGTCCACCGTCCGCACCCCGGCTTCGAAGCTTCGCGCCTGGGTTCTCGACGTGCTTGCAGCGGAAGGCTACATCCGTGGCTATGAGAAAGTGACCTGCGAGAAGGGCCTGCCCCAGCTCGAGATCAGCCTGAAGTATTACGAAGGCACCCCGGTGATCCGCGAACTCAAGCGCGTTTCCACCCCCGGTCGTCGCGTTTACGCTTCGGTGAAGGACATCCCGACGGTCCGTCAGGGCCTGGGCGTGTCGATCGTCTCCACGCCGAAAGGCGTCATGACGGACGCGGCTGCGCGCACTGCCAACGTTGGCGGTGAAGTGCTCTGCACCGTGTTCTAAGGAGGGAAGCATGTCTCGTATTGGTAAGAAACCGGTCGAGCTGCCCGCTGGCACCACTGCCACGCTGGCTGGTCAGACCATCGAAGTGAAGGGCCCGAAAGGGACCCGCAGCTTCACCGCTACCGACGATGTGACCATCGCCATCGACGGCAATACCGTCACTGTTACGCCGCGCGGCACTTCGAAGCGTGCGCGTCAGCAGTGGGGTATGACCCGCTCGATGATCGAGAACCTCGGCGTCGGCGTCACCACCGGCTTCAAGAAAGAGCTCGAAATTCAGGGTGTGGGTTACCGCGCCGCGATGCAGGGCAACGTTCTGAAGCTGTCGCTCGGCTACTCGCACGAGGTCAACTTTGAGGTTCCCGCCGGTGTCACCGTCGTGACCCCGAAGCAGACCGAGATCACCATCGAAGGCATTGACCAGCAGCTGGTCGGCCAGGTGGCGGCGAATATCCGCGAGTGGCGGCAGCCCGAGCCCTACAAGGGCAAAGGTATCCGCTACAAGGGCGAGTATGTCTTCCGCAAAGAAGGCAAGAAGAAGTAAGGGTAGCGAAAATGGCGAACAACAAAAGAGAGCTGTTCCTCAAGCGCCGCCTGCGCGTCCGGAACAAACTGAAAGCAATGGCCAATGGCCGTGCCCGTCTGTCGGTGCATCGCTCGTCGAAGAACATCAGCGTCCAGCTGATCGACGACGTGAACGGCGTGACCCTTGCCTCGGCCTCGACCCTCGAAAAGGATCTGGGTCTGGTTGGCAAGAACAACGTCGAAGCAGCCGCCAAGATCGGTGCTGCCATCGCCGAGCGTGCCAAGAACGCCGGTGTCGAAGAGTGCTACTTCGACCGTGGCGGCTTCCTGTTCCACGGGAAGATCAAGGCTCTGGCCGATGCGGCCCGCGAAGCTGGTCTGAAGTTCTAAGAACCGGCGGGTGGCGTTCGCGCCACCCCGATGATCCGGGGGTTTGCCCAGAACGCAGTTCCGGGCACCCACCAGGATTGGATCTAACGGCGTGAAACCACGCCATCACGAAAGGAATGCCTCATGGCAGAACGTGAGAACCGTCGGGACCGTCGCGCCGAGCGCGAAGAGACCCCGGAATTCGCCGATCGTCTCGTTGCGATCAACCGTGTGTCGAAAACCGTGAAGGGTGGTAAGCGCTTCGGCTTCGCCGCGCTCGTCGTTGTCGGTGACCAGCGTGGTCGCGTCGGCTTCGGCAAGGGCAAGGCGAAAGAAGTGCCGGAAGCGATCCGCAAGGCCACCGAGCAAGCTAAGCGCTCGATGGTTCGCGTCGCTCTCAAGGACGCCCGCACGCTGCACCACGACGTCGAGGGCCGTCACGGCGCTGGCAAGGTCGTGATGCGCACCGCCCCGGCCGGTACCGGTATCATCGCCGGTGGTCCGATGCGTGCCGTTTTCGAAATGCTCGGCGTGCAGGACGTTGTTGCGAAGTCGCTCGGCTCGCAGAACCCCTACAACATGATCCGTGCCACGATCGATGGCCTCAAGAAGGAAGCCTCGCCCCGTCAGGTCGCGCAGCGTCGCGGCAAGAAGGTTGCGGACATCCTCGCCAAGCCCGAAGCTGAAGCTTCGGTTGAAGCCTGAGGAGATTGAACCATGGCAAAAACCATCGTTGTTAAGCAAATCGCCTCGGCAGCCCGCCGTCCGGCCATCCAGGCCGCGACCCTCAAGGGTCTGGGCCTTGGCAAGATCAACCGCACCCGTGAACTCGAGGACACCCCCTCGGTCCGCGGCATGGTCAACAAGATCCCGCATCTGGTGACCATCGTCGAAGAGCGCGGCTGATTTCAGCGAATACGCTTGGGAAAACGCCCCGGTCGCAAGGCCGGGGCGTTTTTCATGATCCCTGTGGAAGGATGAACGCAATGGAACTCGAGGAACTGAAGGCCGAGACGGCGCGGTTTTTCGCGGAATTCGAAGGGCAGGGGGACTTGCCCGCGCTTGCGGTCGCGGTGTTCCGCTTCGCGGCCGAGGGGCCGGATGCCGACTGGGACGCCTTTTCCGAGGCAGCCGAAGACGCGGGCTTCGACGTCTCCTGGTATGACGCCGAGGGCGAGGACGAAGCCTGCATCGAGGTCGAGACGCCGCCCGGCGCCCCGTCGCTCGCCTGGCTCTGGAGCTGGGAAGAGCCCCTGATCCTGCTTGGCGCGCTGCATGGCTTCGCTACCGAGGGCTGGGCGATCGAGCCGGTCTGATCCGGTGGGGGGCGTCTATGTTACTTGACCCCCCGCCAGCACCTCGTCTATACGCCCCCGGTGGCCCCCTGTGGTCAAAAGAATCAATCAAGAAACGCCGCGTGTGCCCCTCTGTCGCTTGTGGGGGCATTTCCGGCAAAGGAGAAGCGACATGAAACTGAATGAACTCCGCGACAACGCGGGCGCCGCCAAGAAATCCAAGCGCGTTGCGCGCGGCCCGGGCTCGGGCAAGGGCAAGACCGCCGGTCGCGGTATCAAGGGTCAGAAATCGCGCTCGGGCGTGGCTCTGAACGGTTACGAAGGCGGCCAGATGCCGCTCTACCGTCGCCTGCCGAAGCGCGGCTTCACCAAGCCGAACCGCCTGTCGTTCGCCGTCGTGAACCTCGGCCTGATCGAGAAGTTCATCGCCGAGGGCAAGCTGAACGCTGCTGAGGCCATCACCGAAGACGCGCTGGTCGCTTCGGGTCTGGTGCGCCGCAAGCTTGATGGCGTGCGCGTTCTGGCCAAGGGCGAGATCACCTCGAAAGTCACCCTGAACGTCACGGGCGCTTCGAAAGCGGCTATCGAAGCCGTCGAAAAGGCCGGTGGCACGCTGACCGTTGCCGCCGCCGCTGCGGAATAAGCGGTTGTGGGCGGGCCTCGGCCCGCTTACATAGGCAATAGTTTTCCAGGCGCCGCCGACCGGGGAACGGTCCGGCGGCGTTTTGCATGAAAGAGACGGGCATATGGCATCTGCTGCAGAGCAAATGGCGGCGAACCTCAGATGGGGCGCCCTGGGCAAGGCCACCGAGCTGCGCCAACGTATTTTCTTCACGATCGGGCTGCTGATCATCTATCGCCTCGGCACCTATATCCCGGTGCCGGGCATCGATACGGTGGCGCTGCGTGAATTCATGGAAGGCGCAGCCTCCGGCATCGGTGGCATCCTGTCGATGTTCACCGGCGGTGCGCTTGGCCGGATGGGTATTTTCGCCCTCGGCATCATGCCTTACATCTCGGCCTCGATTATCGTTCAGCTGCTGACCGCGCTGGTTCCCTCGCTGGAGCAGATGAAGAAAGAGGGCGAGCAGGGCCGCAAGAAGATCAACCAGATCACCCGCTACTCGACCGTGGGTCTGGCGACCTTCCAGGCCTTCGGTCTGGCACGCTCGCTTGAGGCGGGCGACCTGGCGCATAACCCGGGCATGTTCTTCGTGGCTTCCGTGGTGATCACGCTGGTCGGCGGCACCATGTTCCTGATGTGGCTCGGTGAGCAGATCACCGCGCGCGGCATCGGCAACGGCGTTTCGCTGATCATCTTCGTCGGCATCGTCGCCGAGATCCCGGCCGCTCTGGCGCAGTTCTTCGCGCAGGGCCGCGCCGGTGCCATCTCGACCCCGGTGATCCTGGGCGTGATCGTGATGGTGGTCGCCGTGATCGCCTTCGTGGTGTTCATGGAGCGCGCGCTGCGCAAGATCCATATCCAATACCCCCGCCGCCAGGTCGGCATGAAGATCTATGACGGCGGCTCGTCGCACCTGCCGATCAAGGTGAACCCGGCGGGCGTGATCCCGGCGATCTTCGCCTCGTCGCTTCTGCTGCTTCCGACCACGATCTCGACCTTCTCGGGCGCTTCGACCGGCCCGATCATGTCGACGGTTCTGGCCTATTTCGGCCCGGGTCAGCCGCTTTACCTGCTGTTCTTCACGGTCATGATCGTCTTCTTCGCGTATTTCTACACCGCGAACGTGGCGTTCAAGTCGGATGAGGTTGCCGACAACCTCAAGAACCAGGGTGGTTTCATCCCCGGTATCCGCCCCGGCAAGAAGACCGAGGATTACCTCGACTATGTCGTCGCGCGCGTGCTGGTCATCGGTTCGGCCTATCTGGCCGCCGTCTGCCTGCTGCCCGAGATCCTGCGCTCGCAGCTGTCGATCCCGTTCTACTTCGGCGGCACCTCGGTGCTGATCGTCGTGTCGGTGACGATGGACACGATCAACCAGGTGCAGTCGCATCTGCTGGCTCACCAGTATGAGGGCCTGATCGAGAAGTCGCAGTTGCGCGGCAAGAAGAAGACGGGCCGCAAGGCTCCGGCGCGTCGCTGAGAAAAGGGACCGGCATGACGAATATCATTCTTCTGGGCCCGCCCGGCGCTGGCAAAGGCACGCAAGCCCGCAAGCTGGTGGACGAGCGGAACATGGTTCAGCTCTCCACCGGGGACATGCTGCGCGAGGCCATGGCCTCGCGCACCGAGATGGGTCAGAAGGTCGCCGGGGTGATGAGCCGCGGCGAGCTGGTCACCGATGAGATCGTCATCGGCCTGATCGAGGAAAAGATGGCCTCGGCCTCGGGGAACGGCTTCATCTTCGACGGCTTCCCGCGCACCTTGCCGCAGGCCGATGCGCTTGGCGCGCTGCTGGTCAAGACCGGCCAGGCGCTGGATGCGGTGATCGAGATGCGGGTGGACGACGAGGCGCTGGTCAAGCGCATCACCGGCCGCTTCACCTGCGGGAACTGCGGCGAGGTCTATCACGACGAGACCAAACCGACCAAGGTTGCGGGCACCTGCGATGTCTGCGGCAGCCACGACATGAAGCGGCGCGCCGATGACAACGAGGACAGCCTCAAGACCCGGCTGATGGAATATTACAAGAAGACCTCTCCGCTGATCGGCTACTACTACCACGCCGGCGCGCTGAGCACCGTCGATGGGTTGGCCGAGATCGACGAGGTTGCGGGTCAGATCGACACCATTCTGGATGCTGTCTCCAAATAAACGCGAAGGCGCTTGACCCGGTGGGCAAATCCTTCTAGGTCACGGCGTCTCGCTTGAGAATCGCCTGAGTCTGCGATGCAGTCTCAGGCTTTCGTGATCCCGGACATCTGACCGGGGTTGTTGTGAAAAAAGGTTCTGGTGCTACGGAACCGCAACATAAGGAAAGTCGCTTTGGCACGTATTGCTGGCGTCAACATTCCGACCGGGAAACGCGTCCCGATCGCTCTTCAGTACATCCACGGCATCGGTGCGATGTTCGCCAACCAGATCGTCGAAGCCGTTGGCATTGCGCCGACGCGCCGTGTGAATGAACTCTCGGACGCCGAAGTGCTCGCGATCCGCGAATACATCGACGCCAACCTCACGGTTGAGGGCGACCTGCGCCGTGAAGTGTCGATGAACATCAAGCGCCTGATGGACCTTGGCTGCTACCGCGGCCTGCGTCACCGTCGCAACCTGCCGGTTCGCGGTCAGCGCACCCACACCAACGCCCGTACCCGCAAGGGCCCGGCCAAGCCGATCGCCGGCAAGAAGAAGTAAGGGGAGGGTGAACTAATGGCTCGCGATAAAACCCGCGTTAAACGCAAAGAGCGCAAGAACATCGCCGCTGGCGTCGTTCACGTGAACTCGTCGTTCAACAACACCAAGATCCTGATCTCTGACGTTCAGGGCAACGCCATTTCGTGGTCGTCCTCGGGCACCATGGGCTTCAAGGGCTCGCGCAAATCGACCCCTTATGCCGCCCAGATGGCTGCTGAAGATGCTGCCCGCAAGGCGCAGGAGCACGGCCTGAAGACGGTCGACGTTGAAGTGCAAGGCCCGGGTTCGGGCCGCGAGTCGGCGCTGCGCGCGCTGGCCGCTGTTGGTCTCACGATCACCTCGATCCGTGACGTGACCCCGATCGCACACAACGGCTGCCGCCCGCCCAAGCGCCGCCGCGTCTAATCAAAGTTTCGACGGTCGGGCCGTGCGGGGGTTCCTGCACGGCCCGGCTGCTTTCGCATTTTTCCTCGGGCGTTTCGGACTATTGGACATGGGTCCGAAACAAGTATGGAGGCAGAGCGCATGATCCATAAGAATTGGGCCGAACTGATCAAGCCGACGCAGCTTGAAGTCAAAGCCGGCAACGACCCGCAACGTCAGGCTACCGTGATCGCCGAACCGCTTGAGCGCGGCTTCGGTCTGACGCTGGGCAACGCGCTGCGCCGTGTGCTGATGTCGTCGCTCCAGGGCGCCGCCATCACCTCGGTGCAGATCGACAACGTGCTGCACGAGTTCTCCTCGGTCGCCGGTGTGCGTGAGGATGTCACCGACATCATCCTGAACCTCAAGGGCATCTCGCTGAAGATGGAAGTCGAGGGGCCGAAGCGCCTGTCGATCTCGGCCAAGGGCCCAGGCGTTGTCACCGGTGGCGACATCTCGGAATCGAACGGCATTGAGGTCCTGAACAAGGATCACGTGATCTGCCATCTCGACGACGGCGCCGACCTGTTCATGGAACTCACCGTGAACACCGGTAAAGGCTATGTGGCCGCCGACAAGAACAAGCCGGAAGATGCGCCGATCGGCCTGATCGCCATTGATGCGATCTACTCGCCGGTGAAGAAAGTCGCTTACGAAGTTCAGCCCACCCGTGAGGGCCAGGTGCTCGACTACGACAAGCTGACGATGAAGATCGAAACCGACGGTTCGCTGACCCCCGAAGACGCCGTGGCCTATGCCGCGCGCATCCTGCAGGATCAGCTGTCGATCTTCGTGAACTTCGAAGAGCCGGAATCGGCCTCGAAGCAGGATGCCGACGAGGGCCTCGAGTTCAACCCGCTCCTCCTCAAGAAGGTGGACGAGCTGGAACTTTCGGTGCGTTCGGCCAACTGCCTCAAGAACGACAACATCGTCTATATCGGCGACCTCATCCAGAAAACCGAAGCCGAGATGCTCCGCACCCCGAACTTCGGCCGCAAGTCGCTCAACGAGATCAAGGAAGTGCTCTCGGGCATGGGTCTGCACCTCGGCATGGAAGTCGAGGATTGGCCGCCGGAGAACATCGAGGATCTGGCCAAGCGTTTCGAAGATCAGTTCTGATCTTGCGCGCTTGACTCATTCGGGGGGCGTGGGCTAAACGCCCCCCATCCAATGCCGGGACGTCCCGGGAACCATGGGCAAATGCCCCAACGACGCTCCGTCCAACGCAGGCGGCGCAACACAAAGCAAAAACGCAAGACTGGAGAAATACGATGCGTCACGCTCGCGGCTATCGCCGTCTGAACCGTACCCACGAACACCGCAAGGCGCTGTTCGCCAACATGGCTGGCTCGCTCATCGAGCACGAGCAGATCAAGACCACGCTGCCCAAAGCCAAGGAACTGCGCCCGATCATCGAAAAGCTGATCACGCTGGCCAAGCGCGGTGACCTGCACGCGCGCCGTCTGGCCGCTTCGCAGCTGAAGGAAGACCAGTACGTCGCCAAGCTGTTCGACGTGCTCGGCCCGCGCTTCAAAGAGCGCAACGGTGGTTACACCCGCGTTCTGAAAGCCGGCTTCCGCTATGGTGACATGGCTCCGATGGCGATCATCGAACTGGTTGACCGTGACCCCGCCGCCAAAGGCGCTGCCGACAAGGCCCGCCTGGCTGCCGAGGAAGCCGCCGAGGAATAATCCTCCGGCCGCTCGGTCCGACCGAACTGAGAATCCCGCCCTTGGGCGGGATTTTTCTTTTTCGGATCGTGGCGAGAATCGCGCTCGGCCGCTTGGCCCCATCTCCCCCCGCGCTATACGAAATAGAGCACCCTGCGGCGCCCTGGCCGCGCCAATGGGTGTGCAATTCCTGCGCCTTTAAGTTTATACATGGTTAACACCCACCCGGGAAAGTCAGCAAATTCAATTAAAAGTTGACGGACCCCACAGCGACCTGTCTAAAAGGATATGTCTTTTAATCGCGCGACGTCTGAAATGCTGAACGAACTGGCCCAGCTGTCACCTCTCGGATTCACCGTAGGGTTGCACATACGCTTCGCCACGCCGCTGATCTATCACAGCACGTTTCCGCCCGGTTGGGTCCGTCTCTACAACGACAACTCTTACTACCTGCGCGATCCCCTCGTTTTTTGGGGGATTGGCTGCACTGGGGTCACCCGCTGGAGCGAGATTACCTTTCCCGACCCGTTTGATGTCATCAAACAGGCGGCGGCATTCGGCATGAAATTTGGAGCATCGGCCTCTTGTGGGCCGATCTCTTCGCGCTCCATCGTCGGTATCGGTCGGGGGGACCGGGAATTTACCGACGCCGAGTTGGCGAAGCTTCTGGAAATAGCGTTGCGCCTGCATGAGGAGAATACGCCACCGACTGAGCTGACAACCGCTCAGATCGAGGCCCTGCAATGCATTTCGAACGGGGATCGCCACACTGCTGCCGCTGCCAAACTGGGGATATCGGAGAGTGCGCTGAAAGCGAGGTTGAAGTCGGCCCGGATCCGACTTGAGGCCCGCACCACCTCCGAGGCCGTGCGAAAAGCGCGAGAATACAGATTGCTCTGAGCTCTGTGGCGCTTCCTGCCAGGTTTCAACCCCAAGGAGGCACTACTATGGAAGCTACCACTCTTTCTTACGCCAATCTGCACAACCATGGCGAGTTGTTCGCGAATTTCCTTCGCGCACGACACGAAACTTTCATCGGTCGCAAGCGGTGGGATCTGCCGCAGGTCGACGGGATGGAGTTCGACCAATACGACACGGCGGCAAGCCGCTGGGTCGCCGTGCACGAGAATGGCCGGGTTCTGGCCGGGGTGCGGCTGCTGCCCACCACGCACCAGTGCGGCATCTATTCCTACATGATCCGCGACGCACAGCGCGGGCTGCTTGAGGCGATCCCGTCGAACCTGCTCTGGCAGGAAGCGCCGATCGGCGAGCATATCTGGGAATGCTCGCGCATCTTCGTGTCCGAGCACGTCCCCTCGGGGCAGCGGATGCGCGTTCAGTCGCAACTGATCCACGAGATGGTCATCTCGGCGCGCACCTTCGGGGCGACGCAGGTACTGGGTCTGATCCCGGCCCTTGCGCCGCGTCTGGCACGCCGGGTGGGGCTGGACTGCGAGCCGACGGGGCCTGTGCTCGACATCGGCGGCGCGCATGTCTGCGTCGAGATCAGCCTCGCCACCAAGATGCACTGATCCAACATGCGGCCGAAACCAACGTGCCGCAGCCTGTATGACTGACTTGCCCCTGCCAAACGCGGGGGCCTTTTTCTGTTTGGGCCAGCGTTCGTCACGGATCTTTCTGCGTGCAGCCAAGTCCCGTGATAGGCTGGGCCCGAGCGCGGCTGCCGCCGGGTTCATTTCCGGACTAGGAGAATGCGCGATGACACGACACGAGGGGGGCTGCCTGTGCGGGGCCGTTCGCTACGCAACGCTTGCCATGCCGAGCCGGGTTACGGTCTGCCATTGCCGGTTTTGCCAAAGGGCCACCGGATCGGCCTATATGGTAGAGCCGATCTTCGACGAGCGCGATCTGGTCGTGCTTTCGGGCGCTCCCAAGATCTATGATCAGGTCTCTGCGGGCTCCGGCAAGGTTGTCCACGTGCATTTCTGTCCGGATTGCGGAACCAAGCTCTGGCTGAGTTTTGAGCGGTTTCCCGGCGCCGTCGGCATATATGCCGGGACCTTTGATGACCCCTGTTGGTTTCCGCTCGCCCCGGAGAGTTCAAAGCACATCTTTCTTGGGGCGGCTCGTCCGGACACCATCGTGCCCGCCGGGGTTCCGACCTTCACCGAGCATGCGACCACGAACGACGGCACACCACAGCAGGCGACGATCTTCGAAACCTGCCGCCGCACTGGGGACTTGTAAGGCGAGCGCGCGGAGCAACGCGGGTCTTGCGGCGCCTGGAGACAACTTTGGGCAGGGGAAGCCATGGCGCAGGGGTGACCGCATATTTCCAATGGCAGTCCCATGGAAAACCTCGTGGGGTTTAGCCGCGCCGTCGGGGTCGGGAATTTCTTCGCGGTGGGCGGCACCGCGCCGGTCGGACCCGATGGCAACACGGTTGGAGCCGGCGACGTGTTCCTGCAGACCAAGTAATGTTTCGAGATCATCATGGCTGCGCTGGAGCAGGCCGGATCGGACCGCAGGAAGTTGCGCGCACAAGACTGATCCTGACTGACATCGACAACTGGAAAGAGGTCATCGAGGCGCGCAAGCGTTACTGCCTCAATGCGGCCCGTCGATACGATCATGGCGATCAACCGCTTCGTGCCCCCCCAAGTGGCTGATCGAGATCGAGGTAGAACCCGTCGTGCCCGACTAAGGCGTGCCCCGCATCACCGTTTCTTGTGGCGGGGGGCTTTCGCGCCGCTCTTGCGCGGATTACCTATGAGGCATGTCTGACCTGTTCGATAGCCAACCGGCGAAAGAGGCTCCGTCCCATCGCCCCCTCGCGGACCGTATCCGGCCGCAGCACCTTTCGGAGGTGATCGGGCAGGAGCATGTGCTTGGCCCCGAGGGTCCCTTGGGCGCGATGCTGGCGGCGGGGTCGCTGAGTTCGCTGATCCTCTGGGGGCCGCCGGGCGTCGGCAAGACCACCATCGCGAGGCTGCTGGCATCGGAAACCGACCGCAGCTTCGTTCAGATCTCGGCTATCTTCTCGGGGGTGCCGGAACTGCGCAAGGTCTTCGAGGCGGCCAAGCTGCGCTTCCGGCAGGGCAGGGGAACGCTGCTTTTCGTCGACGAGATTCACCGTTTCAACAAGGCGCAGCAGGACAGCTTCCTGCCGCATATGGAGGACGGTACGATCCTTCTGGTCGGCGCCACCACCGAGAACCCGAGCTTTGAGCTGAACGCCGCCGTGCTCAGCCGCGCGCAGGTGATCGTGCTGGAGCGTCTGAACCTCGCCAGCCTCGAACGGCTGGCGCAGCGCGCCGAGCAGACCCTGGGCCGGGCGCTGCCGCTCAAGGCCCCGGCGCGCGAGGCGCTCTTGGAGATGGCCGATGGCGACGGGCGCGCACTGCTCAATCTGATCGAGCAGGTGATGGCGTGGAAGGTCGCGGCGCCGCTTGATACGCAGGCACTTTCGGCGCGACTGATGCGGCGGGCGGCGAAATACGACAAGTCGGGGGATGAGCATTACAATCTGATCTCGGCCCTGCACAAATCGGTGCGCGGGTCTGACCCGGACGCGGCGCTTTACTGGTTCGCCCGGATGCTCGAAGGCGGCGAAGACCCGCGCTACCTCGCGCGGCGCTTCGTGCGTATGGCGGTCGAGGATATCGGCCTTGCCGATCCGCAGGCCCAGACCCACGCGCTGCACGCCTGGGAGATCTATGAGCGGCTTGGCTCGCCCGAGGGCGAGTTGGCACTGGCGCAGACGGTGGTCTATCTGGCCCTCGCGCCGAAATCGAACGCGGGCTACGTTGCCTACAAGGCCGCGCGTGACGGCGCGCGCAAGACGGGGTCAGAGCCGCCGCCCAAGCATATCCTGAACGCGCCGACCCGGCTGATGGAAGAGCAGGGCTATGGCGCGGGCTATGCCTATGACCATGATGCCGAGGATGGCTTTTCGGGGCAGAACTACTTCCCCGACACGATGAAGCGCCCGGTTTATTACAATCCGGTCGAGCGCGGCTTCGAACGTGAGCTGAAAAAGCGTGTCGAATGGTTCGCGAAGCTGCGAGACAAGCGTAACGGTTGACATTTGGCCCCCCCGAGGGTTTCTCGGCGCCAAAGGAGAACTCCATGCTGTCCACCATTCTACAGGTCGCCCTCGGCGGCGCCATCGGGGCTTCGGGCCGCTACCTCTCGGGGGTGGCGATCCTGCGGCTGTTCGGCCCGCAGACCATCCCGCTGGGTGTGATCTTCGTGAATATCGTGGGCTCGTTTGCGATGGGTTGCCTTGTGGTTTTCCTCGGGCAGCGCATGTTGACGCATCTTAATCCGCTTCTCGCGACGGGCGTGCTAGGCGGCTTCACGACCTTCTCGTCCTTCTCGCTTGAGGTCTGGACGCTGATCGAGCGGGGCGATGTGGGCAACGCGGCCTTCTATGTAGCGATATCGGTTCTCGGCGCGCTGTCGGGGCTGATGTTCGGAGTTCATTTCATGCGGTGGGTGTTGGCATGAGCAGCGTACAAATGATCAAGGTGACCGAGAACGAGGGCGAGCAGCGCCTCGATCGCTGGTTGAAGAAACGCTTTCCGCAGCTCACGCAGGGCGCGGTGGAGAAGATGTGCCGGACCGGCCAGCTGCGCGTCGATGGCGGACGGGTCAAGGCAAACAGCCGCGTCGCGCCGGGGCAGGAGGTGCGCGTGCCGCCGCTGCCGCCCGCGACGGCCACCCCCAGGGGGGCTGCCGCCGAGCGTATCCGTGACGGCGGCGGGCCGCAGATCTCGTCCGCCGATGAAGAGATGATCCAGTCCTGCGTGCTGTGGCGTGACGAGCATATCATCGCGCTGAACAAGCCGCCGGGGCTGCCCTCGCAGGGTGGCTCGGGGCAGGGGGATCGGCATGTCGATGGGCTGCTCGATGCGCTGCGTTTTGGCTACAAGGACAAGCCGAAGATGGTGCACCGCCTCGACAAGGACACGTCGGGGGTGCTGCTGATCGCGCGCACAGACCGGATCGCGCGGGCTCTGTCAGAGTCGTTTCGGCACAAGACCACGCGCAAGATCTACTGGTCGGCGGTCGCCGGTGTGCCCAACCCCAAGATGGGAACGGTGCGCTTTGCTCTGATGAAGGCTCCGGGCCATGGTCGGGGCGGCGAGGGCGAGAAGATGATCTGTATCCATCCCGCCAAGATCGGCGATTACCCGGATGCCAAGCGCGCCACGACCGATTACGCGGTGCTCGATGCGCTTGGCTCGCGGGTCAGCTGGGTCGCGCTGGTGCCGATCACCGGGCGCACGCACCAGCTGCGCGCGCATATGGCCGAGCTTGGCCATCCGATCGTGGGGGACGGGAAATACGGCGGCTCGGGGCAGGAGAACCTAGGCGATGGCTGGGGTGCGCAACTGGGCGGTGAGATCAGCCGCAAGCTGCACCTGCACGCCCGGCAGATCAGCTTTGACCACCCGATCACCAAGAAGCGCGTCACCATCAGCGCGCCCTTGCCCGATCACATGAAGCGCACCTGGAAGACGCTGGGTTGGCACGAAAACGAGGTGCCCGCCGATCCGTTCGAGGATCTTCTATGAAGTTGATCGTCTTTGACGTGGACGGCACGATCTCGGACAGCCAGGCGCATATCTGTCACGCGATGGCGTTGGGGTTCGAGGCCGTGGGCCTGCCCGCGCCCTCGCGCGCAGCAACGCTGTCCATCGTCGGGCTGTCTCTGCCCGTGGCCATCGCGCGGCTGGCCCCCGATCAGGACACCGCCACCCAGGCCGCCATCGTCGAGGGCTACAAGGCCAGCTACTTCACCAGCCGTGCGGCCTCGCCCGCGCCGCTCTATCCGGGCGCGGCCGATCTGCTGCGCAAGCTCGCGCAGCGCGACGATCTGTTTCTGGGCGTGGCGACGGGCAAGTCGCGGCGCGGGCTCGATGCGCTTTTGCGCCATCACGGGCTTGAGGGGATTTTCGTGACGCGGCAGGTGGCGGATGACCACCCCTCCAAGCCGAGCCCCGAGATGTTGTTTGCCGCGCTGGCGGATACCGGCGTCAACGCACGCGATGCGGTGATGATCGGCGACACGACCTTTGACATCGAGATGGGGCGCGCGGCGGGCTGCGGCACGATTGCGGTAAGTTGGGGTTACCACCCCGTTTCCGATCTGCTGGCGGCGGGCGCGGATCGGCTTGTGGATACATTCGCGGCGCTTGAGGCCGCGCTGGGCGATTTCGTGGAGATGCATGTATGAGCGGATGGACGGCAAAGCGGTTCTGGAAGGCGGCAACGGTTACTGAGCAGCCCGGTGGCTTCGGCGTGTCGCTCGACGGGCGGGCTCTCAAGACCCCGGCGAAGGCGCTGCTTGAGGTGCCCACCCGCGCCATGGCCGAGGCGATTGCAGCCGAATGGGATGCGCAGGACGAGAAGATCGACCCGACGACGATGCCGGTGACGCGTTCGGCCAATGCCGCCATCGACAAGGTCCGTCATCAGCACGTCGAGGTAGCCGAGCTGATCGCGGCCTACGGTGGTACCGACCTGCTAAGTTACCGCGCCGAGCAGCCCGATGAGCTGGTTGCACGCCAGGCCGAGGCGTGGGACGCACTTCTGGACTGGGCCGAGGCCGAGCTGGGCGCCCGTCTTGTGGTCACCAAAGGGGTAATCCCCGTGGCGCAGCCCGCGCCCGCACTGTCCGCGCTGGCGGCGCGCGTCGCCGCGCTCGACGAATACGAGATGGCCTCGGTGCACGATCTGGTGGGAATCACCGGCTCGCTCGTCTTGGGGTTGGCGGTGGCCATGGGGCGGCTGGATGCGGCGACGGCCTGGGATCTCGCTCGAATCGACGAGACCTGGCAGATCGAGCAATGGGGCGAGGACGAAGAGGCTGCCGAGCAGGCCGCGTTGAAGCGCGAAGCTCTGCTGGAGGCCGAACGATTCTGGGCCCTGCGTCATCTCTAGCGTCTCGGCGCCGCGCAAAACTTATGTTGGCCGAATAAGCGTTTATCGGCAAATTGGACAGGTATTCGGTCCAAAACAGCAATCTCGCTTGACGTTCTTTGATCAAATGGCTCAAACTCGGCCCACTGGGGATCAACCTCAGAGTGTTCCTGCCCGAAAACGGGCGCAAGAACCGCCCCAAGAGGGCGGCAACTCAGGAAGAGGTAAATATGAAAAAATCCGTACTTCTCGGCACGCTGGCTGTGGCCGCGGTCTCTGCGGGTGTGGCTGCTGCCGGCACCCTGGATGACGTAAAGGCCCGTGGCGAGCTGAACTGCGGCGTGAACACCGGTCTTGTCGGCTTTGCCGCGCCGGATGCCAACGGCAACTGGTCGGGCTTCGACGTGGCCGTTTGCAAGGCCGTCGCCGCAGCCGTTCTGGGCGACCCGTCCAAGGTCAAATACGTGCCGACCACCGGCCAGACCCGCTTCACCGCGCTGGCTTCGGGTGAGGTCGACATGCTGTCGCGCAACTCCACCTGGACCTTCTCGCGCGATACCGACCTCAAGCTCGATTTCGTCGGCGTGAACTACTACGACGGTCAGGGCTTCATGGTCCGCAAGGATCTGGGTGTGACCTCGGCGAAAGAGCTCGACGGCGCTTCGGTCTGTATCCAGACCGGCACCACGACCGAACTGAACCTGGCCGACTTCTTCAAGGCCAACAACATGACCTACCAGCCGATCACCATCGACTCGAACGCCGAGGGTGAGCAGCAGTACCTGGCTGGCGCCTGCGATGCCTACACTACCGATATCTCGGGCCTCGCCGCCACCCGCGCCTCCTACGCGGATCCGGAAAACCACATCATCCTTCCGGAAGTCATCTCGAAAGAGCCGCTCGGGCCGGCAGTGCGTCACGGTGACAGCCAGTGGGGCGACGTCGTCCGCTGGACGCTCAACGCGCTCATCGCTGCCGAGGAATACGGCGTGACCTCGGCCAATGTTGATGAACTGGCCAAGGGCACCGAGAACCCGGAAATCAACCGTCTGCTCGGCGTCGAAGGCGAGCTGGGCAAGATGACCGGTCTCGACAACGACTGGGCCGTGCGTGCCATCAAGGCCAGCGGCAACTACGGCGAGATCTTCGCAGCAACCATCGGTGAGGCGACTCCGATCGCTCTGGCGCGCGGTCTGAACGCGCAATGGACCCAGGGCGGCCTGCTGTACGCTCCGCCGTTCCGCTAAGAAACAGGAAGGGCGCGCCGACAGGTCGGCGCGCCCTCTCATCAAATAATATCCTGCGCGCGGAGGCATGACCTCGCAACATGGGCCTAAGCCCAGGACGCGTGTCTGGAACAGGGGAAACACGAATGACAAGCGCATCGGATGCGCCGGAACAAGGTTTCCGGCTCAGTCAGCTTATCTACGATACCCGCTATCGCTCTCTGACCATTCAGGTCGTGACCTTCATTTTGGTGATGGCAGGGGTCGCCTGGCTTGTGGACAACACGATCCAGAACCTCAATCAACTAGGGAAAGATTTCAACTTTGGCTTCCTGAGTAACCGTGCAGGTTACGATATCGGCCAGCAGTTGATCCCCTATACCAACGACAATACGCATGCCCGCGCGATGCTGGTCGGGCTGCTGAACACCCTTTGGGTGTCGGTCCTGGGCTGTGCGGCGGCGACCGTTCTGGGGATCATCATTGGCGTTCTGCGCCTGTCGCACAACTGGCTGGTGGCGCGGCTGATGACCTCCTACGTCGAGATGTTCCGCAACATCCCGGTCCTGCTGTGGATCCTCGTCTGCATCGCACTGCTGTCTGAAGTCACGCCCTCTCCGAACGCCTACAAGATCAACCCGGAGACCGGAGAGTCCGCAGTTTCCATGCTGCTCTTCGACTCTGTGGCGGTGACGAACCGCTACACCGCGATACCGGCGATCGAGTTTACCAACTCGCTTGGGACGATCGACACCGCCTTTGCACCGATTTCGCTGAACTTCCTTCTGATCGCGGTCGTCTTGATCGTTTCGATCTGGGGGAATCGCCGGCTTAAGGCCCATGCGCACAAGGTGCAGAATGAAACCGGCGTGCGCCCGGTAACCTGGTGGAAAAGCCTTCTGATCCTGTTCGGCCCGCTTCTTGTGGTGCTGGTGGCCTTGGGCTTCCATCTGGTTTCGCCGACGCTCAAGGGCTTCAACTTTACTGGCGGCAACAACGTGTCGAACGCCTTTGTGGCGCTTTGGCTGGGGCTGACGCTCTACACGGCGGCCTTCATCGCCGAGATCGTCCGCGCGGGCATCCTGGCTATCTCGAAGGGTCAGAGCGAGGCCGCCTATGCGTTGGGCCTGCGCCCGAACCGTACGATGAAGCTGGTGATCCTGCCGCAGGCGCTGCGGGTGATCATCCCGCCGCTGATCTCGCAATATCTGAACCTGACCAAGAACTCGTCGCTGGCGATCGCCGTGGGTTACATGGACCTGCGCGGCACCCTGGGGGGGGTCACGCTCAACCAGACGGGGCGAGAGCTCGAGGCTATCTTGTTGATGATGCTTATCTACCTCGCGATCTCTCTGACAATCTCGGGGCTGATGAACGTCTACAACAAATCCGTCAAACTGAAGGAGCGGTAAGATGAGCACTTCGCAAACCGCCGCCTTCGTGCGCAAGGACATGCTGCCGCCGCAAGATCCGCCGACCTCACAGGCCGGTCTGGTGAAATGGCTGCGCGAAAACCTGTTCGCAAGCTGGTTCAATGCCATCCTGACCCTGTCCAGCGTGTTCGTGATCTACCTGCTGGTGACGCATTTCTACCCGTGGTTCCGCCACTCGGTCTGGAATGCCAACTCGCTCGCCGAGTGCCGCACGATCATCGCGGCGAATTGGGGCGAGGGCGCCAGCGGCGCCTGCTGGGCCATGCTGCGTGAGCGCTGGCACCAGTTCATCTTCGGGTTCTATCCGCCCGAGCTTTACTGGCGCCCGATTGCGGTCTTCCTGGGCCTGCTGCTTGCAGTCGCCCCGGTGCTGTTCACCCAACTGCCCCGGCAGATGCTGCTGTTCAGCCTGGCTTATCCGCTCTTGGCAATCTGGTTGCTCTGGGGCGGTTCGGCCTGGCCGGTCATCATGATCGCCGCGGGTTTCGGGATCGGCTTCCTTGCCCTGCGCTTTCTGGATGAAGTCAGCTCGATCCTGGCAATCGTGGCCGCGATTGTCGCGCCGATCCTGTTCTGGCTGTTCGCCGTGGGGCCGCTGGATGATGTTCTGAGCAAGGCGATCCCCCTGGCGATCGAGCCTGTGGCCTCGGACCGCTTCGGTGGTTTCCTGCTGGCGATCACCATTGGGGCCGGGGGCATCGCGCTGTCGCTGCCGCTCGGGATCATCCTCGCGCTTGGCCGTCAGTCGAACATGTTCCTGATCAAGAGCTGCTCGGTGATGTTCATCGAGTTCATCCGCGGCGTGCCGCTGATCACGCTCCTGTTCGTGGCCTCACTGCTCTTGAACTACTTCCTGCCGCCGGGGACGAACTTCGACATCATCTTGCGTGTCATGATCCTGGTGACGATGTTCGCCGCAGCCTATATCGCCGAGGTGATCCGCGGCGGTCTCGCGGCGCTTCCGCGCGGGCAGTATGAGGCGGCTGACGCCCTGGGTCTGGATTACTGGAAAGCGCAGCGGCTGATCATTCTGCCGCAGGCGCTCAAGATCTCGATCCCGGGGATCGTGTCGACCTTCATCGGCATGTTCAAGGACACAACGCTTGTGACCTTCGTGGGCCTGTTCGATCCGCTCAAGGGCATCCCCGACTTCATCCGCGCCGACTTCAACTGGAAAGGTATCTACTGGGAACCTTTCGTCTTCGTCGGCGCCATTTTCTTCATCCTGAACTTCAGCATGTCGCGGTACGCAATGTATCTTGAGCGCAAGCTGAAGCGTGACCACCGTTAAGGAGCGACCCATGACGGAGCCGCATTTCGAACGTGACATCGACCGCAGCCACATGCAGGTCAGCGACGAGGTCGCCATCCAGATCGAGAACATGAACAAGTGGTACGGCCAGTTCCATGTTCTGCGCGACATCAACCTGACCGTGAACCAGGGCGAGCGGATCGTTATCGCCGGACCTTCGGGTTCGGGCAAATCGACGATGATCCGCTGCATCAACCGTCTGGAAGAGCACCAGTCGGGCAGGATCATCGTGGATGGAACCGAGCTGACCTCGGACCTCAAGAACATCGACAAGGTGCGCTCGGAAGTGGGGATGGTGTTCCAGCACTTCAACCTCTTCCCGCATCTGACCATCCTCGAGAACTGCACGCTGGCCCCGATCTGGGTGCGCAAGATCCCGAAGAAGGAAGCCGAGGAAACGGCGATGTATTTCCTTGAGAAGGTGAAGATCCCGGATCAGGCGCTAAAATATCCGGGGCAGCTTTCGGGCGGTCAGCAGCAGCGTGTGGCCATTGCACGCTCGCTGTGCATGAAGCCGCGGATCATGCTGTTCGACGAGCCGACCTCGGCGCTTGATCCCGAGATGATCAAGGAGGTGCTCGACACCATGATCGAGCTGGCCGAAGAGGGGATGACGATGCTCTGCGTGACCCACGAGATGGGCTTTGCCCAGGCCGTGGCGAACCGCGTGATCTTCATGGACCAGGGGCAGATCGTCGAGCAGAACAACCCGCACGACTTCTTCAACAACCCGCAGTCCGAACGTACCAAGCTGTTCCTGAGCCAGATCCTGGGACACTGAGGCCAAGGCCGGGGGCGCCGCCCCCGGACCCCCGAGGTATTTGTACCAAGAAGAAGGGGCCCCGCAGGGCCCCTTTTGTCATGCGCCGAAGCCGTAGGTTTCGGTCACATAGTCGATATCCTTGTCGCCCCGTCCTGAAAGGTTGATCAGGATCGATTTGCCAGGATGGGCCTTGGCCTCGCGGATCGCGAAGGCCACCGCATGGGCGCTTTCGAGTGCCGGGATGATGCCTTCATGGCGCGAGAGCTTGTAGAAGGCGTCGAGCGCCTCCTTGTCGCTGGCGGCCGTGTAGGTGACGCGGCCGGTGCGGTGCAGATGCGCGTGCTCGGGGCCGACGCCGGGATAGTCGAGGCCCGAGGCCACGGTGTGGACCGGGGCCGGGTTGCCCTCGGCGTCCTTCAGCACAATGGTGCGGAAACCGTGGATGTCGCCATCCTCGCCATAGGTGATGGTGGCGGCGTGATCGCCCAGTTTCGAGGAGGTGCCGAGCGGCTCCACCCCGTAAAGCGCCACGTCTTTGTCCTCGATGAAGCCCGAGAAGAGGCCCATCGCGTTCGACCCGCCGCCGACGCAGGCAGCCACGATGTCAGGCAGCTCGCCGGTCATTTCCAGGAACTGCTCGCGCGCCTCGACGCCGATCACGTGCTGGAAGTCGCGCACCATGCGCGGGAACGGGTGCGGCCCGACGACCGAGCCGATCGCGAAGAGCGCCGTGTCGGCCTGCGACACGTAGCTTTGGAAGCAGCTGTCCACAGCCTCCTTGAGCGAGCGCCCGCCGAAGCCCACCGGCACCACGGTCGCACCCAGAAGCTTCATCCGGGTGACGTTCGGCGCCTCCTTGGCGATGTCGATCTCGCCCATGTGGATCTCGCACTCGAGCCCGAAATAGGCGGCCGCCGTGGCCAGCGCCACGCCGTGCTGACCCGCGCCGGTCTCGGCCATCAGCTTCTTCTTGCCCATGTATTTGGCCAGAAGCCCCTCGGCCATGCAGTGGTTGAGCTTATGCGCGCCGGTGTGGTTCAGATCCTCGCGCTTGGCGTAGATCTGGGCACCGCTGCACAGATCGGAGAGGTTCTTGAGATGGCTGACCGGGGTCGGGCGGCCCTGGAAATGCTTGCGGATATAGCGCAGCTCGGCGATGAAATCGGCCGATTTCGACAGGCGCAGATAGGCGTCCGTGATTTCCTTGAAATGCGGGACGAGCGGCGGCGGCAGATCCGCGCCGCCATATTCACCGAAGAAACCTTCGGCGTTGGGTGTCGATTTCAGATACCCCATGAAAAATCCTCACTTCTGATAGTCATCGCGTTGGGCGGAAGAATTCCAGCATCGAGCCGAAGCCGGGTTTGACCTGTGACCAGTCTTCGATCTGGAAGTCGACGATCAGCGTGGCGCAGGTCGGGTATTTGCGGAACTCGGGGTCGAAGACCGGGCGAGAGGGCAGCCGCGCGGCGAACTCGGCGATGCCGGGGTTGTGCCCGATCATCATCACACAGGGCTGCGTGGCGGTCTTCAGCACCTCAAGCATGGTGTCGGCCGAGGCGTGGTAGAGCGCGTCGAGGTAATGCACCTCGGGGCGCGTTTCGATCACGGCGGCGGCCACGCGATCCCAGGTTTCGCGGGTGCGTTTGGCTGTGGAGCACAGAACCTCTTCGGGTTCGAGCCCGCGCGAGGCCAGAAAGTCGCCCAGCTCCCGCGCGGCGGCATTGCCCCGGGCGTTCAGGGGGCGGTCGTGATCCTCCATCAGCGGGTCGTCCCAGCTGGATTTCGCGTGACGCGTCAGGATCAGGCGGCGGTGGCCGAGCGGTGTCATTTGTGGAAGTGCCTCATATGCCAAGCGGACTGCTCGTCGAGCCTGCCATAGCTTCGCCCTGCGGGGCAAGCGCGCCGAACGACACAGCCCCGAGAAAGACAGTCTATGCCTTCGGGTTTATTGAGGAAATCGTGGCAGGCGGGCACATCATAGGGTGCGCCCTCACGCAGTGCGCCGACCGGGCAGGCCGTAAGGCAGGGGGCAGGGCAGCCCGCGCAGGGGCTTGGGGCGGCGGGCAGGGGGGCACAGGGCAAGGCGTCAAACAGGATGGCGCCACGCAGGCTGGCCCAAAGCCCCATCTGCGGATGTACCAGCAATTGCACCGGCGAGCGGTGGAACCGCCCCGAGCGCAGTGCCCAGTCGAAGAACGGCGGGTAGGGTGGCCCGTCGGACGGAAAGACCGCTGCGTCGCCATGGCGTTGCGCAAGCGCGCCGATAACACGCGCCGACCAGCGATCGATCGGATCGGGGGTGCCGTCGCGAAACTCGGGGCTCGCCGTCAGATGTGCCCAGAAGCCGGGCTCTGCGGGGGCGATGAGGGCGATGTGCCTGCCCGCATCCTCAAGGGTGCCGGCGACGAAGAGCCGCTCGGCATCCAGGTCCTTGAGGAAATCGGTGCTTATCCGCGACGTGGCTTCACCTTTGGCATGGTGGAGCGGATCATCGAGCCCGCGCCATGTTCAGTGAACAGCTCCAGCAGGCAGGCATTCGCCACGCGGCCATCCAGAATGACCACGGCGCGCACGCCCTCCTTGACCGCCTTCAGCGCGGTCTCGACTTTGGGGATCATGCCGCCCGAGATCGTGCCGTCGGCGATCAAGCCCTGCACCTCGTCGGGGGTCATGTTGGTGATGACCTCGCCAGCCTTGTCCTTGACGCCGGCGACATCGGTCAACAGCAGCAGGCGGTCGGCCTGCAGCGCGCCCGCGATGGCGCCCGCAGCGGTGTCGCCGTTGACGTTGAAGGTCTCGTTGTCGTTCACGCCGGTCGCGACCGGGGCGATCACCGGGATCATGCCCGCGCTGTAAAGGTCGCGGATCACCTGCACGTTCATCTCGACCGGGCGGCCCACGAAACCCAGTTCCGGGTCGTCGGCCTCGCAGACCATCAGGTCATCGTCCTTGCCCGAGATACCGACCGCACGTCCGCCCTGATCGTTGATCGCCTGCACGATGCGCTTGTTCACAAGACCCGACAGGATCATCTCGACCACCTCGACGGTGGCCTTGTCGGTCACGCGCTTGCCGCGCACCCAGTCCGATTTGATGCCGAGCTTGGCCAGCATCTCGTTGATCATCGGGCCGCCGCCATGCACGACGACCGGGTTCATGCCGACCTGCTTCATCAGCACGATGTCGCGGGCAAACTCGGCCATGGCGTCATCGTCGCCCATCGCGTTGCCGCCGAATTTCACGACGACAACGGCCCCCGTGTAGCGTTGCAGGTAGGGAAGCGCCTCGGAGAGCGTCCGGGCGGTGGCGATCCAGTCACGGTCCATGGTCTGCTTTCTCATGTCTTGCCCCCGGGAAAAGTCGGCGCTCAGTGTTACGGCCAAACTTGCCCCATGCCAAGGGCATTGCCATTGCCGCGCAGGGGATTAGGTTCACGGACAAGCGCGAAGGACAGGGGGCCGGAATGGACGACCGCAAGGTGATGCTGCTGACGGGGGCGAGCCGGGGGATCGGCCATGCCACGGTGAAACGATTCGCCCGCGAGGGGTGGCGCATCATCACCTGCTCGCGCCAGCCCTTCCCCGAGCAATGCCCCTGGGGCGGCGGGCGCGAGGATCATATCGTGATCGACCTCGCCGACCCCAAGAAGACGATCGAGTCGATTTCCGAGATCCGTGCGCGGCTGGATGGCAAGCTGCACGCGCTGGTCAACAACGCGGGGATCTCGCCGAAGGGGCCGGGGGGCAGCCGCCTCAACACGCTCGACACCGACCTCAGCGCCTGGGGGCAGGTGTTCCATGTCAACTTCTTCGCCTCGATCGTGCTGGCGCGCGGGCTGAAGGAGGAATTGTCGGCGGCCAAGGGTGCGGTGGTCAACGTCACCTCGATCGCGGGCAGCCGGGTGCATCCTTTCGCGGGCGCGGCCTATGCCACCTCGAAAGCCGCGCTGAAGGCGCTGACGCGCGAGATGGCGCATGACTTCGGGCCGCTTGGCGTGCGCGTCAACGCCATCGCGCCGGGTGAGATCGAGACCTCGATCCTCTCCCCCGGCACCGAGAAGATCGTCGAGAACCTGCCGCTGCGGCGCCTTGGCCAGCCGCGCGAGGTGGCCGATGTGATCTGGTTCCTGTGCTCGGATGCCTCAAGCTATGTCACCGGGACCGAGATTGAGGTGAACGCGGGCCAGCACGTCTAGGCCAGACGCGCCACCAGATCGGGCAGGGCGCCCAGATCGGGCAGTTCGGCGAAATGCGGATCGGCGGTTGGCGGATCGGCGTGTTCCAACGCCCAGGTCAGGTCATGGGGGACATGCACGCCATAGCCCCCGGCCTCGATCATCGGGATCACGTCGGATTTCAGCGAATTGCCCACCATCATACCCTCGGACGGGCCGGTGCCATGGCGGGCGAAGACAGAGCGGTAGATCTCGGGCTTCTTGTCCGAGACGATCTCGACCGCGTTGAACAACTCCCCTAGCCCCGATTGCGCCAGCTTACGCTCTTGGTCCAGCAGATCGCCCTTGGTGACCAGCACGATTCGGTAATGCCCCGCTAAGGCCTCGATCGCCTCGCGGGCATGGGGCAGCAATTCGATCGGATGCGCCAGCATCTCGCGCCCGGCGGCCATGATTTCACTGATGACCGAGGCGGGTACGCGCCCCTCGCTGACCTCGATGGCAGTCTCGATCATCGACAGAGTGAAGCCCTTCACGCCAAAGCCGTAATGGCCGATGTTGCGCCGCTCCGCCGCCAGCAGCCGTTCGGCCAGATGCTCGCGCGGGGCATGATCGGCCAGCAGGTCGTGAAACCGCTCCTGCGTGAGGTGAAAGAACCGCTCGTTGTGCCAGAGCGTGTCATCGGCATCGAAGCCAATCGTCGTCAGGGTCATGGGCGCCTCCCGGGCCGCGAGAGTGGCCCGACGCGAGGGCAAAAGGCAATTCCCTTTCCGCAAAAGGCTTTTCATATGGGCAGATGCGCCTATATTCGCCGGACAGAAAGATCCGATTCCTGCGAGAGAGCGACTTGCGCGAGCCCATTCACATGATGGCCGACCGAAAGGACGACGCCGAAGGCGAAGCCGGCGTCGCGCTCAAGACGCGTCCCAAGACGCAGCGCCCGCCCATGTACAAGGTTCTGCTGCTGAACGACGATTACACGCCGATGGAATTCGTCGTGCATATCCTCGAGCGGTTCTTCGGCATGTCCCATGCGCAGGCCTTCGAGATCATGCTGACCGTGCACAAGAAGGGGCTTGCCGTCGTCGGCGTCTTCTCGTTCGAAGTGGCCGAGACCAAGGTGGCCCAGGTGATGGATTTCGCCCGCCGCCACCAGCACCCGCTGCAATGCACGATGGAAAAGGAATGACGCATCGCGCCTGCGCGCCGATGCCAGCCCCCATTGCCAGACCCGAAGGTCCCCATGAGCCATCCCCGAGTTTCCCTCGCGCTTGCCGCGCCTGATGCCCTGCCCGCCGAGGGCCGTATCGCCGTCTGGCGCGCCACCCGCGACACCGATCTGTCCGACCTGCCGCGCGAACGTGTGCAGGTCATTCAGGGCTTCGCGCCCGATTTCGATGCGTTGAGGGCGCGTGGCTTCGATGTCGTGGCCGAACCTGGCGCCGAGTACACGGGCGCTATCGTGTTCCTGCCCCGCGCCAAGGCCGAGGCCCGTGCGATCCTGTTCGAGGCCAATGCGCGTATTGCCGCCGGAGGCCCGGTCTGGGTCGATGGCGCCAAGCATGATGGCGTGGATTCGGTGCTGAAGGATCTACGCTCCTGGGCCGTGGTGACCCCGCCGCTGGCCAAGGCGCATGGCAAGATCTTTGCCTTCGCCGCGGGCGCGGCCGCCCCGGCCGAGTGGCAGGCCCGCCCGGGCACGCCCGCGCCGGGCTTTGTCACCGCACCCGGCGTCTTTTCCGCCGATGGCATCGACCGCGGCTCTGCGCTGCTGGCCGAGGCGCTCCCGGCCAAGCTGCCCGCCCGGATGGCCGATCTGGGCGCGGGGTGGGGCTGGCTTGCCGCGCAGGTTCTCGCCCGCGAGGGCGTCGAAAGCATCGACCTGATCGAGGCCGAACATGCCGCGCTTGACTGCGCGCGGCGCAATGTGACCGATCCGCGCGCGCGTTTCATCTGGGCCGATGCCACCACTTACGCGCCCGAGGCGCGCTATTCGGGCATCGTGATGAACCCGCCCTTCCACACGTCGCGCGCGGCCGACCCGGCCTTGGGTGCGGCCTTCATCCGTGCGGCGGCCTCGATGCTGTCGCTCTCGGGGACGCTTTGGATGGTCGCGAATCGCCACCTGCCCTATGAGGAGGCCCTGCGTGCCAGCTTCCACGAGATCGAGGAGTTGGCCGGGGATGGCGGCTTCAAGATCATCCGCGCGGCCAAGCCCATCGTCGGCGGATCCAAGCCGGTCGCCGCGTCACGCACGCGCATGGCTCGTCCGCGCCGTTAAAATCGGGTAAAAGCCCGCAAACCAATCTCAGGGGACAGCCCATGTCGCTTTCCATCACCGGCAAGACTGCGATCATCACCGGCGCCGCCCATGGCATCGGCCTGGCCATCGCGCGCCACTTTCTGGACCGTGGCGCCTATGTCATGTGCGCCGATATCGACGAGGCCAAGCTGATCGCGGAACTGGGCGAGAACGCCAAGACCGAAGGCCCTGCGCGCTATTTCGCGGGCGACCTGTGCGAGAAGCTGACGGTGAACAACCTGCTCTCGGCCACCATCGACGCGTTCGACAAGATCGACATTCTGGTGAACGCGGCGCGGGCGGTGACGCCCTGCGATCCGCTCGATCCCGCGCAGGATATCCTCGACGACATGATGCGCCAGAACATGCGCGGTGCGCTGCGCCTGTCGCAGATGACCGCGAAGCGGATGATGAGCCAGGCCGAGAAGGAGCGCCGGACCGAGGGCGAGGTGGGCTGCATCATCAACGTCTCGACCCAGGCATCGCTGCACGCGCAGCCCGAACTGCTGGCCTATTCGATTGCCTGCGCAGCGCAGGATCAGGCGACGCGCAGCCTTGCTGTCGCGCTGGCGCCGCACCGCATCCGGGTGAACGGGGTCTCGTTCGGCTCGGTCATGAGCGCTTCTTTGCTCGCAGGCATCAAGGAGAACCCCGAGTGGCGCGCCGCCATCACCGAGGGTACCCCCCTTGGCCGCATCGCCCCCGCCACGGAACTGGCCGAGGCGGTGCAGTTCCTCGCCTCGCCGGGCGCGTCGTTCATGACCGGCCAGATCATTCAGGTCGATGGCGGGCGCAGCGTGGTCGATCCGATCTCGGTGCCGATGTTCTAAGGCTTACTCGGGATAGGTCGTGCGGCAGGCGGCGATATTGGCCTCGACCTGCGGCATGAGCGCCGCAATCTTGGCCTTCAGCGCATCGCGCTTGCGGGCCTCTTGCGCAGGGTCGATCGACTTGATGCGACGCTTTGTCTCGGTGTCGCGCACAAGGCAGTAGCGCGGTCTCTCGACGGGTCCACCTGTGCCGGGCACCAGTTGCGTGCCGCAAATCTCACGCCGCCAGGTGGGGACCTCATATTCCTCCCAGGCGTAGCCGCGCGCAAGGTTCTCTTCGGTTTCCTTCAGCAGGTACTCAAGATTGCGTACTTCGCGCGTTGATCGGCTGATGCATTGTTCCTGCGGGGTGCCGCAGGCGCCCAGAAGCATCACTCCGCCAAGAACTGCCAGGGTCACGCGCGAAAACATAGCTACCTCCTGAAATCCACGGCCCATCCTGCGACGGCGCGGTGCAAAAGGCAATTCCGCCCGCGGGCTGCGCCTGTTAATGAACCCAAAAAGTGATCAGGAGGAGCCGCGTATGACCGACACCGATTTCACCGAGCGCAAGGCGCAGGCCAGCCAGTGGTTCTCGGATCTGCGCGACCGCATCGTCGCGGCTTTCGAGGATCTGGAGGATCGCGGTCCGGGTAGCGCCGCGCCGGGCCGCTTCGAGGTCACCCCCACCACCCGCACCGGCCCCGCAGGCGAGGATCACGGCGGCGGCAAGATGAGCGTGATGCGCGGCGGGCGCGTCTTCGAGAAGGTCGGGGTGAATATCTCGACCGTCTGGGGCGAGTTGGCCCCGCGCGCGCAAAAGGCGATGGCGGCACGCGGCGTCCCGGGGATGGAGCAGGACCCGCGCTTCTGGGCCTCGGGGATCAGCCTCGTCGCGCATATGCAAAACCCGCACACCCCCGCTGTGCACATGAACACCCGCATGTTCTGGACGCCCAATGCCTGGTGGTTCGGCGGCGGCGCAGACCTCAACCCCTGCATCGAATACCCCGAGGATACCGCGCATTTCCATGCGCAGATGCAGGGCGCCTGCGACGCGCATGACGCAGAGTATTACCCCCGCTTCAAGGCCTGGGCGGATGAGTATTTCTTTGTCCCGCACCGGGGCCGCGCGCGCGGCGTGGGCGGCATCTTCTACGACGATCTGAATACCGGCGACTGGGAGGCGGATTTCGCCTTCACCCGCTCGGTCGGTGCGGCCTTCCTGCCCGCCTTCATCCCGGTGACCGAACGCCGCCTTGGCACGCCCGCGTCGGAGGCTGATCGCGACACTCAGCTGATCCATCGCGGACTCTATGCCGAATACAACCTCGTCTATGATCGGGGCACCAAGTTCGGGCTTGAGACCGGGCACAATGCCGATGCGGTTCTGATGAGCTTGCCGCCGCTGGCCAAGTGGCCGTAAAACGCACGACAACGCAGTAAACGCTTGGCGGGGTTGCCCTCTGCGCAGGCGATTCGCCCTATACACCCGGCGGGGTTTGGACTAGAACGCGGCCTTCGTGTTTTCAGAAGGCCCCGACATGACCCAGTTTCCGCACCTTCCCGACGCCCTTTCTGCGGCGTTGTCCGAGAAGGGATACACCACTCTGACCCCGGTGCAGGAGGCGGTCTCGGACCCCGCGCTGGCAGGGGCAGACCTGCTGGTGTCCGCGCAGACCGGCTCGGGCAAGACGGTGGCCTTCGGTCTCGCGATGGCGTCAGAGCTTCTGGCCGACGGCGCCTTTGCGCCCTATGCCGATCTGCCGCATGCGCTGATCATCGCCCCCACCCGTGAACTGGCCCAACAGGTCAGCCGCGAGCTGTCGTGGCTTTATGCCAAGGCCGGCGCGGTGATCACCGGTGCCGTTGGCGGGATGGACGCCCGCAGTGAGCGCCGCGCGCTCGAACGCGGCTGCCACATCGTTGTCGGCACGCCGGGCCGGATCTGCGACCACATTCGCCGCGGCGCGCTCGATCTGTCTGACCTGCAGGTCGTGGTGATGGACGAGGCCGACGAGATGCTCGACCTCGGTTTCCGCGAAGATCTCGAATTCATCCTTGAATCGGCCCCGGAAGAGCGTCGCACGCTGATGTTCTCGGCGACCGTTTCCCCGCCGATCGCCAAGCTGGCGGCGACCTATCAGAAAGACGCGCAGCGCATTTCGACCATCGCCGCGCGCGAACAGCACGCCGATATCGACTACCGCGCGCTGATGGTGGACAAATCCGACCGCGAGAACGCCATCGTCAACGTGCTGCGCTTCTACGAGGCCGAGCGCGCCATCGTCTTCTGTTCGACCCGCGCGGCGGTGACGCACCTGACCGGGCGCCTTTTGAACCGTGGCCTTTCGGTCGTGGCACTCTCGGGTGAGCTGTCGCAGGACGAACGCTCGCGCGCGCTGCAGATGATGCGCGACGGCCGGGCACGGGTCTGTATCGCCACCGACGTGGCCGCGCGCGGCATCGACCTGCCGGGCTTGGAACTGGTGATCCACGCCGATCTGCCGGTCAACCGCGAGGGGCTTTTGCACCGCTCGGGCCGCACTGGGCGGGCTGGCTCGAAAGGCGTTTCGGCGCTGATCGTTCCCTTGAACGTGCGTGCCAAGGCCGAGCGCCTTCTGCGCGAGGCCCAGGTCACCGCAACCTGGGACAGCGCACCTGGCCCCGAGGAAATTCTGGCTAAAGATCAACAGCGTATCCTGCAAGATCCGGCATTGACCGCTGCGGCGACTGCAGAGGAATTCGACGGGATCGCGCAGCTTCTCGAAGCATTCGAGCCGCGCCAGCTTGCCGCTGCCGTACTGCGCAACTTCCGCGCCGCGCGTTCGGCGCCGGAGGATCTGACGCCGGTGACGGTCGATGGCCCGAAGCCGCGCGCCCGCGCCGAGTTCGACCGCGCTACCTGGCTGCGTCTTGGCATGGGCCATGACGAATGGGTCGATCCCAAGTGGCTTCTGCCGATGCTGTGCCGTGCGGGTGATCTGACCCGCCGCGACATCGGCGCGATCCGCGTGATGCAGGACCACACATTCGTGCAGATCCATGAAGACGCCGCCGCGCGCTTCATGACCGGCCTTGGCCCCGCGATGCGGCTTGAGGACAAGTGCAAGGTTGAGGTTCTCGCCGAAGCGCCCGAGGGGCTAGACCGTCCCGCGCCCAAGCCCGCGCGCTGGAGCAAGGGCGGCGATGATCGCGGCCCGAAAAAGCCCCATCGCAAGGGTCCGGCGCGTGACCGCGACGAGGACTTCGGTGCCCCCAAGGGCCGCAAGGCTGCCCCCTGGGCCCGCGAAGGCGGTCATGGCGCTGCACAGAAAACCGATAAACCCAAGGCGAAATACGGCAAGCCGGGCGAGAAACCTGCAGGCAAGCCGTTCGGTAAGCCCGGTGGCAAGCCCTTCGGTAAGCCGGGCGCCAAGACCGGCAAGCCTGGCCCGAAGAAGTTCAAGGGATAAGAAAAGGGGCCGCGAGGCCCCTTTTTTCATGGTTCATGGGGGCGATGTTCAGCCCTTGCGGATCGTCTCGATCATCAGCGCGACATTCTCGGGGTCGGCGTCGGGCGTGATGCCATGCCCGAGGTTGAAGATATGCGGCCCTTTCGAGAAGGCGCGCACCACCTCGCGCGTGGCGTCGATCAGCGGCCGGCCGCCGGTGACCATGTGGCGCGGGTCAAGGTTGCCCTGCACACAGCCGTCTTTTTGCACATTCGCCGCCGCCCATTCGGCCGAGACCGAGTTGTCGATGGCCACGCAATCCGCGCCGGTCTTTTTGGCAAAGCCGATATAGCCCTCGCCCGCCTCGCGCGGGAAGGCGATGATCGGCAGGCCGGGGAAGCGTGCTTTCAGTTCCGCGATGATGCGGCGGGCGGGCTCGACGGCGAAATCCTCGAAATCCTGGCCCTTGAGGCTGCCCGCCCAGCTGTCGAAGATCTTGATGACCTCGGCGCCGGCCTCGACCTGCTTCGAGAGATATTCGATGGTCGAAGTGGTCAGCAGGTCGATCAGCCCGGCGAAGGTCGCGCGGTCGGCGGCTTTGAGCGCATGGGCCGGGCCCTGATCCTTGGTGCCGCGTCCGGCGATCATATAGGTGGCCACCGTCCAAGGCGCGCCGGCAAAACCTATCAGCGTGGTTTCCTTGGGCAGTTCGCGCGACAGGATACGCACGGTCTCATAGATCGGGCCAAGCGTGTCGTGGATGTCGTCCTTGCCCTTCAGGGCTGCCAGTTCGGCGGGCGTGGTGACCGTGCTCATACGCGGGCCTTCGCCGGTCTCGAACCACAGATCGACGCCAAGCGCCTGCGGCAGCAGCAAGATGTCGGCGAACAGGATCGCCGCGTCGAAGCCGTAACGGCGGATCGGTTGCAGCGTGACCTCGGCGGCAAGCTCGGGGTTGTAGCACAGCGACAGGAAATCGCCTGCCTCGGCGCGAGTCGCGCGGTATTCCGGCAGATAGCGGCCCGCCTGCCGCATCATCCAGACCGGCGGGGTGGGCAGAACCTCGCCCCGCAGGGCACGAAGGATGGTCTTGTCGGTCATCGCTGTCTCCTCAATTGTCCCCCACAAGCCCGCCCTGCGGCGCGATGTCAAGCGTTCGGCGCTTGCGCGGGCCGATTGCCGCAGTTATCGCTTGGCCATGACCAAGATGCCTTCCATTACGGACCCGCTGAAGATCGGCACGCGTGGCAGCCCGCTGGCGCTGGCGCAGGCCCATGAAACCCGCGCGCGGCTGATGGCCGCCCATGATCTGCCCGAGGCGGCCTTCGAGATCGTGGTGATCAAGACGACCGGCGACAATGCCGCGCTGATCGCAGCCGACAAGCCGCTGAAGGAGCTTGGCGGCAAGGGCCTTTTCACCAAGGAAATCGAAGAGGCCATGCTGGAGGGCCGCATCGACATTGCGGTCCATTCGATGAAGGACATGCCGGTCGCGCAGCCCGAGGGGCTGGTGCTTGATTGCTACCTCCCGCGCGAGGATGTGCGCGATGCTTTCGTCAGCCCCGGTGTCGCGCGTCTGGCCGATCTGCCGCAGGGTGCGACGGTGGGCTCCTCGAGCCTGCGCCGCCGCGCGCAGCTGGCCAACAAGCGCCCCGATCTGAAGCTGGTCGAGTTCCGCGGCAATGTGCAGACCCGGCTGAAAAAGCTGGATGAGGGCGTGGCGGTTGCCACCTTCCTCGCGATGGCGGGTCTGAACCGTCTGGGCATGAGCCACGTCGCGCGCTCGGCCATCGAGGTCGATGAGATGCTGCCCGCCGTGGCGCAGGGCTGCATCGGGATCGAGCGGCGTCTGGCCGATCCGATGACCGAACGTCTGCTGGCGGCGATCCATGACGCGCCCGCAGGCCATCGTCTGACGGCCGAACGCAGCTATCTGGCGACGCTTGACGGCTCGTGCGAGACGCCGATCGCCGGGCTTGCGATGCTTGAGGGCGACCAGCTCTGGCTGCGCGGCGAGATCCTGCGCCCCGATGGCTCCGAGGCGATCTCGGGCGAAGCACGGGGCTCGATTGCCGATGCGGCGGAACTCGGCACGGATCTTGCGCGACGCTTGCTGGCGCAGGCGCCCAAGGGCTTCTTCGACTGGCGATGAGCGACCTGCCCGCCCGCCTGCGTGACCTGATCGGGCCGACGCATGTGCTGAGCGGCGCCGATGCGGCGGCCTTTGGGCGCGAGTGGACGGGCCACTATCACTGGACCCCGCTGGCGGTTCTGCGCCCCGCGACGGTGGCCGAGGTTTCGGCCATCCTGCGCCTTGCGCATGAGACCGGCACCCCGGTCGTGCCGGTGGGCGGCAATACCGGGCTGAATGGCGGAACCTTCGCCGAGGGCGCGTTGATGCTGTCGCTTGCGCGCCTCAACCGTGTGCGCGAGATCAACCCCGCCGCCCGCACCGTAGTTGCCGAGGCGGGCGTGGTACTTGAGGCGCTGCACGGGATTGCGGCCGAGCACGGTCTGGCCTTTCCGCTGACCTTCGGTGCCAAGGGCTCGGCCATGGTGGGGGGCTTTTTGTCCACCAATGCCGGGGGTTCGAATGTCATCCGCTACGGCTCGGCCCGCGCGCTATGTCTGGGGCTGGAGGTCGTTCTGGCCGATGGGCGGGTGCTGAACCTGCTTACGCAGCTGCACAAGGACAACACCGGCTACGACCTGCGTGACCTGATCATCGGCGCCGAGGGGACGCTCGGTATCATCACTGCGGCGGTGCTACGGCTGGTGCCCGCGCCGGTGGCCTATGGCACGGCGCTTCTGGGCGTTGAAAGCCTTGGCGTCGCGCTCGATCTGCTCAACCGCGTGCAGGCGGCGACGGGTGGCGCGGTCGAGGCTTTTGAGTATATGCCCGCCCATTACATGGCGCGTCTGGCCCGTCTGCGTCCTGAATTTGCCTGCCCCTTTCCGCCGCAGCCAGTGAATATCCTGCTGGAGATCGCGACAACCCGCACGGGCGATGACCCTACGGCGCTGCTCGAAGAGGTGCTCGGCGCGGCGCTTGAGGCAGGGCAGGTGGCCGAGGCTGTCATCGCCACCTCCGAGGCACAGCGCCGCAAGCTGTGGCAGATGCGCGAATCGGCAGCCGAGATCACCTTCACCACCCCCGATCTGGTGGATTGCGATGTGGCCTTCCCGCTCGATCGGCTTGAGGCTTTCCTGCACCGGATGACGGCGCGGCTGGCCACCATCGACCCCGGCGCCGAAGAGCTGGTGATCGCCCATCTCGGCGACGGCAATATCCATTACACCGCCTATCCGACGCGCACCGATCCTGCGCTGAACGACACGATCCGCGCCGCAGTGGCCGAGGAGGCCGTGGCTCTGGGCGGCACCTTCAGCGCCGAGCATGGCGTGGGGCTGTCGAAGCGCGCTACCATGGCTGCGCACAAGGACCCTGTTGCGCTGGATGTGATGCGCGCGATCAAGGCGGCCCTTGATCCCAAGGGCATCCTGAACCCTGGCAAGACCATTCCCTGACCCTTGCATTCGGGGCGTTGGCAGAGCACAGATTGCCTTCACCCATAGGTAAGTCATGGCGCTCCCGTCTTCCCTTCGTCCGATCCTGCGCGACCCGATGCTGATGCTCTCGGGGGCGCTCTTGATCCTGTTCGGAGCCTACGCCGCGACGCTGGCGCCCTATGCCTCGGCGCTGGCGGTGACGGTGTTCGGCCTGTCGGACGGTGCCTATTCGGCGCTTTTGGTGGTCGCCTCGGTGCTTTCGGTTTCGGCCTCGGTGGGGTTTGGTATCCTGGCTGATCAGCGCGCGAACCGCAGGGTGATCGCGCTGGTGTCGGGCGGGTTTCTGGTGGCGGGAACGGGGCTGATGACCTTCGGCCCCTCGGTCACCAGCTTCGTTCTGGCCCATGCGCTGATCCTGCCGCTGTCTGGCTCGCTCTTCGGGCAGTTCTTCGCGCTGGCGCGGCTGGCCGCCACCCTGCACCCCGAGCGCGACCGCCCCGGTATTCAGGCGACCCTGCGCGCGGCCTTCGCGCTGCCCTGGGTTTGCGTGCTGCCGATCTGGTCGGTGGTCTTCGGGGCGGGTGTGCCGCTGATCACGATCTACCCGGTGTCGCTGGTGGTGGCCGGGATCCTGCTGGCGCTGGTCTGGCGGTTCTGGCCGCGCGACGGGGCAACCCGCTGGCCTGACCCGAAATCGGGCCTCAGCTTTGCCCAATCGCTGCGCGAGATGGCCGAGGTGCGCGTGCTGATCCGGGTGCTGGCGCTTGGAACGATCCACGGGGCGGTGACGCTTTATCTCGTGGTGATCGGCCTTGTCTTCGCCGGGATCGCGCATCGCGGCGCGGGCGATACCGCGCTTTACGCGGGTATTCTGGCGGGGCTGGAGGTGCCCTTCATGCTCGCGCTGCCGATGGTGTTGGGCCGGGTGTCGCAGACCGGGCTGATCTGGTGGGGCATGGCGCTGTATGGCGTGCATCTGGCGGGCCTGCCGATCCTGGCCGAGACGCCCTATGTCTGGCTGCTGACCGTCCCCGGAGCGGCGGGCGGCGCCATCGTGCTGACCCAGCCGATGGCCTATCTGCAAGAGCTTCTGGCCGCGCGGCCGGGGGCGGGGGCCTCGCTCATGGCGCTGCAAAAGCTCGCGGGGGATGCGATCTGCGCAGGTGTCTTCGCGATCGGGGCCATGCTTGGCGGTTACGGCCTTGCGGCGATCCTGGGGGCCGGGCTGGGGCTCGTGGGGGCCGGGGCGCTTTGGGCGCTCGACCGCCGCCGCGACTAGGTCAGCCCGCAGGCACTTTCGCCAGCAGTTCCAGCACCTTCGGCCCTAGCGCATCAATCACCAGCGCGACCCCGGCGGGGGCAGGGTGGATATTGTCATCCTGCATCAGGTTGCGCCCGGCGCGGTCCTTGGGCGACAGTTCCGCAATCGGTGCTAGCAGGTCGGGCAGCAGCACCGCATCGTATTTCGCCGCCAACTCGGGCCAGATCGCGTCGAAATCCGCCTTGTAGCGCGGCCCGTAATTGCCCGGCGCGGGCAATCCGACCAGAAGCGTGGGCAGACCGCGACCGCTGACCTCAGAGAGGATTGCGTCTAGGTTAGCCCGCGCCTCCTCGGGCGGCAGGCCACGCAGCAGATCATTGCCGCCAAGCTCGACGATCACGGCATCGACCTCGGGAGTCAGCGACCAGGCAACGCGCGCCCGCCCACCCGCCGTGGTGTCGCCCGACACACCAGCGTTGATCAGCTCGACTTCGGCGCCGTTTTCCGCCAGCCAACGCCCGAGCGCGGGCACCAGCCCCTCCTCCGGGGCCAGCCCGTAACCCTGCGTCAGGCTGTCGCCAAGCGCCAGAACGGTGACCGGTGCGGCCATCGCGGGCAGCGGTGCGGCAATAAATGCCGCAACTACAAGCTTGCTGAGGGCGCCGCGCACCCCATATGCGAAGGAAAGACATTTCCGGAAGATCCGCATGACCCCTACCATTTTGTCGCTGACCGATGCCCGCCTGACGCTAGATGGAAACGCGGGGCCGGTCGAGATCCTTAGGGGCATTACCCTCGATATCGAGCGCGGCGAAAGCGTGGGGCTTACGGGGCCTTCGGGGTCTGGCAAGTCGTCGCTCCTGATGCTGATGGGTGGGCTGGAACGCGCCACCGGGGGATCGGTGCAGGCACTGTCGCAGGACCTGTCCGCGATGGACGAGGACCAGCTTGCGCGCTTCCGCAGGGGGAATATGGGGATCGTTTTCCAATCCTTCCACCTGATCCCGACGATGACCGCGCTGGAAAACGTTGCTCTCCCGCTGGAAATCGCCGGGCATGGCGATGCGTTTGCGCGCGCAGAGGCCGAACTGGAGGCGGTAGGCCTTGGCCATCGCCGGGGGCACTACCCGTCCGAGATGTCGGGGGGGGAGCAGCAGCGCGTGGCGCTGGCCCGCGCCGTTGCGCCGCGCCCGGCGATCCTGCTGGCCGATGAGCCGACGGGCAATCTCGATGCGGCCAATGGTGAGGCCATCATGGATCTGCTCTTTGGTCTGCAAGAGCGCCACGGCGCCACACTGATCATGGTCACCCACGCCCCCGAACTGGCCGAGCGGTGCAATCGCGTGGTGCAGCTTTTCGACGGCAAGATCGTCGGAGCGGCCGAATGAGCGCAGCCCTGACCATCGCCCGGCGCGAGTTGCGCGGGGGCGTGCGCGGCTTTCGCGTCTTCCTGCTCTGCCTGATGCTGGGTGTGGCGGCCATTGCCGCCGTGGGTCTTGTGCGCGGGGCGATCCGAGCGGGCCTTGCCGATCAGGGCGCGACCCTGCTGGGGGGCGATGCGCAATACGAGTTCACCTATCGCCAGGCCACCCCGGAGGAGCGCGACTGGATCGCCTCCCGCGCCGAGGCGCTGTCCGAGGTGGTTGATTTCCGCTCGATGGTTTCGGTCGGGGATGAACGCGCGCTGACGCAGGCCAAGGCGGTCGATGGCGCTTACCCCTTGTTGGGCGAGCTGGAGCTTGATCCGCCCGTCGGCATGGACGCGCTGGCGGGGCAGGGCGGGCTGCCCGGCGCCTTTCTGGACCCGGTTCTGGCCGATCGTCTGGGCCTTGCCCCCGGCGACCGGTTCGAGCTGGGCGGCACGCCCTTCGTGATGATGGCGCGCATCCTGCGCGAGCCGGATTCGACCGGCATGGGTATGGCCTTTGGCCCGCGCACGCTGATCGCGCTGGATGCGCTGGAGGGGTCCGGCCTCTTGGCGCCCGGCGCCCTCTTTGAAAGCGAATATCGCGTGTTGCTGCCGGTGGGCACCGATCTGGAGGCCGCCAAAGCCGCCGCAGAGGACCGCTTTGAAAACGCTGGCCTGCGCTGGTCCGACAGCCGTCGCGCCAGCCCCGGTGCCGAGCGTTTCGTGGACCGGCTTGGATCGTTCCTCGTGCTTGTCGGCCTTGCGGGACTGGCCGTAGGCGGCGTGGGCATCTCGGCCACCGTCGCAGGCTGGCTGGAGCGCAAGGCAGAGACCATCGCGACGCTGCGCGCCCTTGGCGCCGAGGGGGGCACGATCCGCGCGGCCTTCCTGATCCAACTGGCGGCCCTAGGGCTCGTCGGCATTCTGGCGGGTCTTGGGCTGGGGGCCGGGGTCGTGCTCGCCGCAGCCGGCGTGATCGAGCGGCTGATGCCGATCCCGGTCGAGGTGCGGCTGAGCGCCCTGCCGATGCTTGAGGCTGCGCTCTACGGCGCGCTTGTGGCCGCGATCTTCGCGCTTTGGCCCTTGTCGCGCATGTCGCAGATGCGCGCGGCGCTGCTCTATCGTGAGACGCAGGGCGGGCGGCGCCTGCCCTCATGGCGGGCCTTTGGGCTGGTGACCGGGCTGGTCGCGGTGCTTGTGGCGGCGGCAGTCTGGTTCTCGGGGCTTTGGCAGCTGACGCTTGGCACCTTTGGCGGCGTCGCCTTCGCCCTTATGATCCTTGCCGGTGCGGCCTTGCTGGTGCGATGGGCCGCGCGGGCCAGTGCGCATCTTGTGCGCGGGCGGCCCGCCCTGCGCGCGGCACTTGCGGCCATTGGCGCCCCGCGCTCCGAGGCGACGGCGGTGATCCTCTCGCTCGGGCTGGGGCTGTCGGTGCTGGCGGCGGTGGGGCAGGTCGATGCGGGCCTGCGCGGGGCGATCCAGCGCGATCTGCCAAGCGAGGCGCCCGCCTATTTCGTGATCGACATCCAGCCCGACCAATTGCAGCCCTTCCTGAGTACGCTCGATGCCATGCCCGAGGTCGGGCGGGTCGAGACCGTGACGATGCTGCGCGGGGTCGTCACCCGTATCAACGGCCAGAACGCGCGCGAGGTGGCGGGCGAGCATTGGGTTCTGCGGGGGGATCGCGGTGTAACCTATGCCGAAACCCCGCGCGAGACCCTCACAGAGGGCGAATGGTGGCCCGCCGATTACGCGGGGGAGCCGCTGGTTTCCGTTTCGGCCGAGGAGGGAGCGGAACTGGGCCTGAAGCTCGGTGACCGGCTGACCGTCAATATCCTGGGGCGCGATATCGAGGCGCGGATCGCCTCGTTCCGCAATGTCGATTTCTCGACGATGGGGATTGGCTTCGTGTTGACCTTCAACCCCGCTGCGCTATCGGGCGCGCCGCATACCATGCTGGCCACGATCTACGCCCCGCCAAGCGCCGAGGCGCAGATCCTGCGCGATCTGGCGCGGGCGTTTCCCAATATCACCGCGATTCGGGTGCGCGATGCCATCGACCGCGTGACCGAGGCGCTTGGCGCTATCGCGCGGGCCACCTCGCTTGCGGCGGGGGTTACCTTGCTGACGGGCCTCGTCGTGCTAATCGGCGCCGCCGCGGCGGGCGAGCGCACCCGCGCCTGGGAGGCCGCGCTGCTCAAGACGCTTGGCGCCAAGCGCGCGACGATCCTTGCGTCCTTCGCCTTGCGAGCCGCGCTGATGGGGGCTGCCGCGGGCCTAGTGGCGATCCTGTTCGGCGCGATCGCGGGTTGGGCCGTGGTCGATCTGGTGATGGAGGCCGAGTTCCGCTTTGCGCCGCTGCCGGCGCTGGCGATTGTGGCCGGGGGCGTCCTGGCGACCCTGATCGCGGGCCTCATCTTTGCCCTGCGACCGCTGGCCGAGCGCCCCGCCGGCGTGCTGCGCGATCGGGAATAGGCGTGCGGCGATGATCAGGCGCGCAGGCCGGTTTCTCGCAGGATGCCACGGCGCTTGGCTTCGTAGTAATAGCCGCTCGCGTACCACTTGACGGCGGCGTCCTGCGAGCCATCGGCGCAAAGCCACGCGCCGCGCAGGTATTTCACCGCGTATTTGAGGTTGGTTTCAGCATCCAGAAGATCGGTTGGCTTGCCGTCGAAACCCATCCCGCGCGCGGTCTGCGGCAGAATCTGCATCAGGCCGTAATAGGGACCGTTGCGTGCGCCGGGGTTGTAGTCGCTTTCGCGCTGGATGACGCGATGCACCAGGCTGCGCGGAACCTCGTATTCGTCGGCGTAGCGGTTGATCAGTCGGCGCAGTTCCGGGGTCTCGCCCGGATGCAGGTCAAACTCGACCGATTTCGAGGATTCGCGCGGGGCGGAGCCACAGGCGGCCAGTGCGATCAGCGACAAAAGCGCGGAACGGCGGGTCAGTTGCATCGCTACCTCGGAGCAATTCGGATCGAGAGATTGATACCCTTCGCGGCGTCATGCGCATAGCGCGTTGGCTGAACGTAAGCGGAGCTTTGCCGATCTCCTCGCGAAATTTCGTTTTGACAAGAGCGCGGTAAAGGCGCCCACTGAAATCAAGGGCATGATGTCAAAGGAGGTTTTCCTTGTCAGATATGGCCGGGAACCCAGTGGATCTGTTCATCATAGGTGGCGGCGTCAACGGCTGCGGGATTGCACGTGACGCGGCGGGGCGGGGTCTGTCCGTTACGCTGGCGGAGAAGGGAGATCTGGCGCAGGGGACCTCTTCGGCCTCGACCAAGCTGTTCCACGGTGGGTTGCGCTATCTTGAGTATCTCGAATTGCGGCTTGTGCATGAAGCTCTGGCCGAGCGCGAGGTGCTGCTGAAAGCGATGCCCCATATCGCGCGGCCGATGCGCTTCGTGTTGCCCTTGCATCCGCAGATGCGCTTCGAGCCGACATCGCCCGTCAGCCGTCTGGCGGGGCTGGCGATGCCGTGGTTGCGCGGGCGACGGCCCGGCTGGATGATCCGGGCGGGGTTGTTTCTCTACGACCATCTTGGCGGGCGGCGACTGTTGCCGGGCACGCGTGCGCTTGATCTGCGCCGCGATCCGGCCGGGCGCGAGTTGAAGGCAGATTTCGCCCATGCCTACGAATATTCCGATTGCTGGGTCGATGATGCGCGGCTCGTGGTGCTCAACGCGCGCGATGCGCGGGCGCGCGGCGCGACGATCCTGACCCGCTGCAAGGTGCTTGAGGCGCATCGCGAGGGCGACCTGTGGCGCATCGAGACCGAAGAGGGAACTCATCTCGCGCGTGCCCTGATCAATGCTGCGGGCCCCTGGGTGGGCGAGGTGATCCGTGACACGATCCATATCCCCTCGCGCGACGGGGTGCGGCTGGTGCGCGGCTCGCATATCGTCACGCGCAAGCTGTTCGACCATGAACGCGCCTATTTCTTTCAGGGTCGCGACGGGCGGATCTGCTTCGCCATCCCCTTTGAATGCGACTTCACCCTGATCGGCACCACCGATCAGGACCACCTCGGCGCGCCCGATGCACCGGTCTGCACCGAGGCCGAGCAGGAATATCTTTGTGCCTTCGCATCCGAGTATTTCGCCCGCCCGGTGACGCAGGCGGATATCGTCTGGACGTTCTCGGGGGTGCGGCCGCTCTATGATGACGGGGCAAGCTCGGCCACGGCGGCCACGCGCGATTACGTCTTGCGGCTCGATGATCGCGGCGCGCCGCTTCTGAATATCTTCGGCGGCAAGATCACGACCTATCGGCGTTTGGCGCAGGCCGCACTGGCAGCGCTGGCCCCGAGTTTCCCGCAGATGACGGGGGACTGGACGGCAGGCGTGCCCTTGCCGGGGGGAGATTTCTCGGCGCTCAAGGTTGCCGCCCTGCGCGAGGCGCTCTGCGGCGACTACCCGTTCCTGACCATGCCCTGGGCCGCGCGTCTGGTTCGAACCTATGGTGCCGAGGCGCGCACGATCCTCGGGCGGGCGACCTCGGCGGCCGATCTCGGGCGCGATTTCGGCGCGACGCTGACCGAGACCGAGATCCTCTGGCAGATCGAGAAGGAATGGGCGCGCACCGCAGAAGACGTGCTGTGGCGGCGCACCAAGCTGGGTCTGCGCCTGACGCAGGACCAAACGACCGCGCTGGCGGCCTTCATGGCCGAGGCGCAGGCTGGCTAAATGCCCCCTCAGGCACCCGCGCGGCGCAGACGCAGCGCGTTCGTCACCACGAAAACCGATGAAAACGCCATCGCCCCGGCCGCCAGCATCGGCGAGAGGCCGGGACCGCCGAAGGGCACCAGAATGCCCATGGCCACCGGGATCAGCGCGGTGTTGTAGGCGAAGGCCCAGAACAGGTTTTGCTTGATATTGCGCATGGTTGCGCGCGACAGGGCAAAGGCGCGCGCCACGCCTTGCGGGTCGCCATGCATCAACACGACCTCGGCCGCCTCAATGGCCACATCGGTGCCGGTGCCGATGGCGATCCCCACATCTGCCGCCGCCAGCGCGGGGGCGTCGTTGATCCCGTCGCCCACGAAGGCCGTCGGCCCGCGCTCGCGCAGCGAGTTGACCGCCTCGACCTTGCCCTCGGGCAGCACGCCTGCGATGACGCGCAGGATGCCAAGCTGGCGCCCTACGGCCTCGACCGTGGCTTTGGTGTCGCCCGAAATCAACGCGACCTCGGCCCCGTCAAATTGCAGCGCGGCTACCGCGTCATGGGCGTATTTCTTGAGCGGGTCCGACACCGCCATCAGCGCGGCCAGCGTGCCATCGACCGCCAGCCAGACCGGGGTCTTGCCCTCGCTCGCCAGCGCTTGCGCGGCGGGGGCCAGCATGGCGCAATCGACGCCTGCCTCTTCCATCGCGCGGGCGTTGCCCAGAAGCACCTCGCGCCCGTCCACCTTGGCCGAGAGGCCCCGGCCGGGCAGCGCCTTGGCGCCGCGCGCCTTCGCGGGCGTGATGGCGCGCGCCTCCGCCTCGGTCAGGATCGCCTGCGCCAGCGGGTGTTCGGAGCGCGCCTCGGCCCCGGCGGCCATCGCGATGATCTCGTCGGGGGTGAAAAGGGGGCTCGCGGGCAGCAGGTCGGTCAGGGCGGGATGGCCCTCGGTCAGGGTGCCTGTCTTGTCGAAGGCGACGATCTCGACCTCGGAGAGGCGTTGCAGCGCGTCGCCGCGGCGGAAGAGCAGCCCGAGTTCCGCACCTCGCCCGGTGCCGACGAGGATCGAGACCGGCGTGGCCAGACCCATCGCGCAGGGGCAGGCGATGATCATCACCGAGATTGCCGCGACCAGAGCATGGGTGAAGCCCTGACCGGCCAGCATCCAGATCGCGAAGGTCAGCACCGAGAGCGCCATGACCACCGGCACGAAAACCCGCGTGACCTTGTCTACCAGCGCCTGCACCGGCAGCTTGCCGCCCTGCGCCTCCTCGACCAAGGCGATGATGCGCGACAGCACCGTGTCGCCGCCCGTGGCCGTGACGCGGAAGCTAAGCGCCGAGGGGCCGTTGACCGTGCCGCCAGTGACCTTGGCGCCCGGGGTTTTCTCGACCGGGGCGGGTTCGCCCGTCAGCATGGATTCGTCGATCCAGCCGTGGCCCTCGATCACCTCGCCATCGACCGCGACACGTTCGCCCGGCGCCAGCTGGATGATGTCGCCCGGCGCGAGTTCCTCGACCGGCAGTTCGATTACGCCCGAGGCGCGCTCGACCTTCGCGGTCGTCGGGCGCAGGCCCACAAGGCGTGAGATCGCCTGACCCGCGCGGCCCTTGGCCCGGGCCTCTAGCCAGCGGCCCAGAAGGATCAGGGTCACGATGACGGCGGCGGCCTCGAAATAGACCTCGCGCGCCGAGGCGGGCAGCAGCGTGGGTGCGATGGTAACGACGGCGGAATAGAGAAATGCCGCCAGTGAGCCGAGCGCTACGAGCGAGTTCATCTCGGGCGCGCCGCGCAGCAGGGCGGGGATGCCGATGCGCAGGAAGACGCGGCCCGGGAAGGCCAGCACCAGCGCGGTCAGCACGAACTGGATCCACCAACTCGTGCGCTCGCCGATCGTGCCGGCGACCCAGTGGTGGAAGGCCGGGATCATGTGCACGCCCATCGCCAGAACGAAGACCGGCAGCGTCAGCACGCCCGAAATCAGGACGTTGCGCTTGATCTGTTCGGCCTCGGCGGCCTGACGGTCAGCGACCGGGGCGGGGGCCTCGGCCTGCGAATGGACGCGCGCGTGATAGCCCGCGCCTTCAACCGCGCGCACCAGTTCCGAGGGCGCCACGGCGCCCTGCGCATAGGTGACGGCGGCGCTTTGCGTGGCAAGGTTGACCGAGGCCGCGATGACGCCCGGGGTGCTTGCCAGTGCACGCTCGACCCGGCCGGTGCAGGTGGCGCAGGTCATCCCCTCGATCTCCAGCCGCGCCTCGGCCTGGTTGACCGGGTATCCCGCCTTGGACAGGGCCTCTGCTAGTGTGGCGGGCGTGGCCGGTGCGGCAAACTCGACCCGCGCCGAGCGCGCCATCAGGTTGGCAGACGCGGCCGTTACGCCCTCTTCGGCTTCCAGCGCACGCTCGACCCGCCCGGTGCAGGCGCCGCAATGCATTCCGTCGATGATGAAAGTCGTGTGGGAGATTGCCTGGTTCATCTTGCACCCCTTTGCCCTTCACTTGGCGCGAAGCGGGATCGGGGTCAAGTAACGCTTAAATATTCGAGATCTTGAATTTGATTGGCGGGGATGCTACGTGAAGGGCTAGACACAACAACCTCTTGAACGGAGTCCTCCCATGTCTCTCGACCGCATCATGTTCGCCTTCGCCGGCACGATGGTTCTGCTCAGCGTTCTGCTGACTCAGTTCGTCTCGCCTTATTTCATGTGGTTCACCGTGTTCATCGGCGCGAACATGTTCCAGTCCGCCTTCACCGGCTTCTGCCCGGCCGCGATGATCTTCGGCAAGCTCGGGTTCAAGACCGGCTGCGCCTTCCAGGCGAAGTAAGCCCCACGGAATTGATCGGGCGGGGGAACCCGCCCGGCCCTTTCCCGGTTGAGGGCCAAAGGCGCCTTTGCTAGCCTTTCCCCAAGCAACCGGAGAACGCGATGTATCGCCGCACCTTTCTGAGCACCCTCGCCGCGCTGACCCTGCCCACCCTGGCCGTGGCCGAAGTGGTCAAATCCACCGTCAGCGCACAGATCGAGACCGGTGCGCAGCCCAAATGGCCCATTGCCTCGCAGTATTACCCGACTCAGGTGCGCGTGAAGCCGGATCTGGCCGTGGGTTCGATCATCATCGTGTCGGACAAATTCTTCCTTTATCACATCACCGCCCCGGGCAAGGCGATGCGCTATGGCGTGGCCGTCGGCCGAGAAGAGCTGAAATTCCGCGGCCAGGCCGTGGTGGGCCGCAAGGTCGAGTGGCCGAGCTGGAAACCCACCCCCGAGATGATCCAGCGCAGCCCCGAGAAATACGCGAAATATGCCGACGGGATGCCGGGCGGCCCGCAGAACCCGCTCGGCGCGCGGGCGCTCTATCTTTACCAGAACGGCCGTGATACGGCGATCCGCATCCATGGCACGACCGAGCCCTCGTCGATCGGGCACGCGGTTTCGAACGGCTGTCTGCGCATGGTCAACGATCATGTCATCGCCCTGTTCGATCAGGTCGCGGTGGGAACCCCTGTAACGGTCTACTGATGCAACTTGCCTCTTTGGCGCAGGTGGCGGCGCTCGATTTCGACACCGTCATCGACGTCCGCTCGCCTTCCGAATTCGCCGAGGATCACATCCCCGGCGCGATCAACCTGCCGGTCCTGGATGATGAGGAACGTGCCCGCGTCGGTACGATCTACAAGCAGGTTTCGCCTTTTGACGCGCGCAAGATCGGTGCGGCGCTGGTGGCGCAGAATGCCGCGCGGCATCTGCAAGGCCCGCTTTCGGGCATGTCGGGCGGCTGGCGGCCCTTGGTCTATTGCTGGCGGGGCGGGCAGCGCTCGGGCTCTTTCGCGACGATCCTGCGGCAGGTCGGCTGGCGGGCCGAGCTTGTCGAGGGCGGCTACAAAACCTGGCGCGGGCTGGTCGTCGAGGCCCTGACGCAGACCCCGGTTTCGCCTTTCGTCGTGCTTGATGGCAATACCGGCTCAGCCAAGACCGAGATCTTGCTGGAAGCCCGCAGGCAGGGCGCTCAGGTGCTCGACCTTGAAGGGTTGGCAAACCATCGCGGCTCGATCTTCGGGGCGATGCCGGGCGGTCAGCCCGCGCAGAAGGGCTTCGAGGGGCGGCTGGCGATGGAACTGGCGGTGCTGGACCCGGCGCGGCCCGTTCTGGTTGAGGCGGAGAGCTCTCGCATCGGGAATATCATGCTGCCCAAGGGCGTGTGGTCGGCGCTGTGCGCGGCGCCGCGCCTGAGGATCGCGGCCTCGTTGCCCGAGCGCGCAGGCTACCTCGCGCGGGCCTATGCCGATATCGCGGATGATCACTCGGGCCTCTTGGCCCTGATCGACAAGCTGCGGCCGTTCCAGTCTGCCGAGGTGATCGAGCGATGGCAGGCGCTGGCACGGCAGGGCGCGCATCGCGAGCTGGCCGAGGGGTTGATGGCGCTGCATTATGACCCGCGCTACGAAAAGCACCGCGCCCGCCATGCGCAGGCCGAGGCGATGCTGCCCGTCGAAAGCCTCGCCCCTGAGGCGCTGGAGAACGTGGCCGCGCGCGTGATCGCGGCGGCTGCCGCGATCAGCCGCTGATCCGCAATAGGGGCGCGCCAGCCACAACTCGCCCGATGGCCGCAGCGCCGTAACCTGCCTCACGCAGGGCCTCGATCACCTCTAGCGCGCGCGCCTGCGGCACGACCGCCAGCAGCCCGCCCGCCGTCTGCGGATCATAGAGCAGTTCGCTGCGCGGCCCGGGCGGCGCGATGATCGCCCCGGCGCAGGCCGCGATATTCTGCGCAAGCAGGCTGGAGCCATGCCCCGCCGCTGAGAGCGCCTCGGCCCCCGGCAGCAGGGGAATGTCGGCCAGAGCAAGCTCGGCCCCCACGCCCGAGGCGCGGCACAGCCCGAGCAGGTGGCCTGCAAGCCCGAAGCCCGTCACATCGGTCATCGCATGGGCCACCGGCGCCAGAACCGCCGCCGCGCGGGCCGAGGATGTGGCCATCGACGCCCAGGCCCCGGCCACGATCTCACCCGGTGCGGCCTTGAGCATCTCGGCGGCAAGGATGACACCCGTCCCGAGCGGCTTGGTCAGGATCAAGACATCGCCGGGCTTCGCGGTATCCTGCCCCACGGGGCGCTCGGCGAGGCCGGTGATCGAAAAACCCAGCATGACCTCGGCGCCAAGGCTCGTGTGGCCGCCGACCAAATCGGCGCCAGCCTCGCGCAGCACCTCGCCCGCAGCCGCCAGAATCTCGGCCAGGCTGCGCGCGGCCATCCCCTCGGCCATGCGCGGCAGGGTGACCTGCGCCAGCGCCGCCTGTGGCTGTCCGCCCGCCGCCCAGATATCGCCAAGCGCGTGAATAGCGACCGCGCGGCCAAGCAGCCATGGGTCCTCGCTAAAGGCGCGCACGTGATCGGTGGTGAACATCTGCACACCCGAGCCATGCGCCAGCACCGCCGCATCGCCACCCGCGCCAAGCCGCACATCGCCCCGCTGCGGCGGCGGCAGATCGGCCAGCACCTCGCGCAAGGCGGCAGCCCCAAGCTTGCCACCGCAGCCGCCACAAAGCGGCTTGGCGCCCAGAACTTCCTCGATCCCCTGTGCTCGCTCGGGCGGCAGCACGGGCGGGGGCATGGTGGGCAAATCGGCCACCATCGCCATGAAGCGCCGGTCGATCCGATCCTTCCAACGCCAGAGCCACGCGCCATCGAGCGGCAGGCCCCATTTGTCCGCCACCGCGCGTTTGTTGCCGGTCGAGATCAGCTTGAGGTAATCGCGCTGCGGCCGGTAGCTGCGCATCGTGCGCCCGGTCACCGCCGCGCGCAGATTGTGAAACAGCACCGGCGCCTCGCGCACCGCATAGACCCCGGCCTTGGGGCGCGGCGCCCAAGCGAGATGCGCGATATCCCCGGCTGCAAAGATCGCCGGGTCCGAGCTTTGCAGCGTCGGGCCGACGCTCACGAAGCCCTCGTGCAGATCAAGCCCGGTCGCGGCCAGCCAGTCGGCCGGTTTGGTCGCCCCGGTGCCAAGGATGAAATCGGTGGGCTCAAAAGCGCCATTGCTCAGCCGCAGGCCATCTGCGCGGGCCTCGGTCAGGCGCGCGTTCTCGACCAGCCGCACACCATGGCGCGCGCAATGGGCACGCAGCCGTTGCCGAGCACCGCGCCCAAGTGCAGTGAGTGTCTCGGGCGCGGCCTCATAGACGCTCACCTGCGCATCGGGGCGGCGGTGGGCGAAGGCCAGCGCCAGTTCAACGCCCGCAACGCCCCCACCCACAACGGCGATGCGCGGCCCGGGCGGGGCGGAGGTCGCGAAGGCCTCCCACCGGTCGGCGAAGGCATCGAGCGGTTTGGCGGGTGTCACGTAATCGCAAAAGCCTGGAATATCGGGCATTTCGGCGGTGATGCCCGTGTCGATGGAGGCGATGTCATAGGTGATCGGCGCGCGCCCCGGCACATGGATCAGCCGGTTCTCGCGGTCGATCCCCTCGGCGTATCCAAGGATCAACCGCGCCCCCGCGTGGCGCGCCAGCCGCACCAGATCGAGTTGCAGCGAGTCGCGCGCATAGTGCCCGGCGATATGGCCGGGCAGCATCCCCGAATAGGCCGCCGTGGGCAGCGGATTGATCAGCGTCAACCGCGCGCCGGGCAGGGGTTTCATCCCCCACATGCGCAGCACGAGCGCATGGGCATGCCCGCCGCCGATCAGGACGATATCGCGTGTCAGGGGCAGGGGGGCAGGCTGCATCGGTCTCTCCTTCGTCGCCCCAGAGCTACCGCGCCGCCGCCCGAAGGCCAATGTGCAATTCATCACGTGCGGCGCAGACTTTCTCTGATTCTGCCCTTGACGCCTCGCGCGCCTTCGCTTAGCTACGCGCCAACGTGGCTAGGTAGCTCAGCAGGTTAGAGCACGTGACTCATAATCACGGGGTCGGGGGTTCGAGTCCCCCCCTCGCCACCAACTTCTCCCCTCTCAATCAGGCAGATAACTCCGCGGGCCGCATCTCGCGTTGCGCGGCCTAACAGCTCAGTCTGAGCCGTTCATCCGGTCTTTAGGGCGCGCTTCGCCCGCACCCTGACCTAGGCGCGATTGTTGGGCAATCCGAGTCGACAAAACGCATAGAGGCGGGCCTCAACCCGCCTCTTGTCCGCCGCAGCAGAGTGGCTCCCGGCCCGAAGGCCCGGCACCTATGGGAAATCAGCCCTTCTTGACTTCCTTGAGCTTGTCGATGCCCAGAATCTTCATGGCGAACTTCTCGTAGAAGGTCTCGGACGTGCCCTTGCGCAGCTTGTGCATGAAGTAGCGCTCGAAGCCCTCCTTGGCCCAGTGGACCCACTTGCCCTGGCTCGACCAGTTCACGTTGCGCGGCGGGATCTGCGGCTGCGCGACGAAGGCGATGCCCTGATCGCCGAAATCGGCAAGGCAGACTGCATTCCAGGTGCCGACGCTGTCGGGTTCCATCCCGCGCACGATGTTGCCGATGTTCTGGGCGGTGGCGGTGACCATCGATTCGATCATGAAGCCGGTCTTGGGCACGCCCACCGGCACCGGGGTCGGACCCATCGGCGGGATGGCGACGCAGACGCCCACAGCAAAGACATTCTGATACTTCGGGTTGCGCTGATACTTGTCCACGATGGTGAAGCCGCGCGGGTTCGACAGGCCCTCGATGCCCGAGACCGCCGGGATGCCGCGGAAGGCGGGCAGCATCATTGCATAGCCGAAGGGCATTTCCTTCTCGCCCTTGACCGAGCCGTCATCGGCGATTTCCTCGACGATCATCTTGCCGTCTTCGACCTTCTTCACGCGGCACGAGGTCATGTATTTGATGTGCTTGTCGCGCATGTTCGATTCAAGCAGGCCCTTGGTATCACCCACGCCATCAAGGCCGAGGTGCCCGACATAGGGCTCGGAGGTGATGAAGGTCATCGGCACCTTGTCGCGGATTTTCAGGCGGCGCAGCGCGGTGTCGAGGATGAAGGTGAACTCATAGGCCGGGCCGTAGCACGATGCGCCCTGTACCGCGCCGATGATCATCGGGCCGGGGTTCTCGCAGAAACGGTCGAAGGCCACGCGGGCGGCCTCGGCATGGTCGATATGGCAGATGGATTGGGTGTGGCCTTCGGGGCCGAAGCCCTCGATCTCGTCGAAGGCAAGGTCGGGGCCGGTGGCGATGACGATATAATCATAGGAAACCGACTGGCCATCGGCGAGCTCGACACGGTTCTCCTCGGGATGGAGCTTTTGTGCGGCGACGGGGATGAACTCGATCCCCTTCTTCGCCATCGTCGGCGCGAGGTCCACGGTGATGTCCTTGCGATCACGCCAGCCGACGGCGACCCAGGGGTTCGAAGGTACGAAATGATACTTCGGGTCCTTGGTGATGACGGTGATCTTGTCTTCCTTGCGTATCGTGTCGCGCAACTCATACGCCATGATGGCGCCGCCAAGACCCGCGCCGAGCACCACTATATGTGCCATGTTTCGTTCCCCCCTGTTGGCCCGGATACCGGTTCCGGGTTGAATTCGTATTTATGAATGTGAGTAACGTTTCTGCCAAGCACCATGATTCAGGTCAATATGGCGCGGAGCCAAGAAAAATAGGGCGAACGTAAAAGGGCGCCCTCGGGCGCCCTTCTATCGAACCTCGCTTAGTTCGCGGCGGATATCCTCAGCAAGTCGGTGATCCGGCGCACGGTGGTGCGGCGGTTGGCCTCCTCGGCGACCTGGGTGTCCACCTTCAGGAACTGCTCGCCATAACCCTGCACCACGAGGTTTTCGGCGGGTACGTCGAAATACTCGGTCAGCGCAAGCGCCAGCGACTCGGCGCGGCGATCCGACAGGGCGAGGTTGTAGGCGGCGTTGCCGACCGCGTCGGTATGCCCCTCGATCAGGAAGATCTCATGCGGATTGTCGGCGATCCGGGCGCGGATCGCATCGCCAAGGGCCACAAGGTCGCGCGCCTGTTCCGGGCGGATCGCGGCCGAGCCGGTCGCGAAGGTGATGTTGCGCACCGCGATGGCCGGGGCAAGGGCGCGCACCGCCGGGATCTGACGCACCTGCGCCAAGGTAAAGCGGCGGTCGATCTCGGTTTCGCGCGCGATGGCGGCGCGCAGGGCGTCATCGCTGCTGGCCTCTTCGGTCAGGTTGTAGCGCGGCAGGGTCGAGACCTCGACCGGATCGGCGCCGACCGAGTCATCGACCAGGATATAGCGGCTGCCGTCCGGATCGATCCGGGTGCGCTGCACGATCCGGCGCTGCGCATCATAGACGGTGATGATCTGCGTGCCGTCTGCCTTGGTGCTGACGGTGCGGGTCGAGCCATCGGCGAAGCTTTGCGTGCGCATGGTCGAGCCGGGCTGGCGCAGCAGGGCGTTGTCGTCCTTGATCACCTGATAGCTGCCATCGGGTTTCTGCACCACCACGCGGTCACCCGAGTTCACGGCAACCTCGCTGCCATTGTTCAGGATGGCGCCCACAGCAAGCGCCCCGAGGCCGACGATCGCGAGCTTCTCGGCATCCGACAGGCCGCTGTCTTTCTTCTTTTTCTTCGCTTCGGGCTTGGTGTCGATCTTCGAGGTGAAATCCTCGGTCGAGGAGCGGGCGCTTTGTTCGGTGATGACCTCTTCGATCACCTCCGCGGCTGCGGGGGCGGTCTCCTCGGCTGCAAGCGCGGCGTTGCTGACCGGGGCGCCAGTATCGGCGCTTTCGGTCGCCTCGATTGCGGCCTCAAGCTGTTGGACGGCCTGCGCCTCCTCGGCAGGCATGGCTTCGAGCTGCGCGGCCAGCGCTTTCTTCAGCGTGTTGGCATCGCTCCGCTCGGCCTCAGGTGCGACAGCGGTCTCGGCGGACTCGGGTTCGGAGGCCGGTTCTGCGGCCGTTTCCGCAGGCGCGGGTTCGGCTGCGGGGGCGTCTTCAGCGGCGGTTTCAGCAGGCGCTGGCTCTTCGGCCGGGGCCTGTGCCGCTTCGGGCTCGGGCGTCGGATCGGACGCGGTCTCCTCGGCGGCAGGTTCCTCCATAGCGGGTTCGGCCGCCACGGATTCTTCGGCCGCCGGTTCCTCGGCCGGTGCGGCCTCTTCCACGACCGCCTCGGGTGCGGGTTCTTCGGCGGCGGGTTCTGCCTCCGGTGCCGGTTCGGTTGCGGCGGATTCCTCGGCCGGTTCAGCGTCGGCCGCCGGTTCCTCAGCCGGTGCGCCCTCTTCGGCGACAGCCTCCGGGGCGGGGTCCGAGGGCAGGCAGGCCGTGCGCGCCTCTTCTTCGCTTGCACCGGCGCCGATCTTCTCGGCGATGCAGACGGCGGCGTCCAGCTCCGGCGTGCTTTGCGCCAGGCCGAGTGCGGGGGTCAGGGTGGCCAGTCCGGCGACAAGGGCCGTGGTGGTTCTGAGGCGTTTCATCGGGTCTCCCTTCTGGCGGCAATGTCCGCGCTTCGGGGCAGACTAGCATGACCTTCACGGAAGGGTTCTCCACTTTGGGTCAAATTTTCGTTTCCAAATGTGAAGGGCGGACCAGCTGGCCCGCCCCCCTGAAAAACGATCTGCGACGAGCTTATTTCGGCAGCTCGGCGGTGATGCCTTCGACGTAGAAGTTCATCCCGGCCAGCGCGCCATCGTCCGGCGTCTCGCCCTCAGCGAGCCAGGCCGAACCATCCTGCTTGTTCAGCGGGCCGGTGAACGGATGATAGGTGCCCGCAGCGATCGCATCCTTGAGCGCCATCGCCTCGGCTTTCACCTCTTCGGGAACCGCGCTCGAGATCTCGCCGATCTCGACCATGCCGGTGTCGATACCGCCCCAGGTCGCGCCCGACGCCCAGGTGCCGTCAAGCATCGCGCCGACGCGCTGCACGTAATAGGGCGCCCAGTTGTCGATCGTCGAGGTCACGCGGGGCATCGGCGCGAAGGCCGACATGTCCGAGGCCTGACCGAAGGTGATGACGTTGCCCGCCTCCTGTGCCTTGGCTTGCGGCGCGGTCGAGTCGGTGTGCTGCATCACGACGTCCACGCCCTCGGCGATCAGGGCGGCGGCAGCGTCGGCTTCCTTGGCCGGGTCGAACCAGGTGTAGGCCCAGACGACCTTCATCTCGGCGTCGGGGTTGACCTTCTTGGCGTGCAGATAGGCCGAGTTGATGCCCTGGATCACTTCCGGGATCGGGAACGAGGCGATGTAGCCGATCTTGTTCGACTTGGTCATGCGGCCCGCGATGGTGCCCTGGATGGCGCGGCCCTGGAAGAACTTGGCGTCATAGACGGCGACGTTGTCGGCGGTCTTGTAGCCGGTCGCGTGCTCGAACTTCACATCGGGGAACTTGGCGGCGACGTTCATCACCGCGTCCATGTAACCAAACGAGGTCGCGAAGATCAGCTTGTTGCCTTCCAGCGCCAGCTGGGTCAGCACGCGCTCGGCGTCCGGGCCCTCGGGGACCGACTCGATGAAGGTGGTGGCAACCTTGTCGCCGTATTCCGCCTCGATTGCCTGGCGACCCTGATCGTGCTGGTAGGACCAGCCCATGTCGCCCACCGGGCCGACATAGATAAAGCCGACTTTCAGCTGCTCTTCGGCCAGGGCCGGAAGGCTGGTCGCGGCCAGAGCGAGGGTAGCGGTGGTGGTCAGAAAGGATCTGCGGTTCATGGGAACTCCCCGTTGGTTGTGGGCTCGCGGCCCCTGATTGACGCCTCAGGCCGAGGCATGGAACGACCGCCCGAGGTCGGCAGGCGCGGCCTGCGCCCCGCGGCGGTGAATGGCGGACAAGATGACCAGCACGACGATGGTGATGACGTAAGGCGCCATCGACAGCAGGTGCACTGGAATGGCGTAACCGGCCGCTTGCAGTTGCAACTGCAAGGCGGTGATCCCGCCGAAGAGATAGGCGCCGATCAGCACGCGCTCGGCCCGCCAGCTGGCGAAAACGACGATGGCCAGCGCGATCCAGCCGGCGCCGGCGGTCATGCCCTCGGTCCATTGCGGCACGCGCACAAGGCTGAGGTAAGCGCCGCCAAGGCCCGCAAGCGCGCCGCCAAAGGCGAGCGCCGCGACGCGCACCGCGATGACGCGGTAGCCGAGCGCATGGGCGGCATCGTGGCTTTCGCCCACCGCGCGCAGGATCAACCCGGCGCGGGTAAAGCGCAAAAAGGCCCAGGTCACGGCGACAAGGATCAACGAGGCATAGACCACCCAGTCGTGCGAGAAGAGAACCGGCCCGATCACCGGAATCTCGGCGAGCGGGCCGAAGGGCACCTTGCCGGTCGAGGGCGGGCGCACGCCCTCATACCCCTTGCCGAAGAGCGCCGAGAGACCCAACCCAAACAGCGTCAGCGCAAGACCGGTTGCCGTCTGGTTCGACAGCAGCACCTGCGTGAGGATGGCAAACAGCAGCGCCATCAGCGCCCCGGCCACCGCCCCGGCCAGGAAACCCGCGACCGGGCTGCCGGTAGTAACGGCCACGGCGAAACCCGCCATCGCGCCCATGATCATCATGCCCTCGACGCCGAGGTTGAGCACGCCCGCCTTCTCGGCGATCAGCTCACCCGTCGCGGCCAGCAGGACCGGGGTCGAGGCCGCCATCAGTGTGGCGGTCAGAACGATGATGTCGATACCACCCAGGGTCATGCGCGGGCCCTCCCGATGCGGATACGGTAGTTGGTCAGCACATCAAAGCCCAAGAGGAAAAACAGCAGCATCCCCTGGAAGACCTGGATCGCCGCGCCGGGCAGGCCAAGCATCATCTGCGCCATGTCGCCGCCGATATAGGTCAGTGCCATCAAGAGGCCCGCGAGCAGGATGCCGAGCGGGTGCAGGCGCCCAAGGAAGGCCACGATGATCGCGGTAAAGCCGTAGCCCGCGTTGAACCCGTCGGTGATCTGGCCGCTTGGCCCGGACACCTCAAATAGCCCCGCCAGACCCGCGAGCGCGCCGGAAAGCCCAAGGCAGAACATCACCAGCCGCGCGGGCACGACGCCGGCAAAGCGCGCGGCGCGCGGAGCCTCACCCGCGACGCGGATGCGGAAGCCCGCGATATGGCGGTGCATCAGGATATAGGCTCCGATCACCGCGATCAGCGCTGCCAGCACGCCCCAATGCGCGCCGGTGCCTGCGAACAGTTCGGGGTTATGCGCGGAGGGGTATTGCTGAAGGTTGCGCGAGCCGGGAAAGCCAAAGCCCTGCGGGTTCTTCAACGGGCCGAAGGCCGCATAGGCCAGAAGGTTCTGCGCCACATAGACCAGCATCAGCGAGACGAGGATCTCGGAGGTGTTGAACACGACCTTCAGCACCGCCGGGATCATCCCCCACAGCCAGCCGCCAAGCGCGCCCGCCACGATCATCGCCGGGAACAGCAGGTGCGATTCCGCCGGGTAGGCCGCCAGCGCGACCGAGGCGCCGCAGATCGCGCCGATGATATACTGCCCCTCGGCGCCGATGTTCCAGATACCCGCGCGAAAGCCTACCGCCAGACCCGAGGCGATCAGGATCAGAGGCCCCGCCTTGACCAGCAACTGGCCCCGGAAATAGGCCGCGTTCGGGCCGAACAGCGGATCCCAGAAGATCATGCGGATCGCCTGCGCGGGGTCCTTGCCGAGGGCTGCGAACATCAGCCCGCCGACGATCATCGTGGCCAAAACGGCAAGGAGCGGCGTGGTGTAGGACCAGCCGCGCGAGGGCGTGGGCCGTTTGACAAGGGTGATCATAGCGCGGCCTCCTGCATCCCGTGGGCGCCGCCCAGCATCAGCCCGATCTCGTCCAGCGTCAGCCCTTCGGTGTCGCGCGGCGCGCTCAGGCGCCCTTCGTTCAGCGCGCAGAACCGGTCGGCGATTTCCATCAGCTCATCGAGGTCCTGGCTGATCACGATGACCGCCGCGCCCTTGCTGGCCAGATCCAGCAGCGCCTGCCGGATGGAGGCCGCCGCGGCGGCATCCACGCCCCAGGTCGGCTGGTTCACGATCAGCACCTCGGGGTATTGCAGCACTTCGCGGCCTATGACGAATTTTTGCAGGTTCCCGCCCGAAAGCGCGCGCGCGGCCACATGCGGGCCGGGGGTGCGCACGTCGAAATTCTTGATGATCTCTTCGGCGAAGAGCCGCGCGGCCTTCATATCCAGAAAGCCCCTGTTGGTCAGCGGGCGGCGCACGGTGCCGGTCAGCAGGGCGTTGTCGGTAAGGCTCATCGCCGGGACTGCAGCATGGCCAAGGCGCTCTTCGGGGGCGCCCTGCAGGCCCAGGCGACGACGGTCATTCGGCCCGAGGCCCGAGATATCCTGCCCGTGCAACAAGACCGTTCCGGGGGCCGAGACACGCTCGCCCGACAGGGTCGCCAGCAGCTCCTCCTGGCCATTTCCGGCCACGCCGCCCACGCCCAAAACCTCGCCTGCGCGCAGGCTCAGCGTCACTTTCTTCAGCGCAGGGCCGAATTGCGACATCGGCGCGAGGTCGAGATCTTTCACCTCGAAAATCGTGTGCCCAAGCGTGCGCTGCGCACGGTCGGTTGCCTTGAATTCGCCGCCCACCATCATCTCGGCCAGCTCGCGCGCGGTCTTGTCGCGCGGGGTGCAGGTGGCGACAACCTTGCCGCCGCGCAGGATGGTCGCGCCGTCGCACAGGCTGCGGATCTCTTCGAGCTTGTGGCTGATATACAGGATCGCGGTCCCTTCCGAAGACAGTTTGCGCAGGGTGTGGAACAGGATGCCAACCTCCTGCGGGGTCAGGACCGAGGTCGGCTCGTCCATGATCAACAGCTTGGGGTCCTGCAGCAGGCAGCGGATAATCTCGACCCGCTGACGCTCGCCCGCCGACAGATCACCCACAAGGCGCTCTGGGTCGAGCGGCAGGCCATAGGCGTTGGAGATCTCGCGGATGCGCTTGGCCAAATCGCCCATAGGCGGCGGGTTCTCCATGCCAAGCGCGACGTTCTCGGCCACGTTCAGCGCCTCGAACAGCGAGAAATGCTGGAACACCATCGCCACGCCCGAGGCCCGCGCGGCGCGCGGCTCGGCCGGGGTGTAGGGCTTGCCCATCAGGCGCATCGTGCCCGCGTCGGGTTTGACGAGGCCGTAGATCATCTTGACCAGCGTCGATTTGCCCGCGCCATTCTCGCCCAGAAGCGCGTGCACCTCGCCCGGCGCGACGGAAAAGCCGACGCCATCATTGGCGACAACGCCGGGATAGGCCTTGGTCAGCCCCTCGATCTGAAGCAGTTTGTCCCCTGTCACCCGGCGCGATCCTTCTTCTGGCTGGCCCTTCGGGCTCTGGTGGCGCTCAACTCCCTGAGTAGCGCGGCCCCGACCCCAATCGCAATGGCTTGCGGGTGTTTCCCCAAAGTCGGATCGCCTATCGGACAGGCAATGCGCGAAATCTGTGCGTCGGAATGTCCCAGCAAGCTCAGACGTTTGCGAAAGCGCGCCCATTTCGTGGCCGAGCCGATCAGCCCGCAACTGGCAAAGCCGTGGTCGAGCAGGCGGTGGCACAGCTCTAGGTCGAGCGCATGCGAATAGGTCAGGATCAGGTGATGGGCGTCATGCGGTGCCAGAGTGACCAGATGCGCGGGGTTTTCCGCGATCATCGGGGTGACGCCATGGGGCAGGGCGGGAAAGCGGTCGGCCCCGATATCAAGCCAGCTCAGTGCCAGATCCGGCAGCGGGGCGAGGGTGCCGACGACAGCGCGCCCGACATGCCCCGCCCCCCAGACCCAGAGCGATTGGCGCGCGGGGGCGACCGGCTCGATCAGCCAGTTCTCGATCAGCAGGGGCGGGATTTCGCCCCGGTCGCGGGCCCGCGCAAGGGTCCGGCGCACGGCCAGTGGCATTTCGGATGCGCTGCCTAACGGGCGTGCGTGATGGGTGCCGTCGATCCGCGCGATGCTGGCGGCATCCATTGGTTCATAAGTCAGAGTAACCGCGCCGCCACAGCACTGCCCCATCGCGGGGCCAAGCGGGATGCGCTCAAGCCGCGTAACCGGGTTGGTGCGGGCGCGGGCGATGGCCTCGAACTCCAGCTGCCCGCCGCCGATCGTGCCCTCGATCCGGTCAGGCCAGACCAGCATCTCGGCCCCGGCTTCGCGCGGGGTCGAGCCCTGAACGGCGGCCACCAGCACCCGCACGAAGGGGCCTTGCGCGGCGGCGCGCGCCAGATATGCGGGGTCAAGGCTCATGCATCACCCCGCGCGCGGTGAACGGCGGCCAGCACGGCCTCGGGTGTTGCGGGGGCGCGTAGGTCGGGCCAATGCGGCCCGCAGGCCGCGCAGGCATCGTTCAGCGCCAGGAAGGCCGAGATCCCGTGCATGAAAGGCGGCTCGCCCACGGCTTTCGAGCGGAAGATTGTTTCTTCGCGGTTCGGCGCGTCCCAGAGGCGCACATTGAAGATGCGCGGCCGGTCAGAGCAGGCCGGGATCTTGTAGGTCGAGGGCGCATGGGTCGTGAGCGCGCCACTGTCATTCCAGACCAGTTCCTCGGTCGTCAGCCAGCCCGCGCCCTGCACATAGGCACCTTCGATCTGGCCGATGTCGAGCGCGGGGTTCAGCGAGGCCCCTGCATCATGCACGATGTCGCAGCGCAGGATGCGGTTCTCGCCGGTCAGCGTGTCGATGGCGACCTCGGTCACCGCCGCGCCATAGGCGAAGTAGAAGAACGGCCGCCCCTGTCCCTTGACGCGATCCCAACTGATCCTGGGCGTCGCGTAGAACCCGGTCGAGGACAGGCTGACGCGGGCCAGATAGGCCTCTTTGGCGATCTGCTCGAAGGCAAAGCTGCGGGTGCCCGCGCGCACCTCGCCCGCTTCAAAGGTGATCTCGGAGGCAGAGCAACCCTCGCGCGCGGCAAGAAAATCGGTAAGCCGCGCCCGGATCGTCTCGCAGGCGGCCTTGACCGCCATGCCGTTCATATCCGCGCCCGACGATGCCGCCGTGGCCGAGGTGTTGGGCACTTTCGATGTGTCGGTTGCGGTGATGCGGACCCGTCCGGCCTCTACGCCAAAGTCCCGTGCGGCGACCTGACAGCATTTTTGATGCAGGCCCTGGCCCATCTCGGTGCCGCCGTGGTTGATGCTGATCGAGCCGTCCGAATAGAGGTGGACCAGCGCCCCCGCCTGGTTCAGGTGGGTCAGCGTGAACGAGATCCCGAACTTGACCGGGCTTAGCGCAAGTCCGCGCTTGATGGTTCGATTATTGCTGTTCCAGGCGTCGATCTCCGCGCGTCTTGCGGTGTAATCGGCGGATTTCTCCAACTCGGCCATCAGTTCGGGCAGGATGCAATCCTCAACCGGCTGGCCGTAATGGGTGCTCTGGAACGGTGCCTCGGCGCGGTAGAGGTTACGTCGGCGCAACTCGAGCGGATCAAGCCCGCTGACCTGCGCCAGATGCTCCATTGCGCGCTCGACCCCTAGGATCCCCTGCGGGCCGCCAAAGCCGCGAAAGGCGGTGTTGGACTGGGTGTTGGTGCGCAGCCGGTGGCTTTCGACCCGCAGCGCGGGAATGAAATAGGCGTTGTCCGAATGCAGCATGGCGCGATCGCAGACCGGCAGGCTGAGATCGGGCGACCAGCCGCAACGGCCCAGTTGCACGAAATCGGCACCGAGCACGCGGCCCTCGGCGTCGGCGCCGATCCGGTAGTGGATTCGGAAGTCGTGGCGCTTGCCGGTGATGACCATGTCGTCGTCGCGGTCGTAGCGCATCTTGCAGGGCCGTCCGGTCAGTCGCGCGGCCACCGCACAGGCGATGGCGAGGTGGCTGCCCTGGCTTTCCTTGCCGCCGAAGCCGCCGCCCATGCGCCGCATCTCGACGCGGACATCGTGCATGTGCAGGCCAAGCGCCTCGGCGACCTTGTGCTGGATCTCGGTCGGATGCTGGCTTGAGCAATGGATGACCATGCCCTCATCGGCGGGCAGGGCAAGCGCGGCCTGGCCCTCAAGGTAGAAATGCTCTTGCCCGCCGACCTCAAGGGTGCCCTCGGCGATATGGGTGGCTTGGGCGAGGGCGGTTTCGGCGTCGCCGCGCGCCCAGATGACGGGGCCGTTCTCAAAGCGGCTGCCGGTGGCGAGTGCCTCGTCAAGGGTCAGGATCGCGGGGCGGGGGGTATAGCTGACGCGCGCCTTGCGCGCCGCGATGCGGGCCGCGCGATGCGAGGTGGCGATCACCAGAAAGATCGGCTGGCCGATGTAATGCACCTCGCCCTCGGCCAGCACGGGTTCGGGCTGCGGCGCGGGCGAGGCATCGTTGGCGAAGGGCAGATCGGACGCGCAGAGCACATGCAGCACGCCGGGGCTTTGCCGCACCGGGTCCAGATCGAGCGCGTCGATCGTGGCACTGGCCTCGGTCGACAGGCCAAAGGCCAGATGCAGCGTGCCCTCGGGCGTCGGCATGTCATCAAGGTAGCGCGCTTGGCCGGTGACATGCAGGCGGGCGGAATCGTGGGGCTGCGAGGCGCTCATGCCGAGACCTCCAGTACCGAGGTTGCCTCGCCCGAGGCCTCGCGCAGGTAGCGCAGGGCCATGGCGCGGGCGGCCTCGCGCCGGTAGGCGGCGGACGCGCGCATGTCGCTGAGCGGTGCGAAATCCGCATCAAGCGCGGGTAGGGCGGCAAGGATCGTCTCTTCGGTGAAGGGCTGGCCGAGCAGAGCGGCCTCAAAGCCCGCTGCCCGTTTCGGGATGCCCGCCATGCCGCCAAAGGCCACACGGGCACTTTCAATTTTCGAACCATTTTTTGTGACGTTGAAGCAGCCACAGACCGCAGAAATATCCTGATCAAACCTTTTTGAGAGTTTGTAGCAGGCCAGATCCGGGGCACTCTTGGGCAGTGTGACGGCCTCGACGAACTCACCCGGCTGGCGATCTTGTTTGCGGTAGTCGAGGAAGAAATCCTCCAGCGCGATCTCGCGCCGTGTATCCCCGCGCCGCAGGGTCAGTGTCGCGCCCACGGCGATCAGCGCGGGCGGGGCATCGCCGATGGGCGAGCCGTTGGCGATATTGCCGCCGATGGTGGCTGCTTGGCGCACCTGCTCGGAGGCGAAGCGGCGCAACAGGGCGGCCAGCGCGGGGTGCGGCCCCTCGGCCCAGGTCCGCAGGGCGGCGATGCTTGCGCCTGCGCCGATGCGATAGCCAGCCTCGGTCTCGGTGATCTCTTGCAGATCGGTGCAATGGCCGAGGAAGGCGACCTTGGGCAGGCTGCGCAATTGCTTGGTCACCCAGAGCCCGACATCGGTCGCCCCGGCGATCAGCGTGGCATCGGGATTGGCCATATACCAGGCGGCAAGGTCATCGGCGCTTTGCGGCAGGACGGCGCCGGGCAGATCGACGGCGGGCGGCACGTCGTGCATCCAGTCGGGCACGGGGGCGTCCTGCGCGGCAACAGCGGCGCGAATGATCGGCGCATAGCCCGTGCAGCGGCACAGGTTGCCCGCCAGAATATCGTCATGGTCGGTGCGCCCGTTGCAATGCGCCGCCGCCAGAGAGGCGACGATTCCCGGCGTGCAGAACCCGCATTGCGAGCCGTGATGCTCGATCATCGCGCTTTGCACCGGGTGCAGCGCGCCCTCGGGCGCGGCGATGCCCTCGATCGTGCGCAGCGCCTTGCCGGCCAGCTGGGGCATCATCATCAGGCAGGCATTGAGCGCGCGCACACCGCCCGCGTCGGTGACGATCACGGTGCAGGCGCCGCAGTCGCCCTCGTTGCAGCCCTCCTTGGTGCCGGTCAGGCCTTGCGCCCGCAGCCAGTCCAGAACGCTCTGCGTCGGGTCCGTGATCCGCGCGGTCCGGGTTTCTCCGTTCAGAAGAAACGAGATATCCATGCGTTTATCCGCCGCGTTACCATATTGCGCGTTCCCCCGCTCGATGCGGCGTAGAGCGGGGCATTGATCAGCAAAACCCAAGGTTGGCGTTGTGGCAAGTGTTTTGGCGCAACCCGCTGCGCGCATTTTGATCCGATGATCAAGTAATGGGCAGTGGCCGGGGCGCATTGGGCTGGCGTGACCACCTTTTGCCGCGCTATGAGTTTGGCATGTCCGCACCTCGATTCATCCACCTGCGCGTTCACACCGAATATTCGCTGCTTGAGGGGGCCGTACCCGTCAAGAAGCTGATCAAGATGTGCGATGCGGCCAAGATGCCAGCGGTCGCCGTCACCGACTCGAATGCGATGTTCGCGGCGCTTGAGTTTTCGGTGCTGGCGCAGGGGGCGGGGTTGCAGCCGATCGTGGGCTGCCAGGTCTCGATCGCATATGACCCTGCGCAGCCCGGTGAAAAGCCGCGGATGCCCGCGCCGCTGGTTCTGCTGGCGCAGTCCGAGGCGGGTTATGAGAACCTGATGAAGCTCAGCTCCTGCCTTTACGTGGATAAGGGCGGGCAGTTGCCGCAGGTCATGCTCGATGAACTGGCTGCACATTCCGAGGGGCTGATTTGCCTGACCGGCGGGGCCGAGGGGCCGGTGGGCAAGCTCATTCAGGCCGGGCAGGCGGGAAAGGCGCGTCTGCTGATGGAGCGTCTGGCCGCGACCTACCCCAACCGTCTTTACGTCGAATTGCAGCGCCACCCCGGCGAGGGCGGCCGCCTGACCGAGGGCGAGCGCGCGACCGAGCGCCCCTTTGTCGAGATGGCCTATGACCTCGGCCTGCCGCTGGTCGCCACCAACGATGTCTATTTCCCCAAGGCCGAGATGTTCGAGGCACATGATGCCCTGATCTGCATCGCCGAGGGCGCCTATGTCGATCAGATCGAGCCACGCCGCCGCCTGACCCCGCAGCACTATTTCAAATCCGAAGCCGAGATGTGCGCGCTTTTCGCGGACTTGCCCGAGGCGCTTGAAAACACGGTCGAGATCGCCCGCCGCTGCGCCTTTGCCGCTTACAAGCGCAAGCCGATCCTGCCGCGTTTCGCCGATGACGAGGTCGAGGAGTTGCGCCGCCAGGCCTGGGACGGGCTCCGCGCGCGTCTTGAGGTGATCCCCCATGCCGTCCCGGTCGCGGAATACGAGGCGCGGCTGGAGTTCGAATTGGGCATCATCGAGGGGATGGGTTTCCCCGGCTACTTCCTGATCGTTGCCGACTTCATCAAATGGGCCAAGGATCACGACATTCCGGTCGGGCCGGGGCGGGGCTCGGGGGCAGGCTCGCTGGTGGCCTATGCGTTGACCATCACCGACCTTGACCCACTGCGCTATTCGCTTCTGTTCGAACGCTTCCTGAACCCCGAACGCGTCTCGATGCCGGACTTCGACATCGACTTCTGCATGGATCGCCGCGAAGAGGTGATCCGCTACGTGCAGGACCGGTATGGCCGCGACAAGGTGGGGCAGATCATCACCTTCGGCGCGCTTCTGTCCAAGGCGGCGGTGCGCGACGTGGGGCGCGTGTTGCAGATGTCCTACGGGCAGGTGGACAAGCTCTCGAAGATGATCCCGGTCGAGGGGGTCAAGCCCGTTAGCATCGAGAAGGCGCTGGCCGACGAGCCGCGCCTGCGTGAGGCTGCGCGCAACGAAGAGGTGGTCAAGCGCCTTCTGGATTACGCGCAGCAGGTCGAGGGCCTGTTGCGCAACGCCTCGACCCACGCGGCGGGCGTGGTGATCGGGGACAGGCCGCTCGATGCGCTGGTGCCGCTCTACCAGGACCCGCGCTCGGACATGCCCGCGACCCAGTTCAACATGAAATGGGTCGAGCAGGCGGGTTTGGTGAAGTTCGACTTCCTCGGCCTCAAGACGCTGACGGTGATCCAGTCGGCGATGAACCTGATCTTCAAATCGGGCCGCCCGCTGCATGTCGATCCGGCGGGCAACCGGCTTTACGAGCCCGCCGAGGGCGCCGCGAACCTGATCAACGCCATCCCGCTGGATGACGAGAAGACCTACCGGCTTTACGCCGATGCGCGCACGGTCGCGGTGTTCCAGGTGGAATCCGAGGGCATGAAATCGGCCCTGCGCCAGATGAAGCCCACCTGTATCGAAGATATCGTCGCGCTTGTGGCGCTCTATCGTCCCGGACCGATGGAGAACATCCCTACCTATTGCGAGGTCAAGCACGGGCTGAAGCCGCTGACCTCACTGCACCCCACGATCGACCCGATCCTGGCCGAGACGCAGGGCATCATCGTCTATCAGGAACAGGTGATGCAGATCGCGCAGGTCATGGCGGGCTATACGCTTGGCGGCGCCGACCTGCTGCGCCGCGCGATGGGTAAGAAGATCGCCGAAGAGATGGCGAAAGAGCGCCCCAAGTTCGTCGAGGGCGCCAAGAAGACCCACAATGTCGATGAGAAGAAGGCCGGTGAGGTCTTCGACCTGCTCGAGAAGTTCGCCAACTATGGCTTCAACAAATCGCACGCGGCGGCCTATGCGGTGGTGTCCTATTACACCGCCTGGCTGAAGGCGAACCACCCTGTGGAGTTCATGGGCGGGGTGATGAACTGCGATATTCACCTGACCGACAAGCTCGCGATCTACGCGCAGGAGGTGAAGAAGGAACTGGCCGCCGAGATCGTGCCGCCCTGCGTGAACCGCTCGCTCGCGACCTTCGACGTGGTGGATCAAAAGCTGGTCTATGCCTTGGGCGCGCTCAAGAACGTGGGTGTCGAAGCGATGCAGCTGATCGTCGAGGCGCGGGGCGAACGCCCCTTCCGCGACCTGAGCGATTTTGCCCGCCGTGTGGATATGAAACGGGTCGGCAAGCGCCCCTTGGAGATGCTGGCGCGGGCCGGGGCTTTCGATCAGCTCGATCCGAACCGCAAGCGGGTGTTCAGCAGTCTCGACAGCCTCGTGCAATGGTCGGCGGCGGTGGCCGAAGCCAAGGGCTCGGCGCAGGTGTCGCTGTTCGGCGAGGCCGGGGACGATCTGCCGCCGCCGCGTCTGGCCGACACCGACGATTGGCTGCCCGGCGAGCGTCTGGCCGAAGAGCACAAGGCCATCGGCTTCTACCTCTCGGGCCATCCGCTTGAGGATTACATGCCCGCGCTCAAGCGCAAGAAGATCATGACGCTGGAAGAGGTGCAGGCCAAGGCGGTGAACGGCCCGTTCTTCGCCAAGATCGCGGGCGAGGTCGCCTCGGTCCGTGAAAAGAAATCGGCCAAGGGGAACCGTTTCGCCTTTGTCGCGCTGTCAGATGTGTCGGGGCCCTACGAGGCCACGTTCTTCTCTGACGCGCTGGAGGCCGCGCGCGGGGTGCTTGAGCCCGGTCGGTTGGTCGTGCTGAGCGTCAAGGTTGAGGTTGAGGGCGAAAGCGTGCGGATGCTGGCGCAGACCGCGACGGCGGTCGATACCGTGACGGCGGATGCGGGCGGCGCGGGGCTGATGATCCATCTCGACACGGCCGAGGCGGTGGCCTCGATTGCATCGCTGCTTGAGCGGGTCGAGGCCGAGGGCAAGGTGCGCGGGCGCGGCCCGATCAGCTTTACCGTCTTCGACTCCGAGCGCGGCTGCCGCTACATGCTGAGCGCCGGGCGCGATTTCCCGGTCAATCCGCAGGTGAAGGGCGCGATCCGCGCGCTGCGGGGCGTTGCGATGGTCGAAGAGGTGTAAGGGGCTCTGCCCCGCCGAGGCCTTGCCTCGGCCCCCCGGGATATTTTTTCCACATTGAAGGGTCAGCGGGCGAGTTTGCCCGCCAGAAGCCGCGCGACCGCCACGGCAAGCAGGATGCGCGCGGCGTGGTGGGCGGTGACATAGACGATGCTCATTTGCAGTGAGAGCGCGATCAGCGACATCTCGGTCAGTCCGCCGGGGGCGAAGGCCAGGAAGACCGCGGCCGGGGGTTCGCCGACGAAGCCCGCGAGGCTGAAGGCGCAGATGATTGCGAGCGTGATCGACAGCGCGGTGGAAAGCCCCGCAAGCCGGATCGCAAGCCAGAATCGGCCGAGCGGCATGCCCGCGAAGCGCACCCCGAGCGAGGCACCGATCACGAGTTGCGTGGCATTCACCAGCCAGTTCGGCGGGCTGCCCTGCGCAAGCCCCGTCAGATGCACGATGGCCGAGACCAGGATCGGGCCCGTGACCATCCCGCCGGGCAGTTTGAGGTGCCAACCAAGCAGCCCGCCCACGCCCCCTGCGCCGATTAGCCAGGGCAGGTCGGCCAGCGTCATGGCGGTGCGGGTCAGGGTGGCGCCGCCCGCCGAGCCGACCGCATGGCCGGTCATTACCGTGAAGAAGATCGGCACGCAGACGATGGTTACGATCAGCCGCAGGAATTGCAGCATCGTCAGCATGGCAGTATCGCCGCCCATTTCCTCGCCCATCTGCACCGCTTCGATCAGCCCGCCCGGTGCTGTGCCAAAGAACGCGGTGACGGGGTCGATCTGGCCCGTTGCGCGTACGGCGCGGAAGCTGATGATATGCGCCACGGGAATGAAGACCGCGATGGCGAGGAGCGAGGGCCACCAGCCGCGCGCTTCGTCCAGAATCGCCGGGGTGAAGGTGCCGCCGATGGCGACGCCGATGATCGGGATGAAGATCATCCGCAGCATCATCGGGAACTGCACCGGATGCCCGAGCGGCTTCCAGCGCCCGAGCGCCGCGGCCGCCACCGCCAGGAGCGGGCCAAGCAGCATCGGCAGCGGCAGGTGGATCGCCTGGCCGATCAGCCCGCCCGCCAGCCCGAGGGCTAGCGTCAGCCCAAGCGTGGGCAGGTGGATCTGTTCAGAGATGAAGCGCATGTCCGCCGGGCGTCCTGTTCGCGCCAAGACTTACAGCACCGGCACGAAAGGACAAGCGCGCTTACCAATGCGGCGGTTTCTGGTCGGCCAGCGGGATCTGCCCGCCCGAGGCATACTCGCGCTCGGCTTCGCGCTCCATCAAGAGGCCGACCTTGCGGCTCAGGCGCTCGATCTCGATCGTCTGGCGGGCGACGATGTCCGAGAGTTCCTCGACCGTGCGCGCCAGATGCGCGAGTTCTTCCTCTGCGCGGTCCATCCTGTCCTGCATCGCCCTGTTCCCCCTGCCATCCTTGGCTTGCCGCGCCGCGGCCCTTCCGCTACACCCTCGCGCGAGATGCAACAAGGTGCAAGCCGGAGTGGACCCATGGCCAAGGACAAAGCCCCCCGCCGTCCCCGCGCTGAAACCCCCAAGGGTTTCCGCGACTATTTCGGGGCGGAGGTGACCGAGCGGGCAGAGATGCTCGCCACGATTGCCGAGGTCTACCGGGCCCATGGGTTCGATCCGCTTGAGACGAGCGCGGTCGAGACGGTCGAGGCGCTTGGCAAGTTTCTGCCCGACGTGGATCGCCCGAACGAGGGTGTCTTTGCCTGGCAGGACGAGGGCGGCGACTGGCTGGCGCTGCGCTATGACATGACGGCGCCGCTGGCGCGCGTGGCCGCGCAGTTCCGCAACGATCTGCCTGCGCCTTATCGGCGCTATACGATGGGTCCGGTGTGGCGCAACGAAAAGCCCGGCCCGGGGCGTTTTCGCCAGTTCTACCAATGCGATGCCGATACGGTGGGCGCGCCCTCGGTCGCGGCGGATGCGGAGATCTGCGGGATGCTTGCCGATGCGCTGGAGGCCGTGGGAATTCCGCGTGGCGATTACATCGTGCGGGTTAACAACCGCAAGGTGCTCGATGGCATTATGGAGTGCGTCGGTCTTCTGGATCCTAGCGATCCAGAAATCAAACAGCATGAGCGTGGCATCGCTATGCGAGCGATCGACAAAATGGATCGCTTCGGAGCGGCAGGAGTTGAACAACTGCTGACTTCCGGGCGGAAAGATGAGTCGGGCGACTTTACGGACGGTGCCGGCTTGGAGCACCTTCAAGCGGTGTGGCTCACGACGACTTTGATGCAGCGGCTCTCAAGCAATGAGGAGACGATAGCGGGCTTGAGACAGCAGCTTGCGAACTCGAGCCGTGGAATCGAGGGTGTCGATGAGCTGGAGCTGATCGCCTCGCTTCTTGACAGCCAGGGCTATGGTCCCGACCGTATCGTGATCGACCCCTCGGTCGTGCGGGGTCTGGGGTATTACACCGGCCCGGTGTTCGAGGCCGAGCTGACCTTTGAAATCCTCGACGAGAAGGGCCGCAAGCGGCAGTTCGGCTCGGTCGCGGGCGGCGGGCGCTATGACGATCTGGTCAAGCGCTTCACCGGGCAGGCGGTGCCGGCGACGGGCGTCTCGATCGGTGTTGACCGGCTTCTTTCGGCGCTGCGGGCCAAGGGCCGCATCGGTGGCGTCGCCAAGGGGCCGGTCGTCGTGACGGTGATGGACCGCGACCGGATGGGCGATTACCTTGGCATGGCGTCCGAGCTGCGCCGCGCGGGTATCCGCGCCGAAGTCTACCTGGGCAATCCGAAGAACTTCGGCAACCAGCTCAAATACGCCGACAAGCGCGAAAGCCCGGTGGCCATCATCCAGGGCACCGACGAGGCCACGCGCGGCGTCGTGCAGATCAAGGATCTGGTGCTCGGGGCCAAGATCGCGGCCTCGGCCAGCCTTGAAGAGTGGAAAGAGCAGCCCGCGCAGGTCGAGGTGACCCGCGCCGACATGGTTGCTACCGTGAAGAAGATGTTGGGGGCGTAATGGCCAGCAAAGCCGCAGCCCGCGCCACCGGCAAGCGCTACCTGGCCGCTTTCCGCGCGGCGGGTGCCGTCGAGATCGCACCCGACCTCCTGCAACCGGCCGAGGCGCTTCTGGACCTTTACGGCGAGGATATTCGTGCCCGCGCCTATGTCACCGCCGACCCGCTGCGTGGCGAGATCATGCTGCGCCCGGACTTTACCGTTCCGGTCGTGCAGGAACACATGGCCAATGGTGCCGAGCCCGCGCGCTATTGCTATCTGGGCGAGGTCTTCCGCAAGCAGGATCACCGCGGCGCCTCCCGCGTTTCCGAATATAATCAGCTCGGCTACGAGGTCTTTGATCGCGCCGATCCCGAGGCCGCCGATGCCGAGGTTTTCGCGCTGATCGCGGGCGCTTTGGCGCCGCTGGGGCTCAACGCGACCATTGGTGACATCGGTATCCTGAGTGCGGCGGTCGAAGGGCTCGACACGATCCCCGAGCGCAAGGCGGCGCTGGCGCGGCACATCTGGCGCCCGCAGCGCTTTCACAAGCTGATGGCGCGCTATGCGGGCCTCGTGCCAGCGCCCGAGACCCGCGCGGCCGTTCTGGCCGGTGGCCGCTCTGACGCGCCCTGGATCGGAATGCGCGCACCTGCCGAGATGGAAGACCGCATTGCGCGGCTGACCCGCGACGCCGAGGCCGCGCCGATTGCCACGGCGGATGTGGCGCGGCTCGATGCGCTCTTTGCCCTGCGCTGCCCGGCTATCGAGGCGCCCGCGCGGCTTCGTGCGCTGGACCTGCCCGCTATCGAGGCGGCGACCGAGCGGCTCGAACGCCGCCTGTCGGCGCTCGACAAGCGCGGGGTGGATCTGTCGGCGCTGACCTTCGACGCGAGCCATGGCCGCACCACGATGGAATATTACGACGGCTTCGTCTTTACGCTGTCGGCCGCCGATCCCGCGCTGCCCCCCGTGGCCTCGGGCGGGCGCTATGATGCGCTGACCCGCGTCTTGGGGCAGGGGCGCGAGATCCCCGCCGTGGGCGGCGTGATCCGCCCCGGACTGGTCGCCGATCTGGAGGGGCTGGCATGACGATCAAGCTGGGCGTGCCCTCCAAGGGCCGGTTGATGGAAAAGACCTTCGAGTGGTTCGCCGAACGCGGGATCACGCTGCGCCGCACCGGGTCCGAGCGCGAATATGCCGGGGCCGTGGACGGCGCCGAGGGGGTCGAGCTGGTGCTGCTGTCGGCGGGCGAGATCCCGCGCGAGCTGGCTGCCGGGCGCATCCATATGGGCGTCACCGGGTCCGACCTTGTGCGCGACAAGCTGGCCGACTGGGAAACCCAGGTGGCCGAGCTTGCGCCGATGGGCTTTGGCCATGCCGATCTGATCATTGCCGTGCCGACCTGCTGGGCGGATGTGGACACGCTGGAGGATCTGGACGCCGCCGCGCATGCTTTCCGCGCCGCGCATGGATTCCGCCTGCGCATCGCCACCAAATACCACCGCCTTGTGCGCGAGTTCCTGACCCGCGAGGGCGTGGCCGACTATCAGCTGGTCGATAGTCAGGGCGCGACCGAGGGGACGGTGAAGAACCTCACCGCCGAGGCGATCGCCGATATCACCTCGTCGGGCGAGACGCTGCGCGCCAACCACCTCAAGATCCTGTCGGACGGGCTGATCCACCAGAGCCAGGCGACACTGTTCGCCGCGCGGGCCGCCGACTGGCAGGGGCAAGAGGGGGCGCTGACCGCGCTTGCCGCGCAGCTTGGCGTTGCGCCGCCACGGCTCTGATCCCGCCAAACGTCTCTTCGATCGGGCCATCTTCGAGTGCGAGGCCTTCCCGGCCCGGACGCTTGGCGCCGCGTGTCAGGCCCATCGTGATAGTGTCGGCACCCCCTAGGTCGCGCAAATGCGCGAGGAGATGGCCGATTTCGCGACTTGTATCGTTGTCCCGGCGGCGACCGAAGGCATCGCCCGATTGCCAAGGGTTTCTGCGTGGTGTCGCGTCTTGATACTCTGCACGATGTAGTCAACCCGGTCCCCTCGCGCCTCGCGACTGCTTGCACCAACCCGCAGATTTGGCTGGAGAACCGCGCGCTCTAAGGCAATCTTGCGGATGAGCCGCGCTTTGCGTAGGCCTTTGGCAAGTGGCCGCGCTGAGCGCCTATCTGAAAGGGTAAGTCGATGATCCTGTGCTGTGGTGAGGCCCTGATTGACATGATCCCGGCTCACACCGCCGAGGGCGGCAACGCCTTTGCGCCCCATTCGGGCGGCGCGGTGTTCAATACCGCCATCGCGCTTGGCCGCCTTGGCGCCGACGTCGGCATGCTGACGGGCCTCTCGACCGATCTTTTCGGCGCGCAACTGGCCTCCGCGCTGGCGGCAAGCGGGGTGGATGCCTCGCAGGTGATCTACTCGGACCGGCTGACGACGCTGGCCTTCGTGCAACTGCGCGAGGGCCATGCAAGCTACACCTTCTACGACGAGAACTCGGCCGGGCGGATGATCGCGCCCGAGGATCTGCCAAGCCTGCCGGACAGGGTGGACGCGCTTTTCTTCGGTGGTATCAGCCTTGCCTGCGAGCCGGGGGCCGAGGCCTATGCGGCCTTGCTCGAACGCGAGGGCGCAACCCGCGCGGTGATGATCGACCCGAATATCCGCCCCGGTTTCATTCGCGATGAGGCGGCCTTCCGTGCGCGGCTCGACCGGATGTTTGCAAGGGCTGACATCGTGAAGGTCTCGGACGAGGATCTGCACTGGCTGATCCCCGGCCCCGGAGGGCTGGCCGAGAAGGCCGTGTTGTTGCAGGCGCATGGGCCCGCGCTGGTGCTGGTGACGCGCGGGGGCGAAGGGGCTATGGCCTGGACGGCGGACGGGACCGAGGTCAGCATCGCGGCGAACAAGGTCGCCGTCGTCGATACGGTCGGCGCGGGCGATACGTTCAACGCCGGTGTGCTCGACCGGTTGGCCAGTTTCGGCCTGCTGAGCAAGGCCGGGGTGCGCGGGGTCGGACCGGAGGCGTTGCGCACCGCGCTGGCCTTTGGTGCGCGCGTCGCGGGGATCACCGTCAGCCGCGCGGGCGCGAACCCGCCCTGGCGCGAGGAACTTTAGTAACCCCGGTCGCGATCGACGCGGTTGAGGAATGGCTCGCCCGCCTCGCCGCGCCGGATGTTCTCGACAATGACCCGCGCGGCCGAGGAGGGCCGTGTTTCAGCGGCGATGTGGGGGGTGACGGTGACGTGCGGATGCGCCCAATAGGGGTGCTCGGGCGGCAGGGGCTCAATGCGGAACACGTCCAGCGTCGCCTGACCGATCTGCCCGGAGTCGAGCGCCGCCAGAAGCGCGTCATCGTCGATCATATTGCCACGGCCCGGGTTCAGGATCACCGCGCCACGCGGCATCTGCGCAAGCGTCTCGGCGTTCAGAAGGTTGGTGGTCTCGGGCGTGTTGGGCAGGATCGTGACAAGGATCTCGGCGCGGGCAAGCGCCTTGCGCAGGCCGTCCGTGCCGGACAGGCAGTCGACGCCAGTGATCTCTTTCGGTGTCCGGCTCCAGCCGCTGACCCGAAAACCAAGGCTTGCCAGCGTGCGCGCGCAGGCCGCGCCAAGCGCCCCAAGCCCCAGGATCACGACGGAACGTTCGGGCGCGAGCGGCGGGGCGATCTGCTCCCACTTTCCGCTTTGGTCGAGGATGTGCTTGTCCATCCCGAGATGGGCGCGCAGCACATGGCCAGTGACCCATTCGATCATGCCGCGCTCCAGCCCCTCATCGACCATGCGGCAAAGCGGTTGGGTCAGGGTGGCGTTGCCGACAACGCGCTCGACCCCGGCCCAGAGGCTCAGGACCGCCTTGGCGCGGATGAAGGGCGTGAAATCCTGCACCGGGCCGGTCGGCGCATAGACGATGTAATCCACGGCCTCGGGCGCGACCTCGCCGGGTAGCGCAAGGCGCGCGGCAATGCCCGCCTCGGCCAGCGCGGTGCTGAGGGCGGGTTGATAGACGGGCCACATCTTGGCCGCGCCATCGTAAAGGATCGTCAGCATCTTACCTCGGGCGATGGATATGCGCGCTCTGCACCAGCCCGAAGGCGGCCAGAAGGATCATCATCGCCGTCCCGCCGTAGGACACAAGGGGTAATGGCACGCCCACCACCGGCAAGAGCCCCATCACCATGCCCATGTTGATCGCGAAGAAGAAAAAGAACGTCCCCGCGATGCCCAATGTCAGCAGGCTTGAGAAGCGATCCTTGTTGATCAGCGCGGCATAGATGCAAAAAGCGATGATCCCGGCGTAGAGCATCAGGAGCGAGAAGGCCCCGGCAAAGCCGAACTCCTCCGCGAGTGTGGTAAAGATGAAATCGGTGTGCTTCTCGGGCAGGAAGTTGAGCCGCGACTGGGTGCCCTGCATGAAGCCGCGCCCCGACCAGCCGCCCGAACCAAGCGCGATCTGCGCCTGCGTGATGTTGTAGCCGGCGCCAAGCGGGTCGGCCGAGGGGTCGAGGAAGGTGTCGATCCGCTTGAACTGGTAGTCGTGCAGCAACTGCCAGTCGGTCCCGCGGCTTTCCAGAACGCCGAAAACCAGCGCCACGACCAGCGCGATGACGGTGCCGAAATACCAGAGGCTGACCCCGGCGGCGAACATGACAAAACCGCCGCCCAGAACCAGCATCACCGCCGTGCCGAGGTCGGGCTGGGTCAGCACGAGGAATGTCGGCACGAGGATGATCGCCACCGGGATCAGCACCCAAAGCGGGCGCGAGACCTTCTTGACGCCGAGCCAGTCGTAATAGGCCGCCAGGAACATCACGAGGGCGATCTTCATCAACTCGGAAGGTTGCAGGCGGATCGGGCCAAGCACGAGCCAGCGCTGCGCCCCCATGCCGATGTCGCCGAAGAACTCGACCGCCACCAGCAAAAGCAGCGCGAACAGATAGGCCAGCGCCGAGATGTTGCGCCAGAACCAGATCGGGGTGAAGCCCACGATCAGCATCGCGATCATGCCGACGGCAAAGCGTTTCATCTGCGGTTCGGCCCAGGTCTCGGCATCTCCGCCCGCGACCGAGTAGAGCATCAGGAACCCGAAGCTCGCCACCGCTGACAGCAGGATGATGAGCGGCCAGTTCAGGTAAAGCACCTTGCGCAGGCCGGTCGGCACCGTCTTGAGATTGCTTTCGAGATAGCTCATCCCATTCCCCCTCAGGCCCGGCTCTTGCCGCTCGTGGTGACCGTCTCGGGGTCGATCAGTTGCATTTCGTCCAGCCGGGTCTTGATCGTGCCGCGCTGCTCGGTCGGGTAGGCAGCCAGCGGAGGCAGCCCGTTGTTCAGGGCAAACAGCATGATGTCGCGCGCGATCGGTGCGGCCGCAGCCGAGCCGCCGCCGCCGTGCTCAACGATCAGCGCGACCGCGTACTTTGGGTTGTCCGCCGGCGCATAGCAGACAAACAGCGCGTGGTCGCGCTGCTCCCACGGGACTTCCTTGTTATCGACCACGGCAGAGCGCACCTGGCTTGTGCCGGTCTTGCCGGCCATTCTCCACTCGGCAGCGACGATGCGCGATCCACGTGCCGTGCCGCGCGAACCGTTGATCACCGCGTCCATCCCGCGCCGCACCTGCTCGAGCCAGCCCGGTTGCAGATCCAAAGGCGGAGCCTCGGTCAGCGGCTCCTCAACTCCGTCGCGCGACAGGATCAGGCGCGGCTTGATCGCGCGGCCCGTCGCGATGCGCGAGGTCATCACCGCCAGTTGTAGCGGCGAGGCCAGCACATAGCCCTGCCCGATGGACGAGTTGATCGTGTCGCCGATCCGCCATTCCTTGCCGTAGCGCTCCTGCTTCCAGGCCTTGGTGGGGGCGATCCCCTCGGCCACCGCCGACATCGGCAGATCGTGGCGTGTGCCAAGGCCGAGTTTGCGCGCCATCTCGGCGATCTTGTCGATGCCGATCTTCTGCGCGACCTCGTAGTAGAAGACGTCGCAGGATTGCTCGAGGCTTTGCACCACATTCACGCGGCCATGGCCCACGCGCTTCCAGCAGTGAAAGCGCCGCCCGCCCATCTCGATATGGCCGGGGCAATAGACGGTCTCCTCGGGGCCGATGACGCCGCCTTCAAGTGCCGCGAGCACCGTCACCATCTTGAAGGTCGAGCCGGGCGGGTAGAGGCCCTGCACCGTCTTGTCCGCAAGCGGTCGGTGATCGTCACTGGTCAGCGTGCGGTAATCCGCAGACGAGATCCCGCGCACGAAGAGATTGGGGTCGAAGGACGGTGCCGAGGTGATCGCCAGGATATCGCCATTGGTCACATCCATCACCACGGCGGCGGCGGACTCCTCGCCAAGCCGCTGGTGTGCGAAGTTTTGCAGCCGGTAATCGAGCGTCAGTTGCAGGTTCACGCCGGGGTCGCCCTCGCGGCGGTCCAGCTCGCGCATCTCGCGGCCAGCGCTGTTCACCTCAACCCGGCGCTGGCCCGCATGGCCGCGCAGATCGTCCTCAAGCTTGGCCTCGACGCCCAGCTTGCCAAGCTGGAACTTGGGAATACGCAATAGCGGGTCCGGGTCGGCGATCTGGCTGAGGTCGTAATCCGAGACCGGGCCGACATAGCCGATGACATGGGCAAAATCGCCCCGCTGCGGATAAAGCCGCGACAGGCCCACATCCGGCGTCACGCCGGGCAGGGCGGGGGCATTGACGGCCACGCGCGAGAACTCCTCCCAGCTCAGCCGGTCGGCGACGGTCACCGGCGCGTGCGGCGGGCGGCGCTTGATCTCGGCCAGAACCTCGGCGGCCTCTTCGTCGGTGATCGCGATCAGGCGGCGCAGATCGGCCAGAAGCTGCTCGACATCGCCGGCATCCTCGCGGGTGATCGTCACGCGGTAGTTCTGCTCGTTCCCCGCGATGATCGTGCCGTTGCGGTCATGGATCAGGCCGCGGGCGGGCGGGATAAGGCGGATCTTGACCGAGTTGCCCTCGGCCAGCAGGCGGTATTCGTCGGCCTGCTCCAGCTGCATCTTGCGCATCCTGAGCCCAAGCGTGGCGACGATTGCCGCCTGCGCCGCGCCCAGCATCAACCCGCGACGGGTGATCGTCGAGCGGCTTTCCTGCGTCTGTTTTTCCGAGTGTCTCATTCCCGCGCCCTCACAGCCGATGCCCGAGCGGGTCGATCTCGCCCGGTGCGGCGCGGCGCAACCCGAAGGCAAGCCGCGACAGGGCGACGACGAAAGGATAGGCGATCAGGGTCATCACCAGCCGCAGCAGTTCAAGGCCAAGGGCAGGCTGATCGACCATGGCAAGGCCCAGGATCATGCGATTCAAAAGCAGCATCGCGACCATCACGCCCGCCACCAGCGCCATTTCCAGCAGGAAGGGCAGGTCGCGCGTGGCGCCTTCGCGGGCGCGCAGGAATTCGGTCCCGACAAGGACGATCAGCGCCCAGAGGCCCACGGGGCGCCAGAACATCAGGTCTTCGAGCAGGAAGGCCCCGGCGATCAGTAGGGCGGGCACGTAATCGGGACGGCGCAGAACCCAGGCCAGCGTCAGCGCGAGCGTCAGGTCGGGGCCGGGGATGCCAGTGGCCATCGGGTTGACCGGCAGCAGACGCAGGAACAGGATCGCCGCCACCAGCCCGACATAGAGCGCGCGATGCAAGATCCGGCGTCTGGTCAGCGGATCAACCATTGCCGCCCTCCGACATCTCGATCGTTGCGGGCGGTGGCGGGATCAGTGGGCCCGCGTCCTGCAACTGCTCGGCCGGGTGCGAGCGCAGCACGCGCAGGAAATCGAGCCGCTCGTAATCGGCCGAGAGGCGCACGCGCAGGCGCCGGTCCTGACCCTGCATCACCTGGCCAACCAGAAGGCCCGCCGGAAAAACGCCGCCATCGCCCGACGAGATCACGCGGTCGCCGGGGCGGATCTGGTCAGGGTTTTCAAGGAAGTCGAGCGGCGGGAAGGGCGAGTTGTCACCCGTCAGGATCGACCGCTGCCCCGAGGGCTGGATCGTGACCGGGATGCGCGACGAGGAATCGGTCAGCAGCACCACGCGGCTTGTCGTGCGCCCGACGCCCGAGATGCGGCCCACCAGCCCCAGCCCGTCCATCGTCGCCCAGCCATCCACGATCCCGTCGCGCGAGCCCACATTGAGCAGGACCGACTGCCGGAACGGGCTGCCCGAATCCGCAAGCACCACACCCGAAACCGAGGTCAGCTTGGGATCAAGCCGCACCTGGTTCTGTGCCAAGAGCTTGGCGTTTTGCTGTTCCAGCTGAACGGCGGCCTCTTTCCAGGATTTCATCTGCTGCAACTCGCGGCGCAGCTCCTGGTTCTGCTCGTAGATGCGCGCGTAGGAGCGGAAGCCTTCGACCATGCCGAGCACATTCGTCACCGGGACCATGGCCCAGTCGAAGGTCGGAACGAAACGGTCAATGAAACTGGCGCGGAAGCGTTCAACCCGCGGGCTGTCGATGCGCCAGACAAGGAAGGTCGCGGCCAGCACGAGGATCAGCGCCGCAATGCCGATGCGGCGCAGGGGGCCTGCGTAATCCTGATCGTCCCGATTGCGTGCCAATCGCGCCTCCGCCTAGGGGGGGCAAGCCCCCCGTCCGCTGACGGTGTCAGCTGTCGTAGTCGATCACATGCCGAAGTTGCTTTTCGTATTCCAGTGCCTTCCCGGTGCCGAGCGCAACACAATTCAGCGATTGGTCGGCGATCGAGATCGACAGGCCGGTCTGCTCGCGCAGGCTCAGGTCCAACTCGCCCAGAAGCGCGCCGCCACCGGTCAGCATCACGCCGCGATCCACGATGTCGGCCGCCAGGTCGGGCGGGGTGGTCTCAAGCGCCTGCATCACCGCGTCGCAGATCTGCTGAACCGGCTCCGAGAGGGCCTCGGCGACCTGCGCCTGGGTGATTTCGACTTCCTTCGGCACACCGTTGAGCAGGTCGCGCCCGCGCACCATCAGGCTGGCGCCGCGGCCGTCGTCGGGCATCCGCGCGGTGCCGATGGTGGTCTTGATCCGCTCGGCGGTGGATTCGCCGACCAGAAGGTTCTGGTTGCGGCGCAGGTAGGAAATGATCGCCTCGTCCATACGGTCGCCGCCAACGCGGACCGAGCGCGCGTAGACGATGTCACCCAGCGAAAGCACCGCCACTTCGGTGGTGCCGCCGCCGATATCGACAACCATCGAGCCGGTGGGATCGGTGATCGGCATACCCGCGCCGATAGCCGCAGCGATGGGCTCCGCGATCAGGCCGGCGCGGCGGGCGCCTGCCGACAGGACCGACTGACGGATCGCGCGCTTTTCAACCGGGGTTGCGCCATGCGGCACGCAGACAATGACCTTGGGTTTCGAGAGGGTCGAGCGTTTGTGGACCTTGCGGATGAAGTGCTTGATCATCTCTTCGGCGCTGTCGAAGTCGGCGATGACCCCGTCGCGCATCGGACGGATCGCCTCGATCGAGCCGGGAGTGCGCCCGAGCATCAGCTTGGCGTCCTCGCCCACGGCCAGAACCTGCTTCTTGCCGTCCTTGACGTGGTAGGCCACCACCGAGGGCTCGTTGAGGATGATCCCCTTGCCCTTCACATAGACCAGCGTGTTCGCCGTCCCGAGGTCGATTGCCATGTCAGAGGAGAAGATCCCGCCCAGACCCATCATTTTACCCATCCCAATAGAATCATGCCCCGACTCGTGTCCGAGCGGGTTTCAGTCCGTATAGGCAAAGCGCCGCAAATGCGGAAGCCGAATCCCTGTCGCACCGGGGCAGGCACGCGGCATTCCGCGTATCGACTGGGCAAGGTTTTCGGTTTTGCAACTTTTCGGTGGCTCTGAGTGCCTTCATGGTCTCAAAAATTGATGATTTCCAACATCTCACGAAACCGTGCGCCAAACGGCCGATTTCAGGGTGGCGCTACGGAAGTTTTCATTTTCGAACCAACGCCCGCGCAGGAAAAAGGCGCCGTGCAGGGATCTGCACGGCGCCCGAGGGTCGAAAATTCGCTCAGAGTTTGTAGCTGATCGATTTCACGTCGGCATCCGGCGCGGTCTTCTGGCTGCGCACGCGCAGGCGGTTCAGCGCGCCGACATAGGCCTTGACCGAGGCCAGGATCGTGTCGGTATCTGCAGCCGAGCCGGTCACGATGCGACCGTCCTCTTCCATGCGAACCGAGACGGTGGCCTGCGCGTCGGTGCCCTCGGTCACGGCATGGACCTGATAGAGCTTGAGCCGCGCGGTCGTCGGATAGATCGTCTTGACGCAGTTGAACACCGCATCGACGGGGCCGTCGCCTTCGCACTTGGCCGATTTCTCGACGTTGTCGACCAGCATCTTCAACTCGGCTTCCTGACCGTCCGAACCGCAAACCACGCGCAGCCACTTGACCTGCAGATAGTCGGTGTCGGTATTGGCCGCCGAGTCCGACATCAGCGCGATCAGGTCATCGTCGTAGATTTCCTTCTTGCGGTCGGCCAGCGCCTTGAAGCGCACGAACACATCGTTGAGCTGGTTATCGGCCAGTTCAAAGCCCAGGTCCTGCAGCTTGGAGCGCAGCGCCGCACGGCCCGAGTGCTTGCCCATGGCGATGTTCGTCTCGGTGATGCCGATGTCGGCGGGCTTCATGATCTCGAAGGTCTCGACGTTCTTCAGCACGCCGTCCTGGTGAATGCCCGATTCATGCAAGAAGGCGTTCTTGCCGACGATGGCCTTGTTGAACTGCACCGGGAAGCCCGAGACCTGGCTGACGCGGCGCGAGATGCCCATGATCTTGGTGGTGTCGATCCGGGTGGTGAAGGGCATCAGATCCTTGCGCACCTTGATCGCCATCACGACCTCTTCGAGGGCCGTGTTGCCTGCGCGCTCGCCCAGGCCGTTGATCGTGCATTCGATCTGGCGTGCCCCGGCCGAGACCGCCGCCAGCGCGTTCGCCGTCGCCATGCCGAGGTCGTTGTGACAGTGGGTGGCGAAGATCACCTGATCGGCGCCCGGCACCTTTTCCAGCAGCATCGCGATGATGTCGGCCGATTCCTGCGGCAGGGTGTAGCCCACCGTGTCGGGGATGTTGATCGTGGTCGCACCGGCCTTGATCGCGGTTTCCACCACGCGGCACAGATAGTCACGCTCGGTCCGGATGGCGTCCATCGCCGACCACTGCACATCCTCGCACAGGTTGCGGGCATGGGTGACGGTTTCATGGATGCGGGCAATCATCTCGTCCTGATCGAGGTTGGTGATGCCCCGGTGCAGCGGCGAGGTGCCGATGAATGTATGGATGCGCGGCCGCTTGGCGTGGCGCACGGCCTCCCAGCAGCGGTCGATATCCTTGTAGTTCGCGCGGCTCAGGCCGCAGATCACCGAGTTCCTGGCGTTCTTCGCGATGTCCGAGACCGCTTCGAAGTCACCCTCGGAGGCGATCGGGAAGCCCGCTTCGATGACATCGACGCCCATGTCGTCGAGCAGCTGCGCGATTTCCAGCTTCTCGTCATGGGTCATGGTCGCGCCGGGCGACTGTTCGCCGTCGCGCAGGGTGGTGTCGAAAATCAGAACTCGGGAATTATCAGTCATATTCTGGGCCATGGGATTGTCTCTTCGTCATTTTCCTTAGCGTCATGGGACCCCGAAGGCCAGCACTCGCTTGGGCTTCGGGAGCTTCGGGCGCTGGATACCCCTGAGCGGTCGCGCCCGAGGGCACGCTCAGAGGCTGCTAAGAAGAAGGAGACCACGGACGGACAGGCCGGGGGCGAAGGCCCCGGTACGGTCGGTCGAAATGTTCATCATCCGTGTCATGGGGTGGGACTATAGGGCGTCGAGCGCGATTGAAAAGCGAAAAATGCGGCCCGCTCGGCGCGGGCGGTCTGTCGCGGCATGATCCGCGACAGAGGCAATGCGTGGGGCTCAGTTCCCGGCGGGGGCGGGGGCTGCTTCGACCGGGGCCTGCTCGGCTTCGGTCGGGGCGGGGGCTTCCTCGGTCAGCACGTTTTCGTTCCAGGTGCCCGAGGCAACCTCGCCCGAGGCATAGCGCATCACGCCCTTGCCCTGTCGCTTGCCCATGACGAAGGTGCCCTCATAGACGTCGCCATTGGCGTAGGTGGCCACGCCCTCGCCGTCGATCTCACCATTGCGCCAGCCGCCCTCATAGGTGAAGCCGCCGGGCATGGTGATCTTGCCCTGGCCCGAGCGTTGGCCCGCGTCGAAATTGCCCTCGTAGACCGTGCCGTCCGAATAGGTCGCGCGGCCCTGCCCATGGCGCTGGCCGTCGGCCCACTGGCCCTCATAGATGTAGCCGTCGGGATAGGTCATCTTGCCCATGCCGTGGTTGCGCGCGGCGAGGAACTGGCCCTCGTAGACCAGCCCGTTGGCATAGCGCGCAACGCCGGTGCCCTCGATCACGCCCGCCTGCCAGTCGCCCTCGTAGGTCGAACCGTCGGGGTAGGTGATCAGCCCCTTGCCCTGCGGCAGGTCGTTGAGGAACTGCCCGGCATAGACCGAGCCATCGGGGTAGGTCACGGTGCCGGAGCCCTCGATCCGACCCTCAAACCAGTCGCCATCGTAGATATAGCCGTCGGTGCCGCGGAACACGCCCTTGCCCTGGCGGCGGTCGGCGACAAATCCGCCCTCGTAGACATCGCCATTCGCATAGGTGACCTTGCCCGGTCCCTCGCGCTTGCCCGCGGCCATGGCGCCTTCGAAGACATCGCCATTGCTCTGCACAAGGCGGCCAGCGCCGTCCATTTGGCCCTCTTTCCAGCCGCCCTCGTAGGTCAGCCCGTCGGCCATGGTCAGCTTGCCTTGCCCGGCGCGCAGCCCGGCCAGCATGGCGCCCTCGTAAACCGCGCCATCGGGGTAGCTGATCTTGCCCGTGCCTTGCTTGACGCCCGCGACCCAGTCGCCCTCGTAGCGGTAGCCATCGGGGCCGGTAAGCACGCCCTTGCCGTCATGCAACGCGTTCTTGAAGCTGCCGGTGTAGGTGGTGCCGTTCGAATAGGTCGCAACACCCTCTCCGGTGATCTGGCCCGCGACCCAGTCGCCTTCATAGGTGCCGCCATCAGCGAAGGTGATCTTGCCCTTGCCGTTCGGCTCGCCCTTGGTGAACTGACCCTCGTAGACCGAGCCGTTGGGGAATTTCGCGCGGCCCTGGCCCAGGATCTCACCCATGACCCAGTCGCCTTCGTATTCATAGCCCGAGGGCAGGCGGTAGCTGCCGGTGCCGTGCTGCTTGCCGTCCTTGAAGGTGCCCTCATAGACGCCGCCGTCGTCATATTGCTTGGTGATGACGTCCTGCGCCGCCACGCTCAGCGGTAGCGATGCCGCAAGGCCCGAGAGTGCCAGTGCCAGACCATATGCCCGGAAGTGACCGACTCTGCTGCCGTTGCCTGCCATGCGTGCCCCCTATCAATCTTGGCCCCTGGCCTGCTCTGCCCGGGCGTGCACAGCCTAAAGGCAGCTTCGGGCCGAGACAAGCGCTCCGCGGAGCCTCGCGGGTGCCAAGCCTTGCCGAACGGGGCAAAATTGACGCAGCCTGCCTTTCAACCGCTCGGCCTTGGCGCTAAACCAAGCCAGACGTGTAAGAGGAGCCGCCGATGGCCGAGACATTTCGCCTGACCCTTGCCCAGTTGAACGCCACCGTGGGCGCGTTTGGGGCCAATGCCGACAAGGCGCTGGCCGCCTGGCAAGAGGGCAAGCGCGCCGGGGCGCAGATGGTGGCCCTGCCCGAGATGTTCCTGACCGGCTACCAGACGCAGGATCTGGTGCTCAAACCCGCCTTCGTGCGCGACGCGATGGCGGCGATGGAGGCTCTGGCGGCGAAGATCACCGATGGTCCCGCGCTTGGGATCGGCGGGCCGTACTGGGACGAGAGCGGGCAATACAACGCTTACTGGATTTTGCAGGAGGGCAAGGTGGTGGCCCGGCTGCTCAAGCATCACCTGCCATATGAGGACGTCTTCGACGAGATGCGCCTGTTCGATTCGGGGCCGATCTCGGGGCCTTACCGGATCGGGCCGCTGCGCGTCGGCACGCCGGTGTGCGAGGATGCCTGGCATCCCGATGTGGCCGAGACGCTGGCCGAGACCGGAGCCGAGATCCTGTTGGTGCCGAACGGCTCGCCCTATCGCCGCCGCAAGCTTGATCTGCGGATGAATGTCGCCGTGGCGCGGGTGGTCGAGACGGGGCTGCCGCTGGTTTACCTCAACATGGTCGGCGGGCAGGATGACCAGCTTTTCGACGGCTCCAGCTTCGTTCTGAACCCGCATGGCGAGATGGCGGTGCATTTTGCGCCCTTCGACGAGGTCATCGACCATGTCGATTTTGAGCGCGGCCCCGAGGGCTGGCGCGCGCTGCCCGGCCGCAAGGACGCGCAGCCCGACGATTGGGAGCAGGACTACCGCGCCATGGTCATGGGGCTGCATGACTACCTGGCAAAGTCGGGCTTCAAGAAGGTCGTACTGGGCCTGTCGGGCGGGATCGACTCGGCGCTGGTGGCGACGATTGCGGCCGATGCGATGGGGCCCGAGAACGTGCATTGCGTCATGCTGCCCTCGCGCTTTACCTCGCAGGGTTCGCTCGATGATGCGGCGGATGCGGCGCGGCGGTTGGGCTGTCGGCTCGATACCGTGTCGATCGAGGAAAGCCGCCACGCGGTGGAGGGGGCGCTTGCGCATCTGATGGAGGGCACCAAGCCTGACGTCACCGAGGAAAACATCCAGTCGCGTCTGCGCGGCGCGATGCTGATGGCGATCTCGAACAAGTTCGGTGCGATGCTGCTGACCACGGGCAACAAATCCGAGGTCGCGGTGGGTTACTGCACCATCTATGGCGACATGGCGGGCGGCTATAACCCGCTGAAAGACCTTTATAAAACCCGCGTGTTTGAGACCTGCCGCTGGCGCAACGCCAATCACCGGCCCTGGATGAAGGGCCCGGAGGGCGAGGTCGTGCCGCCGCAGATCATCACCAAGCCGCCCTCGGCCGAGCTGCGCGAGAACCAGAAGGACCAGGACAGCCTGCCGCCCTACGAGGTGCTCGACGCGATCCTTGAGCGGCTGGTGGAAGAGGATCAGTCGGTCGAGGAGATCGTTGCCGCGGGCTTCGACCGCGCCACGGTCAAGCGCATCGAGCATCTGCTCTATATCTCGGAATGGAAGCGCTTCCAGTCGGCGCCGGGGCCGCGCCTGACGACGCGGGCCTTCTGGCTGGATCGGCGCTACCCGATGGTCAACCGCTGGCGCGACCCGAGCTGACTGCTCAGAGCGCCGAGACGGGGCTTGCAGGCAGCAGGCGCCGGACCTCACGCACTTCGCACAGGTCGGTCGCGGGGGTCATCACCGCCGCCGAGGCCGCCGCCGCGCCCCAACGCAGCGCCTCGGGCAGGGTCAGTCCGCGCGCCATCGCCAGGGTGAAGGCGCCAACGAAACTGTCGCCTGCGCCGACCTTGGAGACGACCGGCACGGGCGCGGCCTCGGCCACCCACCGCTCGGTCGCGGTGGCCAGCACGTTGCCATCGCCGCCACGCGCCACGATCACCGCCTTGGCGATCCCGCGCAGCACGAGGCTTTGCGCGAAATCGGCGCTGTCGGTGCGGTTGGGCAGCGGGCGGCGGGCCAGTTCCTCGGCCTCGATATCGTCCATCCGAAGCACGTCGGCGGGCTTGGCCCCCGCATAGAGCAGATTGTGCAGCGCGCGCCCCGAGGTGTCGAGGAAGAAGCGCGCCTTGGTCCGGGCGATCCGCGACGAGAGCCGCGCGGGGAAGTCGTCGGGCACGCCCGGCGGCTGGCTGCCCGAAAGCACGACGATCCCGTTTTCCGGAGCGGCCCGTGCGATCCGGTCAAGCGCCTTCTTCACATCGCCCGAACCCCAGGTCGGACCCGGCATGACAAAGCGATATTGCTCGCCCGTCGAGGCGTCGGTGACGGTCAGGCTTTGGCGCGTCTCGGCCGGGGCGCGAAAGGGATAGAGGCCGATCCCTTGCTCGGCCAGCAGGTGCATGACCTTGTCGCCCGTGGGGCCGCCAAGCGCCACGAAGGCGGTGGAGTGGCCGCCCAGAACGGTGATCGCGCGGCTGACGTTGATGCCGCCGCCGCCCGGGTCCTCGTCGGGTCGCGAACAGCGCAGCTTGCGGTCGGGCTCGACATGCTCGGCGGTGATCGACAGATCGACCGTGGGATTGAGGGTGATGGTCAGGATCGAGGTCATGGGCGCCCCTGCACGGGTAGGTTTAGCGCAATCATGACAGGTTGGGCGCGGCGATCCAAGGGGATCGCCGCAGCGCAGAAGGTTTAAAGATCGAGCTGGTAGCTGGCGGGCACGAAGCGGAAACCGTCGTCCTTGGTCTCAAGGTACCCCACGCCCGGGAAGGGCATGTGGTAGCCCACGAAGGGCACCTTGTCGCCCGCGATGCGCCCCAGAAGGCTGCGCCGGGTCGCGGCGGCGGCGGCCTTGTCGGCGTCATAGCGCACTTCCCAGTCGGGCTTTTGCAGCGACCAGACGTGATGGTTGGCGGTGTCGGCGGTCAGCACAAGTTCGCGCCCCTCGCTTTGCAGCCAATAGGCCATGTGGCCGGGCGTATGCCCTGCGGCAAGAACCGAGGTGACGCCGGTCGCGACATCCTCTCCATCGCCGAGGAAGCGCATCTTTTCGGCCAGCGGGCGCACCTTGGCCTCGAAGCCCTCGTTCCCGGTGGCGGCCCAGTGGTCGAACTCGGCCTGGCCGGTGACATAGGTGGCATTGGCGAAGGTCGCGCCAGCATCGTCCGACAGGCCGCCGATATGGTCGGGGTGCATATGGGTCAGCACGACCGTGGTGATCGAGCCCGCGTCATGCCCGGCCGCGCCAAGCGCCGCACGGATGCCATCGGCCGAAAGCCCGGTGTCGAAAAGGATCTTCTCGCCGCCGGTTTCAACCAGCGTCGGCGTGAAGAAACTGAACGATCTGTCGGCAGGGATGAAGGCCGCCTCCGAGAGCGCCGCGAACTCCTCGGGGCTGGCATTCATCCCGAAAACACCCTGGGGTTCCTCCATCTTGCCGGTGGCCGCCAGAAGCGTGGTCACGGTGAAATTGCCAAGCATCATCCGCCGGTAAGGCGGGATTGCGGCGGGTGGGGCGGTCGTGCCCTGAGCCACTGCTGCGCGCCCGAGCAGGAGCGCAGGGGTTGCGAAAGCCAGACCGGCGGTGGCAAGGGCAGTGCGTCTGTTCAGTCGGATCGTCATGAAAAGGCCTCCCTGTTTGATGGGCAAAAGGGTAGCACCGCGCCCGCACGGGGCAAGGATTTCCTATTCCCACCAGCGGTCGATCGTGGCGATGTCATCGTCGGACCAGCCGAAATGATGCGCGAGTTCGTGGATGAAGACATGGGCAATCAACTCGTCGAGGGGCACGTCGCCGCGCGCGGCCCATTCATCGAGGATCGGGCGGCGGAACAGCCAGATCACGTCCGGTCCGCCGGGGTCCATCACCGATTTCTCGGTCATCGGGATGCCCTCGTAAAGGCCGGTCAACTCGAACGCATCCTCGATTTCCATCTCGTCGAGCAGATCCTCGGGGGCGAAATCCTCGACGCGCAGCACCACCGTCGCAGCGGGGGCGCGGAATGCCTCGGGCAGGGTTGCGCGCGCCGCTTCGGCCAGCGCCTCGAATTCCGCAAGCGTGGGCGCAAGCCGCCCGTTCCAACCGTCCATATCCAACGCCCTCCAAAGCTGCCGGCCCCTGCTTGATATGGACAAAAGAGGCCCTTTGTGAAAGAGCAGGCGGAACAGGAGACCCTTCATGACCACCGTTACCCGCTTCGCCCCTTCGCCCACGGGCTATATCCACGTCGGCAACCTGCGCACCGCGCTGATGAACTACCTCATCGCCCGCAAGACCGGCGGCACCTTCATCCTGCGTATCGACGATACCGACCAGGAACGCTCGAAGCAGGAATATGTGGACGCGCTGAAGGCCGACCTCGAATGGCTCGGCATCCAGTGGGATCGCGAAGAGCGCCAGTCGCTGCGCCTTGACCGCTATGAGGCGGCGGCCGAAAGCCTGCGCCGGATGGGCAAACTGTACGAATGTTTCGAAAGCCCGACCGAGCTGGACCTCAAGCGCAAGAAGCTGCTGAACATGCATAAGCCGCCGGTCTATGACCGCGCTGCCCTTGCCCTGACCGAGGACCAGAAGGACCGCTACCGCGACGAGGGCCGCGAGGGCTACTGGCGCTTCATGCTCGACCAGGTGCGGACCGAATGGGAAGACGGCATCCTCGGGCCGATCTCGATCGATGCGGGCTCGGTGTCGGACCCGGTGCTGATCAAGGCGGGCGGGCAGGTGCTTTATACCTTCGCCTCGTCGGTCGATGACATCCAGATGGGCGTCACCCATATCGTGCGCGGCGCCGATCACGTCACCAATACCGCGACCCAGATCCAGATCATCGAGGCGCTTGGTGGCAAGGCTCCGGCCTTCGCGCACCATTCGCTGCTGACCGGCGCGCAGGGCGAGGAGCTGTCGAAGCGCCTCGGTGCGCTGTCGATCCGCGATCTGCGGGCTTCGGGCATCGCCCCCGAGGCGCTTCTGAGCATGATGGCGCGCCTTGGGTCGAGCCAGCCGATCGATCTGAAAATGAGCATTGACGAGATCGCCGATGGGTTCGATCTGAGCCAGTTCGGCGCGGCGCCGACCAAGTTCGACGCCAATGACCTGATCCCGCTGACCCGCGCGCGCAACCAGCAACTGCCCTACGACGCGGTCAAGGACGACATCGCGCGCCTTGGCATCCCGGCTGCGCAGGGTGAGGCCTTCTGGGCCGTGGCCTCGAAAAACATCGACAAGCTGTCGGATCTGGAGCACTGGGCCGATCTGTGCCTGAACGGCGCCGAGCCCGTGATCGAGCCTGAGGATGCCGAGTTCATCGCCGCGGCGCTCGCGCGGCTGCCCGCGCCGCCCTATAGTGCCGAAACTTGGGGCGAGTGGACCGCCGCCGTCAAGGAAGCGACGGGCCGCAAGGGCAAGGGGCTGTTCATGCCGCTGCGCAAGGCCCTGACCGGGCAGGCGCATGGGCCGGAGATGGCCGACCTGATGCCGCTGCTGCACAAGGTGCGCGCGAAAGGCTAAGGCCCGGAGAGTGATGTGATCGCAGGTCACGATGAAACGCCTTGGCCGATCTTTGTGATCTCGCTCGCGGCGGCGCAGGAGCGTCGCCGCGCGATCTCGGCGCAACTGCAAGCCCTTGGCCTTCCGTTCATCCTGTTCGATGCAATCGACGCGCGGCAGGGGGTTCTGCCGGAGTATGAGGCGCTGATCGACCGCGAAGGCACGCAGCGCAACCTCGGACGCCCCATGAGCCCGGGCGAATACGGCTGCGCGCTGTCGCATCTGCTGGTCTACCGTCGGATCTGCGAGGAAGGCCTCCCCGGTGCGATCGTGCTGGAAGATGATGCCGTCGTGGGACCTACGTTCAAGTCGTTCGTCGATCAGCAGGCCTACCGAAGCGCGCCATTCATCCAGTTGGATCATTTGCACGCGCGCGTTTGGGCGCATCGCCCGCCGGTCCATCGTTGCGACAGTTTCGCGATTCGTCAGCAGGTCGCGCCGAGCTGGTTGACTACGGGCTATCCGTTGCGGTGCGACGTGGCTCACCGGATTGCAGAAGACGGGTTGCCGGTGCGCAGAGTGGCCGACTGGCCCGAAGTCGCTCGGCAGATGGTGGCCTGCTGCACCGTACCCCGTGTCGTTGATCATCCTCCGCTCCATCAAGACAGCTCGTTTCTCGAGGCGGAGCGCGCGCGCTTGCAGGCTGCTCGCGCGCAGGAACGCGCTGCGAACCCCGCAGCACCTCGCTGGCAGCGCTTCGGTCGACGGGACTATTGGCGGCGCAAACTGATCAAGATCACGTCTCGCCGGGTCTCCTGACGCATTTGCGACGGGCGTGTGTCGCATTCTTCCGAAAAGTGTCGATTCTGGATTTTGTGCTTGTCAGGCGCGCGGGCGCTCGGCTATCCGAGAAGGGTCAGGATCGGGAGAATCTGGTTCCGGACCAGTGCCGAAGGAGCAACCGCCCCGGTAAACTCTCAGGCAAAAGGACCGTTCTGACACAGGACTCTGGAGAGAGGCGCGCACGCGTCCGCCGAAGGGATAACGATCTCAGGCGCCCCGTTTGGGGTAGGGACAGAGGGGGCATCGAGCGGGCCGAAAGGTCATGGGATTCGGTGCCGGGCATCCGGCTGACAAGGGGGCGAGATGGCCGATGATGCGGTCCTCAAGCGGACGGGGCTATACGATCTGCATATTGAACTGGGCGCCAAGATGGTGCCTTTCGCGGGCTGGGAAATGCCCGTGCAATACCCGATGGGTGTGTTGAAGGAGCATCTGCACTGCCGCGCGCAGGCGGGGCTGTTTGACGTCAGCCACATGGGTCAGGTAATCCTGCCAGCCAGCGCGGCGAAAGCGCTTGAGGAATTGGTTCCGGTCGATGTGACCGGTCTGGGCGAGGGGCGCCAGCGCTATGCGATGTTCACCAATGCCGAGGGCGGTATCCTTGATGACCTGATGGTGGCCAACCGCGGCGATCATCTGTTCCTTGTCGTCAATGCCGCCTGCGCCGAGGCCGACATTCGCCACCTTGAAGATTACCTCGAAGGCGTTTGTGTAATCCACAACCGCGCGCTTCTGGCCTTGCAGGGGCCTGCGGCGGAAACGGCGCTGGCGCGTCTGGTTCCGGCCGTTGCCGGGATGCGCTTCATGGATGTGCAGACCCATGGCTGGAACGGGGCCGAGCTGTGGATCTCGCGCTCGGGCTATACCGGCGAGGACGGCTATGAAATCTCGCTACCCTCCGACCGGGCCGAGGAATTCGCCCGCGAATTGCTGGAGATGGACGAGGTTGCGGCCATCGGTCTTGGTGCGCGCGACAGCCTGCGGCTGGAGGCGGGGCTGTGCCTTTACGGCCATGACATCGACACCTCGACCACCCCGATCGAGGCGGGCCTGAACTGGGCCATCCAGAAGCGTCGGCGGGCCGAGGGCGGTTTCCACGGAGCCGAGCGCATCCTGCGCGAGCTGGCCGAAGGGCCTGGCCGCCTGCGCATGGGCCTGCGCCCCGAGGGCCGCGCACCGATGCGCGAAGGCGTCGATATCTATGCCGAGGCCGAGGGCGGTGCGCCCATCGGCCAGGTCACCTCGGGCGGCTTTGGCCCCTCGATCGAGGCACCGATGGCCATGGCCTACCTGCCTGCCGACCTTTCCGAGGGCACCACGGTTTACGGCGAGGTGCGCGGCAAGCGTCTGCCCGCGCGCATCGTGCCCATGCCCTTCCATCCCCATTCCTACAAACGCTGAGGAGCTTCCCCATGAAATTCACCGAAGAACACGAATGGCTGCGCGTCGAGGGCGATCTGGTGCTCGTGGGCATCACCGACCATGCCTCGGAACAGCTGGGCGACGTGGTGTTCGTGGAGCTGCCCGAACTTGAAACCCAGGTCGCCAAGGGCGACGAGATCTGCGTGATCGAGTCGGTCAAGGCCGCCTCGGACATCCTCGCCCCGGTCGATGGCGAGATCGTTGAGGTCAACGAGGCGCTGGCCGACAACCCGGGCCTCGTGAACGAAGACCCGCTTGGCGCCGCCTGGTTCTTCAAGATGAAGGTCGAGGACATGAGCCAGCTCGACGGTTTCATGTCGGAAGACGAATACAAGGATTTCATCGGGTAATAGCATGTTCACCCCCACGACATACAACACCTACGATTTCGCGAACCGCCGCCATATCGGGCCGAGCCCGGCGGAAATGTCCGAGATGCTGAAAGCCGTGGGGGTGCCGAACCTCGACGCCCTGATCGACGAAACGGTGCCGAAAAGCATCCGTCAGTCCGAACCCCTTGGCTGGGCGCCGCTGACCGAGCACGCCCTGCTGGCCCGCCTGCGCAAGGTGGCCGGAAAGAACAAGGTGATGACCTCGCTGATCGGGCAGGGCTATTACGGCACCGTCACCCCGCCCGCGATCCAGCGCAACATTCTGGAAAACCCGGCTTGGTACACCGCCTATACCCCCTATCAACCCGAGATCGCGCAGGGCCGGCTTGAGGCGCTTTTGAACTACCAGACCATGGTGGCCGATCTGACCGGCCTGCCGGTCGCCAATGCCTCGCTGCTTGATGAGGCCACCGCCGCCGCCGAGGCCATGGCCATGGCCGAGCGCAGCGCGAAATCGAAGGCGCGCGCCTTCTTTGTCGATCTCAACCTGCATCCGCAGACCATCGCCGTGATCGAGACCCGCGCCCTCCCGCTCGGGATCGAGATCGTCAAGGGCCTGCCCGACGATCTGGTGCCCGAGGCGGTCTTTGGCGCGATCTTCCAATATCCCGGCACCTACGGCCATGTGCGCGACTTCACCGACCTGATCGAGAAGCTGCACGCCGCCAAGGCGCTCGCCGTGGTGGCGACCGACCTTCTGGCGCTGTGCCTGCTGAAAGAGCCGGGTGCGATGGGCGCCGATATTGCTGTGGGCTCGGCGCAGCGCTTTGGCGTGCCGATGGGCTATGGCGGCCCGCACGCGGCCTTCATGTCCTGCCGGGACGAGTTCAAGCGCTCCATGCCCGGCCGCATCGTCGGCGTCTCAATCGACAGCCACGGCGACAAGGCCTACCGCCTCAGCCTGCAAACGCGCGAGCAGCATATCCGCCGCGAGAAGGCCACCTCGAACGTCTGCACGGCACAGGCGCTCTTGGCGGTGATGGCGTCGTTCTACGCGGTGTTCCACGGGCCGATGGGCCTGCGCGGCATCGCCGAGATGGTGCATTCCAACGCCGTTCGTCTGCGCGATGCGCTGGTTGCCGCGGGGGCAGAGGTTGCGCCGGGTGCCTTCTTTGACACGATCACCGTCAAGGTTGGCGTGGGGCAGATGGGCATCATGGCCGCCGCGCGCCACCGCGGGATCAACCTGCGCAAGGTCGGCCGCGATCGCGTCGGCATCTCGGTCGATGAGTTGACCGATACCGATGTGCTGGTGCGCGTCCTCGACGCCTTCGGCATCACCGATCCGGTGCCCGAGACGGTTGGCCTTGGCTTCCCCGAGGAGCTGCTGCGCCAGAGCGCCTACCTGACCCATCCGGTCTTCCACATGAACCGGGCCGAGTCCGAGATGATGCGCTACATGCGCCGCCTGTCGGACCGCGACCTCGCGCTGGATCGTGCGATGATCCCGCTTGGCTCCTGCACCATGAAGCTGAACGCAGCCGCCGAGATGATGCCGATCACCTGGCCCGAGTTCGGCGCGCTGCACCCTTTCGCGCCCGCCGATCAGGCGCAGGGTTATCACGAGGCCATCGACGATCTGACCGCGAAGCTGTGCGAGATCACCGGCTACGATGCCTTCTCGATGCAGCCCAACTCGGGCGCGCAGGGGGAATATGCGGGGCTTCTGACCATCGCCGCCTATCACCGCGCGCGCGGCGAGGGGCACCGCAACATCTGCCTTATCCCGGTTTCGGCGCATGGCACGAACCCGGCCTCGGCGCAGATGGCGGGGATGAAGGTGGTGGTGGTGAAATCCGCCCCGAACGGCGACGTGGACCTTGAGGATTTCGAGGCCAAGGCGGCGGAGGCGGGCGGTAATCTTGCGGCCTGCATGATCACCTACCCCTCGACCCATGGCGTGTTCGAGGAAACCGTGCGCCGGATCTGCGAGATCACGCATGAGCATGGCGGGCAGGTCTATCTGGACGGCGCCAACATGAACGCGCTGGTGGGTCTGGTGAAGCCGGGTGAGATAGGCTCGGATGTGAGCCACCTGAACCTGCACAAGACCTTTGCCATCCCGCATGGCGGTGGCGGCCCCGGCATGGGGCCGATCGGGGTCAAGGCACATCTGGCGCCCTATCTGCCGGGCCACCCCGAGGTGGGCGGCGAAGAGGGCCCGGTTTCGGCGGCGCCATACGGTTCTGCCTCGATCCTGCTGATCTCCTGGGCCTATTGCCTGATGATGGGCGGGGCCGGGCTGACGCAGGCGACCCGCGTGGCGATCCTCAACGCCAACTATATCGCGGCGCGGCTGAAGGCGGCCTATCCGATCCTGTTCATGGGCAACCGGGGCCGCGTGGCGCATGAGTGTATCCTCGACACGCGCGAGTTCGCCGAGGTGGGTGTGACCGTCGACGACATTGCCAAGCGACTGATCGACAACGGGTTCCATGCGCCCACGATGAGCTGGCCGGTGGCGGGTACGCTGATGGTGGAACCCACTGAAAGCGAGACCAAGGCCGAGATCGACCGTTTTATCACCGCCATGCTCGCCATCCGCGAGGAGGTGCGCGATGTGGCCGATGGCAAGATCGGCGCTGAGGAAAGCCCGCTGCGCCGCGCGCCCCACACCGTCGAGGATCTGGTGGCCGAATGGGATCGTCCCTACTCGCGCGAGCAGGGCTGTTTCCCGCCCGGATCGTTCCGCGTGGACAAGTACTGGCCGCCTGTTGGGCGGGTGGACAACGTCTTCGGTGACAGGAACCTGATCTGCACTTGCCCGCCGCTTGAGGCCTACGCGGCGGAATGAGCATGAGGCCGGGGGGCGCTGCCCCCCGGACCCCCCGGGATATTTGGGCAAAGCCGAAAGAGCTGCCCTTGCAAGCAGGCAAGTGCGCTCCAATATATTCTCGAAATGGAATTCGAATGGAGGCTGTCATGGCCGAAGCGATGCGTGTGACCTGTCTTGAGTGCGGGCAGCCGAACCGGGTGCCTGCCGAGAAGCTGGAGGCGGGGCCGAAATGCGGGGTTTGCGGGGGTGCGCTGAACTCGGGCAAGGTCGCGGAGGTGGATTTCGAGATCCTCGCGAAGGCCGAAAAGGACGACTTGCCGCTGCTGGTGGATTTCTGGGCGCCGTGGTGCGGGCCTTGCCGTCAGATGGCGCCTCAGTTCCAGGCGGCTGCCGGGATGCTGGCGCCCAAGGTACGGCTTGCCAAGATCAATACCGAGGTTAATCCGGTCGCGACACAACGCTATCGGATCCAGGGGATTCCGTCCTTCATCCTGTTCCGGAAGGGGCGAGAAGTGGCCCGCGCTGCGGGTGCCAGACCGGCGGCGGACCTTGCAGCTTTCGTGCGTTCGAAGCTGGGCGTGGCGGCCTGACGCAGGCGCGATTATTTTTCGCGCAGCGCGGGTTGGGGCGCTTGACAACGCCCCGTGCCTGCGCGAAAAGCCCGCCCACGGTGAGGGGCAGTAGCTCAGTTGGGAGAGCGCGTCGTTCGCAATGACGAGGTCAGGGGTTCGATCCCCCTCTGCTCCACCATTCTCCATAGCCACCGGACCATGTGAATGGAAATTGGTCGTCGATAGTTTTGTCGACGGACCACGGGCGACATTATTTCGAGACCGGTGCATCAATGCGACCGCGGACTGTACGCGCTGTAAAGGCGCGCAATGCAAAATAGTTCTTTCTGAATCTGCGGGTTGGCGGCCATGCGGAACGCTTCCGGCGCTCACCACGAAGAGGACAGAGCGCGGCGGCGGTTCCCGGGCGCGAGATTGGGCTCTGAGCGGCTAGTAGAGAGCAGCGTTGAGGCTCTTCGAGGAGGATCGAAGCCTCAGTGAGATCCGATTGCGATCGGTTGGCCGGTTCAGAGCGGGAGGAGGCTGCGTGCCGCTTTCTGCATCTTCGAATAACGCGACGATTTGTTGATGTGGAAGGGGCGCAGGGCGTTTGCGCAATGCAGCCCATACCATCGCCTGTTTGCGCGCGGTCTGAACGTATCGCAGCTTTGCTTCGTCCGGGTCTTTCGTTCTTAGCGACCAAATGACCTCTTTGCGGCCAAATGCCTCCACCAAATCGGCGGGTTTCTTTTGGCGAAAATAGTAGACGCCAGACTTTGGATTCTTGTGCGGACGAGCCATCTGCAAGACCATGGTGTAGAACCTCGGTGCAGAACCGAAGTCAATCTAAGCCCTTGATAGGGGCCATCTTTTTGATTTTCAAAGTGAAAAGATGGTGCTGTGAGAGAGGATTGAACTCTCGACCTCTCCCTTACCAAGGGAGTGCTCTACCACTGAGCTACCACAGCGCCGAACCGGTGTGTTTCGACCGTGGGCGGGGATTTAGACGTATTCGCCGAACAGCGCAAGCGCAAAGTCGCACCCTCTCTCGACACATTTTTCAGGGCAGGCTACAGAGGGGCCATGAATGACAAAATCTCCGGATCGAAAAGCCAGCAGGGTAAGGACAAACCCTCTGCCGAGCTGAGCCGCGACGAGCGGCTGGCGGCGGCGTTGCGTGCGAATCTGCAGCGCCGCAAGGCGCAGTCGCGCGCGCGGGCGGCCGAGACCGGGGATGAGGCGGAAGGGAACGAGTAGATGGATTCGATCATCGTACGCGGCAACGGGCCGCTCAAGGGCCAGATCCCGATTGCCGGGGCCAAGAACGCATGTCTTGCGCTGATGCCGGCAACGCTTCTGAGCGAAGAGCCGCTGACGCTGACCAATGCGCCGCGCCTGTCGGATATCCGCACCATGACGGAGCTTCTCGCCTCGCTCGGGGCTGAGGTGACGGCGTTGCAGGATGGCAAGGTTCTGGCGGCCTCGTGCCATGGTGAGATCAACCCGGTCGCGGATTATGACATCGTGCGCAAGATGCGCGCGTCGAACCTGGTGCTGGGGCCTTTGCTGGCGCGTCTGGGCCATGCGGTCGTGTCGCTGCCAGGCGGTTGCGCGATCGGCGCGCGCCCGATGGATATTCACATCGACGCGCTGGCCGCCCTGGGCGCCGAGATCGAGCTGAAGGAAGGCTATCTGCACGCCAATGCGCGCGGCGGCCTCAAGGGCGCGGTGCATGAGATGCGCTTTGCCTCGGTCGGTGCGACCGAGAACTTCCTGATGGCGGCGGTGCTGGCCAAGGGAACTTCGGTTCTCAAGAACGCCGCGCGCGAGCCCGAGATCGTCGATCTGGCGAAATGCCTGCGCGCCATGGGGGCGCAGATCGAGGGCGAGGGCACTTCGGACATCACCATCGAGGGCGTGGACCGGCTGCATGGCGCGACTCACCCGGTGGTCACTGACCGGATCGAGTTGGGCACCTATATGCTGGCTCCGGCTATCTGCGGCGGCGAGGTCGAGTGCCTGGGCGGCCGCATCGACCTGATCGAGAGCTTCTGCGAAAAGCTCGATGGGGCGGGTATCTCGGTCGAGCAGACCCATACCGGCATCAAGGTCAGCCGCAAGAACGGCCGCGTGCGCGCCGTCGATGTGGTGACCGAGCCCTTCCCGGGCTTCCCCACCGACCTTCAGGCGCAGATGATGGCGCTGTTGTGCACGGCCGAGGGAACCTCGGTGCTGGAAGAGAAGATCTTCGAGAACCGCTTCATGCACGCGCCCGAACTGGTGCGCATGGGCGCCAAGATCGAGGTGCATGGCGGCCACGCGACGGTGCATGGCGTCGAGAAGCTGAAGGGCGCGCGCGTCATGGCGACCGACCTGCGGGCCTCGGTATCGCTGATTCTGGCGGCGCTGGCGGCCGAGGGTGAAACCATGGTCAGCCGCGTCTATCACCTTGATCGCGGCTATGAGCGGGTCGAGGAAAAGCTCAGCGCCGTCGGCGCCAAGATCGAGCGGGTGAAGGGGGACTGATGGCGGACGCGCGATTCGAGGATGCGGCGGAAGGGGCGCTGAGCCTGCGGGCAGAGTCGCCCGAGGATCTGGGCGTGATCGCCACGCTTGTGCAGGATGCTGTTCTGCCGATCACCGAGATCGTGTGGGAGGCCAAGGCCCGCCGTTTGGCGCTGCTGGTCAATCGCTTTCGTTGGGAAGACAAGGCGCGCGCCGAGGCAGAGGGGCGGCCCTTTGAACGGGTTCAGTCGCTGCTGGTGATCTCGGATGTAACCCGCGTGGCCTCAAGCGGTATCGACCGGGCGGACCGTGATCTGGTTCTGTCGATTCTCGACATTGCCTGGGAGGCGGGCGAAGACGGGGTAGGGCAACTCGTGCTGACGCTGGCAGGCGATGGCGCTATCGCCGCCACGGCCGAATGTCTCTCGGTCGATTTGCGCGACGTGACGCGACCTTACCGCGCGGTGTCGGGCGCGGCGCCGGTGCATCCGGAATGATCCGCGCGGCGCGCCCCGAGGATGCCGTGCGCATCTCCGAGGTGCTCTGCGCGTCGATCCGGGATCTGTGCGGCGCCGATCATCACGATGATCCGGCGAAGATTTCCAACTGGCTGGCCAACAAGACGCCCGAAAGTGTGGCGGCGATGATCGCAGCACCCGGCGGGCGGCTTTATGTGGCCGGGCAGGAGCGGATCGAGGCGGTCGGCGCCATCGAATGGGCGGGAATGCCGGAGGATACCGGCAAGATCACGCTTCTATACGTTCACCCCGAGGCGCGGCTGCAGGGCTATTCCTCGGCGCTGCTCGCGGCGATGGAGGCCGAGCTGGTCGGGATGGGCCGCAGCCGGGGCCTATTGACCTCGACCGCCACGGCTTTTGCCTTCTACCGTCATCACGGCTGGCACGCCGATGGCCCGCCGCGCGAGGGGCGCTGGATTTTGGGCCGCCCGATGCGCAAGGATCTGTCCTGAGGCCTTATTTTTTGAATGCGCGCGCTTGCCGAGGGGCGTGCAACTCTCTATCCCGTTGAACGGATAAGGAGACCGTGATGCCGCATTTCCTCAGCACAAGCGATGCCGATTTCGAGGCCCGTTTTACCGCACTGCTTGGCATGAAGCGCGAGGACAGCCCCGATGTCGATGCGGCGGTGGCGGGGATCATCGCGGATGTGCGTGCGCGCGGCGACGCGGCGGTGATCGAGCTGACCTCGAAATTCGACCGGCTCGACCTGACGCCCGAGACGCTCGCCTTTTCCGAGGCCGAGATCGAGGCCGAAATCGCCAAGGTCAGCCCCGCAGAGCGCGCGGCGCTGGAACTCGCGGCCGAACGCATCCGTGCCTACCACCTGCGCCAGATGCCGCATGATGCGATGTGGCGCGATATGTCGGGCGCGATGCTGGGCTGGCGCTTCACGCCGGTTTCGGCGGCGGGGCTTTACGTGCCGGGCGGGCTGGCGAGCTATCCGTCCTCGGTGCTGATGAATGCGATCCCGGCCAAGGTTGCCGGGGTGCAGCGCCTTGTGGTTGCCTGCCCGACGCCGGGCGGTGTGGTCAACCCGCTGGTGCTGCTGGCAGCAAAGCTGGCCGGTGTCGATACGGTCTATCGCATCGGCGGCGCGCAGGCGATCGCGGCTCTGGCCTATGGCACCGAGACCGTCGTGCCCGTGGACAAGATCACCGGCCCCGGTAATGCCTTCGTGGCGGCGGCCAAGCGGCGGGTCTTTGGCAAGGTCGGTATCGACATGATCGCCGGTCCGTCCGAGATTCTGGTGATCGCGGATGGCGACAACAACCCAAACTGGATCGCGCTCGACCTGCTCAGCCAGGCCGAACATGACGAATCCGCCCAGTCGATCCTGATCACCACCGATCAAGGCTTTGCCGATGCGGTTACCCGCGCGGTCGAGAAGCGGCTTGAGACGCTTGAGCGCCGCGCCATCGCCGGTGCCAGCTGGCGCGATTTCGGCGCGGTGATTGTGGCGAAGGATCTTTCCGAGGCCGCGGCGCTGTCGAACCGCGTCGCGCCCGAGCACCTGGAATTGTGCGTGGCCGATCCCGACGGGCTGGCCGAGGAGATCACCCATGCGGGTGCGATCTTCCTGGGGGCCTATACGCCCGAGGCGATCGGCGACTATGTCGGCGGCCCCAACCATGTGTTGCCCACCGCACGCTCGGCGCGTTTTTCGTCGGGGCTCTCGGTCCTCGACTTTGTCAAACGCACGACTTTGGCCAAGATGACGCCCGAATCGCTCAAGGCAATCGGCCCTTCGGCTGAAACCCTGGCGAAGTCGGAAAGCCTTGAGGCGCATGGCCTGTCGGTGCGTGCGCGCCTTGCGGCACTGAATGAAGGAGACGAGTGATGGCACGAATCGCCAAGTTGGAAATTGACGACTCGGGCCTGTCCGCGCCGACCCCGGAGATCGAGCAGGAGCGCCGTGTGGCCGTCTTCGACCTGCTCGAAGACAATTCCTTCGCCATTCCCGGCCGCGAGGGCGAAGCCGCGCCCGAAGGCCCCTTTGCCCTGATGCTTGCAGTGCGCGACGGGCGCTTGGTGTTCGACACCTCCACCGAGGGTGGCGACAAGGTGGCCGAGTTCCACCTGTCCTTTGGCCCCTTCCGGCAGGCGGTCAAGGACTATGCCCAGATCTGCGAGAGCTATTTCGAAGCGGTCAAGAGACTGCCCCCCAGCCAGATCGAGGCGATCGACATGGCGCGGCGCGGTATCCACAACGAAGGCGCGCGCATCTTGCAAGAACGCCTCGAAGGTAAGGCCGAGATCGACATTGACACGGCGCGTCGCTTGTTCACCCTCGTCTGTGCTCTTGCTCCGGTGAAATGATGCCCAGTCTTCCCCATTCGGTCCTTTTCTGCTGCGACCACAACGCCACGCGCTCGCCGATGGCCGAGGGGGTGATGAAGAAGCTCTATGGTCGGGAAGTCTATGTGCAGTCTGCGGGCGTGAAGTCGGATCTGGAGATCGACGGTTTCACCATCGCGGTGTGCCATGAGATCGGTGTCGATCTGACCCGCCACCGCTCGCGCGATTTCAACGAATTGTCGGATTTCGGGGATAGTCTTGAGTCATTCGATCTGGTGATTGCGCTGACGCCCGCTTCGCGCGCGATGGTCGAAGAGATGTCCCGGCTGCACCATGTGCCGGTCGAATTCTGGCCGATCACGGATCCAACGGGCGCCGGCGAAAACCGCGAGGCTCGTTTGGCGGCCTACCGCGCCACCCGCGAGCAGATCAGACGCCATATGATTGAGCGTTTCGGCCCGCCCAAAGAATAACCCCACGGAGACTGCAATGCCCCGCGCGACTGCCCTTGCCACGATCTCGGCCTATTATGACGCGTTCAACGCGGGGGATACTGCGGGGATGGAAGCCCTGCTGACCGAGGATTTCGAGCATCACGTCAATGAGGGCCAGATCCGCCACGGCATCGAGGCCTTCCGCGCCTTCAACGCCCATATGACGCGCTGCTACCGTGAGCATCTGAGCGACGTCGTGGTCATGGCCAATGACGCGGGTACTCGCGCCGCGGCGGAATTCGTGGTGAACGGGATCTATCTGCACAGCGACGATGGTCTGCCCGAGGCCAAGGGCCAGAAATACATCCTGCCCGCGGGTGCCTTCTTCACGCTGCGTGACGGGCGTATCCAACGTGTGACGACCTTTTACAACCTCGCCGACTGGATCCGGCAGGTCAGCTGATGGAGGTCCGCGTCCTGACCGGCGCGGCGCTGGACGCCGCGCTTGACGATGTGGCGCGGCTGCGGATCGCGGTCTTTCGGGACTGGCCCTATCTTTATGACGGATCGCTCGACTATGAGCGCGGCTATCTGGAAAGCTACCGCGCTTCGGCGGCGGCGGTGGTTGTCGGCGCTTTTGACGGTGCCCGGCTGGTCGGCGCTGCGACCGGAACGCCGCTGGAAGACCATGCCGAAGATTTTGCCGCCCCCTTCGCGCAGACCGGTCTGGCGCTGAATCAGGTCTTTTACTGCGCCGAGTCGGTCCTGCTGCCGGACTATCGCGGGCAGGGGCTCGGACACGCTTTTTTCGATGCGCGCGAGGCCCATGCGCGCGGCCTCGGGCGCAGCCATTCGGTGTTCTGCTCGGTGATCCGGTCGCCCGATCACCCGATGCGGCCCGCCGATTACCGCCCGCTCGATGCCTTCTGGCGCAAGCGCGGCTATGCGCCCCTGCCGGGCGTCGTTGCGCGCTTCAAATGGCGGGATTTGGGCGAGGCTGAAAGCACCGAAAAACCGCTGCAATTCTGGGGGCGAGAGCTATGAGGCAAGTAACCATCGCGGCGGCGGCCTACCCGCTTGACTGGCTCGAGGATTGGTCGGCCTATGAGGCCAAGGCGCGCGCTTGGGTCGAACATGCGGTGGGGCAGGGCGCGGGGATCCTCGTGTTTCCCGAATATGCGGCGATGGAACTGGCCTCGCTTGGCGGGCCAGAGGTGGCGGGCAATATCGAGACCGCGTTGCACGAGGTCGCGCGACACCGCCCGGCCATGGAGCAGATGTTCGCGGGTTTCGCGCAGCAATACGAGGTCTATATCCTGGCGCCCTCCGGCCCCGTGATCGAGGGTGACAAGCGCCTCAACCGCGCGGCCTTCTTCGGCCCCGCGGGCCGGATCGGGCATCAGGACAAGGTGATGATGACGCGCTTCGAGCGCGAGATCTGGGATGTCTCGGCCGGGCAGGGGCTGCAACTGTTCGACACCGCGCTTGGCAAGATTGGCATCGTGATCTGCTATGATAGCGAGTTCCCTCTGCTTGCGCGCGCGCTGTGCGAGGCCGGGGCCGAGATCCTTCTGGTGCCGTCCTGCACCGACGCGATCGCCGGCTGGTCGCGGGTGCGCGTGGGGGCGATGGCGCGGGCGCTGGAAAACCAGTGCGTTGCCGTTCAGGCCCCGACGGTCGGCGATGCTCATTGGTGCCCTGCCGTCGATGAAAACCGGGGCGCCGCCGCGATCTTCGGCCCGCCCGACACCGGCTGGCCCGAAACCGGCGTGATTGCCGAAGGTGCGCTGGATACGCCCGGTTGGGTTATCGGTCGCGTCGATCTTGATCTGGTCGCGCAAAGCCGTGCCGATGGCCGGGTTTTGCCTTTCGCGCATTGGCCCGAGCAGCTTTCACAGATCAAAGACGTCACGATTACGCGCGAAACCCCGGTCGAAACTTGACATTGGCCTTGAATTTTGCCGCATCCGGGCGCATGTATCGCGCGCCTGCGGCATAGCGCGGGTAATCTTATCAGGAGTGACCATGGCCAAGGAAGAAATGCTCGAATTCCCCGGCGTCGTGAAGGAACTCCTGCCGAATGCGACGTTCAGGGTCGAGCTGGAAAACGGCCATGAGATCATCGCGCATATGGCAGGAAAGATGCGTAAGAACCGCATCCGCGTTCTGGCCGGCGACAAGGTTCAGGTGGAAATGAACACCTACGACCTCTCGAAGGGTCGTATCAACTACCGCTTCAAGTGAAGCTAATTCTCGGATCGGCGAGCCCGCGCAGGCTCGAGCTTCTGGGGCAGCTTGGGCTGTCCCCCGATGCGGTGCGCCCCGCCGATATCGACGAAACCCCGCTGAAGGCCGAGCGCGCGCGCGATTACGTGGCGCGCATGGCGCGGGAAAAGGCCGCTGCGATCGATTGCGGCGCCGATGAGGTCGTGCTGTGCGCCGATACGACGGTGACCTGCGGGCGGCGTATCCTCGGGAAACCTGAAGATGAGAAAGAGGCGGCCGAGTTCCTGTGGCTTCTGTCCGGGCGGCGCCATCACGTGCTGACCGCCGTTGCGGTGCGCACGGCAACCGGCCAGCACGAACGTCTCGTCGATACCATCGTGCGCTTTCGCCCGCTGTCGAATGAGGATGTGAACGGCTATCTCGCCTCGGGCGAGTGGCGCGGCAAGGCGGGCGGCTACGCCATCCAGGGCCTTGCCGGGGCGTTCATTCCCTGGATTCAGGGCTCTTTCACCGGCGTGGTCGGATTGCCGCTGGCCGAAATCGCGGTTCTGTTGCGGGCAGCCGGAATCGCTGCCAAGGGGGCATGATGAAGGGACGCGTGGTCGTTCTGGGCCAGTTGCGCGGGCTTGAGGCCGCAGCGCTTATGGTTGACGGACAGCTTGAAGATCTGCTGGTCGATAGCTCGGACGCCGTGGCGCTTGTGCCGGGCGCGATCTGTCGCGGTCTGATCGAACGCCAGATGAAAGGTCAGGGCGGCGTTTTCGTGCGCCTCCCCGGCGGTGAGAAGGGCTTTCTGCGCGATGCCAAGGGATTGGCGCCGGGCCAGACGGTGATCTGCCAGGTGACCGGCGGGACCGAGGCGGGCAAGGCCCTGCCGGTGTCGCTGCGTCTGTTATTCAAGTCACGCTACGCCATCGTCACGCCGGGCGCGCCGGGGCTGAACATCTCGCGCCGCATCCGCGACGAAGACCTGCGCGAGGATCTGGGCGCGCTGGCCAAGGTCGTCATGGAGGGCTCCGAGATGGGGCTGATCCTGCGCTCGGCCTGTGAGGGCGCCGAGGATGGCGAGATCGTCGAGGATATCGCCGCGATGCGCGATCTGGCGGAGGCGGTGACCACCGATACCGAGGGCGAGCCCGAACTGCTGGTCGATGCGCCCGCCCCGCATGAAGAGGCCTGGCGCGAATGGGCCGAGCCCGCGCCCGACGAGATCGTTGAGGGCTTCGAGGAACATGGCGTTCTGGAGGCCATCGACACCGTGCTAAGCCCCCGCGTGGCTTTGACCGGCGGCGGCCATATGATGATTGAGCCAACCTGCGCGCTGATCGCGGTCGATGTGAACACGGGCGCGGATACCTCGCCCGCCGCCAGCCTCAAGGCCAATATCGCCGCCGCGCGCGACCTGCCGCGCCAGCTGCGCTTGCGAGGTCTGGGCGGGCAGGTGACGGTCGATTTCGCGCCGATGCCCAAGAAAGACCGCGCCACGCTGGAGCAGCAGTTGCGCGTGGCCTTCAAGGGCGAGGCCGCCGAGACCAGCCTTGCCGGATGGACGCCGTTGGGGAATTACGAGCTGCAGCGCAAGCGCGACCGTGTGGCCCTGACGCAGCTTCTGGAGGCCGCGAAATGAGCTGCCCGATCTGCGGCAAACCGGCGGAAGACAAATATCGCCCCTTCTGTTCGAAGCGCTGCGCCGATGTCGATCTGGCGCGCTGGCTGAAGGGTTCCTACGTGATTCCCGGCGATCTGACCGAGGAAGAGGAGCGCCCGCAAGACGGCGCTCCGGGTGGCCCCGAAGGCGCGCTGCACTGATCGAATTCCTGCGTATTGTCTTGATTGCACAGTGATTTTTCAGGGCGTGTCGAGGTTCTTAAGCTGGCGCTGCAAGTATCCGCAAAAAAACCGAAAAACCCTCTGGACAGCCCCCGCGCCAGCGTCTAGTAACCCTCCACCAACGCCGGATCGGCCTAGCCGATGGCCCGGTGCCCGGATAGCTCAGTTGGTAGAGCAGCGGATTGAAAATCCGCGTGTCGGTGGTTCGAATCCGCCTCCGGGCACCATCTCACCCCATAAATGGCTCGGTGAGAGAACGACAAGCATCTGAAATTGCTCTGATTTTAATCCCCTGATCTATTCGGGGTATTTGGAGCGTAGACCATGTCGAAGACCAAGTCGGTTCCCTTCACCTTCCGGAAAGACGGATACTACTACTTCACTCGTCGAGTCCCATCGGACCTTAGAGGCCACTATCAATCCACTCGTTGAATAGCCCCGCGTTTTCTAGACGCCTTCGGGTCTCAGTTTCCGCTGCCGTTCGAACTCGACGGGCGACAGCATCT
>NZ_JAHVAI010000011.1 GCF_019264375.1 Sedimentimonas flavescens | reverse complement strand
GAAATTGCCTTTGCCCATCTCGGCCTCCTTGCCTCAAAATTAGGGAAGAAGGCGTCTACAGATCTAGGGGCTATTCAGGGAGGGTGCTCTTTGGTTCGGTTGAGAATCGTCGCAACAGGCTCAAAGTGCCCGCTCGCCATTTATTCCTGGGGCAGGTGGTGTTGGACTAGTTGGTGAATGTCTCACCAGTGGTAGGCCCGGCAGGACTTGAACCCGCAACCAAGGCGTTATGAGCGCCCTGCTCTAACCAATTGAGCTACAGGCCCCCAATGGTCGCCCTCCGCTTATCCGGGGGCGCAGGGCGCGTCAAGAATATCGGCCGCCAACGCGCCTTTCCGTTGCCCCCGCGCGGCCTTTGCGCTAAGGCGCGGGCCAAAGGTTCCACTGGCGGAGATGCGGGCGATGACCACGGGGAAAAACGGGCTGACCTATGCCGATGCGGGCGTCGATATCGATGCGGGCAATGCTCTGGTCGAGCGGATCAAACCGGCGGCGAAGCGCACCACGCGCCCCGGCACCATGTCGGGTCTGGGTGGTTTCGGCGCGCTGTTCGATCTGAAGGGCGCGGGCTATAAAGATCCGATCCTTGTCGCCGCCACCGACGGCGTGGGTACCAAGCTGCGCATCGCCATCGACACCGGCAACGTGGACACCATAGGCATCGATCTCGTGGCGATGTGCGTCAACGACCTCGTCTGCCAGGGCGCCGAGCCGCTCTTTTTCCTCGACTACTTCGCCACCGGCAAGCTGGAGCTTGACCAGGCCACCCGCATCATCGAGGGCCTCGCCGAGGGCTGCGCCCAGTCGGGTTGCGCGCTGATCGGCGGCGAGACCGCCGAGATGCCGGGCATGTATGCCAAGGACGATTTCGACCTCGCGGGTTTCGCCGTCGGCGCGATGGAGCGCGGCGCCGATCTTCCGGCGGGTGTCGAGAAGGGCGACGTGCTGCTCGGCCTCGGCTCGAACGGGGTGCATTCGAACGGCTACAGCTTCGTGCGCAAGGTGGTTGAACTCTCGGGCCTCGGTTGGGACGCAGACTGTCCCTTCGCCGAAGGCTCGCTTGGTGCGGCGCTGCTGGCGCCGACCCGGCTTTACGTCAAGCAGGCGCTGGCTGCGGTGCGTGCGGGTGGCGTTCATGCGCTGGCCCATATCACCGGCGGCGGCCTGACCGAGAACCTGCCGCGCGTCCTGCCTGAGGGGCTTGGCGCGACGATCGACCTGTCGTCGTGGGAGCTGCCGCCCGTGTTCCGCTGGCTGGCCGAGACCGCCGGCATGGCCGAGGGTGAACTGCTCAAGACCTTCAACTGCGGCATCGGCATGATCGTCGTGGTCGCCGCCGACCGCGCCGAGGCGCTGGCTGAACTGCTGCGCGCGCAGGGCGAGACCGTGACCCGCATCGGCACCGTGACCGAGGGCGCCGGCGTCGCCTACGAGGGCAAGCTTCTGTGAAGCGTGTCGCGATCCTGATTTCCGGGGGCGGGTCCAACATGGTCCGCCTCGTCGAGGATATGCAGGCACAGGGCTATGCGAGCCCGGTTCTGGTGGCCTCGAACGATGCGGCGGCTGCGGGGCTGGAGAAGGCCGCGCGGATGGGAGTGCCCACGGCCGCCATCGACCACCGTCCCTTCGGCAAGGATCGCGCGGCCTTCGAGGCCGAACTACTCAAACCCATTCTGGCCGCGCAGCCCGATGTGCTGTGCCTTGCAGGCTTCATGCGCGTCCTGACGCCGGGCTTTGTCGCGCAGTTCGCGGGTCGGATGCTGAACATCCACCCCTCGCTTCTGCCCAAGTATCCCGGTCTGCACACGCATCAGCGTGCGCTCGATGCGGGCGATGCCGAGGCCGGTTGCACCGTGCATGAGGTCACGCCCGTGCTGGATGATGGCCCGATCCTCGGGCAGGCCCGCGTGCCGGTCGAAGCAGGCGACACAGCCGACACGCTGGCCGCGCGGGTGCTGGTGATGGAGCACCGCCTTTACCCCGCCGTCCTGCGCCGCTACGTCGCCGGGGATCGCGCGCCGGTTCTGCTCTAGGCTGCGCATCGGGCGTTTTCCGGCGAAATCGCGCCGCGCGCACTTTTCTTTCGCGTCTCAACCTCCTAAAGGGGAAGTGACGGCGGGATGACCCCGCGACCAGAGAAGCGCGATGCCCACAATTACCACGACCGAAGCCCTTGCCGCATTCTGCGCAAAGGCGAAGACCCAGCCCTACGTTACCGTCGACACCGAGTTCCTGCGGGAGCGGACCTACTGGTCCAAGCTCTGCCTCGTGCAGATGGCGCTGCCCGGCAAGGAGGGCGAAGCGGTCCTCGTCGATCCGCTGGCCGACGGTATCTCGCTTGAGCCGCTCTATGACCTGTTCCGGCATCCGGGCACGGTCAAGGTGTTCCACGCCGCGCGGCAGGATCTGGAGATCTTCTTCACCGAGGCCCAGGTCTTCCCGCTGCCGCTGTTCGACACGCAGGTCGCGGCCATGGTCTGCGGCTTTGGCGAGCAGGTCGGCTATGAGACGCTGGTCAAGAAGATCGCGCGCCAGCAGCTCGACAAGACCTCGCGCTTTACCGACTGGTCGCGCCGTCCGCTGACCGAGGCGCAGCTGAAATATGCGCTGGCCGATGTGACCCATCTGCGGGTGATCTACGAGTTCCTCTCGAAAGAGCTGAAGAAATCAGGCCGCGAGCAATGGGTCGAAGAAGAGGAAGCCATCCTTCTCAACCCCGAAACCTATATCACACGCCCTGAAGAGGCCTGGCAGCGGGTCAAGACCCGCACCACCTCGGGCCGCTTCCTCGCCATCGTGCGCGAGTTGGCGCGCTTCCGCGAGGGCTATGCGCAGAACAAGAACATCCCGCGCTCACGTATCTTCAAGGATGACGCGCTGCTGGAGTTGGCCTCGACCAAGCCCACCTCGATGGATGAACTGGCCAAGTCGCGCCTGCTGCTGCGCGAGGCGCGCCGGGGCGACATTGCCGAGGGCATCCTTCAGGCGGTGAAAGAGGGGCTAGAGGTTCGCCCCGAGGACATGCCCTGCGTGCCCGAGGAAAGCAGCCAGTTGCAGGTGAACACCGCGCTGGCCGACCTGCTGCGCGTGCTGCTCAAGGCGAAGTCCGAGGAAACCGGCGTTGCTGCCAAGCTGATCGCGAGCGCCTCGGATCTGGACCGGATCGCTGCAGGCAAACGCGACGTGCCCGCGCTGAACGGCTGGCGCAATGAGGTCTTCGGTCAGGATGCCCTGCGTCTCGCACATGGCGAGATCGCGCTGACGGCCTCGGGCGGGGCCGTGCGGATCGTTCTCGCGGACTGAGCTTAGCGGCTGACCGAGCGCGCGTTGTTCGCGCCGGTTACCACGATCTTCGAGACATCGCGCAGGCGGGCGTTCGAGATGAAGGCCGCCACGGTCACTTCACGCGACTCGGGCGTCAGGACACGTCTGGAGGCGTCGGAATAAGGGTCGGGTTCGGCCACGACGAAGGTGTAGCTCATCACCCCATCGACGGCGTAGCCATCGTTATCCGCGATCAGTTCAGCGTCCCACCAGCCCTGTGTCGGCGTCAGGCCCGCCGCCGAAACGATGGCGCCGCCCTGCGTGGGCTTCACCTCAAGCCGGGTCACCTGGTCGATCATCTTGCGGTAATCGCCAAGGCTCACCGCGTAGCCGCCCTCGGGTTCCAGCGTCGCGACTTCCTCATCGCCGCCGAACCAGTTGAACGGGTTGTAGCGGCTTTCGCCAAAGCCGCAGCCGGCAACGACAGTAACGATGGCAAGCGAGGCAAGAAGGGGCTGTCGCATGGGAACTCCGGACTGGTTTGCTCTTGGGTAGCCCATTGCGTGGCTTTTGAAAAGCCGCCACTGGACCCATGCGCGCACTCGCGCTAGGCAGGGGCGACGCTAAAGAGGAGAGGCACATGGCCACCGAAAGCTTCGAGGAAATCGCCGAGACCTTCGAGTTTCTCGATGACTGGGAAGACCGCTACCGGCATGTGATCGAACTGGGCAAGGCGATGGCGCCGATGGACGATGCCGTGAAAGTGCCCGCAACCAAGGTCGAGGGCTGCGCAAGCCAGGTCTGGCTGCTGCCGCGGATCGAAGGCACCGGCCCCACTGCGCGTTTCGATTTCCAGGGCGAGTCGGACGCGCTGATCGTGCGCGGCCTGATCGCGGTGCTGCACGCGCTTTATTCCGGGCTGAGCGTGGTCGAGGTCTCCAACGTCGATGCCAAGGCGGAACTGGGCCGTCTGGGCCTCAATGAGCATCTCAGCCAGCAGCGCTCGAATGGCGTTGCCGCGATGGTCGAGCGTATCCGGCGCCTTGCGGCCGAGGCGGCGGCAGCCTAGGCCCCGCCGCCCCGCAGTTCACGCCTGAGCGGCGGTGATGATGATCTCGACGCGGTAGTCGGGCGTCGCAAGGCGGGCCTCGCCGGTTGCGCGGGCGGGGCAATGGCCTGCCGGAACCCAGGCATCCCAGACGGTGTTCATCTCGGCGAAATCGGCGATATCGGCCAGCCAGATCTGTGCGCTCAGGATGCGGGTCTTGTCCGAACCCGCTTCGGCCAGCAGCTGGTCGATGCTGGCGAGAATCGCCTTGGTCTGGGCGGTCACGCTTTCACCCGGTGCGCCGACCTGACCGGCGAGCCAGATAAGCCCGTTGTAGACGACGGCCTCGCTCATGCGCGCGCCACATTCGATACGTTTGATCTCGGCCATTGGCCCCTCCGTGATTGATTGCCAAGGTGATAGCGGGAGGGTGCCGCCCCGGCCAGTGGATTTCCTTGCGGGCGCACTAGCTTTGATCGGAAAAGGGGTTTCGAGGTGTTTGGACGATTTCTTGCGGCATTGATTCTTCTGACCGCCCCGGCTTGGGCAGAGAACATGGGAGAGCGATCGGCAAGTCGCGATCTGCCCTTCCGGCTGGAGCGCGTGGCCACGCTCGATCTGCCGTGGGCCATCGCGCCGCTGCCCGATGGCCGACTGCTGGTGACCACCAAACCGGGGGAGATCTGGCTGTTCGATGGTGAAACTGGCGTTTCGCTGGAAAATGTCCCAGAAGTGCAGTTTTCTGGCCAGAATGGGCTGTTGGATGTCGCCGTTGCGCCTGATTTTGCGCGGTCTGGCACAGTCTATTTCACCTATGTCTCGCCACAGAACGCGCTTGTTCTGGCCCGTGCGCGGCTTGGAGATGGCGCGTTGGAGGGGATCGAGACCCTTTGGCGTCAGACGCCGGGCGGGCGTGGACAGCCCGGCGGGATCATCGCCTTCGGCCCCGACGGGATGCTTTATCTGAGCGTAGGCGACCGGATGCAGCCCGAGACGGCGCAAGAACCCGACAACCCGCGCGGCAAGATCCTGCGCCTGACGCCTGACGGGGAACCCGCGCCCGGCAATCCGTTTTCGGGCAGTGCGACCCGCGCGGCGACTTGGACCGAGGGGCATCGCAACCCCTACGGCCTAGCCTTCGCGCCGGACGGTCGGCTCTGGTCGCACGAGATGGGGCCGCGCGGCGGTGATGAGCTGAACCTGATCACGCCCGGTTTGAACTACGGCTGGCCGGAGGTCTCGAACGGCGACAATTACACGGGCTGGCCGATCCCCGACCACGATACCCGCCCCGAATTCGCCGCGCCGTCTCTGTGGTGGACGCCCGTGATCGCGCCTGCGGGGCTGGCCTTCTACGTGGGCGACGATTTCCCCGATTGGCGCGGCCATATGCTGATCGGCGCGCTACGCGGGCAGGGGCTTGTGCTAGTGGCAGGCGATGGCTCGGACCAATTGGCGCGGTGGGATCTGCGGATGCGCGTGCGCGATGTCGCCGTGGATCGCGCGGGGCACGTCTGGCTCATCGAAGACTCGGGCTCTGGTGGGCTGTATCGCCTGGTGCCGAGATGATCTGTGGGGAAGTTGGAGCGGGTAGCGGGAATCGAACCCGCGCGTTCAGCTTGGGAAGCTGACAGGCTACCATTACATCATACCCGCCTGTGCGGCGCAGAGGTAAGCGAAGCGCGCCCGGTCGTCAAGCGGGCGCGCGCAGATTCAGCCGCGCCTGCGGCGGCGCCCGCCACCGCCATCGCCGCTGCCGCCGCTGTTGAAACTGACCTCGGGCAGGGTCACCACCTTGGCGAGTTCAGGGAAGGGGTCGCTGGCATGGGGCATGGCGTTGGCGGCCACGAAATGCTCTTGGAAGCGCGGCTCGATCGCGGTCTCGATCTTGTCGATACGCTTGACCTGCGCCTCAATCGCGCGGCGTGCGCTGCGGGCGCAAAGCGCCATGCGCGCGCCGGTGCCCGCGGCATTGCCCGCCGAGATGACGTGATCCAGCACCACGTCAGGGATCATGCCTAGCACCATCGCGTGCTTGGGAGAGATATGGGCCCCGAAGGCGCCTGCCAGCACGACGCGGTCGACCTTGTCTACTCCCATCTCGTCCATCAGCAGCCGTGCGCCCGCGTAAAGCGCTGATTTCGCTAGCTGAATCGCGCGTATATCACCCTGCGTGACGGTGATGCGCGGGCCGTCCGGGCTGCCGTCATGGATTACATACTCATGCGTCCTGCCGGTCGAGACGCAGCGCGCCGTGCCGGTCTGATCGGCCGAGCCGATCAACCCCGAGGGATCGACGATCCCGGCCATACGCATCTCGGCCACGGCCTCGATGATGCCCGATCCACAGATCCCCGTGATCGTCGGCGTGCCGAACTCAGGCGCGTCCGACCAGTGATCGTTGCCGATGATACGGAAGCGCGGCTCTTTCGTCACCGGGTCGATCTCGATCCGCTCGATCGCGCCGGGCGCCGCGCGCTGCCCCGAGGAGATCTGCGCCCCCTCGAAGGCCGGGCCGGTGGGGGACGAGCAGGCAAGCACGCGGGTGCGGTTGCCCAGGAGGATCTCGGCATTGGTGCCGACATCGACGATCAGGGACAGGTCCTCGCGTGTCTCGGGTGCTTCGGAAAGTGCCACGGCGGCGGCATCCGCGCCAACGTGGCCCGCAATCAGCGGCAGGATATAGGCGCGGGCGGCGGGTGCCAGATCGCCAAGCCCGATCTCGGCGGCGGCTAGGTTTTGCGCCTCGCCGGTGGCCAGTGCGAAGGGGGCTTGACCCAGCTCGACCGGGTCGATGCCGAGCAGAAGGTGATGCATGACCGGATTGCACACGACGCTGGCTTCGACCACGGCGCCCGCGTCCACGCCCGACTCGGCCACCAGCGCGGCCGCCAACTGGCCAAGCGCATCGCGCACGACGCGCGTCATTTCGACATCGCCGCCCGGGTTCATCATGGCATAGGAAACCCGGCTCATCAGGTCTTCGCCAAAGCGGATCTGCGGGTTCATCAGGCCCGAAGACGCAAGCACCCGCCCATCGGCAAGGCTGACCAGATGCCCGGCGATGGTTGTCGAGCCCAAGTCGATCGCCAGCCCGTAAAGCGGCGCGTCGCGCAGGCCCGGCCAAAGGGCGACGATCCGCGGAAGGGCTCCGGTGCCGTCGTCATTCACCGCGACGGTCACCTTCCACTCGCCCCTGCGCAGCACAGGCTGCAGAACGCGCATCACCTGAAGATCGGCCGTCAAACCCTTGATCCCCCATTGCGTCTCCAGCGCATCGGCGAGGCGCTGGAAGTCGCCCGAGGGCTCGTGCATGTTCGGTTCAGCCACCTCGACGTAATAGGCATGTGTCGCCGGATCCATGTCCATCGCACGCTCTGAGGCAGACTTGCGGATGACCTGGCGGTGCACCTGGGATTCAGGCGGAACGTCCAAAACGACATCGCCCTGAATGCAGGCCTGACACCCGAGCCGCCGCCCGGGCTTGAGGCCCCGAACGCGGTCATAACGCTCTTCGACGGCGTTGATCTGTGTCAGCGCATCGGGGCCGACATGAACGCCATGCTTGGGAAATTCGCCGTAGCCGGGGGAAACCTGGCATTTCGAACAGATCCCGCGCCCGCCGCAAACGGAATCGAGATCGACGCCAAGCTGTCGCGCGGCCTGCAGGACGCTTGTGCCCTTGGCCACGCGCCCGCGCTTACCCGAGGGCGTAAAAATCACCAGTGCATCGTCCGTCATGCGCGTCTCCTGTTCCTGTGGCTGTTCTAGGCCGAAGCGAGCGCGGGGCAAAGCCCATGTGCGACGGGGCGCAATGCGAAATCGTCACCTTCGGTGGGATGGTGCGGCAGGGGGCGCTGCCCCCTCGGCCCGGATGGGCCTCACCCCCGGGATATTTCGACCACATTGAAAAGCGGCCCCCCTATTCCTTCAATGTGGCTAAAGTATCCTCGGGGGGTGAATTGGGTGTAGCCCAAGAGGGGGGCAGACAGCCCCCCTGCTTCGCGTCTCAGCGGCCCTGGCGCCGCGCCATGAACGCGAGGCGCTCAAAGAGGTGAACGTCTTGTTCGTTCTTGAGCAGCGCGCCATGCAGTTTGGGCAGCAGGCTCGCCCCTTCGCGCTTGAGGTCTTCGGGGGCAAGGTCTTCGGCGAGCAGGAGTTTGAGCCAGTCGAGCACCTCGGAGGTCGAGGGTTTCTTCTTCAGTCCCGGCGTTTCACGGATCTCGTAGAACTGGGTCAGCGCCTCGGCCAGAAGCGATTCCTTGATGCGCGGGAAATGCACCTCGACGATCTGCTTCATGACCGCAGGGTCGGGGAAGCGGATGTAGTGGAAGAAGCAGCGCCGCAGGAAGGCGTCGGGCAGTTCTTTTTCGTTGTTCGAGGTGATGATGACCACGGGGCGGTGCACGGCGCGCACCGTTTCGCCGGTTTCGTAGACGTGGAACTCCATCTTGTCGAGTTCTTGCAGCAGGTCGTTCGGGAACTCGATATCGGCCTTGTCGATCTCGTCGATCAGCAGCACGACCTTGGCATCGGCCTCGAAGGCCTGCCAGAGCTTGCCCTTGCGGATGTAGTTCTTCACGTCATTGACGCGCGCGTCGCCCAATTGGCTGTCGCGCAGGCGCGAGACGGCATCGTATTCGTAAAGCCCTTGCTGGGCCTTGGTGGTGGATTTGATGTTCCACTCGACCATCGGCAGCCCGAGGCTTTGCGCCACTTGTCGGGCGAGTTCCGTCTTGCCGGTGCCCGGCTCACCCTTGACCAGCAGCGGGCGCTCGAGCGCGACGGCGGCGTTGACCGCGACGGTCAGATCGGGCGGGGCGACGTAGGTCTCGGTAGACTGGAAACGCAAGGATTCTCTCCGGAATTGTGGCGCGCCAGAGGTTAGCCGCGCCCCAATATGGCCGCAACCCAATGCTAGGAAAGATCGGGTCACCTTGACGCGGTGCGAAAAGGAGGGCGTGACATCCCTTTCCGCTTGGGGTAAGTGAGCGCCCGAGGAGGCCCGCATGGCAGGATACGCAAATTCTACTTCGACGGGTACGACAGAGAGGGCAGAGATGAAGGCCGAAAACTTTCTTCCCGACGACTATCGCCCCGCCGAGGACGAGCCGTTCATGAACGACCGTCAGCTCGAGTATTTCCGGCGCAAGCTGGTCGCCTGGAGAACCGAGCTGCTGGAGCAATCGGCGGAAACGCTTGAAGGTCTCGCCGAATCGGCACGCAGCGTTCCCGATATCGCTGACCGCGCCTCGGAGGAGACCGACCGCGCGCTGGAACTGCGTACCCGCGATCGTCAGCGCAAGCTGGTGTCCAAGATCGAGGCCGCGCTGCGCCGCATCGACAATGGCGAATATGGTTACTGCGAAGTGACTGGCGAGCCGATCTCGCTGCGTCGTCTGGATGCGCGCCCGATCGCCACGATGACGCTGGAAGCGCAGGAGCGCCATGAGCGCCGCGAGCGGGTTCACCGCGACGACTGATCTGCGCGGCGGTTGATTTCGCTCAAAGACCATTCCCACCGGCGCCTCCAAGGTGCCGGTGATTTCGTTTCGGGAGGGACCATGCTGATCGGACGCAAGATCACCGTTTTGGGGGCCGGGGTCGCGGGGCTGACGGTCGCGCGGGCGCTGGCGCTACGTGGCGCCGAGGTGACGGTGCTGGAGCAGGCCGATGCGATCCGCGAAGTGGGCGCGGGGCTTCAGATTTCGCCCAATGGCGCGCGGGTGTTACGGGCGCTTGGGCTGGGCGAGGCGCTCACCGAGGCAGGGCCACGGGCGCAGGCGGTCGAACTGATCGACGGAGAGACCTCGTCGCGCGTGGCGCGGCTCGATCTGGCGCGGCTGCGCGGAGGGGATGAATATCGTTTCCTGCACCGCGCCCGGCTGATCGAGCTTTTGGCAGAGGGCGCGCGCGAGGCGGGCGTCCATATCCGGCTGCTGCAAAGGATCGAGAGCGTCGAGTTGGGCGATCATCCGCCCCGTCTGTTCACCGCGCAGGGTGGCGAGATGGAGGCCGACCTGCTGATCGGCGCAGATGGTCTGCATTCCAAGGTGCGTCACGCGCTTAACGGTCAGGTGGCGCCCTTTTTCACCCATCAGGTGGCGTGGCGCGGCGTGATCCCCTGCGCGGACAGCGAGCCCAAGATCGCCCAGGTTTTCATGGGGGCGGGCAAGCATGTTGTCAGCTATCCGCTTGGCAACGGGCTGCGCAATGTCGTCGCTATCGAAGAGCGTGACCGCTGGGTCGAGGAAAGCTGGAACCTGCGCGACGATGCGATGACGTTGCGCGCCGCCTTCGAGGATTTCTGCCCCCCAGTCCAGAAATGGCTGACCCAGATGGAGGAACCCTGGCTCTGGGGTCTGTTCCGCCACCCGGTGGCCGAGCGTTGGCATGGCCATGGTGCGGCGATCCTGGGCGATGCGGCGCATCCCACCTTGCCATTCCTCGCGCAGGGTGCGGTCATGGCGATCGAAGACGCCTGGGTGCTGGCGGAAAGCCTCGCCTCGCACGATACGCCTGACGCGGCGCTGGCAGCCTATCAGGCGCAACGCCGGCCGCGTTGCACCGCGATTGTCGAGGCGGCCAACAGGAACTCGCGCAACTATCACCTCTCGGGTGTGACGCGGGCGGTGGCGCATCTGGGGCTGCGTGCAGCCTCGGCGATTGCGCCTGCACGGCTGATCGGACGGTTCGACTGGGTCTATGGTCACGATGTGACGGCAGGCGCCGGGGGCTGAGCCTCAGGCGTCGAGATCAATCCAGACCGGCACATGATCCGAGGGCTTGTCGCGGCCGCGAATGTCCTTGTCGATCCCGGTTTCGCGCAGCAGGTCTGCGGCCTGCGGGCTGAGCAGCAGATGGTCGATGCGGATGCCGTTGTTTCGCTGCCAGGCGCCCGCCTGATAATCCCAGAATGAATAATGCCCTGGCCCCTGCACCTCGGCGCGGAAGGCGTCGGTGAAGCCGAGGTTCAGGATGCGCCGGAAGGCCGCGCGGCTTTCGGGCAGGGCGAGGGCGTCCTCGCGCCAGGCTTCGGGCTTGGCGGCGTCGTCGTCCTGCGGGATGATATTGTAATCGCCCGCCATCACGACGGCCTCTTCGGTGACTAGCAGATCGCGGGCGCGGGCGCGCATCCGCTCCATCCAACCCAGCTTGTAGTCGTATTTCGGCCCCGGCGCGGGGTTGCCGTTGGGCAGGTAAAGCCCGCAGATCCGCACGGCGCGCTTGCCCACGACGGTGGCCTCGATCCAGCGCGCCTGCTCGTCGCTGTTGTCGCCTGGCAGGCCGCGCGTCACGTCCTCAAGCGGCAGGCGCGACAGGATCGCCACGCCGTTGAAGCTTTTCTGCCCATGCGTTTCGATCTGGTAGCCAAGCCCGTCGAACAGTTCATGCGGGAAGGTCTCGTCGGTCGATTTGATTTCTTGCAGCACGACGACATCGGGCTCGGCCTCGCGCAGCCAAGCGGGCAGGGCCTCGGCGCGGGCCTTGATGCCATTGATGTTATATGTCGCGATCTTCATGCGGCCCCCTCGGTTTCCACCTTGATAGGGGGAGGGGGAGCGGATGCCAAGTTACATCGAGAAGGAAATCCCGCAGCCGCAGGAGGCGGAGGCATTCGGGTTCTGGACCACAAAGCGTGCGCCGATCAGCTCATCGGTGAAATCGACCGTCGCGTTTTCCAGAAACGGTAGCGAGACCGGGTCGATCAGTACCCGCTGGCCCGCGCCCTCGATGACGATGTCATCCGCCGCGGCGGTCTCTTCCAGCTTCAGTTCATATTGGAAACCAGAGCAGCCGCCGCCTTCGACGGCCACGCGCAGCGCGCGCGGTGCGGAGGCACTGGCGTTGATCTCGGCAAGGCGCGCAAAGGCGCGGTCGGTGACTTTCGGCGGCAGAAGCATCGTGAGGCCTGTATTTATGGGTCACTCTGGATATAGGGTGGGGCAAATGCGCCGACAAGACGAGGATGCCCTTGCTGCAACCCTATGCCTGCCTGCCCGACGCCAGTCGCGGTCGACTTTTCCCCGAAAGTATTTCCACTTTTCGTACGCCTTTTCAACGAGATCGCGACCGGATCATCCATTCCTCGGCCTTCCGGCGGCTCAAGCACAAGACACAGGTTTTCGTCGAACATGAGGGCGATTACTACCGCACCCGCCTGACCCACACGATCGAGGTGGCGCAGGTGGCGCGCACCATCGCCTCGGCGCTTGGGCTGAATACCGACCTGGCCGAGGCCGTGGCGCTGGCGCATGACCTGGGCCACCCGCCCTTTGGCCATACCGGCGAAGACGCGCTGGCCCTGCTGATGGAGCCCTATGGCGGGTTCGACCACAACGCTCAGGCGCTGCGCATCGTCACCAAGCTGGAACGTCACTATGCGGGCTTCGACGGGCTGAACCTGACTTGGGAGACGCTCGAAGGCATCGCCAAGCACAATGGCCCGGTCGAGCCGCCTTGGAACTACGCGCTGGCCGAGGTCAATGCGCTGTGGGATCTGGAACTGGGCACCAATGCCTCGGCCGAGGCGCAGGTGGCCGCCGTGGCCGACGATTGCGCCTATAATCACCACGATCTGCATGACGGTCTGCGCGCGGGGCTGTTCACCGAGGATGACCTGTGCGAGTTGCCGATCATCGGCGATTGCTTTGAACAGGTGGACCGGATGCATCCCGGCATCGACCCGATGCGCAGGCGGCATGAGGCGCTGCGCCGCGTCTTTGGCGTGATGGTCGAGGATGTGATCGCCGTGGCGCAGAACCGCCTGACCGGCCTCTGCCCGCAGACGGTCGATGATATCCGCGCGATGGAGGGGCCGATCATCCGCTTCTCAAAGCCGGTCTATCAGAACCTCAAGGCGATCAAGCTGTTTCTGTTCCAGCGCATGTATCGCGCGCCCTCGGTGGTGGTCGAGCGTCAGCGTGTCACCAAGATGGTCAATGCGCTGTTCCCGCTGTTCCTTGAGCAGCCCGATCTGCTGCCGCAGGACTGGCAGGCCGACGTCGCGACGGCCAAGGCCAAGGGGAACGAAGGCAAGACCGAGCTTGCCCGCGTGGTTCTGGATTATGTGGCCGGTATGACCGACCGCTTCGCCATTCAGGAATACCACCGGCTGGTGGACCCCGAGGCCTGAGCTCTTGGCGGCGTCAGCCGCCAAGCCGCCGGAAGGTCGTGCGGTTGTCGGGCCCGACACCAAGCCAGCCGGCGACGGTCGCCGCGATCTGCGCAACATTGGTCGAGCGTTGTGTGATGCCAGCGGCCTCCTCGGCCAGCGCGGCATCGCCCGTGCGGGCGGGGGCGTTTGCGAGGATCTGTTGCGTGGGCACAAGTTCGGCACCGCTTGCCGCATCCAGAATGCGCGCGGTGAAAACGATGTCATAGACACCGGTTCCCTGCGGGGCGTTGTAGCGGGATTTCATGTTGAGCGCGTGGAACTTCTGCACCGTCACTTCTATGGTGACGGGCGTCGAGCCGCGCAGACCCGAGGCCCCCGCGCGGACGCCCTCCTCATAAATCCGGGCAACCTGTGCACGGCGATCGCCCGCGGGCTCCTCGACCCAAACGATATCCGCCTTGGGGACATAGCTCGTCTCGCTCTCGCTGACCGTCAGCGACTGCGGCACGATCACCGAAACGCCTGCCAGCTTATAGCTGTCGGCGGCGCCTTCGAGCGGCGTATACGCGGTTTCCCACGATCGGCTGCAACCCGCAGCCATCAAAAGGCTGCCGCAAAGGATGAAAAGCGAGGCGCGTCGGGTCGTAAAGGGCATGTCACTGGTCCGCTGGTTACATCAAGCCGCGGAGGTTCTACCCAATTTTTAACCAAAAAGTAACCCAAGTCGCGGGAATTGGTTAACCCTTACGTAGGGGCACGCAAGCCTCAGATCATCATCTCCTTCGTCGCGCTCAGCGTGACGCCGGGATAGTCGCGCACCACGCGGTCGATGTCCCATTGCAGGCGCGTCAGGAAGACGATGTCGCCGTCATGGTCGGTCGAGATGTGCTGCTTGTTGGCGTTGGCGAGCTTTTCAACCGTGTCCTTGGGGCCAAGCACCCACCGGGCCGAGGTGAATTGCGAGGATTCGAACCGCACAGGGATGCCGTATTCGATCTCGATCCGGCTGGCCAGAACGTCGAATTGCAGTGCGCCGACGACGCCGACGATGAAGCCCGAACCGATCGAGGGCTTGAAGACCTTGGCCGCGCCTTCCTCGGCGAATTGCATCAGCGCCTTTTCCAGGTGCTTGCCCTTCATCGGGTCGGTCGCGCGCACCGATTGCAGCAATTCGGGCGCGAAGCTCGGGATGCCGGTAAAGCGCAGCTTCTCGCCCTCGGTCAGCGCGTCGCCGATGCGCAACTGGCCGTGGTTCGGAATGCCAATGATGTCGCCCGCCCAGGCCTCCTCGGCCAGCTCGCGGTCGGCGGCCAGGAACAGCACCGGGTTCGACACCGCCATCGGCTTGCCCGAGCGGACATGCAGCAGTTTCATCCCGCGCTCGAAATGCCCCGAGGCGAGGCGCACGAAGGCCACGCGGTCGCGGTGCTTGGGGTCCATGTTGGCCTGCACCTTGAAGACGAAGCCGGTGACCTTGGTTTCCTCCGGGGCCACGCCGCGCTCGGCGCTTTTCTGGATTTGCGGTTCGGGGCCGTATTCGCCGATCCCGTCCATCAACTCCTTGACGCCAAACGAATTGATGGCCGAGCCGAACCAGATCGGCGTCATGTGGCCCTCAAGGAAACTCTGGCGGTCAAAGGCGGGCAGCAACTCGCGCGCCATTTCCAGTTCCTCGCGCAGTTTTTCGAGTTGCGCGGGGGGAACGTATTCGGCCAGCTTGGGATCGTCGAGGCCGCTGATCTTGATCGACTCCGCCACCCGGTTGCGGTCGGCGCGGTCCATCAGTTCCAGCCGGTCGTGCAGAATATCGTAGCAGCCCAGGAAGTCGCGCCCCATGCCGATCGGCCAGCTGGCCGGCGCCACGTCGATGGCCAGGTTCTCCTGAATCTCGTCGATGATCTCGAAAGTGTCGCGGCTTTCGCGGTCCATCTTGTTACAGAAGGTCAGGATCGGCAGGTCGCGCAGGCGGCAAACCTCGAACAGCTTGCGGGTCTGGCTTTCGACGCCCTTGGCGCCGTCGATCACCATGATCGCCGCGTCTACCGCCGTCAGCGTGCGGTAGGTATCTTCCGAGAAGTCCGAGTGGCCGGGTGTGTCAACCAGGTTGAAGCGATACTGGCGGAAATCGAAGCTCATCGCCGAGGCCGAGACCGAGATCCCGCGATCCTGTTCAAGCTTCATGAAGTCCGAGCGCGTCCGCCGTGCCTCGCCCTTGGCGCGCACCTGACCGGCCATCTGAATGGCGCCCCCGAAAAGCAGGAACTTTTCGGTCAGCGTGGTCTTGCCGGCGTCGGGGTGCGAGATGATCGCAAAGGTCCGGCGGCGGGCGATTTCGGGCGGGAGATCGGGTCGGTTGCTCATGGCGCGCTCATACCGCGCGCGGCGGCTTGGGGCAATGGGAGGAAGCGCGCCCGCGCCCCACTTTTGCGGGGGATCGGGGCAATGGGCGCTTGCCATGGCGCGCCACTCCGCTAGGTCTGGGAAAAACGCAGGAGGAAATGATGGATCTGGGGATCAGGGGCAAGAAGGCAATCGTCTGCGCGGGCTCGAAGGGGCTCGGGCGCGGCTGTGCCGAGGCGCTGGCCGAGGCGGGCGTCGATCTGGTGCTGAACGCGCGCGGCGCCGAGGCACTGGCCGAAACCGCCAATGAGATCGAGGCGCGCTATGGCGTGACGGTCATCCCCGTGGCGGCGGACATCACCACGCCCGAGGGGCGTGCGGCGGTGCTGGATGCGGCGGGTGAGGTGGACATTCTGGTCAATAACGCGGGCGGTCCGCCGCCCGGCCTCTGGAGCGACTGGTCGCGCGACGATTTCATCAAGGCGCTCGATGGCAACATGCTCAGCCCCATCGCCATGATGCAGGCGGTGATGCCGGGGATGATGGCGCGCGGTTGGGGCAGGGTGGTGAACATCACCTCGGCGGCGGTGCGTGCGCCGATCCCGCAGCTTGGCCTGTCGAATGCGGCCCGCGCCGGGTTGACCGGCTTTGTCGCCGGAACCGCGCGGCAGGTAGCCCATGCGGGGGTGACCATCAACAACATGCTGCCGGGCATCCATGCCACCGACCGGGCCGACGCGCTTGATGGTGCGGTGGTGCGCGCCGAGGGGATCTCGCTTGACGAGGCGCGGACGCGCCGCGCGGCGGGCATCCCTGCGCGCCGCTACGGCACGGCGTCCGAGTTCGGGGCGATGTGCGCATTTCTCTGCTCGCAGCACGCGGGGTTCATCGTGGGGCAGAATATCCTTGTCGATGGCGGTGCGGCAAATCAGACCATGTGACGGTCGGGCCGGGCGCTTGCGCCACCCGGCCCGCCCTGCTATCCCGCATATGCCTGAGAGAATTGATCGGAAAGCCCGGTGAACCTGACCGCCAAGATCGACAAACCCGTTGCCGAGGCCCCGCGGCTTGAGGTGCAAAACCTCGTGCGGCGCTTCGATGGGCAGATGGTGGTGGACGATGTGTCCTTTTCGATCCCGGCGGGGCAGGTGACCTGCCTGCTCGGCCCCTCGGGCTGCGGCAAGTCCACGACGCTGCGCATCATCGCGGGCGTCGATATGCAGGACGCGGGCCGGATCTACGTGGACGGCAACCTCGTCTGCGACACGGTCTTCCGCGTCCCGCCCGAGCGCCGCGCCATCGGGCTGATGTTCCAGGATTTCGCGCTGTTCCCGCATCTGTCGGTGGCCGATAACGTGGCCTTCGGTCTGAAGGGCAGCAAGGACGAGAAGCGCGCGCGGGTGAGCGAATTGCTCGACCGGGTGCGGCTGCTCAGGCATATCGACAGCTTTCCGCATTCGCTGTCCGGGGGCGAGCAGCAGCGTGTCGCGCTGGCGCGTGCTCTTGCGCCGCGCCCGCGCATTCTGCTGATGGACGAGCCCTTCTCTGGGCTGGATGAGCGTCTGCGCGACGGCATCCGCGACGAGACGCTGGCGCTTCTGAAGGAAGAGGGCACCGCCGTTCTGTTGGTCACCCATGAGCCGCATGAGGCGATGCGCATGGCCGACCAGATCTTGCTGATGCGCGGCGGCAAGATCGTGCAGCGTGGCGCGCCCTATAACCTTTACAACGCGCCCGTGGATCGCGCGGCGGCGGCGTTCTTTTCAGACATCAACGTGCTCAAGGGCCGGGTGCAGGGCGCGCTGACCGCGACGCCCTTCGGTGATTTCCTGACGCCGGGCCACCCGGACGGGACCGAGATCGACATCGTGATCCGCCCGCAGCACCTCAAGATCGACTTCGATCGGGCGGGGCGCGGCCCGAACCCGACCGTGCAGGACGGCACGCCCGCGCGCGGCGTGGTCGAGCGGGCACGCTTCATGGGCCGCGAGAGCCTGGTCGAGTTTCGTATGGATTTCGACGGCTCGATCCTGCGCGCCACCGTACCCAATGTCTTCCTGCCGAAACCCGGCACTCCGATGTGGCTGATGATCCGCCGCGACCGATGTTTCGTCTTCGGCGCGAAGGCATGAAAAAAGGCGCCCCGCGGGGCGCCTTTCGCATTCCTTGGTCCGGGATCACACAGCGCGGATCGGCGTGACCTTCTTGCCCTTCGGGCCGTTGTCGGCGTTCTGGTCGATGAACTCCAGCACCAGCGGGCGGATGTTGTTGCGCCAGCTCGAACCGGCGAAGATGCCGTAGTGACCGGCGCCGGGCTCAAGGTGCTGGGCCTTCTTGCTCTCGGGCAGGCCGGTGCACAGGCGCAGCGCGGCAACGCACTGGCCGGGCGCCGAGATGTCGTCATTCGAGCCTTCGACGGTCTTCACGGCCACATCGGTGATCTTGCCGATATCGACGCGCTTGCCGTTCACGGTGAACTTGTTCTGGGCGATCTCGAGGCCCTTGAAGATGCGCTCGACCGTCGAGAGGTAGAATTCGGCGGTCATGTCCATCACGGCGAGGTATTCATCGTAGAACACGTTGTGGTGGTCGCGCTCCGAGCCTTCACCTTTGGCTTCGGCAACGATCTTCTCTTTGAAGGCATCGACGTGCTTGTCCATGTTCATCGAGATGAACGAGGCAAGCTGCATCAGGCCCGGATAGACCATGCGGCCGGCGCCCTTGTATTTGAAGCCCACGCGCTGGATCACCATATGCTCAAGCTGGCCCATGGTCACGCGTGCGCCGAAGTCGGTGACTTCGGTGGCAGCGGCGTCGGGGTCGATCGGACCGCCGATCAGGGTCAGCGTGCGCGGCTGCGCGGCCGGATCTTCCTCGGCCAGGTACGCGGTCGCGGCAAGGGTCAGCGGGGCGGGCTGGCACACGGCAATGATGTTGATGTCAGGGCCGAGGTATTTCATGAAATCGACAAGATAGAGCGTGTAGTCTTCGATATCGAACTTGCCTTCGGATACCGGGATATCACGCGCGTTATGCCAGTCGGTCACATAGACATCTGCATCGGGGAGCAGCGACGCGACGGTCGAGCGCAGAAGGGTCGCGTAGTGACCCGACATCGGCGCCACCATCAGGATGCGGCGCTTCATCGGTGCGCGGCCCTGAACGGCGAAGTGAATCAGCGAACCGAAGGGCTTGTCGATAAGCGTTTCAACCGAAACGACATGGTCGCGGCCATCGGCGCCCGCGATCGAGCGGATGCCCCAGTCGGGCTTGATCACCATGCGCGCGAAGCTGCGTTCGGTGACGCGGCCCCAGGCAGAGAGCAGTTTGAACATCGGGTGCGGGGCGAGACCCCAAACCGGGTAGGACGCCATCGCGCGGGCAGATGCGCCCATCCATTCGTTGGTGTTCCTGATGGTCTCCATCAGGTCGTAACGCATCATGCCTTTCATTCACTCTCCTCGGCCCGCAGGCTCTCCCCGAAAACGCTGCTTTACCCTCCCGTAATAGCAACGCTATGCTGTTACCAAAAAGGATAGGGAGGGAATAGCATTATGGCAACAAAAGAGGAAACTCAAAATGCTGCATCGCAGCAATTTCAGGAGAACCTCGTCAAGATCGAGGCTTTGACGCAACGCCTCATCGAAGCCTTGTCGCGCAAGCGCACGCCTAATCCCGCCCTTGAAGGGCCCGGAATGGACTTCTACCTCACCACCGGGGCCGCTTTTATCAAAGAATTGTCCGATAATCCGGCAAAAATGCTGGAAGCCCAGGTTTCCTACTGGGGTCAGGCGATGAAACATTATGTCGAAGCCTCCCATGCGCTGACGCAGGGCGGCCTCAAGGCGCCTGCCGATCCGGGATCCTCCGACCGTCGTTTTGCCAACCCGCTGTGGGACACCCACCCCTATTTCAACTTCATCAAGAAGCAATATCTGATCTCGTCGCAGGCAATGGAGGATGCGGTCAGCCGAATCGAAGGGCTCGACCCGGTCGATCGCAGGCGGCTCGACTACTTCACGCGGCAGATCATCGACATGATGTCGCCGACGAACTTCCTGGCCACCAACCCCGATGCGCTGGAACGTGCCGTTGCCACCGAAGGGGCCAGCCTCGTCAAAGGGCTGGAGAACCTCGTGCGCGACATCGAGGACAATCAGGGCGAGCTTGTCGTTACCCTCTCGGACAAGAATGCCTTCACGGTTGGGCAGAACATCGGGACCGCCGAAGGTTCGGTCGTCTATCGCAACCGGATGATGGAGCTGATCCAGTACAAGCCCACCACCGAGACGGTGCACAAGACGCCTCTGATCATCTTCCCGCCGTGGATCAACAAGTTCTACATCCTCGATCTCAAGCCGGTGAATTCGCTCATCCGCTGGGTGATCGATCAGGGCTTTACGTTGTTCGTGGTCAGTTGGAAGAACCCCGACCCGAGCTATGCAGACGTCGGCATGGATACCTATATCGAGGAAGGCTATCTGACGGCGATCGACCATGTGAAGCAGATCACGGGCGAGAAGAAGGTCAACACTGTTGGCTACTGCATCGCGGGCACGACGCTGAGCCTGACGCTCGCGCTGATGGAAAAGCGCAAGGACAAGTCGATCAACTCGGCCACCTTCTTCACCACTCTGACCGACTTCTCTGACCAGGGCGAATTTGCCGTATACCTGCAAGACGATTTCGTGGACGGGATCGAGTCGCAATGCGTGGCCGACGGGATTCTGTCGAGCCATTTCATGACGCGCACCTTCAGCTTCCTGCGCGCGAACGACCTGATCTACCAACCCGCGATCCGCAGCTACATGATGGGCGAGTCGCCGCCCGCCTTCGACCTGCTGTTCTGGAACGGGGACTCGACCAACCTGCCGGGCAGAATGGCGGTCGAATACCTGCGCGGCCTGTGCCAGGGCGACAATTTCACCAGGGACGGCTTCCCGGTGCTGGGCGAGACGCTGCATGTCTCGGACGTCAAGGTGCCCCTTTGCGCCGTGGCTTGCGAGACGGACCATATCGCGCCCTGGATCGCCTCGTTCAACGGGGTGGCGCAGATGGGTTCTTCGGACAAGACCTTCATCCTGTCCGAGTCGGGGCACATCGCGGGGATCGTGAATCCGCCGTCGAAAAAGAAATACGGCCACTATACTTCTGAAGCGCCGGTGCATAATCCGAACGAGTGGAAAGGGCAGGCTGCCTACCATGAAGGCAGCTGGTGGCCGCGATGGGGCGAGTGGCTTGCCTCGCGCTCGGGGCGGATGATCGCGGCGCGTGAGCCGGGCGATGAAAATCACCCCGTTCTCGGACCCGCGCCGGGTACCTATGTATCCGAGGCCGTGACGGGCTGAACGGCCCGATTTTCTTCATCCAGAAAAATTTCTGCACCGCAGCATTTCTACTTGAATTGCTGCGGTGCAGCATTTATATATGCTCCGTAAGCGAATGGGCCCTCGCCTGCGTACCCCTCTCCCGGGCCCCTGAAAATGGAGCACACCAATGGCCAAGACCCAAGACTTCACCAAGATCGTTCAAGACATGATGTCGTCGATCCCGGTTGACACCTCGAAGTACCAGGAAGCCCTGAAATCGCAGGCTGCCCTGGGCGAAAAAATGACCAAGGTTGCCCTGGACGCTGCCGAGAAATCGACCGAGATCTCGTCGAAGTGGGCCAAGGACACCATCGCCAAGGTCGGTACCCTCGCCAAGACCAAGGAAGAGCCGGCCGAATACGCCAAAGCCGTGAGCGACTTCGCTTCGGCCGCTGCTGAAATGGCTGCTGAAAACCTCGCCGCCTTCGCCGAAGTCGCGAAGAAGGTTCAGATGGAAACAGTCGAGCTGATGCTGGCCGCTGGCAAGGATCTGCAGGAAGACGCGACCGCCGCGGTGAAGAAAGCCACCGAGGAAGTGACCGCTGCCGCCAAGAAAGCGACCTCGACCGCTAAGTAATTCTGCCGCGAACCGGCTCCTTCCTCCCAGCCGGACACGGTATCCTAAGGGCGGGCTTCGGCCTGCCCTTTTCTTTTGTTGCTTTTGGCGGTGCAGCGCTTAATCATTGCTGCGCTGCCAATAACAAGGGAGGACCCGATGTCTGACGAAGCGAAGCCGTTGCTGATCAAGCGCTATGCCAGCCGTCGCCTGTATAATACCGAGACCAGCGACTACGTAACGCTTGAAGATATCGCGAGCTTCATCCGAGAAGGCCGCGAGGTTCAGATCATCGATCTCAAGAGCGGCGATGACCTGACCCGCCAATATCTGCTTCAAATCATTGCCGAGCATGAAAGCCGTGGCGAGAATGTGCTGCCGGTGGACGTGCTGACCGATCTGGTGCGCAGCTACACCACTTCGGCGCAGTCGGTGGTGCCGCAGTTCCTGGCCGCATCCTTCGAGATGCTGCGCGAGGGGCAGTCGCAACTGATGGAGCAGTTCTCCTCTTTCCCGAACCCGATGGCGAACATGCCGGGCTTCGACGCGCTGCAGCGTCAGCAGCAGGCCTTCCTGAAATCGATGATGGCGGGTTGGGGAAGTGCGGGTTCGTCGGGGCCGGAAATGGAATCGGGGGAGGGAACTCCCGCCAAGGATCGCGACGAGTTGAACGCGATCAAGAAGCAGCTTGCGGATCTGCAGTCGAAACTCTCGAAGCTCTGAGTTCCCGGGCGGGCAGGGGCAACCCTGCCACGCGCCCCAAGGGGCAAATGAAAAGGGCGGCCTTGCGGGCCGCCCTTTTGGTATTCTGCCTCACACGAGGCGGCTTTGCTCTTTCGCCGCTTTCACGAAGCCCGCGAACAGCGGGTGGGGCGCGAAGGGTTTCGACTTCAATTCCGGGTGGAACTGGACGCCGATGAACCACGGATGGCCCTTGTGCTCGACGATCTCGGGCAGGCGGCCATCGGGCGACATGCCCGAGAAGACCAGCCCGCAGGTCTCAAGCTTGTCGCGGTATTTCACGTCCACCTCGTAGCGGTGGCGGTGACGCTCCTCGATATTGGCGGCTCCGTAAACCTCGGCCACTTTCGAGCCGTCCTTGAGCACCGCGTCATAGGCACCAAGGCGCATCGTGCCGCCCTTGTCGTCGGAGACCTTGCGCTCGACCCGGTGGTTGCCCTGCACCCATTCCTTGAGGTGATAGACGACCGGGGTGAAGCGCTTCTTGCCAGCCTCGTGGTCGAATTCCTCGGAGCCTGCATCGCTTACGCCCGCAAGGTTGCGCGCGGCTTCGATCACGGCCATCTGCATGCCCAGACAGATGCCCAGGTAGGGGATGCCCTTTTCGCGCGCATATTGCGCGGCGCGGATCTTGCCCTCGGTGCCGCGCTCGCCAAAGCCGCCGGGCACGAGGATGGCGTTGAACCGCTCCAGATGCGGGGCGGGGTCTTCGCGCTCGAATATCTCGGCGTCGATCCACTCGGCTTTCACGCGGACGCGGTTGGCCATGCCGCCATGGGTCAACGCCTCGGCGATCGACTTGTAGGCGTCTTCAAGCTGCACGTACTTGCCGACGATGGCCACGCGGACCTCGCCCTCGGCGTTGGTCAGGCGGTCCATCACGTCTTCCCAACGGGTCATGTCGGGCTTGGGCGCGGGCGAGATGCCGAAGGCATCCAGCACGGCCTGGTCGAGGCCCACGCGGTGATAGGCCAGCGGTGCCTCGTAGATCGACTTGAGGTCATAGGCCGGGATCACGGCATCCGGGCGCACGTTACAGAACAGCGCGATCTTGGCGCGTTCCTTGTCCGGGATCGGGTGCTCCGAGCGGCAGACCAGAACGTCGGGCTGAAGGCCGATCGAGCGCAGCTCCTTGACCGAGTGCTGGGTGGGCTTGGTCTTCAACTCGCCCGAGGCCGCAAGGTAGGGCAGCAGCGTCAGGTGCATGAAGATGCACTGGCCGCGCGGGCGGTCTTGCGCGAACTGTCGGATGGCTTCGAAGAAGGGCAGGCCCTCGATGTCGCCGACGGTGCCGCCGATCTCGCAGAGCATGAAATCGACCTCGTCATCGCCGACCGCGATGAAATCCTTGATCTCGTTGGTGACGTGCGGGATGACCTGGATGGTCTTGCCGAGGTATTCGCCGCGGCGCTCCTTCTCCAGAACGTTCGAGTAGATCCGGCCCGACGAGACCGAGTCGGTCTTGCGGCAGGCCACGCCCGTGAAGCGCTCGTAATGGCCCAGGTCGAGGTCGGTTTCCGCGCCGTCGTCGGTCACGAAGACCTCGCCATGCTCGAAGGGCGACATCGTGCCCGGATCGACGTTCAGATAGGGGTCGAGTTTGCGCAGGCGGACCGAGAAGCCGCGTGCCTGCAAAAGTGCGCCAAGTGCTGCCGAGGCAAGCCCTTTGCCAAGCGACGACACCACACCGCCGGTGATGAAGACATATCTTGCCATGGAAACCCCCGTGAGCAGCAAAAATCTGGAATCTTCCCGATCCCAAAAGGATCAAGATCACGGGATTTAATGCTTACACGATTCGCGGCACGCCCGCAACCGGACCGCAAGCAGTTGAGTAGGCTGGGGCAAAATGCCCTATTTCTGGGGTCAGTTCGCCGGAGGCGGCGTGACCGGCGCATCCGTTGCCGCAGGCGGCAGATCCACGTTCGGCAGCGCGGGTACAGGCGCCTCGATCGGGGCCACGGAGCGATCGACGACCGAGCCCTCATCGGCCTTGCGCGCGGCGATGATGGTCAGCGTCACCGAGGTGATCAGGAAGCCCGTTGCCAGAATCCAGGTCAGTTTCGACAGCGCGTTAGCCGCCTGACGGCCCGACATGACGCCGCCACCGCCACCGCCGCCCATGCCAAGGCCGCCCCCTTCGGAGCGCTGCAGGAGCACCACACCGATCATCAGAAGCGCGAGGATCAGGTGAACGGAGAGGATGACGTTTTCCATGCGGTCACGGACCTTCTTTCTGCCGACGCGCTTACTTAGGCGTATACGTCAGCGCTGGCAAGGCCCTTTGGCCGGTGCCGTGGCGATCGGCGCGCGCCCCGCACGGGATAAGCTGCAAAAGATGTGGTGCAGGCCCGAAAAACAGGTTCCATGCGACCGCCCGCCCCGCTATATGGTGCACGGTTTTGCAACCCTCGAGGAGAGAGACATGGCCAATGTCGTGGTGGTCGGCGCCCAATGGGGCGACGAAGGCAAGGGCAAGATCGTTGACTGGCTCAGCGAACGCGCCGATGTGATCGCGCGCTTTCAGGGCGGGCACAATGCGGGCCACACGCTGGTCATCGACGGGCAGGTGTACAAGCTGAATGCGCTGCCCTCGGGCGTGGTGCGCGGCGGCAAGCTCAGCGTCATCGGCAACGGCGTCGTGCTGGACCCCTGGCACCTGGTCAAGGAGATCGCCTCGATCCGCGAGCAGGGCGTGGACATCAGCCCCGAGACGCTGATGATCGCCGAGAACACCCCCCTCATCATGCCGTTCCACGGTGAACTGGACCGCGCCCGCGAGGCGCAGGCCTCGGTTGCCAAGATCGGCACCACCGGTCGCGGTATCGGCCCGTGCTATGAAGACAAGGTTGGCCGCCGTGTGATCCGCGTCGCCGACCTCGCCGATCCGGCCACGCTGGAGTTGCGCGTCGATCGCGCTCTGGTGCACCACAACGCGCTGCGCCTTGGTCTGGGGCTGGAGCCGGTGGACAAGGTCGCGCTGCTTGAAAAGCTTAATGAAATCGCGCCCGAGATCCTGCAATACGCAGCCCCCGTCTGGAAGGTGCTTAACGAGAAGCGCCGCGCCGGCAAACGCATCCTCTTCGAGGGCGCGCAGGGCTCGCTTCTGGACATCGATTTCGGCACCTATCCCTTCGTCACCTCGTCGAACGTCATCGCCGGTCAGGCGGCGACGGGCGTGGGCCTTGGCCCGAACGCCATCGACTTCGTTCTGGGCATCGTGAAGGCCTATACGACCCGCGTGGGCGAAGGCCCGTTCCCCTCGGAACTGCATGACGAGAACGGCGAGCGTCTTGGCACCCGTGGCCGCGAATTCGGCACGGTCACCGGGCGCAAGCGCCGCTGCGGCTGGTTCGACGCGGCGCTGGTGCGCCAGACCTGCGCCATCTCGGGGATCAACGGCATCGCGCTGACCAAGCTTGACGTGCTCGACGGGTTCGAGACGATCAAGATCTGCACCGGCTACGAGCTGGACGGCGAGGTTCTCGACTACCTGCCGACCGCTTCGGACCAGCAGGCGCGTTGCAAGCCGATCTACGAAGAGGTCGAGGGCTGGAGCCAGTCGACCGAGGGTGCGCGCTCGTGGAACGACCTGCCGGGTGCCGCAGTGAAATATGTCCGCCGCATCGAAGAGCTGATCCAGTGCCCCGTTGCGCTGCTCTCGACCAGCCCCGAGCGCGACGACACGGTCCTCGTTACCGACCCCTTCGAGGACTGAGCCGGTGGCCCTGTCCTACAAGGCGCGTCGGCGCCTCTCGATCCTGGTCCTCGTGGTGGGGCTGCCGCTGTATATCGTGGTGGCAGTCACGCTGACGGGCTGGCTGAACGAGAGGTTCGGGCGCCTGCCGATCTGGGCCGAGTTGCTCGTTTATGTCGGGCTGGGGTTCTTGTGGATGCTGCCGCTCAAACCGGTCTTCTCCGGGGTAGGGCGCGAAGATCCCGACGCCAAAAAGTAAAAGGAGGGGCCGTTGCCCCTCCTTTTCATTTCGTTGCCCGGTGATCAGGCGCTCTTGCTCTCGTCGTAATAGCGCGAGGCCTTGGCGATGGCATATTGCCCGCGGCGGACTTTCTCGATCTTGCCCTGACGCAGCAGCGCGCCAAAGCCACGCAGACGTTCCTCGCGCGAGGTCTCGGCGCCTTCGCTGACCGAGGCAACCTTGCGCATCACCTGCGGCGGCGAGAAGTGCGGGCGGCCTTCGACCTGTGCGGTATAGGCGGCGGCGGCTTCGAGCAGTTCGGTCAGCCCCTGTGCACCGCGCGCCTCGGCGAATTCGGCAAAGCTCGCCGCTTCGCTCGGAGCCATCGGCGGCAGGTCGGCCTCGGCGAACTCGACCAGTTCATCCTCGGGCGAGATCGTGGCGACGAGGCGGCTGGGGATGCGGCGCGGGCGCACCACCGGGGCGGTGGGCGGCACGGTCTCGCTGTCGCGGTCGATGCGCTGCGCCGAGACGAGCACCAGCGGCGCGGGGCGCGGTTCGCTCACTGCCGGGCGCGGCGTCGAGGGTTCCGCCTGCGAGGGGCGGCGCGGGCGCACGGCTTCGCTCAGATCGGCGCGGTAGGGGCCGGTCTGGTCGTCGGCCTTCGGTGCGCTTTTGGCACGACGGTCGGCGACGGTCGCGGCGACGGCGGCCTTGAGATGGGCGATCGCCGAGAAACGGCGGCGATTCTCGCGGCCGGCCAGTTGCTCGTCGGCCTTCTCCATCAGGCGCGAGACATCCGCATCATGTTCGGCCGAGATCGCGGCATGGTCGAGGCCGCGCGACGCCTCGGCGACGGGCAGTTCGGGCTCATGCGCCTGCTCTGCCGGTGCTTCGACTTCGGCGATCTCTTCAGCGGGTGCGACCGCGATGATTTCTTCGACGGGTTCTGCTGCGGCGATGTCTTCACCGGGTTCGATCTCGGCAACCGCTTCGGCCACGTGATCAACCGCAACCTCATCCTCGATGAGTTCGAAGGGCACCGGCTCGATCTCCGGTTCGGGAAGCGGTTCGATCATCTCGGCCTCAGCCTCGACCGCCTCGCTCTGGCTGCGTAGCGCGCGCAACTCGGCCAGCAGATCCTGCTCGTCCTCGGCGTCAGCCTCAACCGCCGGTGCCTCTTCGGCCAGAATGCTGTGCATCGGCTCGACCGGTGCTTCCAGGACGAGCGGAACTTCCGCGTCCGCCACATCCAGTGCAACCGGGGTCGGTTCGACTTCTACAACAGCCGATTCGGCTTGCAGCATCGCGGTGAGTTCCGAGACCGGCGTGATCTCCTCAAGTTCTTCCTCGATCTGAGCCGTTGGTTCGGGCGCAGCGGGCGCGGTCAACTCAGCCGCCGTTTGGGCCAGAACTGCGGCGCGCGCGGCGCGGCGCGCGGCGCGACGACGGGCGGCGGCGTCGGGGTCTGCGGCGAAGGCGGGCGCCGGGGTAGGCTCTTCCACGGCCTCAACGTCCGGCGCGGCATTGACCTCTTCGGCCTCGATTGGGCCTGAAATATCAAGCTGGTAGCCGAAGTCCTCGCTCTCGGCGAAGCTGGTTTCCGCAGCGGGTTCGGGCACGACATCGGCCTCTTCCGCGAAGGCGTCCGGCTGAACGGCTGCCGTGCGCGCCGACGCCACGGCGGCGCGGATACGCTGGAGTTTTGCGGCCACCGAATCCTCGGCCACGGCGGGCTGCGGGGCCGGGGTAGGTTGGGCGACAGACTCGGGTGCCGGAGCTGCTGCGGCAGGCGCGGGTTGTGCCACGGGCTCGGGCGCGGCCTCTTCGATTTGCGGGCGCAGCACGACGCCATTGGCCTGAATCTTGGCTTCCACGCGGCGCTGAATCTCGCGCTCGGCGATGCGGTGAAGCATCTCGGCGTCGGGCTGCGGCGGTTCCGCGCCGAAGTAGCGGTCATCCGCAGCCAGATCGCGGAAATACTCGGCGATGGCCTTCATGGTGCTGAAAGGCTCGTCAAAGCCCTCCAGCGTGCAGGAGAAGGTCCCGTAGGACACGGTGAGGATCTTACTCGCACCAACCATGGAACTCTCGCTTTCTTCTAAACCGACGTTCGGCCACGATCAGGGTGAACTGGTTCTTTAGCGTGAACGAAAAAAGGCAAACTCGGGGAATTTTTCCGGTCTCGATTGTAATTCCGTGCCTTAATCGGCATCAATCATGCCATGACGGTCGAATTTGTCCACATTTCTGGCGGAGTTACGTTGCTCGGCGGAGGCGCCGTCGCAGCCGATGATCTGCAATCCGCGCTCACAATTGCGCCCAGATTGATCGCGGCCGACGGGGGCGGGGATCGCGCGCTGGAACTGGGCGCGGTGCCCGAGGCGGTGATCGGCGATATGGACAGCCTGAGTGCGGCGGCGCGCGCGCGCCTCGCGGGCCGTATTCATGAGATCGCCGAGCAGGACAGCACCGATTTTGGCAAATGCCTGACCCATGTGCGCGCCGAGTTCTACCTGGCGCTTGGCTTTACCGGGCTGCGGCTGGACCACACCCTTGCCACGCTGAACGAGGTCGCGCAGCGCGCGGGTCAGCGCATTCTGTTGATCGGCGAGGAAGACGTGATCTTTCGCGCGCCCGAGGCGCTGGCGATCGATCTGCCGATCGGCGCGCGATTCTCGATCTTTCCCTTTGGCCGGGTCGAAGGACGCTCGGAAGGGCTGCGCTGGCCGATTGACGGGCTGGAACTGACCCCCGATGGTCGTGTCGGCACCTCGAATGAGGTCGCAAGCGCGGTGCGGCTGTGGCTTAGGGGCCCGGCACTGATCCTGCTGCCGAAGCCGCATTTGCCAGCCGCACTTTCCGCGCTTGGGCTGCGGTGACGCGCTCGCGGTGGATGATGTAGAGGCCCGAGCCGGTGATGATCGCGACGCCGATCCAGGTCAGCAGGTTCGGGAAATCGTCAAAGAAGACATATCCGAACAGCGTGGCCGTCAGCATCTCGAAGTAATGCAGCGGGGCCAGCGTCGAGGAGGGCGCCAGTTTCAGCGCATAGGTCATCGACATGTGGCTGATCGTGGCGGCAAGGCCCACGCAGAAAACCCAAAGCCAGAAGATACCCTGGGGCAGGGCGAAGGCGACCTCTTTGAGGCCCGCCGCAGTGCCAAGCGCCAGCAGCGGCAGGCACAGGACGGCCGCAACCAGTGCGGTGTGCAACTGCATCGTCACCGGGTGCATGTGCCGCGACAGCGCGCGGGTCAGAAGCATGTAGAGCGCAAAGCTGACCGCTGTCCCAAGCGGGAACAGTGCCACCGGGCCGAAGGTGATGAACGAGGGCTGGATGACGAAAAGCGCGCCGATGAAGCCCACAACCGAGGCCCCCAACCGGCGCGGTCCAACCTCTTCGCCCATGACGAAGCGCCCGATCAGCAGGATAACGAAGGGCTCGACAAAGGCGATGGCCAGCGCATCGGCGATCGGCATGACCTGCACCGCGGCAACAAAGCAATAGGTCGCGAGGATCGAGACCGCCGCCCGCGCAACCAGCAACCGCGCTGCTGCGGCAGTGACGCGCCAGCGCAGCCCCATCGCCAGAACGATGGGCGCCATCAGCGCAGCCTGCACCACGAAACGCCCAAGCGTGACCGTGCCCACCGGGACCGATTGCGCAGCCAGTTTCGAGGCCACGTCGATCAGGGGCGCTATCACGCAAAAGCCCAGCATCAGGGCGATGCCGGGAAAGATTCGGTCATGTTCGCTCATAAGCCCGAGCTATCTTGCGTCCGTGATGCCGTCCATCCTGAAAACGACGGCTTCGCGCGTCGTTTTGCCAAGGCCCGAAGAAAGCCGCGCAAAATGAAAAGGCCCGCGCCGGGCGCGGGCCTGTGATGGCTTAGCCCATCCGTTCCGACGCGTAGGAGCCCGGAGAGGCCGGGAAGACCACCGTCTTGTTGCCGTTGATGAACGAGCGGTGATGGATATGGGCGTGGATCGCGCGGCTGAGCACCTGCGCCTCGACATCGCGGCCAAGCGAGACATAGTCGTCAGGTGATTGCGCATGGGTGATACGCACGGTGTCCTGTTCGATGATCGGGCCTTCGTCGAGGTCGGCGGTCACGTAATGGGCCGTCGCGCCGATCAGCTTCACGCCGCGCTCATAGGCCTGCTTGTAGGGGTTCGCGCCCTTGAAGGACGGCAGGAACGAATGGTGGATGTTGATGATCCGGCCCGACATCTTCTCGCACAGCTGGTCCGACAGGATCTGCATGTAGCGCGCGAGCACGACCAGCTCGGCCCCGGTGTCCTCGACCACCGACATCAGCTGCGCCTCGGCCACCGGCTTGTTTTCCTTGGTCACCTTGATGTGGTGGAAGGGGATGTCGTGGTTCACCACCACCTTCTGATAGGTCAGGTGGTTCGAGATCACGCCGACGATGTCGATCGGCAGCGCGCCGATGCGCCAGCGGTAGAGCAGGTCGTTCAGGCAGTGGCCGAAGTTCGACACCATCAAGAGCACCTTCATCTTGGTGCCGGCGTCATGGATCGCCCATTCCATCGCGAACGCGTCGGCAACGGCGGCAAAGCCCTCGCGCAGGGTATCGATCCCGGCACCCTTCTCCGAGGCGAAGTGCACGCGCATGAAGAACCGGCCCGTCAGCGCGTCGTCAAACTGGTGCGAGTCGGTCAGGTTGCAGCCGCTGTCCGCGAGGTAATTCGCGATTGCCGCGACGATGCCGCGCGTCGAGGGGCATTGCACCGTAAGAACGTAAGAGCTCATTTGCGTTTCCTTCATCTCGCCGGATTGGCGGGGGTGTGAGGCGCACAATCGGGCCGAAGGCCGCGGCACGCCAGCCGGGAAGCGACGCGGCAATCGCGAAAATCGACCTGAGGCGCGTCGCAAATGCGTCTCCGGTTTCCGATAGTGGAGGGCAGGCAGCAATAAGGGCCGGGAATGATCCCGGCCCTTGAAGACTGAGCGCAGTCTCAGATCTGCTTTTCGGGGATATGGACGACCAGGCCGTCAAGCTCAGGCGTGACCTTGATCTGGCAGGTCAGGCGCGAGCGCGCGGGATCGGGATTCCAGGCGAAGTCGAGCATGTCCTCTTCCATCGAGTCCTTCGCGGGCAGGCGGTCGGCCCAGGCCGCATCGACATAGACATGGCAGGTCGAGCAGGCGCAGGCGCCGCCGCAATCGGCGTCGATGCCGGGCACGCCGTTGTCGCGAGCGCCTTCCATGACGGTTGCGCCGGGTTTGACCTCGACCTCGTGGCGGGTGCCGTTGTGTTCAAGATAGATAATCTTCGCCATGTCTCGTTCCGTCTCTTGGCCCAAGGGCCGCCCTGATCTGTTGGCCCCGATTTAGGGCATCAACCACGCAATGACCAGAGTAACGCGGCCAAACGGGCAATCCGTCGCAAGGATTTCCCTGCGGGTAAAGGAAAAGGCGCCCGGTGGGGCGCCTTTCATGTCTGTGTTCTGAATGATCACTCGATCGGCAGCGCCATGAAGCGCGGCTCGCCAGCGCGACGGATCAACAGCAGGACGGACTTGCGCCCGGCGTCCTTCGCTTCTTCGATCCGGGCCTCCAACTCGGCGATATCCGTAACCGGCTGCTGGCCTGCTTCGATGATCAGATCGCCCGTGCGCAGGCCCTTCTCGAAGGCCGCGCTGTCTTCGGCGATCTCCTTGATCACAAGGCCAGTGGTGCCCGAGGGCAGGCCCATCTCGGTGGTCAACTCGGCGGTGAGGGGGGTGACCGTCATGCCAAGCAGGCTTTTCTCGGCCTCTTGCGGCTTGGTGACGGCAGCCGGGACGGCCTCGCCCTCGGCCAGTTCACGGCGGCCAAGCGTGACCAGCAGCGTTTCGCTCTTGCCGCCACGCAGGACGGTCACGCGCACGGCCTGACCCACCGGCGCATCGGCGACGCGACGCACCAGATCGCGGGTCGACTTGACCTCGCCGCCATCGAAGGAGGTGATGATGTCACCCGCCAGAATGCCCGCCTCTTGCGCGGGGCCCTCGGGCACTTCCGAGACCAGCGCGCCTTCGGCCTTGGCAAGGCCCATCGCCTCGGCCATGTCGGCGGTCACGTCCTGGATCTTGACGCCGAGCCAGCCGCGACGGGTCTCGCCGAACTCCCGCAACTGGCCGACGACCTTGTTGACCACATTCGCCGCCATCGAGAAGCCGATCCCGATCGAGCCACCGTTGGGCGACAGGATGGCGGTGTTCACGCCGATCACCTGACCGTCCATGTTGAACAGCGGACCGCCCGAGTTGCCGCGGTTGATCGCCGCGTCGGTCTGGATGTAGTCGTCGTAGGTGCCCGACAGCTCGCGGTTGCGCGCCGAGACGATACCTGCCGACACCGAGAAGCCCTGGCCGAGCGGGTTGCCTACGGCCATCACCCAATCGCCCACGCGCATCCGGTCCGAGTCGCCAAAGGTGACGAAGGGGAGCGGTTTTTCGCTCTCGACCTTGAGCAGCGCGATGTCGGTCTTGGGATCGGTGCCGATCAGCTTGGCATCCATCGTCTCGCCCGAGAAGAACTCGACCTGGATCTCGTCGGCGTTTTCGATGACGTGGTTGTTGGTGACGATATAGCCGTCTTCCGAAATCACGAAGCCCGAGCCGAGTGCGTTCGAGCGCCGCGGGCCCTGCTGGCGGTTCTGCGGCATGTTCGGGAAGCCGAACTCACGAAACAACTCGTCGAAGGGCGAGCCTTCGGGGAACTGGGGGCCATCGACAGGCGCGGAGACCACGGTCGAGGTGGTGATGTTGACGACCGAGGGGCTGACCTTTTCCGCGAGATCGGCAAAGCTTTCGGGTGCGGCGCGCGCATGGGCCGGTGCGATCGGCGCGAGCGCCAGCGCAATGGCCAGCATCGCCGCGCCAAGGGCGCCGGTAAGGCCGCCACGCGTCGGAACGGGGAAGGTCAGGGAAAGGGCTTGTGTCGTCATGCTTGGCTCCCGCTTGAATTATTGGCCGGGCAGAGGGGACCCAGCGATACCATTGATAAATACCTTAGCCCGGTAGGGCGCAAATGAAACACCGTCGCAAAGCCTCAATTCAATGTGAGGCGCAGTTGAACACATCACCCGAAGACGCGCACCCCCCATAGCACGGTCACCCCCACTGCCAGCGCGGCAAGGCCAAGTGCGCGGCGCCTTTCGGGGCCGATGGCGGCAAGGAAGGCCAGCGCCTCCTCGATACGCGAAGGGGCCAGCGCAAGCGCCAGCCCCTCGATCACCAGAACAAGGCCGAGGCCCATGATCAGCGTTTCGATCATTGCGTGGCGGCCTTGCCCTCGCCAATCGACTGCAGGAACCTGTCATAGTCGAAATAGACGCTGTCAGGTTGCGTCACGAGCGAAGATGAACCCGGCTTCATGCTGACGGTGTAGAACTGCAGCGCACGGGTGAAGGCGAAGAAATGCGGGTCCTTGCTGTAGGCGTCAGCATAGATGCCGTTCGCCTCGGCGTCGGCTTCACCGCGAATGATCTCGGCCTGCTTGCGGGCTTCCGAGGTCACTTCGACCACGGTGCGGTCGGCGGTTGCGCGGACACGCTGCGCAGCTTCGCCACCACGGGCACGCTCGTCCGCGGCCTCGCGTTCACGCTCGGCGCGCATCCGGTCATAGGTCGCGGAGAGGTTCTGCTCGGGCAGGTCTGTGCGGGTCAGACGCACGTCGATCACGTCGATGCCCAGTGCCGCCGCTTCGCGCCGTGCCAGATCGCGGATCCGATTCATCAGCGGCGTACGGTCATCCGACAGAACGGCGGTCGAAGGCACTGAGCCCAGAACCTCGCGGATGGCGTTGTTCAGAATGCCGTCGAGGCGGCTTTTCGCGACGGTCTGACCGCCCACGCCCACGGCTTCGCGGAACTTGACCAGATCGACGATACGCCAGCGCGCGAAAGCGTCGACCACCAGGCGGCGATCGTCGAGCGGCGTAACCTCAAGCGGGCGGGTCGGCAGGCTCAGGATGCGGTCGTCATAGGTCACGACCTCCTGGATCAGCGGCACCTTGAAGCCGAGACCCGGAGTGGTCTTGATCTGCTTTACCTGACCGAATTGCAGCACCAGCGCCCGTTCGCGTTCGTCCACGACGAACATCGACGAAAGCGCGATTGCGGCGATAACGGCCACGGCGGGGATCAGCAGCGGAGCTTTAGCCATCAGTTCGTCCCTCCCGTAGCAGGTTTGCGCAGCTGGTCGAGCGGCAGATAGGGCACCACACCAGACCCGCCGGCGGGTTGGTCGATGACTACCTTGTCAACCGATCCCAGCAGCTTTTCCATGGCTTCCATGAACATCCGGCGTTGAGTCACGTCAGGGGCCTTCACATATTCATTATAGACCGAGATAAAGCGCGCGGCCTCACCCTGGGCGGTGTTGACCACATTGGCGCGATAGGCCTCGGCCTCTTCCTTGAGCTGCGCGGCCGCACCGCGGGCGCCCGCAGTCACTTTGTTGGCGTAGGCGTCGGCCTCTTTCTCAAGACGGTCGCGCTCCTGCTGGGCGGCCTGCACTTCGCGGAAGCTGTCGATCACCTCGCGCGGCGGGTCGGCGCGGTTGAAGTTGACACGCACGATGTTGATGCCCGCGTCGTAGGTTTCCAGCGTCGCCTGCACGGCCTGGCGCAGGTCGGCCGCAATCGCACCGCGATCGCGGTTGAGGATCGGCGCCAGTTCCGAGCGCGCGATGATGTCGCGCAACGCGGATTCAGACACCGCGCGGATCGTGTCTTCGGGATCGGCGAGGTTGAAGAGATACTTGGCCGGGTCCGAGATGTTCCAGACCACCTGGAATTCGATATCCACGATGTTCTGATCGCCCGTCAGCATCAGCCCTGTGTCCAGTTCGCTGCCGCGCCCGGTGCCGATATCGACCGTCTGTTCGCGCGTCACGGGAACGATCTCTGCCGTCACGACCGGCCAGGGCGCAAAGTTCAGGCCGGGGCTGCCGGTGGACTTGTACTGGCCGAACATCAGCTCGACCGAGCGTTCTTCGGGCTTGACGGTATAGAACGAGGCATAGGCCCATACGCCCGCCGCGGCCAGGATCGCGATGCCGAGCGTCGAGCCGGTGAAGGCCGGACCAGAAGGCCTGCCGCCGCCGGTGGGACGACCGCCCCCCGAGCCACCACGACCGCCCATGAGCACCTTGAGTTGCTCCGAGCCCTTCTTCATGAACTCTTCGATCTCGGGGATCGGGTTGCCCTCATTCGGTCGGCGCTGACCGGGGCGCTGGTCTTCACGACCGTCGTCGTCTCCGCCACCTGTTCCCCAGGGACCTCCGTTACTCATGCCATCCTCACCTTCTTGTCAGTTCCTAAGCCACTTGGGCATGTTCGTGCGCGGGTTCAAGCCGTGCGCACGGGTTTTCGCATTGTCACCAGTTCTTCGGCCATTGTCGGGTGCACCGCACAGGTCGCATCGAACTGCGCCTTGGTTGCCCCCATCTTCATGGCAATGCCCGCCATCTGGATCATCTCTCCCGCCTCGGGGGCGACGATATGGCACCCCAGAACGCGTTGCGATTGCTTACAGACCACCAGCTTCATCAGCACCCGCGCGTCCGATCCGGCGAACATCGAGCGCATCGGCCGGAAGGCCGAGACATAGACCTCAACCGGGCCTTGCTTGCGGGCGTCTTCTTCGCTCAGGCCGCAGGTGCCGAATTCGGGCCGGGTAAAGACCGCCGAGGCGACCAGCTCATGGTCCGCCTTGCGAGGATTGGCGCCAAAGACGGTATCGGCAAAGGCGTGGCCCTCGCGGATCGCGACCGGGGTCAGTTGGATGCGGTCAGTCACATCGCCCACGGCGTAGATCGAGGGCACATTCGTCTGCGACCACGCGTCAACGGCTACGGCGCCATTCTCGGCCAGTTTCACGCCTGCCGCCTCAAGGCCCAGCCCGTCGGTGTTCGGTACCCGTCCCGTGGCGTAAAGCACCGCGTCAAAGGTGTCGTCGCGCAGGTCCGAGCCGTGGATATGCAGGCCCTGATCGGTTTTCTCGATCTTCGAGATGACGATGCCGGTGTGAATCTCGATCCCCTGCGCCTGCATCTGCGCCACGATCAGATCGCGGCATTCGGTGTCGAAGCCGCGCAGCAGCGGCGAGCGGTTGAACTGCGTGACCTGCACGCCAAGCCCCGCCATGATGCAGGCGAACTCGCAGGCGATATAGCCGCCGCCGACGATCAGAAGGCGCTTGGGCAGCGCGTCAAGTTTGAAGATCTCATTCGAGGTGATCACATGCTCGCGGCCCTCGAACTCGGGCACGAAGGGGCGCCCGCCCGTCGCCACCAGGATATGCTTGGTGGTGACGGTGCTGCCATCCGCGAGGCGGATCTCATGCGGCCCTGCGACGGTGGCGCGCTGGTCATAGACCGTCACGCCCGCACCCTGCTGGCCTGCGCGGTAGATGCGCTCTAACCGGTCAAGTTCCGCATCGAGCTTGCCTCGGAAGGCCGTCCAGTCGAAGCCGCCGATCTGCGCGTCCCAACCGTAGGCGCGTGCCTCCTCGATCATGGCAGGTCCCTGCGAGGCGAAGACCATCAGCTTTTTGGGCACGCAACCGCGGATCACGCAGGTGCCGCCCATGCGGTATTCCTCGGCCAGCGCGACCTTGGCGCCATGCTCGCTTGCGGCGATGCGCGCGGCGCGCACCCCCCCCGAACCGCCGCCGATCACGAAGAGGTCGTAGTCGAAAGTCATGTCTCTTCCCGTTCCGGTTTGCTCGGGGCTGATCTAGGTCGCGCCGGCCGCGCGACCAGCGCCTCAGTCCAGATCGCTGAAGATGTTCGATTCTTCGGCGAAGTCGATGCGGTCATGCGACACGCTGCCATCATTGATGTCACGCAGCTCCACCGTGCCGTCCGCGCCGCCGATGATGACCTTGTCGCAGATGTCGATGAACAGGCCATTCTCGACCACGCCGGGGATCTGGTTCAGCACAAGGCTAAGCTGACGCGGGTTGCCAATGCGCTTGAGGTGGCAGTCTACGATGTAATTGCCCTCGTCGGTCAGGAAAGGCTGGGTGCCGTTCAGGCGCAGCGCGGTCTGGCGGCCCATGACGTCCATGCTCGAAAGCATTTCCTCGATCAACCCGCGGGTGGTCTGCCAGCCGAAGGGCACGACCTCGACGGGCAGCGGGAAGGCGCCAAGCTGCGCCACTTCCTTTGCGGCGTCGGTGATCACGATCATCTGGTCCGAGGCGGTGGCAACGATCTTTTCTTGCAGCAGCGCGCCGCCGCCGCCCTTGATCAGGTTCAGTTCCGGATCGAACTCATCCGCGCCGTCGATGGTCAGGTCGAGCCACTTTGCCTCGTCGAGGGTGACGACCTTGATGCCCATCTGGCGGGCCAGTTCGGCGGTGCGGGTCGAAGTGGGCACGCCCACAATGCTCAGCCCCTCTTCGCGCACCATCTCGCCCAGGCAGCGCACCATCCAGGCGGCGGTCGAGCCAGTGCCAAGACCCACCTTCATCCCGTCCTCGACAAAGTCGACGGCACGGCGGGCGGCGGCGAATTTCGCCTTGTCGATGGGGGAGAGTTCGGCGGGCATGGGCGTCTCCTGCAATTGGTCCGTCTCGCTTATAGGCAATCGCGCCCGCGCGTGCGAGGGCGAATCTCGCCTGTGCCCGGCTAACGCGGCTGTGCGCGTTTCGGGCGCGGAAGGTCGTTTTTACACCCGCGTCCGCGTCGTTTCATGCCAAGCTGTGCGCGACAGGGAGCCAACATGTTTCTAAGCGTTTTCGACATCTTCAAGGTGGGCGTCGGCCCGTCTTCCTCGCATACTATGGGCCCGATGGTGGCCGGGGGGCGGTTTCTCGATCGCCTGCGCGCCTCGCCCTTCCACGCGCATGGATTGCGCGCGCGGCTTTACGGCTCGCTCGCGTTCACCGGCAAGGGGCACGCGACCGATCGCGCCACGATCCTTGGCCTCGCGGGTTTTCTGCCCGAAAGCTACGATCATGCGGCGGCCGAGGCCGCGCTGGCGGCAAATCGCGACACGGGCACGATCCATCCTCCGGGTCTGAACGTGCTTGCCTTCGATCCCGACCGCGATCTTGTGTTCGATTTCGGCCCGGCGCTGCCCGGACACGCCAATGGCATGGTCATTGAGGCGCTCGACGCGCAAGGCGACGTGCTGATGCAAGAGACCTATTATTCGATCGGTGGGGGCTTCGTGCTGACCGCAGCCGAGCACGAGGCCGTCGATGACAAGGCGCTGTCCGAGCCTTCGCCGGTGCCCTTCCCCTTCCGCACCGCCGTCGAGATGTTGCAGATGGCCCATGCCTCGGGTCTGAGCATCGCGCAGATGAAGCGCCGCAATGAGCGTCGTTATCGCTCGGAAGCCGAGATCGACGCGGGGCTTGCCCGGATCTGGCAGGTGATGAACGATTGTATCTCGCGCGGGTTGGTGGGTGACGGCGTGCTGCCCGGTGGGTTGCATGTGCGCCGCCGCGCGAAGGGAATTTTGGAAAGCCTTCAGGCCGAGCGCGGCATGAACCTCGCGCCGCCGCACACGATCAACGACTGGATATCGACCTATGCGATGGCGGTGAACGAGGAAAACGCCGCCGGAGGGCAGGTCGTGACAGCGCCGACGAATGGCGCGGCCGGTGTGGTTCCTGCCGTGATCCGGTATTGGCTTGACCATGTGCCGGGGGCATCCGGTGCGCGGGTGGGGGAGTTCCTGCTGACCGCAGCCGCGATCGGCGGGATCATCAAGACGAACGCCTCGATCTCTGGGGCGGAATGCGGCTGCCAGGCCGAGGTCGGCTCGGCGGCGGCGATGGCGGCAGCGGGGCTCGCAGCGGTGCTCGGGGGCACGCCCGAGCAGATCGAGAACGCTGCCGAGATCGCGCTGGAGCACCATCTCGGGATGACTTGCGATCCGGTGAAGGGGCTTGTGCAGGTGCCCTGCATCGAGCGCAACGGGTTGGGTGCGATCAAGGCGATCTCCGCCGCATCCCTGGCGTTGCGCGGGGATGGGTCGCATTTTGTACCGCTTGACGCGGCGATTGAAACGATGCGCCAGACCGGCCGCGACATGCACGAGCATTACAAGGAAACGAGCCTTGGCGGACTGGCGGTCAACGTGCCGAACTGCTGAGGAGAGTGCGCCCTCCTCGGGCGGGCAAGCTCGCCGCTCGTCGGGCGCCTCAGGGGCGCGGCCCCTCTGGCCTGCGGCCATTCACCCCGGGATATTTGGGCCACATTGAAGGGAAACGCACATGCGCTTCAATGTGGTTGAAATATCCTCGGGGGGTGAATTTGCTGTAAGCAAAGAGGGGGGCAGACAGCCCCCCTTTCTTGATCGTCAGAGCGCGCGCCAGCCGATGTCCTTGCGGCAGAAGCCTTCGGGCCAGTCGATCTGCTCGACCATCGCATAGGCCTTTTGTTGGGCTTCGCGCAGGGTTGTACCGCGTGCGGTGACGTTGAGCACACGCCCGCCCGTGGCGACCAGTTGGCCGTTTTGTAGGGCGGTGCCGGCGTGGAAGACCATGTTGGAGCTGTCTTCGGGCAGGGCGTCGAGGCCACTGATCGGGGTACCTTTCTCGTAGCTTCCGGGGTAGCCCTTGGCGGCCATCACTACCGTCAGCGCATGATCATCGGCCCATTGGGCCTGAACGTCCGGCAGTCGCCCTTCGGCGCAGGCCAGAAGCAGGTCGAGCGCCTGTGCGCCAAGGCGGAGCATCAGCACCTGACACTCGGGGTCGCCGAAGCGCACGTTGTATTCGACAAGGCGCGCGTGGCCGTTCTTGATCATCAGGCCCGCGTAGAGCACGCCCTGGAACGGAGTGCCGCGGCGGGCCATCTCGGCCACGGTCGGCTTGACGATCTGATCCAGCACCTGCGTCTGAATCGCGTCTGTCAGAACCGGCGCGGGCGAGTAGGCGCCCATCCCGCCCGTGTTCGGCCCGGTGTCGCCGTCGCCCACGCGCTTGTGGTCTTGCGCGGTGCCGACGGGCAGCACGTTCTCGCCATCCGAGAGGATGAAGAACGAGGCTTCCTCGCCTTCCATGAATTCCTCGATCACCACCTCGGCGCCAGCCGCGCCGAAGGCACCGCCGAAGATCTCCTCAAGACCGGTCAGCGCCTCTTCGAGGGTCATCGCGACGATGACGCCCTTACCGGCGGCGAGGCCATCGGCCTTGACCACGATCGGCGCGCCCTGTGCGAGAACATAGGCCTTGGCTTCTTCGAGATCGTCAAAGCGCGCGTAGCCTGCGGTCGGTGCCTTGCAGGCTTCGCAGATCTCCTTGGTGAAGGCCTTGGAGGACTCGAGCTTGGCCGCTGCGGCCGAGGGGCCGAAGGTCAGGATGCCCGCGCCACGCAGCGCGTCGGCCACACCGGCGGCCAGCGGGGCCTCGGGGCCGACGACGACGAAGTCGATGGCGTTTTCCTCGACGCAGGCGAGCACGGCGGCGCTGTCGCAGGGGTCGATCGAGGCCAGTTCGGCGATCGCGCCGATCCCGGCATTGCCCGGAGCGACGATCAGCCGGTCGCATTTCGGGTTCTGCTTGATCGCCCAAGCCAGCGCATGTTCACGCCCACCGCTACCCAGCAACAGAATATTCATCGCTCAACCCCCTTGGCCATCCTTGCTGCGCCTTCTAAGGTCTGGACCCAAATCAGGCAAGGCGCGCAATGGATCTGTTGGACGAAACCCCCGGCTCGAACGCCCATGACTATTCCGTCTCGGAAATCTCGGGGGCGGTGAAGCGCGTGATCGAGGGCGAGTTCGGCCGCGTTCGCGTGCGCGGCGAGGTGGGGCGGGTCTCGCGCCCGTCCTCGGGGCATCTCTATTTCGACCTCAAGGACGACCGCGCGGTAATTGCGGCGGTCAGCTGGAAGGGGCAGGTCGCGCGGATGCAGGTGCGCCCCGAAGAGGGGATGGAGGTCATCGCCACCGGCAAGCTGACCACCTTTCCGGGCCAGTCGAAATACCAGCTGATCGTCGATGATGTCGAACCCGCCGGGGCGGGCGCGCTGATGGCCATGCTTGAGGCGCGGCGCAAGGCGCTGGCGGCCGAGGGGCTGTTTGACGCCGCGCGCAAGCGCCCGCTGCCCTATCTGCCCGAGGTGATCGGCGTGGTGACTTCGCCCTCGGGCGCGGTGATCCGCGATATTCTACATCGGTTGCGCGACCGCTTTCCGCGGCGGGTCCTGATCTGGCCGGTGGCAGTGCAGGGGCAGGCCTGCGCGCCCGAGGTGACGGCGGCGATCCGGGGCTTCAACGCCCTGCCCGAGGGCGGGCCGATCCCGCGCCCCGATCTGCTCATTGTCGCGCGTGGCGGCGGCTCGATCGAGGACCTCTGGGGGTTCAACGAAGAATCCGTCGTGCGCGCCGCCGCAGAAAGCCGCATTCCGCTGATCTCTGCCGTCGGGCATGAGACCGACACGACGCTGATCGACTTTGCCTCGGATCGCCGGGCGCCGACGCCCACGGCGGCGGCCGAGATGGCTGTGCCGGTGCGCTCCGAACTCGCCGCGCGTCTGGCCGAGGCCGAGGCGCGTATGGCGCGGGCAACGCGCGGGCGGCTTGATCAGCGCGGCCAGCGGCTGTCCGATCTGTCGCGCGCCCTTGGCCGCCCGGATGCGCTGCTGCAACCGGCGCGGCAGCGGTTCGATTTGATGAGCGACCGCCTAAGCCCTGCGCTGCGCATGGTCACCACGCGCAAGCGCGCGTTGTTCGCGCCGCTTGAGGCGCGCATCGCCCCGCATGTGCTGCGCCGCTTCATGGCCGAGGAGGCGCGGCGGCTTGCCGGTCTGGCCGGACGTCTGGCCCCGGCGCTGGCGCGCACCCGCGCCGATGCCGAGCGCCAGAACCGCCTGGGCCGTGCGCAGCTCGACAGTCTGGGTGAGCGCCTTCAGCGCGCGCCGCATGTCCGCTTCGAGGCGCTGGCCGAGCGGCTTGAACGGCTTGACCGGATGCGCCAGACGCTTGGCTACCGCGAAACGTTGCGGCGCGGCTATGCGGTCGTGCGCGCGGGCGAGGATGTGGTGACCAGCAGGGCTGACGCCGCCGGGCACGCGGCGCTTGAGATCGAGTTCCATGATGGCCGTCTGCCGGTTGTCACGGGAACAGATGCGCCGCCGACCCCGCAGCCCGCGCCCAAACCCGCGCGCGCCAAAAAGCCCGAGCCGCCCAACCAGGGCAGTCTGTTCTGATCAGACCCCGACGTTCAGGCCGGGGCAGGACAGGGGCTTGTCGCTCTCTTGCAGCGAAATCAGCGGCTCGCTTTCTGGGCTACCCTGAAAGCGGGCCATCAGCCCCTCGGGGCGGTCGTAGAACGTCCAGCACTGAAGGCCGTTCCGGTCGCGGTAATCGAAGCAGATGAACTCACCCGCCTGAAACCAGCGGCCTTCTTTGCACTCGCTCTCGGTGAAGGCCCAGATTACGCGCTGGCCGGGCAGGTATTGCTCGACCCCATAGGGCTCGCCGCCCGAGAAATAGGTGATCGTCTTGCCCACGGTGCGCGCGTCGAACCCCGCCGCGTCAAGCGGTTTGCCGTCTGCCGCTAAGGCCAATCCCGGTGCAAGCGCAATCGCGAGGGCGGTCATCAGGTGGGGCAGGGCCATGAAACACTCCGGTCAGAATGGCCGCAGAGTGGCACGAACGGCCCAGTAGTGAAAGCCACTATGAAGTGAGCGGCGTGCGAGCGGCCTCGTGGTGCTTGCGCAGGGTGCGGACCTTGCGATCCATCGTGCGTCGCCACAACGTTGGGATCAGCGCCAGAGTCGCCATCACCGGCAGCGAGTAGGGCAGCATGGGGCGCGCCTTGTCGCGGGTGTCGCCAAGGCGCAGCGCGGGATAGGCGCGGGCCGGGTGAGCGTGGTGGTCCGAGTGGCGTGGCGCGTTCAGCATCCAGAGCGCGGAGACCGGCTGGCGGGCATCCCAGCTGTGGCGGATATCGACGGGCTCATAATGCACCTCGTCGATGCGGGCGCGCTCCAGCCCATAGTGCTGAACATAGTCCGACAGCAGCAGTTGAAGCTGCGCGTAGAGGCAGAGCGCCAGATAGGCCAGCACTCCGGCCAGCCCGAAGGTCAGCCCCGCGATCAGCAGGAACCACAACCCGCCAAGCACGTAACCGACATAGGGGTTGATCATCCGCCGTGCGCCATCTTGCTGCGTGGCAGAGGCGATGCGGGTGCGCTCCATCTCATATCCCGCGATGAACGAGCCGCCCCAGGCGCGTGTGAAAAAGGACCAGAACCCTTCGCCCAATGCAGCGGTGTTGGGGTCGTCAGGTGTGGCGACGAAGCGGTGATGCACCAGCCGATGCGCCGAGGTGTGATGCCCGAAGAGCAGCGAGATATAGACCCATTTGCCCAGTTGGAACAGGCGTGCGTTGGCGCGGTGGATCAGCTCATGCGCGTTCGAGTTCGACACCTGCCCGAAGAAGAGCCCGAAAGCCCAGAAGAGGCCCGCACGCGCCCCCCAGCCAAGGCCGGTTGCTCCCGACACTGCCGCCACCGCGACCCCAAGCAGCACGAAATGCGCGCAGCCAAGCGCGATCGAAAGCTTGTCTGCGGCGGGGAACTCGGTCCCTTCCGGCGCATCAGGGGAGGCGCGGACGATGATCTCGTCGAGCGCGAAGATCAGCACTGTCATGTAGATCAGAGCGACCCAGACGAAGGCGCCGCCCAGAAACGCGCCCAGAAGAAGCAGGGGGATGGGTGCGAGTGTAACCAGTGCGAACAGGTCCACGCCCGGCGTCGCGCGCCCCAGACGGGCAAGGGAGGACAGCGGGCCGGGGGATCGGGTCGGGTCGGTCTGGGTCGTCACTACTCATACTCGCTTGCGTCGGAGCCTTGCCGGTTGTGTGGGCTGCCGATGGGTCAGCCTTGATCGCGCGGCGATTTTCTGGCGCTGTGGCGCCATGATGGAGCAGCTTCTTGTCAGTTTTGCGGCGCTTCTGGCGGTTTGGCAGTTCTTGGCATTTGCCACGGCACCATCCTCCCTGCGCAAGAGTGTGGTCAAGACCGGATCGGTCGCGGCGCTGGCTTTGGCCGCGCCGATGCTGGGCGCGCCATGGACCGTCGCGCTTGGGCTGGCACTTGGTGCGGTCGGCGACTGGTTCCTTTCGCGCGACGGTGAGCGGGCGTTCTTGCTGGGCATGGCGGCTTTCGCGGCGGGACACGCCAGCTATGTCGCGGCCTTCATCGCGATGGGCGCCGGGGTGCCCGGCTGGCCTGTGATCGTGGCGCTGGTTCTGCTTGGCGCCTCGACCGAGTTCTGGCTTGCGCCCCGCACCGGCGCGCTGCGCTGGCCCGTGCGGGGCTATGTGCTGGTCATCCTGGCGATGAGCCTTGCGGCCCTCGGGATGGAGGGGCGCGCGATGCTGCGCGCGGGCGCGGTGCTCTTTGTCGCCTCGGACCTCGTGCTGGCCGTTCAGATCTTCGTGCTGGCGGATGGGCCGCTGCGCCGCGCCTGCCAGCGGTTGCTTTGGGTGCTTTACTGGTGCGGGCAGGTCCTGATCCTGTGGGGTGCTGTCTGAGCTTCGCCCTTCCATCGGGCGCCCGGATTGATTAGGTGAGAAGAAACCACCCGAAGGGCTGCCTGATGTCGTTTTTCCAAAAACTGAAGTCGCGCCTGACGCGCTCCTCCTCGAAGCTCGAAGAGGGGCTTGAGGCCATCGTCGCCGAGGCGCCCGAGCCCGCAGCCCCCGAGGCGCCAGCGCCTGCCGCACCAGTGGCCGCCGCGCCGCAGCCTGTCCCGCAACCCGCCGAGGCGCGTAAACCCGGCTTCTTCGGGCGGCTTCTGGGCAAAGGCGAGGATGCCGCCGCCCCGCGCCGGGTGCTGGACGACGAGATGCTCGAGAGCCTCGAAGAGCTGCTGATTGCCTCGGACATGGGGGTCGAGACGGCGCTGCGGGTCAGTGCGAATATTGCCGAAGGGCGCATGGGCAAGAAGCTGTCCGTCCCCGAGATCAAGGCCCTTCTGGCCGACGAAATCGCTCGGATCATGGAGCCGGTGGCCCGCCCGCTGCCGATCTACCCCAAGCGCCCGCAGGTCGTGCTGGTGGTGGGCGTGAATGGCTCGGGCAAGACCACGACGATCGGCAAGCTCGCCTCGCAGTTCCGCGCGGCGGGCAAACAGGTGGTGATCGCTGCGGGCGACACGTTCCGCGCCGCAGCGGTCGAGCAGCTCAAGGTCTGGGGCGATCGCGCCGGGGTGCCGGTGCTGACTGCGCCCGAGGGCTCGGACCCGGCCTCGCTGGCCTTCGATGCGCTGACCAAGGCGCAGGAAGACGGCGCCGATCTGCTGATGATCGATACCGCCGGGCGGCTGCAAAACCGCGCCGATCTGATGGAAGAGTTGGCCAAGATCATCCGTGTTATCCGCAAGATAGATGAGACCGCGCCACATAACACGCTTCTGGTGCTGGATGCGACGACCGGTCAGAACGCCCTGAGCCAGGTCGAGATCTTCTCGAAGATCGCCGATGTCTCGGGGCTGGTGATGACCAAGCTCGACGGCACCGCGAAGGGCGGCGTGCTGGTTGCGCTGGCCGACAAGTTCGGCCTACCGATCCATGCCATCGGGGTGGGCGAGCAGATCGACGATCTGGCGCCGTTCGACCCCGAAGACTTCGCCCGCGCGCTTGTTGGTGCGAATGAATAAAGAGCGGGTGCCGAAAGGGGCCGCTTGGCGATGAGTGAATGGCTTACTTCACTTGAAGGCACTCCGGCCGGGCATCAGGCCGCGCTGGTGCTGGCGCTTATGGCCGCGCTGCTGCATGCGCTGTTCGGCGCGTTGCAAAAGGGTCGGCATGACCCATGGCTCAGTCGCGCGGTGATCGATGCCTGCTATGGTCTGATCGCCGCACCCTTCGCGCTGTTCGTTGTGCCCTGGCCCGAGCCGCATATGTGGCCGATCTTCGCGGGCGTCTTCGTGATCCATGCGGGCTACAAGCTGGCGCAGGCGATGACCTATAGCCGCGGCGCCTATACGGTCGTCTATCCGGTCGTGCGCGGCACCGGCCCGCTTTTCGCCGTCATCGGGGCCGGGTTCCTGTTCGATGAGCATTTCAACGCAGGCCAGTGGGTCGGCGTCGGCGTGCTGGTCGCCGGCATCTACGGCCTTGCGCTCTACAACCTGCGCACCATCACACTGAACCGCGAGACGATGATCCCCGCGCTTGGCTTTGCTGTGCTGACCGGCGGGTTCGTGGCGCTTTACACGACCTATGACGCCTATGGCATCCGCGCGACGGCCGATCCGTTCACCTTCCTTGCGTGGTTTTTCTTCATCGACGGCTGGTTCATGCCGCTCCTGACGCTGCGGCGCTGGCGCAACGTGCCCTCCTCGGAATTCGTGCCGCTTCTGAAAAGGGGTGTCATCGGGGCCTTCGTGGCCTATTTCTCCTTTGGCGCGATCATGATGGCCACGCGGCTCGACAATGTCGGGCAGGCCGCCGTGCTGCGCGAGACCTCGACCGTGTTCGCCGCGCTGATCGGCTGGCTGGTGTTGGGGGAAAAGGTGGGGCCGCGCCGCACTGCGCTGATGGCGCTGATCGCGGTGGGCGCCGTAATCGTTGAAGTGGCGGGGTAAGAATGGCCGGACGCAAGATCAATCCCTGGGTGAAGGCTGGGCTCGAGTTCGGGCCGCTGGTCGTGTTCTTCGTGGCTTTCTCGCGCCTCAAGGATACCGATGTCACCATTGGGGGCACGGCCTATTCGGGCTTTGTGGTGGCCACGGCGCTGTTCGTTCCGCTGCTGGTGGCGACCACGCTCGCGCTGTGGCGGCTTACGGGGCGGCTGGCGCCCATGCAGATCGCGACGCTCGTGCTGGTGGTGGTCTTCGGCGGGCTGTCGGTCTGGCTCAATGACCCCAAGTTCTTCAAGATGAAGCCCACGCTGATCTATCTGTTGTTCGCGGTGCTGCTGAGTGTGGGGCTGATGCGCGGCAAGCCTTGGCTGCAACTGGTGATGGATGACGCGCTGCCCATGCAGCACGAAGGCTGGATCATCCTGACCAAGCGCCTGATCGCGCTGTTCTTCGGTCTTGCGGTTGCCAATGAGGCGATCTGGCGCACGATGTCGGACCAGACCTGGGTCAACTTCAAAACCTTCGGGCTGACGATCATCATGTTCGCCTTCTTCATGGGCCAAAGCCGCCTGTTCGCGCGCTACGGCTATGAAAAGCCGGGCGAGGATGGCGGCGACGCCTGAGACGCGCCCCTGCATTCAGCCCCTTGAATACAAGGCCGAAACCCGTGTGAGGCATGGCGTGGCAGGTTGACGCAGGCGCGGCGCGGCGTTAGGGCAGGGAACCTTGCAACGAAAGGCCCGTTCCATGTCGAAGGATTGGAAAACCCGCACGAAACTCGTCCATGAAGGCATCCGCCGCAGCCAGTATGGCGAGATGGCCGAGGCGCTGTTTCTGACGCAGGGCTTTGTCTATCCGTCGGCCGAGGCCGCCGAGGCGCGCTTCCTGTCCTCGGGCGATGACGAATTCATCTACGCCCGCTACGGCAACCCGACCACCCGCATGTTCGAAGACCGCATCGCCGCGATCGAGGGCACCGAGGACGCCTTCGCCTGCGCCAGCGGCATGGCCGCGATCAACGGCGCGCTGACCTGTCTGGTCAAGGCGGGCGATCACATCGTCGCCGCGCGGCAGATGTTCGGCTCGTGCCTGCATGTGCTCAAGGTGCTGCAAGGCTTTGGTGTCGGCGTGACGCTGGTTGACGGCACCAAGCTGGACGAGTGGCGCGCCGCGATGACCCCGGCGACCAAGGTCTGCTTCTTCGAGAGCGTCTCGAACCCCGGTCTTGAGGTCGTCGACATCAAGGGCGTGTCCGAGATTGCCCATGCCAATGGCGCGGTCGTGGTGGTGGATAACGTCTTTTCCTCGCCGATCTTCTCGAATGCGGTCGAACTCGGCGCCGATATCATCGCCTATTCGACGACCAAGCATATCGACGGCGGCGGGCGCGCGCTTGGCGGCGTTGTCTGCGGTACGAAGGAATATATCCGCGGCCCGCTGGAGACCTATGTCAAGCACACCGGAGGCGCGATGAGCCCGTTCCACGCCTGGATCATGCTCTCGGGGATGCAGACGCTCGATTTGCGCGTGCGCGCGCAGGCGACGAATGCGGCGATGGTGGCCTCGGCTGCGGCGGGGCATGAAAAGCTTGCCCGTGCGATCTATCCGGGGTTGGTCGACCACCCGCAGCATACGCTTGCGATGGAGCAGATGGGCTCTGGCGGGACGATGGTCTGCGTCGATCTCAAGGGCGGCAAGGCGGCGGCGTTCCGCTTCCTCAATGCGCTGAAGGTCATTTCGATCTCGAACAACCTCGGCGATGCCAAGTCGATCGCGACCCATCCGGCCACGACGACGCACAAGAACCTGTCCGAGGAAGAGCGCGCGCTGATCAACATCACGCCGGGAATGGTTCGGATCTCGATGGGAATCGAGGATGGTTCGGACCTGGTGGCCGATGTATTGCAGGCATTGGACGCAGCCTGATCTTTTTGTGTCGCCCGGGCGCAACTTGTTTTGGACTTTTTTCGTATCACCCCCATATGCAAAAGTGCCCGGGGGTCGTCCGGGACAAGTCCGCAAGGTGACCCAATGAACATTCAGGACCGCATCGCGATGCCGGATACGGACGAGGCCAAGGCCGCTCTGGAGGTTCTGCGCGCTTGGGCAGGGCAGGCGAGCGAGACCGAGATCGCACAGCTCGACCCGGCCATTGCCCGGCTGCTGCCCGAACGGGCCGTGGGCAATTACCCGGATCTGAGCCGGACATACGATCCTGACTTCAAGGTCGATGCCGCCTACAAGGCGGGCCTGCCTGATCTGCAAAACGGCCCGGCCTCGCTGATCGTCGGCGCCAAGACGCGGATCGAGCATGTCGGCATTTCGAATTTCCGCCTGCCGATCCGCTACCGGCTGCGCGAGGGCGGCGAGATCACACTGGAGACCTCGGTCACCGGCACGGTGAGCCTTGAGGCCGAGAAGAAGGGCATCAATATGAGCCGCATCATGCGCTCATTCTATGCCCATTCGGAAACCGCGTTTTCGAGCGGGGTGATGTCGCAGGCGGTCGATGACTACAAAGATCACCTGGAAAGCTTCGACGCGCGCTTGCAGATGCGCTTTTCCTACCCGACGCGGGTGGAAAGCCTGCGCTCGGGCCTCTCGGGCTGGCAGTATTACGACTTTGCGCTCGAGCAGATCGACCGCGCCGGGACGCGCAAGCGGATCATTCATCTCGACTACGTCTATTCCTCGACCTGCCCCTGTTCGCTGGAATTGTCCGAGCACGCCCGCCGCGTGCGTGGGCAATTGGCGACGCCGCATTCGCAGCGCTCGGTCGCGCGGATCTCGGTGGTGGCAGAGCCCGGGCAGCGGCTGTGGTTCGAGGATCTGATCGACATCGCCCGCGCCGCCGTGCCGACCGAGACCCAGGTCATGGTCAAGCGCGAGGACGAGCAGGCCTTTGCCGAGCTGAACGCCGCCAATCCCATCTTTGTCGAGGATGCGGTGCGCGCCTTTGCGGCCGGTCTTCTGGCCGATCCGCGCGTGGGCGATTTCCGCGTGGTGGCTAGCCATCAGGAAAGCCTGCATAGCCATGACGCCGTGGCGCTACTGACCGAAGGCGAGACCTTCGCCGCAGAAAGCCTCGATCCGCGGTTGTTTGCCTCGCTTGTGCATGGCGGCTGAGGGAGGGGGCGCTGCCCCCTCGGGCCTGCGGCCCTCCCCCCGAGGTATTTTTGCCAAGAAGAAGATGCGAACATTGCGTGAACTTCTCTTGGCCTTCGGCGCAGAGGCGGCTAGATTGGCGCCATGAGCGGATTTGACGAAGATGATGCATTCGAGGGGGCGTTGAGCCTGTCGCAACGTGCCATGGGCGCGATGCGGGGGGCTGCGGGCTATATTCACGAGTTGAACCCCGCACAACGCGCGGCGGTCGAGACGCTGGATGGGCCTGTTCTGATGCTTGCGGGGGCGGGCACGGGCAAGACCAAGGCACTGACCGCGCGGATCGCGCATCTGATCGATACGGGGCGAGCGAGGCCGAACGAGATCTTGGCCGTGACCTTCACCAACAAGGCTGCGCGCGAGATGAAGGAGCGTGTGAGCCGTCTGTTGGGGGGCGGAATCGATGGCGTGCCGTGGCTTGGCACTTTCCACTCGGTTTGCGTCAAGCTCTTGCGGCGCCATGCCGAGTTGGTGGGGCTGAAGCCGAACTTTACCATTCTCGATACGGACGATCAGATCCGGCTGCTTAAGCAGTTGATCGTCGCCGCGAATATGGATGAGAAGCGCTGGCCGGCGCGGCAATTGGCCGGGATCATCGACGGTTGGAAGAACCGCGCGCTGACGCCTGACCGGGTGAAGGGCGCCGAGACAGCGGCGTTCAACAATCGCGGGTCCGAGCTTTACGCGGCCTATCAGGAGCGGTTACGCACACTCAACGCCGTCGATTTCGGCGATCTGCTGCTGCACATGGTTTCGATCTTCCAGATGCATGACGATGTGCTTAAACAGTATCAACGCTGGTTCAAGTATATCCTGGTGGACGAGTATCAGGACACGAACGTCGCGCAGTATCTGTGGTTGCGGCTCTTGGCGCAGGGGCATCGCAACATCTGCTGCGTGGGCGATGACGATCAGTCGATCTATGGCTGGCGTGGCGCTGAGGTGGGCAATATCCTGCGGTTCGAAAAGGATTTTCCCGGCGCGGCGGTGATCCGGCTTGAGCAGAATTATCGCTCGACCGAGCATATCCTGGCGGCGGCCTCGCGGCTGATCGCGACCAATGAGGGGCGGCTTGGCAAGGAGCTTTGGACCGAGGCGAAGGGCGGCGAGAAGGTGCGCCTGATCGGTCTTTGGGACGGCGAGGAAGAGGCGCGCTGGATCGGCGAGGAGATTGAGGCGTTGCGGCGCGGCACACGCGCAATGGGGCCGGTTTCCTATGACAAGCAGGCCATCCTTGTGCGTGCCTCGCATCAGATGCGGGCTTTCGAGGATCGCTTTCTAACGATCGGTCTGCCGTATCGGGTCATCGGCGGGCCGCGCTTTTACGAGCGGCTCGAGATTCGCGATGCGATGGCCTATTTCCGGCTGGCGGTCAGCCCCGATGACGATCTGGCGTTTGAGCGCGTCGTGAACACGCCTAAGCGCGGACTTGGCGACAAGGCGCAGAACACGATCCAGCGGGCCGCACGCGAAAATGGGCTAAGCCTGTTCGACGGGGCGCGGCTGGTGCTGCAATCTGGCGGTCTGAGCGGCAAGGCCGCCGGGCAGTTGCGGCTGTTTGTCGAGAATATCGCGCGCTGGCATGAGGCGGTGCGCGGGGCTTCCCCCGCTACGGCCACGAGCCCCGCAGAGGACGACGATGCGCTGATCGAGCTGGAGGCAGACGCGGTGCCGCCCGCCAACGATCACTCGCATATCCGGCTGGTCGAGCAGATCCTCGAAGACAGCGGCTATGTCGAGATGTGGGTGAACGACAAGACACCCGAGGCGCCGGGGCGGCTTGAGAACCTCAAGGAACTCGTCAAGGCCTTGGAGCAGTTCGAAAACCTCCAGGGGTTCCTGGAGCATGTCGCGCTGATCATGGACAATGACCGCGACGAGGGGGACCAGAAGGTCACCATCATGACGCTGCACGCGGCGAAGGGGCTGGAGTTTCCGATCGTCTTCCTGCCGGGGTGGGAGGACGGGTTGTTTCCCAGTCAGCGCTCGATGGATGAAGCGCCGCAGAAGGGGCTCGAGGAGGAGCGCCGACTGGCCTATGTCGGCATCACCCGCGCCGAGGAGTTGTGCACGATTTCCTTCGCCGGAAACCGCCGTGTCTATGGCCAGTGGCAAAGCCAGTTGCCGTCGCGCTTCATCGATGAATTGCCGGCCGCGCATGTCGAGGTGCTTCCCTCGGGCATGGTAGGGGGCGGCTTCGGCGCGGCCAGCGCCTATGGTCGCGGCGGGATCGAGGAGCGGGCGAGCCGCGCCGATGTCTATGCCTCGCCGGGTTGGCAGCGGATGCAGTCGCGTGGGGTCAGTTCACAGCCGCAGCGGCGCGGCGCGATGATCATCGACGCCGAGACGGTCGCCTTTGAAATCGGCGAGCGCGTGTTCCACAAGAAGTTCGGCTATGGCGAGGTTCTCGGCTCCGAGGGCGACAAGATCGTCGTGGCCTTCGACAAGGCCGACACCAAGAAGCTGCTGGCCTCCTTTGTCGTGCCCGCCGACGAGGCCGACGACGTGCCGTTCTGAGTTTGCCGGAGCGCGCTCAGAGTTTCGCGAAGAGACGGCCGAGCCTTTGCGCTTCGTCCTCCAGCCCCCAGGGCGGGTTCAGCACGAACATGCCCGAACCGATCATGCCATGGCCTTCACGCGCGGGCGGAAAGCGGACCTCTGAGATCAGCGCCTCGGGGTGGCTGGCGCGCAGGCCGCGCACCATGGCGCGCTGCGCGTCACTGGCGGTAACGCTCGGGGCGAGGATCGGATACCAGAGCGCGATGACGCCGACGTTCCATTTGCGCGCGACCTGGCCGATCAGCTTGGGGATCGCCTCGTAATCGGATTTCACCTCCCACGAGGGGTCGATCAGTATGACGCCGCGGCGCGGGGTAGGCGGGGCCAGCGCCAGTGCCATTTGCAGCCCGTCCTTCTGATGAAAGACGCCGCCATGGGACTCCATCGCCGCGCGCAGGGCCGCGAATTCCTGCGGGTGTAGCTCGCATAGCTGGATCGAGTCGATCGGGCGCAGCAGGGTTGCCGCAAGCAGGGGCGAGCCCGGATAGGCGCGCGCGCCATGCGCGGCGCGCACCGCCGCGAGGGCGCGGGCATAGGGATGATCGGGGGCAAACCAGTTCAGACGCGCGATCCGCTCGATGCCTTGCGCGGCTTCGCCGGTCTTGACGGCCTCGGCCGCGTCCAGCGCGTAGAGCCCGCGGCCCGAATGGGTCTCGAGGTAGCTCAGCGGTTTGTCCTTGCGCGTCATGTAATCAAGCATCGCCGCCATCAGCGCGTGCTTGTGGACGTCGGCCAGATTTCCGGCGTGGTAGCTGTGTTGATAGGAAAGCATGGCACCCCCTTTGCCCCCCTGATGCCCCGCGCGCCCCCGACAGGCAAGCCGCAAAAGAAAACGGCGGGCCCAGGGAGGAGGAGGGGCTCGCCGTCTACCTTCCGATCGGCCCAGGGAGGAGGAGGGGCCGTCGGTATCCTGGCGCATCCCTCAGGGAGGAGGAGGAGGGCGGCGCCGCAGCCGGGTCCAGGGAGGAGGAAGGACCCGGTATTCTTGTGGCGGCGCCCCAGGGAGGAGGAGGGGCGCCGCCCAAGCGATCGGCCCAGGGAGGAGGAAGGGCCTTTCGCGTCTCTGCCCCGAAGGGCGTGTTTCTTGCCGCTGAGTAAGTGCGGCGGCCCCAGGGAGGAGGAGGGGGCCGCCGCCTTCTCTACAAAGGCCCAGGGAGGAGGAGGGGCCTTCGCATCGGCATCCGGCATGACCATCTGGTCCGAGGCCGGTATTTCAGGCGACACCCGAGGGAGGAGGTGGGTGCCGCCAAGTTCCGAGGCCCAGGGAGGAGGAGGGGCCTCTGGAAACGTGTTACTTGCCGTAGGCCGCTTCCATGGCGATGCGGGTGATCATCGAGCGATGAATGCCCAGATCGTCGAGTTCGCGGCTCGAAAGCCCTTTCAGCTCACGCAGGGTCTGACGATAGACCTTGCGGCGGGCCAGAGCCTCCGAGAACCCAGAGAACAGGCGTGCCACGCCCGTTTCCATGATCCGAATGTCCTGTGCCAGTGCCATTTTCTGCTAACCTTCTTGATGTCGTGTCGCGGTCCAGTGCCGCTGTTGGGATCAAGATGGCGCTAATGCTGCACCTGCACAATGGTTGGCGAGAGCATTTCTGCCATGCAGAAAATGCATGACCTTTATTGCTCAATTTTCCGGCCGATCTTCACTTCACCCTGCGTCATATTGCGCATTTTGTTTGCATTAATTGCCGTCCCCTCTTGCAGCGCGCGGCAAAAGCGCCACAGTCGCCGCGAAATCGACAGGAGAAAACTATGTCCCTGAGCAAGGAATCGGTCCTCAAAGCGCTTCGAGGCGTGGAAATGCCCTCTGGTAGTGATCCGGTGTCGCGTGATCTTGTGCGCGCGCTTGCGGTGCAAGGGGGAATCGTCCGCTTCGTCCTTGAGGGTGCCTCGGAGGCCGAGTTGTCGGCGGCGAAGCCCGCGATCGAGGCCGCCGTACGCGCGCTCGACGGTGTCGAGAGCCTGACGGTCGTGGTTCCCTCTGGCCCCGCGAAGGGGATGGGGGCGGGTCCCAAGATTGGCCAGCACCCGACGCCGCAGGCCGGTCCTCAGGCGGTTGAGGGGGTGCGCCATATCATCGCCGTCGGGTCCGGCAAGGGCGGCGTCGGCAAATCGACCGTCTCGTCGAACCTCGCGGTGGCGCTTGCGCGCGCGGGCAAGCGCGTGGGGCTTCTGGATGCCGATATCTATGGGCCAAGCCAGCCTCGGATGATGGGTGTGAACAAGCGCCCGGCCTCGCCCGATGGCAAGACGATCCTGCCGCTTCTGGCGCACGGCGTTGTGGTGATGTCGATTGGCCTGATGCTGAAAGAGGATGAGGCGGTGATCTGGCGCGGCCCGATGCTGATGGGCGCGTTGCAGCAGATGCTGGGGCAGGTGGCCTGGGATCACTACGGCCCGCTCGACGTGCTGATCATCGACCTGCCGCCGGGGACGGGCGATATCCAGCTGACGCTGTGCCAGAAGACGCGGCTTGATGGGGCTCTTGTCGTTTCGACCCCGCAGGACGTGGCGCTGCTGGATGCCAAGAAGGCGCTCGACATGTTCCGCCGCCTCGGCACGCCGGTCATTGGGCTGATCGAGAACATGTCGACCTATGTCTGCCCCAATTGCGGCCACGAGGCGCATCTGTTCGGCCACGGCGGCGTTGGCGCCGAAGCCGAGCGTCTTGGCCTGCCCTACCTGGGCGAGTTGCCGCTTGACCTCGATGTGCGCCTCGCGGGGGATGCCGGGCAGCCGGTTGCGACGGGCGAGGGTGCGGCATCTGATGCCTATGCCGGGATCGCGCGCAAGCTGATCGAGGCCGGTGCGGTCTGAGCATCTCGCGCTAGTAATGACGAGGGGCGCCTTTCCGGTGCCCTTTTTCATTCTGGTCGCCCTATGGCATGGGAATTCATGGAATCTGGGCGCCAAGGGCGCGCGATCACGCCGAATCACTCCACCGTGATCGTGGTTGAAGGCCCGCTTCGGGCCTTATTTTGCTGAGCGGAGTGGCGTTGCAGAGATATTTCTGGGATTTCGTGGGCGGCAAAGTGCCTTTCGATCCCTTGTCTAGATGTAGCGGCGGCGGTGTTGATCTTATCCAATATGAAGGAAAATCTTGCTGGCTGTGGGCCGCAAGCTGTTGATCTTCTGTTATCTGTAAAGGCAGATATTCCGTCTGGTGGCGAAAATTCCTGTTGCTTCCCATGATTTCCCATGGCATCCCTTATTCATCGGAGGCGAGGTTAAGAGGCAACAAGACCTCACGGCGAAAAGACCGGGTTTCATACAGGCACCCGCTTCACGAACCAAGGATCCGGCGCGCGAGCGAGCAGACATCCCCCCAGGTGGCGCGCGCAGTCGGACATACCCAGAGATGGGACGAGGGCGGCGGATCGGGCAGTGGCAGCAGCCCGATCCGCCGTTTTCTTATTCGGCACCAAGGGGGAACGGGACAGGAGAGCGCCAGCTTTGGCACGGCGGTTCAGAGGTTCGGAAACTTTCAAGGTGGACGCGAAGGGTCGCGTTTCCATCCCGGCCTCCTTCCGCCGCGTGATCGAGGCGGGTGACCCCGATTGGCAGCCCGGCGCGCGCCCCCAGATCGTCATTGTTTACGGCGGGTCCGAGCGAAAGTTCCTCGAAGTCTTTACCATGGAAGCGATCTATGAGATCGACGAGCAGATCGACGCGATGCAGCGCGGCTCGGTCGCGCGCGCCGAGATCGAAGAGTTGATGTACGCCCAGTCCCACCAGACCGATATCGACGGCGATGGCCGCCTCGTGCTGCCGCAGAAGCTGCGCGAGAAGATCGGCCTGAAGGCAGAGGCGTTCTTTGCCTCGGCGGGTACCTCGTTCAAGATCTGGGATCCCGAGGCCTATGAGGCAGAGCAGAACGCATTGGCCTCTGAGCGCGCAACGGAGCGGCCCGAAAGATATGACCCGCTGGTCAACCTGCCAAAGATCGGGGGCGCCTGATGTCCGACGCCGACCGACCCCATATTCCAGTTCTTCTGCGGCCGCTCCTCAAAGCGGTCGCGCCTGTCTCTGGGCTATGGCTTGATGGCACCTTCGGCGCGGGCGGCTATACCCGCGGTCTGCTGGAGGCCGGGGCCGAGCGCGTCATCGGCGTGGACCGCGATCCTTCGGTTTTCGATATGGTGGAAAGCTGGCGCGCGCCCTATGGCGAACGGCTGATCCTTGTGGAGGGGACGTTCTCGGAGCTTGATGAATATGCCGAGGATATCTCGGAAGGGCAGGGGCTTGACGGCGTCGTGCTCGATCTGGGTGTGTCTTCGATGCAGCTTGATCAGGCCGAGCGCGGCTTTTCCTTCATGCATGATGGCCCGCTCGATATGCGTATGTCGGCCGAGGGTGCGACGGCTGCGGATCTGGTGAACACCGCCTCGGAAGAGGAACTGGCCGATATTCTTTATCACTACGGCGAAGAGCGGGCCTCGCGGCGGATCGCGCGGGCGATTGGCGAGGCGCGCAAGGTCAAGCCGTTCGAAACCACGCGTGAACTGGTCGCGGTGATTGAGCGGTGCCTGCCGCGTCCCAAGCCCGGCCAGAGCCATCCCGCGACGCGCTCGTTCCAGGCGATCCGCATTGCGGTGAACGATGAATTCGGCCAGCTGATCGAGGGGCTGGAAGCTGCTGAACGCGCGCTCAAGCCCGGCGGGATGCTCGCGGTGGTAACCTTCCATTCGCTCGAAGACCGGGTGGTCAAGCGCTTCTTCCTCGCGCGCTCGGGCCGCGCGGCGCAGGGGTCGCGCTATGCGCCGATCCAGGCCGCCGAGAGCCCCGCATTCGAACTGGTCACCCGCAAGTCGGTCGGCCCCGATGATGAGGAACTGGCCGACAACCCGCGCGCCCGCTCGGCCAAGCTGCGGGTTGGGCGGCGCACCGATGCTCCGGCAGGGCAGGCTGATCGTGCCTCGCTCGGGCTGCCCGCTCCCGTCTTTCGCCCCCAAGGTTCCAAAGGAAGATCCAGATGAGGAACTTTATTTACCTTGCCACCGCGCTGAGCGTGATGGGCCTGGCCTTCTGGGCCTACCGGGTGAATTACGAAACTCAGGATCTGCAAGGCGAGCTGCGCGCCCTAAACCGCGAGATTGCCTCGCTGCACGAGGGGCTGAGCGTTCTGCGCGCCGAATGGGCCTATCTGAACCGCCCCGATCGGCTGCGTGAGCTGGTCGATCTGAACTTCGAGCGTCTGCAACTGCTGCCGCTCTCGCCCGAGCAATTCGGGTCCGTCGCGCAGGTCGCCTATCCGCTGCCGCCCGAAGAACCGGTCTCCGAGCCGATTGACGTCATCGCAAGCACCCAGGCGCTGGAGGCTGCCGAATGATCCGCACGCCCCTGCGTCCCCTGGCCCGTATCCTCGACGCCCGCGCGAAGGGCGAGAACCCCGACGCGATCGAGCGCGAGAATATCCGCCTGCGCGGCGAGGCCACGCGCGACAAGGCGCGGCTGCGCGCCGAGGGCCGCCTGTTGATGATGGGCGTGATGTTCCTGTGCGCCTTCATGACGGTTGGCGTGCGCATGGGCGTGCTGGCCAACACCAAGCCGCAGGAACCGCAACTGTCGGACAGCGGCGCGCCGATTCTGGCGCAGCGCGCGGATATTACCGACCGGGCCGGGCGCCTGTTGGCCACCAACCTCGTCACCCACGCGCTTTACGCGCAGCCGCCGCTGCTGGTCGATCCGGAGCGTTCGGCCGAGAAGCTGGTAGAGATTTTCCCCGATCTCGACCGCGAGCGGCTGGTGCGCGACTTTACCGGCGCGCGCAAGTTCGTCTGGATCAAGAAGAAAATCTCGCCCGAGCAGATGCAGGCGGTACATGATATCGGCGACCCGGGGTTGCTGTTCGGCCCGCGCGAGATGCGCCTTTTCCCCAACGGTGCGGTAGCCTCGCATATTCTGGGCGGCGCGCGCTTCGGGGCGGAGGGCGTGAACTCTGCCGAGATCGTCGGTGTCGCGGGGGTCGAGAAGGCATTCGATCTCTGGCTGCGCAACCCGGAGAACAACGGCGCGCCGCTTCAGTTGACCATCGATCTTACGCTCCAGTCCGCGGTTGAGGAAATCCTCGATGGCGGTATGAAGCTGATGAATGCCAAGGGCGCGACTGCGATTCTGATGGAGGTCAAGACCGGCGAGATTCTGGCGATGGCCAGCCTGCCCGACTTCGACCCCAACGACCGTCCCGCGCCGTTGGCCAAGGGCGATGCCTCGGACAGCCCGCTGTTCAACCGCGCGGTTCAGGGCGTCTATGAGCTTGGCTCGACGTTCAAGATCTTTGCTGTCGCGCAGGCGATGGAACTGGGCCTTGTGAACCCCGAAACCAAGGTTCCGACCAAGACCCCGCTGGTCTATGGCCGCCACCGCATTCGCGACTTCCACAATTACGGGGCCGAGAACTCGGTGACCGACGTGATCGTGAAATCCTCGAACGTCGGCACGGCGCGGATCGTGCAGATGATCGGCGGCGAGCGTCAGCGCGAATTCCTTGAGCGTTTGGGCTTCCTCGAACCGACCTCGGTCGAACTGATCGAGGCGCCGACGGGCCGCCCTATCGTGCCGCAGAAATGGCCCGAGATCACGGCGATGACCATTGGCTATGGGCACGGGCTCTCGGCTTCTCCGCTGCATCTGGCCGCAGCCTATGCCACGATTGCGAATGGCGGCCTGCGGGTGAGGCCGACGCTGATCCGCGGCGCGGCACGCACGCCGGGGGAGCGGGTGATGAGCGCCGATGTCGCGCAGAAATCGCTGGCGATGATGCGGGCGGTGGTGACGCGCGGGACGGCCTCGTTCGGCGATGTGAAGGGTTATCAGGTCGCGGGCAAGACCGGCACCGCGGACAAGGCCAAACCCACTGGCGGCTATTACAAGGATAAGGTGATTGCCACTTTCGCCTCGGTCTTCCCCGTTACCGATCCGAAATATGTGCTGGTGCTGACGCTTGATGAGCCTTCGGAAAACGCAGGCTCCGAGCCGCGCCGCACCGCGGGTTGGACCGCCGTTCCGGTCGCCGCCGAGGTCATCCGGCGCGTGGCGCCCCTGCTGGGACTGCGCCCGCAGGAAGGCCCGACCGAGCTTGCCGGCATCCAGCTTGTGAAAAAGGACTGAGCGCGCAGCCGGCGGCCGTTTCCCGCTGCTGCGGTCGGGTTGCGTTGACGTGCGAGGCCGCTCCACGATAAATGGCGGGAGCGATAACGGGGGCACAAGATATGGGTAACGGGGCAAAGCCGCTTAGCGAACTGGGGCTGACCGTGCTGCATGGCGCGGATGTCGCCGTGACGGGGCTGTCGGTCGATAGCCGCTTGACCAGGGAAGGCCACCTGTTCGCCGCGCTGCCGGGTACCAAAGTCCACGGCGCAAGCTTCGCGCCAGTCGCGCTTGAGCGGGGCGCCATTGCCATTCTGTCCGACCGCGAAGGCGCCGAGATCGCGCGCGAGGCTGTCAGCGGCCGCGATGTCGCGCTGGTGGTGGTCGAGGACCCGCGTCAGGCGCTGGCCTTCGCTTCGGCGCTCTTCTTTGGGGCGCAACCCGCGACGGTCGTTGGGGTGACCGGCACCAATGGCAAGACCAGCGTCGCGACCTTCACGCGCCAGATCTGGGCGCTTCTGGACTTCGAGGCCGCCAATATCGGCACGACCGGCGTCGAGGGCGCCTTCACCGCGCCAAGCGCCCATACCACGCCCGAGCCGATCACCCTGCACCGGCTGCTTTCGCAGATGGAGGCCGCTGGCGTGACCCATGCCGCGATGGAGGCCAGCTCGCACGGGTTGGCGCAAAAGCGGCTGGACGGGGTGCGGCTCTCGGCGGCGGCGTTCACGAATTTCACGCAAGATCACCTCGATTACCACGCCACGTTTGACGAGTATTTTGCTGCCAAGGCGGGGCTGTTCACCCGCGTGCTGCCCGAGGATGGCGTCGCGGTGATCAACACCGACGATCCCAAGGGCGAGGAATTGGTGAAGTATGCCCGCGTGCGCGGTCAGCGCGTGATCCGCATTGGCCATGACGAGCGCTGCGAGATGCGGCTGCTCGGCCAGCGCTACGATGCGACCGGGCAGGATCTGCGTTTTTCGTGGGAGGGTGCGGTGCATCTGGCGCGGCTGCCGCTGATCGGCGGTTTTCAGGCGATGAACGTCCTGACTGCGGCGGCGCTCGCCATCGGCTGCGGGGCCGAGGCGAGCGCGGTCTTCGGCACCCTGCCCAGGTTGCAGACCGTGCGCGGGCGGATGCAGCTTGCGGCCACGCGCGACAATGGCGCGGCGGTCTTTGTCGATTACGCCCACACGCCGGATGCCGTCGAGACCGCGATCAAGGCGCTTCGCCCGCATGTGATGGGCAATCTGGTGGCCATCGTCGGCGCGGGGGGCGACCGGGATCGCACCAAGCGCCCGCTGATGGGGCGCGCGGCGGCGCTGAACGCCGATAAGGTTCTGGTGACCGATGACAATCCGCGCACCGAAGACCCTGCCTTGATCCGCGCCGCGGTGATGGAGGGCGCAGGTGCCGAGGCGGTTGAGGTCGGCGACCGCGCCGAGGCGATCCTGCGCGGGGTGGATATGCTCGGGCCGGGCGATGCGCTGCTGATCTGCGGTAAGGGCCATGAAACCGGGCAGATCATCGGCACCGATATCTACCCCTTTGACGATGCCGAGCAGGCAAGCGTGGCCGTGGCCGCGCTGGATGGAAAGATCTGAGATGGCTGTATTGTGGACCTCTGCCGACGCCGCGCTTGCCACCGGAGGGCGCGCCACGCGGGCCTTTGCCGCCACGGGTATCTCGATCGACACGCGCTCGATCCGCCCGGGCGATCTGTTCGTGGCGCTCAAGGATGTGCGCGACGGGCATGATTTCGTGGCAGATGCACTGGCCAAAGGCGCGGCCGCCGCGTTGGTTTCGCGCCTCCCCGAGGGTTGCTCAGAGGCCGATCCGCTGCTGATCGTTCCCGATGTTCTGGGCGCGCTGGAAGATCTGGGCCGCGCAGCGCGCGCCAGAACCCGCGCGCGCGTGCTGGCGGTGACCGGCTCGGTCGGCAAGACCTCGACCAAAGAGATGCTGCGCGCGGTTCTGACCTCGCAGGGCAAGGTCCATGCGGCCGAGGCCAGCTTCAACAATCATTGGGGCGTTCCGATCACGCTCGCCCGGATGCCGCAGGATGCCGATTTCGCGGTGATCGAGATCGGTATGAACCACCCCGGAGAGATCGCGCCGCTGGCGGGTCTGGCGCGCCCCCATGCGGCCCTGATCACGACGGTCGCCCCCGCGCATCTCGAGGCCTTCGACAGCGTCGAGGGCATTGCGCGCGAAAAGGCCGCGATCTTTGAAGGGTTGGAGCCGGACGGAGTGGCGGTCATTCCCACCGGCCTTGGCGTGACGCCGATCCTGCGCGTCGCCGCCGAGACGCGCGCGGGGCGCACCATCACCTTCGGGCCCGATGAAGGCTCGGACTACCGCCTGATCTCGGCGCAGATCGCGGGTGACGCGACGATTGTGCGCGCCGAGGCGGCAGGCCAGCAGATGCTGTTCAAGGTGATGACGCCGGGCAAGCATTTCGCGGCGAATGCCCTTGGTGTAATCGCGCTGGCCGAGGCGGTCGGCGCCGATCAGGCTGTTCTGACCTGCGATATCGGCCTGTGGGAGCCGCCCGCCGGGCGCGGCGCGCGCGAGCGCGTTTATATGGATATTGTGGACGAGACGCAGAGCTTCGATCTCTTCGATGACGCGTTCAACGCGAACCCCGCCTCGATGGCGGCGGGGCTTGAGGTGCTCGCCGGTGCGCAGCCGCGCGATGGGGTGGGGCGCGTCGCCCGTGGTCGCCGTGTGGCGGTTCTGGGCGATATGCTCGAACTTGGTCCGGACGAGGCCGCCCTGCACGCCGAGATTGCGGCTCTGGCTGCGATGAACTCGGTCGATATGGTGCATCTGGCCGGTCCGCGTATGCGCGCACTCTACGAGGCGCTGCCCCGCGCCAAGCGTGGCGAATGGCACGAGAGCGCCAAAGACCTGGCCGCGCGGGCCGCACATCTGGTCGATGCGGGCGACGTCATACTTGTGAAGGGCTCCAAGGGCTCGAAGGTCAGTCTGGTGGTTGACGCGCTCAGGAAACTGGGTCAACCCGGCGCCGCCGAAGCACATAAAGGGAAAGAGTAATGCTGTATTGGTTGGCCAACCTGTCGGACGGGGGCGATGTGTTCAACCTGTTCCGCTACATTACCTTCCGCGCGGGGGCAGCGTTTTTCACCGCGCTGATTTTCGGTTTTCTCTTTGGCAGGCCGCTGATCGACATCCTGCGCCGCAAGCAGGGCAAGGGCCAGCCGATCCGCTCGGACGGGCCGCAGACCCATTTCGCCAAGGCCGGAACGCCGACCATGGGCGGGCTTTTGATCCTCTCGGCGATGCTTTTCTCGACGCTCCTCTGGGCACGGCTCGACAATGGCTACATCTGGATCACGCTCGGGGTGACCTATGGCTATGCGCTGATCGGCTTTGCCGACGATTACGCCAAGGTGACCAAGCAAAACGTCAAGGGCGTGAGTTCGCGCACCCGGATGCTGCTTGGCCTCGCGCTGGCTGCGGTGGCGGCGGTCGCGGCCGCCTGGCTGCATCCGGCGGATCTGTCGAACCGCCTCGCGCTGCCGATCTTCAAGGATGTGCTGATCAACCTGAGCTACTTCTTCATCCCCTTCGGCATGGTCGTCATCGTGGGCGCGGCCAACGCGGTCAACCTGACCGATGGGCTCGACGGCCTCGCGATCATGCCCGCGATGATCGCGGCAGGCACGCTTGGCGCCATCGCCTATGTCGTTGGACGCGTCGATTTCACCAACTACCTCGGTGTCCATTTCGTCCCCGGTACGGGTGAGCTTCTGGTCTTCACCGCCGCGCTCATCGGCGGGGGCTTGGGCTTTTTGTGGTATAACGCCCCGCCGGCTGCGGTCTTCATGGGCGACACGGGCTCACTCGCGCTTGGCGGCGCGCTTGGCGCCATCGCCGTCTGCACCAAGCACGAACTTGTCCTCGCCATCGTCGGCGGCCTCTTCGTGGTCGAGGCGCTCAGCGTCATCATTCAGGTCGCCTATTTCAAACGCACAGGTAAACGCGTCTTCCTGATGGCGCCGATCCACCACCACTTTGAGAAGAAAGGCTGGGCCGAGCCGCAGATCGTGATCCGCTTCTGGATCATCTCGCTCATCCTCGCGCTGATCGGCCTCGCCACGCTCAAGATCCGCTGAGGGGCCTTCCCCTTTCGGCTTTGCTCAAATATCCCGGGGGTGCGGGGGCAGCGCCCCCGCGCGCAGTTCAGGGGGCATCATGATACCGGTTCAGGGCTACGAGGGTCACAAGGTCGCCGTTCTGGGGTTGGTTCGGTCCGGTCTCGCCACGGCGGCCGCGCTGCAAGCCGGTGGGGCAATCCCGCTTTTGTGGGATGACAGCCCGGAATCGCGCGCCCGCGCCGAGGCCGCCGGCTGGACCTGCCACGATCTGAATCGCGCCGACGCCTGGGAGGGGGTCTCCGCGCTGATCGTCTCGCCCGGCATTCCGCATCTTTACCCCGCGCCCAACAAGCTGATCGCCCGCGCCATGGCCGAGGGTATCCCGGTCGATAACGACATCGGCCTTTTCTTCCGCTCTTGGGCCACGCGCGACTGGGACAATTTCGACACTGCCCCGCGCACGGTCTGCGTGACCGGCTCGAACGGGAAATCGACGACGACGGCGCTGATCCACCACATTCTCGACCATGCCGGGCGCCCGACGCAGATGGCGGGCAATATCGGGCGAGGCGTGCTCGACATCGACCCGGCTGAGGATGGCGAGGTCGTGGTGCTCGAGCTTTCCAGCTACCAGACCGATCTGGCGCGCGCGCTCACGCCCGACATTGCGGTCTTCACCAATCTCTCGCCCGATCACCTCGACCGCCACGGCGGCATGGGGGGCTATTTCGCAGCCAAGCGGCGGCTCTTCGCCGAGGGCGGGCCGGACCGCGCCATCATCGGCGTGGATGAACCCGAAGGCGTCTATCTTGCCAACCAGATCGCCGTCGCGCGTGAGGATGACCGGGTGATCCGCATTTCGGCCGCGCGCAAGCTGGGCGATTTCGGCTGGTCGGTCTTTGCCCGCAAGGGGTTCCTCAGCGAATGGCGCAAGGGGCGGCAGGTGGCCTCGATCGACCTGCGCGAGGTGCGCGGGCTGCCCGGCGCGCACAATCACCAGAACGCCTGTGCGGCCTATGCCGCTTGCCGCGCGCTCGGCCTAGCGCCGCGCCAGATCGAGGAGGCATTCCACAGCTTCGGCGGTCTGCCACACCGCTCGCAGACCATCGCCGAAAAGGCCGGGGTACGGTTTGTGAACGACTCCAAAGCCACCAATGTCGATAGCGCCGCCAAGGCGTTGCAGGCCTTCCAGAACATCCGCTGGATCGCGGGCGGGCTCGGGAAAGAGGGCGGCGTGGCCAGCCTGCGCCCATACCTCGGCGCCGTGAAGAAAGCCTATTTCATCGGCCATTCGGGCCGCGATTTCGCGCTGGAACTGGGCGAGATCCCGCATGAGATCTGCGAGACGATGGAGCGCGCCGTTGCCCGCGCCGCCGAAGAGGCCGAGGGTGGCGATACCGTGCTTCTGGCACCCGCTGCGGCCAGTTTTGACCAGTATCCGAATTTCGAGAAACGCGGCGAGCATTTCACCCAGCTTGTGCAGGCGCTGCCGGGCTAAGGCTACAGCAGCGCCGCGCCCAATCCCGTGCCCAGGATGACCAGCCCCACTGGCGGCACGCGCGGCGCGAAGGCCAGCGCCAGAAGGCCTGCGGAAATGGCGATATGTCTGCCGCTGACCAGCCCGGCGGGCAGCAATTGCGCAAGCCAGGTCGCGGCCAGGATGCCCACGACGGCGGCGTTGGCGGCGCTGACGGCGCCGCGCGCGGCACTGCGCGCGCAGATGCGTGACCACAGGGGCAGCGCCAGAGCGTAAAGGGCAAAGCCCGGGGCGAAGATGGCCGCCGTTGCTATCAGGGCGCCAAGCGCACCCTTCTCGATCGCGCCAAGATAGCTTGCGAAGGTAAAGAGCGGTCCGGGCATCGCTTGGGCAAGGCCGTATCCGGCCAGGAAGCTCTCGGCGTCGATCCGGGCGCCTAGCGCCTCACGCAAGAGTGGCAAGACCACATGGCCGCCTCCGAAGACCAGCGCGCCTGAACTCAGATAGGCATGGGCTAGCGGCGCGAGGGCGAGGCAGGCACACATCACCAGCAAGATCATGGCAAGCGGGCGGGCCTGTGTCTCATACATCGGCGGCGCGGGGGATGCGATAGGTCGTGCGAACCAGGGCGACAGGGCGCCGAACAGGGACGCAAGCGCGATGACCCCGATCTGAAGCACTGCAACGGGCCAGATCAGCAGCGCCACGCAGGCCAACCCGGCCAGGGCTCGCCTCGGAAGATCCGGGCAAAGCGCGCGGGACATCGCCCAGATGGCCTGTGCCACCACTGCCAGAGCGACCAGCTTGAGGCCCGAGAGCGCCCCGGCCGTGGCACCTTCGGGCGCCAGTTGCACCGCCCAAAGCCCGGCTGCCGCCATCAGTATTGCCGAGGGCAGGGTAAAGCCCAGAAAGGCAGCCAGCGCCCCGCCCGGCCCGGCGCGATGCCAACCGATCGCGAAACCTAGCTGCGAGGATGCGGGGCCGGGCAGGAATTGGGCCAGCGCCAGCCGCTCGGCAAAGGCTGCATCGTCAAGCCAGCGGCGGCGCGTTACGAACTCGGTGCGGAAATAGCCGATATGGGCGGTAGGGCCGCCGAAGCTGCTCAGGCCAAGCTTCAGGAAGGCCCAGAAAACCTCGATCACCGCAAACCTGCGCCCGTTTCCTTGAGCAATTCGGCCGAGGCACGCAGTGCTGCCGCCTCACCCTCGGCCAGTTCCGGCATCAAGGTGGTCAGAATACCCGCGCGCCCCACGATGCGCGGCAGGCTGAGGGCGACGTCCTGCACGCCTTCAACCTCGGGCGTGACGATCGAGACCGACAGGACGGTGCGCTGATCATCGCGGATCGCCTGCACGATGCGCGCAAGGCCAGCGCCGATACCATACCAGGTCGCGCCCTTGCCCTCGATGATGCGATAGGCCGCGCGGCGCACGCCCGCGTCGATGCGCTCGCGGATCTCGCCGGTGATCGGCGCGCCGACCTGCACCGCGAAGCGCGCGATGGGCTCCGAGCCCGCACGGGCGGCGGACCAGGCCAGAACCTCGGAATCGCCATGTTCACCAAGTACATAGGCGTGGACGGATTGCGGCGCGATGCCCAGATGAGTGCCCAGAAGGCTGCGAAAGCGCGCCGTGTCGAGGATGGTGCCCGAGCCTATGACTCGCTCGCGCGGCAGGCCCGAGGCGCGTAGGGCGACCTCGGTCATGATATCGACCGGGTTCGAGGCGATCAGCAGGATCGCATCGGGGGCATTGCGGCGGACCTGAGCGATGACTTCGGAGAACACCGCGGCATTGCGTGACAACAGGCTGAGGCGGCTTTCCCCGGGTTTTTGTGCGACACCTGCGGCGAGGATCACCACGCCCGCGCCCTCAAGCTCCTCGTAGCCGCCTGCGCGGACGACACAGGCATGGGCGAAGGGCACCGCATGGGCAATATCCTCGGCCTGCGCGATGGCCAGCTTCGCGTTGTGATCGATCAGCACGATCTCGCTCGCGCCGCCGCGCAGCGCCAGCGCATAGCCCGCGGCCGATCCGACCATGCCCGCTCCGACGATCCCGACCTTCATCGCACCCCTCCGGTTTGCGCCACCATGCCATGCGCCTACCGGGGCGAAAACCCTCAATTCATGTAGTCAGGCCAGTCACTTCACCTTTGCGCGAGTGCCGCGTGGGGGCGGGCGAAACCCTGCCGTTCGGCCCATGTTCCCCTATGCAGCGCTAGCACTTTGGGCTAAGCTTTCAGGCAGACCCGGAAAACGGGCAGTTCAGAGGCAGCGACGGCGGTTTAGCCATGACAGAGATGGTGTTTGGCACCGTGCCCGTAAGGGCAGGTGAGCCTGTTCTCCCCCGATGGTGGCGGACGATCGACAAGTGGTCGCTCTCGGCCATTCTGGTGCTTTTCGGCATCGGAATGCTCTTGGGGTTGGCGGCCTCGGTGCCGCTGGCGGACAAGAACGGGCTGGAGCCCTTCTACTACGTCAAGCGACAGGCCTTCTTCGGCATCGTCGCGCTTGGTGTCGCGGGCCTGATCTCGATGATGAGCCCGACACAGGTGCGCCGGTTGGGTGTTCTGGGCTTTGCCGGGGCCTTCGTGGCGATCTTGCTGCTGCCGGTTTTCGGGACGGATTTCGGCAAGGGTGCCGTGCGCTGGTTCTCGTTCGGATTCGCCTCGGTGCAGCCGTCCGAGTTCCTCAAGCCCGCCTTTGTCATCATCGCCGCCTGGTTCATTTCGGCGGCGCATGAGGTGGGCGGCCCCCCGGGGCGGTTCTATTCGTTCATCCTGACTGCGATCATCGTCGTCGCGCTGGCGCTGCAACCCGACTTTGGGCAGGCCTCGCTGATCCTGTTTTCCTGGATGGTGATGTATTTCGTGGGCGGCGCGCCGATCACGTTGCTGACCGCCATCGGCGGGCTGACGGCAGCGGGTGGCGTGCTGGCCTATAACACCTCCGAGCATTTCGCCCGCCGGATCAACGGCTTCCTCTCGACCGAGATCGACCCGCGCACCCAGATCGGATATGCAACCAACGCGATCCAGGAGGGAGGCTTTTTCGGCGTGGGCGTGGGCGAGGGCACGGTGAAATGGTCGCTGCCAGATGCGCATACGGATTTTATCATCGCAGTCGCCGCCGAGGAATACGGCCTTGTTCTGGTGCTGTGCATCATCGCGCTTTACGCAACGGTGGTGGCGCGCTCGCTCATGCGCTTGATGAAAGAGCGCGACCCCTTTACCCGGCTCGCCGGGGCAGGCCTGGCCTGCGCCTTCGGTGTGCAGGCGCTGATCAACATGGGTGTCGCCGTGCGCCTGCTGCCCGCAAAAGGCATGACGCTGCCCTTCGTCAGCTACGGCGGCTCGTCCGTGATCGCCTCGGGGATCGCGGTGGGGATGCTGCTCGCGCTGACCCGGACCCGGCCGCAGGGCGAGATTTCCGACATCCTGGCCCGCCGCAAACACTGAGAGGTCGTCATGACCAGCCGCAACTCCAAGCTTCTTCTGATCGCCGCTGGCGGCACGGGGGGGCATATGTTCCCCGCGCAGGCCTTGGCCGAGGCGATGGTGCGCAAGGGCTGGCGGGTCAAGCTGTCCACCGATGCGCGGGGCGCGCGCTATGCCGGGGGCTTCCCGCATGTGGTGCAGATCGAGCAGGTCGCCTCGGCGACCTTCGCGCGTGGCGGGGCGCTGGCCAAACTGGGCGTGCCGTTCCGCATCGCGGGCGGGGTTGCCGCTGCCGTGAAGGCGGGGCTGCGCGACCGGCCGAGCGTTGTGGTCGGTTTCGGCGGATACCCGACGATCCCGGCGCTGTCGGCGGCGCAATTGCTGCGCATCCCCTCGGCCATTCATGAACAAAACGGCGTCATGGGGCGTGTGAACAAGGTCTTTGCCAAGAAGGTGCGCGCCTTTGCCTGCGGCACCTGGCCCACCGATTTGCCCGCCGGGGTCGAGGGCATTCACACCGGCAACCCGGTGCGCGCTTCGGTGCTGGAGCGCGCAGGCGCGCCCTATATTCCGCCGGGCGATTATCCGATGTCGGTGCTGGTGATCGGTGGCTCGCAGGGCGCGCGCATCTTGTCGGATGTGGTTCCCGTCGCGCTGGCAAACCTGCCCGAGGCGCTACGCACCCGGTTGCGGATCGCCCATCAGGCCCGCGAAGAGGATATGGAGCGCGTCATCGCCGCCTATGCCGCGGCCGGGATCAACGCCGAGGTGCAACCCTTCTTCAACGATGTGCCGCGTCGCCTGTCGGAATGTCAGCTGGTGATCTCGCGCTCGGGGGCCTCGTCGGTCGCCGATATCTCGGTCATCGGGCGGCCCTCGATCCTGATCCCATTCGCCGCTGCAACCGGCGATCACCAGACCGCCAATGCCCGTGGGCTGGTCGAGGCGGGTGCTGCGATCATGATCCCCGAGAGCAAGCTGGAGGCCGCCGCGCTGGCCGAACAGGTCGCCCTTGTTCTGGACAATCCCGGGGGGGCGGTGCAAATGGCCCACGCTGCCTTGCGCTACGGTATTCCCGATGCCACCGGGCGGCTGGTTGAAATTGTCGAACATCTTGCAGGAAATCCGTCATGAGCGCAGCCGCCACCAAGCTTCCCGGAGACATTGGGCCGATCCACTTCGTCGGCATCGGCGGCATCGGTATGTCTGGCATCGCTGAAGTGCTGATGACGCAGGGCTTTGGGGTTCAGGGCTCGGACGCCAAGGCCTCGAAGATCACCGATCGGTTGGTCGAGCTTGGCGCGACATTCTTTGAGGGTCAGCGCGCCGAGAATATTGGTGAGGCGGCTGTTGTCGTGATCTCTTCGGCGATCAAGCCGGGCAACCCGGAACTGGAAGAAGCCCGCCGCCGTGGGCTGCCGGTGGTGCGCCGCGCCGAGATGCTGGCCGAACTAATGCGCCTGCGCTCGAACATCGCGGTGGCTGGCACGCATGGCAAGACGACCACCACGACGATGGTGGCGACGTTGCTCGACAAGGGCGGCTTTGACCCGACCGTGATCAATGGTGGCATCATCCATGCCTATGGCTCGAACGCGCGCGCCGGTGCGGGCGAATGGATGGTGGTTGAGGCCGATGAAAGCGACGGCTCGTTCAATCGTCTGCCCGCGACCGTCGCTATCGTGACCAATATCGACCCCGAGCACATGGAGCACTGGGGCACGATCGAGAACCTGCGCAAGGGGTTCTACGATTTCGTTTCGAACATCCCGTTCTACGGTCTGGCCGTGTGTTGCACTGACCACCCCGAGGTGCAGGCGCTGGTCGGCAAGGTCAACGACCGCCGCGTGGTGACCTTCGGCTTCAACGCGCAGGCAGATGTCCGTGCGGTGAACCTGACCTTCCAGAAGGGCATCGCGCATTTCGACATCCTGCTTCAGGGCGAGGGCGAAGGCTCGAAAATCGAGGGCTGCACCCTGCCCATGCCGGGGGACCACAACGTCTCGAACGCGCTGGCCGCCGTGGCCGTGGCGCGTCACCTCGGCATGAAGAAGGAAGAGGTCCGAGAGGCGCTGGCCAACTTTGGTGGCGTCAATCGGCGCTTCACCAAGGTGGGCGAGGTTCTGGGCGGCGTGAGCATCATCGACGATTACGGCCATCACCCGGTCGAGATCGCGGCCGTGCTGCGTGCCGCCCGTCAGGCCGTGTCGGGCACGCCCGATGCGCGCGTGATCGCCGTGCACCAGCCGCATCGCTACTCGCGCCTGCACAACCTCTTTGACGACTTCTGCGCCTGTTTTAACGAGGCCGACGTCGTCGCCATCGCCGAGGTCTATGCCGCGGGCGAAGAACCCATCCCGGGCGCCTCGCGCGACGATCTGGTGGCGGGCCTGATCCGCCACGGCCACCGCGATGCCCGCGCAATCCTGTCCGAGGAAGACCTGTCGCGGCTGGTGAAGGAACAGGCCCGGCCGGGCGATATCGTCGTGTGCCTTGGCGCAGGGACCATTTCTACCTGGGCGAATGGTTTGCCCGCGCGGCTAGGAACCAGTTGACATGGCCACGCCTGCCCTCAAGCGGCGTCTCGGCCCCGGCCTGATGACCGCCTATGGGGTGGGCGTCATGGTCGGAGCGGGCGTATATGTTCTGGTCGGCGCCGTCGCGGCGCAGGCCGGGATCTGGGCGCCGCTGGCCTTCCTGATCGCAGGCGTAGTGGCCGCACCTTCGGCGCTGTCCTATGCCGAGCTCTCGGTGCGTCTGCCCGAAGCTGCCGGAGAGGTCGCCTATGTGGCAGAAGGCCTGAGCAGCCATGCGCTGGCCGTTCTGGTGGGACTGGCCATCGTGCTCGCAGGTGTCATTTCCGCTGCTGCCGTCCTGCGGGGCGGGGCGGGCTATCTGGCGCTGCTCGTGCCATTGGAGCCCGCGCCGATCATCCTCGGGCTTGGCGTTGCGCTGACTGCGCTGGCGGTTGTCGGGGTGCTTGAGTCCATTGCCTTTGCCGCGATCCTGACGCTGATCGAGGTCGTGGGCCTTGCGCTGGTGATCTGGGCGGGGTTTTCCGCGCCCGCCGTCCCCGAGATGGCCGCGCTGCCGCCGGTGAACTGGTCGGGTGTGGCGGGGGCCGCTGCACTGGCCTTCTTCGCCTTCATCGGCTTTGAGGACATGGTCAACATGGCTGAGGAGGTGCGCGACCCGAACCGCACCCTGCCGCGCTCGATCCTTGCCGCGCTGGCGATCACGACGGCGCTTTATCTGCTGGTCAGTTATGCCGCCGTGCGCGCCGTGCCGGTTGAAACCCTTGCGGGGTCCGAGCGTCCGCTGGCGCTGGTCTGGGAAAGCGCGGGCAATTCGGCGCAGCTGCTTGCGGCGATCGCGGTAGCGGCGGCGCTGAACGGCGTGCTGGCGCAGATCGTCATGGCGGCGCGAGTTCTCTTCGGGCTGGGGCGGCGCGAGCCGGGGCTTGCCATCTTCAACAAGGCGCATCCGCGCTTTGGCACGCCGGTTCTGGGGACGGTGCTTGCGGGCGCGCTGATGCTGACCGCCGCGCTGATGCTGCCGGTATCGGCGCTGGCGCAGGCAACCTCGATGGTGCTGCTGGGGGTCTTCATCCTTGTGAACCTGTCGCTTGTCTTCCTCAAACGCCGCAGCGCCGAGGCGTCGTTCCGCGTTCCGATGATCGTGCCGCTGTTCGGCGCGGCGGCCTCGGCGGCCGCGTTGTTCGCCGCACTTGGGGGTGTCGCATGACCCATTCGCTGACTGCCGCCTGTGTCTGGGCGCTGATCGCCACCCTGATCGCGGTCGGCCCGAACCGCTGGCACTGGCCGGCGGCCTGGGTGCTGATCGCCACTGGGGTGCCGTTGCTGGGCTGGGTGACCTATGAGAATGGGCCGGTCTGGGGCATCCTTGTGCTGGCAGGCGGCCTGTCGGTCCTGCGCTGGCCGGTGAAATACCTGCTGCGCTCGCTACGCTCGGATCGCGGGGCGCATTCGGAATAGCGCCGCGCCTCTTGTCGAGCGCCCCCGTCGCGGGGTAGAGCGTGGCCATGGAAAACATGGCCTATACCCCGCGCGGCACCCTGACGCCGAACCGCTCGCTTGCCGATCTGACCTGGCTTCGGGTCGGTGGCCCGGCGGACTGGTTCTTCCAGCCTGCGGATGCCGAGGATCTGGCGGCCTTCCTGGCGGCCCTTCCGGCAGAGGTTCCGGTATTTCCGATGGGGGTTGGTTCCAACCTGATCGTGCGCGACGGGGGTATTCGGGCGGTTGTCATCCGGCTTGGGCGCGGCTTCAATGCGATTGAGATCTCGGGCGATACCGTCACCGCCGGGGCCGCCGCGCTGGATGCCCATGTCGCGCGCAAAGCCGCCGAGGCGGGGCTTGATCTGACCTTCCTGCGCACCATTCCCGGCTCGATCGGCGGTGCGGTACGGATGAATGCAGGCTGCTATGGCTCCTATGTCGCCGATTGTCTGGTCAGCGCAGAGGTTGTTCTGCGCACCGGCCAGCGCCTCACGCTGACGGCCACGGATCTGCGCTTTGCCTATCGCTCAAGCGTTCTGCCCGAGGGGGCTGTTCTGGTCTCGGCGACCTTCCGGGCCGTGAAAGGCGCGCCCGATGCGCTTGCCGCGCGGATGGAGGATCAGCTTGCCAAGCGCGACGCCAGCCAGCCGACCAAGGAACGTTCGGCCGGTTCGACCTTCCGTAACCCCTCGGGGGCGTCCTCGACCGGGCGGGCCGACGATGTGCACGATCTCAAGGCCTGGAAGGTGATCGACAACGCCGGCATGCGTGGCGCCCGGATCGGCGGTGCGCAGATGAGCGAGATGCACTCGAATTTCATGATCAACGCAGGCGGCGCCACGGCACAAGATCTTGAGTCCCTTGGCGAAGAGGTCCGCAAAAAGGTTTTGCAGACCCAGGGAATTTCGCTAGAGTGGGAAATCATGCGCGTGGGCGAATATTGATCAGCCCGGCGCGCGACTGACAACGAACAACATTCCACGGGGACAACCCCGGGAGAGGCGAAATTGGCGGGTGTGTCGAGCAGGGCAACCCACCGTGTAGCGGTTTTGAAGGGTGGTCTTTCCGCAGAGCGGGAAGTGTCGCTCTCCTCGGGGCGTGAATGTGCCGAGGCGCTGCGGGTGGCGGGTTTCGATGTGATCGAGATCGACGCGGGGGCGGATCTGCCCGCGCGCCTGAGTGATGCGAAACCCGATTGTGTTTTCAATGCGTTGCATGGCCGTTGGGGCGAGGATGGCTGCGTTCAGGGCCTGCTTGAATGGCTGCGGATCCCCTATACCCACTCGGGCGTCATGGCCTCGGCCATCGCGATGGACAAGAGCCGCTCGAAAGACGTTTACCGCGCTGCTGGCCTGCCGGTCGTCGAAAGCGTTCTGGCGACCAAATCCGAGGTGATGGCGCGTCACGTTCTGCCGGTGCCTTATGTCGTCAAGCCGAACAACGAAGGCTCGTCGGTCGGCGTCTATCTGGTCACCGATGGCGCAAACAGCCCGCCGCAGTTGGCCGATACGATGCCAGATGTTGTGATGGTCGAAACCTATGCGCCGGGGCGCGAGATGACCTGTTCGGTCTTGGGCGACCGCGCGCTTTGTGTGACCGAGATCATCACAACGGGCTGGTATGACTACGCCGCCAAATACAATGTCGGCGGATCGCGCCACGTCTGCCCCGCAAACATCCCCGCCGAGATCACCGAGGCCTGCCGCGACTACGCGCTGCGCGCGCACAAGGCGCTAGGCTGCCGGGGCCTTAGCCGCACTGATTTCCGTTGGGACGACACGCGCGGCCTTGCGGGGCTGGTTCTGCTGGAAACCAACACCCAGCCCGGTATGACGCCGACCTCGCTTTCGCCCGAACAGGCGGCCGCTGAAGGGTTGTCTTTCGCCGATCTCTGCGCCTGGCTGGTGGAGGATGCCTCATGCGACCGCTGAGCGCCGAACCCCGCTATCTGCACCGCGATCAGCCGCGCGCGGCCGCCCCGCGCGCCATGCGCCGCGATCCCGCGCCCTCGCGTCTGGCCTATCGGCTGGAGCGTTTGTGGCTGACCCCCTTGGTGCGTGCGTTCACCCGGGTCGGCGTGCCGGTCTTCGCGGTGACGCTCGGGCTTGGCATCTGGCTTGGCGATGAGGGCCGACGCGCCGATCTGATGCAGGATTATCAGGACATCAAGACGGCGGTGCAGAACCGCCCGGAATTCATGGTCTCGCTGATGAAGATTGAGGGCGCATCGCCCGAGGTCGACACCGCGATCCGCGCGATGCTTCCCGTGCCGCTTCCCGCCTCGTCCTTCGCGATCGATCTGGATAATTACCGCGACACCATCGCCAAGCTTGATGCGGTGCGCGACGTGTCGATCGTCGTGCGCTCGGGCGGGTTGCTTGCGGTGCGCGTGACCGAGCGTGAACCCGCGATCCTGTGGCGCACCGTCACCGGGATCGAGATGCTTGACGAGACCGGTCACCGTGTTGCGACCCTTCTGGACCGCGCCGCGCGTTCTGACCTGCCGCTGGTCGCGGGGCTGGGCGCCGATGCCGCCGTGCCCGAGGCGCTTGAGATCCTTGAAGCCGCGCAGCCGATCCTGCCGCGCACCCGTGGCCTCGTGCGGATGGGCGAGCGCCGCTGGGATCTGGTGCTTGACCACGATCAGCGCATTCTTCTGCCCGAGGCTGAGCCCGCCCGCGCGGTCGAGCGCCTGCTCGCGCTCGACGCGGCCGAGGATCTGCTGGCCCGCGATTTCACCCAGCTCGACCTGCGCAACCGCGAACGCCCGACGCTGCGCCTTAGCGCAAGCGCGATGGACACGTTCAAGACGCTGGCCGGGCAGACGATCCAAGTGAAGGCAACGCCATGACCGATCTTTACCAGTCCCAACGTGCGATGCGGAACATGCGCAAGGCGGCGATGCAGCGCGGTGTTGTGGCGCTTCTGGATATCGGGACATCAAAGATCGCCTGCCTCGTGTTGCGCTTCGACGGGGCGGACACGCTGCGTGACGCCGAGGGGATCGGCTCGCTGGCTGGGCAGTCCGGCTTCCGGGTGATCGGCGCGGCCACGACCCGCTCGCGCGGGGTGCGCTTTGGTGAGATCGACGCGATGGCCGAGACCGAGCGCGCGATCCGCACCGCCGTTCAGGCCGCGCAGAAGATGGCCAATACGCGCGTCGATCACGTCATTGCCTGCTTTGCCGGTGCGGAGCCGCGTTCCTACGGGCTGGCCGGCGATGTCGAGGTTCTGGGCGGCCAGGTCGATGAGCAGGATGTGGCGCGGGTGCTGGCCTCGTGCGATCTGCCCCCGATCGGGCAGGGGCGCGAAGTGTTGCACGCCCATCCGGTGAACTTCGCGCTGGATCATCGCTCGGGTCTGGGCGATCCGCGCGGCCATGTCGGGCAGCGTCTGGCGGTGGATATGCACCTGCTGACGGTCGATGAAACGGTTATCCAGAACCTGATTTACTGCATCCGCCGCTGCGATCTGGAACTCGCCGGGGTGGCAAGCTCGGCCTATGTTTCGGGGCTGTCATCGCTGGTCGAGGATGAGCTGGAACTGGGTTCCGCCTGTATCGACATGGGTGGCGGCGCGACCGGCGTGTCGATCTTCATGAAAAAGCACATGATCTTTGCCGATGCGGTGCGTCTTGGCGGCGATCACGTGACGCGCGACATCGCGGCGGGGCTTCAGGTGCCCATGGCGGTGGCCGAGCGGATCAAGACCTTCCACGGTGGCGTTGTCGCGACCGGTATGGACGACCGCGAGCTGATCGAGCTGTCGGGCAGCTCGGGCGACTGGGAAAAAGACCGCCGCCAGGTCAGCCGTGCCGAGCTGATCGGCATCATGCGTCCGCGTGTCGAAGAGATCCTCGAAGATGTGCGTGCCCTGCTGGATGCCGCGGGCTTTGATCATCTGCCCTCGCAGCAGATCGTGCTGACGGGCGGCGCGAGCCAGATCCCCGGCCTCGACGGGCTGGCGGCACGTATTCTTGGCCATAACGTGCGCCTCGGGCGGCCGCTGCGCGTCCAGGGTCTGCCGCAGGCGGCGACGGGGTCGAGCTTTTCCTCAGTGGTCGGGTTGGCGCTGTTTGCGGCCCATCCGCAGGACGAATGGTGGGATTTCGAAGCCCCCGCCGAACGGCTTGGCGCGCGCTCGCTGCGCCGGGCATTCCGTTGGTTCCGCGAGAACTGGTGAAAGCTAGGGCAGGGGCCTGCCCGATTCGCTTCCACCAGATCCTGACGTATGCGCGAAATACCGCTGACAGCGGCAAGGCGCTCTCCACATTTTGTGGAGAGAACGTGTTTTTTAAGTGACGTTCCCCGGATTCGAAGCTAAAATCGGTCTAATTTTGGGGGCAATTGGCCGCGGCGGCGCGGCTCATCACATAAAAACAGGCGGAAATCCCATGACCTTGAATTTGATGATGGCGGATCACGAAGAGCTGAAGCCGCGGATCACCGTTTTCGGCGTCGGCGGCGCCGGGGGCAACGCAGTCAACAACATGATCGAAAAGGCCCTCGAAGGGGTCGAATTCGTCGTGGCCAATACCGATGCGCAGGCGTTGCAACAGTCGCGTTCCTCGGCCCGCGTCCAGATGGGCGTGAAGGTTACCGAGGGTCTGGGTGCCGGTGCGCGCCCGAGCGTCGGCGCGGCCGCCGCCGAGGAATCCATTGAGCAGATCGTCGATCATCTGGCCGGCGCGCATATGTGCTTCATCACCGCTGGCATGGGCGGCGGCACCGGCACCGGGGCTGCCCCGATCATTGCGCAGGCTGCGCGTGAGCTGGGTGTGCTGACCGTCGGCGTCGTGACCAAGCCCTTCCAGTTCGAAGGCACCAAGCGGATGCGTCAGGCCGAGGCCGGTATCGAGGCGCTGCAAAAGGTCGTCGATACGCTGATCATCATCCCGAACCAGAACCTGTTCCGTCTGGCGAATGAGCGCACGACCTTCACCGAGGCCTTCGCCATGGCCGACGACGTTCTCTATCAGGGCGTCAAGGGCGTGACCGACCTGATGGTCCGTCCGGGCCTGATCAACCTCGACTTCGCCGACGTGCGCGCGGTGATGGACGAGATGGGCAAGGCCATGATGGGCACCGGCGAAGCCGCGGGCGACGACCGCGCCGTGCAGGCCGCCGAGAAGGCCATCGCCAACCCGCTGCTCGACGAGATCTCGCTCAAGGGCGCCAAGGGTGTGCTGATCAACATCACCGGCGGCTACGACCTGACCCTGTTCGAACTGGACGAGGCCGCGAACCGGATCCGCGAAGAGGTGGACCCGGAGGCCAACATCATCGTCGGCTCGACGCTGGACCCCGAGATGGAAGGCGCGATGCGCGTTTCGGTCGTGGCGACGGGTATCGACGCCGCGCCTGCGACGATCGAAATTCCGGTGCCGCGCCGTTCGCTGGCCGAGCCGCTGAAGCCCGCCGAACCCGAGGTTGCTCCGGTCGCCGCCGCTCCGGCGCCGCAGCCCGCTCCGCAGCCGGTTGCCGCCAGCCAACCCGTTGCTCCGGCGCCGCAGCCGGTCGAGCGCAACCTGTTCGACGCGGCCCCCGCGCCGCAGCAGCCGGAAGCCGCCGATCATCTGCCGCCCCCGGCCTATCAGCCGCGTCCGGCCGCGCCGCGCGATCTGCATGTCGAGGAAGATGCGGCTGCCTTCGTGGCGCCCCGTCCGCGCGCGCCCGGAACGCCCTCGCCCGAAGCGATGGCGCGCCTCCAGGCTGCTGTGAGCAAGGTGCCTCAGCAGCAAGCCGCGCAGCGCCCGTCGATGTCGGCCAGCCGTCCGGCAGCGCCGCAGCCCCAGCCGCAGGCCGAGAAGCCGCGCTTCGGCATCAACTCGCTGATCAACCGCATGACCGGCCATGCCGCGCAGCCGGGGCAGGAAATGCCGCAGCGTCAAGCGGTGCAGCCGCAGCAGGCTGCCTATGAGGATGAGGGTGACGGTGAGCAGGATCGGATCGAGATTCCGGCCTTCCTGCGTCGTCAGGCGAATTAATCGCTTCACAAACTTTCCTGAGAAGGCCGGGGAGACCCGGCCTTTTTCATTGTGAATTCATTAACTTACGCCGCATTCGGCGGGGTTTTGCCGCAGCTGCATTCATTTGTTTCAGTTTGTTGCAAAGAGTGAGTTGTGATGCGCGTCAGGGTTTCTTAACTGATGCTGCGGACCCGGGTCTGGCGGAAACAAATGCATTCCGTCCCGGGAACAACGTGTAACGAAAGGGCAAGATCGTGCAGACGACACTCGGTTCCTCGGTGACCTTCGACGGCGTGGGCCTGCACTCCGGTGCCCCCGTGCGGATGGTCCTGCGGCCTGCGCCCGCCGGGCACGGGATTGTCTTCCGCCGCACCGATATTGCCGATGCCGACCCGCGCGTTGCGGCGCTCTGGGATCGCGTGACGCCCTCCAAGCTTTGCACCCTGATCGAGAATGACGATGGTGTTTCGATCTCGACGATCGAGCACGTCATGGCCGCGCTGACCGGCGTCGGTGTGCATAACGCTCTGATCGAGATCGACGGCCCCGAGGTTCCGATTCTTGATGGCTCCTCTGCCCCCTTCGTCGAGGCGATCCGTAAGGTCGGCCTGCGCAATCTTGGCGGCAATCTGCGCGCGATCCGCGTGCTGAAGCCGGTCGAAGTGCGCGAGGGCGAGGCCGTCGCGCGGCTGGAGCCCGCCTCGGCACTGGAGATCGACTTCGCCATCGACTTCGCCGATGCCGCGATTGGCAAGCAGGCCAAGAGCCTGAACATGGCCAATGGCGCCTTCGTGCGCGAGTTGATGGACAGCCGCACCTTCTGCCGTCAGGCGGATGTGGATTACATGCGCGCCAACGGGCTGGCCCTGGGCGGCACCTATGAGAACGCCGTCGTCGTCGATGGCGACAAGGTTCTCAGCCCCGGCGGTCTGCGCCACTCGGATGAGGCCGTGCGCCACAAGATGCTCGATGCGCTCGGCGATCTGTCGCTGGCGGGGGCACCGATTCTGGGCCGCTACACCGGCGTGCGCGCGGGCCATGCGATGACCAACCGCCTGCTGCGTGCGCTTTTCGCCGATCCGCAGGCGTGGTGCTGGGAAGATTGCAGCCAGCAGCAGGCCTATGGTCTGCCCGGTGCTGGCGTGTGCCGCCCGGCGCTTGCTGCCTGCTGAAACGGATCGCCGCAGTTCGCCCAAGGGTGCGAAAGGCGTTTTGCGCCCGGAATTTTTCTGTGCTAGGACGGGCGAAGCAGTCGCCTCTCTGAGGGGGCGGATCGGACGATGCACCGGGCGGGACGGCTTCGGGCGAAACGGATAGGGCAGGGCATGACGCGCGGCGGAACTGCGGCACTTCGGGTCGGAAGTCTAATGCTGGTGATGGCTCTCGCAGCCTGTTCGGGCGATGGCGGCAAGCCTCCGCTCGAGAGCTTCACGGCCGAGGAAATCTACAAGCGCGGCGAGTATGAGCTGGAAGTGGGCAACCCGCGTCGGCCCGATCTGCCGCTGTACTACTTCTCCGAGGTCGAGCGGCTTTACCCCTATTCCGAATGGGCCAAGCGCGCACTGATCATGGAAGCCTATACCCAGCACCGCGCGAAGGATTACGAAGCTGCGCGCGGTTCCGCGCAGCGGTTCATCGACACCTATCCGGGTGACGAAGACGCGGCCTATGCGAAATACCTGCTGGCACTGTCCTATTACGACCAGATTGACGAGGTTGGCCGCGATCAGGGCCTGACCTTCCAGGCGCTGCAAGCGCTGCGCGACGTGATCGAGCAATACCCCGAGAGCGACTATGCGCGCTCGGCCATGCTCAAGTTCGACCTCGCCTTCGACCATCTCGCCGCGAAAGAGATGGAGATCGGGCGCTATTACCTCAAGCAGCGGCACTACACCGCCGCGATCAACCGCTTCCGCGTGGTGGTCGAGGAATTCCAGACCACGACTCACACGCCCGAGGCGCTGATGCGTCTGACCGAAGCCTATCTCGGGCTTGGTCTGACGGACGAGGCGCAGACGGCGGCGGCGATCCTTGGGCACAACTTCCAGTCGTCGCCCTTCTACGGCGATGCCTATGTGCTGCTTCAGAACCGCGGGCTTTCGCCCAAGGCCAAGGGTGACAGCTGGTTGGCGTCGATCTATCGGCAGGTGATCAAGGGCGAATGGCTCTGACGCCGCTGGTGGCCTGAGGGGTTGCTATGCTGCGCACGCTCGACATTCGGGACATGCTCATCATCGAGCGGCTGGAGCTGGACTTCCGCTCCGGGCTCAACGTGCTGACGGGTGAAACCGGGGCGGGCAAGTCGATCCTGCTCGATGCTCTTGGATTCGTTCTGGGATGGCGCGGGCGGGCCGAGCTGGTGCGCAAGGGCGCCGATCAGGGCGAGGTGACGGCGGTGTTCGACCTGCCGCAGACGCATCCCGCGCGGCAAGTTCTGCAAGAGGTCGGGATCCCTGCGGGCGACGAGTTGATCTTGCGGCGCGTCAATGCCGCCGACGGGCGCAAGACCGCCTGGATCAATGACCGGCGCGCCTCGGGCGAGGTCTTGCGGGCGGTCTCGGCGACCTTGGTCGAGTTGCATGGCCAGCAGGATGATGGCGGGCTTTTGAATGCGCGCGGTCACCGGGCACTGCTGGACGCGTTCACAGGCCACGATGATCTTCTGGCCGCCGTGCGTGCGACTTGGGCGGCACGCGGTGCTACCGCGCGCAGGCTGGCCGCTGCGCAGGCAGCCTTGGCCGCGATCAAGGGCGAGGAAGAGTTCCTGCGCCATGCCGTGGGTGAGTTGGACACGCTTGATCCGCAACCCGGCGAAGAGGCCGCACTGGATGCGCAACGCCGCCTGATGCAGGGTGCCGAAAAGATCCGTCAGGATGTGGCGCGGGCCCTGCAGGCGCTTGGCCCCGAGGGGGCCGAGGGCGCGATGCGCGACGCCGATCGCTGGTTGCAGGGCGCGGCGGACCGGGCAGAGGGGCGGCTCGATGCGCCGCTCGGCGCGCTTGATCGGGCCTTGATCGAGTTGGGAGAGGCCGCACAGGGCGTCGAGACTGCGCTGGATGCGCTATCCTTTGACCCGCGCGCGCTGGAAGCCTGCGAGGAACGCCTGTTCGCGATCCGGGCATTGGCGCGCAAGCATGGTGTGCTGCCCGACGATCTGGGCGGTTTCGCCGAGGAATTGCGTACCCGCCTTGCCGCATTGGATGCGGGCGAGGGGGATATCGCGCGGCTTGAGGCAGATATGGCCGTAGCCGAGAAAGCCTATGCGCAGGCTGCCGCGCGGCTGTCCGAGGCGCGTCAGGCTTCGGCCGGGCGTCTCGACGCCGCGATGGCGGCGGAGCTTGCGCCGCTCAAGCTCGAACGCGCCGTGTTCGAAACCCAGATCGCACCGGGCGAGGCAGGCCCCGAGGGCAGCGACGCGGTGGCCTTTACCGTCGCGACCAACCCCGGCGCGCCAGCCGGGCCGCTCAACAAGATCGCCTCGGGCGGCGAGTTGTCGCGCTTCCTGCTTGCGCTCAAGGTCGTGCTGGCGCGTGGCGCCGATGCGGTGACGCTGATCTTCGATGAGATCGACCGGGGCGTGGGCGGGGCGACCGCCGATGCTGTCGGGCGGCGTCTTGCACGGCTGTCGGAAACCGCGCAGGTGCTGGTCGTGACCCACTCGCCGCAGGTCGCGGCCCGGGGCAATCACCATTTCCGGGTGCAGAAATCGGTCTCGGATGGCATGACCACTTCGGAAGTGGTGGCGCTGGCGGCCGATCAGCGCCGCGACGAGATCGCGCGTATGATCGCGGGCGCCGAAGTGACCGACGCCGCCCGCGCCGCAGCCGAAGCCCTGCTGGCGGGCTGATCAGCCCTCGGGTACGAACTGGGCGGCGACGACCTGCCAGCCCTCGGATCCGATACCCAGTGTTGCGCAGAGGATCGCGCCAATCCGGCCCGCGTCCGATCCGTCCTCGTGCACGATCCCGGTCAGAACGAAGCGCTGAATCAGCACGACCGCCTCCGAGCCAATGGTGCGCATCTTGGTCTTGCCGGTGACAAGGCGCGCGCGCGAAAAGGCCCCGGCAAGTTCGCTGGCCAATAGTTCGGCAATCTGGCGGCGGCCCTCGGCCGTGCCGCCCGTCAGGCTGAGGAAATCGGCATCCTCGGAGAACAGCGCGGCAATGGCGCGGGCGTCGCGCGCGCCCCATGCGGCGGCGAAAAAGCGCGGAAGATCGGCGGGGGTGGCTAGGCTCATTTCGCGCTCTCCGGCAGCGGCAGATCGGGCACGACCTTGCCCGGATTGAGAATGTTCAGCGGATCGAGAGCGGCCTTGATGGCGCCCATGACCTGCCAGCCCTCGCCATGTTCGGCGGTCATCAGGCCGCGCTTGCCAAGGCCTACGCCATGCTCGCCGGTGATCGTGCCACCCATGGCCAGCGAGCGCTCGGCCAGCTTCTGCGCGACGCGCTTGGCGCGGGCCAGCTCGTCCGCGTTCTCACGGTCGAGCAGCAAGATTGCATGGAAATTGCCGTCGCCGACATGACCGAGGATCGGGCCGATCAGGCCCTCGGCCTCGATATCGGCGCGCGCGGCCGCCACAGCTTCGGCCAGGCGCGAGATCGGCACGCAGACGTCGGTCACCAACCCCATGCAGCCGGGGCGCGAGGCGAGGCAGGCGGTATAGGCGCCATGGCGCATCTTCCACAGGCGGTTGCGCTCCTCGGTCGAGGTCGCCCATTGGAAATCTGCGCCGCCCATTTCGGCCACAACCTCGCCGAAGCGCTTGCTGTCTTCGGCCACGCCATCGTGCGAGCCGTGGAACTCGATCAGCAGATGCGGCTTTTCGGGCATCGCGGTGCCGTTCATCTTGTTGAAGACGCGGGCGATTTCCTCGTCCACGAACTCGATCCGGGCCATCGGAATACCCATCTGGATCGTCATCTGCACGGTTTCCACTGCGGTCTCAAGCGTGTCGAAGGCGCAAACCGCCGAGGAGATCGCCTCGGGTTGGCCATGCAGGCGCAGGGTCAGTTCGGTGATGATGCCAAGCGTACCTTCCGACCCTAGCATCAGCGCGGTCAGATCGTAGCCCGCCGCCGATTTCGCCGCGCGCGAGCCGGTGCGGATGATCCGCCCGTCGGCCAGCACGACCTCAAGCGCCGCGACATTGTCGCGCATCGAGCCATAGCGCACTGTCGTTGTGCCAGAGGCTCGCGTTCCCGCCATGCCGCCAAGCGAGGCATTCGCCCCCGGGTCGACCGAGAAGAACAGGCCCGTCGCGCGCAGCTCGGTGTTCAACTCTTCGCGGGTCAGGCCCGGCTGCACGACCGCGAGCATGTCCTCGGGGCTGACCTCAAGCACCCGGTTCATCCGGCTCATGTTGAGGCAGATCCCGCCATGGGTGGTCAGCGCGTGCCCCTCAAGCGAGGTGCCCGCACCCCAGGCCACGATCGGCACGCCGAATGTCGCGCAGATGCTGACGATGGCGCTGATTTCCTCGGTGGTTTCCGGCCAGGCCACGGCATCGGGCAGCGTCGGGCCGAAGTAGGTCTCGGACCGGCTGTGCAGATCGCGCTCGGCCTGGGTGCGGCTGAGACGGGTTCCGAGCAGGGTTTCGATTTCGGCAATCGCGGCTTCGAGCGGCATCGGCTTCTCCTGTGTTGCCCGACTCTTAGGCAGTTGCACCTCCGGGGGGAAGGGGGCACGATCTTCTGTGCCGCGATGCGGAAAAATTTCGCCGACGCAGAAAACTTGTCCATGATCAATGTGGAATTGAACTCGGTCGTTTATTTAAGTTTCACGGAGCGGGGCTAGAAAACCCGAGCCGGAAGGAACGCATGGAGAATGGAATGATCTTCGAAAGCCGGATGTGGGATGAGCTTGAACCGGGCATGAGCGCAGAACTGCGCCGCCTTCTTACGGCCGATGACTTCTACGTCTTCGCCGCCGCATCGGGGAATCATAACCCGGTTCACCTTGCCGCGCAGGATGGCGATGGTGACGGGGTGAAAGAAGCCGTGGCGCCGGGGATTTTCGTCGCCTCGCTGATTACCAGCGTCCTGGGAAACCTGCTGCCGGGGCCCGGCACGCTGTACCGCTCGCAAAACCTGACCTTTCACGCGCGCGCACATGCCGGCGAGGAACTGGTGGCGCGCGTTACCGTTGTCAGCAAGTCCGCCGATGGCTGTGTGACGCTGGCCACTGAGGCGCGCCGCGTTGGCGACGATGCGCTGATCGTCGATGGCGAGGCCTGCGTGCAGGCCCCCGCCCGGCGGGTACGCTATGAAGAGCTGGACGTGCCCGGGCTGATCGTACAGCGCCACCGCCATTTCGAGGCTCTTCTGGAGAAGGCCGAGGCGCTGCCCGCGCTGCAAACCGCCGTTGTCTGCCCCGAGGCCGACCACGCGCTGGAAGGTGCGCTGATCGCGGCCGAACATGCGATCATCACGCCGCTTCTGATCGGCGATCCCGACAAGATCGCCAAGGCCGCGAAAGAGGTGGGCAAGTCGCTTGATGCCTACCAGATCCTGCCCGCGCTGACGCATCGCGAAGCGGCGCGCATGGCCGTCGATCTGGTCAATGAGGGCCGGGCCGAGGCGATCATGAAGGGGCATCTTCATACCGACGATCTGCTCAAGCCGATGCTTGACAAGGTGACCGGCCTGCGGATCGGGCGGCGCTTCACCCATATCTTCGTGATGGACGTGCCCGGTGTGCCGCATCCGCTGCTGGTGACCGATGCCGCGATCAATATCGCGCCTGATCTGGCAACCAAGGTGGACATCGTGCAAAACGCGATCGACCTCGCGATCTCGATCGGGATCGAAGTGCCGAAGGTCGGTGTTCTGAGCGCGGTCGAGACGGTGAACCCCGCGATCCCCTCGTCCATCGACGCGGCGCTGCTGTCGAAGATGGCTGAGCGCGGGCAGATCAAGGGTGGCATCGTCGATGGGCCGCTAGCGATGGACAACGCCGTGGATATCGGCGCCGCGCGCACCAAGGGGCTGCGTGGCGAGGTGCCCGGCCATGCCGAGGTGCTTGTGGTTCCGGGCATCGACGCGGGCAACATGCTGGCCAAGCAACTGGCCTATATCAGCCATGCCGAAGGCGCCGGTCTGGTCTTGGGCGCCAAGGTGCCGGTGATCCTGAACTCGCGTTCTGACAGTTCGATGGCGCGTCTGGCCTCGGCCGCGGTCGCGGCGATCAACTACCACTACCTGAAGGGCACCATGCGATGAGCCGCGCGATCCTGACGCTGAACTCGGGAAGTTCCTCGCTCAAGCTGGGGCTGTTCACCGAAGATTTGCAGACCCTTGCGATCGGGCACGTAGACCGGATCGGGCGGCGCGAGGCGGCGATGAAGATCGCCGATGCCGAGGGCCGAGCGCTACCGGTGCCCGAACATGCGCCGAACGATTTCGCCACCAATGCGCAGGCGCTGAAAACCGCGCTTGAGGTGTTCGAGGCGGATTTTCCGGGTCTTGAGGTGATCGCCGTGGGCCACCGGATCGTGCATGGCGGGATCGAGCACGCTGCGCCCGAACTGGTGAACGAGGCGCTGATGAAAGACCTTGCGCGCCTTGCGCCCTTCGCGCCGCTGCACCAGCCGCATAACCTTGCGGGCGTGCGCGCCGCGATTGAGGCCTTCCCCGGCACGCCGCAGATCGTGTGCTACGACACCGCCTTTCATCGCGGGCACCCGTTTGTGGCCGATACCTACGCCCTGCCGCGCGCTTATTACGAGGAAGGCGTGCGCCGCTACGGCTTCCATGGGCTCAGCTACGACTACATTCATGGCGAGCTTGCGCGCACCGAGCCCGAACTGCACGCAGGCCGGGTGGTCGTGGCGCATCTCGGCTCGGGTGCGTCGATGTGCGCGCTGATGGATGGCAAGTCGGTGGCCTCGACCCTTGGCTTCTCTGCGCTCGACGGGCTGCCGATGGGCACCCGCTCGGGCGAGTTGGACCCCGGCGTGGTGCTCTACCTGATGGACCAAAAGGGCATGGGCGCGCAGGAAATCTCGGATCTGCTGTACAAGCAGTCCGGCCTTCTGGGCATGTCGGGTGTGTCGAATGACATGCGCACGCTTGAGGGTTCGGACGACCCGCATGCGAAGGAGGCGATCGATTATTTCTGCTTCCGCATCAAGCGCGAGTTGGGGGCGATGGCCGCGGCGCTTGGCGGGCTCGATGGCGTGGTCTTCTGTGGCGGGATCGGCGAGAATTCGTCGGGGACCCGTGCGCGGGTTTGCGCCGGGATGGAGTGGCTGGGGATCGAGATCGACCCCGAGGCCAACGCCGCCCATGCGCGCACGATCTCGACCGGCAAGGTGCGGGTCATGGTCATCCCGACGAATGAGGAGATCGTGATCGCCCGCGCCGCCACGGCGGTTTTGGCCCAGTAACTAGAGCGGCGCGCAAGCGGCCCGGAGCCAATCGCGCGCCGCCTCTGACACATGCGGGCCGACGCGGAGCCAGACCTCGGCATGATAGGCGTCGAGCCAGTCGCGCTCGGCGCCGCTGAGCAGGCCAAGGTCAATCAGCCGCCGGTCAATCGGCACCCACGTCAGGGTGCGCATCCCGAGCATGGCGCGCGCGTCGCCACCGGGCAGGGCGGGGGCATCCTCGACCAGCACGAGGTTCTCGATGCGGATGCCGAAGGCGCCCTCGCGGTAGTAGCCCGGTTCGTTCGACAGGATCATGCCGGGGGCCAGCGGCACGTCGGAAATGCGCGAGATCCGCGCCGGGCCTTCATGCACACAAAGCGCCGCACCGACGCCATGGCCGGTGCCGTGGTCGTAATCCTGCCCGGCCATCCACAAAGGCGCGCGCGCGAGGGGATCGAGGTCGCGCCCCGCCAACCCCTTGGGCCAACGCGCGCGGGAAATCGCGATCATCCCCTGCAATACGCGGGTGAAGGGCGCGCGGGCATCCTCGGGCACGGGGCCGACAGCGACGGTTCGGGTGATATCGGTGGTGCCGTCGGCATATTGTCCACCCGAATCGACCAGCAGGATTTCACCCGGTATCACCGGGCGGTTGGTCGCCTCGGTCACGCGGTAATGGTTGATCACGCCATTCGGACCCGCGCCGCAGATCGTGTCAAAGCTGATGTCGATCAGCTGGTTCGTGGCGCGCCGGAAGCCCTCAAGGGCGGTGACGACGTCAATCTCGGTCAACCCGCCCTGCGGCGCGGTTTCGTCAAGCCAGCACAGGAACTCGACCATGGCGCAGGCATCGCGGTGATGGGCCGCCTCCATCCCGGCGATCTCCGCGGGGTTCTTGTAGGCCTTGGGCAGCATGCAGGGGTCTTCGGCCCAGACGATCTGATGCCCGGCTGCCTCCAACTCGCGCCCGATCTGGACAGGAGCCGAGGCGGGATCGACCTGCACCGGGCCGATCAAGCTGCGCAGGCCGGGGGCAAAGGCCTCGACCGGGCGCAGGGTTACCTCGGCGCCCAGATGGGCGCGCAGATCGGGCGAGAATTTGGCGGGGTCGGCGAACAGCGTCAGGTGGGCATTGTCGTGCAGGACGGCAAAGCACTGCACCAACGGATTGCGCGGAAGATCCGCACCGCGAATGTTGAGGAGCCAGCAGATCGAATCCGGCAACGTCAGCACGGCCGCCGCGACACCGCGTTGGTGCAGCCCCTGCGCGATGCGCGCGCGCTTGGCGGCACTGTCTTCGCCCGCCAAGGACATCGGATGGATGCGCGCAGGGGCCGAGGGCGGTGCGGGCCGGTCCGCCCAGATCGCGTCGATCAGGTTCTCGCAGTCAGTCAGCTCGATGCCGGAACCCTCTAACGCCTTCTCAATCTCGGCAATCTCGCGCCGGGTGTGCAGCCAGGGGTCGAAGCCCACGCGCCCGCCCTGCGGCAGGGCCTCGCGCAGCCAGGGGCCGGGTTTGGTCTCGGGCCAGTTCACGGGTGTAAAGGCGGACAGATCCACCTCGGCGCGCACCTGAACGCGGTAGCGACCATCGACAAACACACCCGCGCGGTCATTGAGCGCAATGCAAAAACCCGCCGAGCCGGTAAAGCCCGTCAGCCAGGCCAGACGCGCATCACGCTCGGCGACATATTCGCCCTGATGGGCATCGGCGCGCGGCACGAAAAAGCCATCCAGCCCCGCGCGCTGCATCTGGACGCGCAAGGCAGCCAGTCGGGGCGGGCCGTTCTCGGGGGCGGATTTCGAGGTGAAATCCTGAAACATCACATGGCCTTCCGCATGCCCAGAACGCGCGCCCGCGCCCGCGGGTCGCTGTCGAAGAGGCTTGCAAGCTGCTCGGTCATCGCACCGGCCAGTTGCTCGACATCGGTAATTGTGACCGCGCGCTGGTAGTAGCGCGTCACGTCATGGCCGATGCCGATGGCTATCAGTTCGACTGCGCGGCGCTTTTCGACCATGGCGATCACGTCACGTAGGTGCTTCTCAAGGTAGATCGCCGGGTTGACCGATAGGGTCGAGTCGTCCACCGGCGCGCCGTCCGAGATCACCATGAGGATCTTGCGCGCCTCGGGGCGGGCCAGCATCCGCTTGTGCGCCCATTCCAGTGCCTCGCCGTCGATGTTTTCCTTCAGCAGGCCCTCTTTCATCATCAGGCCCAGGTTCGAGCGCACCCGCCGCCATGGCGCATCGGCGCCCTTGTAGATGATGTGGCGCAGGTCGTTCAGGCGGCCGGGTTGCTGTGGGCGCCCTTCGGCCAGCCATTTCTCGCGCGATTGGCCGCCTTTCCAGGCGCGGGTGGTGAAGCCCAGGATCTCGACCTTGACCGAGCAGCGTTCGAGCGTGCGCGCCAGAACATCCGCGCAGATCGCGGCGATCGAGATCGGGCGGCCGCGCATCGAGCCCGAGTTATCAAGCAACAGCGTCACCACCGTGTCGCGGAACTCGGTGTCCTTCTCGATCTTGAACGAAAGCGGTGTCGTCGGGTTGGCCACCACGCGGGCCAGCCGCCCGGCGTCCAGCATCCCCTCTTCGCGGTCGAATTCCCAGCTGCGGTTCTGCTGCGCCTGAAGGCGACGCTGAAGCTTGTTGGCCAGACGCGAAACGGCGCCCTTCAGCGGCTCAAGCTGCTGGTCGAGATAGGCGCGCAGGCGCTCCAGTTCGACCGGCTCGGCCAGATCCTCGGCGCGGATTTCCTCGTCGAATTCGGGGGAGAAGACCTTGTAGTTCGGATCGGCCAGCGAGGCGGGCGGGGGCGAGGGCGGCTCGGGTGGGGCATCCGCCTGCGGCATGTCCACCTCTTCGCCCATCTCCTGATCGGCCGTGTCGTCCATGCTGACCGAGGTCTGCGACTGGTCCTGCTGTTCTTCCTGGCTACGCTCGGGCGAGGCTTCGCTGTCGTCGCTCTCGTCCTGATCGCGGCTTTCTTGATCGCCGGAATCGGGATCGTTCTCGGCCTCTTCCGAATCCGACTCGTCGTCCATCTCCTCGTCGGGGTCGTCGCCAAGCTGATCGGCAAAGCCCAGATCGGCAATCACCTTGCGCGCCATACGCGCGAAGGCCGCCTGATCGGAAAGCACATGGTTCACCGCCTCAAGATCGTCGCCCGCCGATTGCTCGATGAACGGGCGCCACAGATCAAGCACATTCGCCGCCCCCGGTGGCAGCTTGCGGCCCGTCGCCAACTCGCGCACGAAATAGCCTGCGGCGACGGCGAGCGGTGCATCGGACTGGCTGCGGATCTGGGCATAGCCCTTGCGCTCGGCCTCCCAGGCGATCTTGGCGTCGATGTTCGAGAGCGTGCCGGGCATCTCGCGCGCGCCAAGGGCCTCGCAGCGCGCGCCCTCCATCGCCTCGTAGAGCGCGCGGGCCATTTCGCCCGAGGGCTGGTAGCGCGCACCGACGCCCGCATCGTGATGACGTTTGCGCAGCGCGAGCGCATCCCCCGTTCCGCGCGCCAGCAGGATCTCGTCGCGGGTCATGCGGCGGCTGACCTGCGGCAGACGCATCGTGTCCCCCGCCACGCCGGAGGGATCCACGGTATAGGTGACCGTCAGGTCGGGCGCGTCGGCGAGCGTCTTTGTCGCCTCGGCGAGCGCCTTCTTGAACGGATCGGCGGGGTTGTCGATGGGTTTGCTCATGTCTCTTTATGCGAAGTTTGCCGGCGGCGGGAAAGGGGCAAGACGGCTGGGCGAAGCGAGGGTAGGCGATCGGGGCGGTAGGGCGAAACTACCCCCGCCCCGAGATGCCGCTTTATCCTTTACGCCGTGGCATGAGCTGAAATCGAAGCTGACTGCGTGCCGAGCGGCTTTCGGCACGCGATCATCGGGCGCTTAGCGGGCGGTCAGGTTCGCGGCGCTTTCCGGCAGTTCCTCGTCGAACAGGCGCTGGTAGAACTCGGCCACGGTGGCGCGCTCCAACTCGTCGCACTTGTTGAGGAAGGTCAGACGGAAGGCGTAGCCCACGTTGCGAAAGATCTCGGCGTTTTGCGCCCAGGCGATGACCGTGCGGGGCGACATGACGGTGGAAAGATCGCCGTTCATGAAGGCCGTGCGCGTCAGGTCGGCCACATGCACCATCTGGTTGATCTGCTTGCGGCCCTTCTCGGTGTTGTAATGCGGGCATTTCGACAGAACGATCGCGGCCTCGGCGTCATGGCTGAGGTAGTTCAGCGTCGCGACCAGCGACCAGCGGTCCATCTGGCCCTGGTTGATCTGCTGCGTGCCGTGGTAGAGGCCCGTGGTGTCGCCAAGGCCGACCGTGTTGGCGGTGGCAAAGAGGCGGAAATAGGGGTTCGGCGTGATGACCTCGTTCTGGTCGAGCAGCGTCAGCTTCCCGTCGGCCTCCAGCACGCGCTGGATCACGAACATCACGTCGGCGCGGCCTGCGTCATATTCGTCGAAGACGATGGCGGTCGGGTTGCGCAGCGCCCAGGGCAGGATGCCTTCGTGGAACACGGTGACCTGCTTGCCATCCACCAGCTTGATCGCGTCCTTGCCGATCAGGTCGATCCGGCTGACGTGGCTGTCAAGGTTGACGCGCACGCAGGGCCAGTTGAGGCGGGAAGCGACCTGCTCGATATGGGTCGATTTGCCGGTGCCGTGATAGCCCTGGATCATGACGCGACGGTTGTAGGCAAAGCCCGCGAGGATCGCCATCGTGGTGTCGGGATCGAACTTGTAGGTCGGATCAAGGTCCGGCACGCGGGCGGTCCGCTCGGCGAATCCACGCACCTTCATGTCGCTGTCGATGCCGAAAACCTCGCGAACGTCGATGTCTTCGGTGGGTTTGGCGTTCTGGTCGAGCATGTGGAGCGTCCTTTCTGCGGTCGACTGGATTTGTGGACCATCGGACAGGGGCGCGCAAGGGGGCGGATTGTGTCGGGAACAAGGGAAAAGTGATCAAGGGCGGCCCGCCGGGCCGCCCTCGTGCGTCCGGGGGCGTGAGGTCAGAACTTCATCAGATAGCCGACCGTCAGAGTGGTCAGCTTGAGCTTAGACTGGATGTCGTAGCCGTCGTAGCTGGTGTTCTTTTCGTTGTAGCTGACATGCGCCACTTCGGCGCGCAGCATGCCTGCACCGATCGAATAATCCACGCCGATCGCGAGCCGCGGACCGGTATAGGTGACTTTGTTGCGATCGGTCACGGGTCCGTCGGGCACTTGAACTTCGGTCAGTTCAGTGCGTGCTGCCGACACCCCGAGCGAGCCATAGAACAGGCCCATTCCGGAGACCACACCGACGCGCCCCGCGAGGTAGGCGGTGGTGCCGATCTTGGTTCCGTTCTTGTAGCCGCTGTAGAACCCGTCGTCGCCTTCGGCATTGGCATAGCCCAGCCCGCCCTCGACGCCGTAGACGGTGCTTCCGTTTTGCCAGTTATAGCCGACGAGGCCCGCGATCCCCATTCCGTCAAGGTCGTGGCTGTCATCGCCCCACTCGTAAGTCGGTGCGATGCCGAAGTGTGCGTCGGTCTTGCCGTCGGAATAGGTCAGCCCCATCCCCGCGTAGGCGCCAGAAAAATCCTGTGCCGACGCTCCTGTGGCTGCCAGCAGGCCCAATGTCACGGCGCCTGCCAGTATCTTGAAGGTGCTCATATTGAAATCTCCGTGAAGTTCCTCTTTTTTTGGTGACGCAAGGTCAACACCATGGTCGCCGCGTCAAAACAGCCGAGGTTGACAACGCGGAGGGCGATCACGATTTGGTGCGGAAGGGAATGGGCACGGCGCGTTGGGGCGCGTTGCGTCTCTCAAGGCTACTGGCTAGGATCCGCGCCAACAACAAGGGGCAGGAATATGAGCGGACTTCTCGCGCTACTCGACGACGTGGCGGGGATCGCCAAGATAGCGGCGGCCTCGGTCGATGACGTGGCGGGGCAGGCGGCCAAGGCGGGTGCCAAGGCTGCGGGTGCGGTGATCGACGACGCCGCCGTCACGCCGAAATATGTCCACGGCTTTGCTCCCGCGCGCGAATTGCCGATCGTGGGCAAGATTGCGCTTGGCTCGATCCGCAACAAGCTGCTGATCCTGCTGCCTGCGGCGCTGCTGTTGTCGGCCTTCGCGCCCTGGCTGATCACGCCGCTTCTGATGCTTGGCGGGGCCTATCTGTGCTTTGAGGGCGCGGAGAAGGTCTGGCACCTGTTTTTCCCGCACGAACCCTATGCCGATGGCCATGTCGAGGGCGGCGGCGATCCGCAGCATCTTGAGGCCGAGAAGATCGCGGGCGCGGTCAAGACCGACTTCATCCTCTCGGCCGAGATCATGACGATCGCGCTGGCCGCCCTGCCGCCCGAACAGCCGGTGTGGATGGAGGCCATGGCGCTTGCGCTTGTCGGTATCGGCATCACGGTTGTGGTCTACGGCGGTGTCGCGCTGATCGTGAAGGCGGACGACGTCGGCCTGTGGCTGGCGCGGGTAGGGCGGCTGTCGGTTACGCGGGCGCTCGGGCGCGGGATCGTCTCGTTCATGCCGCTGTTCATGAAGGCGCTGATGGTCGTCGGCACGGCGGCGATGATCTGGGTCGGCGGCTCGATCGTGCTACATGGTCTGGCCGAGACGCTCTGGCACGCGCCCTACGACTGGATTCACCACCAGGCCGAAGCCGTGGCCCATGCGGTGCCGCAAAGCCTGTCGGGCTTCATGGGCTGGGCAACCACGGCGTTCCTTGACGGTATCTTCGGGCTGGCGTTCGGGCTGCTTCTGATCCCGCTGGTCGCCAAGGTCATCGACCCGGTAATCATGTCGTTCGGCGGGAAGGGCAAGGCGGGGCACTGACACCCCGCCCAACACCCAAGCGCGTCACTTGAAGTTGCGCGAGTCCTTGATCTGATCCCAGGCCCAGACCACCTCTTGCAGCATCTCTTCATGCGAGCGGTCGCCGCCGTTCATGTCGGGGTGCAGAACCTTGATCAGCGCCTTGTAGCTCTTGCGAATGTCGGCCTTGGTCATGCTGTCCTTGGCCTCGAGAATATCGAGCGCGCGGCGCTCGGTCGGGGGCAGCTTGCGGCTAAGGGTGCGGCCGGGGTTCTGCGTCGCATTGGCGCCCAGAAGCTCGTGCGGGTCGGCAATCCCGTGGCGCGACCAGCCGAGCTTTTCGTCATTGGCGCGGTTGAACGGCTTGGTCGGGCGCTCCCACACGGTTGCGTTGTCGAGGAAAGCCTGAAACTCCTCTTCCGACTGGCCCTGGAAGTAGTTCCAGTTCAGGTTGTACTCGCGCACGTGATCCTTGCAGAACCAGAAGTAGTCATCGAGCACCTTCGGGCTCTTGGGGGCGCGATACTGGCCAGCCTCGGTGCAGCCCTCCTTGTCGCAGACCCGCGTCGAGGTCTCGAAGGCGCCGGACATGCCACGCTTGCCCTTCGTGCGGCGTTTCTTGTCCGCCGCCGCCGAAATGTTGAAGCCGAAGGGGTCGCTCTTGCTCATGCGGGCCTCTTGTGAATCAGTCTTGGTTGGGTCGGTGCGCCACTTGACGCCCTGAACGACTCGGGCCACGCAGGATAGAGCAATTGGCGCAAGAAGAAAGGGGGCCGGAAGATGGCTGGCGGAAAAACTCTGGTTGCGGACGAGATCCGCGCGCGATTGGCTGTTCTGACGCCCGAACGGCTGGAAGTGATCGATGAAAGCGCGCTGCATGCCGATCATTCCGAGGACGCGCGGCGGGGCGAAAGCCATTTCCGCATCCGTCTGCGGGCCTCGGCGCTGGAAGGTCTGTCGCGCGTGGCGCGCCATCGCGCGGTGCATGACGCGCTTGGCGCTGAACTGATCGGGCGTATTCACGCCCTGGCGATCGAATTCGAGGCTTAGGCCTCGTCTTCGGCCGGACCGACGCGGGGCGCGCGCCCCTCGGGCGACAGCGCCGAGAGCATCTTCTTGAAAGGCGTTTGCGCGGTCTCGTTGGTCAGCTTGAGCGGCTCGGGGCGGGCCCCCGCCGCGAAGGGGCGACGAAACACCAGAAGGTTGTGAAACACCGTGTGCTTCGAGGTCAGCCCGCTGCGTTCTTCGGCGGGCAGGGTCTCGGCGCGCCAGTATTCCCATCCCTCGCGTGCGAGATCGTTCATCATATGCGTCAGCGTATGGGCAAAGCGATCGATGCCGGTTTTCACGCCACGCTCTTTTTCGCCGCGGATCGGAGCCGGGACGACCTTGTATTCATAGCTCTGCATCGAAACACCTCACTTTGCGGGCTTCATACCCGAAGACCCGCCCCGGTCAACTAACGAGAGGGTGAGGGGCGGGCTTTCGCTCAGGCCTGTTGCAGCACGGGGTCTTCCTCGGGTTCGTGTCTGAACAGGCCCATGTCATGCAGGATCGCAACCATCGCCGGGGTAACCAGCAGCGCGAGCAGCGTCGCCGATGTCAGGCCGAAAGCGAGGCTGGCCACGATCGGACGCAACAGTTGCGCCTGCGTGCTCGTTTCAAAGAGCAGCGGACCAAGGCCGACCACCGTGGTCAGCGAGGTCAGGAAGATCGCCCGGAAACGGTCGCGCACCGCGCTGACGGCGCTGTCCTCCAGCGTGTCGCCCTTGGCCAGACGCTCCTTGATGAAGGCGATCAGCAGGATCGAGTTGTTCACCACGACCCCGGCCAGCGTCGCCATGCCCACAAGGCTGGGCAGCGAAAGCGGCAGGCCAAGCAGGAGATGCCCCCACATGACGCCGATCACCGACAGCGGAATGGCCGCGAGCACCACGACGGGTTGCAGGAAGCTGCGGAACTGGAAAGCGAGGATCAGGAAGACCCCGATCACGCCGATCCCGAGATTGCGCCCGAGCGACGAGCCGGTCGTCGCGGCATCCTCGGCCTCGCCCAGAAAGCTGACGCGGACATCGGGACGCTTCTCGGCCAGGGTCGGCAGGTAGTCGGACTTGAGCGCGCTGATCAGCTCGCGGGAATTGGCAACCGCGGTGTTGATTGAGCCCTGCACGGCGACCGACCGCTGGCCGTCGACCCGGTTGATCGAGGCATAGCCGCGATCCATGCGTACATCCGCCACCGCCGAAAGCGGCACGGCCGTGCCGTCCGACGCACGCACCCGCAGATCGAGGATATCGGCCAGGCTACGGCGCGCCTCTTCATTCAGGCGCACAACGACTTCGAGCCCGCCAAGCCGGTCCTGAAACTCAAAGGCCGTGTCGCCGCGAAACGCCGCGCGCAGCTCGCTCGCGATCGATTGCGCCGAAACGCCAAGCGCACTGGCAGCGGCCGGGCGGGGGGTGACGATGAACTCGCGCTTGCCCGGTTGCAGATCGAAGGTCACATCGCGCACACCTTCGAAACCGCGGAAAAACTGGCGCATCTCCTTGGCCGTGGCGGCGAGGGCATCGAGGTCTTCGCCCTGCAGACGGATGTCGATGGGCTTGCCGCCCGCGCCGCGCTCCTTATCGGTAAAGCGGAGTGCTGCCATGTCGGGCAGCGGGCCGGTGGCCTTTTTCCACTGGTCAAGGATCGCGCCCACCTCGGTCACCCGAACACCCGCAGGGAGTAGCCGCGCGCTGACGGTGGCCATATGCGGCCCGGTCTCGGGGGTGTCGGCGTTGACGCTGTAGGTGACGGTGAAGCTTTGCACCAGCGCCTGACCCTCGGGCTGTTCGGGGGAGAGTTCGGCGTTGAGCTTTTCGAGCCCCGCGACAACCTTGGCGACCCGCGCCTCGGTCCGCTCGAAGGGAGAGCCCTGCGCCAGCAGCAGCCGCGCCTCGACCGTGTCGCTTTCCAGCGACGGGAAGCTTTGGAACTTGATCAGCCCGCCCGCTAATGGCGCGATCGAGAACAGCACCAGAAAGATCGCAAGCCCAAGCGTCAGGTAGCGATTGCGCAGGCTGAGCGCGGCAAGCGGCACCACGACCCCGTCGCGCAACCTTGCAAAGGCGTTGTTCACAGCGGTGCTGACACGCCCCGGCTTCAGATCGTGGCGCAGCGCGTGGTGCATGTGATGCGGCAGGACAAGAAAAGCCTCGACCAGGCTGACGATCAGGGTCAGCAAGAGAACGATCGGGATGTATTTCAAGACGCCCCCGATGGAGCCCTGCAGGAAGCCAAGCGGCCCCACGATCATTGCCGTGGTCAGGAACGAGGCCGCAACCCCCGGCGCAACCTGAAGCGCGCCGTTCACTGCAGCGGTCAGCCCGGCCTCGCCGCTCTGCCTGCGCCGCACGATGTTTTCCGAGATGACGATGCTGTCATCCATCAGCAGGCCGATAGCGACCAAAAGCGCCACCATGGTCATCATGTTGATCGAATAGCCCAGATACTGCATCGCGAAGATCGTGCCCAGGAACGACACCGGCAGGCCCATCGCCACCCAGAACGACATCCGGAACCCGAAGAACAGCCACATCGAGGCCAGCACGAGAAGCAGGCCCTGCACCCCGTTGACGGCGATGATGCGCAGACGGTCGGTGATGTTCGACGTCGAGTCCTGCGAGATCGCAAGCGTGATATTGCCGGGCGCTTCCGCCTGTGCCGCAGCCACCTGCCGGTCAAGCGCCGCCTTCACGCGCAGCGCGTCCTGCGCATCGGTCTTGCTGACGCTGACGATGGCGGCGGGGCGGTTGTTGTAAAGCGCGGCCTGCGCCGGGTCGGCGAAACCCTCGCTGATCGTGGCGATATCGCCCAGCAACAGCTGCGCGCCGCTTGCGGTTCCCGCGACCGGGATGCGCGCCAGTTCCAGCACCGAGCGTTTCTCGCCCAGAAAGCGCAGGCTGGCATCGCCGTTCGATCCCTCAACCGTGCCCGCCGGCATGTCGAGGCTGTCGCGTCCGATCAGCGTGACGATATCCGAAGCCGAAAGCCCGAAACGTTCGACCGCCGAGGGATCCAGCTCGACGCTGATCTCGCGTTCGGAAAAGCCCGAGACGCTGACCTGGGTGATCGCAGGATCGGTGCGCAGACGTTCGGCCAACGCGTCAGCGTAGCTGAGCAGGACCATGCGGTCTTCGGGGCCGGTCACGGCGACCGAGGCGACCGAGGCGATGCGCTCGATGATCTGGGTCACGGGGGCTTCGGCCTTGTCGGGGAAGCTGGTGATCGCGTCCACCGCCGCCTTCAGGTCGTTGTGAAAGCGCGTCATATCGGCGCCTTCGATGATCTCGGCGGTGATGATGGCGGTATTGTCGCGCGCAAGGCAGCTCAGCTCGGCCAGGTTGGTGACCGAACGCAGCGGGTCTTCGGCCACGACGCAGATCCCGCGCTCGACCTCGGCGGGGGAGGCGCCGGGGTAGGCGATGCGGATCTGCACCTCGGAGGGCGGCGTTTCGGGGAAGGTGTCGCGCTGCAACTGCGGCAGGGCCACGAGCCCCAGCACCATCAGCGCGATCATCAGGATGTTCGCAGCGGTCGGGTGACCGGCAAAGAGGCGGATCATTGCGAGGCTCCCTTGCCCTTGCCAGCGGCGCCGCCTGTCGCGGCGGCGGCCAAGGCGGCAAGCGTGGCCTTGTCCTCAAGCGGTTTCACCGCCATTCCGGGCACGGCGATGCTGGGGTCGGCCACCACGAGCTTGTCGCCCTCGGCCAGGCCCTCGGTCACCACGGCGATCTCATCGAGCGTGAAGCCAAGCGTGACCGGGCGCTTTTCCAGTTTGCCCTCTTCGGACACCACCAGCGCCGAACCGCCAACGACCGCGTCGAGCGGGGCGACCAGCGCCGAGGTTTTCGGCGCGCTCAGCACTACCTCCACCAGCATGTTGCGGCGCAGGGGCGGGCGGGCGCCTGCCTCAGCCTGCGACAGCGGGTCTTCCGCGCGCACGACGATGGCGCTCGATTGGGTGCGCGGGTCAATGGATTCGCCCATGCGCACGACCTGCGCCTTCCATGTGACGCTGTGATCGGCGGCGGGCAGGCGGATACGTGCCGTCAGATCGGTGACAGAGCTTCCCTCGGCCATCGCCCGCATCAGCGGACCGATGCGTCCGATGGGGAACTGCGCGGCGATCTCAACGGCCTCGGTGCCCTCGGCGGCCAGAAGGGTCTGCCCGCGCGCGACATACTGGCCGATCTCGGCGCTTACATCGGTCAGGCGCAGATCGTAGGGGGTGTGGATATCGGCAAAGGCGAGGTCGCGCTCAAGTGTCGCGCGTTGGGCGCGCAGCACGTCGCGCTCGGCGGCGTTCAGGGCGATCTGGTTTTGGGTCTCGACCAGTTTCGAGCGCGCGGCCAGTTCCTGCCTGCGCACCGATTCAAGGCTTGCTGCGGTCACAACCCCTTGCTGCGCAAGCTTTTCCTGCCGCGTCAGATCCGCCTGGGCCAATTCAAGATCGGATTGCACCAGCGCCATCGAGGCGGCGATCGTCTGGTCCTTGACCTCAAGCGCGGCCAGTTGCGCATCGGTTTGCGCCAGCGAGAGGCGCAGGCCGCTGTCGTCGATCCGCGCAAGCGAGGTGCCCGCACCGACGATCAGGCCGGGGGCGAGGCCGTCGATGGTCCAGTCGATCTCGCCCTCGATCCGGGCCACCGCGCGCCATTCACGTGCCGGCTCGACCGTGCCATAGCCCGAGACGCGGGGGATAATGTCCATCGGCGCCATCGTGATGACGCGGACCTGCGGCGGTGTGCGCAGGGTGTCTTTCGCCGCGGGCTGCTGCGCGAGGCTGCCGGACCACATGATGCTGAGCACCCCGAGCGCCGTCGGAGCCGCCACAGCGAGCCCACGCCGCGCCACCATCTGCCAAGTCCACATCGCAATCCCTCGCGCAAATAAATTCATACTTGTGCATATGATCATGTTGATGCGCCGAAGGGTAGTCAGAAGATGTGACGCCAAGAAAAAAGCCCCGGGGGTTCCCGGGGCTTTCTTCGTGTCGAGCAGGTAGGGCTCAGAGCGTGCCGCTGCGCTGCTGGATCATCATGAAGGTGTCGAAGTTGTATTCGGACAGCTGCGCCCAGACATAGGCGTCGCGCTTATAGGCCAGCTGGCTTTCGTAGATCTTCTTGAAGGCCGCGTTCGATGCCGTGATCTCGGCATAGACTTCCTGGGAAGCGTTGTAGCAGGCCTGCAGAACTTCGGGGCTAAAAGGACGCAGCTGTGCGCCGTTGGCCATCAGCGTCTTGAGCGCGCCGGGGTTCTTGTAGTCGTAGGCTGCGAGCATGTCCGAGTTGGCGGCCTGGCAGGCGGCCGCCAACGCGACCTGGTAGGCCTCGGGCAGGGCGGCGAACTTGTCCTTGTTGAAGAAGGCATGCAGCGTCGCGCCGCCTTCCCACCAGCCGGGGTAGTAGTAGTAGGGCGCAACCTTGTAGAAGCCGAGCTTCTCATCGTCATAGGGGCCGACCCATTCGGTCGCGTCGATGGTGCCTTTCTCCAGCGACGGATAGATGTCGCCGCCGGCGATCTGCTGCGGCACGACGCCGAGCTTCTCCATGACCTTGCCGCCGAAGCCGCCGATGCGCATTTTCACGCCCTTGAGGTCCTCGACGGTGTTGATCTCCTTGCGGAACCAACCGCCCATCTGGGCACCGGTGTTGCCGCAGGGAAGACCGTGCAGGCCCTGAGTGTTGTAGAACTCGTTCAGCAGGTCGTTGCCGCCGCCATAGTAATACCAGCCGTTCTGCTGGCGCGCGTTGAGGCCGAAGGGCACCGCGGTGCCGAGCGCGTAGGTCGCATCCTTGCCCCAGTAGTAATACGAAGCGGTGTGGCAGGCCTCGACCGTGCCGTTGGCCACGGCGTCAGCCGCCTGCAGGCCGGGGACGATCTCGCCCGCGGCGAAGACCTGAATCTTGAACTTGCCGCCGGTCATGGCGCTGACGTAGCTCGCCATGGTTTCGGCCGCACCGTAAATCGTATCCAGCGATTTCGGGAACGACGAGGTCAACCGCCAGGTGATCTCGGGCAGGTCCTCGGCCAGTGCCGGGCTGGCAACCGAGGCGGCCGCTGCGGCCGCGCCGCCAAGCGCACCTTTGCGGATGAAAGAACGACGATCCATATAGATTCCTCCCGTGTTGTATGTCCGACTATCGGCCCGCTTTGTGCGGTTCCTCCCCGTAGGCGGCTCCGGTGGTCACTTTACTTTACCGAAAAGGCCTGTCTAGCCCTCACGCTACGAAATCCTGCGTCAAATCGCGCATGAAAAAGCCCCGGCGCGGAGAAACGCGCCGGGGCTGGCCGGTTTGAGCGGGATCTTGCCGTAAGTTGCGGCAGTTGCCCGAATTGGCGGCGATCAGAGCGCGCCGTTGCGCTGCTGGATCATCATGAAGGTGTCGTAGTTGTACTCGGCAACCTGGGTCCAGAGGTAGTTTTCGGCGCGGAAGGTCTTGATCGACTGCCACAGCTTGGCGAAGTCTGCGTTCGAGGCTTCCAACTCGGCATAGACCTCGTTGGCGGCGGTGAAGCAGGCCTGAAGGATCTCGGGCGAGAACGGACGCAGCTGCGCGCCATTGGCCACGAGCGACTTGAGCGCCTTCGGGTTCAGGTAGTCATACATCTGCAGCATGTTCGCATCGACCGACTGGCAGGCGGTGCGCAGCAGCGACTGGTAGCCCGCCGGCAGCGCCTCGTAGGCGGCCTTGTTGAACATGAAGTGGACCGTCGGGCCACCTTCCCACCAGCCGGGGTAGTAGTAGTAGGGTGCGACCTTGTAGAAGCCGAGCTTCTCGTCATCGTAGGGGCCGACCCACTCGGTCGCGTCGATGGTGCCTTTTTCCAGCGCCGGGTAGATGTCGCCGCCGGCGATCTGCTGCGGCACCAGGCCGAGTTTCTCCATCACCTTGCCCGCGAAGCCGCCGACACGCATCTTGAGGCCCTTGAGGTCTTCGACGGTGTTGATCTCCTTGCGGAACCAGCCGCCCATCTGCACGCCGGTGTTGCCGCCCGGGAAGGCGACGAGGCCCTGCTTGGCGAGGAACTCGTTGTAGAGGTCGATACCGCCGCCATGGTAGTGCCAGGCGTTGATCCCGCGCGCCGAGAGCGAGAACGGCACGGCGGCCGCAACGGCCCAGGCCGGGTCCTTGCCCCAGTAGTAATAGCCGACGGTGTGGCAGGCCTCGACCGTGCCGGCAGCGGCAGCGTCAGCCGCCTGCAGGCCGGGAACGATCTCGCCGCCCGCGAAGACCTGGATCTGGAAGTTGCCGTCGGTCGCCTCGCTGATGCGCTTGGCCAGCACGTCGGCCGCGCCGTAGATGGTGTCGAGCGACTTCGGGAAGGACGAGGTCAGGCGCCAGGTCACTTTCGGCGCCGATTGCGCGATGGCGGGCGCGGCGAGGCTGGCAGCAGCGCCGCCAACAGCGGCTTTGGTCAGGAATGAACGACGATCCATGGGGTCCTCCCGTATAATGATCGGATAAAGACACACCCCGGGAGCCCGCGGCGGTCGCGTGGAAAGTGGCAGGCGAAGCCCGGCGTGTCCAGAGTGGGGCTGGCCAAAATGTGCAATTTTGGTAAGAAAAGTGATCCGATTTCGGCTGTTTCTCGCCAATTCGCGCCACTCTGCGTTCAACTGCCGCATCTGGCGGCGGTTGCGCATTAGCTAAGCATCAGCTGCGCGTGTCGGGTAGCGCGATGCGGGCCACCTGCTCGGCGATGGGGTCGACCGAAAGCGGATGGGTCTCACCCGTGTGGTCCTCGGGGTCGCCCAGATCCTGCCAGGCTCCGTTCTTGAAGATCTCCAGCCCGCTGAAATTCGCCTTGTAGCCCATCTTGCGCGACCCCGGCACCCAGTAGCCCAGGTAGACATAGGGCAGGCCCGCACGCCGTGCGATCTCGACATGGTCGAGGATCAGGTAGGTGCCCAGGCTGTCGTCGATCCGGTCGGGATCATAGAAGCTGTAGACCATGCTCAGCCCGTCATCGAGCACGTCGGTCAGGCAGACGGCGACCAGCGAATGAGCGGTATCGGGCGTGGCCGCGGTTTCGCGATACTCGATGACGCGCGACTTGATCGGGGTTTCCTCGATCATCGCGGCAAACTCGAAAATATCCATGTCGGCCATGCCGCCATCGGCGTGGCGATCATCGAGGTAGCGGCGGAACAGCGCGAACTGTTCCTCGGTGGCCCAGGGGCTGGTCGCGGTGCGCTTGAGGTCAGAGTTGCGCTTGAGCACCCGGCGCTGTGTCCGGCTGGGCGAGAAATCCGCCACGCGGATGCGCGCCGACAGGCACGCCATGCAATCCGAGCAGGACGGCCGATACAGCACGTTCTGCGAACGCCGGAAGCCCTGGCGCGACAGCGCATTGTTCAGCTTCTCTGCGCCTTCGCCTTGCAGCGCGGTAAACAGCTTCCGTTCCGAGCGCCCGTCGAGATAGGGGCACGGTTGCGGCGCCGTTACATAGAACTGCGGTGCAAGCGGAAGTGAATGGCGCATGTGTTGGCGTTCGGCGTTAATACGAGGGAAGGCTAGCAAGTTCGGCGTTGTGCGCCAAGCATTTCCTCTGGGCCGAACTGTGCCGAAACCCGGCTTTTTCAAGCCGGGTCGGGGGAGGGGGGAGGTGCGGCGGCAATATGCCGCCGTTCAGGGCTTAGTAGGCGCCGGGCGCCTTGGGCTGCTCCGTGGGCTCGGTTTCGGGCTGCTCGGCAGCGGCATGGGCGCGCTCGTCCATGTACTGGTCGAACTCTGCCTTGTCGCGGGCCTCGCGCAGGCGGCCAAGGAAGGCCTCGAATTCATCCTGCTCGCGCTCAAGCCGGGCCAGCGTTTCCGCCTTGTAGGCGTCGAAGGCGCTGTTGCCGGTGACACGGCTGGCGTGGATGTCGAAGCCGCAGGCGCGGCGGGCGTGGGTGCGGCGGCAGCCCTTGCCGAAGCGGCCGGTGATCAGGATGAACCCGAGCACAACAAGGCCGAGCGGGCCAGCGAAGATGAACGAGCCGACCATGACCGCGATCCAGGAAATCGGGCCGCGTTCGTCGAGCCAGTTCAGCGTACGTGCAAACCAGCCGGGTCGGGCGGGAGCGGGGGAATAGGCGTAGGCGGACATGAGAACCTCCGGGTTGGCATGTGAATTGCTTTCACATTACATGAAATGGGCAGCCCCGGCCCCTGTTCAAGAGGTCATGTAAATCTTTTTTACATTTTATCGCGCGGCGGGCTATTCGACGAAATCGGCAAGCTTGGCGCCGGTAATGCGCAGCAGTTCGCGCGGGTCGACCGCGAAGATATGCCGGGGTGTGCCCGCGGCGGCCCAGACCCGCTCGAACTCCAGCAGGCGCGGGTCGTAATAGCTGGCCACCGGGCTCAGATGCCCCACAGGGGCGACGCCCCCGATGGCAAAACCGGTCTCGGCGCGGATGAGCGCGGCATCGGCCTTGCCAAGGGGCTGGTGCGCCACCGAACTGGCCTTGTCAGCGCAGACCCGGTTGCCGCCGGCCGTGAGGAACAGCGCGACATGGCCGCTTGCCTCGCCGCGGAAGATGATCGACTTGACGATCTGATCTACCGCGCAGCCTGCCGCGTCGGCGGCCTCCTGTGCGGTGCGCGCCTGTCCCACCTCGAGAATCTCGAAGGTTGCGCCCGTTTCCAGCAGGGCGCTCTGAACCCGTTTCAACGATTTTCTCATTGCTGTGCCCCCCCTCGCGCTCAAGCTTTAGGGTGCGCACAGGGCTGAGGGAAGCCCATTGACCAACCTGAGCCGCGCAGTAGTCTGGCGGGCATGAATTTCGTATCGCGTCTGACCCGCTGTCCCGTCCCCTTCGAGCCCGAGCGTGGCGCCGATGTGGCGGGGCAATTCACCGACCTTCCGCCCGAAATGCGCGCCTTGGTCGCCGGCACGGCGGGCTGCTCGCCCTTCCTTGCGGGACTTCTGACGCGTGAGGCGACCTGGTTGCGCGCTGCGCTGGCCGAGACACCCGAGGCCGCACTGGCGGCCGAGCTGGCCCGAATCGGCGAGGTGCCGCTGGATGCCCTGGCGGATGAGTTGCGCCGGGCCAAGCGGCGCATAGCCCTTTTGACCGGCCTTGCCGATCTGGGCGGGGTCTGGACGCTTGAGCAGGTGACCGGCGCGCTGACCGATCTGGCCGATCATGCGGTGAACCTGGCGATCACCCGGCTGGTCGCCGACGAGATTCGCCGCAACAAGATCCCCGGCGCCGAGCCGCAGGATGCCGAGACCGGGGCGGGGATGGTGGCGTTGGCCATGGGCAAGATGGGCGCGGGGGAGCTGAATTACTCCTCGGATATCGACCTGATCTGCCTCTTCGATCAGACCCGCTATGACCCGTCGGATGTGATGGAAGCCCGCGCTGCTTTCATCCGCGTCACCCGCAAGATGGCGGCGATGCTCTCGGATATCACCGGCGAGGGCTATGTCTTCCGCACCGATCTGCGTCTGCGCCCCGATGCGAGCGTGACGCCCGTCTGCATCTCGATGGCTTCGGCCGAGCTGTATTACGAAGCCGAGGGTCGGACATGGGAGCGTGCAGCCTATATCAAGGCGCGCGCCTGTGCGGGCGATATTGGTGCGGGAGAGCGGTTCTTGCAGTCGCTCACCCCCTTCGTCTGGCGCAAGCATCTCGATTTCGCGGCCATCCAAGATGCGCATGACATGCGCCTGCGCATCCGCGAGCATAAGGGCCTGCACGGGCCGATCACCTTGCCCGGCCACAATATGAAGTTGGGTCAGGGGGGTATCCGCGAGATCGAGTTCTTCACCCAGACCCGGCAGTTGATCGCGGGCGGGCGAGACCCGGAACTGCGCGACCGCACCACCGTGGGCGGGTTGCGCCGCTTGGCCGCGAAGGATTGGGTGCCCTCGGCCGTCGCCGAGGAACTGATCGCGCATTACCGCGAGCATCGCGACATCGAGCACCGCATCCAGATGGTCAACGATGCACAAACCCAGCTTCTGCCCAACAACCCAGAGGGGTTGGCGCGGATTGCCGCGATGATGGGCGAGGGCGATGCCGCCAAATGGTCGGCGCGGCTCATTGACCGCTTGCAGCGCGTCGAGGAGCTGACGGGTGCCTTCTTCGCCCCCGGCGAGACCGCCACGCGGCCCGAGTTGTCGCCTGCCGCCGCCGCGATCGTCGAGGGCTGGCGCGGATATGCCTGCCTGCGCTCAGAGCGCGCGCGGGGGATCTTCCGTCGGGTCGAACCGGAATTGCTGCGCCGCCTTCAGCGCGCCGCGAACTCCGACGAGGCGCTGCGTCAGTTCGACGGCTTCCTGCGGGGCTTGCCGGCGGGCGTTCAGCTGTTCTCGCTGTTCGACGCCAACCCGCAGCTGATCGAACTGATCGTCGATATCTGCACCACGGCCCCGGCGCTTGCCGCCCATCTGTCGCGCAACGCGGGCGTGCTGGACGCGGTGCTGGGGGGCTCGTTCTTCGAACCATGGCCCGGCCCCGACGGGGTGCTGCAAGATCTGCGCGAGGCCCTTTCTGCGGCGCAGGACTATGAGAAGAAGCTTGATACCGCACGGCGTTGGGCCAAGGAGTTCAAGTTCCGCGTCGGTGTTCATCACCTGCGCGGTCTGGTCGATGCGGCCGAGGCGGCCAGGCAATATGCCGATATTGCCGGTGCCGCCGTGGCCGCGCTCTGGCCCGAGGTTCTGGCCGAGTTCGCCGCCAAGCATGGCCCGCCGCCCGGACGCGGAGCCGTGGTTCTGGGGATGGGGTCGCTTGGGGCGGAGCGGCTGAACGCTTCCTCGGATCTCGATCTGATCGTGATCTACGACCCCGAGGGGGTCGAGATGTCGGAAGGGCGCAAGCCCTTGGCGACGCGCCCCTATTACGCGCGCCTGACGCAGGCGCTGATCACCGCGCTGACCGCGCAGATGCCCGAGGGGCGGCTTTACGAGGTGGATATGCGTCTGCGCCCTTCGGGTCGGCAGGGGCCGGTCGCAACCTCGATAGAAAGCTTCCGGTCGTATCAGATGGATGAGGCCTGGACTTGGGAGCATCTGGCGCTGACCCGAGCGCGCCCGGTGGCGGGCGATCCGGGGCTTGCGGCCGATGTCGAGGCGGTGCGCGTGGCCGTTCTGGCCGCGAAGGGCGGCGATCCGAAGGTGATGCCCGACCTGGCCGAGATGCGCGCGCGCATCTTCGCCGCCAAGGCCCCCGATGGCGCCTGGGAGGCCAAGATCGGTCCGGGCCGGTTACAGGACATCGAACTGCTGGCGCAAAGCTTTGCGCTGCGCGGCGGCGAACCCGCGCGCCGGGTTGAGCCGCAGTTGCGCATCGGCCCGCGTCTTGGTCTGTGCAGCAAGGAGGAGGGCGAGCGTCTGGCCTCGGCCTATCGCTTCCTGTGGCGGCTTCAGGCGGGCGGGCGGTTGCTGACCGACAAGCCGCTCGACATGGAGGCCATCGGCGAGGGCGGGCAGTCGTTCCTGCTGCGCGAGGTCGGCGTCGATAGTCTTGAGGCCCTTGCCGAACGGCTCGAACGCACCACCTCAGAGGTAGCTGTCATCGTCGAGGCGGCGCTAGGGTGAAAGAATGGCGAGGAAAGTCATGGATTTGAACCTTGCGGACCCGAAAGGGCTGATCCGTGAAAGCTACCGGATCGAGGGGATCACCCTGTCCGAATGCCGTTCGATCTTCATGGATTGGGCGCTGAGCCTTGCGCCTGGGCTGGAGCCGTTCGACGCCATGCGGACGGTTCTGGCGGCCTATGGCGCCGATGCCGAACACCCGATGAGCAAGGTTCTGACCGAGGGGCTGACGCGCCCGCCGGGTGGCGCGGGGCGGCGCGGCGGGCGTGCCGCGCGCTTTGGCGCCTAGCGCGGCAGGGCGGCGGCTTCGCGGGCAAGCGCCTCGATCCCGGCCCAATCGCCGCTTTCGACCTTGTCGTTCGGCGCAACCCACGATCCGCCCGCGCAAAGAACGTTCGGCAGGCTCAGGTAATCATTGGCGTTTTGCAGGCTGATGCCGCCCGTCGGGCAGAAGCTGACCTGCGGCAGAGGCCCGCCAAGTGCCTTGATCGCGGGCGCGCCGCCCGAGGTGGCGGCGGGGAAGAACTTGAGCATGTCAAAGCCCCACTCCATCGCGCGCATCACCTCGGAGGCGGTGACGGCGCCGGGCAGCAGCGGCAGGCCCTCATCCTCACAGGCTTTCACGAGGCGCTCGGTCGCGCCGGGCGAGACGCCGAACTTCGCGCCTGCGGCCTTGGCGGCCTTGACGTCGGCCGGGGTGATCAGGGTTCCCGCGCCGACCACGCCGCCCTCGACCTCGGACATGGCGCGGATCGCATCAAGCGCGCAGGGCGTGCGCAGAGTAACCTCAAGCGCGGGCAGCCCGCCGGCCACCAGCGCGCGGGCGAGGGGGGCGGCATGGCCCAGTTCCTTGACCACGATCACCGGAACGATCGGGGCGAGGGCGCAGATCTTGCGGGCGGCGGCGGATTGTTCGGCGGGGGTCATGGTGTCCCTCTCGTGGGTTTGAGATCAGACGATTACGGCGGCGCCATCGGTGGCGGGGCCGACGTTGCGACGGAAGGCGGCAAAGAGTTCGCGCCCAATGCCGTGGGCATTGTGCGACAGATCGGCGGTGACCGGGGTGCGGCTGTCGAAATCGGCGGCAAGGCAGGTCAGCACGCCATTTTCCGCGTCGAGGCGCACGAGATCACCGTCGCGCAGCTTGGCCAGCGGGCCGCCGCAGGCCGCCTCGGGGCTGACGTGAATGGCGGCCGGGACCTTGCCAGAGGCACCCGACATGCGCCCGTCGGTCACTAGCGCAACCTTGAGCCCGCGCGCCTGCAAGACCGACAGCGTCGGGGTGAGGGAGTGTAACTCGGGCATGCCGTTCGCCTGCGGGCCTTGGAAGCGCACGACGACGACGGTATCCGAGGTGAATTCGTCGCGCTTGAAGGCGGCGCGAACGTCATCCTGGTCGTGGAAGATGCGCACCGGGGCTTCGATCAGGTGGTGTTCGGGGGCCACCGCCGAGATCTTGATGACCCCGCGCCCGAGGTTGCCCGAAAGCTGGCGCAGGCCGCCCTGAGGCTGGAACGGGGTGGCTGCGGGGCGCAGGATCTTGTCATTGAGCGTCTCGCTCGGGCCCTCGGCCCAGTCGATCTTGCCATCAATCAGCTTGGGCTCGCGGGTATAGGCCTCAAGCCCGTCGCCCGCGACGGTCTTGGCATCGCCATGCAGCAGCCCCGCGCCAAGTAGCTCGCGGATCAGGAACTGCAGCCCGCCTGCCGCGTGGAAGTGGTTCACATCGGCCAGACCGTTCGGATAAACCTTGGCCATCAGCGGCACCACGGCCGAGATGTCGTCGAAATCGGCAAGATCCAGCACGATCCCGGCGGCGCGCGCCATGGCGGGCAGGTGCAGCACGAGGTTGGTCGATCCGCCTGTCGCCATCAGCCCGACAAGGCCGTTCACGAAGGCGCGCTCATCAAGGATCTCGCCCGCCGGGCGGTAGTCATTGCCAAGCGCGGTGATTTCGGCAGCGCGGCGAGCGGCCTGAACCGTCAGCGCCTCGCGCAGCGGCATGTTGGGGTTCACGAAGCTTGCCCCCGGCAGGTGCAGGCCCATGAATTCCATCAGCATCTGGTTCGTGTTCGCCGTGCCGTAGAAGGTGCAGGTGCCCGGCCCGTGATAAGAGGCCATCTCGGCCTCCATCAACTTGTCGCGCCCGACCTCGCCGGTGGCGAATTGCTGACGCACCTTGGCCTTTTCATCATTCGGCAGGCCTGAGGTCATCGGCCCGGCGGGCACGAAGATCGCAGGGATGTGTCCGAACGTGGCGGCAGCCATGATCAGCCCCGGCACGATCTTGTCGCACACACCCAGATAGAGGGCCGCGTCGAAAGTGTTGTGGCTCAGCGAAATCCCCGCTGCCAGCGCGATCACATCGCGCGAGAAGAGGCTCAGCTCCATCCCCGGCTGGCCCTGCGTGACACCATCGCACATGGCCGGAACGCCGCCCGCGACCTGCGCGGTCACGCCAAGCTTGCGCAGGCTGTCCTTGATCAGGCGCGGGTAGCTTTCATAGGGCTGATGCGCCGAGAGCATGTCATTGTAAGCCGTCACGATCCCGATATTGGCCGCGCGCCCCTCGGCGAGCGCGGGCTTGTCGCGCTCCATCGCCGCATAGGCGTGAGCCTGGTTGCCGCAACTCAGATGCGCCCGCACGGGACCCGCGCTTGCAGCCTCGCGGATGCGCGCAAGGTAGTCGCCGCGCTGCCCCGCCGAACGCTCCCGAATGCGATCGGTCACACGGGCGAGGGTGTCATTGAGCGGTGCGGGGCGCTTGGTCATGGCTGTAGATGAGTCCTTGCTGGTCGCCGGTCTCGGCGCGTTTTGTCGGCTCTCTACACAGTTAGCGCTAACAATGCAACTCTCAAACCCGATAACCGGCGGCAAGAGCGTGCCGAATGCGTCACCGCTGCGGCAAATTGCACGAATTTGAATATTCTTTTTGGCCAGCCGCGCAAGGGAATGTTAACAGAACGCCGAAATTCAAAGGGACTGTTCGATGAAAGGTATCAAGAGTTTAGCATTCGGCGCCATGCTTGTGCTGATATCCGCATGTTCGGACGCCCCCTTTGGTTTCGTGCATCTGCCGGCAGCCGAGAACCAGATCCGCGTCGACAAGGGCGCCGAAACGCAGCCTGCCTACGACATCCGCGGCGCAGAGGTGAGCGTGCCGCGCGCGCTGTCCGTGTCCGAAGAAAACCAGATCTACCCCTGGGCCGATATCGTCTGGCGTGGCGATCCGCCGGGTGATCGCTACGACCAGGTCGCCGCGATCTTTCAGGAAGCAGCCACCGAGCTTTCCGACCGGATGACGGCGGGCGCACCGGTTGTCATGGAAATCGAGGTGCGCGGCTTCCATGCTCTGACCGAGAAGGCCCGCTACGGCTACGGCGGTAATTACAGCATCTCGTTCGACATCGCTCTGCGCGACGCGGCCAGCGGCGCCGAGGTGCGCCCAGTGGAGCGTGTCAATATCGTTGAACCTGCGGCCTGGGGTCAGCAGGCCGCCGACAATGAGGCCCGCGGCCTGACCCAGAAGGTCATGGTCACCCGACTGATCGTGCAAGCGATCGAGCGCCATCTGAGTCGCCCGCTGCGACCCGGCGCGTAGGGCTCGGGCTTTTCGCGGGACCGCGAACCGGGTAGAGGAGGCGGGAACGCCCCTCTAGCCGGAGCCAACCGATGACCGAAACCACCGCCCGCCCGCGCCCCGTTGTCCGTTTGCGCCCCAAGGCCGAGGCGCGCGCGATCCGTCACGGCTTCCCTTGGGTTTATGGCGATGAGCTGGTGACCGACCGGCGCACGCAGTCCATGGCGCCCGGCACCATTGCGACGCTGGAAGATGCCGAGCGGCGCCCGCTGGCGACGGTGACGGTCAATCCGAACTCGAAGATCATTGCGCGGGTTCTTGACCGCAACCCCGAGGCAGAGATTGATCGCGACTGGCTGATTGCCCGTCTGACCCATGCGCAGGCGATGCGCGAGCGGCTGTTCGACGCGCCCTTCTACCGGCTGATCCATGCCGAGGCCGACGGTCTGCCCGGCGTGATCGTCGACCGCTTCGGCGATGTCGCGGTGGTTCAGCCCAATGCCGCCTGGGCCGAGGCCATGATCGACGAGCTTGCATCGGCGCTGACCGAGGTGGCGGGTGTGACAACGATCATCAAGAACGGCTCGGGCCGCGCACGGGGCCTCGAAGGCTTGCCCGAAGAAACGCTTGTGCTGAGCGGCGAGGTGTCCGGCCCGATCCCGGTGCCGATGAATGGCGCGATCTACATGGCCGATGTGATCGGCGGGCAGAAGACGGGGCTGTTCTTCGACCAGCGCCCGAACCACGCTTTCGCGGCGCGGCTGGCAAAGGGCGCGCGGGTGCTTGATGTGTTCAGCCATGTCGGCGGTTTCGCGCTGGCCTGCCTTGCCGGTGGGGCGCAATCGGCGCTGTCCGTCGATGCCTCGGCGGCGGCGCTGGATCTGGCGCGTCAGGGGGCCGAGGCCATGGGCGGCGGCGCGCGTTTTTCGACCCGTCAGGGCGACGCCTTTGCCGCGCTTGAGGCCCTCGCGGCCGAGGGCGAGAGCTTCGATGTGGTGATCTGCGATCCGCCCGCCTTCGCACCCGCGAAACCAGCGCTACAGGCCGGGTTGCGCGCCTATGAGCGTGTCGCGCGGCTTGCTGCGCAGCTGGTCGCGCCGGGGGGCTATCTGGTGCTGTGCTCCTGCTCACATGCTGCCGATCTGGTGCAGTTCCGCGCAGCCTCGGCACGCGGGATCGGCAAGGCCGGGCGGCGCTCGCAGCTGATCCAAACGGGTTACGCGGGCCCCGATCACCCGATGCTGCCGCAATTGGCCGAATCGGGTTATCTCAAGTCGCTGTTCTTCCGGCTCGATTGATGAAGGTTCTGCTCGACGCCTGTGTGCTGTTCCCGACCGTCCTGCGCGAGATCCTGATCGGCGTGGCTCGGGCGGGGTATTACACGCCGCTCTGGTCGGATCGCATCCTAGAGGAATGGGCCCGCGCCGCGGCGCGCTTTGGCCCTGCCGATGAGGCCATCGCGCGCGGGGAGATCGCACTGCTGCGCGTCGAGTTTCCCAAGGCCTGCGTGGCACCGCGCCCCGGCGTTGAGGCGCGCCTGCATCTACCCGATGAGAATGACATCCATGTGCTCGCGGCGGCGATCTCGGGCCACGCCGATGCGATCTGCACCTTCAACGCGGTGGATTTCCCGCGCAATGTGCTGGCCGCCGAGGGCCTGACGCGCCGAGACCCCGACGGCCTCCTGTGGGAACTGTGGTCCGAGCGCCCCGAGGGGATCGAAACCGTGGTCGAGGCCGTGCGCGCCGAGGCCGAGCGTCTTTCGGGCGTGCCGCAGCCGTTGCGGCCGCTGCTCAAACGCGCGAAGCTGCCGCGTCTGGGGAAGGCGTTGGGTTGAACATGCTGGGCTTCATCTCGGTTACGGAGAAGGGCGGGGCGGATCGGTTGCTGGCCGAACTGGCCGAACGGCTTCGCGCCGAAGGGGCGCCGCTGGTGGCCATGGTGCGCGCCGAGACGCCTGCCGCCCGCCCCTGCGAGATGCACCTGCGCCTGCTGCCGGCCGAGGAGGTTCGGGCCATCTCGCAAGAGCTCGGGTCGGGTGCGGATGCTTGCACGCTTGATGCAGGCGCGTTGGAAGAGGCTGTGGCCGCGACGGCCCGCGCGATCGAGGCGGCCCCGGCGAGTGCCGCGCTGATCCTGAACAAATTCGGCAAGCAAGAGGCCGCCGGGCGCGGCTGCCGTGACCTGATCGGCCTTGGTTTGGCCCGCGGCATGCGCGTGCTGATTTCCGTGCCGCCCGAAACCCGCGCCGAGTTCGAGGCGTTTTCCGACGGGTTGGCGGAAGAACTTCGGCCAGAAATTCAGCAGCTTGCAGATTTCGTCAAAGTATCCTCTTGATCGCACCGGGCAAGAACTTGGCCCAAGGCGGATCGCGGACTAGACTTCTGGATCTTAAGCGGCTAGAAGGCGCGCGTTAGCGCTAACAGTTCCTGCAATGGAGAGCCCAATGGTTTCGCGTGTCATTCCGGTGGACCCTTTCGATCTGGTGGTCTTCGGCGCCACCGGCGATCTGGCCAACCGCAAGATCCTGCCCGGCCTCTATCGGCGGTTCTTTTCCGGTCAGATCCCCGAGGGTGCACGCATCATCGGCGCGGCGCGCACCGAGATGGACACAGCCGCGTTTCGCGCCCATGCGCGCGCGGCGATCGATGAGCATGTGGGCGCGGGCAAGCGCGACGCGGCCCAGATCGAGGCATTTCTGAGTATCCTTGAATATGTCCCGATCGACGCGATGGGAGAGGGCGGCTGGAATGAGCTCAAGGCGCTCGTCCGTCCCCATCTGATCAATGCCTTCTACTTCTCGGTCGCGCCAGCACTGTTTGGGCCGCTGGCTGAGCGGCTGCACGCCTTCGGCATCGCCACCTCCCAAGCGCGTATCGTCGTCGAAAAACCCTTCGGTCGAGATCTGGCATCGGCAAAGGTGCTCAACACCACGCTGGCCGAGCATTTCGACGAAACGCAGATCTACCGTATCGACCACTATCTGGGCAAAGAGACGGTGCAGAACCTGATGGCGGTGCGCTTTGCCAATATCCTGTTCGAGCCGCTCTGGAACGCGCAATTCGTCGATCACGTCCAGATCACCGTTGCCGAGACGGTCGGCGTTGGCGGGCGGGGCTCGTATTACGACAAGTCCGGCGCGATGCGGGACATGGTGCAAAACCACCTCATGCAGCTTCTGTGCCTGATCGCGATGGAGCCGCCCTATCACTTTGACCCGGACGCGGTGCGGGATGAAAAGCTCAAGGTCATCCGCGCGCTGCAGCCGGTCTCTGCGGCGGATATCGTGCGCGGGCAATACCTTGCGCACCGTTCCGACGATGGGAAGGGACATCAGCCGGGGTATCTGGAGGATGCCGAGAACCCCGATAGCCGCACTGAAAGCTATATCGCGCTGCGGGTGCATGTGGCGAACTGGCGCTGGAAGGGCACGCCTTTCTACCTGCGCACCGGCAAGCGGCTGCGGGCGCGCACCTCGGAGATCGCGATCACCTTCAAGGAGCCGCCGCATTCGATCTTCGACGAGGCGGACGAAACCTGGCGCGAGAATGTCTTGGTGATCCGCCTTCAGCCGAACGAGGGCATGAACCTCAAGATGATGATCAAGGAGCCGGGGCCGGGCGGGATGCGTCTGGTTCAGGTGCCGCTCGATATGTCCTTCGCCGAGGCGTTGGGCGAGGACGGGGCGGATATCCCCGACGCCTATGAGCGGCTGATCATGGATGTGATCCGCGGCAACCAGACGCTGTTCATGCGCGGCGACGAGGTCGAGGCCGCCTGGGCCTGGACCGATCCGATCATCGAGGGGTGGACGGCGCGCGGTGACCGTCCGCAGGGTTACGATGCGGGATCGTCGGGGCCCGAGGATGCGCTGATGCTGATGCACCGCGACGGGCGCCGCTGGCGGGAGATCCGCGAATGAACTTCAAGGCCTACCCCGACCGCGACCTGCTCATGCTCGATCTGGCCGACCAGATCGCGGCTGAGTTGCGGCGCGCGCTGGAGGTGCACGGCCGTGCCACCCTGTCGGTTCCGGGTGGGACGACGCCGGGGCCGGTCTTCGACATCCTCTCGGGGCTGGATCTGGATTGGGGGCGTGTCTCGGTGCTGCTCAATGACGAGCGGTGGGTCGATGAAAGCAGCCCGCGCTCGAACACCCGGCTGCTGCGCGAACGCCTGCTGACCGGGCGGGCTGCCGCCGCGCAGCTCGTGCCGCTTTATGCGCCCGCGCCGCAGCCCGAAGACAAGCTTGCGGAACTCGCCGAGGGGATCGCCCCGGCGCTGCCGATCACGGTTTTGCTTCTGGGGATGGGGGCGGATATGCATACCGCGAGTCTCTTCCCCGGCGCCGACCGACTGGCCGAGGCGCTTTCCGATACCGCCCCTGCGGTCATGGCGCTGCGCGCCGAAGCTGCGGGCGAGCCGCGCATTACCCTGACCGCTCCGGTTCTGCGCGACGCGATGCATATCCACATTCTGATCACCGGCGCCGAGAAGCGCGCCGCGATCGAGCGCGCAGCCATCCTTCCCGAGGAAGAGGCCCCCGTGCGCTGTGTCCTCAAAAACGCTACCGTTCACTGGGCTGAGTAACATGACAATCTGGACCGAGCTGCTGACCCATGCCGAGGCCGTGAAAACGCGCCGTATCGCGGAATTGTTCGAAAATGGAAATCGCGCGGCCGAGTTCACCTGTGAATCCGGCCCGTTCGTGTTCGATTACTCCAAGACGAATATCGACGCGGCGGCGCTGGATCTGCTGGTCCGCCTGGCTGAAGACGCCGATCTGGTCGCGAAACGCGAGGCGATGTTCACCGGTGCCAAGATCAATGAAACCGAGGGGCGCGCGGTGCTGCATACCGCGCTGCGCAATCTCAGCCACCCGGTCTGCGTCGATGGCGAGGACGTCATGCCCAAAGTGCGCAAGACCCATGCGCGCATGGTTGGCTTTGCCCGTGACGTGCGCGAAGGGCGCTTTACCGGGCAGGGCGGCGCGATCACCGATGTGGTGAATATCGGGATTGGCGGCTCGGACCTGGGGCCTGCGATGGCGGTGCTGGCGCTGGGGCCCTATCACAATGGGCCGCGCTGCCACTTTGTCTCGAACGTCGATGGCGCGCATATCCACGACACGCTCAGGGGGCTGAACCCGGAAACGACGCTGGTCATCGTGGCCTCGAAGACCTTCACGACGATCGAAACGATGACCAATGCCGAGACGGCGCGGCGCTGGATGGCGCAGACCGTTAAAGACCCGGCGGCGCAATTCGCGGCGCTCAGCACCGCGAGCGACAAGACCGCCGCTTTCGGCATCCACCCCGCGCGGGTCTTCGGGTTCGAGGATTGGGTCGGCGGGCGCTACTCGATGTGGGGGCCGATCGGGCTGTCACTGATGCTGGCCATCGGCCCCGAGCAGTTCGACGCGATGCTGCGTGGCGCGGCGGCGATGGATGCGCATTTCCGCACGGCCCCGCTTGCACAGAACCTACCGGTTCTGCTGGCGCTGGTCGGGATCTGGCATAACCAGTTCTGCGGCTATGCGACCCGCGCGGTTCTGCCCTACGACCAGCGGCTCTCGCGCCTGCCTGCCTATCTGCAACAGCTTGAGATGGAATCGAATGGCAAGCGCGTCAGCATGGATGGTGCGGACTTGCCCTATCACTCGGGGCCGGTGGTTTGGGGCGAACCCGGCACCAACGGGCAACACGCTTTCTATCAGCTCATCCACCAGGGCACGCGGGTCATTCCCTGCGAATTCATGCTGGCGGCTGAGGGGCATGAGCCTGATCTGGCGCATCAGCACCTGCTGCTTGCCGCCAATTGTCTTGCCCAATCCGAGGCGCTGATGCGTGGCCGCAGCCTGGCCGAGGCGACCGAGATCATGCGTAAGAAGGGGCTAACCGGCGCCGAGTTGGAGCGTCAGGCGCGCCACCGGGTCTTCCCCGGCTCGCGCCCCTCGACCACGCTTCTTTATCCCAAGCTGACGCCCGAGGTTTTCGGCGGGATTGTCGCACTCTACGAGCACCGCGTGTTCGTTGAGGGTGTGATCCTCGGGATCAACAGCTTTGACCAATGGGGCGTGGAGCTCGGCAAGGAGCTGGCGCTTGCGCTTGCCCCGGTGCTTGAGGGCACCTCGGATGGCGCGGGTAAGGATGGCTCGACGCTCGCACTAGCCGCACGGGTGCGCGCACTGCGGGGCTGATCTCAGCGCGTTTCCTTCGGGCGCATCATCAGCCAGATCAGGGCGCCGCCCGCGAGGGTCAGGAAGGGCAGCATGGCAAGGTTCACCGCTTGCCAGCCTGCCTGCGGATCGCCCGCCTCGGCGCAGTTCATCAGGCTGCCCGAGCTGAGCGACGCCACGAACACACCGCCGAAAACCACGAAATCGTTGATGCCCTGGATATGGCCGCGCTCTTCGGGCGAATGCGCGCTGGCCAGCATCGCGGTTGAGCCGATGAAGCCAAAGTTCCAACCCACGCCCAACAAGACGAGGGCGATGAAGAAGTTATCAAGCTCGACGCCTGTCATCGCCACCGCACCCGAAGCCGCGAGGATCAGCAGGCCGACGCCGACGATCACCTCGCGCCCGAAGCGGGCAATGAGTGCGCCGGTGAAGAACGAGGGCACATACATCGCGAGCACATGCGCCGAGACGATATCGGCGGCATCCCCGGCCTCGAACCCGCAACCCACGACAGCAAGCGGCGTCGAGGTCATCACAAGGTTCATCAGTGCGTAGGACACCATCCCGCAGATCATCGCGACGGCGATGACCGGGTCGCGCAGCAACTCGCGCCGGGTGCGGCCGGGGTGAGCGGCGCCCTTGGCCCGACGGCCCGGTGCCGGGATGCGCAGGAAGGCAAACAGCAGCGGCCCGAGCAGGTTGATGCCGACGATGGCGATATAGGTCGCCATGAAGGGCACGGCCATCGCTTGCGCGGTCGCCTTGACCATCTGCGGGCCGATGATCGCTGCCGCAAGCCCGCCCGCCATGACATAGGAAATGGCCTTGGGCTGGAACTCGGGGCTTGCGCCGTCGGTTGCGGCGAAGCGATAGAACCCCTGTGCAGACATGTAGATGCCCGTCAGGAAAGACCCCGCCATGAAGAGCGAAAACGACCCGATATAGAGCGCGTACGCGGCGATGGCAGCGCCAATACCCCCGGCGACGGTGGCCAGAATGAAGCCGGAGCGGCGTCCGTAGGCCGACATGAACTCGGACATCGGCTGCGCCGACAGTACCGAGCCAAGCACGATCAGCGACAGCGGCAGGGTGGACCAGCAGGGGTTGGGCGCCAGCGACTGGCCCGCAAGCCCGCCCACGGTGAAGATCATCGACATCTGCGCGCCAAGCAATGCCTGCGCGAGCACAAGCACGATCACGTTGCGCCATTTACCCGGAGCGGGTGCGTCGATGAGGTCGGTCGAAGCATTCATGGACAAAGCCCTAACGGGGCGCGAAGGGGCTGGCAAGAGTGCCCGCGATGGGGCAGGCTCGCGCCATGGTGGGACGTATCATCACATGCGACGCGGATATTGCGGAGGGCGCGGCCTGGCTGGCGCGCGCCGAACCGCGATTCGCCCATGCGCTTGATCTGACCGGCCCGTGGCCGCTACGGCGTCGCGAGGACGGGTTCGAGGCGCTGCGCGACGCGATTTTGGGGCAGCAGGTTTCGGTCGCGGCGGCAAACTCGATCCGCAACAAGCTGCTGACAGCGGGTCTGGGTGCGCCCGACGCGATTGCTTGCGCGAGTGAGGATGATCTGCGCGGATGCGGATTGTCGCGCCAGAAAGTGCGCTATGTTCAGGCGCTTGCCTCGGCCGGGATCGATTTTGACGCGCTGCGCCATTTGCCGGATGAGGAGGTGGTGGCGACGCTCCTGCCGCTGCCGGGGATCGGGCGCTGGACGGTCGAGATGTATCTGATCTTTGCGCTCGGGCGGGCCGATGTGTTCGCGGTGGACGATCTGGCGCTGGCCGAGGGGGCGCGGATGCTCTTTGATCTGCCAGAGCGCCCGAAGCGCAAGGAATTCAACGCGCTGTCTGCGGCATGGGCGCCCTGGAGGGCCGTTGCGGCGCGTGGGCTTTGGGCCTATTACGCTTGGGCGAAACAGAGGGAAGGGGTGGCGCCATGACGCGGGAACTCAAGGTCGGGCGCAAGGCGCCGAAATCGGGGCGGGTGAAGTCGGCGGTGGTCTTCTTGCATGGCTACGGGGCCGATGGGGCCGACCTTCTTGGGCTGGCTGATCCGCTGGCGCCGCATCTGTCCGACACGCTGTTTCTGGCCCCCGACGCACCCGAGCCGTGCTCGGGCAATCCGTTCGGGCGGCAGTGGTTCCCGATCCCCTGGCTTGACGGCTCAAGCGAGGAAGCCGCGGCGCAGGGTATGCAAGCGGCAGCGCGCGACCTGAATGCCTTTCTTGACGGGCTGCTTGAAGATGAAGGCCTAACGCCTTCAGAATTGGCGATTATCGGCTTTTCGCAAGGCACGATGATGGCGCTTGACGTCACCCCGCGCAGGTCCGCGCCGGTCGCGGCGGTGGTGGCCTTTTCGGGCCGGCTGCTGCGCCCGGATGCATTGGCACAAGAGGCGATCTCGAAGCCGCCGGTCCTGTTGATCCACGGCGATGCCGATCCGGTCGTCCCCTTCGCGGACATGGGGCTGGCGGGCGATGCGCTGGTCTCGGCGGGTTTCGAAACCTATGCGCATGTGATGGAGGGCACCGGTCACGGCATCGCGCCAGACGGGCTGTCGGTGGCGCTTGCGTTCCTCAAGCAGAAACTGCCGGGCTGAGTTCCTGCGCCAAGGCTGAGACCGCCCAGATCATCCGCGTCGCGCGGTGTCACCCCCGCGTCATATCCACGTGCTAGCCATGCTGCACGGCAGAAAGATCGCATATGGCGAGGCTTGCCAGATGCGAAACGCCATATATAGTTATTTTATAGGCAGGGGCGATCTCCGCCCCAGCTACCCGACGGGCGACAGGGCGAGGACGGAGTCACGCATGCTGGACCACGGCGACAGGACCGAGTTTCGAACGCAATTCGTGCGAGAGCCATCCGCGCTCCGGCACTATCCGGCGCTGGTGCTGAACGCGGATTTCAGGCCACTTTCGTATTACCCGCTATCGCTTTGGCCCTGGCAGGAGGCGATCAAGGCGGTGTGCCTCGACAGGGTGATCATCCTCGCGGAGTATGACGAGGTGGTCCGATCGCAGAGAGAGGCGATACGCATCCCCTCGGTCGTCGTCCTCAAGGAATTCGTTCGTCCTCAGAAGCGCGTGGCATTCACGCGCTTCAATCTTTTTCTGAGGGATGAATTCTGCTGCCAGTATTGCGGCTCGAAAGGGGATCTGACTTTCGACCACGTGGTGCCGCGCTCGCGCGGGGGAATCACCAGCTGGGAAAACGTCGTGGCTGCCTGCGCGCCGTGCAATCTGCGCAAGGCAAACAAACCCTTGAAGGACTCGGGGCTGCATTTGCGCAAGCCCGCACGCCAGCCGACCGCCGAGGAAATGCACGCGGTCGGCCGCCGCTTCCCGCCGGGGCATCTGCACGAAAGCTGGATGGATTTCCTTTACTGGGACGCCGAACTGGAAGCCTGAGACCTCGCGGGGTCAGATACGGGCGAGGGTCGTTTCCAGATCACCATAGCCGGTAAAGCGCCGCTCGTAGCGCAGGCCAAGCCGTTCAGCCGCTTCGCGCGCCTTTTCATCCAGTGCCGGATCGTCGGTCTGCGCCTGATAGATCAGCCGGTCGTAATGCGCGAAATAGCTGTTGCGCAGCTCGGGGTAGCGGTCGAGGCCCATCGGCTTCCACACGAAGGCATCGAACTGGCGCACCAGGAAATCGGTCAGGTAGAAGGCGGTGAATTCATCCTCGGCCTTGGCGGAGAAGGTCTCATTTCCTTCAAAAAACGAATAGCAATGCGGACCTTCGACCATCTCGACGCCCAACTCCTTGCACTTTTCGAACAATTGCCCGCCGGTGCCACAATCGGCATAGACGACGAAGACATCGTCGTAGCGATCGCGGTGCTTGCGCACGGCGTCCTCGACGGCGGCAGTGATCTTCTCGGGCCAGAGGTGCAGGTTGGCGGGCAGGCAGGTCAGGTCGAGGTGCTCCCAGCCATTGGCCGCTTTCAGCGCCAAGATCTCGCGCGCCAGCGCGCCGCAGGCGATCAGCAGCACACGGCCACGACCCGAGGGGCGCATCCCCTCGGCGCTCAGCGTTTCATTGGAAATCATTCCACGCGAGCCATCAGCCGCGCGATCGCCGCGCCGATCAGCGCCGCGCTACCCACGATGGCCAGCGACAGCCCGACCGAATGCGCAAGCCAGACCGTCAGGCCGGCCGCAAGGATCGCTACAAGAATCAGCGCCAGAAAATGGGGCAGGGACATCTTCATCCTCCATCTCCTTAATTATGGGCTTTGTACGCGCCAAAAAAAAGTCCCCGGAAGTGAATTCCGGGGCCAATTTCGATCACTATCGCGGGCTTAGCCCATCTGGTTATGGCGGCGCGCGATCATGTGCTTGGCGGTTTCCACGGCCACGGCAGCATCGCGGCAATAGGCGTCGGCACCGATGGCCTTGCCGAATTCCTCGTTCAGCGGGGCGCCGCCAACCAGGACCAGATACTTGTCGCGCAGGCCCTTTTCCTTCAGCGCGTCGATCACAACCTTCATGTAGGGCATGGTCGTGGTCAGCAGGGCGGACATGCCGATGATGTCGGCGCCCTCTTTCTCGGCGGTGTCGATGTAGTTCTCGACCGGGTTATTGATGCCCAGATCGACCACTTCGAAGCCTGCGCCCTCCATCATCATCGAAACGAGGTTCTTGCCGATGTCGTGGATGTCGCCCTTCACGGTGCCGATCACCATCTTGCCCATGCGCGGCGCACCGGTCTCGACCAAGAGCGGCTTGAGGATGGCCATGCCGCCCTTCATCGCGTTGGCGGCCAGCAGCACTTCGGGCACAAAAAGGATCCCGTCGCGGAAATCGGCGCCGACGATGGTCATGCCGGCGACCAGCGCCTTGGTCAGGATGTCATAGGGCGTCCAGCCGCGCTCGAGCAGGATCTCGACCGCCTCTTCGATTTCCTCTTTGAGGCCATCGTAGAGGTCGTCCATCATCTGGAGCACCAGCTCCTCGTCATCCAGTTCCGAGAGGATGATATCGTCTTCATCGGCCATAGCGCGGTCTCCTGATCGCTGTCTTGTTCTTGTGATGTGGGCAAAGGGCCCGGAATACTTTGCGAATTGCGACATGCTCGGCATCGGCTCCGACAGATGGGGGCGCAGATGGGTTCTTGTTGCCGCGAATCCTCTGGTGAATGTTCTTGTTGTGTTCTAATTTGGGCGCATGAGTCTGCTGCCCTTCGATCTGCCGCCTACCGACCCACGCCAGCGCCTGAAGGCGCGTGGCGCCGCCAGTTCGCCTGTGGGACGGTTCGAGCCCTACCTGCGCGAATGGGTGCATGACGGCTGGGAGATCATCGAGGAAGAGCGGCTGGTGCGGACCGAGGTCAGCATCGAGCGGCCGCGCAGCGTGATTACGCGCAACACCAGCCCCGACGTGCCCTTCGACCGCTCGATCAACCCCTATCGGGGCTGCGAGCATGGCTGCATCTACTGCTTCGCGCGGCCCTCGCATGGCTATCTGGGGCTGTCGGCGGGGCTCGATTTCGAGACCAAGCTGGTCGCCCGCCCCGAGGCGCCCGAGGTGCTGGCGCGCGAGTTGCGCAAGCCCGGCTATCAGGTCGCGCCGATCGCCATTGGCACCAGCACTGACCCCTATCAGCCGCTTGAGGCCAAGCTGGGCGTCATGCGCGGACTGCTTGAGGTGCTGAGCGCCCATAACCACCCTGTGACCATAGTGACGCGTGGGGCAGGCGTGTTGCGCGATCTCGAGATACTGTCCGACATGGCGGCCCGCAGGCTCGTGCATGTGGGTGTCAGCGTCACCACGCTCGACGCCGATCTGGCCCGCAAGATGGAGCCGCGCGCGCCTGCGCCCGCTACGCGCATTCGCATGATCCGAGAACTCAGCCGCGCGGGCATTCCGGTGCGCGTCATGGCGGCGCCGATGATCCCCGGTCTGACCGATCACGAGTTGGAGGCGATCCTGACCGAGGCGCGCCGCGCGGGTGCCCGGGCTGCCGGGATGCTTCTGATCCGCCTGCCGCATGAGGTTGCGCCGCTGTTCGCCGACTGGCTCGAACGCCATGTGCCGCTGCGCGCCGAGCGGGTGCTGGGCGCGATCGCCGACATGCGCGGCGGGCAGTTGAACGATCCGCGCTTCACCAGCCGGATGACGGGCGAGGGGGTCGAAGCCGATCTGCTGGCGCAACGCTTTGCCGTCTCGTGCCGACGGCTTGGCTTCGTGCGGGATCTGGGCGCCCTCGATTGCACGCGCTTTGCCCCGCCACCCAGGGCCGGGGATCAGCTGTCGCTGTTCTGAGGCGGTCTGCATCGGTCGTCCTTGGGCAAAGCGGGGCCGTTCCCAGAAGAGGCCGAGGCCCCGTCTGGGTCAAGCATTTGATGTCAGTGCGATTATCCGCGGCGGCGCGAGCGGCGTTCGCGGCCTGCACCGGGATCGTCACCGGTGCCGTCCGAGGCCGAAGAGAAGGCGCCGAGCTTGGTCGAGATTTCCTCGAGCGTGGGGCGCGGCCCGCGCGGGCGGGTTTCCAGCGCGGCGCGCATCGCCCTGAGGTGCTCGGGCATGGTGCCGCAGCAGCCGCCGATGATGGTGGCGCCCGCATCGCGCGCGAGGCAGGCGTAATCGCCCATCAGCTCGGGCGTGCCGTCATAGTGGATGTGGCCGTCGTGATACTTCGGGATGCCCGCGTTGCCCTTGGCGATGACCGGACGTTCGGTCCCGGCGGCGACGAAGCCGAGGATCGTGCGCATCAGGTCTGCCGCGCCCACGCCGCAGTTGGCACCGAAGGCGAGCGGCGGGTTGGGCAGCTTTTCGACCAGCGCCGCGAGATCGGCCGAGGTCACGCCCATCATGGTGCGGCCTGCGGTGTCGAAGCTCATGGTGCCGCACCAGTCCATTCCGGCCAGGCGTGCGGCCTCGGCGGCGGCCTTGAATTCCTCGGGGGCCGAGATCGTCTCGACCCAGAGAACATCGGCGCCGCCTTCCTTCAAGCCTTCGGCCTGCTCGTGGAACATCTCGACGGCGAGTTCATGGGTCAGCGTGCCCATCGGAGCGAAGATGTCGCCCGTCGGCCCGACCGAGCCTGCGACAATAACGGGGCGACCCGCCTTGTCGGCCACTTCGCGGCCGATTTCCGCCGCAAGGCGGTTGAGCTCGCGCACGCGGCTTTGGGCGTTATGCAGCTTGAGGCGCGAGGCGTTGCCGCCAAAGGTGTTGGTCAGGAACAGGTCCGAACCCGCCTCGACCGCGCCCGAGTAAAGCTTGGCGATCCGGTCGGGGTGATCAGCGTTCCACAGTTCCGGCGGCTCGCCCGAGCTAAGGCCCATGTTGAACAGGTTGGTGCCGGTCGCGCCATCGGCCAGAAGCCAGTCGCGGGTCTCAAGAAGGCGGCTCAGGGCGTTGGTCATCGGGTGGCCTTTCGGAATCCATCTGCGCCGCGGGGGGCGGCGGTTGGCGCCCCTCCTGCCATCTTTGGCCGCTTTTGGCAAATTCGTTCTCTTCAAGAAGATGATGAGGCGCGCGCAACTCTTTCGGGAAGGGCAAAGAAAAACCCCCGCTGCGCGCAGCGGGGGTTCTGGATATTCTGATCCGAAGGCAATCAGCCAGCGTCGATCTGCGCCTTGGCCTCGGCCATGCACTCCGCCATCTTGGCGCGGATGGTCGCCTCGTCGGCCTGTCCGGCCAGATCGGCGACGAGCTTGCGGAAGACATCGTCCTGACCGGCTTCTTCGAAATCGGCTGCGATCAGCTCGCTGGTATAGGCCTCAACGTCCTTGCCAAGAAGGGCTGCGGCCCAGTTTGCAAGCAGTTTGGTGCAGCGGGCCTCGGCTTTGAACTGCTTCTCCGCGTCATAGGCGAATTTGCTTTCAAAGGCGTGTTCGCGATCGTCGAAAGTCGTCATCGGTCTTCCTCCCCCTTTTACAAGGCTCCTCTTATCTTTCATATGCCCGCCAGACGGGGCCACTGCAAGGGTCATTCGCAGAAGTTTAACCGCTTTGCGCACGCCCCTTTGTCTTGCGGGGCGCATCGCCTTGTCCTATAGGGGCCGAAAGGGCCCAAGCGCCCGCCCCTTGCCCCGATCCACCGGCTACCGCCGATTGGGGCCCGATCCGAAACGGAGAGCACATGGCACCCCGGCGCAAGAAGATTTACGAAGGCAAAGCAAAGGTTCTCTATGAAGGCCCGGAGCCGGGAACCCTGGTTCAGTACTTCAAGGACGATGCGACCGCTTTCAATGCGCAAAAGAAGGCGACCATCGAAGGCAAGGGTGTGCTGAACAACCGCCTGTCCGAATACTTCATGACCGGGCTGACCAATATCGGCGTGCCGAACCATTTCATCCGTCGTCTGAACATGCGCGAGCAGCTGATCCGCCAGGTCGAGATCGTGCCGCTCGAGGTGATCGTGCGCAACTTCGCGGCCGGGTCGATCTCGAAGCGTCTGGGTCTGGAAGAGGGCACGCCGCTGCCGCGTCCGATCGTGGAATACAGCTACAAGAACGACGCGCTTGGCGATCCGCTGGTGCCCGAGGAATATATCATCGCCTTCGGTTGGGCCAATCAGCAGGATCTCGATGATATCGTCAGCCTTGCGCTGCGCGTGAACGACTTCCTGTCGGGCGTGTTCTATGGTGTCGGCATCAAGCTGATCGACTTCAAGATCGAGATCGGCCGGGTGTGGGATGGCGATTTCATGCGCCTCATCGTCGCCGACGAGATCAGCCCCGACAGCTGCCGCCTGTGGGACATCAAGACGAACCAGAAGCTCGACAAGGACGTGTTCCGCCGGGATCTGGGTTCGCTGACGGATGCCTATTCCGAGGTCGCGCGCCGTCTGGGCGTTCTGCCGACCAACGCCACCAATATCAAGCCGACCCTGATCAACTGAGGAGCCGCCCGCGATGAAAGCCCGCGTTCATGTGATGCTGAAGGATGGGGTTCTGGACCCGCAAGGCGAGGCCGTGCGCCACGCGCTCGGGCACCTCGGGTTCTCGGGGGTTGAGGCCGTCCGTCAGGGCAAGGTGATCGAACTGGACCTGGCCGCGACCGACAAGACCGCCGCCGAAGCCGAGGTCAAGGCGATGTGCGAGAAGCTGCTCGCCAATACCGTGATCGAGAAATACACGATCGAGATCGCCTGAGGGCAAGGTCGGGGGCGCTGCCCCCGGACCCCCGGGATATTTCGACCACGTTGAATGCAGGAGCCCTTGCGATGAAAGCCGCCATCATCACCTTCCCCGGGTCGAACTGCGACCGCGATCTGGCCGATGCCTTTGCCAAGGCTGGCGCGGAGGTCGTACGGGTCTGGCATAAGGACACCGTGTTGCCCTCGGGCGTCGATGTGATCGGGGTGCCGGGCGGGTTTTCCTATGGCGACTACCTGCGCTGCGGCGCGATTGCCTCGCGCTCGCCCATCGGGCAGGCGGTCGTGGATTTCGCGGCCCGGGGCGGTTACGTCATCGGGATCTGCAACGGCTTCCAGGTGCTGACCGAGATGGGACTGCTGCCGGGTGCGCTGATGCGCAATGCCTCGCTCAAGTTCGTGTGCAAGCCGGTGACGCTGAAAGTTGCGACAACGGACAGTGCCTTTACCGCGCCCTATGCGAAGGGTGCCGAGGTGGTTTTCCCGGTTGCGCATCATGACGGCAATTACACGATCGACGCCGAGGGGCTGAAGGCGCTGCAGGGCGAGGACCGCGTGGCCTTCCGCTATGCGCAGAACCCCAATGGCTCGGTCGATGATATCGCGGGTGTGCTGAGCGCGAACCGCCGGGTGCTGGGCATGATGCCGCATCCCGAGCGCGCGGTGGACCCGACGCAGGGTGGCACCGACGGGGCGGCGCTTTTCCGCGCGTTGAGCGGGATGCTGGCGCAGGCCTGAGGTCTTAGCCTTGCCGGGGGGGCGGGGCTAACCTAAATTCGCGGCATGGCCGTAACCCCGCGCGTTCCAGATCAAAATCAATCGACCGACCCCGCCGCACAGCGCGGCGGGCGTGTGGTGACCCGTATCGTCGGGGTGCTGATTGTCGCGCTCTGTGTGGGCGCGATGTGGGCGACCAATCTGTGGCTGACCGATCGTTTCTCTGAGACAACGCGGGTGCGCACGGAACTGCGCCTGGCGCTGTACACGGGTAATATCATCTCGGAGTTGCAGCGCACCTCGGTCGTGCCGCTGCTTTTGGCGCGCGATCCGGGGCTGACGAATGCGCTTGAGTCCCTGGATTACTCGAAGACATCGGCGACGCTGATTTCCGCCAAGCAGGATGTCGCGGCGGCCTCGATCCGGTTGCTGGATGCGAGCGGACGCACCGTTGCCTCGACCAACCGGCATCTGATCGGAACGAGTTATTCCACCGCGCCGTTCTTCGTAGAGGGGTTGCGCTCGCGCGAGACGATCTTTACCGCGACCGCCCGCGAAACCGGGGGGACCGAGTTCAACTATTCCCGCGCGCTGGTGGCCGACGGGCGCGTGGTGGGGGTGATCGTCGTCGAGGCAGAGCTGTCCAAGTTCGAGCGTGCCTGGGCTGGAATCTCGGACGCCGTTGCAGTGACCGACAGCGAGGGGCGCATCATCCTGACGACCGAGCCGAAGTGGCGCGGGCTGACCATGAGCGAGGCGCTGGCGCGCCGCGACGCGCCGACCGCGATCCAGCGCGCGCTTCAGGCGACGGCGGACTGGGCGAACGAGGCTCCCGATGCCTATCTGCGCGGTCAGGCGGTGATGCGCACCGAGACGCGCATTCCGTTCCGCGGCTGGCGCATGACCGCCTTCACCAGCTACGAGTCGGTGCGCGAGCGCGTGAACGCGGTGCTGGCGCTGGAGATCATGGGCTTTGCGATCTTTCTGGCGCTCGCTTTCTACTGGCTATCGCGGCGCGCGCGTGTTCAATCTGCGCGCTACCGGCGCGAGTCGGCCGAGTTGCGCGCGCTGAACGCGCGGCTCTCGCGCGAGATTGCAGAACGCGAGCGGGTGCAGAAGGATCTGGCGGTGGCCGAGCAGACGCTGGCGCAATCCTCAAAGCTGGCGGCCTTGGGCGAGATGTCGGCGGCGGTCAGCCACGAATTGAACCAGCCGTTGGCGGCGATGAAGACCTATCTTGCAGGCGCGCGCCTGCTGCTGCAGCGCAATCGCAGCGAAGAGGCGCTAAGCTCGTTCCAGCGCATCGACGATCTGATCGATCGGATGGGCGCGATTACACGTCAGCTCAAGTCCTACGCGCGCAAGGGCGGCGAGGCCTTCGAACCGGTAGATCTGCGCGCGGCGATCAGCTCGGCGCTGGCGATGATGGAGCCGCAGTTGAGGGCGCGTACGGTGCGCATTACCCGCACCATGACGCGCGAGCCGGTGATGGTGCTGGCAGACCGGATTCGGCTGGAGCAGGTTATCATCAACCTGCTGCGCAATGCGCTCGATGCCACGAAAACCGTGGCCGATCCGCAGATCGAGCTGATCCTGGCTGCGGGTGAGACCGCCGTGTTGAGCGTGCGTGACAATGGTCCTGGGCTGAGCGATCTGGAAAAGTTGTTCGAGCCGTTCTGGACCACCAAGAAACCGGGGGAGGGGACGGGCCTTGGCCTTGCGATCTCTTCCTCGATCGTAAGCGATTTTGGCGGTCGTCTGACCGCTCATAATGCCGAGGGCGGCGGAGCTGTATTCGAGATGCAGCTGCCGCTCCTGTCGGAAGCGAAACTGAAGACTGCGCCGGATGGCGCGGAGGCTGCGGAGTAAAGCATGGCACGGATGATGAAAGTGGCGATCGTCGATGACGAAGAGGACATGCGCCAGTCGGTCAGCCAGTGGCTTGCGTTGTCGGGGTTCGATACCGAAACCTACGCCTGTGCGGAAGATGCGCTGAAGGTGATCGGTGCGGATTGGCCGGGCGTCGTGATCTCGGATATCCGTATGCCGGGGATGGACGGAATGGCATTCCTCAAGCGCCTGATGGGCATCGACTCGGGCCTGCCGGTGATCATGATCACCGGGCATGGCGATGTGCCCATGGCGGTCGAGGCGATGCGTTTGGGCGCGATGGACTTCATGGAGAAGCCCTTCAACCCGGACCGGATGACGGAACTGGCCAAACGCGCCACGCAGATGCGGCGTATGACGCTCGACAGCCGCGCGTTGCGGCGCGATCTGGCTGAGGGCAGTCAGGTGATGGGCAAGCTGATCGGCACCTCGGCTCCGATGGAGCGGCTGCGCGAGGATATCCTCGACCTGAGCCAGGCGGACGGGCACGTTTTGATCGACGGCGAGACGGGAACGGGCAAGACGCTGGTCGCCCATGCGCTCCACGCCACCGGGCCGCGCGCGGGCAAGAAATTCGTGGTCGTGAGCTGCGCGGCCTATACCGAGGACGTTCTGGCCGCACGCCTCTTCGGCCCGGTCGAAGATGGCCTGCCGCTGGTCGAGGAAGCGCGCGGCGGCACCCTGGTGCTAGAGGATGTCGAGGCGCTGTCCTCGGCCCTTCAGGCGCGTCTGCTGCAATTCATCAGCGATCAGGGGACGCCTGCGGAAACCCGTATCATCGCTATTTGCAATGCGCATGGCGAAGGGCGCACGCTTGAGGATGCGCTGCGGCCCGACCTGTTCTTCCGCCTTGCCGCACTCAAGATCACTCTGCCGCCGCTGCGCGCGCGCGGCGAGGATATCCTGACCCTGTTCAACCGGCTCTCGGAACAATTCGCCGAGGAATACGGCTGCGATGCGCCCGAAGTCACGGCCCAGGAGGCGGCGCAGCTTCTGCAAGCGCCCTGGCCGGGGAACGTGCGGCAGTTGATCAACGTGGCCGAGCGCGCCGTGCTGCAATCGCGCCGGGGAACGGGCTCGATCGCTTCGCTCTTGATGGCGGAGAACGAAGACGCTGGTCCCGCCATGACGACCGAGGGCAAGCCGCTGAAGGAATATGTCGAGAGCTTCGAGAAAATGCTGATCGACAATACGATGCGGCGCCACAAGGGTTCGATTTCTGCGGTGATGGAGGAACTGTGCCTGCCGCGCCGGACCCTGAACGAGAAGATGGCGAAATACGGCCTGCAGCGCCAGGATTACATCTGACGCAGGAGGGGGCGCTGCCCCCTCGGCCCTGCGGGCCTCACCCCCGGGATATTTTCACCGCGTTGAGGGGGCTCGATCACCTTCAATGTGGTGAAAATATCCCGGGGGAGCGCGCGAGCGCGGGGGCGGAGCCCCCTTCACCGGGCGGGAATGGGCATGCAGGTCTGACGAAAAAGCGATTGTCTTTGGTCGCGCGCCGAGGCTATTGTCCGAAATATGTCGGTGAGACGCACGTTTTGCGACGTTCTCGCCCACGGAATTCGCTGATTTCCGGTTTCGAAGGTATCGCACAGCCGAGCCTGTTTCCGGGTCAACCGATTGGCCGCAAGGTCGTAGTCATGCCCAAAGGCCTTGAAAAGCCTGGGGTTTCAGTTGGGTGACGGGCCTGAGGTCCGCGCTTGGGAAGAACCGCGATGACGCGTGCAGGCACAGAGCAGGTGAGGACGGGCAGCCCCTTGGGCGCCCGCCCCTGCATGGTCTCGGACGCACTCGCCTCAAACAAAAACCACGTTGAACGCGTCTTGCCCGCAAGGACAAGGCGCCGATCAGCGTGCGGAAACAGGATTAATGGCAAAGAAGATGCTTATCGATGCCACACATGCGGAAGAAACCCGCGTGGTGGTGGTGGACGGCAACAAGGTCGAGGAGTTCGACTTTGAAACCATCAACAAACGGCAGCTGGCCGGGAACATTTATCTGGCAAAAGTAACGCGGGTGGAGCCTTCGCTCCAGGCCGCTTTTGTCGATTATGGCGGGAACCGCCACGGCTTCCTCGCCTTCGCGGAAATTCACCCCGATTACTACCAGATCCCGGTGGCCGACCGTCAGGCATTGCTTGAGGAAGAGCGGCTTGCCGCTGAGGCCGAAGAGGCCGAGGAGCGTAGCCGCAGTCCGCGCCGTTCGCGCCGTCCGCGCAGCGGTGCGGCGAAAGCCGAGAAGGCAGCTGAAACCGATGCGGTCGTGCGCTCGGAAGATATTCCGGGCATGGCCGTGGTCGATCTGGAGGGCGATGCGGCCCCCGAAGGCGCTGTCGAGGAACCGGTGATCGAAGCGGTCGAGGCCGATGTCGCCGAGGCGCAAGAGCCGATCGTGGCAGATGACGCAGTGGAGCCTGTGATCGAGCCAGAGGCCGTCGAGCCGCAGGAAGCCGCCGACGAGGCGGACGACGCCTCTGACGAGGAGGTGCACGATCACGACCACCACGTCCACCCGACCGACGATGAGATCGAGTCCGTCGCGGAAGAGGATGTGCAGGAAGAGATCCGCGCCCCGCGCAAGCCGCGTGCGCGCCGCTACAAGATCCAGGAAGTTATCAAGGTGCGCCAGATCATGCTGGTGCAGGTGGTCAAGGAAGAGCGTGGCAACAAGGGCGCGGCCCTGACCACCTACCTCAGCCTTGCCGGCCGCTACTGCGTGCTGATGCCCAACACCGCGCGCGGTGGTGGCATCTCGCGCAAGATCACCAATGCCGCTGACCGCAAGAAGCTCAAGGAAATCGCGGGCGAGATGGAGGTGCCGCAGGGTGCCGGGCTGATCATCCGCACCGCGGGCGCGCAGCGCACCAAGACCGAGATCCGCCGCGACTACGAATACCTCATGCGTCTGTGGGAGCAGATCCGGGATCTGACCATGAAGTCGGTCGCGCCCGCGCCGATCTATGAGGAAGGCGACCTGATCAAGCGCTCGATCCGCGATCTCTACTCGAAAGAGATCGACGAGGTGCTGGTCGAGGGCGAGCGCGGCTATCGCGTGGCCAAGGACTTCATGAAGATGATCATGCCGTCCCACGCCAAGAACGTGAAGCATTACAACGAGCAACTGACCCTGTTCGCGCGCTACCAGGTCGAAAGCTACCTCAGCTCGATGTTTAACCCGGTCGTGCAGCTCAAGTCGGGCGGCTATATCGTGATCGGCGTGACCGAGGCGCTGGTGGCGATCGACGTCAACTCGGGCCGGGCCACGAAAGAGGGCTCGATCGAGGAGACCGCGCTCAAGACCAACCTGGAGGCCGCCGACGAGGTGGCGCGCCAGCTGCGTCTGCGCGACCTTGCCGGCCTGATCGTCATCGACTTCATCGACATGGAAGAGCGCAAGAATAACGCGGCCGTCGAGAAGCGTCTCAAAGAGCGCCTCAAGACCGATCGCGCGCGCATCCAGGTGGGCCGCATCTCGGGCTTTGGCCTGCTGGAGATGAGCCGTCAGCGCCTGCGCCCGGGGATGCTGGAATCGACCACGCAGCCCTGTCCGCATTGCCATGGCACGGGCCTCATCCGTTCGGATGACAGCCTTGCGCTTCAGGTTCTGCGCGCCATTGAGGAAGAAGGCACCCGCAAGCGCTCGCGCGAAGTCCTGGTGCGCTGCCCCGTGGCCGTTGCCAACTACCTGATGAACGCCAAGCGCGAGCATATCGCCGGGATCGAGGCGCGCTACGGCATGGCCGTGCGGATCGAGGCCGATCCGTCGCTGGTCAGCCCCGATTTCTCGATCGAGAAGTTCAAGACTGCGACCCGTATCGTTCCCGAGCTGCAAAGCCCGGTGGTCTCGGCCTCGGCTGAACTGATGGCCGAGATCGACGAGGCAGATCTGGTCGAGGAGGTCGAAGAGGAAGAGGCCGAGGTTGCATCGGAGCAGCCCGAAGCCAACACCGAAGAGCAGCCGCGGAAGAAAAAGCGCCGCCGTCGTCGCAAAAAGAGGAACGGCAACGGCGCAAGCGCGGAGGCAGGCGAGGAATCGGACGTCGGTGAAGAAGGCGACGAGGACGACGCATCGGACGACGACAGCGATGCCGAGGACGTTGCGCGCGCAGCCGCTGCGGCGGAGTTGGAGGACGTGAAGCCGCCGGCTGTCGATCCGGTGGTCGAGGCCCCCGTTGCAGAAACCGCGACGGTCGCAGATGCTGAGCCCAAGAAGCGCGCTTCGCGTTCGCGCAAGAAGACCGAGGATGGCGAGGCGCCTGCCAAGACCAGCCGCTCGCGCAGCAAGGCGACCACGCCAGATGGTGAGGCTGCTCCGAAGAAGCCCACGCGCTCACGCAAGAAAGCCGTGGCCCCGGTCGAGGCCGGTACGCCCGAGGAACCCGCGGCGCCGCAAGAGGCACCGGTAGAGCAGCCGCCGGAGGCCCCGGTCGCTCCGCCTGCCGAAGCTCCTGTTGAGGCGCCTGTCGAGTTGCCCGAAGCGCCGCAGGAGGCCCCGGCCGAGGCGCCGGTGGAACTGCCGGAGGCCCCGATGGCTGAGCTTGAAGCCGCCTCGGCGGAGCCGGTTGCCGAAGACGGTCCGCCCAAGCCCAAGCGCCGTGGCTGGTGGTCAGCGGGTAGCTAAGAAAGAAATGGATCGCCGGGCCTCAGCGCCCGGCGATTTCCGTCTTGGAGGGTCACTTGCGGATGCGATAGCGCTTGATGTGTCCCAGATCCTCTGCCTCGAGCAGGGTATGCCCCGCTTGTGCGCAGAAATGCGGAACATCGATCCAGCTCGCACCATCGGTCGCCTCGAGCACGACACAGGCGCCCGCAGGCAGGGCTTCAAGCACCTTGCGCAGGCGCAACACCGGAAGCGGGCACAGAAGGCCCTTGGCGTCGATGTGGGTCTCGGTCTCCATGCTTTCGCGCTAGCCTGCCCGCGATCATTTGTCCACGCGCTTGTGACCGGCGGGCAGGTGACGCGTGGCGACGTCGGTGCTATGGGGGGGCATGTTCGGAATTGATCTCATCGACGCTGCTTTTCTGCCCGCCGCGCTGGTCGCGCTGGTGGCGGGATTGCTTTCATTTCTCAGCCCCTGCGTTCTGCCCATCGTGCCGCCATATCTGGCCTATATGGGTGGGGTCAGCATGGGTGATCTGCGTGAGGGAAAGCGCTCAGCAGCGGTGCCAGCGCTTTTCTTCGTGCTGGGGCTTTCGACAGTGTTCCTGTTCATGGGATTCGCCGCCTCAGCCTTCGGACGGTTCTTTCTGCAGAATCAGGAACTGTTTGGCCGTATTTCAGGCGTCGTGATCATTGCACTCGGATTTCACTTCCTGGGCCTCTACCGCATTCCGCTGCTGGACCGAGAGGCACGCATCGACGCCGGGGATCATGGTGGGTCTAGTCTCGGCGCCTATGTTCTGGGCCTTGCCTTCGCCTTCGGCTGGACGCCTTGTATCGGGCCGCAGCTAGGTGCGATCCTGTCAATCGCCGCCTCAAGCGGCGACCTTGCGCGCGGAACCGGGCTGCTTGCGGTTTATGCGCTCGGCCTCGGCATTCCCTTCTTGCTGGCCGCTCTTTTTATCCAGCGGGCCATGGGCGTCATGAATCGCATCAAACGCCACATGGGGTTGATCGAAAAAACGATGGGCGGCTTGCTGGTCGTCGTAGGATTTCTGCTTCTGACCAACGCCTTCTCTGCCATCAGTTTCTGGCTGCTGGAGACCTTCCCGGCGCTGGCAAGCCTGGGCTGAGCGGGCAAGAGGGGGCGCTGCCCCCTCGCGCTTTGCGCTCACCCCCGGGATATTTCATCCATATTGAAGGGGACTGCGCTTTCTCCTTGTCCAAATACCTCGGGGGTGAGGCCGCAGGCCGAGGGGGCAGCGCCCCCTATTCCGCCCAATCCGGTTTGCGCTTTTCGATGAAGGCCTGCAGCCCCTCGGCCGTATCCCGCCAGAGCATGTTTTCCACCATCACACCGGCTGCGTGGTCATAGGCGGTGGCGAGATCGAGAGTGATCTGATCGTAGAACGCCCGTTTGCCGATCTTGACGGCGGCCGAGAGCTTGCCCGCGACAGTTTCCGCAAGGCGCGAGGTTTCCGCGTCGAGCGCGTCATGTGGGACGATGCGGTTGATCAGGCCAACCTCGCGCGCTCGGGCGGCATTGATGAACTCGCCGGTGGTCAGCATCTCGAAGGCCACTTTGCGCGGCACATTGCGCGAAAGCGCGACCATCGGGGTCGAGCAGAAGAGGCCGATATTCACCCCGTTCACCCCAAAGCGCGTGCCTTCGGCCGCAACGGCCATGTCGCACGAAGCGACCAGCTGGCAGCCCGCTGCGGTGGCGATACCGTGAACCTCGGCGATCACAGGTTGGGGCAGGGCAGGGATCATCTGCATCACTTCGGCGCAGCGCGCGAAGAGATCGGCGAAATAGGCGCGGCCTTTGTCTTCCGCCTGGCGCCCGGCTTGCATCTCCTTGAGGTCATGTCCGGCGCAGAAGGCCTTCCCGGCACCTTTCAGCACCACCACGCGAATCGTCTGATCAGCCGCGAGTTCGGTGAAGCGCGCCTTCAGCGCGGCCAGCATCGCGTCAGACAGCGCGTTCAGGCTGCCCGGAGCATTCATCGTCAGATGCGCGATGACGCCACGTCGTTCGAGTTCGACAAGATCCGTCATTGAAAACCTCCCTGTTGGGCGGAAGTCTAGGGGCAGGGAGTGCGGGGAGGGAAGATGCAACTGAAAATGGACGCTACGTCACTTGAGGCCTTCATCGCGCGGGAGTTTCCGCAGGTCGCGCAGGATTTCTCGGTCGATGAGGTGGGGGAGGAGCTTGTCGTGCGCATGCATGTGCACGAGCGTCACCTGCGCCCGGGTGGCACTGTTTCGGGGCCGAACATGTTCGCGCTGGCCGATGTGGGGATTTACCTTGCGATCCTCAGCCGCCTTGGCCCGGTTACGCTGGCGGTGACGACGGGGGCGAGCGTCGACTTCATGCGCAAGCCCGAGGCGGGGCGGGATCTGGTGGCGAAGGTGCGCTTGCTCAAGCTAGGGCGTGTTCTGGCGGTGGGGGATGTGCTGATCTATTCGGATGGGCAGACCGAGCCCGTCGCGCGCGCCTCAATGACCTATTCCATCCCTCCACAGGCGGGGCAGGGGCCGGAATCGACCACCGGACGGAGATAAATGATTGGGGTATTTTAATACCTATTTTTCAAGCATTTGAAATTGCTTATTAAATTTGACATTTGCGCGCTTGCTTTTCGTGCGCGAATGCACGAAAAGCCCACATCCGAATTCCACAACCCGTTCAAGGGCGATCTGAAATGAAAACCTATACCGCGAAACCGGCGGAGATCGAAAAGAAGTGGCTCCTGATCGACGCTGAGGGCGTCGTTCTGGGCCGCCTCGCCACGATCGTTGCCATGCGCCTGCGTGGCAAGCACAAGCCGACCTTCACCCCCCACATGGACATGGGTGACAACGTCATCATCATCAACGCCGACAAGGTGCAGATGACTGGCAACAAGCGCGAAGACAAGCGCTACTACTGGCACACCGGCCACCCGGGCGGCATCAAGCACCGCACCGCGCGCCAGGTTCTCGAAGGCGCCCACCCGGAGCGCGTCGTGATCAAGGCCGTCGAGCGCATGATCTCGCGCAACCGTCTTGGCCGTCAGCAGATGTCGAACCTGCGCGTCTATGCCGGTACCGAGCATCCGCATGAAGCCCAACAGCCCGAAGTTCTCGACGTCAAAGTCCTGAACAAGAAGAACACCCGGAGCTAATCATGTCCGATATCAAATCCCTCGACGATCTGAAGTCGGCCGTTTCGGGCACCGCCACCGCGGCTGTCGCCGAAGCCGGTCCGCGTGAGCCCGTCCGTGACGAGCTGGGCCGTTCCTACGCCACCGGCAAGCGTAAAGACGCTGTCGCCCGCGTTTGGGTCAAGCCCGGTTCGGGCAAGGTCATCGTGAACGGCAAAGAGATGAACGTCTACTTCGCCCGTCCGGTGCTCCAGCTGATCGTGAACCAGCCGTTCCAGGTTGCCGGTGTCGAAGGCGAATTCGACGTCTATGCGACCGTTGCTGGCGGTGGCCTCTCGGGCCAGGCCGGTGCGGTGAAGCACGGCATCTCGAAAGCCCTCCAGCTGTTCGAACCCTCGCTGCGTGCGCCGCTGAAGGCCGCTGGCTTCCTGACCCGCGACTCGCGCGTTGTGGAACGCAAGAAATACGGTAAGGCCAAGGCTCGCCGGTCGTTCCAGTTCTCGAAGCGCTAACGGCGAACGAGCACTTTACTCAACAAAAACAAAGGGCTGCATTTTTTGCAGCCCTTTTTCTATGCGTAGCAGTTTTGTAGCAGCGCACTGAATTCGTTGACGTTTTGATTTAGCGAAATTAGCATAATGATAGCGTTTGAGGCATGTAAGAAGCGGATTTAGCTTGGCGTTTTACGAGAACAGACGGGAACACTACGGCGGTGCGCTTGTGCTGTTTCAACGCAATCTTGCTGTTGCTGTTCCCAACGCTCAAACGCACCGTCAGCCAACTTGGTATATGCGGCTGAAGATTGGTGGGCGCAAAGGCTACATCACTCGCAGCACAAAGCTGACCGTTTACGAGGATGCTTACGAGTATGCGAAGAGTGAGCTGCTGCGTCTGCAACAAGCTGCGCGGCTAGGGCATAGCTTGGACGAATACACTTTTGAGAAGCATTGGCACGACTGGTATGAGCGCAACTTGCGCAACGGCACTTGGGCTGACGAGCGTGCGCGCTGGCACAAAATGTATTTCAACCGCTACTTCAAAGACTACTTTTCCAACAGCGACAGCAGTTCAATGCTGCTCAACGACATAACTTCGCAGTATGCAGCTGGGTATTGGGATTGGCGCAAGAGCTACTGGAGCACAGAGAGCGCTGCGCGACTGCAAAGCTACAATCCAAAACGACGTGGAGCGAAAACACGCGGCACAGCAAACGCGAAGAAGCTGCCAGCTTTGAAGACGCTGCAGATGGAGCAAAGCGCGCTTAACCAGATTTTCTACGATGCAATGGAACAAGGGCGCATGCAGCAAATCGTAAAGATGCGCGTTGCTGCAAAAGGGCAAACGCCAAGCAGGCGTGCTGGCTTTGACACTGGCAGCGAGTATCTGGTGCTGGTGCGTAATTTGCGCAGCTACAGGGATTGCGTAGGGCGCTTTGCGAGCGAGGGGCTGAACGCTTGGCACAAGTTGCACCGTGCGCAGCTGTCCCACTTTATCATGTTCTTGCTGCACAGCGGCTTGCGTGTTGGAGAGGCGCGGCAGATGCGTTGGAGCGATGTGAAGCTGGATGAAGAAGTTGACGGCGAAGACGAACGCATTGCTGAAGTGCGTGTAAGCAAAGCGACGAAGAAGGGGCAAGCGCGCTTTGTGCAGACACAGCCAGGTGCGAACAAGGCACTCAAGGAATGGCAGAAAATTTCGCCGCACACGGAGAAAAATGACTGGGTTTGGTTTGGGCAGCAGCACGATGCTGATGGCAAGGCAACACAGATTGGCGACCTAAACAAAAGCTTTCAGCAATACCTACGTGCAATTGATTTTGAGGGCAGGCAAGACGGCTTGCTTTACGACAGGGACGGCGACAGACGCAGCTTGTATAGCCTGCGGCACACATACGCGACGATGCGCTTGGAGAGGGGCGACGTGAGCGTTTACGACTTGAGCATAAACATGGGCTGTAAGGTCAAGCAGATCGAAACGCATTATAGTCATGTCGTCTCAAAGCAGCGCAGGCAGCAGATTACGCGAACGAACAGAAAGAAGAAAAGCAGCGCTACGGAGGGCGCTGTTTTGCAGGATGATACGTTTTTGGCTGAAGCTATGAGGCGTTACAAAGCAGGAGAACTTAGCGACGACGCGTTTTTTGCCATAGCAAAATCTAGCAACGCTGCTGGCTGACAAGTTCAATCGCGTTGCGCAGCTTGCTTTCGTTGTAGTCAATGTAGCGCTGCGTTGTGCTTATGTCTTTGTGCCGTGCCAACGCCTGTATCACCCGCACATTTACGCCCTTGTCTGCAAGTTCAGTCAAAAACTGCCGCCTGCCGCTATGACTGCTTGCGCCTTTTATGCCAGCGAGCGCATAAAAGCGCGAAAACAAGTTCACAATCGTCTGCGCGCTGAATCCGCCGCGCTTTGCGCTGAAGAAAAGTGCTGCTTCTGGTTTGCTGACATGATGAGGATAGGCGGCAGCATAGGCAGCAAGTGCTTTGTCCAGCCGCTTGCTCACCAGCACTGTGTTTGCCTCGTCACCCTTCGTCTGTCCTGCCGCCAAGTAAACAGTGTCACGCACGCTGCCGTCCTTCTCAAACACGTCACCAACCTTCAGTGCTGCAATCTCACATGCGCGTAGCCCAGCAAAAAAGCTGATGGCAAAAATTGCATGGTTTCTTGCGCTGTAGCGGTGCGCGTTGATAAGCGCGTTGACACGTTTTTGTTCTGCTTGCGTCAGTAGCTTTGCCTGTTTCATGTCTCACCAAAAATATGTGTGAGAACGGCGGTGCGAAATTCGTCCACGGTAGCGGCGGCATGATGCGGCTGCGGGCGGCGTAAAAGTCGTCCACTTTTCCCTTTCTGCGGCAGCAGGGAGGGCGTGGGGATTTACAGCGTGGAGCTATATCTGAGAGTTCGTCAGGCTTGTGCGGAGGGCATGAGCCAGCGGGAAGCGGCGCGGGTGTTCAACGTGTCGCGGGACACGGTTCGGAAGATGATGTCGTTTTCGGTTCCGCCGGGTTACCGGCGTCAGGCGGAGGTCCGGCGTCCGAAGCTCGATCCGTTCCTTCCGATCATCGAGGGCTGGCTGGAGGCGGACCGGACCATGCCGCGCAAGCAGCGGCATACGGCCAAGCGGGTGTTCGACCGGCTTCGCGAGGAATGCGGCTTCACCGGCGGCTATACGATCATCAAGGACTACATCCGGGAACGTGAGCGGCGGGGCCGGGAGGTGTTCGTGCCGCTGTCGCATCCGCCGGGCCAGGCACAGGCCGACTTCGGCGAGGCCTTGGTCCGGATCGGAGGCATTGAGCAGAAGGCCCACTTCTTCGTGCTGGACCTACCACACAGCGATGCGTGCTATGTCCGGGCCTACCCTGCAGCGGTGGCCGAGGCGTGGGTGGATGGCCACATCCATGCGTTTGCGTTTTTCGGCGCGGTTCCTCAGTCTGTGCTCTACGACAACGACCGCTGCCTGGTGGCGAAGATCCTGCCGGACGGAACGCGCAAGCGCGCCTCTCTGTTCAGCGGGTTCCTGTCGCATTATCTGATCCGGGATCGTTACGGCCGCCCGGGAAAGGGCAACGACAAGGGGAATGTCGAAGGCCTGG
>NZ_JAHVAI010000010.1 GCF_019264375.1 Sedimentimonas flavescens | reverse complement strand
GAAATTGCCTTTGCCCATCTCGGCCTCCTTGCCTCAAAATTAGGGAAGAAGGCGTCTACAGATCTAGGGGCTATTCATTTCGCGGCGGCCCCAAGTTCTGGGACTCCGCGATGCCGGTGATCGAAGGGTCGCCGGAGTATCTTCGTCGCTACCTTGATGCGGTCGAGGGGCAGTCGAAAAAACGCGCCGCCAAGGTAGCAGAAGGCAAACGCACCTCGTCCGTGATCGAGCGCTATAAGCGCTCTGTTCACTTTCAAAAGTTGGCGCCGCGCACTCAAAGCGACTACCTCAAGTTCCTGGATTCTTTTGACGAAGAATTCGGGGAGGAACCGATTGAACTGTTCGAGGAGCGTCAATCGCTCGCCGAGATCGAAGAGTGGAAGGCGCGGTGGGCTCATTCGCCGAAGCAATATGATTATGCGACCTCGGTCGTGACGCGCCTGCTCAACTGGGCGGTTAATACGGACACGAGTATTGCTACACATTATCATCGCGGGGTTGAACGCACCTACAAATCAGACCGCTCGAACATCATCTGGACGCCCGAAGAACTCGAAGCGCTTCTGTCTGTCGCAGACGAGGTGGAGAAGCGGATCGTAATTGCGGCTTCCGAAGGCGGCCTGACGCCGCAGGATATCGGAACGTTGACGCGTGAAAATGTGCATCCGACACCGGGCGGGCGCCGCATCGTTTTTCGGCGCAAGAAGACTGCGGTGCCGGTGAGCATTCCGGTTACGCCCGCCCTGGCGGCGCTGATCGACGAAACCCCGCCGCATCAGAAGCATCTCGTTGTGGCGCTGCAGGGCGGTGCGCTGACAAGCCTGCGCGCATCGCAGATTGTGCGAGATCTCAAGCTTCGTGCAAACTTAGCGGCCGCAACGGACCCAACGAAAACGCGGATCCGGGACGAACTTCGGCTCTATGACATGCGCGGGACCGCAGCGACTGAATTGCTACGCGCGGGCTGCTCTCTCAACGAGATTGCGGTGACCATGGGTTGGGGCATTCGACATGCAGCAAACATCATCGAAACATATGCGGCACTCGTGCCCGAAGTCGCTGACGACGTGCTTGCGAAGTTGATGGTCGCGCGCCGGAAGGTTGCGGCGGGCGAACGCTAAGCTATGCCATTTTAGTGCGGAACCGGATAGTGTTTCGGTCCAGGATCTCGCATTCTATCGTGTCGCCCGGCTGAAAATGGGACTGGAACCAGGCGGCAATGGCACGATTGCCGCCCACTATTCTTACGCCGCCAGATCTGTTGGCTGTTCGGTCGATCTTCGACGCCACTGAGCGCGACCCATCTTGAAATGCAACCTGGCAGGGCTCTCCGTCCTCACCGAGATATTTGCTTGCCTTCACGCCGACATTCACGATCCCGCGCTCGTAGTAGGTGGCGTGAAGCGGGAAAGTGAACAGGGCGACCGGTGAAGCGAGCGGTCGATCATCATCAGTGCGGACTTCGGCTTCGGCTTCCAAAGCCGCAGACTCTGTTTCCGCCTTCCCGAGGCCTCCGCCGTTCCAAGGCGGGTCAATAAGGCGAATTAGAGAGTCCTCGAGGCCCGCGGCGAGATTGATCTCAAATTCGCCATATCTAAGAAGGTCGACTGGCGTGAACGCGAGTATCTCGATGCGGGCGCCCTTGGCGATGGCCTCTCGAATGTTGGCGTTGTTCTTAAGGTTTGTTCGTTGTGTCTCACCCGGTCGGCAGTAGGTCTTAAAGCGCTTCTTCAGGCTCCTGGATGTCTTGCCCACGTATAGAACGGTGTCCTTATCGACGAAGGCATATAGCGCGTTGGAAACCTCCATTGCCGCACTCTCGACGCTCGGAGCGGGCTGCTGCGTTTGGTAAGTCAGTTGATCGCCTTCGACTCGCCACTCTCCAATCACAATGAAGCCTGTCGCTATCAGATCTTCTCTGGTCATCTTTGCCATGCGCCAACCTCGCGAAATTCTTCGAGCAGATTGCCCTCAGGTCGAACGGTCATTCCAGAGCAAATGCTGCCATGCGACGCACCAAATGGGCGTCGTTATCGACCGGTCTGTAAACCAGACTGTAAACCGGGATCTACGATTTCGGCTAAGTAGTGGAGGCGGGTACCGGAATCGAACCGGTCTTCACGGATTTGCAATCCGGTGCGTAACCTCTCCGCCAACCCGCCAGCCTTGAGGTGCGTTTGAACTAATGGAATGCGCAGCGCCGCGCAAGGGGCAGATTGGACCGGAATGCCGCTCGCGCGTGAAACTTGTGCGCAACAACCGCTTGGCCAATGCTGCGGCATGTTGCCCACTCGATTCTTATGTGTCAAAACCTCACAAAGGACGCCCAAACCGATGAGTTCAGACATGCAAGATTTCGCCGCGCGCCGCACGATGATGGTGGACACCCAGGTTCGTCCCAACGACGTGACGAAATTCCCGATTATCGATGCCATGCTGAACGTTCCGCGCGAGGAGTTCGTTCCCGCCGCGCGCCGCGAGGCTGCCTATGTCGGCGAGAATGTCGAGATCGCGCCGGGCCGTGTGCTGCTTGAGCCGCGTAACTTTGCCAAGATGCTGGATGCATTGGATATTCAGCGTACCGACCTGATCCTGGATATCGGCTGCGGGCTTGGCTATTCGGCGGCCGTGATCGCCCGGATGGCCGAGGCTGTCGTGGCGCTGGAAGAGGGCGATCTGGCGCCGCAGGCCGAGGCCACGCTGGCGCAGGCCGGGGCTGACAACGCAGCTGTCGTGGCCGGAGAGCTGGCTGCGGGCTCTGCCAAGCACGGCCCCTATGACGTGATTATCATTGAAGGCGCGGTCGAGGCCGTGCCGCAAGCGATTCTTGACCAGCTCAAGGAAGGTGGTCGTATTGCCGCATTGTTCATCGAAGGCGCGCTCGGCACCGTTCGCATCGGTCACAAGATCGACGGAGATGTGACCTGGCGCTACGCGTTCAACGCCTCGGCCCCGCTTCTGCCGGGCTTCCAGGCGAGCAAAGGCTTTATGCTCTGACCGGGGGCCTGGCGGCACGGTCGGTCGGCGTGAATTGAAGAATGGGCCGCGCTTGCGGCCGGTTTGCCTTGGCGCCAGGCCAAGGCTCAAGAATCGAAAACGAGGACCGAGGCATGACGCGCAAGACCCTGAAACCCATCGTGCTCGCAGCTGCGGCGACGTTTGGTATGATGATGTTGCCGTTGGCGGCCGGGGCTGAAACGCTGTCCGACGCGCTGGTCTCGGCCTATCGCAACTCGAACCTGCTTGAGCAGAACCGCGCCGCGCTACGCGCCGCGGACGAAGATGTGGCGGGGGCCGTTGCGGCACTGCGCCCGGTGCTGCAATGGTCGGCGGAATACGGTTATTCGAAATCCGATCTCAGACCGACGTCTGACCGCGTTGCGGGCTCGTTGACGCTGGCGGCGCAGATGACACTGTTCGATTTCGGCCGCAACCGTCTGGCGCTGGACATCAAGAAGGAAGCTGTTCTCGCGACGCGCGAAGCGCTGCGTTCGGTTGAGCAGAGCGTGCTGCTGTCGGCGATCTCGGCCTATACTAGCGTCAAGAGCAGTGCCGAGCAGGTCGCGATCAACGAAAACTCGGTGCGCGTGATCAGCGAAGAGCTTAAGGCCGCGCAAGACCGCTTCGAGGTTGGTGAGGTTACCAAGACCGACGTGTCGCAGGCCGAGGCGCAACTTTCTGCCGCGCGGGCGTCGCTGGCGGCAGCACGCGGCAGCTACCAGGTCGCGCGTGAGGCTTACAAGGCCGCGATCGGTCACTATCCCGCCGGGGTCTCGGCGCTGCCCAAAGCGCCGCAACTGCCCAAGTCCATCGCAGAAGCCACCGCCATCGCGCAGCGCAACCACCCGGCGGTCAAGCAGGTCCAACATAACGTGACCATGGCCGAACTGGGTGTTCTGGCCGCGGCCGCTCAGCGGATGCCGCAGGTGACGGGCTCGATTTCCTATAACTATGCCGAGGGCGGCTATGCCACCGAAGGGGTGGGCATCGGGCTCAGCCAGACGCTCTATTCCGGTGGCGCGCTTCCGGCTGCGCATCGCCAGGCCCTTGCCAACCGCGATCAGGCTCGTGCAACCCTTTCGCAGACCGGTGTCGAACTGGCGCAGGGCGTGGCACAGGCCTGGGCGCAGATCGATGTTTATCGCGCCCAGATGCGCGCCTACGACGAGCAGATCCAGGCAGCCTCGATCGCCTATGATGGCGTCAAGGAAGAGGCGACCTTGGGCGCGCGCACTACGCTTGACGTGCTGGATGCCGAGCAGGACCTGCTCGACGCCCGCGCCTCGCGGATCGATGCCGAGGCCCAGTTGCAGGTAGCCTATTATCAACTTTTGTCGGCTATGGGTCTTCTGACTGTGGAAGACCTCAAGCTCGGCATTCCGACCTATGATCCGGCGGCCTATTACAATGCGGTGCGCAACGCGCCCTACACCAGCACGCAAGGCAAGAGCCTGGATCGCGTGCTGCAGGCTATCGGCAAGAACTGAGGAGGCTCGCACGCCCGCGCGGCCTGCATTTAGTGCGGGCGCGCGGATCCTTGCGCAAATATGCGATTTTGCCCGCTTGGGGGCTGGACAGAAACGCGAAGCGATCGCAGGATTGAGGCATGATGTCTGAACCCGGAAAGCAAATCGAGATCGAGGACGTTCTATCGTCCATCCGCCGCTTGCTGTCGCAGGACAATTCGGCTGCGGCGCCGGTCAAGGCCGTGGTGCGACCTGTTGCGATGGCCGAACCCGCGCCGGAGCCAGCGGCCGAACCCGCGCCGGAGCCAGCGGCCGAACCCGCGCCGGAGCCCGAGGTTGCGGCCGCGCCCGAATCGGAGGGCGAGGCGGATCTTCTCCTTCTGACGCCGGCGCAGCGGATCGAGCCCGCCCCGGACGCGCCGCTGGTGCTTGAGGCGCCCCTGGTCGTGCCCGAGGATCTGGGCGAAGAACTCAGCCGTCTGGAAAGCAGCCTGGCGCAGATGCAGGCCGCCGTCGCCGACAAAGGCGGGGAGTTTGAGCCCGAAGAGGGCGATCCCTTTGAGGCCGATGGTGATGAACTCGCTGAACTGGTTGCGGGAACCGGCGAAGCGGCACCTGAACCGCATTTCGATGAAGAGCAGTCCGACAGCCTTTTTGCCGATGAGATGGCGATTGCCAGTTCGATCGACGAAGATGCGCTGCGCGATCTGGTGACCGAGATCATCCGGCAGGAATTGCAGGGCGCACTCGGCGAGCGTATCACCCGCAATGTCCGCAAGCTTGTCCGGCGCGAGATCCAGCGCGTCCTGGTCAGCCGCGACTTCGAATGACGCCATCCCCCTGAAATGCAAAAGGCGCGCCCGACAGGCGCGCCTTTTGCCATTGGGGAAGCCCTGAAACTCAGGCCGCTTCCGCCTCGTCCGCAGCCATGCGGCGTTCGCTTTCCTCGCGCGACAGCGCGACCGAAGTCCGCACGCCCTTGGCGACGAATTCCATGAGGCCCTTCACCACGCGCTCGTTCGGGTCGATCCCGGCGCAGGACAGCACTTCCCGACCGTCGCGCGAACGTGCCCACCGGGCGATCTGCTCGGGGCCATTCCCGTATTTCTTGTCATCGGCAATCGCATCGTCGAGCGCTGCCAGCACCACGGCCGCGAAGAGTTTGCGGGCGCGTTGGCCTTGCTCATAGTTGAATGCGGAGCCGTCAACGAAATCGCGCATTATTTCGTCCTTTGTTATTGCTCTTACGTTTCCTGGCGTGCAGGTCATCTAGGGCGGATGGGTCCCGATTCGATACAGCCCCTAAGGTATGGCTGCCATGCATTTTTTGCATGGTGGTTACCGTATTTAGTCGAGTCCGCTTTCAGCGACCGGCCATATATATGCATCCAGCAAAACCGATCAAGCTTTTCTTCAATGAAAAAAGGTATCTGACAGCCGTGTGACGCTGCGACGCAGAGGAAACCGCTGCCGAAGGAGCGCAAACGCGCGATCATGTCGATCCATGCTTTGGCTGCATGGCTAACGCATTCGTGAACGCTAACGATGCCGTGGCTAGGCCAGGTCGCGCCAGATCCGCGCGGCGCCGGCCCGCATCTCGCCCTCTGCACGGTCAAGACGCAAATGCGCAAGGGCCTTTCCGCCCGATTGGGTGAAGAGCGTACCGACCCCGCGCCCATCAGCGGTGATCTCGGTGCCCACGGGCGCAGCACCCTCGATGTGCACGGAGGCGAGGCCCTTGCGCAACTCGACCTTGTGCTTCATCCGCGCGGTGACTTCCTGACCGACGTAACAGCCCTTGCGGAAATCGACGCCGTGCAGGCGCTCGAACCCGGCTTCGAGAATGTAGGTCTCGGGGGTCAGTTCGATCCCGGTCTCGGGGATGCAATGGGCCACGCGGATCGCGTCGAAATCGGTGCCGTCCTCGCCGCCCTGATCGCCGTAAAGCCGCCAGCCCATCGCCGGATGGCGCGGGTCTTGCACCGCGCCGTCGGGGGCGGGGCCGGTGCCGCGAAAAACCTTCAGCGCCGAAGGCGCGATCTGCACATCGGCGCGCAGCTTGTACATCGACAGTCGCCGCACCGTTGCCTCTGCTATCGCAGCGTCGATATCGAGAAGGATCGTCTCGCCCCTCGGCACCAGCAGGAAATCGGCCAGATACTTGCCCTGGGGCGTCAAGAGCGCGGCATAGACCGGCCCCTGAGCCAACTGGCGGACGTCATTGCTGACCAGCCCTTGCAGATAATGTTCCCGGTCTTTGCCGGAAATCTCGTAGATCGCGCGTTCACCCATGATGCCTCCTGCCCCCGATATAGGGGGCGTGCCTTATTCGACCAGTTGCATCCGGCACAGGTCCGCATAGGTGCCGCCCTTGGCCAGCAACTCCTCATGCGTGCCTTCCTCGACGACTTGCCCGGCGACGATGACCACGATCTTGTCGGCAGTGCGCACCGTCGACAGCCTGTGCGCGATGACCAGCGTCGTGCGGCCCTGCGACAGCCCGTCGAGCGCCTGCGAGACTTTCGCCTCGGACGCGGTATCGAGCGCCGAGGTCGCCTCGTCCAAGAGCAGGATCGGCGCGTTGCGCAGCACGGCGCGGGCGATCGCCACGCGCTGACGCTGCCCGCCCGAGAGCGCCGAACCGCGCGGCCCGGCAGGCGTGTCAATGCCGGTGGGCAGGGCTGCGGTGAACTCGGTCACATAGGCAGCGTTCAGCGCCTCCTGCAGCCGCTCGTCGGGCACGTCGGTGCGGCCCAAAAGGATGTTTTCACGGATCGTCTCGTCAAACAGCGCGGCCTCTTGCGCCACGGTCGAGAACATCCCGCGCAGCGCCGCCAGATCGAGCGTTCGGATATCCACACCGCCGATGGTGATGCGCCCCTCGTCGGGGTCGATCAGCCGCGTGAGCAGCGCAAAGACCGTGCTCTTGCCCGCCCCCGAGGGGCCGACCAAAGCGGTGGTCTTGCCGGCCTCGGCCGTAAAGCTCAGCCCGCGCAGGACCGGCGTGCTGTCATAGGCCATGCGCAGATCCTCAAGCCGGATCTCGGTCGAGGCGGGCAGGGCGGCGGGCACTGCCGGGCTGGTGATCGAGGGCGGCGTGTCGAACAGCCGGTAGAGGCGTTCGAGGCTGGCCGCCGCCGCCTGCCAGGTTCCCGCAAGGCCACCCAGACGCCGCATCGGCTGGAAGGCCAGCGCCATTGCCGTGAAGAAAGACATGAACTCGCCCACGGTGCGTTCACCGGAGATGATCTGACGCCCGCCCAATACCAGAACGGCAAAGAAGCCAAAGCCCGTGATGATATCGACCAGGGCCGGGATCAGCGATTGCGAGGCCGCCATCTTGATCTGTGCACGGCGGATGATGGCCACAAGGCGCTCGAATCGACCGGCTTGGTAATCCTCCATCCGGTTCAGCTTGACCGCGTTGATGCCGTGAAACACCTCATCGAGCCGCGTCGCGCGCAGACCCGAGTTTTGCCGCATCTGCCCGGTCTTGCGACGAATGTAGCGCTGCGCCATTACCGTGGGCAGAACCAGAAGCGGCGTTCCGACAAGCGCGGCAAGCGTCCAGACCGGGTCGATCGAGATCGCCACGCCGAAGAGGGCCAGCAGAGAGATGGCATCGCGCCCCGCCCCGGTGATGAAGACGGACCAAACGCCCTGAACGGCGGTGGTGTCGCCCTGCACGCGCTCGATCAGCGCGCCGGGCGGGTTGTGCTGGAAGAACCGCTGGTCGAGCTTCAGGATATGGCGCAAGAGGTCGGCCTGCATCGCGGTCGAGGTGCCAAGCGCGATGCTCGACATCAGGGTGCGCGAGGCGACCGAGGTTACCGCACGTATGACGAACAACCCCATGATCGCGCCGCCGACCCACCAGATCAGACTGGCCTGCCCGGCAACGAAGACGCGGTCGAAAAGCGGCTCCAGCATCCAGCTCAGCCCGCCAAGAGTCGAGCCTTCGATGACCATGAGCAGCATGGCCAGCGCCATCTTGGCCCAATGGCGGCGCAGATAGCCTGTCCACAGCCGAGCAAAGAGGTTGCGCGAAGAATAGGGGTCGGTGCTCTTGGCCAAGACAAGCCTGTCGGTTGAGGGCGCGAAAGGCGCGCGTTTCACGCGGTCTAGCGCGAAACCGCCCCTGCGGGCAAGCAAGCCGCGCAAGGCCGCTGTCCGCCGCCGGGCGTTGACCACGCTCGCGGCGTTCTTTACCGCTTGGTCCATCAGCCCACGGAGACCCCTCATGAGCCTCGCCCACGGCCGCCCCTACCTGGCCATCCCCGGCCCCTCGACCATGCCTGACCGCGTGCTGCGCGCCATGCACCGCGCCGCGCCGAATATCTATGAGGGCGAGATCGTGGACCTCACCGCGACGGTGCTGGCCGATCTGCGCCGCGTCGCGCTGAGCAGCTCGCATGTCGCGATCTACATCTCGAACGGTCATGGCGCATGGGAGGCCGCGATCGCCAACATGTTCTCGAAGGGCGACAAGGCGCTGGTGCTCGCGACCGGGCGCTTTGGTATCTCCTGGGCGGAACACGCACGCGGTATGGGGGTAGAGGTCGAGATGATCGACTTTGGTCGCCGCACGCCCGCCGACCCCGCCCGGCTGGAGGCCGCGTTGCGCGCCGATACCGAACGGCGCATCAAGGCGGTGCTGGTGACTCATGTCGATACCGCCTCGAGCGTGCGCAACGATATTGCCGCGATGCGTGCGGCGATCGATGCGGTGGGGCATCCCGCGCTGTTGGCGGTGGATTGCATCGCCTCGCTCGCCTGCGACGAGTTCCGCTTCGACGATTGGGGCGTCGATGTGATGATCGCGGCCAGCCAGAAGGGGCTGATGGTGCCACCGGGTCTGGGTTTTGTCTGGGTCTCCGACAAGGCGGTGGCGGCCAGCAAGGGCTCCGATCTGGCAACGCCCTATTGGAACTGGCACCCGCGCCTTTTCGCCGAGGCCTATTATCAGCATTTCGCCGGCACTGCGCCGACCCATCACCTTTATGGCCTGGCCGAGTCGCTCAAGATGCTGCTCGACGAAGAAGGGCTGCCGCAGGTCTGGGCTCGGCACGCGGCGCTGGCGCGTGCGGTCTGGGCGGCCTTCGATGCCTGGGGGCAGGGCGGGGAGTTCCGCCTGAACATCCTTGATCCCGCCGCGCGCTCGAATGCGGTCACGGCGGCGCGCATCGGCAACGGTGGCGCGGACCAGCTGCGCGGCTGGTGTGAGCGCGAGGCGGGCGTAACCCTCGGCATTGGCTTGGGCATGACCGAGCCGGGCGCGCCGGATGCGGGCGACTATCTGCGCGTCGCTCATATGGGCCATGTCAATGCGCATATGACGCTTGGCGCGCTTGCAGTGATGGAGGCGGGGCTTCAGGCGCTCTCGATCCCGCATGGGCGGGGCGGGATCGCGGCAGCTGCGGCGGTTCTGGCCGCCACGACGAAATAAGGGCGCGCGGCGGGGCCGGGGGACGGGGCCCCACCGCGGCCAGAGCCCCCGCTGCCACGTGCGGGGGCTATTCGCGAATGCTTAGGGTTGGCCGTTCTTTTCGAGCCACTCGACCATCCAGGCGATCTCGGCTTCCTGCGCCGCGATGATTTCCTCGGCCAGTTTGCGCACTTCGGGATCGTCGCCATATTTGCTGACGATCTTGGCCATCTCGACGGCGCCCTCATGGTGCGGGATCATCGAACGCACGAAATCCACATCCGCGTCGCCGGTCAGAGGCACGGCCATGTCGGCATGCATCTTGGCATTGGCGGCCAGATAGGCCGGGGTCGAAGGCGCGGCATCGGCGGTGGCCTGCACGCTCCCCATCGTCGATCCGGTAGGGCTTTCCTGCGCATAGGCGCCAAAGGCCAGCGCGAAGGCCAGCGGGCTCAGCAAGGCAATACGACGGGCGCGATTGATTCTGCTCATTTTCATCTCCTGTTCGCGTTGGCAGGAGGGTGCTTTCGCGCGGCGCTCCGCGCAAATCACCAAGCAGCGAGGGGTTCGTGATCGGCCTTAACGCGCCTGTGCCGCGCGGGCACGGGCCAGTGCGCCGGGCAGGGCGGCGGCGAAGGCCGCCATCTCGGCCTCGGGTCCGCATGAGATGCGGATACAGCGATCAAGCGGTGCCACGCCGGGCATCCGGGCAAAGATATCGGCGGCTGTCAATTCGGCCAGAACCGCGCGGGCAAAGGCCCCGTCAGCGCCGCAGTCGATGGCCACGAAATTGGTGGCCGAGGGCAGAGGCGTCAGGCCGTTCTCGCGCGCAATCGCCGCGATCTGATCGCGCGAGGCCGCCACGAGGCGGCGCATGAAGGCCTGCCAGGTGCGATCCTGCAAGGCCGCAAGCGCGCCCGCCTGGCTGATCCGGCACATGCCGAAATGGTTGCGGATCTTGTCGAAGGCCGCGATCAGCGGTGCCGCGCCGATAGCATAGCCCACCCGCGCGCCGGCCATCCCATGCGCTTTCGAGAAGGTGCGCATCCGGATCACGCGCGGATCGTCGGGGTCAATCGGCGCCTCCGTGCCCTCGGGGGCAAGCTCGACATAGGCCTCGTCGAGGACCAGAAGGCTCCCCTCGGGCACGCGCTCGACCATGCGTGCGATGGTCTCGCCGGGGTGGTGGGAGGCCATCGGGTTGTCGGGATTGGCGATGTAGATCAGCTTGGGCGCAACCTCGGCGGCCTTGGCCAGCAGCGCCTCGGGGTCCTCGCAGTCGTTGCGGTAGGGAACCTTGTGCAGAACGCCGCCAAAGCCCACGACATGGTAGTTGAAGGTCGGATAGGCCCCGTCCGAGGTCACCACCGTATCGCCCGGCTCGATCACCAGCCGCACAAGGTAGCCCAGAAGCCCGTCGATCCCTTCGCCCACAATGATATTCTCGGGGCGGCAGCCGTGATGCGCGGCCAGCGCCGCTCTCAGGTCATGGTTCTCGGGGTCGCCGTATTTCCACACCTCGCCCGCCGCCGCCGCCATGGCCGCGATCGCGCGCGGCGAGGGGCCGAAGCCGTTTTCATTCGCGCCAAGCCGCGCCTCGAAGGGGCGGCCGCGCAGGCGCTCCTGCGTCTCGGGGCCGACGAAGGGCACGGTCGAGGGCAGTGAGGCGATCAGCGGGGTGAAGCGAGGTCCGGTCATGGCGAAATTGCTACGGGCAAAGCCGAAACCCGGCAAGGGAATTTCGTTGCGTCACCAATGGTCGCACCCATCTCGCGCCCGCGCGGACGGCCCTTATATTGGGATCAAAGAGGAGGATCCCATGGCCACTGTCACGATCGAAGTTCTGGGCGGCATCGCCTATGTCTCGCTCTCGCGCCCCGAGAAGATGAACGCCGTCACCTTCGACATGATCGAGGAACTGATCGCGGCAGGCGAGGAACTGGCCGCGATGCCCGATCTGCGCGCGGTGGTTCTGGCGGGCGAGGGGCGTGCCTTCTGCGCCGGGCTCGATGTGTCGAACTTCGCGCGTCTTGCCATGGGTGGCGCCGAAGAGCTGATCATGCCGCGCAGCCATGGCGAGGCGAACCGTTTCCAGCATTTCTCGCTGATCTGGCGCACGCTGCCGGTGCCGGTAATCGCGGCGCTGCATGGCGTGGTCTTCGGCGCGGGCTTCCAGCTTGCCATGGGCGCCGACATTCGCGTGGCCGCCCCCGCGACACGCCTGTCGATCATGGAGATGAAATGGGGCCTGATCCCCGATATGGGCGGCATGGTGACGCTGCCCGAACTGGTGCGCCCCGATGTGCTGCGCCGCCTGACCTACACCGCCGAAGAGATCGATGCGCCTCAGGCACTCGACTGGGGGCTGGTGACCGAACTGGCCGAAGACCCCTTTGCCCGTGCCTCGCAACTGGCAGAGGCGATCGCCGCGCGCAGCCCCTCGGCCATCCGTGCGGCCAAGCGGCTGATCTCGACGGCCTACGCTGCGCCTGCCGCGCAGGTCTTGCTGGCCGAAAGTCGCGAGCAGGTCGATCTGATCGGCAAGCCTGACCAGATGGAGGTCGTGGCCGCCAATCTTCAGGGACGCGCCCCGGCTTTCGCCTGATCCCCGGCCCGGCGCTATTCGCGGTCGTGCAGATTGCGCTGGACCTGGCGCAGCAGCAGTTCCGACACCCGTGCATTCGCCGCGCGCTGGTCTTCCTCGGTGAGGATCAGCGCGGGCGGGGAACGGCGCGGCGCGAGAGAGCGCACCAGCGGCCGCGTCGGGCGAAGGGTGGTGGCCAGCGCGCGGTAGCGCGCCAGCTCATCCTCGCGGCGCAGGAAGTGCTTCAGCCGCATCCATAGCCGCGCCAGCCAGCCTGGCATGATGTCAGCCAAGCTCCGCCAGACGCTTGACCGCGGCGGCGACCTTGGCGGCCTCTTCCTCGCGGGCGGCAAGGTTGTCGCGGGCCTCCTCGACCACCTCTTCCGAGGCGTTCTCGATGAACTTGGGGTTGCCCAGACGACCGCGCAGCGCGCCTGCCTCTTTCTCCAGCTTCGCCAGCGACTTCTCCAGCCGCGCCTTCTCGGCCTGAATGTCGATCACGCCTTCCAGCGGCAGGCCGAACAGCGCACCCGCGACCGGGATCGAGATCGCCCCCTTCGGGATCGCCGTCTCGGTGACCGAGTCGACGCGCGCCAGACGCAGGATCAGCGCCTCGTTGCGGGCAATGGCGGCGCGGGCGGCCGCGTCGGCCTCGGCCAGAACCATCGGCAGCTTGAGGCCCGCGGGCACGCCCATCTGGGTGCGCGACGAGCGGATCGCGTCGATCAGGTCGATCACCCAGTTCATCTCGCGGTCGGCCTCGGCATCGACCAGCTCGGCGCCATAGCTCGGCCAGTCGCCATGCACCAGCATCTTGGCGCGGCCACCTTCCGGCGCGGTCAGTTCCCACAGCTCTTCGGTGATGAAGGGCATGATCGGGTGCAGCATGGTGTAGCACTGCTCAAGCACCCAACGCATGGTCGCGCGGGTTTCCTCGGCCTGCTCGCCGTCAAAGAGGGGCTTGGCAAATTCTACATACCAGTCGCAGACCTTGCCCCAGACAAAGCCGTAAAGCGCCTGCGCCGCGTCGTTGAAGCGATAGGCCGCGAAGGCCGCATCGACGCTCTCGCGCACCTTGGCGGTTTCGCCAATGATCCAGCGGTTCACGGTATGCGTGGGCTGCGGGATACCTGCCGGGGCCGGGCCTTCGAAGACGCCGTTCATCTCGGCAAAGCGGGTCGCGTTCCAGATCTTGGTGCCAAAGTTGCGATAGCCCGCGATCCGGTCCTTCGAGAGCTTGAGCACCCCCCCAAGCGCCGCCATCGAGGTATTGGTAAAGCGCAGCGCGTCGGCGCCGTATTCGTCGATGATCTCGAGCGGGTCGATCACGTTGCCCGCCGTCTTCGACATCTTCTTGCCCTTCTCGTCGCGGACAAGTTGGTGCAGATAGACGGTATGGAACGGGATCTGATCGACCACTGCCAGTTGCATCATCATCATCCGCGCAACCCAGAAGAAGAGGATGTCGAAGCCCGTGACCAGCACATCGGTCGGGAAGTATTTCGAGGTGCTCTGATCCCAGTTCGGCCAGCCAAGCGTGCCGATCGGCCAGAGCCCCGAGGAAAACCAGGTGTCGAGCACGTCCGGGTCGCGCCAGACCGGATAGACCAGATGCGTCGGGTCCTGGCTTACGGCGTAATCCGCCAGGCTTGATGCCAGGGCCTCGATTGCGGCCTGCTTGTCGGCCACCTCAATCATGCGCGCATGGTTGAGAGGGGTCGGAATGTCGGCAATGTCGTCGCGGAACATCTCGACCACGTCGTCGAAGCCGGCGGCGCAGTGGTAGACGTCATTGCGGTGAAGCATTCCGCCTTCCTGCAACAGGCGGCCCAGTTCCACCTCATCGAGCGCGCCGTCGCCCTCATCATCCTTGAAACCCGGCGCCGACAGGTCGAGGCCATACCACACCGGGATCTGGTGCCCCCACCAAAGCTGGCGCGAGATGCACCAGGGCTCGATGTTCTCCAGCCAGTGATAATAGGTCTTCTCGCCTGCCTCGGGCAGGATCACCGTATCGCCATTGCGCACCGCATCCAGCGCCTTGCCCACGATCTTCTCGGCATCGACATACCACTGATCGGTCAGCATCGGCTCGATGACCACCTTGGAGCGGTCACCGAAAGGCTGCATGATCGGCTTGGCCTCGACCAGGGCCACGAGGCTGGCCTCCTCGTCGCCGCCTTCCTCGCCCTCGGCCGGGGCCTTGCCGGCCGCCTTGCCAAGGCGTGGATCGGTGGCGGGCACCATCACGGCCAGACCTTCGCGGGTGATCGCCTCGACCACCGCCTTGCGCGCATCGAAACGGTCAAGGCCGCGCAGCTCCTCGGGCACCAGGTTCAGCGTATCGACCTCGGTCTCGGTGAACGCGGCCCCGCGCGAGATTTCCATCGCCCGGGTGGCACAGTCCTCATAACTCGCGCCATCCGCGCGCATCTGCCCGCGCGTGTCCATCAGCCGGTAAAGCGGCAGGCCCGCGCGCTTGGCCACCTGATAGTCGTTGAAGTCATGCGCGCCGGTGATCTTCACCGCGCCCGAGCCGAAGGTCGGATCGGGGTATTCGTCGGTGATGATCGGGATCAGGCGGCGATGCTCCTTCGGCCCCACGGGGATCTCGCACAGCATCCCCACGATCGGCGCATAACGCGCGTCCGAGGGATGCACCGCCACCGCGCCGTCGCCCAGCATCGTCTCGGGCCGGGTCGTCGCGATCGAGATATAGTCGCGCTCTTCGGTAAAGAGCACGTTCCCCTCGGCGTCCTTCTCGACATAGGTATAGGTGGCGCCACCCGCGAGCGGGTATTTGAAGTGCCACATGTGACCGGCAACCTCGATATTCTCGACCTCAAGGTCCGAGATCGCGGTCTCGAAATGCGGGTCCCAGTTCACCAGCCGCTTGCCGCGGTAGATCAGGCCCTTGTTATACATCTCCACGAAGACCTTGATCACCGCGTCATGGAAATTGCCCTCTTCACCCTCGGGCGCATTCGGGGCGCCCGACATGGTGAAGGCATTGCGCGACCAATCGCAGGACGACCCCAGCCGCTTGAGCTGGTTGATGATCGTCTGACCGTATTTGCCCTTCCATTCCCAGACCTTGCCCAGGAATTCTTCGCGGCTGAAATCGGTGCGCTTCTGGCCCGATTTCGCCAGCTCGCGTTCGACCATCAACTGGGTCGCGATACCGGCATGGTCCTGCCCGGGCTGCCAGAGCGTGTCATAGCCCCGCATCCGGTGCCAGCGGGTCAGGATGTCCTGAATGGTGTTGTTGAAGGCATGGCCCACATGCAGCGCCCCGGTGACGTTCGGCGGCGGGATCATGATGCAGAAGGTCTCCTCGCGCGAGGCATTGGCCCCCGCCTTGAAGGCCCCCGCCTCTTCCCACTTCGCATAGATACGCGGCTCGGCCTCGCGCGCATCGAAGGTCTTTTCCATCGTCATCGGTCACGTCCTCATTCGGCTTGAGGCTCTTTAGCGCGCAGGCCAGACAAGGAAAAGCCTTTCCCGCATGGCCCGGACACCCCGCCCCCCTTCAATGTGGTCAAAATATCCCGCGGGGGTCCGGGGGCGCGAAGCCCCCGGCCTTGCCCTCAGACCGCGCGATCAAGCTTTGTCGACAGATGGATCAGGCTCTCGGTGCTTTGCACCCCGGGGATCCCCCCGATATCGTCGAGCACCTTGTCCAGCTGCTGGGTCGAACTCACCGCCAGTTGCAGCAACAGGTCGACCCGCCCCGAGGTCGTCAGGACGCGCTCGACCTCGGGGATGGATTTCAGACGGCTCAGGATGGCGGCCTGGGCGCGCGGCTCGATCTCCAGCAGGGCGCTGGCGCGCAGGCGGCCCGCCCGCGCAGCCTCGCCCAGCTTGACCGTGTAGCCTGCGATCACGCCGCTCGTCTCCAGCCGCTCCAGCCGCGCCTGAACCGTCGAGCGCGCCACCTTCAGCCGCCGCGCCAGCGTCGAAAGCGACATCCGCGCATCCGAGGACAACAGCCCGATAATCGCCTGATCCAGCTCATCCATCATACGCACCCAAAAATATGACCGAAATTTTCGTCATTATAACGAAAATTTCCGACGAATATACCTATTTGATCGGTGAGATTGTACAGCACCTGCCGCAACATGAAAGGACAGGAAAAGGGCGGCTCAAACGCACCTGCCTGGGCTTGGTTGAAACGCGTAAGCGCTCTCCGAACCCGCTATGGGGCAAGAGAAGGCTGCTACTCATTGGGTAAGGGAGAAACCAATGGGACTGTCGAACACGATCTGGGCAAATCCCGCCGAGGTCATCCGGCTCAAGCGGCCGGACCATCCGGTGCTGGTTTTCGCACCGGCCGCGCTGCAGGCGACTGCCCGGCGCTTTATCAAGGGTTTTCCGGGGGTCGTGACCTATGCGGTCAAGTCGAACCCCGACGAGATGGTGATCCAGAACCTCGCCGCGGCGGGGGTGACGGGCTTTGACGTGGCCTCGCCTTGGGAGATTGACCTCGTTCGTCGCCTCGCACCCGGCGCGGCGTTGCATTACCACAATCCGGTGCGCGGCCGCGATGAGATCGCCCATGCCGTCGCGGCCGGGGTCAAGACCTGGTCGGTCGATTCTGTCTCGGAACTCGACAAGCTGATCGGCATGGTTCCGACCGACGGCTGCGAGATCTCGGTGCGCTTCAAGCTCCCGGTCGAGGGCGCGGCCTATAACTTCGGCGCCAAATTCGGCGCGACGGCCGATGTCGCGGCGATTCTGCTGCGCCGCGCGGCGGCGGCGGGCTACATCCCCTCGCTGACCTTCCACCCGGGCACGCAATGCACCGACCCGATGGCCTGGGATACCTATATCCGTGCGGCCGCCACGATCTGCGCCGAGGCCGGCGTCAAGGCGCACCGGCTCAACGTCGGCGGCGGCTTCCCCAGCCATCGCCAGCAGGCGCTGGCCCCCGCGCTCGAAGACATCTTCGCCCTGATCGACAGCGTCGCAACCGAGGCCTTTGGCGCCGACCGCCCGATCTTGGTATGCGAGCCGGGCCGTGGCATGGTGGCCGAGTCCTTCAGCCTGATCGCCCGCGTCAAGGCGCTGCGCGACGAGGCGCATGTCTTCCTCAATGACGGGGTTTACGGCAACCTCACCGAGATGCCGCAGATTGGCAATATCGACCGCGTCTCGGTCCATGCCCCCGATGGCCGCCCGCGCATGGCCGCGCCGATCCGCCGCGTCGTCTTCGGACCGACCTGCGACTCGCTCGACCGGCTGCCGGGTGAGCTGCTGCTGCCGGGCGATCTGGCCGAGGGCGATTACCTCGTGTTCAAGGGCATGGGCGCCTACAGCACCGCCACGAACACGCGCTTCAATGGCTTTGGTCAGTGCGAGATCGAAACCGCCCTTTCGCTGGTCGGTTAAGTCTCTTCACCACATCGTAAATGACCTGCAAGGGACCTTGCCCTATAGTGAAGGGTAAGGTCCTTTCAATTTGGTCGGTGGGATGTCCGAAGGCGTGGTCAGTCGGAAAGCGGTGTGCTCATGCGGGGCGTGATCGAGCACATCTTTTCCGCGTTCCGGCGGCGTGGCACCGGAGAGCCCGCAGCCTCTCCGCAGGTACATGGGCGCGAGCCGGTCGATCACGTGATCCTGCTCGATGGCACGATGGGCACGCTCAACCCCGAGCGCATCACTTCGGTCGGCATTCTCTACCGCTTCCTGCGCCGCTCGAACCCGAGGCTGTCGCTCTATTACGGTAAGGGCCTGCAATGGCGCGAGTGGCGCGAGTTGCGCGATGTCTGGCTGGGCTGGGGGGTGAACTGGCAGATCCTGCGCGCCTATGGCTGGCTTGCGATGCGCTACCGGCCCGGAGACCGGATCTTTCTGCTGGGCTATTCGCGCGGGGGCTTTGCCGCGCGTTCGCTGGCCGGGCTGATCGACCGCGTGGGCCTGCTGCGCACCGATCACGCGACCGAGCGCAACGTCCATCTCGCCTGGCGCTATTATGAGGCGGTCGAGCCGCCCCGCGTCGCGCCCGTCTTTCGCCGCAAGTTTTGCCATTCTGAAACGCATATCGAGATGGTCGGCGTGTTCGACACGGTCATGGCGCTTGGGATACAGGTTCCGTTCCTGTGGGTGCTGAGCGAGCCGCGCTACCGCTTTCACGATCACAACCTCGGACCCTCGGTCAATCACGCCTATCAGGCGCTGGCGCTCGATGAGACGCGCTCGGTGCTGGAGCCTTTGATCTGGGGCACCGGGGAAACCGGCGCCGACCGGATCGAGCAGGTCTGGTTCCGCGGCAGCCATGGCGATATCGGCGGGCAACTCAACGGATTTGAGGCGGCGCGACCGTTGGCCAATATCCCGCTTGTCTGGATGCTCGAGCGCGCCGAGGCGCTTGGCCTGACGCTGCCCTCGGGCTGGCAAGAGGAATTCCCGACCGACCCGCAGGCGCCCTCCGTTGGATCGTGGCGCAGTTGGGGCCGGCTCTTCCTGTTCCGCGCGCCGCGTGTCGTGGGCCGTGACCCGTCTGAACGGATCCATGAAAGCGCCATCGGTTCGCGGCGCAACTGGCGCACGATCCTGCTGCCTTCGGTCCTGCGACGCCGGGCTGGCGTTTCAGATCGGGTCACCCATGATGAAGCAGGTCGTCGAACCGGTGGCGTAGAGCTTGCCGTCGGCGACGCCGCGGATCTCGCCCCGGGCGACCCCGGTTGAACGGCCGATATGCATCACCTCGCCGATGCCGACGATCTCAGTGCCGATCGGGATCGCGCGCAGCATGTTGACCTTGTATTCGAGCGTCGTCTGATACTGCCCGCGCGGCAGGCCCGAGACGATGGCGCAGGTCATGCAGGTGTCCATGATCACCCCGTACCAGCCGCCATGCACCCCGCCGAAAGCGTTCGAATGCTGAAAGAGGGGGGTGCCTGTGACTTCGACCCGACCCCGCTCAACCGCAGTGAACCGATAATTCGCGCTGCGCGCGAGGGTCGTCGTGGGGACCTCGCCGGCCAGCATCTTGCGCATATGTTCATAGCCGGAAACCGCGCGAATCTCCTCGATGCTCAGGAAATCGGCGGGGCTTTCAGCAAATAGAGGATCGGTCATGTGGTTCTCCCTTTGCCGCAACGTAACCTGCGCGTCGGCAGCGAAAAGGGGGCCGAAGCCCCCTTGCGCAAGTTCCGTTACGTCACGACCGTTCAGGCGACGTTTTCGAGCACCGTCGCCGGTGCCACGCCAAGCGCGTGGCACACATCGCGCGTCAGCTGCGGGCGGTTGAGCGTGTAGAAGTGCAGATCTTCCACGCCGCCACGGATCAGATCGTCGCAAAGCTCGGTGCAGAGCGCGGTGGCCAGCAGCTGCTCGCGCCCGTCGCGGGTCGCGGCCTCGAAAGCCTCTTCCACCCAGGCCGGGATCGAGGTGCCGCAGCGCTGCGCGAAACCCTTGGCGCCTTTCCAAGACTGGATCGGCAGGATGCCCGGGATGATCTTGGCGTTGATGCCTTCCTTCTCGCAGGCGTCGCGGAAGCGGAAGAAGGTCTCGGCCTCGAAGAAGAACTGGGTGATGGCCGAGGTCGCGCCAGCCTCCACCTTGCGCTTGAGCCAGCGCACATCGGCGAAGGTGTCGGCGGCTTCCGGGTGCGGCTCGGGGTAGGCGCCGCAGCGGATGGCGAAACGACCGTCGGCGGCCAGCGCCTCGATCAGCTCGACCGAGGAGGCAAAGCCCTCGGGATGCGGCACGAAACCGGTCGAGCCCTTCGGCGGATCGCCCCGCAGCGCCACGATCTCGGTCACGCCGGCCTCGGCGTAGGAATTCACGATCTCCAGCGTCTCGGCCTTGGTGGCATCGACGCAGGTCAGGTGCGCGGCGACGTTCAGACCGTAGTTCTTGTGGATGGTGCCAACCGCTTCATGGGTCAGCTTGCGGGTGGTGCCGCCCGCGCCATAGGTGACCGACACGAAGTTCGGTTGCAGCGGAGCCAGCATCTGCACCGTCTCCCACAGGCGGAACGACGCATCCAGCGTCTGCGGGGGGAAGAACTCAAAGCTGATCTTCGGCGTGGTCATGATGGCATCCTTTCGTTGCGCCCCTTGTGCCTGATTCTGGGATGTGAGACAAATTCATAATCCTCAAGAAGGTTATGAGGCGCGCAACAAGATGCATCTTGAGTTTCGACACCTGCGGACGATCAAGGCGATCCATGACGCTGGCGGCCTCGCGCGCGCGGCGGGGATACTGCATATCACCCAGTCGGCCCTGTCGCATCAGGTGAAAGGGCTTGAGGATCAGGCCGGGGTCGAGCTGTTCGTGCGCCGCTCGAAACCGCTGCGCCTGTCGGCGGCGGGGATGAAGCTGCTTCGGCTGGCCGAGCGCATCCTGCCCGAGATCGACGCGGTCGAGCAGGAGTTCGACGCCCTGCGCAAGGGCCGCGCCGGGCGGCTGCATATCGCCATTGAATGCCATGCCTGTTTCGACTGGCTTTTCCCGGTGCTCGAACAATTCCGCCGCGCTTGGCCCGAGATCGACATCGACATCCGCCCGGGTCTAGCCTTCAACGCGCTGCCCGCGTTGGCGCGTGAAGAGGTCGATCTGGTGATCTCCTCCGACCCGGAAAAGATCGAGGGCATCGTCTTCAACCCGCTCTTCGATTACTCGCCCACCTTCATCGCCGCCTCGAACAGCCCGCTTGCCGCCAAGCCCTATGTCGTGGCCGAGGATTTCGCGGACCAGACCCTGATCACCTACCCGGTGGACCGCTCGCGCTCGGATGTGTTCACGCAGCTGCTGACCCCGGCGCGGGTGGAACCCAAGGCCCATCGCAAGGTCGAACTGACGACCGTGATCCTGATGCTCGTGGCCTCGGGGCGCGGTGTGTCGGTGCTGCCCGACTGGGTGCTGCGCGAGGTGAAATACCAGCCCGACTACATCACCCGCCCGGTGACCGAGAAGGGCCTGACCAAGCGCCTCTATGCCGCCACGCGCGAGGAAGACGCGACCGAGCCCTATATGGCGCATTTCCTGCGTCTTGCGCGGACCGAGCCCGTCAAGCTCCAGCGCGCCTGATGTAATCGGCACAATTCTGTGCGTGACGAGGGGGCAGGTGCGTCCTACATCGGTTGCAATCCGAGGGACATTCCGATGACCGCCATTCCGCAGCCGACCCGCGCCACCAGCGCGACCGTCTTCCCGATCCTGATCGCGATCAGCCTGTGTCACATGCTCAATGATGTGATGCAGTCGATGCTCTCGGCGATTTACCCGATGCTGAAGGCGGATTTCGCGCTCGATTACTGGCAGATCGGGATGATGACGCTGGCCTTCCAGGGCACGGCCTCGCTGTTGCAGCCCGCCATCGGGATCTTCACCGATGCGCGCCCGCAGCCATGGTCACTGCCGGTAGCCTCGGCCTCGACCTTCTGCGGGGTGCTGGTGCTGGCCTTTGCGCCCAGCTACCCGGTGCTGATCTTGGGTGCGATGCTGATCGGGATCGGCTCGGCGATCTTCCACCCCGAAAGCAGCCGCGTGGCGCGTCTGGCCTCGGGCGGGCGCTTTGGGCTTGCGCAATCGGTGTTTCAGGTGGGCGGCAATTTCGGCACGGCCATCGGGCCGCTGCTGGCGGCCTTCATCGTGCTGCCGCTCGGGCGCGGCTCGGTTGCGCTGTTTGGCATTCTGGCGGTGATCGCGGGCACGGTGCTGGTGCGCGTCAGCCGCTGGTACGGCGGCGTGCTTGGTGACCGTGTGCGCCGGGCGGGCGACAAGACCCTGCCGCTGCCGCGCAATCGGGTCGTGGTGGCGCTGTCGGTGCTGGCCTTCCTGACCTTCACCAAGAATATCTACATGGCCTCGATCAGCTCTTACTACACCTTCTACCTGATCGAGACCTTCGCGGTGGATACCCGCACGGCGCAGCTGATGCTGTTTTTATTCCTCGGCGCGGTGGCGGCGGGCACGGTGCTAGGCGGGCCTGTGGCCGACCGCTGGGGTCCGATGACGGTGATCTGGATCTCGATCCTGGGCGTTCTGCCCTTCACGCTGGCGCTGCCGCATGTGGGGCTGGTGGCCTCGGGCGTGCTTTTGGTGCTGATCGGGTTGATCCTCGCCTCGGCCTTCTCGGCCATCGTCGTCTTCGCGCAAGAGCTGCTGCCGGGCCGAGTGGGCATGGTGGCGGGCATCTTCTTCGGCCTCGCCTTCGGCATGGGCGGGATCGCCGCGGCGGCGCTTGGGGTGCTGGCCGACCACTACGGCATTCGCATGGTTTACCTGATCTGCTCGGCCCTTCCCGCGATGGGCGTGCTGACGATCCTTCTGCCCAAGCGATGCGAGTTCATCACCGGCAGCTGACCCCTTGGAATCTCGGCGCGCCTTGTGTATGGCGAGCCCTTGAGCCAAAGGAGCCCCCCGATGCAAGGCAGCGCAAACCTCAACCTGATGATCAAGGCAGCCCGCAAGGCTGGCCGCTCGCTGGTCAAGGACTTCCGCGAAGTCGAGAACCTTCAGGTCTCGTCCAAGGGTCCGGGGGATTTCGTGTCGAAAGCCGACCGTGAGGCCGAGCGCATCATCAAGGAAGAGCTGCGCGGCGCGCGCCCGTCCTATGGCTGGCTGGGTGAGGAAACCGGCGAGGATGCGGGCGAAGACCCGACCCGCCGCTGGATCGTCGATCCGCTCGATGGCACCACCAACTTCCTGCACGGCCTGCCGCATTGGGCCGTCTCGATCGCGCTTGAGCATAAGGGCGAGGTTGTCGCCGGGGTGATCTTCGACGCGGCCAAGGATGAGCTTTACTACGCCGAAAAGGGCCTTGGCGCCTTCATGAACGAGACCCGCCTGCGCGTCTCGGGCCGCCGCAACATGATCGAGTCGATCTTTGCGACCGGTGTGCCTTTCGGTGGCAAATCGACCCTGCCCGCCACGCTGCAAGACCTTGCGCGTCTGATGCCGGTCTGCGCCGGTGTGCGCCGCTTCGGCTCGGCGGCGCTTGACCTCGCCTATGTGGCCGCAGGCCGCTATGAAGGTTACTGGGAGCGCGGCATCAATCCGTGGGATATGGCTGCGGGCCTGATCCTCGTGAAGGAAGCCGGCGGTTTCATCGGCCCGGTGCGCGAGGGGCGCGACATCTTCGAAAGCGGCTCGGTCATCGCGGCCAATGCCGAGATGTTCGAACCCATGTGCAAGATCCTGCGCCAGCCCGCCTGAGTCGGGCTCCGTTCACCACTTGTTCACTTTGATCTGAGAGCCTGCCCGCAGAAACGATCTGCGGGGGGATAATGTCTGACGGGGCGAACTGGATCGGTATCGAGCGGGTGTTCACCCTGCCCGAGGATGCAATCGACGCAGCGGTCGAAGAGTTTTCGCGCGCGGCTGGCGACATGGCCCGCTGCGCGGCGGCCGAGGCCGTGGCCACGGGGCGCGTGGCGGCCTTGCGCGCGCTTCTGGATCAGTTTTCTGCCGCGCAGGAACGGGCCAACGCATCCGAAGCCGAGGCCCTGCGAGCCGCCCTTGCAGCGCTGCGCGACGATCTGGCCTCGCTTGAACAAACCCTGCCGCTGGAGCGCGCTTTCCATGCCGATGAGCGTGATCGCGCCCGCGCCCGGATGGCGCAGGCCCGCGCGCAATTGCGTGCGGCGATTCCCGGCTGACCGTTAGTCGCGCCGGGGCGTGTTCAACCCGCGCTGCACCGCCGGGCGGGCCAGGAACCGGTCGAGATAGCCGGGCACGTTGCACAACTGATCCCATCCCGCGATATCCGCCGCCTTGTAGCCGTCACGAAGCGCGCGCAGCCAGGGTGCGATGGCGATATCCGCGATCGAGTAATCCCCGACGATCCACTCCTTCCCCTCAAGCGCTGCGTCGAGCAGCTTGAGTTCGCGCTCGACCTCGGCGCGGAAGCGCTCCTTGGGGCGCGGGTCTTCGATCTCGCGCCCGGCGCCGGTGTGATAATAGGCCAGTTGGCCGAACATCGGGCCGACGAAGCTCATCTGGAACATCAGCCATTGCAGGATCGGATAGCGATCCTGCGCGGGCAGGAGGCGCCCGGTCTTCTCGGCCAGGTAAATCAGGATCGCGCCGCTCTCGGTCAGGGTCTGGGGCTGCCCGCCGGGGCCGTTCGGGTCGATGATCGCCGGGATCTTGTTGTTCGGGTTCAGCGCGGTGAACTCGGGCGAGAATTGCTCGCGCTCCTCGAACCGGACGTGATGGGCCTCATAGGGCAGCCCGATCTCTTCAAGCATGATCGACACCTTGACCCCGTTTGGGGTGGGGCGGGAGTAAAGCTGGATCGCCGAAGGATCGGTTGCGGGCCAGCGTTGCGTGACGGGATGGCGGGCAAGGTCGAACATGAAAACCTCCTGACGCGGGGATGTGACGTGCGAAATTCCCCCTACGGTAAAGATGCAGTCGGTTTGGAATCATGCTACCCCTTACGGGTCGCGACCAAACGACGCGGCACTGTTCAGGGGCAAGAAATGATCAAAGAGTTCAAGAATTTCATCGCCAAGGGCAATGTCATGGACATGGCCGTCGGTATCATCATCGGCGCGGCTTTTACCGCGATCGTGACTTCGCTGGTCTCGGACCTGATCAACCCGATCATCGGGGTTGTCACCGGCGGGCTCGACTTCTCCAATCTCTTCGTGAATCTGGGCGAGGGTGAGTTCCCGTCGCTGGCTGCGGCGCGCGAAGCCGGTGCGCCCGTCTTCGCCTATGGCGCCTTCTTCACGGCGGTCATCAACTTCCTGATTATCGCCTTCGTGGTGTTCCTGCTGGTCAAGGCGGTCAACCGCATCAAGGACGCGGCCGCCGCGCCCGAGGAACCCGCGCCGGCCGCGCCCGCGGGCCCGACCGAGTTGGAGGTTCTGATGCAAATCCGCGACGCGCTGCAAAAGTAAGCCACTCGGATCGCAGAATGGAAAAGGCCCGGTCTTTCGACCGGGCCTTTCGCTTAGACGGACAGCGCCTCGTGCGCGGTGATGAACGGCATCCCGAGCGCCTCGCCCACCGGCGGGCAGGTGATGTGGCCCGCGTGCACGTTCAGACCGGCCAGCAGATGCGGGTCTTCGTAGCAGGCCTGCTTCCAGCCCTTGTTCGCCAGCGCCAGCATAAAGGGCAGCGTCGCGTTGCCAAGCGCCAGCGTCGAGGTACGGGCAACCGCGCCCGGCATGTTCGCCACGCAGTAGTGCATCACGCCATCGACTTCGTAGATCGGGTCCTGGTGGGTGGTGGCGTGCGAGGTCTCGCAGCAGCCGCCCTGGTCGATCGCGACATCGACGATGACCGCGCCGGGCTTCATGGTCTTGAGCATGTCGCGCGTCACCAGCTTGGGCGCGGCGGCGCCCGGGATCAGCACGGCGCCGATGACCATATCGGCCTGCGAGACAAGCTCGGCCGTGGTGGCGCGGCTCGAATAGGCGGTGCGGAAGGTCTTACCGAACATGTCGTCAAGCTGGCGCAGGCGCGGCAGCGAGCGGTCGAGAACGGTCACATCGGCGCCCATCCCGGCAGCCACGCGGGCCGCATGGGTGCCCACAACGCCGCCGCCGATCACGACGACCTTGGCCGGGGCAACGCCCGGAACGCCGCCCATCAGCACTCCGCGGCCGCCATTGGCCTTTTGCAGGGTGTAGGCGCCGACCTGCGGGGCCAGCTTGCCCGCAACCTCGGACATCGGCGCCAGCAGCGGCAGGCCGCCGTTGCGGTCGGTCACGGTTTCATAGGCGATGCAGGTGGCACCCGATTTGATCAGGTCCTTGGTCTGCTCCGGATCGGGGGCCAGGTGCAGGTAGGTGAACAGGATCTGGCCGGGGCGCAGCATGGCACGCTCGACAGCCTGCGGCTCCTTGACCTTCACGATCATGTCGGCTTCGGCAAAGACGGCAGCGGCGTCCGGCAGGATCTGGGCGCCCGCGTCGACATAGTCGGCATCTGCGAAGCCCGAGCCCATGCCCGCGCCAGCCTCGATCAGCACTTCATGGCCGTTCGCAACGGCCTCGGTGGCCGCGCCCGGCGTCATGCCCACGCGGAATTCTTGCGGCTTGATTTCGCGCACGCATCCGATTTTCATTTGGTATCCTCCCTAGATCATCGCGATCTGTATGCGGACAATCCTGCGCGCTTTTCGCCGCAATTGTATTGAATTCCTGTTGCGATTTTGGGCTATTTCCGATGATATGTTCGGATTAACGCCATTTTGGCCGGAGAAAATTGCGCAATCATGACGCTTGACGCCACAGATCGCCGAATCTTGACCGTGCTGCAAAAGCAGGGCCGCATCTCGAATGCGGAACTGTCCGAGCGGGTGAATCTCTCGGCTTCGGCCTGCCATCGCCGGGTGCAGCGGCTGGAGGAGGACGGCTATATCCGCGATTACGTGGCGCTGCTCGATACCCGCAAACTCGGGCGTCCGACAACGGTCTTTGTCGAGATCACCCTATCGGGGCAGGCCGATGAGGTGCTTGAGGCCTTCGAACGCGAGGTCAAGAAAATCCCCGACGTGCTGGAATGCCACCTGATGGCGGGCTCGGCCGATTACCTGCTGAAGGTCGTGGCCGAGGATACCGAGGATTTCGCGCGCATACACCGCGCCAAGCTGGCGCGGCTGCCGGGCGTGCAGGGGATGCAGTCGAGCTTTGCGTTGCGCACGGTCTTCAAGACCACTGCCCTGCCCGTCTAGTCGCGCCAGAAGCGCGGCAGGGCCAAGACCAGGATTGCCAGCAAGCCAAGCCGCCCCAGCAGCATCGCCAGCGTCATCAGCCAGGTCGCCGTGTCGTTGAAATCGACCATGGTTCCGGTGCGCGTGACCATCGGCCCGATGCCGAAACCGATATTGCCGATGCAGCCCCAGATCGCGAACAGCGCCGAGGTCAGATCAACCCCGGCCATGGACATCGCGACCGAGAGCACGCCAAGCGTCAGGATATAGCCGGTGACATGCAGCATCAGTGGGTAAAGCGTGGTTTCATCCAGCGCCTTGCTATCGTAGCGCGGCTGAATAACCCGATGGGGGGAGTGAAGCTGCCGCACACTGGTGCCGATGGCTGCCAGCACGATCTGCACCCGAAACACCGAAAGCGCGCCCGAGCTGGACCCCGTGCAGCCGCCCACCAAGCCCAGCAGGAAGGCCAGGACCAGCGCGAAGGGCCCCCAGGTCTCGATCCCGGAAACGCCGAAGCCGGTGCCGGTCAGCACCGAGGCGAAGTTGAACGCGGTTTCGCGGAAGATCTGCTCGAATGAGGTATCTTCGCGGACCGCGCGATAGGCCGACATCATCACGCAGAAATAGACGAACCAGCGCAGGAAGGCGCGCACTTGCGAGTCGCGCCAGAGCGGCTTGGGCTGTCCCTGCATCAGCTGGAAGAAACGGATGTAGGGCATCGCGCCCAGAAGCATGAAGACGAGGCCTGCATATTGCGCTGCGGGCGACCAGATCGCGAAGTTCGCGTCATAGGTGCCAAAGCCACCCGTCGCGATCGCCGCCATGGCGTGGACCACCGCATCGAGCACCGGCATCCCGCAGAGCAGAAAGATCAGCGCGCACAGGATCGTCAGGCCCGTGTAGATCTGCAGCAGCGAGATCGCGATATCGCGGGCGCGCGGCAGCACCTTGCCAAGCGTGTCGAAGCCTTCCGTCTGGAAATAGCGCATCCCGCCGATACGCATGACCGGCAGAAAAATCATCGCGACGAAGGCGATGCCCAGTCCGCCCGTCCAATTCAGCATACCTCGCCACAGCACGACCGATCTTGGCAGTTCCTCAAGCTTGACGAACACGGTGTAACCGGTGGTGGTGATGCCAGAGACGGCCTCGAAATAGGCATCGGCATAGCTGACATCGGGCTTGCCCAGGATGAAGGGCAGCGCGCCGAAGGCCGGAACGATCAACCAGATCGCAGCGGTCAGCAGGTAGGCCTGGCGCAGCGTCAGCCCCTTGCCGCGATCCACCCGCGAGGCAAGCGCCAGCAGCGCACCGAAGAGAATCGTTATGATCGCGGCTTCGAAGACCTGCGCCCAGTTCGGATCGGAAAGCGACAGGTCCAGCCCGGCGGGGGCGAGCATGGTGACCCCGAGCGCCAGCAGAATAAGGCCTAGATGATGAAAGACGGGGCCGAAATCGGGCATGATGCGGAACCCTGAGTGCGGCCGCGACACAAGCGCAATTCACGACCGCGTGAGAACCAAAAAACCCCCGATGGCCGGGCCACGGGGGTTGATCGGTGCGGATAAACCGCCAGCATTTTCAGGAGCTTAGAGAGCGCCTTCACGCTGGGCCTTCTTGCGTGCCAGTTTACGGGCACGACGGACGGCTTCAGCTTTCTCGCGCGCTTTCTTAACCGAAGGCTTCTCGAAATGCTGCTTGAGCTTCATTTCACGGAAAACCCCCTCGCGCTGAAGTTTTTTCTTCAGAGCACGAAGCGCCTGTTCGACGTTGTTGTCGCGAACGCTGACCTGCATGTGGTGTCACCACCTTCCTAAGTTAGAGTTGCATCAGAGTGCAGGAAGCGGCCATATAGCAGGGAAGCCCCGCTTTGTCTACTGCCCGCGCGGAAGGAAAAACTCCATGAAAAACGACCATTTGGACGTGGATCGGCTACAGGCCGAACTGCTTGCCGCGATCGAGCCGCACGTGCCCTTCGATGGCTGGTCGGAGCCTGCGTTCAAGGCTGCGGTCGCCGATCTGGGGGTTGATCCGGGGTTGGCGCGTGTGGTCTGCCCGCGTGGAGCGGTCGATCTGGCGGTAGCCTATCACCGCGCGGGTGACCGTGCGATGGAGGCCGCGATTACCGCGGCCGATTTCACCGGGTTCAAGTTTCGCGACAAGATCGCCGCCGCGGTGCGGCTGCGCCTAGAGGTGGTCGACCGCGAGATGGTGCGCAGGGGGGCAGCGCTCTTCGCCCTGCCGCAGCACGCGGCGACGGGCAGCAAGCTGATCTGGGAGACAACTGACCGGATCTGGCGCGCGCTTGGCGACACGAGCGAGGATTTCAACTGGTACACCAAGCGCATGACGCTGTCGGGTGTCTATTCGGCGACGGTGCTCTTCTGGTTGGGCGACGAGAGCGAGGATCACCGCGAGACGCGCGAGTTCCTCGATCATCGGATCGAGAACGTGATGCAGTTCGAGAAGGTCAAGGGTAAGGTCATGGGCTTGCCCCTGGTGAAGGATTTTCTGGGGTCGCTGAGGGCCCCCACGGCGCCGGATCTGCCGGGCCGGACGGGAGGCGATAAATGACTTTGGCGCAGATGATGACGGCGGTTGAGATCACCGCTCCGGGCGGCCCCGAGGTGCTCAAGACCACGACGCGCGCCGTGCCGATGCCGGGGCCGGGCGAGATCCTGATCGAGGTGGCCTATGCGGGCGTAAACCGCCCCGATGCCTTGCAGCGCGCGGGCGCCTACAAGGCGCCCCCCGGTGCCTCGGACCTGCCGGGGTTGGAGTGTTCAGGGCGCGTGGCGGCCCTTGGGCCCGATGTCGCGGGTTGGCAGGTGGGTGATCCGGTCTGTGCGCTGCTGCCCGGCGGCGGTTATGCCGAGTATGTCGTAACGCCTGCCGCCCATGCGCTGTCGGTGCCCATGGGTGTCAGTCTACGCGATGCCGCCTGCCTGCCCGAGACCTGCTTCACCGTCTGGTCCAACATCGTCATGCGCGGCGGGCTGAAGGCGGGCGAACGGTTCTTGGTGCATGGTGGCTCATCCGGTATCGGCACGACGGCGATCCAGATCGCCTCGGCGCTTGGCGCGCGGGTCTTTGCCACCGCCGGTTCAACCGAGAAATGCGCGGCCTGCGCCGATCTGGGCGCCACGGCGATCAACTACCGAGAGCAGGATTTCGTTGAGCTGCTGCGCGCCGAGGGTGGGGCCGACCTGATCCTCGACATGGTCGGCGGCAGCTATATCGCGCGCAATATCAAGGCGATGGCGGATGACGGGCGGATGGTCTTCATCGCGTTCCTCGAAAGCCCGAAGGCCGAGATCAACTTTGCCCAGGTGATGCTGCGGCGGCTGACGATCACCGGCTCGACCCTGCGCCCGCAATCAGACGCCGCCAAGGCCGAGATTGCGGCACAACTGCGCGACCGGGTCTGGCCGATGATCGACGCGGGCAAGCTGCGGGTGATCCATGACAGCGAATACCCGCTGGCCGAGGCTGCCGCCGCCCATGCCCGCATGGAAAGCAACGCCCATATCGGCAAGATCGTGCTGAAGGTGCGTTAACGCACCGCCTCCATCAGCGCGTCCCGCATGGTGCAGTCGCGGATCGTATCCCTGCCGCATCTGCGGGGCTCAAGGTCTTTGGTCAGGCAGATACGTGCCTCCTGAATCCGCCCCGATTTGCAGGTGATGGTGATCTGGTCGCGGGACAGATCTGGGTTGGCCTCAAGGAAGGCCTCTTCGACCACGCTTGCGGGCAGGCGGATGTCACGGTCCAGGCGCGAGAAGACCTCGGGGATCGTCACGCTCTCATAGGCCGCGCGGGCGGTGGCGTAATAATCCTCGGCGCTCAACCCCGCGCAGCGGCCGTGTTTTTTCCACTGATACCAGGCCGCGCCATCCGAGCCCATCACATCCTCCATCGCCGCCGATTGCGCGCGCGAGGGATCGCGGGCGGTGGTGCGGCAATAGCTGGGCCAGCCGGTTTCATATTGCGGCCAGAGGCCGTGCAGCACGAAGGTCGCGTCATTCGCCGGATCGCATTGCGCGACGTCGCGGCTCGCGCCATCGGTCGCGCACCAGCCCGGCGCCCATGAGAGCGACAGCAGGTAATAGTCGAAATCGCCCGCCCGTTCGCCCTCGGCCAGCGCACTCAGTGGCCAAAGCATCAGGCAGGCCAGCGCGAATCGCTTCATTTTCTCTTTTCTCCGGACGTTTTCGGCACTATATACGGCTCAATTCCCCACCAGAAATGGACCGCGGCCGGGAATGACCTGGGCCGCAGCCGGTTTCTCGGCACGGGAGAGATTTGTAAAGGATGGCTCCGATGACGAACAAGCCCCTGATGTCCAAGGCGACCGCCGTTTGGCTGGTGGACAACACGACGCTGACCTTCAAGCAGATCGCGGATTTCTGCGGGATGCACGAACTTGAAGTGCAGGGCATTGCCGATGGCGACGTGGCCGCTGGCGTGAAGGGTTTTGACCCGATCGCCTCGAACCAGCTCGACCAGAAAGAAATCGACAAGGGCGAGGCAGACCCCGGCTACAAGCTGCGTCTGAAGTTCAACGCCGCTGCCGTGGGCGAGGACAAGCGCCGTGGCCCGCGCTACACCCCGCTGTCCAAGCGTCAGGACCGCCCGAACGCGATCCTGTGGCTGGTCAAGTTCCACCCCGAACTCGCTGATGCGCAGATCGCGCGTCTGGTGGGCACCACCAAGCCGACCATCGCCTCGATCCGCGAACGCACGCACTGGAACATCCAGAACATGACCGCGATCGACCCGGTCGCGCTTGGCCTTTGCCGCCAGTCGGAACTGGATTCCGAGGTGCAGAAAGCCGCCAAGAAGCGCGCGGCCGACGGCGTGATGAGCGATGACGAGCGCCGCAAGCTGGTCTCGACCGAGCAGTCGCTTGGCATGGCGACCGAGCCGCGCCTGCCGACCGCGATCGCAGGGCTGGAGAACTTCACCCTGGGTGGTGGCGATGAGGAGAAGGCCGAGCCCAAGGACTTCTCGAATGCGGACAGCTTCTTCAACCTGCCGCATGGCGATGACGATGACGAGGAAGACGAGGACAAGTGATCCTCGCCCCCACGAACGCAAGGGCCGCCCCTCGGGCGGCCTTTTTCTTTGCAGGGCAGGCATGAAAAAAGGCGGCCCGAAGGCCGCCTTGCGTCGCTTTGCCAGTCGTCAGATCGACAGGCAGATGTACTTCATTTCGAGGTAGTCCTCGCAGCCGTGGTGCGAGCCTTCGCGGCCCAGGCCCGACTGCTTGACGCCACCGAAGGGGGCAACCTCGGTCGAGATGATGCCGGTGTTGACGCCGACGATCCCGTATTCGAGGCCTTCCTGCACGCGGGTGATGCGGCCGATGTCGCGGGCGTAGAAATAGGACGCCAGACCGAAGATCGTGGCGTTGGCTTTCTCGACCACCTCTTCCTCGGTTTCGAAGCGGAACAGCGGTGCAACGGGGCCAAAGGTTTCCTCGGTCGCGACCTTCATGTCCTGCGTGACGCCGGTGACGACGGTCGGCTCGAAGAAAGTGCCGCCAAGCGCGTGGCGCACGCCGCCGGCCACGACCTTGCCGCCGCCCTTGAGCGCGTCGGCGATGTGCTCCTCGACCTTGGCCACGGCCTTGTCCGAGATCAGCGGACCGGTGGTGATACCCTCGTTCAGCCCGTCGCCCACGTTCAGCTTGCGCACTGCAGCGGCCAGCTTTTCGGCGAAGGCGTCATAGACACCGGCCTGCACGTAGATGCGGTTGGCGCAGACGCAGGTCTGGCCGTTGTTGCGGAACTTGGACATCATCGCGCCCTCGACCGCCGCATCCAGATCGGCGTCGTCGAACACGATGAAGGGCGCGTTGCCGCCCAGTTCCATCGAGCATTTCATGACCTGATCGGCGGCCTGGCGCAGCAGGATGCGGCCCACTTCGGTCGAGCCGGTGAAGGTCAGCTTGCGCACGGCGTGGTTCTCGCAGAACTCCTTGCCGATGTCCGAGGCGCGCGACGAGGTCACGACCGACATGATGCCCTTGGGCAGGCCCGCGCGTTCGCCCAGAACCGCCATCGCCAGCGCCGAGAGCGGGGTCTCCGAGGCCGGACGGCAGACAAAGCCGCAGCCCACGGCGATCGCCGGGCCGGCCTTGCGCGTGATCATGGCGTTGGGGAAGTTCCACGGCGTGATCGAACCCACGACGCCGATCGGCTGCTTGATCACCTGAATGCGCTTGTCGCGCATGTGGCCGGGGATGGTTTCGCCGTAGATGCGCTTGGCCTCTTCGCCGAACCATTCGATGAACGAGGCGCCATAGGCAATCTCGCCGCGCGCTTCGGGCAGGGGCTTGCCCATCTCGGCGGTCAGGATCAGCGCGAGGTCTTCCTGGTTCGCCATCATCAGCTCGAACCACTTGCGCATGATCGCGGCACGTTCCTTGCCGGTGCGTGCGGCCCAGTCTTTCATCGCGACCTGAGCGGCCTCGATAGCGCGGGCGGTCTCGGCGCGCGACAGGTCGGGCACGGAGCAGATCACGTCGCCACGGGCGGGGTTGGTCACCTCGAAGGTGGCGCCGTCATCGGCGTCGATCCACTCGCCGGCGACATAGGCCTTGGTGGCCAGCAGCGAGGGGTCCTTGAGCAGGGATTTGAGATCGGTATTGGTATCGAGCATGGGTCATCCTCCCGGAATTTGGGCATGGAGAGAGGGAAGCACGCGCAGAGGGGCCTTGTCCATCCGTCCGAATGGTCAGATAGGGCCGCCGCGCTTGCCGAAGAGGGCGGTGCGCTTGCCAAACTGGCAGGTCAGGCGCGGAATCGTGCCGACCAGCAGGGTTGCAGATCACCCGGCGCCGGGGTTGCTGCATGAATGGCGCGCGCGATGGCGCGCGCAAGGCAGCTGGCGGCCGCATGGCCCAAAACGAAGGGGTCGGCCACCGGATCGGGCAGCGCGCGCGCACCGGTTGCTGCTGCAAAGACCAGATCGCCATCGAAGGGCGTGTGCGAGGGCACAAGCGCCCGCGCCATTCCGTCATGCGCCGCGACCGCCATACGTTGCGCCTGCGCCTGCGTCAGGATCGCGTCGGTCGCGACGATGGCGATGGTGGTGGCCTCGCCCATCCGCTTCATCGGTGCGGGCTCATGCGCCGCCGGGTAGGAGGCCGCAGCGCCAAGCCCGCCGAATTCGCCCTGCAATTCCCATGGCGCGGCCCAGAACTGCGGCTGATCGGCGACGGTCGCCTGCCCAAGCGCATTGACCGCCACCAGCGCGCCGACGGTGATGCCGTTCTCCAACACCGCCGAGGCCGAGCCGAGCCCGCCCTTGAGGTTTCCGGTCATCGCGCCGTAACCCGCGCCCGCGGTGCCGATCTCGAAAGCAGGCCCGCTGGCCTCCAGCGCCGCGCGGCCAAGGGGCGCATAGGGGTTGGCGGTCCAACCCTTGTCTCCGCCATTGAGCAGGTCGAACAGGATCGCGCCGGGCACGATGGGCACGCGCATGTCGCCCACGGCAAAGCCGCGCCCCATCGCCCGCAGCCCCTCGGTCACGCCCGAGGCCGCATCAAGCCCGAAGGCAGACCCACCAGACAGCACCAGCGCGTCCACCTCTTGCACCAGCTTGTCGGGGGCCAGCAGGTCTGTCTCGCGCGTGCCGGGCGCGCCGCCCATCACATGCACGGCTGCGACGAAGGGGCGCTCGCCCACCAGTACGGTGCAGCCCGAACGCAGCCCCGCGTCCTGCGCATTGCCCACGCGCAGCCCCGCCACATCGGTGATCAGATTTCTTGGCCCCGGTCTCATCGCGTCCCCCTCAGATGCAGCGTCCGCCGTCCACTTCCATCGCGACGCCGGTGATCATCGACGCCTCGTCCGAGCACAGGAAGAGCGCCGCATTCGCCATGTCCTCGGGCGTCGAGAAGCGCCCGATCGGGATCGTGGCCAAGAACTTCGCGCGCACCTCGGGGGTGTCCTCGCCCATGAAGCTCTTCAGCAGCGGCGTTTCCCCTGCCACCGGGTTGATGGCGTTCACGCGCACCCCAAAAGGCGCCAGTTCGATCGCCATGGCGCGGGTCGCGGTGATCATCCAGCCCTTCGAAGCGTTGTACCAGTTCAGCCGGGGGCGCGGTGACACGCCCGCCGTCGAGGCCACGTTCAGGATCGCCCCGCACCCGGCCGTCTTCATATGCGGCACGATGCAGCGCGCGGTCAGATAGACAGACTTGCCGTTGACCGCGAAGACCCGGTCGAAGTCGGCCTCCGAGACCTCCTCCATAAAGGCGGGCAGGTGGGTGGTGCCCGCGTTGTTCACCAGAATGTCGATCCGCCCCCAGGCCTGCATCGCGGCCTCGGTCATTGCGGCAACCGACTCGCTTCGGCTCACATCGACCGCGCAGGGGATCGCGCCGATCTCGGCGGCGAAGGTCGCTGCGGCCTCGGCGTTCAGGTCCGCGACCATCACCTGCGCGCCCTCGGCCACGAAGCGCCGCGCGATCCCTGCCCCGAACCCCGAGGCCGCCCCGGTCACGATTGCGGTCTTGCCTTCCAGTCTCATGTCATCCTCCCTCAGCCGTGCCACGCCGCGACGGTCTTCAGCGCCGAGAAACCATAGAGCGCCTCGAACCCCTTTTCGCGGCCATGGCCGGATTTGCCGGTGCCGCCGAAGGGCAGTTCGACCCCACCGCCCGCGCCGTAATTGTTCAGGAAAACCTGCCCGGCCCGCAAGCGTCTGGCCATGCGCATCGCGCGCGGCCCGCTTTCGGACCAGACCGAAGCGACCAGCCCGTAATCGGTGCCGTTGGCGATGGCCACGGCCTCGTCCTCGCCCTCGAAGGGGATGACAAGCTGCGCGGGGCCAAAGATTTCCTCTTGCGCGAGGCGATGCGCGCCATGCCCGCCCGCGATCAGCGTAGGCGCGACGTAATGCCCGCCCGCCGGCGCATCGGCCACAACCTGCCCGCGCGCTGCGATCTCAAGATCGGCGGCCAGCGTCAGATAGCCCTCGACGATCTGCTTTTGCCGCCCCGAGATCAGTGGCCCGAGGTCGAGATCGGCCAGCGCAGGCCCCACGCGCAGGGCGCGATAGGCCTCGGCCATGCGGGTGACGACCTCGTCATAGCGGCTGCGCTCGACCAGGATGCGCGAGGCGGCCGAGCAGGTCTGACCCGCGTTCTGGATGCCTGCATTGACCAGGAATGGCAGCGCCCGGTCCAAATCCGCATCCGCAAACACCAGTTGCGGCGACTTGCCGCCCAGTTCCAGCGTCACCGGCACGACATTCGCCGCCGTCGCCGCTTGGATCATCTGCCCCACGGCGACCGAGCCGGTAAAGCTGAGATGGTTGATGCCGGAATGCGAGGACAGCGCCGCCCCTGCTTCCTCGCCCAGACCCGTGACGATATTCAGCGCGCCCGCGGGCAGCCCCGCCGCGCAGGCGATCCGCCCGAAGGCCAGCGCGGTCAGCGAGGCCTCCTCGGCGGGTTTCAGCACCGCCGCATTGCCCATCGCCAGCGCCGCCCCGACCGAGCGGCCAATGATCTGCATCGGGTAGTTCCAGGGCACGATATGCGCCGTCACCCCATGGGGTTCGCGCAGCGTGTAGGCGGTGTAGCCGTTCAGATAGGGGATGGTCTCGCCCATCACCTTGTCCGCCGCGCCGCCGTAGAATTCCAGATACCGCGCCAGCGCCACCACATCGGCGCGCGCCTGTTTGAGCGGCTTGCCAACGTCGAGCGCCTCGGCCTGCGCCAGCGCCTCGGCGTGCTCCAGCACCAGGCTGGACATGCGCATGAGAACGCGCCCGCGTTCAGCCGCCGTTAGCGCGCCCCAATCGCCCGCAAGCGCGCCTTGGGCCGCCGCGACGGCCGCGTCGATATCAGCGGGCGTGCCGCGCGCGATCTCGGCGATGGTCTCCCCGGTCGAGGGGTTCTCGACCGGCAGGCGATCGGCGGTGGGCAGCCACTGCCCGCCAATCAGAATCTCGGCCGGGTCAAACCAGAGCGGTTGCATGTCTCTCCTCCGTCCATGCTTGCGGAATTTGCGGCGCGGCGGCCAGAAGCCGCGCGGTGTAGGCGTGTTGCGGGGCGGTAAAGAGCGCCTCGGTCGGGCCCTGCTCGACGATCCTGCCGGCCTGCATCACGAGGCAGCGGGTCGTGACCGCGCGCACCACCGACAGGTCATGCGAGATGAACAGATAGGCCAGATCATGGCTGCGCTGCAGCCCGGCCAGCAGATCAAGCACCTGCGCGCGCACCCGAACATCGAGGGCCGAGACCGCCTCGTCCAGCACGATCAGCTTGGGGCGAGTGATCAGTGCGCGGGCGATGGCGATGCGTTGGCGCTGCCCGCCCGAAAATTCATGGATGAACTTGCCCCGGTCGTCGGGCGAGAGGCCCACGTCGCGCAGCGCTTCGGCCACGCGGTCGCGCCAGTCGGCGGGGCGGCCGGTCAGGTGAAAGGGCTCGGCGACCAGCCGCTCGACCCGCTGGCGCGGGTTGAACGAGCCGTAGGGGTCCTGAAACACCACCTGCACATCGGCGCGGGCGTGGCTGGGCATTTCGGGGCTGACCGGATGGCCCGATAGCGTGATCGCGCCAGAGGCCAGCGGATCAAGGCCCAAGATCGCGCGGGTCAGGGTGGATTTGCCGCAACCGGACTCGCCCACGAGCCCAAGCGATTCCCCCGCGCTAAGGGTGAAGCTGACGTTATCGACGGCGCGCAGCTCGGGGTGGGGGGCGAAGGGCTTGGGGCGCGGCAGGCGATAGCTGCGGGTCGCGGCGCTGACCGTCAGCAGCGGCGCGCCCTTTTGGGGCGCGCGGGCAGCCGCCGGATGATGCGTCGAGGCCGCCAGCAGATCGGCGGTATAGCGTGCCTTGGGGCGGCGAAAGAGCCGCTCGGTCGCGCCGGTTTCGACCACTTGGCCCGCCTGCATCACCGCCACCCGGTCGGCCATGCCTGCGACCACGGCAAGGTCATGGGTGATAAGCAAGAGCGCCATGCCCTCAGACCGCGCAAGGTCGTGCAGCAGGCTTAGCACCTCGGCCTGGGTGGTGACATCGAGCGCGGTCGTGGGCTCGTCCGCGATCAGCAGGCGCGGGCGCAGCGCGATGGCAAGCGCGATGGCCACGCGCTGACGCTGGCCGCCCGACAGCTCATGCGGATAAAGATCGAGCGGAAAGCGCGGCGCCGTCAGGCCAACACGATCCAGCCGGTCGCGGGCCACCGCCAGCGCCTCGGCGCGCGGCATTTTTTGGTGGACCATCAGCGTCTCGGCCACCTGATCACCGATGGTCATCAGCGGGTTGAGGGCGGTCATCGGCTCTTGAAAGATCATGCCGACCTCGTTGCCGCGCAGACGGCAAAGCGCGCGTTCGGGCAGGGCAGTGATCTCGCGACCCTCCAGCCGGACCGTGCCCGAGACCTGCGCGCCCGGCGGCAAAAGCCCCATGATCGCAAGTGCGGTCATCGACTTGCCCGAACCAGACTCGCCCACCAGCCCGACGATTTCGCCCGGAGCAAGCGACAGCGAGACCTCGCGCAGGATCGCCGTGGGGCCGATCTGGACCGAGAGGGTTTCGAGCGTCAAAAGGCTCATGCCACGCGCCCCCGCAGCCTTGGGTCAAGCGCGTCGCGCAACCCGTCGCCCAGAAGGTTCAGCCCGAGCACGGTGGCGACGATCGCAAGGCCCGGAAACAGCGCCACATGCGGCGCCATCACCACCATGGTCTGCGCCTCGGCCAGCATCCGGCCCCAGCTAGGCGTCGGCGGCTGCGCGCCAAGGCCCACGTAGCTCAGCCCCGCCTCGGCCAGAATCCCAAGGCTGAACTGGATCGTCCCCTGCACGATCAAGAGGTTCGCGATATTGGGCAGGATATGCTCGACCGAGATGCGGGTGCGATGCTTGCCCGCCACCCGCGCCGCGCGGATGTAATCAAGCGTCCAGAGGCTGAGCGCACCCGCGCGCGCCACACGGGCGAAGACGGGGATGTTGAAGATGCCGATGGCGATGATCGCGTTCAGCGCCGAGGGGCCGAAAACGGCGGTGATCAGGATGGCGATCACGAGCGACGGGAAGGCAAAGATCAGGTCGTTCCCGCGCATGATCGCCTCATCAAGCCAGCGCCCCCGATGCGCGGCGGCGGCAAGGCCTAAGGGCACGCCAAGCCCCATGCCGATCCCCACCGCGACCAGCGCCACCGCAAGCGAGGTGCGCGCCCCCGCCATGATCATCGACAGGATGTCACGCCCGAAATGATCGGTGCCCAACCAATGCGCTTCTGAGGGCGGCTGCAGTCGCGCCCCGATCTGTAACGCGGTCACGTCATAGGGCGTCCAGATCAGCGAGATCAGCGCCGCGACCAGCGCGAGCGCGGACAGCGCCGCTCCAAGCACAAGCGCGGGCCTCATGCTGGTCTCCTCAGCCGCGGGTCCACGGCGGCATAGGCGAGGTCGGTCAGGAAGGTCACGGCGATCACGGCAAAGACCAGCAGCATGACGACGGATTCAACCACGATCAGATCGCGCTGCGTGATGGCTTGGAAGATCAGCCGCCCGAGGCCCGGCAGGTAAAAGACATTCTCGATGATGATCGCGCCTGCCAGTAGAAATGAAAACTGCATCCCGAGGATCGTCAGCACCGGGATCAGCGCATTGCGCAGCGCGTGGCGGGTCAGTGCGGCCTGACGGCTCAGGCCCTTGGCGCGGGCGGTGCGGATATAGTCCTGCCCCAATGTCTCGATCAAGGCCGAGCGCAGGACGCGCGCGAGGATCGCGGCCTGCGGCAGCGCCAGCGCAACGGCGGGCAGGGTCAGGGCGCGCAGCGCGGCGAGCGGGTCGGACCAGCCCGGAAAGCCCCCCGCCGGGAACAGCCGCCAGCGCACCGCCAGCAGCAAGACCAGCAGCATCGCGAACCAGAAGTTCGGCACGGCGATGCCAAGCTGCGTCGCGCCCATCACTGCCGCATCCGCCGCCTTGCCCCGTCGCGCAGCGGCGATCAACCCGGCGGGTAGCGCCAGCGCCGTAGACAGCGCGAGCGCGATCAGCGCCAAGGGCAGCGAGATCTTGAGCCTGTCGCCCACCAGTTCGGCCACCGGCACCTTGTAGGTATAGCTCAGCCCGAAATCGCCGCTCAGCATGCCGCCCACCCAATGCAGGTAGCGCAGTGGCAGCGGCTCGTTCAGGCCAAGCTGGTCGCGCAGCGCCGCCACCGTTTCGGGTGCGGCGTTCAGCCCGAGCATGAAGGCCGCAGGATCGCCCGGCGTCACCTCGATCAGCGCGAAAATCGCAAGGCTCGCCACAATCAGCGAGGCAATCAACGAGGCAATGCGTTTCAGGATATAGCGGCCCATCGCGGGCAGGTTCCGCCGAGCGGACCGGATGGTCAAGGCCCCTCGCGCGCCGCCGGCCATTTCGCAGGGGATTGCGCGGCGGCGCAGCTTGCGGCAGCATCTGCGCGAGTCGCGGCGATGGCGTCGCCAGAGGGCCAAGGGCCCGGTGACTTGCGGGTAACCGCCGGACGTCCTGTACGCCGGGATCTTTCGGGGTCCCCTGGCCCCTACGGAGACGACAATGCAAAGACCCGAATTCTATACCTGCGAGAACGGCCAGAAGGCACCGCTGCCCTTCGCCCCCGAGGAATACGAGGCCCGTCTGGAAGGTCTGCGCGACCTGATGGAGATGCACAGCCTCGACGCCTGCCTCATGACCTCGATGCATAACATCGCCTATTACTCGGGCTTTCTCTATTGCAGCTTTGGCCGACCCTACGGGCTGGTGGTAACGCGTGACCGCTCGGTCGTGATCTCGGCGGGGATCGACGCGGGCCAGCCCTGGCGGCGCTGCCATGGCGAGGCGCTGACCTATACCGACTGGGCGCGCGACAACTACTGGCGCGCGGTGGCCCATATCATCGGCACCGGCAAGGCTGTTGGGGTCGAGGCCGATCACCTGACCATGGTGAACGCAGAGAAGTTCAACCACTTCCTCAAGCCCAAGCGCGGCATGGACATCGCCCCCGCGACAATGGCGCAGCGCATGGTCAAATCCGCCGCCGAGATCGAGTTGATCAAGCATGGCGCGGCGGTGGCCGATGTCGGCGGCTTTGCCATCCACGACACGATCAAGGAGGGCCTGCGCGAGATCGACGTGGCCATGGCGGGCCGCGACGCGATGGAGGCCGAGATCGCCAAACGCTTCCCCGACGCCGAGTATCGCGACACCTGGGTGTGGTTTCAGTCCGGCCTCAATACCGATGGCGCGCATAACCCGGTCACCGGGCGCAAACTGCGGCGCGGCGATATCCTCAGCCTCAACTGCTTCCCGATGATTTCGGGCTATTACACCGCACTTGAGCGCACCATGTTCGTGGGCGAGGTAGACCCGGCCAGCCTGAAGATCTGGGAGGCCAACGTCGCGGCGCATGAATATGGCATGAGCCTGCTTGTGCCGGGCGCGCGCTGCGACGAGGTTACCGCCAAGATCAACGACTTCTTCGCCGAGCGCGACCTGCTGCAATACCGCACCTTCGGCTACGGCCACAGCTTCGGCGTGCTCAGCCATTACTACGGCCGCGAGGCGGGGCTGGAGCTGCGCGAGGATATCGACACGGTGCTGGAACCCGGCATGGTGATCTCGATGGAGCCGATGCTGACCCTGCCCGAAGGCATGCCCGGCGCGGGCGGCTACCGCGAGCATGACATTCTGGTCGTGGGCGAGGACGGTTCCGAGGATATCACCAAATACCCCTACGGACCTGCCTTCAACGTGGTCGGGTAAGAACTTCGGGTCCGCGGGTGTTCCGCGGACCCGGCCGTTCAGCTTTGCGCGGGTGCCGAGTAGCGCATCATGATATCACCAGCGGCGTTCTGCGCCGCGGTAAACTCGGCCGAGGTGAAGGCTTGCACGGTCTTCAGCCCGTTGACCGAACCCGAGGCCCCCGCGACCATCAGGGCGGGCAGCATCTTCCGAACGTCATCGGTCTCGACGATCATCATAAAGTCATGATCGCCGGTCGTCAGCAGGTAGGTCACAAGCTTGCCGCCGGCAGCCTCGACCAGCGCGCGGGTGGCAGTTTCACGATCGCTTGGATGGGCGATCATGCCTTTCATAGCGGCAGCGGAGTAGCTGCCGGTCACGATGAATTTGGACATGGTTCCTCCCTCTCTGTCCACGACCGAGCGGGTCAGGATGCCCGCAGCCGGGCCGGGGACGCGAGATCATAGCATGAATTGGGCCGATTCTACCTTGGCCCTTCGCTGATCGCGGCTGTCACAAAAGCTTTGCGGCACTGTCAGGCATCTGTCGCATCGCTGTCCCATCGTCCGCGCAATTTCCGTCAGGAGGACGATTAATGTTCGCACCACGCCTTTTCGCCGTCAGCTCGACCCTCGCGCTTTGCGCCGCCATGCCTGCGGCGGCCGAGATGAACTTCAACCGCATCGCCGCTTTCGCGACCCCGGCCAATATGGCCGAGGGCGAGGATCGCGCCCGTGAAACCTCGCCCGAGATCATCGCGGCCACCGAAGACGGGATGATGCTCGTTTACACCGACAGCCCGCTGGGTGCGATCGGTCTGGTCGATATCGCCGACCCCAAGGCACCGAAGGCGCTTGGCAATATCGACGTGAAGGGCGAGCCGACCTCGGTCGCGGTGATCGGCAATACCGCCTTTGTCGGCGTCAACACCTCGGAAAGCTACGTGGCGCCCTCGGGCCGTCTGGCGATGGTCGATCTGGGAACCAGGGCCGAGGTTGCCTCTTGCGATCTGGGCGGTCAGCCGGATTCGATTGCGCGCGCGAAGGACGGATCGTTCCTGGCCGTTGCGATCGAGAACGAGCGCGACGAGGACCTGAACGACGGCGAACTGCCGCAGATGCCGGCAGGCTATGTGGTCAAGCTGCCGCTCAAGGACGGGCTGGCCGATTGCGACGCGATGCAGAAGATCGACGTGACCGGTCTGGCCGCCGTCGCCGGTGATGACCCCGAACCCGAGTTCGTGGACGTCAATGCCGCAGGCGAGATCGTTGTGACCATGCAGGAAAACAACGCCATCATCGTGATCGGCGCCGATGGCAAGGTCGCCAGCCATTTCAGCGCGGGCAGCGTCAGCCTTGAGGGCGTGGACACCAAGAAGGACGGCAAGATCGACTTCACCGGCAGCCTCACCGACATCCCGCGTGAACCCGACGCGGTGAAATGGATCGACGAGGATCACTTCGCCACCGCCAACGAGGGCGACTGGAAAGGCGGCTCGCGCGGCTGGACGATCTTCAAGAAGGACGGCACCGTCGTTTACGACAGCGGCAACACCTTTGAACATGCCGTGGCCGAGATCGGCCATTTCCCCGACAAGCGCGCTGGCAAGAAGGGCGTCGAGCCCGAGTCGGTCGAATTCGGCATCTTCGACGGCAAGCCGCTGGTCTTCATCGGGTCCGAGCGCGGCTCGGTCGTCGGTGTCTATGACGTGAGCGATCTGGCGGCGCCGAAGCTGCTGCAACTGCTGCCCTCGGGCATCGGTCCCGAAGGTTATGCCGCGATCCCCGCGCGCAACCTGCTGGTCTCGGCCAATGAGACCGACCTTGGCGCCGATGGCGGCGCGCGCGCCCATGTCATGCTGTTTGAACGCACCGAGGCCCCTGCGGCCTATCCCACGATCACCTCGGCCGGCGCCGAGCAGATGATCGGCTGGGGCGCGCTGTCGGGTCTCGTCGCCGATGCCGAGAAGCCCGGTATCCTTTATGGTGTGTCGGACAGCTTCTATTCGGCCGCGCCCTCGATCTTCACCATCGACGCGACCACCAAGCCCGCGCGCATCACCAAGGCCACCGTGGTCACCCGCGATGGCGCTCCGGCGCAGCTGATGGACCTTGAAGGCATCACGCTTGACGGTGAAGGCGGCTTCTGGCTGGCCTCCGAAGGGCGGAGCGACAAGATGATCCCGCATGGCATCGTGCATGTCGATCAGGACGGCAAGATCAAGGAGCAGATCGGCCTGCCCGCCGAACTGTCGGCCAACGAGGTCCGCTTCGGCTTCGAAGGCATCGCCAAGCGCGGCGATACGCTGTGGATGGCCGTTCAGCGTGAGTGGAAGGACGATCCGGCAGGTATGGTCAAACTGGTGGCCTATAACACCGACAGCGGTGAGTGGGGCGCGCTGCGCTATCCGCTCGAAGCCAAGGGCGCGGGCTGGATGGGCCTGTCCGAAATCACCCTGCATGGCGATCACGCCTATATCGTCGAGCGCGACAACCAGCTGGGCGATCTGGCGGCCGTGAAGAAGATCTTCCGCGTGAAGCTGGCCGAGATGCAGCCTGCGGCGCTTGGCGGCGAACTGCCCGTGGTGACCAAGGAAGAAGTGCGCGACCTGATCCCGGTAATGAAATCCTTCGGCGGCTATGTCGTGGACAAGGTCGAGGGCTTTGCCATCGACGCGGCGGGCGAGGGCTTTATCGTCTCCGACAACGACGGGGTCGATGACAGCTCGGGCGAGACGCTGTTCTTCTCGATCGGCAAGCTCGACTGATCCCGGCACGCTTTGAAGTCGGCCCGCGCGAGGCATTCCTCGCGCGGGCTTTTTTGCCACGGGCGGGGTTCGCGGGCTTGTGCGGGGGTTGACGCAGAGACGCGGGCTTGACCATCTGCGCAGATTGGTCGGATCCTGTTCGGGATTCGTAATCAGTTTCGAGGGATATGCCGCCGTGATCCGCAGTTTCGCCCGTAGTTTGCGCCCGCTTGCACTGCTCATGGCCGTGGTGGGCCTTGCCGCCTGCGGCGCGCCGAACACCTCTGGCACAACGCTTTCGAGCGCGGGCGTACCGCCTGAATACCGTGCGCGTCAGGACGGAGAGCGCGTGATCCCCGCGGTCAATCCCGCCTATCTGAACGAACGCAACCGCCGTCGTTGGGTCGCCTATAACGGCCCCGAAGAGCCCGGCACCTTCGTCGTTGATCCCTTCGCGCGGCTGCTTTACCACGTTGTCGAGCCGGGCAAGGCCATGCGTTTCGGCATCGCCGTGGGCAAGGAGGGGCGTGGCTTCCGGGGCGATGCGGTGATCCGGCGCAAGGAGGAATACCCTTCCTGGACGCCGACTAAGAACATGATCCGGCAAGACCCGGAGATCTACGGCCCGCTGGCGGGTGGTCTGCCGGGGGGGCTGGACAATCCGCTCGGTGCACGGGCGCTGTATCTTTACCGCGGCGGGCGCGACACGATGTATCGCATCCATGGCACGATGGACCCGAGTTCGATCGGCAAGGCCACTTCGGCGGGCTGTATCCGGCTGTTCAACCAGGACATCATCGACATGTATGACGAGATGGAGCTGGGCACCAAGGTGCGCGTGCGCTCCTACGAGGAAAGCCTCGAGATGGAAGGTCCGATGGTCGAGCTGCACTCGGGCTACCTTGTGTCGGCCTCGGATACCGCGGCGATTGCAGCCGATCAGGCCGCCTGGGAAGCCGGGCTGATCGTCGATCCGGCCCTGACCGAGGCACAGGCCCATGCCGCCGCGGCTGCTGCCGCAGAAGCACAGGCCTCCGGAGTCGAAGCCGAGCCCTATCTGCTGACGCTCTCGAGCATCGACGCGCGCGAGCGCCAGTTGCAGGGCCTCGACTGATCAGCGCACCAGGATGACGTAATCCTTCCGGGTGGTCTCCAGCACCTCCCAGGTGCCGGTGAAGCCCGGACGGATCACGAAGGCGTCGCCCGGCCCGACCTCGAGCCGCGAGCCGTCGTCGCCCGCGATGATCGAGCGGCCCTCGTGGATGCGGCAATATTCCCATTCGTCGTAGCTGATGCGCCACTTGCCGGGGGTCGATTGCCAGATGCCGCAGTAAAGGCCGCGGTCATCCTCGACACTCCAGGTGGTATGCACGGGATCGCCTGCAAGGACTTTCTCGGCATCGGGGCGCGAGGTTTCGGGTTCGGCAAGGCTCGGGGTCAGGGCTTCGATCAGCATGTTTCTTCTTTCAGATGTCAGGGGAGTAGCCGGCGGGGCCCCCATCGAGGGTGGCCCAACGGCGCGCGGACTTCCCCCTCGATGGGGGAAATCCGTGCAGGTTGGCGTGTTTGGCGGGCGTCAGTCTACCCAGTGAACGGCGGTCAGATCGTTGGCCTGGGTGGGCGAGTTCTCCCACAGCCCTTCGATCTTGGCATTGGCCACGCCGGTCTTGGCAAGCTGGAAGAGATAGCCATTGACGAAATCGGCGGCGATCATTTCCTGCGCGGCACGGTTGATCCGGCTGCGCTCGGCCGTGTCGGTGGTGCGGTCGAGTTCAGCCATGAGCTCTTGAAACGCCGGCGTGGCATAGCCGAAGTAGTAATCGTCGCGGGCGTAGATGTTGATGTCGGCGGGCTCGGTATGGCTGACGATGGTCAGGTCGAAATCCTTGCCCTTGAAGACCTGCTCAAGCCATTGCGCCCATTCGAGATTGCTGATCTCGGTCTTGATGCCCACGGCGCCAAGCTGGGCCGCGATGATCTCGCCGCCACGGCGGGCATAGGTCGGCGGCGGCAGGGCGAGGCGCAGGGTCAGATCGCCCGCTCCGGCCTCAGCCAGCAGGGCCTTGGACTTTTCCGGATCATAGGCCGAGAGGCCCGTCAGATCCTGATAGTCGGGATTGTGCGGGGCGAAATGCGAGCCGATCGGCGTGCCGTAGCCGAACATCGCGCCGTCGATCACGTCCTGGCGATTGATCGCATGGGCGATCGCCTCGCGCACGCGGATATCGTCAAGCGGCGCCTTGCGGTTGTTCATCGCCAGGATCGTCTCGCCCTCGGTCGAGCCGACGATGACCTTGAAGCGCGGATCGGACTGGAACTGGATCAGCGTCTCGGGTGCGGGGAAGTTCGGGAAGGCGTCGACGTCGCCCGCCATCATCGCGGCGAAGGCCGCCGTCGGGTCCGAGATGAAGCGGAAGGTCGCGCTATTCAGCGCAGGCTTGTCGCCCCAATAGCCGGGATAGGCGGTGAGGGTGACATGATCGCCCTGCGCCCATTCGCCGAATTGGAAGGGGCCGGTGCCGACCGGATGGGTCGCGGCCTCGGCGGCGCTTTCGGGCGCGAGGATCACCGCATCGCCCCAGGCCATCTTGAAGGGAAACGCGCCGTCCGGCGCGGAAAGCGTGATCTTCACCGTCGCGGGGTCGATGACCTCGACCGAAGCAATCCCCTTGAAGAGCGCCTTCTGCGCATTGGCGCTATCCTCGGCCCGTGCGCGGTCGAGCGAGAATTTCACGTCCTCCGCGTCGAAGGCGCTGCCATCATGGAAGGTCACCCCCTGCGCAAGGTGGAAGGTATAGCTGCTGCCATCCTCCGACACATCCCAACTGCGTGCCAGCGCGGGCAGGACCGATCCATCGGGTGCAAAGCGCGTCAGCCCTTCGAAGAGATTGGCATAGACCACCTCGTCGATTGCCGCTGCGGCCCCTGCGGTCGGGTCAAGGTTCGGCGGCTCGAGCACCATGCCAAGCGTGATCGCATCGGGCGCGGCAAGCGCGCCGCTGGCCGAAAGCGCGAGCGCGGCGGCGGCGGTAAGCAGACGGTTGGTCATGCGAAACTCCCAAGGTTGTGGCATGATGATGCTTGCGATGATCGGTCCGAACCCGTTTCAGATCAAGGCGTTTGCCGCCCCACGGCCAAGGGGGAAACAGGGCGGCATTCTCCCGGTTGGTGCTGCGCTGCGGCATTTCTATCTTTGCAATATGGGGGCAGGGGCGCTATGCCTGCCTGTCAAGGGAGAGAGGGAGACTGCCATGAGTGCCACGGGAACCACGCGGCAGAAGATGCCGTCCGATATTGCTGCGATGAAGGGCGGGGCGCCGATTGTCTGCCTGACCGCCTACACGACGCCGATGGCGCGCATGATGGATGCTCATGTCGATCTGGTGCTGGTGGGGGACTCGGTCGGCATGGTGCTGCACGGGCTGCCCTCTACGCTTGGCGTGACGATGGAGATGATGATCCTGCACGGCAAGGCGGTGGCGCGGGGGCTGCAAAACGCCTGTCTCGTGATCGACATGCCCTTCGGCAGCTATGAGGAAAGCCCCGCGCAGGCCTTCCGCAACGCGGCCCGGCTGATGTCCGAAACTGGCGCGGGGGCGGTCAAGCTGGAAGGCGGGCAGCATATGGCCGAGACGATCGCGTTTCTCGTTCAGCGCGGCATTCCGGTCATGGCGCATATCGGCCTCACGCCGCAGTCGGTGAACGTTTTTGGCGGCTACAAGGTGCAGGGCCGGGGCGAAGATGGCGCGCGCCTGATGAAGGATGCCATCGCAGTGGAGAAGGCTGGCGCTTTCGCTGTCGTGCTGGAAAAGGTGCCTGCGAGCTTGGCCGACGCGATCACTGCCGAAATTTCGATCTCGACCGTCGGCATCGGCGCCAGCGCGGGCTGCGACGGTCAGGTGCTGGTGGTGGATGACATGCTGGGCCTCTTCACCGCCTTCAAACCCAAATTTGTCAAACGCTACGGAACGCTCGGCGAGCAGGGCGAGGCCGCCATTGCCGCCTATGCCGCCGAAGTGCGCTCCCGCGCCTTCCCTGCCCCCGAACATGTCTTTGCAGACGAGGTGAAGAAATGACTCAGATTATCCGCACCTCGGCAGAACTGCGCGACCGCGTGGCGGCGTGGAAACGCTCTGGGATGCTGGTCGGCGTGGTGCCGACCATGGGGGCGCTGCATGACGGCCACATGAGCCTGGTGCGCGAGGCGCGCAAGCAATCGGACCGCGTGATCGTGACGATCTTCGTCAACCCGATGCAGTTCAACAACGCCTCGGATCTCGACAAATATCCGCGTGACGAGGCACACGATCTGGCCATGCTGGAGGCTGAGGGCGTGGATGTCCTGTTCGCTCCCGGCGTGGATGAGGTTTATCCCGACGGCTTCGCCACCAAGGTCTCGGTGTCGGGGATTTCTGAGCCGCTGGAAGGCGCCTTCCGCCCCGGGCATTTCGATGGCGTCGCGACGGTGGTCAGCAAGCTCTTTGGCATGACTCAGGCGGGCCGCGCCTTCTTCGGAGAGAAAGACTGGCAGCAGCTTCAGGTCGTGCGGCGGCTGGTCGAGGATCTGAACATCCCGATCCGCATCATAGGCTGCCCGACCATCCGCGAAACCGACGGGCTTGCCATGTCGTCGCGCAATGTTCGCCTGTCGGAAGCCGAGCGCGCGCAAGCCCCGGCGCTGCACCGGATCATGACTGCGGCGGCCGAGCAGATCCGCGCGGGCGCTCCGATCGGATCGGCGCTTGAACAGGCCAAGTCCGAGATTCTCGCCGCGGGTTTCCACGATATCGAATATCTCGAGGTTCGCTCGGTCGAAGGCCTGCGCCCGATGGAGACGTTCTCTGAGCCGGGCCGGATGCTGGTCGCTGCCTATCTTGGCGATGTGCGCCTGATCGACAATATCGCGGTTTGATGGCGTTCCAGGGGGCGCTGCCCCCTCGCGCGAAACGCGCTCACCCCCGGGATATTTCGACAAAGCCAAAAGAGATGAGGGCTCACCTGACCTGCGGCTATGCACTGCCGAAGGTCAGGTGCTTTCGTCTTTGACGGTCATCGGCGTCCCCGCCTGTACCGCACCCCAAGACTGGCGCGAGATGGTTAAGGAAGCGTTTCGCCTTTTCGGCTTTGTGCAAATATCCTCGGGGGGTGAATGCGCGCAGCGCAGAGGGGGGCAAACAGCCCCCCTTCCTCGGCCAGCCCAAGCTTACTGACCCAGTTTGGCGTGCACCTCGGCGAGGTCGACCTCTGCGGTCGGCATCTTATTGTCCGGATCGTCGAAATCGTAGCGGAACAGCTGGAAGTCTTTCTTGTAGATTTCCCAGATCAGATGGCGCGAGAGATCGTCGAAATAGTCGCTGACCTTATGCACCCGCTTGGGGCCGTGTCCCTCGGACTCGTTGAAGCGCGGTATGTGCGTCAGATCGACGGTGACCGGCGTCTCGATCCGGTCGAGCACCTGTTGCATCCCCTCGTTGAACTTCTCGGTGAAGATGATCTGATCGTAGCGGCCGCCATTCGCGATGAAGGTCGCGATATGGCCCGACATCGCCGACCAGTGGATGTCGGGCTCCATCGGTTTGCGCCAGCGGATGGTGTCGCGGGCGAACAGCAGGAAACGGCGGAAGGATTTGATCTGGTCGAACTCGAACCCATCCTCGGGCGCGCCGACGTCGATCCCGTATTTCTGCGCGAGTTGCGGCACGAGGTTGCCGCGGTAGCGTTTGCCATTGCGCTGGATGCCCGCAATCTTGTCGAAGAACGAGCTCAGGATGCGTGCATAGGGATTGCGTACACAGGTGAAGGCAAAGGACTTGTGCGCGCGCACATTCGCCTCGATCAGGGGCTGGCTGTGCTCCTGCGCCCATTTGTGCAGGCCGGTCGTCGAGTCGTGGATGTCCCCGTCGAAAAAGCGCCCGTGATCCGAGTAATACATGATCTGACCGATGGTCGAGCAGGCGCATTTCGGGACAACCCGGTAAACCACACTTTCACTTTCGGTCATCCATGTGCCGGGAAAACCCATCAATACACTCCTCAAGCGTTCCGAGTCCGGACAATGGTGGAACGTCGTAAATACTTCCCTAAAGAGCAGAGAACCCCTGTCATTTCAACGGTGACTGGCATTATCTAGACGCCGCAACTTCTTCAACCGGCGCAGACCACGTTCGATATGGCAAAGATCGCCTTCATCCTGCTGACCCACAAGGACCCCGAGGGGGTCATTTCCCAGGCGCGCAGGCTGTCCTCCGAGGGCGATTTCGTCTCGATCCACTTCGATGCCCGCGCGAGTCAGGCCGATTTCGCGCGTATTCAGACGGCGTTGGCGGACGATCCGTCGATCGCCTTCGCGCGCCGCAGGGTCAAATGCGGTTGGGGGGAGTGGAGCCTTGTCGCGGCGACGCTTGAGGCGGTGAAGGCGGCGGTCGATGCCTTCCCGCAGGCGACGCATTTCTACTTGATCTCGGGCGATTGCCTGCCGATCAAGACGGCGGAATATGTGCATGATTTCCTCGATGCCGAGGATGTCGATTACATCGAAAGCGTCGATTTCTTCACCTCGGGCTGGATCAAGACCGGGATGCGCGAGGACCGGCTGATCTACCGCCACGTCTTCAACGAGCGCCAGAGCAAGTGGCTGTTCTACAAGAGCTACGAGATCCAGCGCGCGCTTGGGATGACCCGCAAGGTTCCCGAGGATCTGCAGATGATGATCGGCTCGCAATGGTGGTGCCTGCGCCGCCAGACCGTCGAGGCGGTGCTGGAGTTCTGCCGCGTCCGCCCTGCGGTGATGCGGTTCTTCAAGACGACCTGGATCCCGGACGAGACCTTCTTTCAGACCCTCGTGCGCCATCTCGTGCCCGACCGGGAGATCCGCAGCCGCACGCCGACCTTCCTTATGTTCACCGACTACGGGATGCCGGTGACCTTCTATAACGATCACTACGATCTGCTGCTGGGGCAGGATTTTCTGTTTGCCCGCAAGATCAGCCCGGATGCGGCTGATCTCAAGACGCGGCTGGGGGAGCTGTGGCACGAGACCGCCCGCGCCTTTTCGATCTCGGGCGAAGGGCGGGCGCTGTTTTCCTTCCTGACCGGACGCGGGCGCATCGGGCGTCGGTTCGCGCCGCGCTTCTGGGAGGTCGAATCCTCGCTTGGCCGCGAGCGGACGCTCTATGTCGTTGTGTGCAAGAAATGGCATGTCGCCAAGCGGCTGGTCGAACAGGCGGGCGCCAGGGCGGGCATCCCGCGCGTCGAATACCTGTTCAACGAACTGTGCCCCTTGCCGGCACTCGGCGGGATCGAGACCACGCTTTCCAAGCGCAACCGTCATCGCAGGGCGCTGTTGCGGATGCTGTTCGACTATCACCGCACCGACCGCCTGTTGATCTGCGTGGACCCGGCCGAGTTCGAACTGCTGCGCGATCTTTCCGCCGACCGGGTGGATGCGCGTATCCTCGAGATCGAATGCGATTTCACCGACGATTACCTGATCGGCCATGCCCGCCGCGTGGGGCTTGCCGGAGAGCAATCGCCCGCCGGGGTGATCGAACGGCTCTTGCCGACCATCCGCTTCGATCTGAAATTCGAAAGCGACCGGATGCGCGATGCCGGGTTCCCCGCATTCGAGCACATTCGCCAGGGCGCCACGCCGCGCGAAAACGCCCTGCCGATCGCGCGCTTTCTGGGTGTCGATCGCGATCTTGCGCATGAGATCGCCGCAACCGAATATCTGTTTCTGGACTGAGGAGATTCCCCCGTGGCCTATGCCTATGACCCGACGAATATCTTCGCGCGCATCCTGCGCGGCGAGATCCCGAACAACACCGTTCTGGAGACCGAGCACACGCTGGCGTTCCGCGATATCGCTCCGCAGGCCCCCGATCATGTGCTGGTGATCCCCAAGGGGCCTTACGCGACCTTCGATCATTTCTCGAACGAAGCAAGCGATGCGGAGGTCCTCGACTTCTACCGCACCGCCGGGCAGGTCTGCAAAATGCTGGGGATTGAACCCGGCGAGGGCGGCATGGGCTTCCGCGCGATCACCAACTCGGGCGAGCATGGCGTGCAGGACGTGCCGCATTTCCACATGCATATTCTCGCCGGTCGCGTTCTGGGGCGGATGCTTTCGCGCGGCTGAACCGGCCGCACCCTCTTGCCCCGAAGGGCACAATCGCTAATATGCGCGGTCGAACCAGACTGCCGGAGCCAGCTCATGACCATCGCCGCCCCCGAGACCCAAGTTGTCACCACCTGGAAGGTCGCCTGTGACGGCGGCGAGGGGGCCCTGGGCCATCCGCGCGTCTACCTGACCATCCCGCATGACAGCGGCGAGGTCGAGTGCCCCTACTGCGACAAGAAATTCGTGATCGACCGCGATCACGCGCATGACGATCACTGATCGCCTTTGATCGGTTCGCAGGCGGCCCTTCGGGGCCGCTTTTCGTTTGCGGGTTTCGGCCCGGCGCGGGCTATGGCAGAACGGGTCAACGCGACACGGAGGACCCCATGGCATTCGGCAAAGGCTGCCATCTGCATCTGATCGACGGCTCGGCTTTCATCTTCCGCGCCTATCATGCGCTGCCGCCGCTGACGCGCAAGTCGGACGGGCTGCCGGTGGGGGCCGTCGCGGGCTTTGCCAACATGATCTTTCGCTATATCGAAGAGGCCAAGGGCCCCGATGCGCCGACCCATGCGGCGGTGATCTTCGACTATAGCTCCAAGACCTTCCGCAACGAGATCTTCCCCGAATACAAGGCCAACCGCCCGCCGCCGCCCGAGGATCTGCGCCCGCAGTTCCCCCTGACCCGCGACGCGACGCGCGCCTTCAACCTGCCCTGTATCGAGACCGAGGGTTTCGAGGCCGACGACATCATCGCCACCCTTGCGCGCGAGGCCCGCGAGGCCGGCGGGCGCGTCACCATCATCTCGTCGGACAAGGATCTGATGCAGCTGATCGGCGGTGGGGTCGAGATGCTCGATGCGATGAAGAACCTGCGCATCGGCCCCAATGAGGTCGAGGCCAAGTTCGGCGTGCGCCCGGATCGGGTGATCGACGTGCAGGCGCTGGCGGGCGACTCGGTCGATAACGTGCCCGGCGCGCCGGGGATCGGGATCAAGACGGCGGCGCTTCTGATCAACGAATACGGCGATCTGGAAACGCTGCTGGCCCGCGCCGAAGAGATCAAGCAGCCCAAACGGCGCCAGACACTGATCGACTTCGCCGACCAGATCCGGGTCTCGAAGCGCCTTGTGACGCTGGACGATCACGCGCCGCTCGATTTCACGCTGGAGAGCCTTGAGGTCAAGGATCCGAACCCCGAAGAGCTGATGGCATTCCTCAACCTCATGGAGTTCCGCACGCTGACCAAGCGCGTCGCGGATCGCTTCGGGGTCGAGGCACCGACCCTGCCGCCGATGGAACCCGCCGGGGTCGATGCCGCCGCGCGTTGGGCCGCAGGTGCCGCCCCGCAGCCGCGCCTGGAACCCACGGCCGTGCCTGAGGCGCCCTTCGATACCTCGGCCTATGTCTGCATCCGCGATGGTGAAACCCTGCAAGCCTGGCTGAGCGAGGCCCGCGCCCTGGGCTGGCTTGCCGTCGATACCGAAACCACCAGCCTTGACGAGATGCGTGCCGATCTGGTCGGCGTGTCGATCTGCTCGGTCGCAGGCAAGGCCGCCTATATCCCGCTTGGCCATACCACAGGGGGCGACGATCTTTTCGGCGGCACCGCCCGCGCGCCGGGGCAGATGGATCTGGATGCGGCGCTGGCGCTGCTCAAACCTGTGCTTGAGGACGAAGCGATCCTCAAGATCGGGCAGAACATGAAGTATGACCTCAAGATATTCGCTCGCCACGGCATCCGCGTTGCGCCTTTCGACGACACAATGCTGATGAGTTACGCGATGTTCTCGGGGCTGCATAACCACGGCATGGATGAGCTGTCGGAGCGTTATCTCGATCATCGCCCGATCCCGATCAAGGAATTGCTGGGGACGGGCAAGGCGCAGATCACCTTCGACAAGGTCGAGATCGACAAGGCCGTGGCCTATGCGGCCGAGGATGCCGACATCACGCTGCGCCTGTGGGCCCGCTTCAAGCCGATGCTGCACCGCGCCCGCGCCACCACGATCTACGAAACCGAAGAGCGCCCGCTGGTGCCCGTTCTGGCTGATATGGAGATGGCGGGCGTGCGCGTCGATGCGCAGGTTCTGGCGCGGATGTCGAACGCTTTTGCCCAGAAAATGGCGGCGCTGGAGGCTGAAATTCAGGACCTTGCGGGCCAGCCCTTCAACGTGGGCTCGCCCAAGCAGTTGGGCGAGATCCTCTTTGACCAGATCGGTGTTCCGGGCGGGACCAAGGGCAAGACCGGCGCCTATTCCACCGGCGCCGATTTGCTTGAGGACATCACCACGATGGAGGATCAGCCCAAGGCGGCCGCGCTTTCCTCGAAAGTGCTCGACTGGCGGCAGATCTCGAAGCTGAAATCGACCTATACGGACGCGCTTCAGGGCCATGTGAACCCGGAAACCGGGCGCGTGCATACGTCCTACAGCATCGCAGGCGCGAACACCGGGCGTCTGGCCTCGACCGATCCGAACCTGCAAAACATCCCCGTGCGCAGCGACGAGGGCCGCCGCATCCGCGAGGCTTTCGTGGCCGGGCCGGGGATGACGATCGTCAGCCTCGACTACAGCCAGATCGAGCTGCGCATCCTCGCCCATGTCGCTGACCTGCCCGCGATGAAAGAGGCCTTCCGCGAGGGCCTGGATATTCACGCGATGACGGCGTCAGAGATGTTCAACGTGCCGATCGAGGGCATGGACCCGATGATCCGCCGTCAGGCCAAGGCGATCAACTTTGGAGTCATCTACGGCATCTCGGGCTTTGGCCTAGCGCGCAACCTGCGCATTCCGCGCGCCGAGGCGCAGCGCTTCATCGATCGCTATTTCGAGCGTTTCCCCGGCATACGCAAATACATGGACGACACCGTGGCTTTCGCGAAGGAAAACGGCTTTGTCGAAACGCTGTTCGGTCGCCGCATCCACACGCCCGAGATCAACGCCAAGGGGCCGGGTGCGGGTTTCGCCAAGCGCGCAGCGATCAACGCGCCGATTCAGGGCGCCGCCGCCGATGTGATCCGCCGCGCCATGGTGCGTATGCCTGACGCGATCCGCGGACTGCCCGCGACCATGCTCTTGCAGGTGCACGACGAATTGATCTTCGAGGTCGAGGAAGGCGCGACCGAGGCGCTGATCGCGGCCGCGCGCGCAACGATGGAGGGGGCGGCCGATCCGGCAGTTCATCTGTCGGTGCCGCTTGTCGTCGATGCCGGCACCGGCGCCAGCTGGGCCGAGGCGCACTGAGGGCCGGTCAGGCGCGGGTCGTCCGCACTGCCAGCATCAGGCTGAAGGGGAAGCGTAACTGACAGGATCGTCGCGGGGCGCCCGAGCTTGCGGAAGGCCGGGTGATCGCGCATTCGTGTTGGCCCGTCCGAAACAGGCACGGCATCGGCCCCTGTTCACCGGTGCACAGATGCGGCAAAGCTGCGAGTGACTTCGCCCCCGATCCCGGTAGAGTGACCCTATGCCCCACGATCATGACCACCACGGTCATCACCACCACCATCACATCAGCCCCGATGCGGGCGACCGGCAGGTTGCCTGGGCGGTGGCGATCAACGTTGGGCTGACCTTCGCGCAGATCGCGGGCGGGCTGATTGCCGGATCGGTGGCGCTGATTGCCGACGGGGTGCATAACTTCTCGGACGCGGCGGCGCTGGTGCTGGCTTTCGGCGCGCGGCGGCTGGCACGGCGCGGGGCCGATGCCGCCATGAGCTTTGGCTGGGCGCGCGCCGAGGTGGTCGCCGCACTGGTGAATTACGTCGCGCTGGTCATCGTTGCGATCTGGCTGATGGCCGAGGCCGCCGGGCGTCTGATCGATCCGCCCGGCGTCGATGGCTGGATCGTGGTCTGGCTGGCGGGTCTTGCGCTGGTGATCGACCTGGGCACGGCGGCTTTGACCTGGCGGCTCTCGAAGGACAGCCTGAATATCCGCGCGGCTTTCATGCATAACCTGGCCGATGCCGGCGCCTCGGTCGCGGTGATCGTGGGGGGCGTGCTGATCCTTCTCTACGATTGGCGCCTTGTGGACCCGCTCCTGACGATCGGGATTTCGCTGTTCATCCTGTGGCATGTGGCGGGCGATCTGCGCCCTGTGCTGCGCATCCTGATGTTGGGCGCGCCCGAGCGGCGCGACGCGACTGACGTCACCCGCCGCCTGACTGCGCTGGAGGGTATCGAGAGCGTGCATCACGTCCACCTGTGGCAGATCGACGAGAAGCGCAGCTCGCTCGAGGCGCATCTGGTGCTGACCGAGGGCGCGGATTTCGCCGAGGTGATCGCGCGGGCCAAGCAGATGCTGGCCGAGGAGATGGGCCTGACCCATGTCACGCTGGAACCCGAAACGCCCGCGCGCGGCTGCGCGGATCACGAGGGCGCCTGTCCTAGCCCTTCGCCTTACTGAACCAGCCAAGCCCCTCGGCAGTATCGCCCGCAGGGAAATACTCGGCGCTGACATGGCCGACGTAACCTTCGGCATCAAGCTGCGAGAAGAAGGCGGGATAGTCGATCAGACCGCCCGTCGGTTCCTGCCGTCCCGGATAACCTGCGATCTGGATATGCGCGGCGCGCTGGCCGTATCGCCGCCAGGCGGCGTTCACGTCACCGATGATCCGATGAGCGTGGTAGGCGTCGAATTGCAGATGCAGGTTCGGCGCGGCGAGTTCATTCAGTATCGCCCCGGCCTGCGTGAAATCGTTCAGGAAATAGCCCGGCATGTCGATCGGGTTGATCGGCTCGATCGTGAGGCGCCGGGCCGGCACCTGTGCCGCGGCCCATTCGAGATTGCGCAGATAGCATTCCCGCGCCTCGGGGCCCGAGGCCAACCCCGACATGATATGTACAAGCCCCGCGCCAAGCGCCTCGGCATAGTCCTGGGCCTGCGCGAACTCGCGCCGGAAGCGGTCTTCTTGTCCCGGAATGGCCGCGCAGCCGCGCCCGCCATCGGCCCAGTCTGCGGCAGGCGTGTTGATCAGCACAAGGTGCAGGCTGGCCGCGTCAAGGCGGTCGCGCACGCTCTGCGCCGGGTGATCGTAGGGAAACAGTGCCTCGACCGCGTCGAACCCTGCCGCGCGGGCGGCGGCGAAGCGATCAAGGAATGGCCTCTCGGTGAACAGGAATGTCAGGTTGGCGGCAAATCGCGGCACGTCACAGCTCGGCCATCGGGATCACCGGAAAGAACTGCCCGCTCGACCACAGGCCAAGCCAGTCCTGCCCCTCATGCGGGCCGGGCACGGCGATGTCGATCAGCCGGTAGAAGGTCTTGCGGTCGATCAGCGCCTCAAGCCCGCGCCGGATATGGACATAGGGCGAAGGCTCGCCATCGGGTGCGCGCACCACGCGGATCGGGTTCTCGGCGCCCGCGGTGACGCTATCGCCGACATTGGTGGTGAAGGTCAGATCCTGCGCCTCACCCGCCCCGGAAACGGTGCAATCGACCGCAACGAAAGGCGCATCGACAACACGGATGCCCACCTTCTCGACGGGGGTCACAAGGAAATACTCGCCGTCCTCAAGCTTGAGGATCGAGGCGAACAGCTTCACCAGCGGCTGCCGCCCAATGGGCGTGCCAAGGTAGAACCATGTGCCGTCGCGGCGGATCTCCATATCCAGATCGCCGCAAAAGGGCGGGTTCCAAAGGTGCACCGGCGGCGGCCCCTTTTTCGAGGCCTTGCCCGCCGCCTGGGCGAGCCCTTCGGCCGATGGGGCTTTCACGGCATTTTGTGGGGGCTGATCGTCGGTCATGGTCGCTTTGCGTTTGGGTCCGGAACAAATATCTGTTTTCCTGACGATATAACCTCTGGGGAGCCTTTGTCATGTCCGAGCCTGCCGATCTTGTCGCTGAAATCGAGCGTCTGGGGGAAAGGCTCGGTCTGGCGCGGGCCTCGATCAACCGCCGCTTCATCGGGCAGGAGCGCGTGGTGGAACTGGTGCTCTCTGCGCTTTTGTCGGGCGGGCACGCGCTTTTGGTGGGCCTGCCGGGTCTGGGAAAGACGCTGCTGGTCGATACGCTGTCGACCGTGATGGGGCTCAGCTCCAGCCGGATCCAGTTCACGCCCGACCTGATGCCTGCCGATATTCTCGGCTCGGAAGTGCTGGAAACCGCCGCCGATGGCAGTCGGGCGTTTCGCTTTATTCCCGGCCCGGTCTTCTGCCAACTTTTGATGGCCGATGAGATCAACCGCGCCAGCCCGCGCACCCAATCGGCGCTGTTGCAGGCGATGCAGGAAAAAGAGGTGACCATCGCCGGGGTGCATCACCCGCTTGGCCGCCCGTTCCATGTGCTTGCCACGCAAAACCCGATCGAGCAGGAAGGGACATATCCGCTGCCCGAGGCGCAGCTAGACCGCTTCCTTGTGCAGATCGACGTGGATTACCCCGACCGCGCGACCGAGCGCGACATTCTTCTGGCGACCACCGGCGCCTCGATGGCCGAGGCCCATGCCGTCTTTACGCCAGATGAGCTGATCACCGCGCAAGAGATCGTGCGTCGCATGCCGGTGGGCGAAAGCGTGCTGGAGTTGATCCTCGATCTGGTGCGCGCCTGCCGCCCCGGTGAGGCCGACAGCGCCGCCATCGTCAATGAGGCGCTGGCCTGGGGGCCGGGGCCGCGCGCCGCGCAGGCGCTGATGCTGACGGCGCGCGCGCGGGCGCTGATCAATGGCCGCCTTGCGCCTTCGGTCGAGGATGTGCTGGCCATGGCGCGCCCGGTGCTGACGCATCGTATGGCGCTGAATTTCGCGGCCCGTGCGCGCGGCGAAAACCTTGCCTCGGTCATTGCCAGCGTCGCCGCGCAGGTCTCGGGTCAGGCTGAGGCCGCCGAGTGAACGCCAAACCCCAGACCGCGGCGCTTGAGTTGCGCCGCGCGGCCGAGGGTGCCGCCTCGGCCCTGCCGCCGCTACTGGTGGCCGCCGAACAGCTTGCCGCAACGGTTCAGATGGGCGGGCATGGCCGCCGCCGCGTCGGCCCGGGCGAGGAATTCTGGCAATACCGCCCCGCCCATTCGGGCGATGAAGCGCGACGGGTGGACTGGCGCCGTTCGGCCCGCTCGGACCAGCAATTCGTGCGCGAGCGGGAATGGCAACTGGCGCAATCGGTGCATCTTTGGGTCGATGATGCGGCCTCGATGCGGTTCAGCGGCGCGCCCGAGGGCGCGCGGTCGCGCCCCACGAAAGGCGCGCGGGCGCGACTGCTGGCGCTGGCGCTGGCGGTGCTGATGGTGCGCGCGGGCGAACGCGTGGGCCTGACCGGCCCGCTCGCGCCGCCGCGTCCCGGCCGCGCGCAACTGCTGACGCTGGCCGGGCTGCTGTTCGGAGACGTGTCCGAAGACGATTATGGCATGCCGCAGATCGCGGGCGTTGCGCATTACGCCCGCGTGGCGATGCTGTCGGATTTCCTGGGCGATTTGGCCCCACTTGAGGCCGCACTTGCCGCGCTGGCCGAGCGTGGCGTGTCGGGCGTGATGCTTCAGGTGCTCGACCCCGCCGAAGAGGAATTCCCGTTCCACGGCCGCACCATTTTCGAAAGCATGGGCGGCAGCCTGAGCCACGAGACCCGCAAGGCCGACGATCTGCGCGCGCGCTATCTGGCGCGGCTGGCAGAGCGGCGCGACCGGCTGGAAGGGCTCGCCCGCGCGGCGGGCTGGCAGTTCGCGACGCATCACACCGGCCATCCCGCGCAGGTGCCGCTGCTGTGGCTTTGGGCCGCGCTTGAGCGGAGGCGGGGATGACCATTCTCGGCCCCATCGGCTTTACCGCGCCCTGGCTCTTGCTGGGGCTGGCGGCCTTGCCGGTGCTGTGGTTCTTGCTGCGCGCGGTGCCCCCCGCGCCGATCCGCCGCCGCTTTCCCGGCGTCGCGCTGCTTCTGGGGCTGGCCGATGACGAGGTGCAGGCCGAGCGCACGCCCTGGTGGCTTCTGGCGCTGCGGATGCTGGCGCTGGCTGCCGCGATAGTGGGTTTCGCCGGCCCGGTTCTGAACCCGGTCGTGAGCGTGCCGGGGCAGGGACCGCTCTTGATCGTCGAGGATGGCTCTTGGGCTTCGGCGCGCGACTGGTCGCGTCGGGTGGCCCGGATGAACGAGGCGCTGAGCGAGGCCGAGGGCGCCGGCCGCCCGGCCGCGATCCTGATGCTCAGCGATCCGCCGCCGGGCCCGCTGCCCTTCGCGGCGCCGGGCGACTTGGTGCCGGGGCTTGCCGGGCTGAAACCCGCCCCGTGGGAGCCGGGCGCCGATGTGCCGCCGCTGCCCGAGGGGCGTTTCGAGACGCTCTGGCTGTCCGACGGGCTTGCGCGGCCCGGCCGCGAGGCGCTGGTCGACGCCTTGCGCGACCGCGGTGCCCTGCGTGTGTGGCAGCCTGCCGTGCCGGTTCTGGCACTCGGTGTGGCCCGCATTGTCGAGGCCGCGGTACATGTGCCTGCTCTCGCCTCGGCGCCGGTGCCCTTCCCGGTTGAGGTAACGGCGGTCGGCCTCGACCCCGCCGGGATCGAACGCGAACTGGCCCGGCAGGAGATCTCGCTGAGCGCCGCGACGCGGGCCGAGGCGGTCTTCGATCTGCCGCCCGAGCTGCGCAATCGGGTGACGCGCTTCGAGGTCGCGGCCCTGCGCAGCGCCGGGGCGGTCAGCCTGACCGACGATGCCGTCAAGCGCCGCAAGGTTGCGCTGATCGGCGGCGCGCCCACGCGCGAGGGGCTCGCCCTGCTCTCGCCGCTGCACTACCTGCAACAGGCGCTGGCGCCGAGCGCGGATCTGATCGAAGGCACGCTTGACGATATACTGATCGCCAAGCCCGATGTGATCGTACTGGCCGATGTCGCGACGCTGGCCGAGCCCGACCGTCTTGCCGAATGGGTTGAGGAGGGCGGTCTGCTCTTGCGCTTCGCGGGCCCCCGGATGGCGGCGGCCGAAAGCGGTGATGACCCGCTTCTGCCGGTGCGGCTGCGGGCGGGCGGGCGCTCGGTCGGCGGCACGATGAGCTGGGGCGAGCCGCGCCAGCTTGCGCCTTTCCCCGAGGCCTCGCCCTTTTTCGGTCTGACCCCGCCCGACGATGTGACGGTGCGCGCGCAGGTGATGGCTGAACCCGGCCCCGAACTGGCCGAACGCACTATCGCCGCGCTGGCGGATGGCACGCCGCTTGTGACCCGCGCGCGTTTCGGGCAGGGCGAGATCGTGCTGTTCCACGTCTCGGCCAATGCGGAATGGTCCAGCCTGCCGCTCTCGGGTCTGTTTCCGCAGATGCTGGAACGGCTGGCGATCTCGGCCCGTCCGGCGCAGCCAGGGCAGGCCGAACTGGCCGGAACGACATGGCGTGCAGTCAAGCTGATCGACGCTTTCGGGCGGCTTGAGGGCGCCGAGGCCCGGGCAGGTATCCCCGGCGAGGATCTGGGCGAGGCGCTGGCGGGCGCCGGTGCCGGGCTAGCCCTGCCGCCGGGGCTTTACGCGGCCGAGGATCGCTCGGTCGCGCTGAATGCGCTGGCGCCGGGGCGGGAGCTTGCCCCCGCGCTCTGGCCCCTTGACGTGCCGGTTGAGGGGGGCGAGGCGCCGCGCGCCATGCCGCTCAAGGGCTGGTTGCTGCTGGCGGCGCTTGGGCTGCTGGCGCTGGATATCCTTGCCGCGCTTGCCGTCTCGGGGCGGTTGCGCGGGCAGCGTATGGCGCGGGCGATGGTGGTTCTGCTGGCGCTTGGGTTGGGCATGATGCCCGGCACGGGCCTGCGCGCCGAGGAAACCACGATGGACCCCGAGCGCGCGATTGCGGCGGCGTCGAACGTCGTGCTCGCACACATGCCGACGGGTGACCCCGAGGTGGACCGGATCGCGCTTGCCGGTCTGCAGGGCCTTTCGGACACGCTTTTTGCGCGCACCGCCGTCGAGCCGTCCGAACCAATGACGCTGGATATCGAGCACGACGATCTGGCGCTGTTCACGCTGATCTATTGGCCCGTTACCGCCGATCAGCCCGCGCCCTCGCCGCAGGCCTATGCCCGGCTGAACCGCTATCTGCGCGGCGGGGGTATGATCCTGTTCGACACCCGCGACGCCGATCTGTCGGGGGTGGGCTCTGCCTCGCCCGCCGCGCGGCGCTTGCAGGCGCTGGCCGCGCCGCTCGATATTCCGCCGCTTGAACCGGTTCCGGGCGATCATGTCCTGACGCGGACGTTCTATCTGCTGCAAACCTTTCCCGGCCGTTATGACGGCCCGATCTGGGTCGAGGCCGCGCCCCCCGATGCCGAGCGCGCCGAGGGGATGCCCTTTCGTAATCTCAACGACGGGGTGACGCCGGTAGTGATCGGTGGCAACGACTGGGCCGCCGCCTGGGCCGAGGACGCGCGCGGCCTGCCGATGTTCCCGATCGGGCGCGGCTCGGGCGGGGATCGCCAGCGCGAAATCGCGATGCGTTTCGGTGTCAATCTGGTGATGCATGTGCTGACCGGGAACTACAAATCCGACCAGGTCCACGTGCCTGCGCTGCTGGAAAGGCTTGGGCAATGAGCGGGCTTTCGGTCATCTTCGCGCCGCTTCTGCCCTGGGCGGTGCTTGGCGCGGGTGCGGGGCTGGCCGTTGCGCTGCTGGCGCTTGCGCTCTGGCGCGGGCTGCCCGGCTGGCCGCTGCGCGGGATGGCGGCGCTTGTGCTGCTCGCGGCGCTCTCGGGGCCGTCGCTGCAACGCGAAGAGACCGAGGCGCTGTCCGATATCGTGCTGCTTGTGGATGACCGCTCGGCCTCGCAGGGGCTTGGCGGGCGTGCCGCGCAGACCGATGCGGCGGTGGCGGCGCTGGAGGCGCGCATCGGCGCCTTGCCGGGAACCGAGTTGCGGCGCGTCACCGTGCCGGACGGCGAAGAGAACAGCGGCACCCGTCTTGGCGCGGCGTTGGCCGAGGCACTGGCCGCCGAACCCCGCGCGCGCGTTGCCGGGGCGGTCGTGATCAGTGACGGGCAGGTGCATGACGTGCCCCTGATCCCCGACCTTCCCGCGCCCCTGCACCTGCTGCTGACCGGTGCGCCGCAAGACTGGGACCGTCGGCTGGTGATCCAGACCGCCCCCGCCTTCGGTATCATCGGCGAGCCGGTCTCGATCCGGCTGCGGGTCGAGGATGTCGGGGCCGTGCCCGCCGAGGTGGGCGGTCGCGCGACCGTGTCGATCTCGATCGAGGGCGAGGAGCCGAAAGAATACGAGGTTAGCGTCGGGCGCGATCTGGAACTGCCGCTGACCCTGCGCCATGGTGGGCAGAACGTCGTGCAATTCTCGGTCCTGCCGGTCGAGGGCGAGTTGACGACGCGCAACAATGACGCGGTGGTGCAGATCAACGGCGTGCGCGACCGGCTGCGGGTGCTGCTGGTCTCGGGTGAACCGCACGCGGGCGAGCGCACCTGGCGCAACCTGCTCAAGTCCGACCCCGGCGTGGATCTCGTGCATTTCACCATCCTGCGTCCGCCCGAAAAGCAGGATGGTGTGCCGGTGGCCGAGCTGTCGCTGATCGCCTTCCCCACGCAAGAGCTGTTCATCGACAAGATCGATGAGTTCGACCTGATCATCTTCGACCGCTACGGCGAGCGGGGCATCCTGCCCTCGGCCTATTTCGAGAACATCCGCGACTATGTTCTGAACGGCGGTGCCGTTCTGGTCGCCGCCGGTCCCGAATATGCGACGGTCGAGAGTCTCTGGCAGACCGATCTCGCCGATATCCTGCCCGCGCGTCCCACCGGCCGCGTGCTGTCCGAGCCGTTCCTGCCGCGCCCGACCGACCTTGGCCTGCGCCATCCGGTGACGGCGGGGCTGGAGGGCGCGCCGGGGGTGGAAGGCGATGATGGCCCGCATTGGGGGCGCTGGCTGCGCCAGATCGAGTTGACCGACCCGACCGGCGAGGTGGTCATGCAGGGCGCGCGCGGTGCGCCGCTGCTGGTGTTGTCGCGGGCGGGCGAGGGGCGGCTGGCGCTCTTGGCGTCGGACCACGCATGGCTCTGGGATCGTGGCTATGAGGGAGGCGGGCCGCAGCTTGAACTGCTGCGCCGCATCGCGCACTGGGAAATGAAAGAACCCGAGCTTGAGGAAGAGGCGCTATTTGCCGAGGTCGAGCCGGGCAGCATGGCACTGACCGTGGTGCGGCGCACGATGGAGGGGCAGGCCGATCCGGTGCAGATGACGCTGCCCGATGGTTCGACCCGCGAGATCGTCTTGCAGGAAACTGCACCGGGGCGCTTCACCGCGCGATTTGTGGCCCCCGAGGCGGGGCTTTACCGGCTGGCACAGGGCGATCTGGAACGTGTGGCAGCCCTCGGCCCGGCAAGCCCGCGCGAATATGATGAGCCGATCGCCTCACCCGAGCCGCTGGCGGCGGCGCTTGCGGCCTCGGGGGGCGCGGTGACGCGGCTGTCGGACGGCATCCCGACGGTGCGGGCCGTGCGCGCAGGCCGCCCCGCCGCCGGGCGCGGTTGGATCGGCATCACCCCGCGCGAGGCTGCGGCAACCACCGATATCCGCGTCGTGCCTCTACTGCCCGCCTGGGCCTGGCTTGTAATGGCGGCTCTGCTCAGCGTCGCGGCATGGCTGCGCGAGGGGCGCGGACGCGCGCGTTCCTGAGGCTCAGACCGGCGGGGTCTTGATCATCGCCGATGTCGATGATCGCGGTCGAGGCGAAGAAGGTCGTGGACTTCTGCGGCCCGCCCACCATGGCGCTGTCGAAGATGCGCGGCTGGAGCATCCGCTCGCGCCGGTAGCCCCCGTGAGCGTGCCGACCGAGGCGCGGAGCGGCGCGGAATGCTCGATCGCCCGGCCAATCCAGAGCCATGACGCGACGAGCAGCCCGAAGGCGGCAAGCTCGCGTGGCCCGATTTACAGCAGATTTTCCATGCGCAGGGCGTCACGGGCGGACTCAATGCTTGCTATATAGTAAAATTGGTTATAATTTCTTACCGGACGGAGGAGGTTGCCCATGGATATGCCCATTCCCAGCCAGCGCGTTCTGGACCGCAAGGCGGCAATCGTTGCGCGGCTGCGCGCGGTGCTTCCCGCAGATGCGGTGATCGACGATCCTGCCGAGACCCGCGCCTATGAATGCGATGCGCTGTCGGCCTATCGCTGCCAGCCGATGGCGGTGGTTTTGCCGCGCACGACCGAAGAGGTTGCCGCCACGCTGAAGATCTGCGCGGCCGATGGCGTGCCGGTCGTGCCGCGCGGGGCGGGGACCAGTCTGGCGGGCGGCTCGATGCCGTCGGAGGATTCGGTGGTGCTGGGTCTGGCGCGAATGAACCGGGTGCTTGAAGTCGATTACGACAACCGCTTCGTGCGGGTCGAGGCGGGGCGCACCAACCTGTCGGTAACCGGCGCGATCGAGGCCGATGGCTGGTTCTATGCCCCTGACCCCTCAAGCCAGCTGGCCTGCGCGATTGCAGGCAATATCGGGATGAACTCGGGCGGGGCGCATTGCCTGAAATACGGGGTGACGACGAACAACCTGCTGGGCGTCACGCTGGTGACGATGGCCGGGGATGTGGTCGAGATCGGCGGCCCCTATTGCGATGCCGGGGGGCTTGATCTGCTCGGGCTGATCTGCGGCTCGGAAGGGCAACTTGGCGTCGTGACCGAGGCCACTTTGCGCATTCTGCCCAAGCCCGAGGGCGCGCGCCCGGTCCTGATCGGGTTTTCCTCGAACGAGATCGCGGGGGCCTGTGTGGCCGACATCATACGCGCGGGGATCCTGCCGGTGGCCATCGAGTTCATGGATCGCCCCTGCATCGTCGCGACCGAAGCGTTTTGCCATGCGGGCTATCCCGATTGCGAGGCGCTCTTGATTGTCGAATGCGAGGGGTCCGAGGCCGAGATTGCCGAGCAACTGGGTCTGATCCGGCAGATCGCGATGCGGCATGATCCGGTCGAGTTCCGCGAGGCGCAGAGCGAGGATGAGGCCAAGCGCATCTGGCTGGGCCGCAAGTCGGCCTTTGGGGCGATGGGGCAGATTGGCGATTACATGTGCCTTGACGGGACGATCCCGGTTTCGGCCCTGCCGCAGGTGTTGCGGCGGATCGGTGAGTTGTCGGTCGAATACGGGCTGGAGGTCGCCAATGTCTTCCACGCCGGGGATGGGAATATGCATCCGTTGATCCTCTATAATGCCAACGAGCCCGGCCAGCAGGAGCAGTGCGAGCGTCTCGGTGCCGAGATCCTGAAGGCTTGCGTCGAGGCGGGCGGTTGTCTGACCGGCGAGCATGGCGTGGGCATCGAGAAGCGCGACCTGATGGAGGTGCAGTTCGACGCACCCGATCTGGAGGCGCAGATGTGCGTCAAGGATGTGTTCGATCCGGCGTGGCTTTTGAACGCCGCCAAGGTGTTTCCGTTGCATGTCAGTGCTGCGCGCCGCGCGGGTTGAGAGCGCCGGGGGCTGTCTGCCCCCGGACCCCCGAGGATATTTGAACCACATTGAAGGCAGGGCAGGATGAAGGTTGAGAGCGAGGGGCAACTGGCCGAGGCGATCCGTGCGGCCTCGGGCCCGCTGGATATCGTGGGTGGTGGGACGCGGCCGGTCGGTTGCGGTGTGGGCGAGGTACTGGAGGTCGGGATTTCGGGCATTTCGCTTTATGAGCCGGGTGCCTTGACGCTGGTGGTCGGGGCGGGGACGCCCTTGGCCGAGATCGAGGCCGCGATTGCCGCCGAGGGGCAGCGGTTGCCGTTTGAGCCCGCGCGGTGGGGCGCGCTGCTGGGCGTTTCCGGCGAAAGCACCATCGGCGGTGTGGTCGCGGCGAATGTGTCGGGGCCGCGGCGGGTGCAGGCCGGGGCTTGTCGCGACAGTCTGATCGGAGTGCGTTACGTCGATGGTGCGGGGACCGTGGTGAAGAACGGCGGGCGGGTGATGAAGAATGTCACCGGCTATGATCTGGTAAAACTGATGGCCGGAAGCTGGGGCACCTTGGGGGTGTTGAGCGAGGTGGCCTTCAAGCTGTTGCCCGCGGCGCCAGCGCAGGCGAGCGTGGTGATGGACATTCCCGCGGGCGAGGCGGTGGCGGCGCTGTCGCGCGCGCTTGGCTCGCCCTATGACGTTTCGGGTGCGGGGTGGTTGCCTGGGATCGGCGCTGTCGTCCGGGTCGAGGGGCTGGCGGAATCGGTCGCCTATCGCGCGGAGCGGCTGGCTGCGTTGCTGGCGCCCTATGGTGCGCGGATCGAGCGTGACGGAAGCGCTGCGATCTGGGCCGATCTGGCCGAGGTGCGGCCTTTCCATGGGCGTTCTGGCGATCTGTGGCGGTTCTCGATCAAGCCCTCGGACGCGCCGGGTGTGATCGCACGGCTTGGCGGTGAGGTGGTGCTGGACTGGGGCGGCGGGTTGATCTGGGCGTTGGTTCCAGAGGGTACCGATGTTCGTGCGAAAGCGGCACCCTATAGCGGCCATGCGATTTGCCTGCGCGGGCAGGCTGCGGCCTTCGAGCCGGAGGCCGCGCCCGTTGCCGCGCTGTCGCGAGGGTTGCGCGCTCGCTTTGATCCGCGCGGTATTCTCAACTCCGGAAGGATGGGCTGATGCAGACGAATTTCACCGCTGAGCAGCTTGCCGATCCGGGCGTAGCGCGCGCCAATGAGATCCTGCGATCCTGCGTGCATTGCGGGTTTTGCACGGCCACTTGCCCGTCTTACCAAGTCTTGGGGGATGAACTCGACAGCCCGCGCGGGCGGATCTACCTGATCAAGGATATGCTTGAGGCCGGGCGTCCCGCCGATGCCAAGACCGTCAAGCATATCGACCGTTGCCTGAGCTGTCTGGCCTGCATGAGCACCTGCCCCTCGGGGGTGCATTACATGCATCTGATCGACCATGCGCGCGCCCATGTCGAGAAGACCTACAAGCGTCCGCTGTTCGACCGGCTGCTGCGCTGGACGCTGGCGAAGATCGTGCCTTATCCGGGGCGGTTCCGGCTGGCGATGCTGGGCGCCAAGATCGCCAAGCCCTTCGCGGGGCTGCTGCCCGATGCGCGGCTGCGCGCGATGATTTCCATGGCGCCGAAAGAGATCCCCCCGGTCAGCCGCAACGACGATCCGCAGACCTTCCCGGCGATGGGAGAGCGGCGCTACCGTGTGGCCTTGCAGATCGGCTGCGCACAGCGGGCGCTGAACACCGATATCAACGATGCGACGATCCGCCTGCTGTGCCGTCTGGGTTGTGATGTGGTGATTCCGAAGAACCTCGGCTGCTGCGGGGCGCTGACGCATCACATGGGCCGCGAGGGCGAAAGCCACGATCAGGCTGCGCGCAATATCCGCGCCTATCTGGGCGAGGGCGAGTTGGACGCGATCGTCATCAATACCTCGGGCTGCGGCACGACCGTCAAGGATTACGGCCATATGTTCCGCAACGACCCGATGGCGGCTGACGCCGCCAAGGTCTCGGGGCTGACCTGCGACATCAGCGAGTTTCTCCAGCGCATCGGCCTGCCCGAAGGCGCGCCCAAGGATCTGCGCGTGGCCTATCACGCGGCCTGTTCGCTGCAACACGGCCAACAGGTCAAGACCGCGCCGAAGGATCTGCTCAAGCGCGTGGGCTTCACCGTGGTCGAACCCGCCGACAGTCATCTGTGCTGCGGCTCGGCTGGCACCTACAACCTGCTCCAGCCCGAGATCTCGGCCGAACTCAAGCGCCGCAAGATTGCCACGCTGGAGGCCAAGGTGCCGCAAGTCATCGCGGCGGGTAATATCGGCTGCATGATCCAGATCGGGTCGGGCACCGGGGTGCCGGTGGTGCATACGGTCGAACTGCTGGATTGGGCCACCGGCGGGCCAAAGCCGCGCGCGCTGGCCGATTTGCCTTAATCTCGCCCAAGGGCCGGTCTAGAAAGGGTCAACCCACGAGGCACCCATGCTCCGACTGATCCTGGCCATCTTGCTGCTTGCCGCGCCCGCCGGGGCCGAGCCGAGCGCGCTGCAAAGCCTGACCACGGGCTCGGACAGCCGTGGCTGGGAGGCGGTCGGGCGGCTCGATCTTGGCGGGACGGGGTTTTGCACCGGAACGCTGATCGCGCCCGATCTGGTGCTGACGGCAGCGCATTGCCTGTTCGATAGCCACACCGGGCAGATGATCTCGGCTGATAAGATCGAGTTCAGCGCGGGTCTGCGCAACGGGCGTGCGGTGGCCTATCGCGGCGCGCGGCGCGCGGTTGCGCATCCCTCATACCTCTATCAGGGGCCGGACCGTTTCGACCGCGTCGCCTGGGATCTGGCGCTGGTCGAGCTGGACCAGCCGATCCGTCTGCCCCAGCTGCAACCCTTCGCGATCGACACCCCTCCACGCCGGGGCGAGGATGTGGGCGTCGTGTCCTATGCTCATGACCGGGCTGAGGCGCCCGCGCTGCAAAAGCTGTGCAAGGTGCTCGACCGGCCCGACGATGTCGTGCTGATGGACTGCTCGATCGACTTCGGGTCTTCGGGTGCGCCGGTCTTCGCGCTGCGCGACGGGGTGATGCGGATTGTCTCGGTCATCTCGGCCAAGGCGCGGCTGAATGACCAGCCGGTTTCTCTGGGCACGCTGGTCAGCCGCGTGGCCGATATCGAGGCGGTGATGGCCAATCGCGCGCCGGCCACGCGCTCGCTTGCGACGCGTAGCGACGGGGCTAAGTTCCTGCGGCCCTGAGGGTCTTGAAACCGCGTTTCACCTTCCCCAGATCAGTCTCACCGAGGCGCCGCAAGGGCCTTGGATGAACCGCCCGTCCCGATGCGGAGGGCTAGACGACATCGCTCAGTTGAGGATGAGACCATGCGTAGTTTTGACTTTTCGCCGCTTTACCGTGCCACCGTCGGCTTCGACCGTGTGGCTGACATGATGGATCGCGTGCTTTCGGCCGAAGTGGCCCAGCCGACCTATCCCCCCTACAACATCGAGAAAACCGACGAGAACGCCTATCGCATCTCGATCGCCGTCGCGGGCTTCGGCTCGGATGAGCTGAACGTGGAACTGCGGGAAGGCGCGCTGATCGTTTCCGGCAAGAAGGCCGAGGAAGAGGCCGCCCGCACCTATCTGCACCGCGGTATCGCCACCCGCGCATTCGAGCGCCGCTTTGCGCTGGCCGATCACATGAAGGTCACGGGCGCGAGCCATGCCGACGGGATGCTGCATATCGAACTGGTGCGCGAGGTGCCCGAGGCGCTGAAACCCCGCCGGATCGAGATTGCCGGGGCGAACACCGTCGAGGCCAAGGCCGTCGAGACGCTGGAGGCCTAAGCCCCTCTCACATCCATTCAGGCGCGCGGGCAGGGGCCTGCGCGCCTTTTCATTTGTGTGTTTGCGCCAGGTCGTCGCGCGCCACCGCGACCGATTTCAGGATCGCATGGCAGGCGACACCGGGCGCAAGCCCAAGCGCCGAGACCGAGCGTTGGGTGAGGCGCGCAAGGATCGCCTCCTCGCCCATACGCAGTTGAACCCAGGCGCGCTGGCCGCTGTCGGTTTCGATCTTCTCCACCGTTCCGGGCAGGATATTGAGCGCCGAGAGGCCCTGTGGCGCCTCGCGCGCAAGGATCACGTCGCTGGCGTGGATGCGGATGCGCAGCTCGGCCCCCGCAGGCGCGGATTGCGAGACCCAGACCGTTCCGGTCGCCGTTTGCAGCCGGGTCAGCCCGTCGGCATCTGTCCCCAGAACACGGGCGCGCAGCAGGGCGCCGGCCTCTTGCGCGCCGAACTGCGCGGCAAGCGCGGGGTCCGCCAGAACATCCTCGGCCCGGCCAGAGGCCAGGATGCGGCCTTCCCCCAACACCACCAGCGTATCGGCAAGACGGGCGACCTCGGCCACCGAATGGCTGACGTAAAGAATGGGCAGACCCGCATCGCGCAACCGCTCGACGAAGGGAAGGATCTCGGCCCGGCGTGGGGCGTCGAGGGCGGCCAGCGGCTCGTCCATCAGCAGCAGGCGCGGCTTGGACAGCAGGGCGCGGCCAATGGCGACGCGCGCCTTTTCGCCACCCGAAAGCGCGCCGGGGCGGCGCTCAAGCAGCGCGCCAATGCCGAGCATCTCGACCACGCGACCAAAATCGGGACCGGAGGCGCCGCGCGGGGCAAAGCGCGCGCCGAACACAAGGTTCGCGCGCACGTCCAGATGCGGAAAGAGCCGTGCATCCTGAAAGACATAGCCGATGCGGCGGCGGTTCGGCGGCAGGCTGATCCCGGCGGTGGTATCGAGCAAGACCTCGCCCTGCGCCACCACCCGGCCCGCATCGGGGCGCATCAGCCCGGCGACCGTATTGACCACCGTCGTCTTGCCGCTGCCCGAGGCGCCAAACAGCGCCGTAACCCCGGCCGGGGCGGTGAAGGCTGCATCCAGCGCGAAGCCGCCGAAATCGTGACGCAGCGAGACCTCCAGCATCACGCCCCCCTGATCCGCGCGGCGACGCGGCGCGCAATGAATTCGGACAGCAGCACCGCAGAGACCGCGACGATGACCGAGATCAACGCCAGCCGTCCGGCCGTTGTATCCCCGCCCGGCACCTGAAGCGCGGTGTAGATGGCCGAGGGCAGGGTCTGCGTCTGGCCCGGAATATTCGACACGAAAGTGATCGTGGCGCCGAACTCGCCCATCGCCTTGGCGAAGGCCAGCACCGCGCCCGCGATCACGCCGGGCAGGATCAGCGGCAGGGTCACGCTGCGAAAGACCGCAAGGCGCGAGGCGCCAAGCGTGCTGGCGGCCTCTTCAAGCTTGGGGTCCACGGCCTCGATCGCCAGCCGCATGGCGCGCACCATCAGCGGAAAGCCCATGACCGCCGCCGCGAGCGCAGCCCCCGTCCAGCGAAAGGCGAAAACCAGCCCGAAGGCCTGTTCGAGGAAGGCGCCCACCGGCCCCTTGCGCCCGAAGGCCAGTAGCAGGAAGTAGCCAGTGACGACGGGCGGCAGGATCAGCGGCAGGTGCACCAGCGCATTCAGCAGCCACAACCCCGGCCAGCGCCCGCGCGCGAGCACCATCGCCACGGCCAGCCCCACGGGCAGCGAGACGAGCACCGCCACCCCCGCCACGCGCAGCGAGAGCGTCAGGGCCGTAGCTTCTTCGGGCGTCAATCCGGTCATGGGGCCGCGATCACCGTAAAGCCCTGCGCGGTGAAGATACCGGAGGCCTGTGCCGAGCCAAGGAAGGCCAGAAACGCATCGGCGGCATCTGCATTCGGGGCATCGCGCATCCGTGCAACGGGGTAGACGATGGGCGGGTGGCAGTCAGAGGGGAACTCGGCGGCGACATGCACGCGCAGCTCTGCCGCTGCGTCGGTGGCATAGACGATCCCGAAGGGCGCCTCGCCCGTGGCCACCAGCGCCAAGGCCGCGCGCACGTTGTCGGTCTGCGCGACCCGCGGGGCGAGGGTCTGCCAAAGCCCCAGATGCTCCAGCGCGGCCTTGCCGTATTGCCCGGCCGGAACAGCTTCGACCAGGCCCATCGCGAGATGCTCGGTTCCAAGGCGATCAGGCAGGGCCTCCGGCGTGATCGGCCCCGGCGTTGAGGCGATCAGCACCAGACGGTTGCCCAGCAGATCGCGGCGCGAGCCCTCAGCCAGTGCGCCTGCGGCCTCAAGGCTGTCCATCCATTGGGTCGAGGCCGAGATATACAGATCCGCAGGCGCCCCGGCCGCGATCTGCTGCGCCAGCTTGGCGCTGCCGCCATAGGCGAGCGTCGCGGAATGGCCGGTCTCGGCGTGCCACTCCTGCGCAATCTCATCGAGCGCGGTCTGCATCGAGGCCGCCGCGAAGACCAGAACCTCATCGGCCTGGGCGGCAAGCGGGGCCATGGTCAGGGCAAGAATGGGCAGAAGGCGCATGGGGTCTTGGACTCGATATGTTTTTTCGGACATAACAGTGTGGCGCGCGAGGGCGCAAGCCTTATTTCCCGTTGGACATATCGCTGCGCACCAGCGCGCCGATCGCCGCCAGCTCATCCGCGCCCGCCTCGCGCAGTTTTGCCTCCAGCGCGCGATAGGCGGCCAGCACCTGCTGCCCCGCCTCGGTGAGCGCCGCGCCGCCACCCTTTGCCCCCCCGCGCGCGCTTTCGACGAGCGGCTCGGCAAAGCCTGCGTTCATCGCCTCGACCAGCATCCAGGCGCGTTTGTAGCTCATGCCCATGCGGCGCCCGGCAGCCGAGATCGAGCCCTCTTCGGCGATCCCCGCAAGCAGGTCGGCCTTGCCGGGGCCAAGCATCAGCTCTCCGAAATAAAGCCGCAGCATCAGTCGGGTCGGGGTCATCGGGGTCTCCTTCGATTGGCGCCATCCTGTCGGCTGGGCGCTTGCTTGGCAAGGTCGCGGCCCCTTGCGCATCCCGCGCCCATACGGCAGCTTGTGCGCGATCTTCGAGGGAACCTATGCGCCTATCCATTGCCTTTCTTGTGGCGGGCTATGTGCTCAGCCAATTCTACCGTGCGTGTCTTGCGGTTCTGACGCCGGTTCTCAAGACCGAACTGGGGGCGAGCGCAGGTGATCTCGCGGTTTCGCTGGGGCTTTGGTATGTGGCCTTCGGGCTGATGCAGATCCCGGTGGGCGAGGCGCTGGATCGCATCGGGCCGCGCCGGACGGTGGGCATCTTGCTCGCGCTTGGCGGCGGTGGCGGCGCTGCAGCCTTTGCCGTGGCGGGCGGGCCATGGGGTATCCATCTCGCAATGATCCTGATCGGGATCGGCTGCTCGCCCGTGCTGATGGGGTCTTACTACATTTTTGCGCGCAGCTTCCCTCCGGCGGCCTTCGGGTTTCTGGCGGGCGCCGTCATCGGCGTGGGCAGCCTTGGCAATCTGGCCGGCGCGGCGCCGCTGGCGGCCACGGTTGAGGCCATCGGCTGGCGCGCCAGCCTATGGGCGCTGACCGGCATCACGCTGGCCGTGGCGGCGGCGGTCTTTGTCTTCACCCGTGATCCCGAGCGGTTGCCGCAGCCCACGGGCAAGCGCGGCTCGGTTCTGGATATCCTGCGGCTGCCGGGGCTATGGCTGCTCTTGCCGCTGACGGCAGCGAACTATGCGGCCGCGGCGGGTATCCGCGGGCTCTGGGCCGGGCCGTATCTGACCTCGGTGCATGGCGCGGATGCGGTGCTGATCGGCAATGTGACGCTGGTGATGGGGCTGGCGATGATCGCGGGCAATTTCGCCTATGGCCCGGCCGACCGCCTGCTGGGCAGCCACAAGCGGGTCGTGCTGGCAGGCAACGCCGTGCTGGCCGTCGCGCTGGCGGCGCTGTGGCTGGCGCCGGGCGTGGGGCTGTGGACGGCGACGGCGATGTTGGCGGTGGTGGGGTTCTTCGGCGCCTCGTTTCCGGCGATCATGGCGCATGGGCGGGCCTTCTTCCCGCCGCATCTGGTCGGGCGGGGGGTGACGCTGCTCAACATGTTCTCGATCACGGGCGTCGCGCTGGCGCAGTTCGGCTCGCGTCCTGTCTTTGAATACGCGGCGGCTGAGGGCTCACCCCAGGCCGCCTATGCGACGCTGTTCCTGTTCTTCCTTGTGCCGGTGGTGATCGGCCTGTGCTTCTACCTCTTCACCCGAGACAAGTCGGATCAGACAAGCTAGAACGCCGCCATGCAGACACCCAAGCCCGATCAGATCGACGTCATCGCCCCGAACCTCAAGCGCCGCCTGTCGGGGGTTACGACGACGGTGCTGCGCCTTGTGCCCGTGCAGGCGCGCGATATCGGGATCGTGGCGACTGGGCCGGGCTTGCCGCCCGAGGTGCCGCATATCCCGCTCTGGCGGGTGCCTTTCCTGCCGCGGCGCCTGCGCGTCTGGCACGCACGGCGCAATACCGAGATGGTTCTGGGCCTGATGCTGCGCGCGATCGGCCTGCGCTACAAGCTGCTCTTCACCTCCGCCGCGCAACGCGACCACTCGGGCTTCACCAAGGGCCTGATCCGCCGCATGGACCGACTGGTGGCGACCTCGCCGCAAGCGGCCTCGTATCTGGAACGCGAAGCCGAGGTGATCATGCACGGCATCGACACCGAGGTGTTTCGGCCGGCCCCTGACCGAGACGCCCTGCGCACGGCGCTTGGGCTGCCACAGGGGCTGGTGATCGGCTGCTTCGGGCGTATCCGGCATCAGAAGGGTCAGGATCTGCTTGTCGAGGCGGCGCTGGAACTGCTGCCCTCCCGCCCCGATGTGCATATCGTCTTCACCGGTCGCGCGACCTCCGAGCACGAGGCCTATCAGCGCGACCTTGAAGAGCGCCTTGCGGCGGCGGGCCTGTCCGACCGCGTGCGCTTCCTGGGCGAGCGGCCCTGGGAAGAGGTTGTGAAGCTTTACCAGGCCATCGATCTGTTCGTTGCCCCCGCGCGGTGGGAGGGTTTTGGTCTGACCCCGATCGAGGCGATGGCCTGCGGCACGCCTGCGCTGGCCTGCCATGGCGTTGGCGCGTTCGATGCGCAGATCCTGCCGGGTGAGACCGGGATGCTCTGTGCCCCCGACGATTCCAAGGCACTGACCGGGGCCCTGCGCATCCTGATCGACGACCGCGATGCATTGGCGGCCATGCGCGAAACCTGCCGCGCCCATGTACTGCGCGACTTCTCGATCGCGCGCGAAGCCGCCGCCCTCATCGCCATCTACCGCGAGATGCTGGCGTGAGCCGGCTGGCGTTCCTGCTGGCGCGCACCCTGCGCCGGGAGGCCCCTCTGGCAACGCTTTCCGTCGCGCAGTCGGACCTTCTGGCCACGCTGGCGGGCAAGCGTGTCGCGCTGATCGGCAATGCCCGCGCCTTGGCCGAGACCGACTGCGGCGCCGAGATCGACGGTGCCGATCTGGTCATCCGCATCAACCGCGCGCCGATGCCATCCCCGCGCAGCCATGGCACGCGGACTGACTGGCTGGCGCTGGCCACGCGCCTCAGTGCCGCTGACCGGGCCCGGATCGGCCCTGCCCGCTATCTGTGGATGAGCCCCAAGCGTAAGCGGCTGGACTGGTCAACTGCCACAAGCCCCGGTTTCTACCTGCATCCGCTGGCCGATTACGCGCGGCTGCACGCAGCCCTTGGCGCCCCGCCCACGACCGGCGCGATGATGATCGACCTGATCGCGCGCAGCTCCATGTCCTCGCTCACGCTTTTCGGCTTCGACTTCTTCGCCTCGCTCTCGCTTTCGGGGCGGCGCACGGCCGAGCAGGTGCCGCATGACTTCACCTCCGAGGCCGATTGGGCGGCCGATTTGGTGGCGCGGGATTCCCGCATCACATTGCGTAAATCGTAACGAATCCCTTTCCAAATCGCGCAATGTTCGCTAAGCGGCCTCGTTCTTTTGAGCAAGGAGGTCCTGATGGGCTATAAAGTCGTCGTCGCCGGCGCCACGGGGAACGTGGGCCGCGAAATGCTGAACATCCTGGCCGAGCGCCAGTTTCCTGCCGATGAGGTTGTTGCTCTGGCTTCGCGCCGGAGCCTTGGCACTGAGGTCAGCTTTGGCGATAAAACCCTGAAGACTAAGGATATCGAGGGCTTCGACTTCTCGGGCTACGATATCGCTCTCTTTGCTATCGGCTCGGAGGCGACGAAGAAATACGCCCCCATCGCCGCGTCGCAGGGCTGCATCGTCATCGATAACTCGTCGCTCTACCGCTACGACCCGGAGATTCCGCTGGTCGTGCCGGAGGTGAACCCCGAGGCTGTCGAGCAATACGGCAAGAAAAACATCATCGCGAACCCGAACTGCTCGACCGCGCAGCTGGTGGTGGCTCTCAAGCCGCTGCATGACCGCGCGCGCATCAAGCGCGTCGTCGTCTCGACCTACCAGTCGGTGTCGGGCGCGGGCAAGGATGGCATGGACGAGCTGTGGGAGCAGACCAAGGCTGTCTACAACCCGACCGCCGAGGTGCCGCCGAAGAAGTTCACCAAAGAGATCGCCTTCAACGTGATCCCGCATATCGACGTCTTCCTCGACGACGGTTCCACCAAGGAAGAGTGGAAGATGACCGCCGAGACCAAGAAGATCCTCGATCCGAAGATCAAGCTGACCGCGACCTGCGTGCGCGTGCCGGTTTTCGTGGGCCACTCGGAAGCGGTGAACATCGAGTTCGAAGAGTTCCTCGACGAAGACGAGGCCCGTGACATCCTGCGCGAAGCGCCGGGCATCATGGTCGTCGATAAGCGCGAAGCGGGCGGCTACATCTCGCCCAAGGAATGCGTGGGCGACTACGCGACCTTCATCTCGCGCATCCGTCAGGACTCGACCATCGAGAACGGCATCAACCTGTGGTGCGTGTCGGACAACCTGCGCAAGGGCGCCGCACTGAACGCCGTGCAGATCGCCGAGACGCTTGGCAACCGCTGCCTCAAGAAGGGCTGATCGCGCCGCGATCTGCTGACCCAAACGTGAGGGCGCCGTGATCGGCGCCCTCTTGCTTTTGTGCTGCCCCCCGGTGACCCTGCGCGCAGGTATTCCGGGAGGCCCCGCATGAAATTTTCGCTCACCACCGTTTTGTTGCTGGCCGCCGCGCCCTCGGCGCTTCTGGCGGCCCCGGTCGAACACCCCGCCCAGATCAACGCCGTGACCCTCTTCCCCTGGGGCGCGCAGGTCAGCCGCAGCGTGACCGTGGCCGAGGGTGAAACCGAGGTGCTTGTGCCGAACCTGCCCGATGGCACCGATATCGCCTCGCTGCGCGTCAGTGGCGAGGGGGTGCGGATCGGCGCTGTCACCCTGATCGACGAGCGCCAGCCTGCAAGCGACGCGGTCACCTCGCCCGAGATCGAGGCCGCGCGCGCCGAGGTCGAGCGGCTGGAGGCTGCGCTGCTGACGGGCGAGGATGGCGTCGCCGCGATCCGGGCGCAGGCTCTGGCGGCGCAGGCGCGCGTCGCGTTCCTCAACAGGCTCGACACCGCCAATACCCCGCCCGAGCAGGTCGCCGCCCTTGCCGCGACAGTGGCCGAGGGGGTGCTGGAGGCCTCGCGTCAGGCGCTGACCGCTGAGGCCGAAGCGCGCGCGGCCGATCTGGCCCTGCGCCCCGATCGCGAGGCGCTTGAGCAAGCCCGCAAGGCGCTGGCCGCACTGGAACACCCCGCGCGCGACAGCGATGCCGTGCTGATGCAGGTCAGCGGCGCCGGGACGGTGACGATCACCACCTTCGTTTCCGATGCCGGCTGGCAGCCCGCCTATGATGTGCGTCTGGATCGTGCGCAGGGCGTGCTTTCGCTCGACCGTCTCGTGTCGGTGCGCCAGGCCAGCGGCGAGGATTGGAACGGTGTCTCCCTGACCCTTTCGACGGTGCGCCCGTCCGAACGCAGCGCGCCCTCGGAGCTGTGGCCCGAGTTCCTACGTTTTGGCCCGCCCGAGGAGCCGCGACAGCTTGCCAAGGTCGAGCGCGGCTATGCGATGGAGGCCGCACCCATGGCCGCAGCCGATGAGAGCCTGGTTGGCGCAGGCGCGCTTGAGATGGTCGGCGAGACGGTCACCTATCGCTATGACGGTGCGGTCGATATCCGCGATGGCGTCGAGGATCTGCGCCTGCAACTGGACCGGCTGGAATTGCCCGCCGAGGTGTTGGCCGAGGCGGTGCCGATGCTCGACCCCACCGCGTATCGCATCGCCGAGGCGCGCAATGAAAGCGGGCAGGTTCTGCTGCCCGGTCCGGCAACGCTTTGGCTCGATGGTGCGGTCATCGGCGCCACTCACCTGCCGCTGGTGGCGGCGGGGGCCGAGCTGCGCCTTGGCTTCGGGGCCATCGACGGGATGCAGCTACGCCGCATCGTCGAGCAAGCGCAGGAGGGCGACCGCGGGATGATCTCGAAATCCAACGAGCGCAACGAGACCGTGCGCATCGAGGTCGAAAATCTGACCGGCGAGATCTGGCCGGTGCGCCTGATCGACCGCGTGCCCTATGGCGAGCAGGAAGACCTTGAGATCAGCTACAGCGCTACGCCGAAAGCCACCGAGGAGAATTACGACGACAAGCGCGGCCTGCTGGCCTGGCGCTTCGATCTGGAGGCCGAAGCCAAGCAGACGGTCGATCTGGAGACCACGATCAGCTGGCCCGCGGGTCAGGTGCTGCGCTGAAATGAAACGGCCCCGCGTTGGCGGGGCCGTCAATCTTCAGAGCGCCTCGAAGATACCTTCTTCGGGCAGGAACTGGCTCAGCCCGCCTTCGCCGATGTCGTGCCACAGCCCGTGCAGGGTCATGTCGCCAGCCTCAAGCGCGGCCTGCACGAAGGGGAAGGTCATCAGGTTTTCGAGGCTGATGACGACCGCCTGTTTCTCAAGCGCATTGACCTGCTCGGCCTCGGGCAGTTCCTTGACGCGCTCAAACCCCGGGCGCAGCAGGTTCAGCCAAGCGCCCACGAACGAGGTCTTCTCCTCAAGCTCGGGGGCCTTGCCAGTGCACATCGCATGACAACCCGCAACGCCGCCGCATTGCGAATGGCCCAGAACGATCAGATGCGAAACCTTGAGCGCGCGCACGGCATATTCGACCGCCGCCGAGGTGCCGTGGTGATCACCGTCCGGGTTATAGGGCGGCACGAGGTTGGCGATGTTGCGATGCAGGAAGAACTCGCCCGAGTCCGCGCCGAAAATCGAGGTCACATGGACACGCGAGTCGCAGCAGGAGATCAGCATTGCGCGGGGATGTTGCCCGCCTTCGGCAAGACGGCGATACCAGGAGCGATTTTCATTGTAGGTGGTGGCCTTCCACCCTTGAAAACGCTGAACGAGGTAGTTGGGCAGTGGCCGCACGTGTTCCTTCATTTTCGTCCCTTTCCGATGGCTGCAGATACATAGGGGCGGGGATTTTGATTTTCGAGAGGATTCTTGTGCTGTTCAACAGAATTTTTTGGCGCGGGCGCGGTGTAACTTGAGGCGTCGCCCTGGGTCTGTGGGGTCGAGAAAGCGGCATATGGCGGCTGGATCGGCTGCGCCGCTTGTGCGCCCGGCTGGGGCATCTGCCCGGCGGGGCGGGCACGGGCTAGGGCCTTGCGGATGGCGGCGTCCGCGCTAGGGTGGCCCAAAGGCCGCCTTATCCGGAGACCCCGATGACCGCCCTGCCGTTCTTGCCCGACCGTCCCGAGATGCGCTTTGCCCCGACAAATGCGGCCAGCCTGCCGCTTTGGCTGTGCGAGGGTGACGTCCGCCCCGAGGTTCTGACACCCGCGCAAAGCGCATGGGCGGCCGCGCAGGGCTTTACCGGGGCCTTGGGGCAGCTCTGCCTGTTGCCAGCCGAAGGTGGCGCGGTTGAAGGGGCGCTATTCGGTATCGGTAGCGCCGCAAAGCGCGCGCGCGGGCGGTTTGCTGTGGCCGAGGCGGCAAGCGCCCTGCCCGAGGGCAATTGGCGGATCGAGGGGCTGTCCTCCGACGCAGAGGCCGAGGAAGCGGCGCTTGGCTGGTTGCTGGAAGGCTATCGCTATCGGCGCTATGCGGCAGGTTCGACCCCGAAGGCGCGGCTGGTCTGCCCCGAGGGCGTGGATGCCGCCCGGCTTGAGATCATCGCCGAGGGAGAGGCGCTGACCCGCGATCTGATCAACACCCCCGCCAATGACCTCGGCCCGGTCGAGCTTGAGGGCGCCGCGCGGGCACTGGCCGCGCGTCATGGTGCGCATGTGCATACGGTCGAGGGCGAGGCGCTTCTGGCGCAGGGCTTCCCGCTGATCCATGCGGTCGGGCGCGCCAGCACCCGCGCACCGCGGCTGATCGACCTGCGGTGGGGCGAGAGCGGGCCAGAACTGACGCTGGTGGGCAAGGGCGTGTGCTTTGACACTGGCGGGCTCGACCTCAAGCCCGCCGCCTCAATGGGCCTGATGAAGAAGGATATGGGCGGGGCGGCCACGGTGTTGGGCCTTGCACATATGATCATGGGACTTGGCCTGCCGCTGCGGTTGCGTGTGCTGATCCCGGCGGTGGAGAACGCGGTGGCCGGCGATGCCTTCCGTCCGCAGGACATCTACACCTCGCGCAAGGGATTGACCGTCGAGATCAACAACACCGACGCCGAGGGGCGGCTTGTGCTGGCCGATGCGCTGGCCCATGCCGATGAGGAGGCGCCCGACCTGATCTTGTGCATGGCGACGCTGACCGGGGCCGCGCGGGTCGCGCTTGGCCCCGATGTGCCGCCTTTCTACACCGATGACGACAATCTCGCCGGGGCGCTGGCGCGCGCATCCGTTCAGGTCGCCGATCCGCTCTGGCGGATGCCGTTCTGGGCGCCCTATGAGGCGATGATCGAGCCGGGCATCGCCGATCTGGACAACGCGCCCTCGGGCGGGATGGCCGGGTCGATCACCGCCGCGCTCTTCCTGCGCCGCTTCGTGACCGAGACCGAGCGTTTCGTGCATTTCGACATCTACGGCTGGCAACCTGCCGCAAAGCCCGGGCGGCCCAAGGGCGGCGTGGGGCAGGGCGCGCGCGCGATTCTGGCCGCGCTGCCCGAGGTGCTGGAGCTATGAGCGACCGCCGCCTGACCCCGTTTTCCGGCCGTGTCGCGCTCGAATCCCTGCGCGGGCAGGTCGAGGCTGCCGCCTTCACCAAGGGCGATGCCGCACGGCTGGCTTGTCCGGTGGCCGATCTGCTCGCCAGCCCCGAGGGGCTGCGTGACCGCCAGTTGCTGTTCGGCGCCGATCTGGTGGTGATTGACAGGCAGGGCGCGCATGTCTTCGTGCAATCGGTTGCCGATGGCTATTGCGGCTGGGTGGCGGCTGATTGCCTGGCCGCACCGCAGCTTGCCACGCATCGGGTGATCGCGCCCGCAACCCATGTCTATCGCGAGGCCTCGATCAAGCGCGGCGAGGAGATGCGCCTGTCACTGGGTGCGCGCGTGGCCGTTCTGGCGCAGGAGGGCGGCTTTGCCCGCACGCCCGAGGGGTTCATTCCGCTCCAGCACCTGCGCGCGTTGGACGATCCGCCCGCCGATCCGGTTACGCTTGCCGAGAGCCTGCTTGGAACGCCCTACCTGTGGGGCGGAAATTCGCGCGACGGCATCGATTGCTCGGGCCTAGTGCAGGTGGCGTTCCATGCCTGCAACCGTGCCTGCGCGGCGGATTCCGATCTGCAGCGGGCCGAGTTCGGTGCCTTCCTTTCGCCCGGCACCCCGCTGCTGCGGGGCGATCTGTTCTTCTGGCGCGGCCATGTCGCCATCGCGGTCTCGCCCGAGCGGCTGCTCCATGCCAATGGCCATACGATGAGCGTCGCCTATGAAGAGATCGGCGCGTGTCTTGCACGGATCGAAGCCGCGGGCGAGGGGACGTTCTACGGGAACAAGCGCCCCGCCTAGTCGATCGGGCGGATCAGCTTGCGTTCCAGCACGCGCAGCACCGTCGGCAGATCTTGCCCGCGCTTGAGGATCTGCCCGTCCATGCCCACGACCGCATACATCCCCTGTTTGTTGCGCAGCGCGGGGCGCTTTTCGATACGGTAGATCGGATGCTCGGCCGCGCGGCGAAAGATCGAGAAAACCGCCATCTCGCGCAGGAAGCTCATGGCGTAGTCGCGCCATTCGCCTGCCGCCACCATGCGCCCATAGACTGACAGGATGGCCCCCAGTTCGGCCCGATCGAAGGCGACCTGCTCGGGGGCAGGGCGCGGGCCGGGGAACGGGGTCGGCGGCTGCATGGTCATGTCAGAATGGTGACACCGGGCCTGCGCCAAATCAACCCTCGCGCGCAGGGGGCGGTTGCTGGTCGCGAAATTGCCACGGAATCTTCGCGGTCTCGCCCGGGCGTGCACCCCAAAGCTGCCGTGTTTGCGGGCGAGATTGGGGATAGCGGAAATCGCTAAGTCCCCGGCAGGGCGGTCAACAGCCCCCACCGTTCGCCCTGCCGGGGCGCATCACAGGCATTTTTGCGCCCGGCGATTGCCCTTGGCCGCGTTTCGTCCCATCCTGCGCCCATTGCTGCTACGGAGGCCCGCGTGAAACCGACCCGCCTGACGATTGCCCTGGGGCTGATGCTTGTAGCTGGCGTCGCCCTTGCCAAGGAAGATCCGACCAATCCGGCGGTGCTCAAGCGCGTGCAGGTCATGCGGGCGATGAAGGCGCAGGTGACGATCCTGGGCGACATGGCTGCGGGCAAGGTGCCCTATGACGCCGCGCTGGCCGAGGAAACCGCGGCGGCGTTTTCAACGACCGCCGACCTGATCCCCGTGGTGTTCGATGCCGAGGAGGACGATCCGGCCTCGGATGCGCTGCCCGACATCTGGTATTACCGGGGCGAGTTCAACCAGAAGGCCGACCGGCTTTACAAGGCCGCTATCGGCCTCGACTGGAAAAGCGCGCGCGGCCTTGCGGCCTCGATGAACGCGGTGAATGCGGCCTGCAAGGATTGCCACGGCCGCTTCAAGATGTAACCGCGCTCAGTTGCACTCGATCTTTTCGATCTTGCCGCCCGCGTCGATGTGGAAATTCAGCCGGTTCGGCTGGAAGTCCATGGTGACCATATCGCCGGGATGTATGACGCGCACGGGCACGGCGAAGGTCATGGTTTCCAGAACGGTCTCCGATTGCCCGATGAGCGCCTGATGATCGGCTGCGGTGCAGTCGGTCGGCGCCGGTTCCTCGGGCGAGCACGCCGCAAGGGCGGACACGAGCATCAGGCTTGAAACGATGTTACGCATGGCTCAACCACAATCGATGTTGAAAATGTTGCCCGCCGCATCCAGGCGGAAGACGATACGCTGCGGGTTGTATTCCTGGGGCTCAATGCCGCGCCATTCCACAACGTTGACCGGGCGCGTGATGCCGAGCGTCGGGATGATCGCGCCGGGCTGGCCGAGCGCCGAGATGTAATCGACTGCCTGGCAGGTGTCGGGTTCGCGCTGCTCAAGCCCGCCGGTCTGCGTGACGGCGGGGGTCATATAGGGCGCCGGCATGACCGGCGGGGCCTCTTCGATCGGTTCGGACTGGCAGGCCGCCAGCGTCAGCGCCGCGACCGTCATGACGGTAATTCTGAGCATCATGTCGCACCTATTCTTGCGTTTGCCCGGGCAATACCACAGGCTTTGTCAAAATCTATACTAGGAGGAATTGCCGATGAGAACCCGTGCCGCCGTTGCCGTTGCCCCCGGGAAACCGCTTGAAATCATGGAAGTGAACCTTGAAGGACCGAAGGCTGGCGAGGTTTTGGTGGAAATTAAGGCCACTGGCATTTGCCATACTGACGAATTCACATTGTCGGGAGCCGATCCGGAAGGCCTGTTTCCGGCGATTCTGGGCCATGAGGGCGCGGGAATCGTGCTTGAGGTCGGCGAGGGCGTGACCACGCTCAAGCCCGGCGATCATGTGATTCCCCTCTACACGCCCGAGTGCCGCCAGTGCCCGAGCTGTCTGAGCCAGAAGACGAACCTGTGTACCGCGATCCGCGCAACGCAGGGCCAAGGCCTGATGCCGGACGGCACGACGCGGTTTTCCATGCTCGATGGCACGCCGATCTATCACTACATGGGCTGCTCCACCTTCGCCAATCACACGGTGATGCCCGAGATCGCGCTGGCCAAGATCCGCGACGACGCGCCCTTCGACAAGGTCTGCTACATTGGTTGCGGCGTGACCACCGGTATCGGCGCGGTGATCAACACGGCCAAGGTCGAGATCGGTGCCAAGGCTGTGGTCTTCGGTCTGGGTGGGATCGGGTTGAACGTGATCCAGGGTCTCAAGATGGCCGGGGCCGACATGATCATCGGCGTCGATCTGAATGACGGCAAGCGCGAGATGGCCGAGCATTTCGGCATGACCCATTTCGTGAACCCCTCGAAGATCGAAGGCTCGGTCGTGCAGCATATTGTCGATCTGACCAAGACCCCCTTCGATCAGATCGGCGGGGCGGATTACTCGTTCGACTGCACCGGCAATGTGAAAGTGATGCGCGATGCGCTGGAATGCACGCATCGCGGATGGGGCGTATCGGTCATCATCGGCGTCGCGCCTGCGGGGGCCGAGATCCAGACCCGTCCGTTCCAACTGGTGACGGGCCGGGTATGGAAGGGCACGGCCTTTGGCGGTGCACGCGGGCGCACCGATGTGCCGGGGATCGTCGATTGGTACATGAACGGCAAGATCGAGATCGACCCGATGATCACTCACACCATGCCGCTCGAGCGGATCAACGAGGCCTTCGATCTGATGCACAAGGGTGAATCGATCCGGGCGGTGGTGATTTACTGAGGCCAAGGCCGGGGGCTGTCTGCCCCCGGACCCCCGAAGGTATTTCGGCCAAGAAGAATCTCAGGGGCCGAGATAGGCCCTGAGGACCTCGGGTGGGTTATTCAGCAGGCTTTCGGTCGGTTGGGGCGGGAGGGCTGTGCCATCCGCCACGAGGATCGTGTCGGGGCAGAGCGTGCGGGCGTCGTCGGGGTCGTGAGAGACCATGAGGACGGTTGTGCCCTGTTCGGCGGCGATTTCGGCCACGAGGGCGAGCATCTCGGCCTTGAGTGCCGGGCCGAGGGCGGCGAAAGGCTCATCGAGCAGCAGGAGTGGGCGCGCGCGCAGGAGTGCGCGGGCCAGTGCGACGCGCGATTGCTGACCGCCCGAGAGGGATGCAGGTTTGCGGTTTTCCAACCCTTGCAGGCCGGTACGGGCCAGGGCCTGTGTGATCCGGGCATGGTCGGTGCGGCTGAGGCGCAGCTTTGGGTCGATGCCGAGGCCGAGGTTCTGCGCGACGCTGAGGTGCGGGAACAGGTTCTGGTCCTGGAAGAGGATCGAGAGCGGGCGGCCGCCCGGCGACATCTCGGTCAGCTCGGTACCGTTCCACAGGATGCGCCCGGCGGTAGGCTGGATGAAGCCTGCGATGGTCGAGAAAAGCGTTGATTTGCCTGCCCCCGAGGGGCCCATCACCGCGACGCGCGCGCCGGTGGGCACTCTCAGGTCGGCGGTCAGCGAGAACTCGCCCTGTTCGATGCGCAGCTTATCGAGGGTCAGCATGGTGTCCGATCCGGTCGCAGGCCCAGAAGAGGGCGAAGGTGAGGGCCATGAGCAGGCAGGCGGCGGCGGCGGCCTGATCCATTCGATAGGCGCCCATCAGCTGAAAAAGCGCAAGGGGAAGGGTTTGCGTGCGGCCATCCGAGAAGAGCGTGATGACCCCCAGATCGCCCATCGAGAATGCCGCCGCGATCCCCGCAGAGAACCCCAGTGGGCGGGCAAGGCGCGGTAGCGTCAGGTAGCGCAGGCGGGCAAATCCGCTCAGGTCAAGCGAGGCCGCCAGCCGGTCATAGTCGTTTTGCAGGGTGCGGACCTCGGGCAAAAGGATACGCACCGCGAAGGGCAGGCTGAGCGTTGCGTTGGCGATGAGGGTGACGGGCAGCGTCAGGCTTGTGGGGTTCACGAAGGGTCGCGCGATCAGGAAGAGGCCGGTGCCCACGACCAGAGCCGAGGCGGCCATGGGCAGCATCGCAGCGGTCTCGGCCCAACGGTGGCGGGGGGCGGCCAGCGCGAGCGGCAGGGCAAGCGCCAGCGTCAGTGCGGTAGATGCGCCAGCGAGGGTGAGAGAGATGCGCGTGGCGGCCCAGATCGAGGGCGGCAGATCGGTCAGCGCGGGCAGGCCGCGTGCCATGATCGCGCCGATGGGCAATAGCAGGAACGCCGTTGCCGCCGAGATCGCCAGCCCGTCCTGCATCCGCAGGAGCGCGCCCTGCCCAAGCGGCGCGGCCAGCGGGCGGTCAAGGCCCGCGCCGAAGCTCTCGCCCCGGGTGATCCAAGCGGTGAGGGCAAGCGCAGCGACGCAGATCGCCACCTGCACCAGCGCCAGCGAGGCCGCGCGCCCAAGGTCGAAATCGAAGCGGAAGGCCTGATAGATCGCGACTTCGACCGTGGTGGCGCCGGGGCCGCCGCCCAGGATCAGCGCGACGGCAAATGACGTCAGGCAGACGAGGAAGATCGCAAGGTAAGCGCCGGGCAGCACGCTGCGCAGCATCGGCCATTCGAGATGGCGCTGGATCTCGGGCGGGCCAAAGCCGAGCGAGGCGGCAAGGCGCAACCGCTCGGACGGGATCGCCTGCCAGCCATGCAGCACCATGCGCGTGGCCAAGGGTAGGTTGAAGAAGACATGGGCAAGGATGACCCCATGCGCGCCGTAGATCGAGAACTCGGGCAGGCCGAGCCCGCCAAGTGCGGCGTTGACCATGCCGCGCCGCCCGAAAATTGCGATCAGCCCGATCACCGCGACCACCGTCGGCAGGATGAAGGGCGCGCCGAGCAGCGAGATCAGCAACCCGCGCCCGGTGAAGCGGCGCCGAAACAGCGCGCGGGCCACGGGCAGGGCCAAGAGGCATGAAAGCGCGGCTGAAACCGTCGCCTGCCAGAGCGTGAACCACAGCGCGGAGAGATCCCCCCCGCGCAAGCCGCCAAAACCCCCGGCGCGGATCGTCACCGCGCCGAGGGGAACCAGCACCAGCGCCGCGACCAGCGTGGCGGCCAGTGCGGGCCAGATCAGTGCGCGAGCGCCGCTTCCCATTCCGCCAGTGCCGGGACACGCAGGGCCTCGGCCTCATCCTCGGGATAGAAGAAGGTCTTTTCCGGGCGCGGCAGGGCGGCGAAGCCCTCGGGCAGGAAGCCCTCTTTGATGACGGCCGGATAGGACCAGTTCGCGGTGGCGATCATGCCCTGGAATGCATCTGACAGGATGTAATCCATGAAGGACTGCGCCAACTCCGGCGTGTCGGTCGTCTTTATCTGCGCGGCGACCTCGGTCATGAAGTAATGCCCCTCGGGGAAGATCGCGGCGACCTTGCTGTCATCCTCTTCGGCGATGATGTGATAGGCGGGCGAGGTGGTGAAGCTGAGCACCATATCGGCCTCGCCATCGGTGAAGAGGCCATAGGCCTCGGACCAGCCGGGTGTGACGGTCAGGATCTTGGGGGCAAGCTTGGCCCAAGCCTCACCGGCCTGATCGCCATAGACCGACTTGACCCAGAGCAGAAGCGCCAGACCCGAGATCGAGCTGCGCGGATCCTGAATGGCAATCTTGTAGGCATCGTCCGGGGCATCCAGCAGCTCCTGGAAGGAGGCGGGAGGGTTGGCGAGCTTGGTCTTGTCGTAGATGAAGGCCGTCTCGCTCCAGTTGAAGGGCAGGAAGGTGTCGTCATCCCACGCGATCGGCAGGGTCAGGGCCGAGGTGTCTTCGTTATGCGGCGCAAAGAGGCCGGTCGCACGGGCGCGCGCCAGAACGTCGGTGTTCAGCCCGATCACTACATCGGCCTCGGTCTTGTCGCCTTCGAGCAGAACGCGCGGCAGCACGTCGCCCGCCACGAATTGCAGATCGCAGGCGCAGACCTCTTCAAAGCCCTTCTCGATGGCAGGCCCCGGCCCCCATTCGCTGGTGAAATACTCGGGCGCATAGACAGTGAGCACGGGCTTTTCGTCGGCCAGCGCCGGGCTGGCAGCCAAAAGACCCGCAAGCATCAGAGTTTTCTTCATCTCGTCCTCCAAAGCCGACGGGCGGAGTCGGGGCCGGGACGAGCCGGAAACCTTCCCTCCGCCGGTCTTAACCGGTTCAGGTTCAACGGGTTCGCATAGCGCATCTCAGCTTGGGCAAAACCGCCCACAGCACCCCGAGGTAGCGCGCAACATAGGGCAAAGCGCGCTTCCCGCAAGGGAAATCGCTTGAGTGTGGCCCGCCGCGCCTTTATCCGAGGGCCAAAGGAGAGCCGCCATGAGCTTCAACACCTTCGGTCACCTGTTCCGCGTCACCACCTGGGGCGAAAGCCACGGGCCCGCCCTTGGGGCCACGGTAGATGGCTGCCCTCCCGGCATCGAGATTACGGAAGAGTTCATCCAGGTCTTCCTCGACCGCCGCCGTCCGGGTCAGTCCAAGATGACCACGCAGCGGCAGGAACCCGATCAGGTGCGCATCCTCTCGGGCGTGTTCGAGGGCAAGAGCACCGGCACCCCGATTCAGCTGATGATCGAGAACACCGACCAGCGCAGCAAGGATTACGGCGAGATCGCGCGGCAGTTCCGCCCCGGCCATGCCGACATCACCTATCACCAGAAATACGGCATCCGTGACTATCGCGGTGGCGGGCGTTCCAGCGCGCGGGAAACCGCGGCGCGGGTGGCGGCCGGCGGTGTGGCGCAGGCGGTGCTCAGGGCGCTGGCGCCCGATCTGCGGATCACCGGCTATATGGTGCAGATGGGCGCCAAGCATATCGACCGCGCGCGCTTTGACCGCGACGAGATCCTGCGTAACCCGTTCTTCATCCCCGATGCTGCCGTGGTCGCCGAATGGGCAGACTATCTCGACGCGATCCGCAAGGGGCACAGCTCGGTCGGCGCGATGATCGAAGTGATGGCCGAGGGCTGCCCGCCCGGCCTCGGCGCGCCGATCTATGCCAAGATGGACAGCGACCTTGCTGCCGCCATGATGACGATCAACGCCGTGAAGGGTGTCGAGATCGGCGAGGGCATGGCTGCCGCCGCGCTGAGCGGCATCGAGAATGCCGACGAGATCGTCATGGGTCCGAACGGCCCCGAGTATCTGTCGAACCACGCAGGCGGCATCCTTGGCGGGATCACCACTGGCCAGCCCATCGTCGTGCGCTTCTCGGTTAAGCCGACCTCGTCGATCCTGACGCCGCGCCGTTCTATCAACACGGCGGGCGAAGAGGTTGAGGTGATCACCAAGGGCCGCCACGACCCCTGCGTGGGCATCCGCGCCGTGCCGGTGGCCGAGGCGATGATGGCCTGCGTGATCCTCGATCACCTGCTGCTGGATCGCGCCCAGACCGGTGGCGTGCGCGGCCGCATCGGCTGATCTCTCGCGGGCGGGCCGGTTCTGTGCGATGCTCTGCCGACCAGAGTCGGGAGGCCGATCATGATCCTTTATCACGCGCCGCGTAGTCGTTCGTCCACCATCGTTGCGCTGATCCATGAGCTTGGCGCCACGGACCGGGTCGAGATCCGCCCGGTTTCGATTCCGCGACAGGATGGCTCGGGCGGGCGCGACCCGCTGAACCCGCACCCCGAGGGCAAGGTTCCCTATCTCGTCACGCCCACCGGGCCGGTGCGCGAACGCGGCGCCATCGTGCTGAGCCTGTGCGAGGCCTTCCCTGAGGCCAGCCTTGCCCCGGCCCCCGGCGAAGCGGGGCGGGGGGAGTTCCTCTCGTGGCTGTTCTACTACCAGGGCGTGATTGAACCCGTGCTGGTGGGGCAGGTGATGGAGGTCGATCATCCGGTTTTTCGCGCCACGTTCCGGGGCCCGGCCGAGATGGCCGACACCCTGCGCGCCGCGCTGGAGAAAGGCCCCTACCTGATGGGCGAGCGCTTCACCGCAGCCGATCTGCTGGTCTTCTCGCCCTTCGGCTGGTTCCCGCAGATCATGCCCGACGTGCCGGTCATCCGCGACTGGGTGGCGCGGGTCATGGCGCGCCCCTCGCTGCGCGCCGTCGCGGAATGGGACGAGCAGTTGATCGCAGGCTGATCGCCCGGCCTTGCCCCGGCTGAACTGCACGGTTTATGTTGGGCCGTCCGGCGCGTGGCCGGAACGGAGGACCCATGGCCGAGGCAGAGACCAAACCGAAGATCCGCAAGGGCCGCAAGTTCGCTCAGGTGCTGGACGGTGCACGCACGGTCTTTCTGCGCGACGGGTTCGAGGGGGCCTCGGTCGATGACATCGCGCGCGAAGCAGGCGTTTCGAAAGCCACGCTCTACAGCTATTTCCCCGACAAGCAGCTTCTGTTCATGGAAGTCGCCAAGACCGAATGCGCGCGGCAGGCCGATGAGGCCGTGGAACTGATCCACCGACAGGCCCCGGTGCGCGATGTGCTGCGCTTTGCCGCCGAGAAGATCATCGCCTTCATGTCCTCGGATTTCGGGCGCGGCATCTTCCGCATCTGTGTCGCCGAAAGCGACCGCTTCCCGCAGCTTGGGCATGAATTCTACCACTCCGGCCCGATCATGGTGCGCGAGCGGCTGGTGGACTACCTGCGCGAGGCTGCAAGCCGGGGCGAGCTGGTGATCGAGGATTTTGAGCTGGCCGCAGACCAGTTCGCCGAGCTGTGCAAGGCAGACATCCACGCACGGCTGATCTTCGGCGTCGACAGCTGCTGTGCGCCGCGCGACGTAAAGCGCACGATCGACGGAGCCATCGAGATGTTCATGGCCCGCTACGGGGCTGCGCGCTGAGCGCCCTCAGGCCTTGTCGCGCACGATCAGGTGGTTGCCCGGGCCCTGTTTGACTTCGAAACGGCCGGTCTTCTTGAGCAGATCCGAAAGCTTCGCCGCGCCATAGGTGCGGGTGTCGAAGTCGGGATGCGACAGGGTGATGAACTGCCCCAACTGCCCAAGCGAATACCATTCCTCCTCTAGCCCGATGCGCTTCATCGCGGCGACGACGATGGGGATGGCCTTCGAGGGCGGCAGCTTCGTCGTTTCGCTGCGTGGCGGCTCGGTGGCCGGGGTGCCGGGTTCCGGCGGCGAGGTGTCGGCTGGCGCGTTCTCGGCGCCGAGGTTCTCGACATAGATGAAGCGCTTGCAGGCGTTACGGAAGGCCTCGGGGGTCTTCTGCTCGCCGATGCCATAGACATCCAGCCCCTGCTCGCGGATACGCGAGGCGAGGCGGGTAAAGTCGCTGTCAGACGAGACCAGCACGAAGCCGTCGAACAGCCCCGAGTGCAGGAAATCCATCGCCGCGATCACCAGGCCGATGTCCGAGGCATTCTTACCCCTGGTGTTCGAGAACTGCTGATCGGCGACCATGCCAAGCGCGTTGACCTTTTTCGCCCACCCGGTCAGCCGGGCCGAGGACCAGTCCCCATAAATCCGGCGAACCGAAGCCTCGCCCAGACCCGAGATCTCTTCGAAGATGGATTCGGCATAGCTTGCGGGGACATTGTCGGCGTCGATCAGGACGCACAGACGGGGGGCGCGAGTGGCGGGCATGAGGTCTCCTTGAATTGGGGGCATCGTAGGTCATTGCCGCAGGCGCTGCCATGGGAAAGCAACCGCGCGAGTGCGGAAACGAAAACGCGCCCCCGAGGGGGCGCGTTTCCTTTCAGTCGATCGCCTGAGGGATCAGGCTTTCTTACCCTTGTACGGCGCCCAGAGGCGCTTGTTGCTCAGGTAGAGCAGGACGGTCAGCAGGCCCAGAAGCATGACGGCGGTGAAGCCCATGTTCTTGCGGCCCATCAGCTTGGGTTCGGCGGTCCACATCAGGAAGGCCGAAACGTCCTCGGCCATCTGCTCGACAGTCGCCGGGGTGCCGTCTTCATACTCGACCAGATCTTCCGAGAGCGGCGGGCTCATCGCGATCCAGCCACCCGGGAATGCGTGGTTCTCATAGAAGAACGAACCCGCTTCCTCTTTTTCCTCGCCGCTGAAGCCGGTGAGGATGGCGCTGATATACTCGGGGCCACCGATGCCGCGGACAAGCTGGTTGATGCCGGTGCCGTAGGGGCCGTGGAAGCCCGCACGAGCCTTCGCCATGAGCGACAGGTCCGGTCCCATGCCCTCGCCCTGGCGGGTCGGGAACATGTCGGTTTCCTTGCGCGGACGCGGCTCGCCGGTGTCCTTGTCGATGGCCTCGTCGAGTTCGGCCGCGAAGGCACGCACCCAGTCGGGGTTCATCTGCGGGCCGCCCTCATCCGCAAGCGAGCGGATCGGGACGAACTTGAGCCCGTGACAGCCGGCGCAGACCTCACGGTAGACCTGGAAGCCACGGCGCAGCTGCTGCTGGTCGTAGCGTCCGAAGGGCCCTTCGAACGAGAAGGCGATATCTTCGATATGCCCCTCGCTGCCCGCGGCAAAGGCCGAACCGGCGCCAAGCACGAGCGCGGAAACGGCAGAGATCAGAAGTTTTTTCATGATTTCAGGTCCTGTTTCTTACTCGGCCGGGTTGCCGTAGTGGTTGTTGAAGTCTTCTTCGACCGTGGCCGGCATCGGCAGCGGCTTTTCGATGATGCCCAGAAGCGGCAGGATCACGAAGAAGTAGGCGAACCAGTAGGTCGCGCCGATCAGCGAGATGTAGGGGTAGATCCCGTCGGTCGGCATCGCGCCAACCCACATCAGCACGACGAAGTCGATCGCCAGCAGCCAGAACCACCACTTGAACATCGGACGGAACTGACCCGAGCGGACTTTCGAGGTGTCCAGCCACGGAGCCAGGGCCATCGCGATGATCGCGCCGAACATCGCGATAACGCCGAAGAACTTCGCGTCAACGATGCCGAAGGTGATCTTGTTGACCAGGATCACCGCCCAGACGTCGGCCGTGAAGGCCCGCAGGATCGCGTAGAACGGCAGGAAGTACCATTCGGGCACGATATGCGCCGGGGTCGAGAGCGGGTTCGCCTCGATGTAGTTGTCCGGGTGGCCGAGGTAGTTCGGCATGAAGCCGACGACCGCGAAGAAGATGGTCACGACGAGCGCGAGCGCGACGAGATCCTTCACCACGAAGTAGGGCCAGAAGGGCAGGGTGTCTTTCTGGGCTTCGGCTTTCGAGCCGCGACGCACCTCGACACCGGCCGGGTTGTTGTTGCCCGTGGTGTGGAAGGCCCAGATGTGAACGGCGACGAGGGCCGCGATCACGAAGGGCAGCAGGTAGTGCAGCGAGAAGAAGCGGTTGAGCGTGGCGTTGTCCACGGCCGGTCCGCCAAGCAGCCAGTCCTGGATCGCGGGGCCAACGCCCGGAATCGCGCCGAAAAGACCGGTGATAACGGTGGCGCCCCAGAACGACATCTGGCCCCACGGCAGCACGTAGCCCATGAAGGCGGTGCCCATCATCATCAGATAGATCACCATGCCGACGATCCAGGTCACTTCGCGCGGGGCCTTGTACGAACCGTAGTAGAGGCCGCGGAAGATGTGGATGTAGACGGCAAGGAAGAACAGCGAGGCGCCGTTGGCGTGCATGTAACGGATGGCGTAGCCGCCGTTCACGTCACGCATGATATGTTCGACCGAGGCGAAGGCCAGGTCGACATGGGGGGTGTAGTGCATCACCAGGACGATGCCGGTGACGATCTGAAGCCCGAGGCAGAAGGCCAGGACGATGCCCCAGATCCACCACCAGTTCAGGTTCTTCGGCGTCGGGATCATGATGGTGTCGTAAATCAGCGACACGATCGGCAGACGCGAATGCAGCCACTTCTCGATGCCCGTCTTGGGCTCGTAATGGTCGTGCGGAATTCCAGCCATTTAGCTTCTCCCTCAGCCCAGCAGGATCGTGGATTCATCGGTGAACTGGGCCACCGGAATATCGAGGTTGCGCGGCGCGGGGCCCTTGCGGATGCGGCCGGCGGTATCGTAGTGCGAGCCGTGGCAGGGGCAGAACCAGCCGCCGAATTCGCCAGCGTCGCCAAGCGGGACGCAGCCCAGGTGGGTGCAAACGCCCATCATCACCAGCCATTCGCCAGCGTCGTCGAGGGTGCGGTTCTCATCCGAGGCGTCAGCGCCCGGCTTGTTCGCATTCTCGGCCGACTGGTCGATGAGGGTGGTGACATCGACGGCGCGTCCGGCGTCGATTTCATCCGAGGTGCGGCGGCGGATGAACACCGGCTTGCCGCGCCATTTGACGGTCAGCTGGGTGCCGGGCTCGATGCCCGAGATATCGACGTAAATCGAGGCGAGCGCCTTGACGTCAGCCGATGCGTTCATCTGGTTCACAAGCGGCCAGACGGCCGCGCCCGCAACCACGGCGCCGGTGCCGGCGGTCGCGTAGTAGAGGAAATCCCTCCGGGTGCCTGCGTGATCTTCTGCGTGGGACACGTATCTTCTCCCTTCCCGGGCCTGAAAATCAGGCCGATACGACTTGCCGGGCCGCACTAAGTGCCGCCGAACATGGGGGGTTCTTTAGCAATCACAAACCTGTCAGTCCAGCAGACATTCACGTGCAGACGTGGCCAATTGCCGCGATGCAACAGTAGCTTGGGTGTTTTGCCGCAAATGGCGCGTATGTTTTGCGCAAACATTGCGAAAGCCCATGGCGCAAGGCGCTGAGGCCGCCAGTTCCCAGTTGCCGGTGCGACTCAGTCCGGGGCGAGCATGTATCCCAGCCCGCGAACCGTCTGCAGATAGCGCGGCTCGCGCGGGTCCGGCTCGATCTTGCGGCGCAGGCGGGTGATCTGGACGTCGACGGCGCGGTCGCCTGCGCCCTCGTCCGAACTGCCAGCCCGATCGCGGCCCAACTCGTCGATCAGTTCGGCGCGGCTGACGACCTCGCCGGAATGCGCGGCGAAGATGCGCATCAGCGCGACCTCGGTTGCCGTCAGGCGTACCGGCGCTTCGCCCTGCCACAATTCGCCCCGGTCCTGATCGTAGCGCAGCGGCCCGAGGCTGATGTATTTCGGTCCGGTCTGAATCTCGGTCGGGACGCGCCGCAGGATCGCGTTGATGCGCAGCAGCAGTTCTTTCGGCTCGAAGGGTTTTGCAAGATAGTCGTCGGCCCCGGCCTCAAGCCCCTCGATCCGCTCACGGGTCTCGCCGCGTGCGGTCAGCAGCAGAACCGGCGTGGCCACCTTGCGGGCGCGCAGGTCGCGCGTCAGGCTTAGCCCGTCCTCGCCCGGCATCATCACATCAAGCACGATCAGGTTGAATTCCAGCCCCGCCAGCAGCCGCCGGGCATGGGCGGCATCGCGCGCGGCGGTGACCAGAAAGCCGTTGCGAGCAAGGAATTTGTGCAAGAGCCCCCGGATGCGTTCGTCATCATCCACGATCAGCAGATGCGGAGAATTTGCCGTTCCGCCCATCAAGTGCCGTCCTTCATCATCTGGTAGTGTCGGCGCATCTCGAAATCCATCATCGCCTCAAGCACCTGGCGGAAGCCCGCGACGGCCTGCGGCCCGGCGGCGCGATAGGCCGCACGCATCCGCTCGCGCTGCGCGCCCGAGAGTTCGCGCTCCAGCGCCTCTCCCTTTTCGGTCAGGAACAGATGCCGCTCGCGCTTGTCCTTGCGGCCCACGCGGCTTTCGACCAGCCCATCCTCGATCAGCGTGCGCAGCACCCGGTTGAGCGACTGCTTGGTCACGCCCAGAACCGACAGGAGGGTCGTCACCGTCAGGCCGGGCTGACGGTTGATGAAGTGAATGGCACGGTGATGGGCGCGCCCATAGGCGTATTTCTCGAGGATTCGGTCCGGGTCGGCGGTGAAGCCGCGATAGGCGAAGAACATCGCCTCGATCCCCTTGCGCAACTGCTCGTCCGTCAGGAACAGCAGGGTCTCGCCTCCCTGCGTGCCGCTGTCTGCCATTGATCACCCTCTCTTTTCGGTGACTTTATGTCAGCGATGTTGACTTTCCAAGAATCAATTGCTACCGAAGCCCACAATTTGCGCAATATTATGTCCGAAGCGGACATTTTCTGCGCAATATTCGAAAAACCGGGTGATCCGAAGGAGGATAAAATGGCCGGGGCTTATGATGATCGCGATGGCTGGATCTGGATGGACGGTCAGATGGTGGAGTGGCGTAACGCCAAGGTCCACGTCCTGACCCACGCGCTGCACTATGCCTCATCCGTTTTCGAGGGCGAGCGCTGCTACAACGGCAAGATCTTCAAGAGCGTGGAACATTCCGAGCGTCTGCACCGCTCGGCCAACCTGCTCGATATGGAGATCCCCTACTCGGTCGAGGAAATCGAGAAGGCCAAGTACGACATGCTGGCCGCCAATGGCTGGAAAGACGCCTATGTGCGCGCGGTTGCCTGGCGCGGCGCGGGCGACGACATGGGTGTCTCGGCCAAGCGCAACCCGGTCCGTCTGGCTGTGGCCGGCTGGGAGTGGGGCAACTATTACGGCGACGCCAAGATGAAGGGCGCCAAGCTCGACATCTCGAAATGGCGCCGTCCCGACCCCAAGACGATCCCGTCCGAGGCCAAGGCCGCCGGTCTTTACATGATCTGCACCATGTCCAAGCACGCCGCCGAGGCCAAGGGCTGCTCGGACGCGCTGATGATGGATTATCGCGGCTATGTGGCCGAGGCGACCGGCGCGAACGTCTTCTTCGTGAAGAATGGCGAGGTGCATACGCCCAAGCCCGATTGCTTCCTCAATGGCCTCACCCGTCAGACCGTGATCCAGATGCTCAAGGAAAAGGGCGTCACCGTGCACGAGCGTCACATCGAGCCGGTGGAACTGGCCGGGTTCGAGCAGTGCTGGCTGACCGGCACCGCCGCCGAGGTCACTCCGGTGGGCCAGATCGGCGACTTCCACTTCGAAGTGGGTGCGCTGACCCGCGATATCTCGGAAAGCTATGAGCGTCTCGTGCGCGCCTGATGCACGAGAGCAGAAATGGAAAGGCGCGCCCCGGGGCGCGCCTTTTGCATTTCGGTCTCGCGAAGCTCGGAACGGGCTCAGACTGCGTCCTTCTGCTCGCGGTCGATGCGCAGGAACTCCTGAACCTTGCGCGGGCTGCGATCTGCCGCCCGCTGGTTCAGCTCTGCCACCGCGGGATGGATACCTTTCTTGCGTTCGATATCCACGAATTGCTCGGTCCGGGTGCCTTCGGCCTTCGGGGCAGCGTGGTCGGTAATATGACGGGTCATCTTGGCCTCCTCAGCTTGCTCAGTGAGGAACCCTAGCACAACTCAGCCGATTCTGCGACCGGACCGGCTGCCGCATCCGGACCTAGCCCTGTGGGGTCATTACCTTGCGCTGCGCCGCGCGCTTCAGGCCCAGTTGCCGCTCGCGCCAGATGATCATCACGCCCGCCAGGATGATCAGCGTGGCACCTGCCAACATCACCAGAGTCGGCACCTCGTCGAAGACGAAATAGCCGATCAGCAGTGCGAAGATCATCGAGGCATAGTCGAAGGGCGCCACGATCGAGGCATCCGCGTAGCGGTAGCTGGAGGTGAGCAGAATCTGCCCCACGCCACCCAGCAGACCCGTTGCGACCAGCAGCGCGGCCTCGGTGGGCGTCGGCATGACCCAGCCGAAGGGAATGGTGATCAGCGACAGCAGGGTCGAGGTGATCGAGAACCAGAAGACGATGGCCGAGGTCCGCTCGGTCGCGACAAGCTTGCGGATGAAGACCTGCGCCAGCGCGGCACATAATGCCCCCATCAGCACCAGCATCGCGCCAAGCGCCTCGCGGTGGCCAGACTCGCCCACCGCGCCAAGCCGGGGCGAGAGCACCATCAGCACGCCCGCCAGCCCAAGCGCAACGGCGGACAGGCGGAAGGCGCGCACCTCCTCTCCCAGGAACATCGCGGCGAAGATCACGACAAGCAGAGGGCTCGCATAGCCGATCGCGGTGACCTCGGGCAGCGGCAGCAGCACCAGACCGGCAAAGCCGAAGCCCATCGCCGAGGTGCCGACAACCCCGCGCCAGACATGACCCATCGGATTGGTGACACGCAGCCCCTGACCCAGTTCCCGCCGCCAGGCCAGCCAGCCTAGGATCACCGGAATCGCGAAGGCCGAACGGAAGAACACCGTTTCACCCGCCGGGATGGCGCCCCCGGTGGCCTTGATCAGCGCCGACATGACGATGAACACCAGCACCGAGACCAGCTTGAACAGGATGCCGGTCAGGGGCGAGTTCTGCAGGCTTGAAGCCGCCGGTATCGGGGTGCTCGGTTTCATGCAGCGACGGTAGCCCGGTTGTTTGCGAAGAAAAGCGGAAAGGCTGTATCCCTTACAATTCTGCGCGCCGGATCAGGGTGCCAGCCTCTCGGCTGCCCAACGAGCAGCATCCGCCACCGCCTCATCGGGGTCGTCCCGTAGCGCCAGTGCCAAGGGCCGCAGCGCTTCGTTCGCCGAGTTGCCGATCGCATAAAGCACGTTGCGCACCATCCGGTCGCGCCCGATCCGCTTGATGGGCGAGCCTGCGAATCGCGCACGGAAGGCGGCATCGTCCAGCACGACCAGTTCGGCGAGTGTCGGGGCGCCGATCCGGTTCTCATAGCCGATCTCGCGCGCTTGGGCGGCAAACTTGTTCCAGGGGCAGGCGGCCAGACAATCGTCGCAACCGTAGATCCGGTTGCCCAGATGCGGACGCAAGTCGGGATCGACGGGTCCCTTGTGCTCGATCGTCAGGTAGGAAATGCAGCGCCGTGCATCCAGGCGGTAGGGCGCCGGAAAGGCCCCAGTCGGGCAGGCGTCGAGACAGGCACGGCAATTCCCGCAATGGCTGACCTCGGGTTCATCGGGCGCCAGCTCCAGCGTCGTGAAAATCGCCCCCAGAAAGAACCAACTGCCCAGATCGCGCGCCAGCAGGTTCGTGTGCTTGCCCTGCCACCCAAGCCCCGAGGCCTGCCCAAGCGGCTTTTCCATCACCGGCGCGGTATCGACGAAAACCTTGATCTCGCCCTGAATTCCACGCCGCGTCGCTTCCTCAAGCAGCCAGCGCCCGACGCGCTTCAGCCGCTTCTTGACCAGATCGTGGTAATCCTTGCCCCGTGCATAAACGCTGATCGCCCCATGGTCCCGGTGCGCCACCGCCGCCATCGGATCCTCGTCGGGCGTATAGACCTCGGCCAGCATCACGACGGAACGCGCCTCGGGCCAAAGCGCCGCCGGGTCGCCGCGCCAGCCCATGCGCTCGGCCATCCAGCCCATCTGCCCGTGCATCCCGGCGTCAACGAAAGCCTCCAGCCGCCCCGCGATTTCGGGAACCGCATCGGGACGAGTCACGCGCAGCTTCGAAAACCCTTCCTCAAGGGCTTTCCTACTCAGCGCGGCTTTCAGATCCGTCACGGGGCCTTCCCTTCAATGTGGCGAAAATATCCCGGGGGTCCGGGGGCAGCGCCCCCGGTCGCGCTCAGAAATCCAGCTCGGCATATTGCGGCGAGGGCGGCATTCCCGGCAATTGATCGGCCAGCAAGGACCGGAAGGCCGGGCGCGACTTGATCTTGGCATACCAGTCCTTGACGGTCTCCGAGCGGTTCCAGTCCACGTCCGAGATATAGTCCAGACAGCTCAGATGCGCGGCCGCCGCGAAATCCGCCAGCGTCATGTTGTCCCCCGCCAGCCAGCGCCGCTGATCCAAGAGCCACCCCATGTAATCGAGGTGATACTTGATCGCGCCAAGCCCTTCCTTGACGGTCTTGCTGTCGGGATAACCCTTCTTCATGATCTTTTTCCAGACCCGCTCGCCCATCACCTTGCGGGTGACTTCCTCGTTGAACTTGTCGTCGAACCAGGCGCAGAGGCGGCGCACTTCATAGCGCGCCTCGGCGTCGCGCGGCATCAGGGGCGGCTGCGGAACGGTCTCTTCCAGGTATTCGCAAATCGCCTGGCTTTCGCTCATCACTCGGCTGTCGATACGCAAGACCGGAACTTTGCCCGCCGGATTGCGGCGCAGGAAATCGGGATGCTGTTCCCAGTAGCGCTCCTCGACCAGCTCGACCTCGATCTTCTTCTCGGCCAGCGTCAGCCGGACCTTGCGGCAAAAGGGCGAGAGCGCGACGTGATAAAGTCGGTTCATGAGGATACTCGGGTGAAACGGGTTTCTACCCTGATAGCGGGCGGGCGCGGGGCGTTCAATCCTTGCCGCCCGCTCCGCGCGCCTCTTGTCCGGATTTCCGCCGTTTCTTCTGCGCAGGCTCGGGCAGTGCTGCCTCCATGACCGCGATCAGGCCCTTCAGCCAGTTGGCGTCCTCCCACTGGTCCGCCTCAACCCGCCACCAGGGCTTTGCGCCGGGATAGGGAAAACCCGCGACCGGATCGCCAAGATAGGCGCTGGCCTCGGGGATCTGCCGCACGAAAAGCGCATCGTCACAGAGCAGCGCGACTGTCTTGCCGCCCGCATAGACGGCATATTCGCCGAACATGCGCCGCAGCCGGACCCGATCCCCCAACTGCTCCAACAGGAACTCGGCGGTTTCCGGGGATGTCGCCATCAGAAACTGCGCCGGGCGCGAAGCGCGGCCTGAATCGTGCCGTCGTCAAGGTAATCAAGCTCGCCCCCGATCGGCACGCCCTGCGCGAGGCTCGTGATCCGCAGATCGCGGCCCTCGAGCGCCTCGGCGATGTAATGCGCGGTGGTCTGCCCCTCGACCGTGGCATTGAGCGCCAGGATCACCTCGCGCACGCCCTCGGTGCCGACGCGCTCGATCAGCTTCGGGATGCCGAGTTCCTCGGGGCCGACCGCATCCAGCGCGCTCAGCGTGCCGCCAAGCACATGGTAGCGCCCCTTGAAGGCGCCGCCACGCTCCATCGCCCAGAGATCGGCGACATCCTCGACCACGCAGATCTCGCCGGTGGCGCGGGCCGGGTTCTCGCAGATGTCGCAGATAGCCCCGACCGAGATATTGCCGCAACGCGCGCATTCGCGGGCGGTCTCGGCCACATGGGCCATCATCTGCGCAAGCGGCGCCATCAACCCGGCGCGCTTGCGGATCAGATGCAGCACCGCGCGCCGGGCCGAGCGGGGCCCAAGCCCCGGCAGTCGCGCCATCAGCGCGATCAGCTCCTCGATCTCGTCGCGCGCGCCGCTCATCTCAGGTTGGCAGCGGCATGTCGGCAGGCAGGCCGAGTTCCTGAAGCAGCTTCTTCTGCTCTTCGATCTCGCGCAGTTTGGCCTTGTGCTGCGCTTCCTTGATCGCGGCCAGGATCAGATCCTCGACCACTTCCTTTTCCGAAGCCACGAGGATCGAGGGGTCAATCGACAGCCCGGTCAGCTCTCCCTTGGCCGTGGCGCTTGCTTGCACCAGCCCCGCACCGGATTCGCCCACGACGACGATCGTGCTCAGCTCTTCCTGAAGCGCCGCCATGCGCTCCTGCATATCCTTGGCGGCCTTCATCATCTTGGCCATGTCGCCCAGTTGGCCCAAGCCCTTGAACATCGTGTTCTCCTTAATTGTCCTCGAAAGGATCCCATTCGTCTTCGACCTCGGGCAGGGCTTCGGCCTGCTGCTCAAGAGCGATCTGTGCGGCGGTGGTGATATCGTCGAAGGCAGCCTTCGGGAAGGCCTCGAAAATCGCCGCAATCACCGGGTTCGAGCGCGCCTCGGCCTCGGCGGCACGGCGGTCGGCGTTGCGGATCTCGGCGATGGTTTCCGCGCCGCCCTCGGAGACGATCGAAACACCCCACCGCGCCCCGGTCCAGCCCGCAAGCCGCTGCGAGAGCGTTGCCGCCAGATCGCGCGGCGCGTCCTCGGTCGGCTGGAACTCGATCCGGCCGGGTGCGTAACGCACAAGGCGCACGCATTTCTCGACATCGAGCAGCAGCTTGACGTCGCGCATCCGGCTGATCAGTTCGACCACGTCTTCGAAGCGGGCAAAGCGCGCTAGTGCGGTTTCGGTCTGCGCGGCCCGCGCCACGGCCGCGTTGCCCGCCCGCGCAACAGGCGTGCCATAGATCCCGCGCATGGTTGCCCCGGCCATCGGCTCTGCCTGTGCGGTCGGCCCATTCCCCGGCCCGCCGCCCGGCGCCGATCCGCGCCCGGCCGAGCCGCCCGGCCCGGACTGGATCTTGCGCATCAGCGTCTCAGGGTCCGGCAGGTCGGCGACATGGGTCAGGCGGATGATCGCCATCTCGGCGGCCATCATCGCATTGGGCGCATTGGCGACCTCCTCGATGGCCTTGAGCAGCATCTGCCAGAAGCGGCTCAGCACCCGCATCGGGATCGCGGCGGCCAGCGCCTGACCGCGCGTGCGCTCCTCGGGCGGAACGGTCGGATCGTCAGCCGCCTCGGGCGTGATCTTGATGACCGAGACCCAATGCGTGATCTCGGCCAGATCGCGCAGCACCGCCATCGGGTCGGCCCCGTCGGAATACTGTGAGCCGATCTCGGTCAGCGCGCCCGCGGCATCGCCCTTGAGGATCATGTCGAAGAGATCGAGCACCCGCGCCCGGTCCGCGAGCCCCAACATGGCGCGCACCTGTTCAGCCGTGGTCTCGCCCGCGCCATGGGCAATCGCCTGATCCATCAGCGACATCGCATCGCGCACCGAGCCTTCGGCGGCGCGGGTGATCAGCGCCATCGCGTCGGGCGCAAGCCGCGCGCCTTCCTTCTCGGCTACGCGGGCCAGATGGGCCATCATCACCTCGGGCTCGATCCGCTTGAGATCAAAACGCTGGCAGCGGGAAAGCACCGTGACGGGAACCTTGCGGATCTCGGTCGTGGCGAAGATGAATTTGACGTGGGCGGGCGGTTCCTCAAGCGTCTTGAGCAGCGCGTTAAATGCGCTGGTCGAGAGCATGTGCACCTCGTCGATGATATAGACCTTGTAGCGCGCCGAGGCCGCCCGGTAATGCACGCTCTCGATGATCTCGCGGATGTCGCCCACGCCGGTGCGCGAGGCCGCGTCCATTTCCATCACATCGACATGGCGCCCTTCGGCGATGGCCTTGCAATGCTCACATTGCAGGCATGGCTCGGTCGTGGCGCCGCCCTTGCCATCGAGGCCAACGCAGTTGAGGCCCTTTGCGATGATCCGCGCCGTGGTGGTCTTGCCCACCCCGCGAACGCCGGTCATCACGAAAGCATGGGCGATCCGGTCTGCGGCGAAGGCGTTCTTGAGCGTACGCACCATCGCCTCTTGCCCGATCAGGTCGGAAAAGGTCGCCGGTCGATACTTGCGGGCCAGAACCTGATAGCCGGTCTCGGGCGTGTCGGACATGCGCGTCTCCTCTCGTCGCGCCGCAGTCTATCCGCGGGGCGGGCCAAGTCAAACCGATGTGGAGAGAGGGTGAGAGGCTGGACATCGACCCAAGCGGGGCTCGTTGCGGCTGCTTCCTTCCGGACCTGACCGGGTTGGCGAGGCGCTCGCCCGCGCCAACCTCTCGCGGCTGGATATAGGGGCATGCGACCGGATTCGCAAGCCTTCCGCCGTCGCGCGGGACATTCTTGTCCGGTCGGGTGAGGGGGCGCTGCCCCCTCGGCGCTTCGCGCCTCACCCCCGAGGTATTTCAACAAGGAGAAATGAGTGTTCTTCTTCGCGAAAATACCTCGCGGGGGTCCGGGGGTGCGAAACCCCCGGCTGCAAGGTCAGATCCCAAGAAGCGAAGGGACTTTACGCATGGCTGTGAAAATCTCCGCCCCTTCGGCAGCCAGTCTTGGATTGGGGCCATGGGGCGCAAAACCAAGGCAGCGCATTCCCGCGGCGCGCGCCGCGCGGGCGCCGGTTGGGCTGTCCTCGATAACGACGCAACGCGAGGGATCGGCGCCAAGGCTGCGTGCCGCAATCAGGTAGAGGTCGGGCGCGGGCTTCGGACAACCCAGATCCTGTCCCGAGAATAGCCGCCCCTCGAGCCGCGCCCTGATATCGGGGTGTTGCCCGAGGGTCGCCTCCATCTTGGCCATCCGGCCGTTTGAGCCGACTGCGTAGGGAATGCCCTTCGCGTCGAGCGTATCGAGGAGATCCCGTATCCCCGGCATAAGCTCTGTCCCCGAGCGCAGGCGCGCGTAGAGCCTCTCATAATAGCTTTCCACCCAATCGGTGGGCAGATGGGCGCCCAGAGCGCGGCCCTGACGGGCGACCCCTTCGATGGTGCCGCCGATGAACATCTGCTCCAGTTCCGCGATACTGAGCTTGAGGCCGTAGGTGGCGAAATCCTCCTGGATCAGCGCGAAGGTCGCGGGTTCGCTGTCGACAAGGACGCCGTCGCAATCGAACAGAACGGCGGAGGGTTTCATGCGGGCATCCGGGCTAGGGTAACGAGCGTGTCGCCATACTTGCGCTGGTCGATCTGTTCGAGCGGCGCAGGCACCGCGGGGGGCAGGCTTTCCTCCCAGACGATCATCGCGCCCGGCGCGATCCAGCCGTTCTCGAGGCAGGAAGCCAGGGCTTTCTCCCCCAACCCCTTGCCATAGGGCGGGTCGAGGAAGATCAGATCGTAGCCCGCGCCCCGGCAGGGACCCATGTTCGTGGCATCGCGTCGCCACACATCGGTCACGCCCATGGCCCGCATCAGCTCGATATTGCGGCGCAAGAGCGCGCGCGATGCCGCGCCGTCATCGACGAAAGCCACCCGCGCCGCGCCGCGCGAGAGTGCTTCGAGCCCGAGTGCGCCGGTGCCGGCGAACAGATCCAGCACGCGCGCACCGGGCACCGGGTTGCCGTGGGTGCCGTTGATGAGCAGGTTGAAGATCGACTCGCGCACGCGATCCGTCGTCGGACGCAGATGTGCACGCGCGTCGCCTTCGCCGACCTCGGCCAGTTTCAGGCCGCGTTTCTCGCCTCCGATGATCCTCATTTCATCAACGCCTTCAGGTCGGTCGTAGAGGCAACCTCGTCCGGTGAGACCTGCTTGCCCCCCTCGATCAGACGTTTGCCGATCATGTAGGCGCGGGCGTCGTTCAGCGCGTCGACCGCGATCAACTGGCCTGTGCGGAAGTACCAGAAGCTTTGACCGTCCCCGCCTCTGGTCACGACCTGATCGTACCCCGCGTTGAGGCCAGCGATTTGCAGCTTGGCGTCGAATTGGTCCGACCAGAACCACGCTTTCGGAGCATAGGCGCGGCTCGCCCCCAGCATGTTCTCGGCCACGGTCTCGGCCATGTCGATGGCATTACCCACCGATTCCAACCGGATGCGTCCATCGCCGGAGGGGAACGAGGCGCAATCGCCCGCCGCCCAGATCGCCGGGTCCGAGGTGCGGCAGTTGGCATCCACCTTGATCCCGTTCTCGACCTCCAGACCTGCCGCCTCGGCGAGGGCGCTGGCCGGGGTGACGCCAATCCCGACGATGACGAAATCGGCCTCGATCACCCGGCCATCGGCCAGCTCTGCACCGGTCACGCGGTCGGTTCCAGTCAGGCGCGTGAGGCCGGTGCCCTCGATAACCTCAACCCCACGCGCGTTGTGCAGCGCGCGGATCGCGTCGGCTGTCTCAGCGCAGGCCACGCGCCCAAGGATGCGCGGAGCGGCCTCGATCACGGTGACGGTCAGCCCAAGCTTGCGGGCGACGGCGGCGGCCTCAAGCCCGATATAGCCCCCGCCAATCACCACGAGGCGCCGCCCCGCGACGAACTCGGGCGCCATAGCATCGACATCGGCCAAGGTGCGCACGACATGAACGCCGGGAAGGCGGCCGCCGATGCCCTCCGGCAGCCAGCGCGGCGTGGCGCCGGTGCAGAGCGCAAGCTGGTCATAGCCAAGCACCTCGCTGCCCATCCGCACCTGCCGCGCGGCGCGGTCGATCGCGGTCACGCGCGTGCCGGTCATCAGGCGGATGTTGTTGGCAGCCCACCAGTCGTCAGCGCGCAGGGTCAGGCGCTCCAGCGGCATATCGCCGAGCAGATAGGCCTTCGAGAGCGGCGGGCGCTGGTAGGGGGGCACCGGTTCGTCGCCGATGATCGTCACTTCCCACGCATAGCCAAGCGTGCGTAGCTTTGCCGCCATCGAGGCCGCCGCCTGCCCGCCCCCCACAATCACGATGCCTGCCATACCATCACCTCTGGTCACTTTCCGCGCCGACCCTATATCCTCCGGGCAAACCTGTGCAACGCGAAGGGAGAAACACATGGGTATTACGGTAGGGGACAAGCTTCCCGGCGCCACGCTGCTGAAAATGGGAGAGAACGGGCCGGAAGCCGTCGATCTGGGCGCCAAGCTGGCGGGCCGCCGCGTGGTGCTGTTTGGTCTGCCGGGGGCCTACACCGGGCCTTGCACGACCGCCCATGTCCCCTCGTTCATCCGCACCAAGGACAAGCTGATGGCCAAGGGTGTGGATGAGATCATCTGCCTCGCGGTCAACGATCCCTTCGTGCTCAAGGCCTGGGGTGAGTTCACCGGCGCGACGGCGGCGGGCATCACCATGCTGGGCGATTCGGAATGTGCCTTCACCAAGGCGATCGGGATGGATTTCACCGCCCCGCCGATCGGCCTGATCAACCGCTCGTCGCGCTACGCGATGCTGGTCGAGGACGGTGTCGTCAAGGTACTCAACAAGGAGGAGAACGGCGGCGTGTGCGAAACCTCTTCGGGCGAGACGATGCTCGAGTCGTTCTGACAAGGGCAGGCGGGGGGGGGGGGCGCCCGCCCCCCCCCCCCCCCCCCCGGGCGCCTGCGCAGGCAGGCGCAATCAGGCCTGACCGCAAAGACAGGCGATGGGCTGCGAATGGTCCTGCTCGATCACCGCCTCGGACGGCAGCGCATCCAGCGCGCGGGCCAGTTCCACATCGAGAATGCTCATCCCGCCGCAGCTATGCGTGCTGAGCGTGACATCCACGACATTGAACACGTTACGCCAGTCCGGGTGGTGGTTCATCTTCTCGGAGATCAGCGCCGCGCGGGACATGAACCCCCAAGCCTGTGAGAAATTGCGGAATTTCCAGACCTTGCGGATCGCGTCCGCCTCCGGGTCGGCGCGCCAGCCGGTCTCTTCCAAAGGTGGCAGCAGAGCCTGCCGCTCATCGAGGGAAAGAAGTTCAACCTTCGCCATGGTATCCTCCTTTTTTATCCACATAGCGCGCCGCAGCGGGCGGCCAAGCATTTCTTAGCCGCCGCGAAACGGACCAAGATCGGTGAGTGCGGCGATATCTTCCTCAACGGCCGCGCGCTCGGCCTCAAGATAATCCGCGACGGCGTGGCGCAAGCCCGGGTGCCCGATCCAGTGCAGCGAATGGGTCGGCACGGGAAGGTATCCGCGCGCCAGTTTGTGTGCGCCCTGGGCCCCCGCCTCAACCCGCGCCAACCCCTGCGCGATGGCCCAGTCCACCGCCTGATGGTAACAAAGTTCGAAGTGCAGAAAGGCATGGTCTTCGACGCAGCCCCAGTAACGGCCGAAAAGTGCCTCGCGCCCGATCAGGTTCAGCGCCCCGGCGACGGGCTGGCCATCGCGCTCGGCGATCACCAAAAGCACATCGTCGCGCATCTCGTGCAGCAGATCGAAGAACGCCCGCGTCAGGTAGGGGAGACCCCATTTGCGGCTGCCGGTGTCTTGATAGAATTCCCACATCGCCTGCCAGTGCGCGGGCTCGATCGCCTCGCCGGTCAGCGCGCGGATCGTGCCGCCGAAAGCCTGCGCCCGCGCGCGCTCCTTGCGGATGGCCTTGCGCTTGCGCGAGGACAGATCCTCCAGGAAATCGTCGAATGAACCATAGCCGCGGTTGAACCAGTGAAACTGCTGGCCAAGCCGATAGAGGTAGTCGGCGCCGCTGCCGAGGGCAGCCTCATCTGCGGTACAGAAGGTGACATGGGCCGAGGAGATCCCGGCATTCCCGGTGATCTGCGCCATTCCCGCCAGCAGCGCCGCGCGCCCCTCGACCTCATGCCCCGGTCGGGTCAGCAGCCGCCGCCCGGTGACCGGTGTGAAAGGCACCGCGCATAGCAGCTTGGGATAGTAGCGCCCGCCGGCCCGCTCGAAGGCATCGGCCCAGGAGTGGTCAAAGACATATTCGCCCTGGCTGTGCGACTTGAGGTAAAGCGGCGCCACGGCGATGATCTCACTGCCTTTCGAGGCGATCATCGGGCGCGGCTCCCACCCGGTTCCCGGCCCGACCGAGCCGGAGGCCTCAAGCGCGCTCAGGAAACGGTGGGTCGTGAACGGGTCGCGGGCGCGCCCATCCTCGGCCTCGGGACAGGCGCAAGCGTCCCAGACCGCCGCCGGGAGTTCGCGAACCCCGGATAAAAGCGTGATTTCAACTGCTTCGCTCATGCCTTTTCCTTTTGCCAAAGGTGGCATGACGTGGCGTCACGTCAAGGGAGCGACGCCGCATATCCCTCGAACGTGACATTCTGGGCGACCTTGCGCGCACGGGCCTCGGCATCGGTGGATCGGATCGTCCAGCACAGGATTGCCGCCCCCTGCGATCTCAGTTCGGCCACGCGCGCGGCGCCCAGATCGGCCGCCTCGTGCGAGATGAAGCAGGCCCCCACGGCGTCATAATCGGGGATGAGCGCCAGCCGCGCACGTACGGCGGCGGGCAGCAGCGGCCAGTCCTCGGCGCGGTAGGCCGAGGTGGTCAGGCCGACCGGAACTTCGGGCGCCGCCGCGTGGAAGGCCGCCACCGAATGTGGATTGAAGGACATCACCGCAACCGGTCCCTGATAGTCGCGAAGGGCCTCGGCGACGGCGCGCTCCATTGGGCCAACATCGGTCCCCATCGCGCCGTCCTGGTCCTTGAGTTCGATCAGCAGCGGCACGGCGCCGCCGACGATCTTGAGCACCTCGGCCAATGTAGGAATGCCATCCTCGGCATCAAGCAGGCGGATGGCACCAAGTTCGCGCGCGGTAAAGGCCCGCACGCGGCCCGGCACGCCGGTCAGGCGGCGCAGGTCGTAGTCGTGAAACACCATCGGCACCCCGTCGGCCGAGGGCTGGATGTCGATCTCGATCCCGTACCCCGCCGTAACCGCCGCGCGCACGGCAGCGCGGCTGTTCTCGGGGCGGCCCGCTGCACGGTCATGCAACGCGCGATGCGCGATCGGGGCGCGCAGAAACGCCGCGGGCAGCATCATTCGACCTCGAAGATCCCCTCGATCTCGATGGCGACGCCAAGCGGCAGAGAGGCCGCCGAGACCGCCGAGCGCGCATGGCGTCCTGCCTCGCCGAAGACCTCGACCATCAGGTCGGAGCAGCCGTTGATCACCTTGGGCTGGTCGATGAAGTCAGCGGTCGAGTTCACGAAACCCACCAGCTTGACCACGCGCTTGATCCGGTCGAGATCGCCAAGCGCCGCCTTGGCCTGCGCGATCAGCGCCAGCCCGCAGAACCGTGCGGCCAGCGCGCCCTCGCTCACATCCATATCGGCGCCAAGGCGGCCCTTGATCAGCCCCTCGGGGCCGTTCGAGATCTGGCCCGAGACGAAAAGCTGATTTCCGCTGCGCACGAAGGGCACGTAATTGGCCGCGGGCGCGGGCGCGCCGGGCAGGGTGATGCCGAGTTCGCTCAGGCGGGCGTCGATGCGGGACATGAAAAACCTCCGTGCTGGTGTTGCACGGAGGTTAGGCGCAGGCGCGTGGACGCTCAAGAGCCGTTATGCACCGCAATGGTTTGCGGGATCGCCGGCCCGGCCAGAACCTGCGAGAGTTTCGCGGAGGCGACGCGGAAGGCCTTGGTGATCGGGGTCAGCATGAGGGCAAGGAAGCTCATTTCCCAATAGATGGTCAGCGGGATGACGGCGAAGATCATCAGGCCCTGCGCTTCGGTCAGGGACTCGACCGGCAGCAGCAGGATGACGGCAGCCGATGCACCGATTTCGATCAACAGGGCTACGGTCAGCAGGATATGCGCCATCAGCGCCTGCTTGATGCCCACCGGATGATAGAGCCAGTCGGGTACCCGGTGCCGCAGCGCCAGCCCCATGCTCGGGATCAGCGAGCCAAACAGCACCGCCGCCAGCAAGAAGATGTTGTCGCCGCGCATGATGGCCATCGGCATCAGCACGAAACCCGCCGCGAAAACCCCGATCCCATGCAGACCCGTCAGGCGGGCGCTGGAGGCGTGCATCATTTCGGAGGTCTTGGACAGGAACTTCATGGCCGGAGTCCTTTCTATCGGGCTCCTTACACTTTGTTCACCAATCTGGGCGCGATCTGGGCGAGATTGGGGTAATTTCGGTTCCCGTCAGGCTACAAGCTGCTCGGCGCGCTTGAGATCGACCGAGACGAGCTGGCTGACGCCCTGTTCCTGCATGGTCACACCGAACAGGCGATCCATCCGGCTCATGGTCACTGCGTGGTGGGTGATGATCAGGAACCGCGTGTCGGTGCGGCGCGTCATTTCATCCAGCAGGTCGCAGAATCGGGTGACGTTGGCGTCGTCAAGCGGTGCGTCCACCTCGTCGAGCACGCAGATCGGCGCGGGGTTGGCCAAGAACACCGCGAAGATCAGCGCCATCGCGGTCAGCGTCTGCTCGCCCCCCGACAGCAGCGACAGCGTCGAAAGCTTCTTACCCGGCGGCTGGCACATGATCTCAAGCCCCGCTTCCAGCGGATCGTCGGATTCCACCAGTTGCAGGTTCGCGGTGCCGCCACCGAAAAGGTGGGTGAAGAGCGTGCGGAAGCTTTCGTTGACCTGCTCGAAGGCGGTCAGCAGGCGTTCACGCCCCTCGCGGTTAAGGCCCGCGATACCCGCGCGCAGCTTGCGGATGGCCTCTTCGAGATCGGACTTTTCCTTGACCAGCGTGTCGTACTCGGTCTGCACCTCGCGGGCGTCTTCCTCGGCGCGCAGGTTGACCGCGCCAAGCGCCTCTCGTTGGCGCTTGAGGCGGGCGACCTCGACCTCGAGCGTCTCGGAGTCGGGCATTTTGTCGGGGTCGGAGCCAAGCGTTTCAAGCAGCGCCTCGGGCGTCTGTTCCGTCTCTTCCATGATCCGCTCGGCGGCATAGGCGACGGTTTCACGCGCGGCATCCACACGGGCCTCGGCGCGGGCGCGGGCCTCGCGGGCCTCGCCGGCCAGACGCTCGGCCTCGCGCTCGGCAATCTGGGCCTCGCGCAGCGCGCCCTCGGCAGCGGAAAGCCGGTCAGTCGCCGCGGCCTTGCGCGCCTCGGCGGTGGCGATGGCCTCGTTCAGCTCCTCGCGCTTGGCGGCAAGTTCTTCGGGCATGGCGGCCGCGTCTTCCAACTCGGCCTCGGTCTCCTCGCGGCGCAACGCCAGTTCGGCCGAGCGTTTCTCGGCGGTCTCAAGGCGGTGCTTCCAGCCCGAGATTTCCTTGGTCACCTCCTGACGGCGGCGCAGGCGGGCCTCGCCCTCGCGGCGGATCTCGTCATGGGCCGAGCGGCGGGTGAGCATGGTCACGCGCGCGGCCTCGACCGTCATCTTGATCGCATCCACCTCGGAGCGCGCGGCATCGAGATCGGGCAGGGCGGCCAGTTGTCCCTCGGCCTCGGCCAGCGCCATGCGCGCAGCGCTGGCGGCTTCCTCGTGGCGCTTCACGGCAAGGCGCGCGCTTTCCACCTTGCCCGCCGAGATCGAGCGTTCGGCCTCGGCCCGGCTCAGCGCGCGGCCCGCCTCGGCCAGGCGCTGGTCAGCGGCACGGCGGGCCTCGCGGGCGCGGGCATCGGCGGCCGAAGCATCGGCCAGTTGCCGGGTCAGCATCTCATGCGCCTGCCGCGCACCCTCGGCGCGGGCCGCTACCTCTTCGAGGTCGCGCTTGAGTTCGACAAGACGGTTGAGCTGTTGCAGACGCAGGGCGGCGGCTGTCGGCGCATCTTCGGCCCCGGCGCGGAAGCCGTCCCACCGCCACAGATCGCCCGCCATCGACACCAGCCGCTGGCCGGGTTTCAACTGCGCCTGTAGCCGCGTGCCCTCGTCGCGGTCGGCCACAAGCCCGATCTGCGAGATGCGGCGGCCCAGAACCGCGGGCACATCGACATGGGCCGAAAGCGGCTCGACCCCAACCGGCAGGCCCTGCGCGGCGTCATATTCGGGCAGCAGGCCCCAGCCGGATTTCGCGCCCGCATCCACCTCTGGGGCGCGCAGATCGTCGGCCAAGGCCGCACCAAGCGCGGCCTCATAGCCCTTGTCCACGCGCACGCGGTCGAGCAGCTGCTTGCCGGTCGCGGCCTCGCGTTCGACCAGGCGGGCAAGGGCGGCCACCTCGGCGCGCAACGCGCCAGCCTCGCCCTCGGCCTCTGAGCGCATGGCGCGGGCGACGCTTTCGCGCGATTGCACCTCGGCGCGGGCCTCTTCGGCAGCGGCCAGCGCCTCTTCGGCGATCTCGGCGGCCTCGACGGCCTCTTCCTGCGCGGATTGCGCCGCCTCGAAAGCCTCGCCCGCATGATCGAGCGCCTCTTGCGCGGCTTCGGCGGCCTCACTGGCACGCGCGGCTTCGGTTTCCGACTTCTCGGCAGTGGTGCGGCTGTCGGCGACAAGGCGCTGCGCCGACTGGTGGCGCGCGGCCAGGCGGGCGACATCCTCGGTCAACTCGCTCAGCGTGGCCTCGCGGTCTTGCAGGACCGAGGACGCTTCCGACGCGGCATCGGCGGCGGCCGACAGCTTGTCCTCATGCCCCTCGGCAGCCTTGATCAGCTGCCCCATCTCCCAGTCGAGCCGTTCGATCGTCTCGCCCGCATCGCGGTTCAGACCCGCCTCGCGCTCCATATCGCGGTCAAGTTGCAAGATGCGCGATTTCAGCGTCTCGATGCGCTGCGCGGCCTGCGTTTCCTGATCCGTCAGCTGGTCGCGCTGCACGACTAGGCGCTGGAGGATCGCACCCGCAATTGCCTCTTCCTCGCGCAGGGGGGGCAGGGCGTCTTCACGGGTGGCGCGGTCCTTGGCACTGGCACGGGCGGCGAGTTCGGCCTGCGCCGCGCCCTGCATCCGTTCGCGCCAGAGGCCCTCGGCCTCACCCCGTGCGGCCTCGGCCTCGCGCCAGCGGCGATAGAGCAGCGCGCCCTCGGCCTTGCGCAGATCGTCGCCGATCTCGCGGTAGCGCGCGGCCTGACGCGCCTGACGGGCAAGCTGCGCCAGTTGCTGGCCCAATTGCTCGATCACGTCATCGACGCGCAGCAGGTTCTGCTCGGCCCCGTTCAGCTTCAGCTCGGCCTCGTGGCGGCGCTGGTAGAGGCCCGAGATCCCGGCGGCTTCCTCAAGGATGCGGCGGCGCGCCTTGGGCTTGGCGTTGATCAGCTCGGCAATCTGGCCCTGGCGCACCAGCGCGGGCGAATGCGCGCCGGTCGAGGCGTCGGCGAACAGCATCTGCACGTCGCGCGCGCGCACATCCTTGGTGTTGACCTTATAGGCCGAGCCCGCGTCGCGCGTGATCCGGCGCACGATTTCCAGCGTGTCGGCCTCGTTGAAGCCCGACGGGGCGAGGCGCTCGGTATTGTCGATCTGTAGCGAGACCTCGGCGAAGTGCCGTGCGCCACGGGTGGCGGCACCGGCGAAGATCACGTCTTCCATCCCGCCGCCGCGCATGGCCGAGGGGCGGTTTTCGCCCATCACCCACCGCAGCGCCTCAAGCAGGTTCGACTTGCCGCAGCCGTTCGGCCCGACGACCCCGGTCAGCCCGTCATGGATCACCAGATCCGTGGGATCCACGAAGCTTTTGAAGCCATTCAGTCTGAGGCGGGTGAAACGCAAGCCGGGGCCTTTCCGAATCCTGAAACAGTGCCGAGTGTCGGGCGCACGGCCCTCTGAGTCAACGCCGTGCCCCATGATCTGGCGGTTTCGCGCGGCTTATCCACAAGATATGCGCGGATTTCGGCTTTCGGGCCTGCGCAATCGGGCTTAGCCTAGGAACGGGAAACCAAAGGGGGCGCGCATGGTCGGGGCACTTGCCATCATTCTTTTGTTCCAGCTTGCGGGCGAGGTGATTTCGCGCGCGGGGCATTTGCCGCTGCCCGGCCCGGTGCTTGGAATGGTTGGGCTGGTGGTCGCGCTGTCCGTGTCAACGCGGCTGCGCGAGTTGATCCGGCCCACGGCGCAGGGGGTGCTGCAGAACCTGTCGCTGTTGTTCGTGCCTGCGGGCGTGGGGGTGGTGGCGCATATGCCCACGCTCGCCTCTTACGGGGTGGCGTTGGGGGTGGCGCTGGTGGTCTCGACGCTTCTGGCCATCGTGGTGGGGGCGGTGACCTTCACCTGGGTCGCGCGCCTTGTCGGGAGCCGCGCCGATGACTGACGCCGCGCTGATCTGGTCCTACCTCGCCTCGAAGCCGCTCCTGTGGCTTTGCGCGACGCTCTTTGCCTATTGGGCGGGGGATGCGATCTTTCGCCGCTCGGGGCGCAAGCCCTGGGCCAATCCGGTGATGATCGCTGTCATCCTGCTTGCGGTGCTGCTGGGGCTGACCGGCACCGAATACCAAAGCTATTTCGAGGGCGCGCAGTTCGTCCATTTCATGCTCGGCCCGGCGACGGTCTGCCTTGCCGTGCCCTTGCAGGCCAACCTGGGTGCGGTACGGCGGGCGCTGGTGCCGATCGTAGTGGCGCTGCTGGCGGGGTCGTTCACGGCGGTCTTCTCGGCGCTGGCGATTGCCTGGGCATTCGGGGCGGATACCGCGCTTCTAGCGGCGCTCGCACCGAAGTCGGCCACGGCGCCGGTGGCCATCGGGATATCGGAATCACTTGGCGGGGCGCCGACGCTGACCGCCGTGCTGGTGTTGCTGACCGGCATGATCGGAGCGATTTTCGTCACTCCCATGCTCAACGCGCTTGGGCTGAAGGACTGGCGCGCGCGGGGCTTTGCCACGGGGGTCGCGGCGCATGGCATCGGCACGGCGCGCGCCTTTCAGGTGCATGATACGGCGGGGGCCTTTGCCTCAATCGGCATGGGGCTGAACGCGGTGCTGACCGCCTTCCTTGCGCCGCTGGTGCTCCGGCTGTTCCTTTAGCCGCGCGTGCGGGGCGGGCGGGCCTTGTAGACCGGCAGGCTCCAGCCGAACCGCAACGAGCCCGCACGCAGTGCAAACGTTACCAGCCCGCAGCCGATCAGCGCAGGCAACCCGGCAAAGCCAAGCGCCGTCAGGATCAGCGCGGCGGCGGCACCGGCAAAGGCGCAGCTTAGATACAGCTCACCCTGTTTCAGAGTCAGTGGAACCTCGTTGCAGACCACATCGCGCATCAAGCCGCCAAAGCTGCCGGTAATGACGCCCATGATCAGCACGATCACCGGGCCATGGCCAAGCGCCATCGTCACGGCAACACCCGCGGGCACCGCCACCGCCAGCGCGCAGGCATCGAGCCAGAGTAGCGCGCGATAGCGGCTTTCCAGCAGATGCGCGGTGAAGAATACCAGAACAGCGGCGGCCGCGATCAGCAGGATGAAGCCCGGTCGCCCGACCCAGAAAACCGGGTCGCGCCCCAGCAGCAGATCGCGCAGCGTGCCCCCGCCGACCGCCGTCAGCGCGGCGATGAAGATGAAACCCACGACATCAAGCTGCTGGCGCGAGGCCACCAGCGCCCCGGTCAGCGCGAAGATCAGCACCGATGCATAGTCGAGCATCGCCCCGACCGGCAGGCCCGCCAGCCCGCTCATGCCTTGACCTTGAAGGGCGCCATGCCGGCGCGGGCAAGCTCATCCGCGCGCTCGTTCTCGGCGTGGCCGGCGTGGCCCTTGATCCATTTCCAGGTGACCCGGTGGCGGGCCTGCGCCTCGTCCAGGCGCTGCCACAGATCGACGTTCTTGACCGGCTTCTTGTCGGCGGTTTTCCAGCCGTTGCGCTTCCAGCCGTGGATCCAGCTGGTCACGCCGTTCTTCACATAGGCCGAGTCGGTGGTGATCGTTATGGCGACATCGCGGCTGAGGCGCTCAAGCGCGTTGATCGCGGCCAGCAGTTCCATCCGGTTGTTGGTGGTGTCGGCCTCGCCGCCCGAAAGCTCACGCTCCTTGACGATGCGCTCGCCATCCATTGCGCGCAGAAGCACCCCCCAGCCACCGGGGCCGGGGTTGCCCGAACAGGCGCCATCGGTCCATGCGTAAAGATCGGGCATGGGTCAGGCGCGCTCCATCGCAAGTCGCAGGCCAAGGGCCGCGAAAGAGGCAGCAAAGGCGCGGCGCAGCCAGGCCATGACAGCGGGGCGCGACAACACGGCCTGCCGCCCCGAGGCCGCAAGCGTCGCGTAGCCCACGAAGACCGCGAAGGTCATAACGGCAAAGCCTCCGCCAAGCGCCGCCATCACCTCGATCCCGTAGGTGGGCGCCATGAATTGCGGCAGGAAAGCCATGAAGAACATCGGAATCTTGGGGTTGAGCAGGTTCAGTGTCACGCCACGCCGCACGATTCGGGCGACGTTTTCGGGTTCTGCCGCGCGCAGCTCAAGCCCGCCCCGGCCCTTCAGCGTGCCCCAGGCCATCCACATCAGGTAGCCCACGCCCGCGAATTTCACCGCCTGAAACAGCACGGCCGAGCTGTGCAGCACCGCCGCCAGCCCCGCCATCGCCACGCCCAGATGCACCAGCGTCGCCAGCGTGCAGCCGACCGAGGCCCAGATGCCCGCGCGCAGCCCCTGCCCAAGCGCGACCGAGAGCGTGTAGACCACGCCAATCCCCGGAGCGAGGCAGACGATCAGGACGGTCAGGAAATACTCGATGCTCATGAAGCTTCCCTCAGAACGCGCGGAACCTTGAATTCGATATCTTCGCGCGCGGTCTCAACCAGTTCAACCGTCAGATCGAAACGGTCGCGGAAAGCGTCGATGACCTCGTTGATCAGCACCTCGGGTGCAGAGGCCCCGGCGGTCACGCCGACCGTGCGCACGCTGCCCAGTGCACGCCAGTCGATGTCGGTCGCGCGCTGCACAAGCTGTGAGTAGCCGCAGCCCGCGGCGCTGCCCACCTCGACCAGGCGGCGCGAGTTCGAGGAGTTCGGCGCGCCAATCACCAGGAGCGCCTCGATCCGCGGGGCGATGGTCTTGACCGCAGCCTGACGGTTGGTGGTGGCGTAGCAGATGTCTTCCTTGGCGGGGCCGACGATGCTTGGGAAGCGCGCCTGTAAGGCGGCCACGATGCCCGCCGTGTCATCGACCGAAAGCGTGGTCTGGGTGATGAAGGCCAGACGATCCGGGTCGCGCGGCGTCAGCGTGGCGACATCGGCGACGGTCTCGACCAGCAGCACCTCGCCCTCGGGCAGCTGGCCCATGGTGCCCAGAACCTCGGGGTGGCCAGCATGGCCGATCATGACCATTTGCAGGCCCTCGGCGTGGTGGCGCTCGGCCTCGATATGAACCTTGGACACAAGCGGGCAGGTGGCGTCCACAAAGACCATGTGGCGGCGCCGCGCCTCGGCGGGCACCGATTTCGGCACGCCATGCGCCGAGAAAATCACCGGGCGGTCATCTGGGCATTCGTCCAATTCCTCGACGAACACCGCGCCCTTGTCGCGCAGGCTGTCCACGACGAATTTGTTATGCACGATCTCGTGGCGGACATAGACCGGCGCGCCCCATTTCTCGAGCGCCATCTCGACGATCTTGATGGCGCGATCCACGCCCGCGCAAAAGCCGCGCGGGGCGGCGAGATAAAGGGTCAGTGCTGGCTTCATCGGCATCTCCTGTTGTCCCACAGGTATGCGGCGGGCGGCCCCAGGTCCAGAGGGGATGTGTCAGCCCGCACCCATGGCCTGTGCCGTCACCCATGCGACGGCGGCATAGCGCCCGGTCTTGGCCAGCGCGACCATCGGAATGAAGATCCACAGGTTCATGCGCAACACGCCCGCGACAAGGCAGGCCAGATCGCCCCCCGGTGCCCAACTGAGCAGCAAAACCCAGATGCCCCAGCGTTCGAACCAGCGATGCGCGCGCTCCATCTGCTGCGGCGTAGCCGGAAACCAGCGCCGGTCCGACCAGTGGTTCGCTCCGCGCCCAAACCCGTAGGTGATCAGCGCGCCAAGCGTATTGCCGACACCGGCAACCAGCAGCATCTGCCACACGGGTGCCAGCCCCGCCGTCTGCATCGCGACGAAGACAATTTCCGACTGCATCGGGATCGGCGAGGCTGCCAGCATCGCCGAGAAAAACAGTCCCAACAGTGAGGCGGTCTCTTCCATCGTCTTCCTCAGGGCGCGGCAGGCACCCGGCGCGGCAGATATAGAAAGAGATCAGGCGTTGGTCGAGGTCTCGGTTTCGCGCGGCTCGCGCGGCGGGCGTCCGATCACGTCGCGCAGCGCATCCAGCTCGATGAAATTATCGGCCTGACGGCGCAGCTCGTCCGCGATCATCGGCGGTTGCGAGCGAATCGTCGAAACGACCGAGACGCGCACACCCTGGCGCTGAAGCGCCTCGACGAGCGGGCGGAAATCGCCGTCGCCCGAGAACAGAACCGCATGATCGAGACGGGGCGCAAGCTCCATCGCGTTCACGGCAAGCTCGATGTCCATGTTGCCCTTGACCTTCCGGCGCCCCATCGAGTCGGTGTATTCCTTGGCCGGTTTCGTCACCATCGCGTAGCCGTTGTAATGCAGCCAGTCGACCAGCGGACGGATCGGTGAATACTCTTCGTTCTCGAGCAGGGCAGTATAATAGAAGGCCCGAACCAGCTTGCCGCGGCGCTCGAACTCCTGTCGGAGCAGTTTGTAGTCGATGTCGAACCCGAGCGACTTAGCCGCTGCGTAAAGGTTCGAACCATCGATGAACAGCGCAAGCCGTTCGTCTTTGTAAAACATCAAAATGTCCTTTACATCAGGCCTGCCGATGACGCCGTTGAGTGGTTGGCGCGGAAAATAAAATTGACCAATTACGCCGACAGGGCACGATTAGCATGTTAGGACATAGCAACAGCCGCGGCGCGAGGGTATCTACCTTTATGTATAGTAACACGTTTTTGGTTGCCCTAGGGTCAAATCTGCCTTCGGAAACAGGCTCCTCGGCGGAAACTGTCCGATCCGCGCTGGCAAACTTACCAGCCGAAGGGCTTCATCTTATGGCGGTGAGTCGCTTCTACCGCTCGCCTGCTTTTCCCGCCGGATCGGGGCCGGATTTCGTGAACGCCTGCGCCGTCGTGCGGGGGAATATGGGCGCGCCCGAAGCCTTGGCGGCGCTGCATCGGGTAGAAGAGGCGCTTGGACGCTCGCGCACCCATCGTTGGGAGGCCCGCAAGATCGACCTTGATCTGTTGGCGATGGGCGATGCGGTGTTGCCCGATCCCGAGACCTTAACCCGGTGGACGAACCTGCCGCTTGAGGCGCAGAAGTGCGAGACGCCCGATCAACTGATCGTGCCGCACCCGCGCATGGCGGATCGGGCTTTCGTGCTGATTCCCCTTGCCGAGATTGCGCCGCTCTGGCGCCACCCGGTTAGCGGAAAGACGGTTGCAGAGATGGTCTCGGCTCTGCCCGAGGCGGAAAAAGCGGGGCTGCAAGCGTTTGACCCGGCGAAGTCTGTGGATGAAACGCTTGTCAATACCTTTTGGAGCGCCTAAATAGGCCCCTCACACCTCCCAAGTCTGATTGGAGTTGCAGATGGCCCGCGTGACGGTTGAAGATTGCGTTGACAAGGTTCCGAACCGGTTCGAGCTGGTGATGCTCGCTGCCCACCGTGCGCGCGAAGTCGCCGCGGGTGCCGCGCTGACCGTGGATCGCGACAACGACAAGAACCCCGTCGTGGCGCTGCGCGAGATCGCGGAAGAGACCCAGGCCGCAGACGATCTGCGCGAGCGTCTGATCGAGTCGAACCAGACCCAGATCGAGGTCGACGAGCCGGAAGACGACGCCATGTCGCTGCTCATGGGCGGTGAGATGGATCGTCCGAAGGAAGACGACATGAGCGAAGAGCGCATGCTGCGCGCGCTGATGGACGCGCAGGGTCGCGGCTGATCGCCAGGAAACAGGCGCGAGGGGGGATCGCAGCGCGAAATGATCGACGTCGAAGACCTGATCGCGCTCGTTCGCAACTATAACCCGCGCACAAATTCCGAACTTATCCGCAAGGCCTATGCCTACGGTCTGAAAATGCATGAAGGGCAGTTCCGGCATTCGGGCGAGCCCTATTTCACCCATCCCGTCGCCGTTGCCGCCATCCTGACCGAGCAGCGGCTGGACGATGCCACGATCATCACCGCGCTTCTGCACGATACGATCGAGGACACGCGCTCGACCTATACCGAGGTCTCCGAGTTGTTCGGCATCGAGGTTGCGGAACTGGTCGATGGCGTGACCAAGCTGACCAACCTGCAACTGTCTTCGAACGCCTCGAAACAGGCGGAGAACTTCCGTAAGCTGTTCATGGCCATGTCCAAGGATCTGCGGGTGATCCTGGTGAAACTCGCCGACCGTCTGCACAACATGCGCACGATCAAGTCGATGCGCGTGGACAAGCAGGCGCAGAAGGCGCGCGAGACGATGGAGATCTTCGCGCCGCTGGCCGGGCGCATGGGTATGCAATGGATGCGCGAGGAACTGGAGGATCTGTCCTTCAAGGTCCTCAACCCCGAGGCGCGCACCTCGATCATCCGTCGCTTCGTCAGCCTGCAAAAGGAATCGGGCGACGTGATCCCCAAGATCACGCATGACATCCGCCACCTGCTGGAAGAGGCGCAGATCGACGCGGATGTCTTTGGCCGCGCCAAGCGCCCCTATTCGATCTGGCGCAAGATGGAGGAAAAGCAGCTTGCCTTCTCGCGGCTCTCCGACATCTACGGTTTTCGCGTCATCACCGCCTCCGAGATGGATTGCTACCGGGTTCTGGGGCTGATCCACCGCCGCTGGCGCGCGGTGCCGGGGCGGTTCAAGGATTACATCAGCCAGCCCAAGACGAACGGCTACCGCTCGATCCATACCACTGTGTCGGGCCGCGATGGCAAGCGTGTCGAGGTGCAGATCCGCACCCGGCAGATGCACGAGGTCGCCGAGGCGGGCGTGGCGGCGCACTGGTCCTACCGGGACGGGCAGCGCGCCGAGAACCCCTTTGCGGTCGATCCGGCGAAATGGCTCAACTCGCTGACCGAACGTTTTGCCGAGGGCGATCACGACGAGTTCCTCGAGAACGTGAAGCTCGAGATGTATTCCGATCAGGTGTTCTGCTTCACGCCCAAGGGCGACGTGATCAAGCTGCCCAAGGGCGCGACACCGATCGACTTCGCCTATGCGATCCACACCAGGATCGGCAATTCCTGCGTCGGCGCCAAGGTCGATGGCATTCGCGTGCCACTCTGGACCCGCCTCAAGAACGGTCAGTCGGTCGAGGTCATCACCGCCGCCGGGCAGCGCCCGCAGCCGACCTGGCTTGATATCGTGGCGACCGGCCGCGCCAAGGGCGCGATCCGCAAGAGCCTGCGCGAAGAGGATCGCTCGCGCTTCGTCAAGCTCGGGGCCGAGCTTGCCCGCGTGGCTTTCGAGCATGTCGGGCGCAAGGTCACCGACAAGGCGCTGCGCACCGCGGCCAAGGCGCTCGGGCTACCCGACGACATCGAACTGCTGGCCCGCCTCGGTTCGGCCGAATTGACCGCGCGCGAGGTGCTGGAGGCGCTGTACCCCGAACTTATCGCTCGCGGCGCCGAAACGATCGAGCCGACGCGTGCGGTGATCGGCCTTGGCGCGGATCAGAGCTTCCGCCGGGCCTGCTGCTGTCAGCCGCTTCCGGGCGAGCGGATCGTTGGCATCACCTATCGCGGTCAAGGCGTGGTCATCCACGCGATCGACTGCCCCGCGCTTGAGGAATTCGAAGAGCAGCCGGGTCGCTGGGTGGATCTGCACTGGCAGCCCGGACAGCACCCGCCGGTTTACTCGGCCACGCTCAAGCTGACGATTTCGAACGATGCCGGGGTGCTGGGACATATCTGCACCTTGATCGGGCAGCAGAAGGCAAATATCTCGGATCTGCAATTCATGGACCGCAAGCCGGATTTCTACTCGCTGATGGTTGAAGTCGAGATGCGGGATGTGGAACATTTGCATACGCTGCTCACGGCGCTCGAGGCCGAGACAGATGTGGCGCAGGTCCAGCGCTGGCGAGATCTGGCGCGCAAGCCCTGAGGCAGCCCTGGCGGGCGGAAGGAAGAACGGTGGTTTTCAAACGGCGCGAAAAACGCCCCTTCCTGAGCACCCTGCGCGAGTCAGTCTGGCCCCGCAGCGGCTGGACCCGCGCTTTTCACTACGTCAAACACCGCGTCAATCGCCTTCCTGATCAGCCGCATCGCATCGCGCGCGGGGTCTTCGCAGGCGTCTTCATCTCGTTCACGCCGTTTTTCGGGTTTCATTTTCTGACTGCGGCGGCAGTCGCGCTCATGGTGCGCGGCAATATCATCGCCTCGCTTCTTGCCACGTTCTTCGGCAATCCGATCACCTTTCCCATCATCGCCGTCAGCTCGGTCAAGCTGGGGCAGTGGATGCTCGGGCGCACGGTGGATGGCCATCAGGTCGATACACTGGGTGAGACCTTCCTCGCGGCCGGGCACGATCTGAAGCACAATATCGTCGCTGCCTTCACGCCCGCCCAGACCGAATGGGGCGGTCTGGCGCAGTTCTTCAACGATATCTGGCTGCCCTATCTGGTCGGCGGCTTCATTCCCGGCATCGTCTCGGGGCTGATCTGCTACTATGTCTCTTTGCCGATCATCGACGCCTACCAGAAGCGCCGGCGCACGCGGCTCAAGGAGCGGCTTGAGAAGATCCGCGCCAAACTTGCGCACAAGCGCGAAGAGCGCAAAGAGAACAACCGCCAGGAACCGCCGGCCGAAGACGTCTGAACGCCACCAGAATTCTTGGCAAAGCGTTCGGGATGCCCTTCAAACCGCCCCGGCTCTCGCGCATACTCCGCGCGCAATCTTCGGAGGACATCATGCTCCATTCGCTTCGTCTTGGCGTTAACATCGACCACGTCGCCACCATTCGCAACGCGCGCGGCTCGGCCTATCCGGACCCGCTGCGCGCCGCCAGGCTGGCGGAGGCCGCAGGCGCCGACGGGATCACCGCGCATCTGCGCGAGGATCGCCGCCATATTCGCGATGAGGACATGGCCGTTCTGAAAGCAGGGATCGGCATTCCGCTGAATTTCGAAATGGCGGCTACGCCGGAGATGCAGCGTATCGCGCTCGCGACGCGGCCCCATGCCGTATGCCTTGTGCCCGAAAAACGCGAGGAGCGCACGACCGAGGGCGGGCTCGATGTGGCGGGTGACGACAATCGTCTTGGCGATTTTATAGCGCCGTTGCGCGAAGCGGGGGCGCGGGTCTCCATGTTCATCGGCCACGACCCGCGGCAGATCGAGGCATCGGCCCGCATTGGCGCGGCGGTGGTCGAGCTGCACACCGGTCATTACTGCGATCTGCATTATGCCGGCCAATTCGCCGAACGCGATGCCGAGCTGGAGGCCCTGCGCGCCGGTGCCGCCTATGCCCATAGTCTCGGGCTAGAGGTTCACGCGGGCCACGGCCTGACCTTCGAGACCGTCGGCCCGATCGCCGAGATCAAGCAGGTGCGCGAACTGAACATCGGCCATTTCCTGATCGCGGAATCGGTCTTCATCGGGCTTGAAAACGCGATCAAGCAGATGCGCCACCTGATGGACGCCGCACGGGGCGAGTGAGCGGATGATCCTCGGCATCGGCACCGACCTCGCCAATATCGACCGGATCGCCGCGACGCTCGAACGCTTCGGCGACCGCTTCCGCCACCGTGTCTTCACCGAGACCGAGATTGCCAAGTCCGAGCGCCGCGCCGATACCGCCGGCACCTATGCGAAACGGTGGGCGGCGAAAGAGGCGTGCTCGAAAGCGCTTGGCACCGGGCTGCGCATGGGGATCGCCTGGAAGGACATGGGCGTGACGAATCTGCGCTCGGGCCAGCCGGTGATGGAGCTGACCGGATGGGCGGCCGAACGCCTGCGCGAGATGACGCCGCCGGGTCACTCCGCCATCGTTCACGTGACCTTGACCGACGATCACCCCTGGGCGCAGGCCTTCGTGGTGATCGAGGCGCGGCCGCTTCCTTGACTTGCGCGGCGCGGCGGGCCAAGGAAGGCGGAACTTTCAGACCAGGGCGGGAAAAGCATGGCGACGAAAACTGATGGCGGAGTTGTCGAGACGATCAAGACGGTCTTCTGGGCACTGCTGATCGCGGGCGTGTTCCGCACCCTGTTCTTCCAGCCGTTCTGGATCCCCTCGGGCTCGATGAAGGACACGCTGCTGATCGGCGATTTCCTTTTCGTCAACAAGATGGCATATGGCTATTCGGCGCATAGCTGCCCGTTCTCGGCCTGCCCGATCGAGGGCCGCCTATTTGGCTCCGAGCCCGAGCGCGGTGATGTCGTGGTCTTCCGCCACCCGACCCGCGGCGTCGATTTCATCAAGCGGGTCGTCGGTTTGCCGGGCGACCGCGTGCAGGTGATCGACGGCGTGCTGCAAATCAACGGCTCGCCCGTGCAGGTGCAAGATGGCGGCCAGTTCACCGAAGTGAAGGACCTGCAGGGCCCGCAGGGGTTGATGCCGCGCTGCTCCAACGATCCGGTCGGGCAGGGCGGAACCTGCATCAAGGAGCGCAAGATCGAGACGCTGCCCAATGGCGCGACCCATTCGATCCTGAACATCACCAACAACTGGGTGGCCGATAATACGCCCGTCTTCGCCGTCCCCGAGGGCCAGTATTTCTTCATGGGCGACAACCGCGACAACTCGGAAGACAGCCGTTTCCCGGCTGCCGCCGGTGGGCTTGGCTTCGTTCCCGCGGAGTATCTGATCGGTCGCGCTGACCGGGTGATGTTCTCCTCCGCGGGCCGCTCGCTCTTCTTCTTCTGGACCTGGCGTCCGGACCGCTTCTTCAAGGCGATCGAGTGAAGATCGGCGCAGATATCGAGGCCTTCATGGGGCGCCTCGGGCATCGTTTCGCGCGGCCCGAGGTGCTGGTGCGCGCGCTGACGCATTCCTCGATCGGCTCGGCCACGCGGCCCGACAACCAGCGGCTTGAGTTTCTGGGCGACCGCGTTCTGGGCCTGACCATGGCCGAAGCGCTGTTTCGTGCTGACAAGTCCGCCTCCGAAGGGCAGTTGGCGCCGCGCTTCAATGCGCTGGTGCGCAAGGAAACCTGCGCCGATGTCGCGCGCCAGATCGATCTTGGCGCCGTGCTCAAGCTCGGCCGGTCCGAGATGATGTCAGGCGGGCGCCGCAAAGAGGCCCTCTTGGGTGACGCGATGGAGGCGGTGATCGCCGCTGTCTATATCGATGCGGGGTTCGAGGCTGCCCGCGATCTGGTGCTGCGGCTCTGGGGTGACCGGATCGACGCCGTCGAGGAAGATGCCCGCGACGCCAAGACTGCGCTTCAGGAATGGGCGCAGGCGCGCGGCCTGCCGCCGCCGAAATACGTCACCGTCTCGCGCGAGGGCCCGGACCACGCGCCCGTCTTCACCATCGAGGCGCAACTGGCCAATGGTGAGGTCGAACGCGCCGCCGCCAAGGCCAAACGTCAGGCCGAACAGGCCGCCGCCAAGGCCCTTCTGGCTCGGCTGGAGGCGCCGCAGGGCTGATTTCGCCACCCCGCCTTCGCCCTGCTGATGCGGCGGCCATCTGTATCCGGCTGCAATCCCTTCTGCCCCCGGCCGCCGCAAAGCCGAATAATCTGGCCAGCCGCGCGCATTTCCACTATGCCAGCCGCAAGAACCTCAAGGAGATCCTATGACGACTCGCGCGGGCTTTGTGGCCCTAATCGGTGAACCGAACGCTGGCAAATCGACCCTGCTCAACCGGATGGTTGGGGCGAAGGTCTCGATCGTGACCCACAAGGTGCAGACCACCCGCGCCCGCATTCGCGGCGTCTGCATGGCGGGCGACAGCCAGATCGTGTTCGTCGATACGCCCGGTATTTTCCGTCCGCGCCGCCGACTGGATCGCGCCATGGTCTCCGCCGCCTGGGGCGGGGCCTCCGACGCAGATATCGTCGTTTTGCTGATCGAGGCGCATCGCGGCCTGACCGAAGGCACCCGCGCCATCATCGCGGCCCTGAAAGAGCGCGAGGGCACCCAGCCGGTTGCACTCGCCATCAACAAGATCGACCGGGTCAAGGCAGAGAAACTCTTGGAACTCGCCGAGGCCGCGAATGCCGAGTTCCCCTTCGTCAAGACCTTCATGATCTCGGCCGAGCGCGGCTACGGCGTCGATGACCTGCGCGAATGGCTCGCCGGGGAACTCCCGCTCGGCCCCTGGTTCTACCCCGAGGACCAGATCGCCGACCTGCCGATGCGCCAGATCGCCGCCGAGGTCACGCGCGAAAAGCTGACCCTGCGCCTGCATGAGGAAATCCCCTACCAACTCACCGTCGAGACCGAGAAATGGGAGGACCGCAAGGACGGCTCCACCCGCATCGACCAGCTGATCTATGTCGCCCGCGAAGGCCACAAGGGCATCGTTCTGGGCAAGGGCGGCGAGACGATCAAGGCGATCTCCACCGCCGCCCGCGCGGATCTGAGCGAATTCCTCGGCCGCCCGGTCCACCTGTTCCTGCAGGTCAAGGTGCGCCCGAACTGGCTCGAAGAGGCAGAGCGTTATTCCGAGATGGGGCTCGACTTCAAGGACGGCGATTGAGATGCAGGCCCGCCTGACCTCGGAACTCTGGGTCCGGGCCTATCTCAAACGCCTCGAACTCGCCCATATCCCGGCCTATCTCGCGGCACGCGGCCAGCCCGACGCGGGCTCCGTCATGGTCAAATGCGCGACACTCGACGGTCAGGCCACGCTCTGGCAACGCAGCTTCGATCTTGCGACCGGCGCGCGCAAATGGGTGGCGCTGACCGAAGGGCCCGAGCCCGAAGTCGACGCCTCTATCCGCAAACAGCGCAGCTTCGACCCCGACCTGTGGGTGATCGAGATCGAAAGCCGCGACGGCACGACCCTGCTCGAGCAGGACGGGCTGAGCGACTGACTTTCCCTTTCTTCTTGGCTGAAATACCTTCGGGGGGACCGGGGGGCAGACAGCCCCCCGCCTCTCCCACCCGAGACCGGCATGGACTGGCACGACCGCGGCACCATTCTTTCCACCCGCCCGCATGGCGAGACCTCGGCGATCGTCGAGGTTTTCACGGCTGAGCATGGCCGCCACGCGGGCGTCGTGCGGGGAGGCGCGTCGCGCAAGATGGCGGCCACGCTGCAACCGGGCCACCATGTGTCGCTTGGCTGGCGCGCGCGGCTTGAAGATCATCTGGGCAGTTTCACGATCGAACCGCTTCGCTCCCGCGCGGGCGCGATGTCTGATCGGCTGGCGCTCATGGGGCTCAACGCGGTCTGTGCGATGCTTGGCTTCGCGCTGCCCGAACGCGAACCACATCCGCGCCTTTATGCTGCGACTGAACCGCTTTTCGACGTGATCGGCCTCGCGCATGAGGGCTGGCCCGTCGATTACCTGCAGTGGGAAATGGCGCTGCTCGAGGAACTCGGCTTCGGGCTCGACCTCAGCCGTTGCGCCCTTACCGGCGGGCGCGAGGATCTCGCCTATGTCAGCCCGCGCACGGGCCGCGCGGTCGCGCGTCAGGCCGCCGGAGACTGGGCGCCGCGCCTCCTCCCCCTGCCGCAATGCTTGCTCGGCCAAGGCCCCGCGACTGTTGCCGAAATCGTCCAGGGGCTAAAGCTGACCGGCCATTTTCTCGATCTTTTCGCCGCCGAACACAGCCGCCGCGCACTGCCCGAGGCCCGCAATCGTCTGATCGATGCGCTTGCCCGTCAGGGCTGAGCGCGCCTGTCCAGCACCAGTTGCAGCAGCGCGAGATCCAGCCAGCGCCCGAATTTCTGCCCGACCTGCGGCATCGTCCCGACATGCGTAAAGCCGAGCTTGCTGTGCAATGCCATCGAACCTGCATTTCCCGCCTCGATCGCGCCGACCATGACGTGATACCCATCGGCGCGGGCATGTTCGATCAGCCCCTCCAGCAGCGCGCGCCCGCGCCCGCCGCCACGCAGATCCGTGCGGATATAGACCGAATGCTCGACCGTACCGCGAAAACCGTCGAAAGCGCGAAACGGGCCGTAGCTGGCATAGCCGATGACCTCGCCCGCCTCTTCTAGCACGAGCACGGGCAGCCCCGCCGCCTGACGCGCCTGCATCCAATCGACCCGGTTCGCCGCATCGACCTCGACCTCGTTCCAGATCGCGGTCGTGTTGCACACGGCATCATTGTAGATCGCGGCGATGGCGGGGGCGTCGGCGGGCGTGGCGTTGCGGATCATGGCGGGCTCCTTTGCCGCTACAGTGCTCAAATGTGTGACAGGCGCAATGCAAAACGGGGCCCGAAGGCCCCGTCGACTGCTCGATTATTGCAGGCTCAGCCCAGGAGACGGCGGGCGATGACCTGCGCCTGAATTTCAGCCGCGCCCTCGAAGATGTTGAGGATGCGCGCGTCGCACAGGATGCGCGAGATCGCGTATTCCAGCGCGAAACCGTTGCCGCCGTGGATTTGCAGCGCGTTGTCGGCTGCCGCCCATGCCACGCGGGCGCCAAGCAGCTTGGCCATGCCGGCCTCAAGGTCGCAGCGGTGACCGTGATCCTTTTCCCAGGCCGAGAAATAGGTCAGCTGGCGGGCGATCATGATCTCGACAGCCATCATGGCAAGCTTGCCCCCGACGCGCGGGAACTCGATCAGCGACTTGCCGAACTGCTTGCGGTCGATGGCGTATTGCATGCCGATCTCGCAGGCCGATTGCGCAACGCCCACGGCGCGCGCGGCGGTCTGGATGCGGGCGCTCTCGAAGGTCTCCATCAGCTGCTTGAAGCCTTTGCCTTCCTCGCCGCCCAGAAGGTTCTCACCCTTCACGCGGAAGCCGTCGAAGCCAAGCTCGTATTCCTTCATGCCGCGATAGCCCAGAACCTCGATCTCGCCGCCGGTCATGCCGGGGGTCGGGAAGGGGTTGTCGTCGGTGCCCGGGGTCTTCTCGGCCAGGAACATCGACAGGCCGCGATAGTCGGTGGTGTTCGGGTCGGTGCGGGCCAGCAGCGTCATCACATGGGTGCGCTGCGCATGGGTGATCCAGGTCTTGTTGCCGGTCACGACCCAGTCATCGCCGTCCTTCACCGCGCGGGTGCGCAGCGAGCCCAGATCCGAGCCGGTGTTCGGTTCGGTGAAGACGGCGGTAGAGAGGATCTCGCCCGAGGCAAGGCCCGGCAGCCATTTCGCCTTCTGCTCCTCGGTGCCGCCGCACAGGATCAGTTCCGCCGCGATTTCCGAGCGCGTGCCAAGCGAGCCTACGCCGATATAGCCGCGCGAAAGCTCTTCGGTCACCACGACCATCGAGGCCTTGGACAGGCCAAGCCCGCCGTATTCCTCGGGGATGGTCAGGCCGAACACGCCCAGTTCGGCAAGTTCGTTGATGGTGTCCATCGGGATCAGCTCATCCTTCAGGTGCCACTCGTGCGCGAAGGGGATCACGCGCTCCTCGGCATAGCGGTGGAATTGATCGCGGATCATTTCGAGGTCTTCGTCGAGGCCCGAGGTGCCAAAGAGCGCACGGCCCTGATTGTCGCGCATCATGGCGACCAGCGTCTGGCGTGCGGCGGGGCTGTTGCCCTCGGCGATCAGCTTGGCGGCCTCGGGGCCCGGGGTCCAGCTGACGCCCAGATCGGCAAGGCGCGCAACCTCGCCCTGGCTCATCGGAATGCCGCCCGAGATCTGCGCGAGATATTCGCCAAAGCCGATTTGCAGGATCAGGCTTTCCATGGCGCCGAACTCACCGTCCTCGGCGATGCGACCGGCCCAACCGCGCAGCTGGATCAGCGACTGGTTGTAGGTGGCCAGCCACGACAGGGCGTGTGCGGCAAACTGGTTTTCTTCAAGCGCGGCGCCCGAGACCTTGCCGTCGCGGGTCACGAGGGCGCGCAGCGCGTCGGTCGCATCGGCGGTGATCTTGGCGATTTCGGGCAGCGTGGCCTCGGTCAGCGCCAGCAGGTCGGTCATATGGATATTGGTCATGTCAGCCCCATCATGCGCCATGAATCGGTTCCTTTCTGCGGTTGCACAGTGCTTAGGGGTTTTGCAGTTGCAGCGCAATAAAAATTCGTATCAGCGGCGAAATGTGACCGAATGTGTCGCGCGCAAAGTGTGCCGTCAGGCAGCTTTCCGAGCGCCAAGCGCCTGCAAAGCCTGCCCGCGCGTCAGCATCGGCCGCTCAGCGCCCGCGTGCTCGGGCAATGCCGTGTCGGCCAGCGTGCTCAGGGCAGCCAATGCAGGCTGGCGGCGCAAACGCCCGATGTCGAGGCTTTGGACAAGGCAGCCCTCGGCGATCAGCAGCGCGGGCTGGTCCAGCAAGATCCCGTGCCAGTTCAGCACATTCGGGCGGTCGGGCTGGATGGCGTGAAGGCCATCGACCAGATCGCGTGCCTCGGTCAGCGCGCCACCCGCGCCGGGCAGGGCGATGCGCTGGTGCGGCGCGACCCAAAGATCGTTGGCGGAGCCGAAATGTGGCGCACAGAGCCGCACGGGGCGTAGGTGGCCAAGCGCGGGCAGGGGCACCCGACCCGACCACAGCACCGGCTGGGCACCGTGATCAGCGGTCTCGACCAGATCGCCCGGGCGCAGTGCGCCAACCGCGCGCCAGCCCTGCGGCGTGGCGATCTGCGTCAGCGGTGCCAGTGCACCCGCGGGCCCAAGCGGGTGCCGATGATCGCCAAAGGCCAGCCATTCGACCCGAGGCCCGACCCGCGCTGTGCCGGTTCCGGCGGCCAGCGCCAGAAGATCCTCGCGCGGCATGGCTAGCGGCAGGCCGCCGACGCGGTGGCGCAGGGAGCTATCCGTCAGCGACTCAAGCGCCAGAACGCTTTCGCCCGCCGCCACGTCCCAACGCCAGATCAGGCGCATCGGCCCGCCACAGGCCAATGCGTCGCTAGCATCCAGAGAGAGCGCGTGAAACGCCATGCCCTGCCGCTGCATCACCGAGACCTGTTCATCCGCCGTGAAACCGAGCGAGAAGAACCGCGCCTGCGCCCCGCGTCCGGTGACATGGGCCAGAGGCAGGATCTCGGCCTCGCCGGGGATCAGCGCGAACTCGACCATCAAGCTGCCGCGCACAACCGAAACCGGCAGGGGGTGCTGGTCAAACATGATCCGCCCGAGTCCCGGGAGATGCGCCGCAATCCAACCCGCATGTGCCTGCATGACTGCCTCGTGCCTCTTGCGCACCGATGGCAGAAAACACGCGCGCCGCCGACCCTTGCGGGGTGGCGGTCTGGTCTAGGGGAGGGACGTTGCCCTGCTCGTGTCGCCCTGCCTCGGGGCTAGTTTTTATATGCCTCCAGTATGCCGCAGTTCGGCGCGAATGAAAGCCCGATCTGTGCGCGCTTATCGGATTGCTGGGCGTTGTGCTTGTCCGCGCCCGCAGCTAAGCCTTGGACAACTCGAACAAGGAGCCCGCCATGTCGCTCGATCCCGTCAAACTTACTGCGGATCTGATCCGCTGCCCCTCGGTCACCCCGTTCGAGGGCGGCGCGCTGCAACTGCTTGAGGGCGTTCTTGGCGCGGCGGGATTCGCCTGCAGCCGTGTCGATCGCAACGGGATCCCCAACCTCTTTGCCCGTTGGGGCGAGAAGGGCGCGAAGACCTTCGGCTTCAATGGCCACACCGATGTGGTGCCGGTGGGCGATGCCGCAGCCTGGACGCACGATCCCTTCGGCGGTGAGATCCACGACGGCGTGCTCTGGGGGCGCGGCGCGACCGACATGAAATCGGGCGTCGCGGCTTTCGTCGCCGCCGCCATCGATTTCGTGCTGCTGACCCCGCCCGAAGGCGCCATCGTGCTGACCATCACCGGCGACGAAGAGGGTGTCGGCCATGACGGCACCCGCGCCCTTCTGGACTGGATGGCCAACGAGGGAGAGGCCATGTCGGTCTGCCTTGTCGGCGAACCGACCTGCCCGAACACGATGGGCGAGATGATGAAGATCGGCCGCCGCGGCTCGATGACCTTCTATATCGAGGCCGAGGGTGTGCAGGGCCACTCCGCCTATCCGCATCGCGCCAAGAACCCGTTGCACGCGCTGGTGGACCTGCTGCACCGCATGACGGCGAACCCGCTTGACAGCGGCACCGAGCATTTCGATGCGTCGACGCTCCAGATCACCACCATCGACTGTGGCAATCCGGCCAATAACGTGATCCCCGCCAAGGCCCGCGCAACGGTCAACATCCGCTTCAACGACTCCCACTCCGGCGCTTCGCTGACCCAATGGGGCGAGGGGCTCGCGCGCCTTGTCGAGGCCGAAACCGGCGTGCGTCTGAGCATTCGTACAGAGATTTCAGGCGAAAGCTTCCTCACCCCGCCGGGCCCCTTCGTCGAACTGGTCGCCCGCGCCGTCGAGGCCGAGACCGGCCTCAAGCCCGAGCTTTCGACCTCGGGCGGCACCTCGGATGCGCGCTTCGTCAAGGATCACTGCCCGGTGCTCGAATTCGGCCTCGTCGGCCAGACTATGCACCAGGTCGATGAACGCATCGAGATCGCGCAGATCACCCAGCTCAAGGCGATCTATATGCGCTGCCTGCGGGACTATTTCGCATGAAGATCGTCGTGACCGAAGACCTCGCGGCCTGCCACGCACTGCGCCGCACAGTCTTCATCGAGGAGCAGGGCGTCCCGGAGGAACTCGAGATCGACGATCTCGATGACATCGCGATTCACCTTCTGGCCTTCGTGGAGGATCGCCCGGTCGGCACCGCGCGGCTTTTCATCAAGGACGAGACGGGCAAGATCGGCCGGGTCTGCGTCTTGCCCGAAGCGCGCGGAACGGGTCTTGGTGCGGCGCTCATCCGGGCAGCCTGCCAGCACCTGAAAGACCGCGGCTGCACCGCGGCGCAGCTTGGCTCGCAAACCCATGCGCTGCCCTTCTACGAAAAGCTTGGATTTGCGGCCTTCGGTCCCATCTATGACGATGCGGGCATCCCGCACCGGGACATGTTGAGACGCCTCTGATCTTCAATGTGGCGGAAATATCCCGGGGTGCGGGGCAGCGCCCCGCTTCGCGCGTGACGCCCGCACAGGCCCATGATAGGCAAAGCCATGAACCAGTTGCCCACCAAAGAACAGATCCTCGCATGGCTTGCCGACCACCCCGGCGCCGGTGCGAAACGTGACATCGCCAAGGCCTTCGGGATCAAGGGCGCTGCCAAGATCGAACTCAAACGCATCCTGCGCGAGATGACCGACGAGGGGCTGCTCGAACGCCGCCGCAAGTCCTACCACGACAGCGCCAAGCTGCCGCCCGTTTCTGTGCTCGAAATCCTCCCGGCCGACAGTTCCGGCGATCTCTGGGCGCGCGCCATCGAATGGGAGGGCGAAGGCCCCGAGCCGGTCATCCTCTTCATCGCCAAATCGGGTGACCCGGCACTGGCGGCGGGCGAGCGTATTCTCGCCCGCATCGCCGAGGTCTCGGGGCAAGGTTATGACTATGAGGCCCGCCTGATCCGCAAGGTCGGCGAGGCGCAGCACCGCGTCGTCGGCATCTTCCGCAAGGGCGCCGAGGGTGGGCGCATCGTGCCCATCGACAAGGGTGAGCAAAAGGAATGGGTCGTGGGGGCCGGCGCCACGCAGGACGCCCGCGACGGCGAGCTGGTCGAGGCCGAGCAGATCGGCCCGCGCGGCCGCATGGGCCTGCCGCGCGCCCGTGTGATTGAACGTCTGGGTGACCCGACCGCGCCGCGCGCCGTTTCACTGATCGCGATTCACCAGCATGGCATCCCCGACGACTTCCCCGATGCCGTGATCGCCGAGGTCGATGCCGCGCGCCCCGCCGACCTGGAGGGCCGCGAGGATCTGAGCGAGCTGCCCTTCGTCACCATCGACCCGGCCGATGCGCGCGACCGCGATGACGCCTGTCTTGCGATGCCCGACGATGACCCCAATAACGAGGGGGGCCATATCCTCTGGGTCGCCATCGCGGATGTTGCGCATTACGTCCGCCCCGGCTCGGCGCTGGACCGCGAGGCGCGCAAGCGCGGCAATTCGACCTATTTCCCCGACCGCGTCGTGCCCATGCTGCCCGACCGGCTCTCGGGCGATCTTTGCTCGCTGCACGAACACGTGCCGCGCGCGGTTCTGGCCGTGCGCATGAAGATCGACAGCGCGGGCCACAAGCTCAGCCATCGCTTCACGCGCGGCATGATCCGTTCGGTCGGCTCGCTCGAGTACGCGCAGGTTCAAGCCGCGCGCGAAGGGCGCCCGGACGAAAAGACCGCCCCGCTTGTCGATGAGGTCATCGCACCGCTTTATGAATGCTACAACGCGTTGGTGCGCGCCCGCGCGGCGCGCCAGCCGCTTGATCTTGATCTGCCCGAACGCCAGATCGTTATCGACGAGGCCGGCAAGGTCGCCTCGGTGCGCTTCAAGGAGCGTCTCGACGCGCATAAGCTGATCGAAGAATTCATGGTGTTGGCCAATGTCGCCGCCGCAGAGGAGCTCGAACGGCTGCGCCGCCCGCTGCTCTACCGCGTGCACGAAGAACCCTCCCCCGAAAAGATCGAGGCGCTGCGCGAGGTTGCGCAGGCGTCGGGCTTCAACCTGGCCAAGGGGCAGGTGCTGAAGACTGCGCATCTCAACCGGCTTCTGGCGCAGGCCGAAGGCTCCGAGTTCGACGAGTTGGTGAACATCTCGACGTTGCGGGCCATGACGCAGGCCTATTATGCGCCGCAGAACCTTGGGCATTTCGGGCTGGCGCTGCGGTCCTACGCGCATTTCACCTCGCCGATCCGGCGCTATTCCGACCTGATCGTGCATCGCGCGCTGATCCTGGGCCATGGCTGGGGCAAGGACGGGCTGAGCGCGCAGGATATCGAGATCCTCGATGAGACCGCGCAGCAAATCTCGGAGACCGAGCGCCGCTCAATGGCGGCCGAGCGCGACACGACCGACCGTTATCTGGCGGCCTATCTGTCGGATCGCGTGGGCAGCGAGTTCACCGGGCGCATCTCGGGCGTGCAGAAGTTCGGCGCTTTCGTGAAACTCGACGAAACCGGCGCTGATGGCCTGATCCCGGTGCGTGAGATCGGGCGCGAGTTCTTCCACTATGACCGTGACGCGCAGCAATTGACCGGTGCCGACAGCGGCACGGTGATCGGCATCGGCCAGCGGGTGCTGGTGCGCCTGCGCGAGGCGATCCCGATGACCGGCGGGCTGGAGTTGGAGCTGTTGGAACTGGAGGGCGCCAGCCTTCCCGGCCCCGGCAAGGGTGGCAAGAAGCCCTTCCGGCGGGGCCGCAAGGTTGCCGCGATCAAGGCAAAGGAGCGCGGCATCGCCCGCAAGGTCAAGCGCACGCGCAAGAAACCCTAAAGCAGGCCCTTGATCGGCAGCCAGGCAAGAAGAACGATCAGCCCGCGCTGCCACAATTGCGCGCCGGGTTCGTGGCGGATGGTTTCCTCGCCGCCGTCCTCGGTCCGGCGGGTCCAGATCAGATGCCCGCGCCGCAGCCCCACACGCCAGGCAAGATCCGGCACGGTTCGATCGAAGGTGCGGTGCAGATCCTCGGCCCATGCGGGATCTTCCACGACCACTCCCATCTCGGTGTTGAGAAACAGCGAACGGGGGTCGAAGTTGAACGTGCCAATGAAGACACGCTTGCGATCGACCGAGAATAACTTGGCATGCAGCTTGTTGCGCGTGAACGGGGCGGTGCCGTGGCGGTTGCGCACGATCAGGCCGCGACGCAACTGCACCTTTCCGTCGCCGGAATATTCGTAGATGGCGACGCCAGCGCGGATCAGCGCATGGCGCTGCCAGGCGTAGCCGGTATGCACTATGGGCGTATCAGAGGCCGAAAGCGAATTGGTCAACACCCGCACCCGAATGCCGCGTTTCGCCATGGCGCGGATTTCCTTGGCGTCGCGTCGCCGGGGTACGAAATAGGGCGAGATCAGATCGTAGCTCTCCTGCGGGCGCCCGAGGGCCAAGCGCAGCGATGGGAACAGGTGATGTCGCTTGCGCGCGCGACCTAGGACCTTTTCGGGCGGGTCGGTGATCAGGCGGACAGGGGCCTCGTGCAAGCTCAGCGCCGAGGTTCCCAGATCGGCGGCCGAGAGGCTTTCGGCGAGCAGGGCCGAAAACCGTGTCCCCCGCGCGGCCTGAAGTGCCCTCTCCTGAGTGTTGCGGCCTTTCCGCACCCGACGGGGCGTCTGCCGGATAAGGCGTTCGGCTGGCCATGCGGGCTCCGAGGCCCAGTAGGTCTCAAAAGTCTCTTGCGCGGCGCGCACCGCATGACCCGCCACGAAGACATCCATATCCATGAACAGTCCGATCGAGGACAGGTCGTTGAAATACTCGTCCCCGATGTTGCGCCCGCCGAGAATCGCGGCGGCCCCGTCGGCGATCAGCATCTTGTTGTGCATCCGGCGATTGAGGCGCGGGAAATCGAACAGGTAGCCGAGCAGGCGCGGGAAGCGCAGGGGGAAGGGGTTGAAAAGGCGCAGCTCGATATTCGGATGGGCGTCGAGACAGGCCAGCCGCGCATCGAGCCCCGCGGTCGCATTGTCATCCAGCAGCAGTCGCACCCGCACGCCGCGATCTGCCGCGCGCAAGAGCGCCTCGAACAGGAGCGTGCCGGAATGATCGCCGCGCCACAGGTAATACTGCGCGCAGATCTCGGAACGGGCGGCATCGCAAAGCGCAAGGCGGGCCGCGAACGCCTCCAGCGCCTCGGGCAGCGGGGCGATGCCAGTGCTTTCCAGATCGGGCCAAAGCGCGGCCAGCCGCCCCGAGGGAAGCGGCGGCGCGCCGGGCGCGTCGGCCACCCGCGTCGGAAGGCGCGTCAGCCACCAGCCAAGCACAGCGGCGCAGAAAAGAGCGATGAAGATCGCGGACATCATAGGCGAACTATGGCACCTGCGGGCAGAAACGCGAAGGGGCCGGGAATGATCCCGGCCCCGTCAGTGTTCACTGTCCGTAGTTTATCAGCCGATGGCTGCGGCCTTCACGTCTTCGTCGATATAGGGGACGTATTGCGCGAAGTTGTCCGAGAACATCTTGACCAATTTCGAGGCCTGCGCGTCGAAGGCGGCCTTGTCGGCCCAGGTGTCGCGCGGGTTGAGCAGCGTGGCGTCGACGCCCGGCACCGAGACCGGAACCTCGAAGCCGAAGTTCGGATCCTTGCGGAACTCGACAGCGTTCAGCGAGCCGTCGAGCGCGGCGGTCAGCAGCGCGCGGGTCGCCTTGATCGGCATACGTTTGCCGGTGCCGAAGGCGCCACCGGTCCAACCGGTGTTCACCAGCCAGCAAGACGCGCCGAAGGTGTTGATCTTTTCCTGCAGCAGCTTGCCGTAAACCTCGGGGCGACGCGGCATGAAGGGCGCGCCGAAGCAGGTCGAGAAGGTCGGGGTCGGCTCGACCACGCCCACTTCGGTGCCCGGGGTCTTCGAGGTGAAGCCCGACAGGAAGTGATACATGGCCTGCGCCGGGGTCAGACGCGCGATCGGCGGCAGGACGCCGTAAGCGTCGCAGGTGAGCATGATCACGTTCTTCGGGTGACCGCCAAGCGCCGATTCCGACGCGTTCGAGATGTAGTGCAGCGGGTAAGCGCAGCGCATGTTGTCGGTGATCGAGTTGTCGAAGAAGTCCAGCTCAAGGGTTTCTTCGTCGAAGACCATGTTCTCGACCACGGTGCCGAACATCGAGCAGGTCGCGTAGATTTCCGGCTCGGCTTCTTTCGACAGGTTGATCGTTTTCGCGTAGCAGCCGCCTTCGAAGTTGAAGGTGCCCTTTTCCGACCAGCCGTGCTCGTCGTCACCGATCAGCGTGCGCGACGGATCCGCCGAGAGCGTGGTCTTGCCGGTGCCCGACAGGCCGAAGAACACGGCGGTGTCGTCGGGGTTGCCGATCGCGTGGTTGGCCGAGCAGTGCATCGCCATCACGCCCTTGCCGGGCAGGATGTAGTTGAGCAGCGTGAAGACCGATTTCTTGTTCTCGCCAGCATAGGCGGTGTTCGCGATCAAGATGAGCTTCTTGTCGAAGTTCAGCGCGATCACCGTTTCCGAACGGCAGCCGTGGCGTTCCGGGTTGGCCTTGAACGACGGGCAGTTGATGATGGTGAACTCGGGCGCGAAAGTGTCGAGTTCGGCGCGCTCGGGGCGGCGCAGCATGGTGCGGATGAAGAGGCCGTGCCAGGCCAGTTCGGTCACGACGCGCACATCCAGACGGTGCTCGGCGTCGGCGCCGCCGAAGAGGTCCTGAACGTAGTAATCCTTGCCCTTCATATGCTCGAGCATGTCGGCATAGAGGGTGTCGAACTTGGCGGAATCCATCGGTTTGTTGTTTTCCCACCAGATCGTATCTTCGACGTCGGGGGTGCGGACAACGAACTTATCCTTGGGCGAACGGCCCGTGTGGGCGCCGGTCGTGCAGTAGAAAGCGCCACCCTTGCCAAGCGTGCCTTCGCCGCGCTTGAGCGCGCTTTCGATCAGCGCCGGCTCGAGCAGGTTGTAATAGACATTGCCCAGACCAGTGATGCCTTGATCTTCCAGGCGTTTCGCCGGGTTCACACGTCCAGTGATCATCTGTAGCTCCCGATGCCGTCGCGCGGCGTTCATTGGGTTCCTCCCGGCACCCCCGGCCAAAAGGGATACCGATCCGTCGCGAGTGGTCGCGTCGAATGCGGCCCCTATAACATGACGGTTCTGCGAAGGAACAGAACGGTTTGACGCAGTTAGCGCAACCATCGACGTTTTAGCGCAACCAAGAACCTGAGGTGCGGCAATTTAGTCAATCGTAGGAATTTTTCGTCACGAATGATTCGGCTTGGGTGTCCGATTCGCACAAGCCGGTTGATTCCGTGAAACGGAAAGCAGAGAATGTTTCCAAAGTATAATGAATAGGCAGATAGAGGGCATGAGCATGTCGAGGATCGCGCTCGTCGACGATGATCGCAACATTCTTACCTCGGTTTCGATGACGCTTGAGGCTGAAGGATACGAGGTCGAAACTTTCAACGATGGCCAGGCGGCGCTTGAGGCTTTTGGAAAGCGTCTGCCGGATATGGCGGTGCTGGATATCAAGATGCCGCGGATGGACGGGATGGAGCTGTTGCAGCGCATCCGGCAGAAGTCCTCCATGCCGGTGATCTTCCTGACCTCGAAGGACGATGAGATCGACGAGGTTCTGGGTCTGCGCATGGGCGCCGACGACTACGTCAAGAAGCCTTTCAGTCAACGCCTGTTGGTCGAACGCATCCGCGCGCTGCTGCGCCGGCAGGAGGCGATCAGCACCGGCGAGGTTGCCGTGACCGAGGATACGAAGGTCATCGTGCGGGGCCATCTGACCATGGATCCGCTGCGCCATTCGGTCAGCTGGAAGGGCAAGGAAGTCACGCTGACGGTGACCGAGTTCCTGCTGTTGCAGGCGCTGGCGCTGCGCCCGGGTTTCGTGAAATCGCGCGATCAGCTGATGGACGTCGCCTATGACGATCAGGTCTATGTGGATGACCGCACCATCGACAGCCACATCAAGCGCCTGCGCAAGAAGATGCGGGCGGCCGACGATGATTTCTCTGCTATCGAAACGCTCTACGGGATCGGTTATCGTTACAACGAAGAATGAGCATTTCGGGACGGATAGGGTTGGGCCAGGCCAGAGGCGGTGATACAGATGTCGTCCTCGGCGAGGATTGGACCGGTGCCGAAAGCACCGTCCATGATGACCTGTCCATGGGGCGGGCGCAGCGCGGCGTCGTCTCGCTGAACCGTTCGCCTCTGGCGCGCAAGATCATCACCTTCAACCTCATGGCCATGGTCATGATGGTTGCCGGGGTGCTCTATCTCAACCCGTTCCGCGACAGCCTCGTCTACCAGCGCGAAAGCGCGATCGTGAACGAGGCCGGGCTGATCGCCGACGTCTTCGAGGCGCGGATGCCGAAAGAGGCGCCCGTCAACCTTGCGGCCGGTGACGGGATCGACCTGGCCGACACATTGGCCGGGATCAAGCTGCCCGAGGGCACGCAGCTTTACCTGTTCGACACGCGCGGCAACCTGCTGATCTCTTCGGACTCGGCGCCGACGGCCAGCCGCGGAACGGTCGAGGGGCTTGAGCCGAACAAGCGTACCACGCTGATCACGGATCTGCTCAATCGCGGATGGGACTGGCTGACGGGGCTGATGCGCCCGACGCAAAGTGCCAATCAGTCGTTCGACATCGAGAAGATGCTCGGGGCGCTGGTGCCCAAGGTTGAGCCCGGCAAGACCCAGATCTCGACCAGTCGCGATCCTGCGGGATCGACGATTTTTTCTGTCGCGACAGGGCTTTATCAGAATGACCGGATGGTGGGCCTGCTGGCGATCACCTCGGCCGCCGGCGAGATCGACGAGCTGGTGCGGGTCGAGCGCGAGCAGGTGCTGCAAATGTTCGTCGTGGCGATCATCGTCTCGATCGGGCTGAGCCTCGTTCTGGCTTCGACGATTGCGAACCCGCTGGCCGATCTGGCTGCCGCGGCTGAGATCGGTAGCGACCGCGGCGCGCGCAAGATGAGCCCCGCTCGCGTGCGCATCCCCGACCTTACCGCGCGGCCCGACGAACTCGGACGTCTTTCGGCGGCCTTGCGCGGGATGGTGGCTGCGCTTTACGACCGGATCGATGCGAACGAACAGTTCGCCGCCGACGTCGCGCATGAGATCAAGAATCCGCTGGCCAGTCTGCGCTCGGCGGTGGCCTCGCTGCACATGGTCAAGCGCGACGATCAGCGCACCAAACTGCTTGACGTGATCGACCACGACGTGCGCCGCCTCGATCGTCTCGTCAGCGATATCTCCAATGCCTCGCGCCTCGATTCGGAACTGGTCAAGGAAGAGGAGCAGTCCTTCGACCTGATGAAAATGGTCGGCAGCGTCGGCAAGCACCTGGGCGAACAGGCGGCCGAGAAGGGGATCGACTTCATCATCGACCTGCCGCGCGATCCTATCGTGATCAGTGGCCTTGAAGGGCGCCTTGCGCAGGTTTTCGTCAACCTGATCGGCAATGCGATCTCGTTCTGTGAAGACGGCGATGCGGTGCGCATCTGGGCGCGGCGCCGCGACAATCGCGTGCTGGTGGTGGTTGAGGATACCGGCCCCGGCATCCCCGATGAGGCGCTGACCAAGGTCTTCAAGCGATTCTATTCGCAGCGGCCGGTTGGCCAGTTCGGCGATCATTCGGGCCTTGGGCTTGCGATCTCGAAGCAGATTGTCGAGGCGCATGGCGGCGTGATCTGGGCCGAGAATATTCGCCCGACCGAGGCCGATATCACTTCGGAGCCGCTCGGTGCGCGCTTCGTTGTCGGCTTGCCGCTCTGACCCCGGGGGTTCGGGTGGAGGACGCCGGGCAGTCCATTCTCCACGCCAGCTGTGTTGCACTGGATGCCCTGAACGGGGTGCTGATCCTTGGCCCCTCGGGCGCGGGGAAATCGACGCTTGCCCTGCAACTGATGGCCTATGGCGCGTATCTGGTGGCGGATGACCGCGTCGCGTTGCGTACGGACGGGCCCGATGTTGTCGCCAGCGCGCCCGAGTCGATCTCGGGCCTGATCGAGGCGCGGGGCGTTGGGATTCTGCGCGCGCAGCCCCTCCCATCCGCCCGAATTCGCCTTGTGGTTGATCTGTCGCGCGACGAGACCGAGAGACTGCCGCCGAAGCGCGAAACAAACCTTTTAGACAGGTTTCTGCCTCTTGTGCTGCGGGTGCAACATGGTCATCTTGATCTCGCTGTTCTGCAATGGCTGAAGGGTGGGAGACACGCGTGAGTGACGAGGGCAAGGCCACGAGGGAGGCTGCCAGCCGTGTCGTGCTGGTGACCGGTCCATCCGGGGCAGGCCGCTCGACCGCGATCGCGGCGCTTGAGGATCTTGGCTACGAAACCATCGACAACCTGCCGCTCAGCCTGGTGCCGCGCTTGCTGGACGGGGCGCTTTCGCAGCCCATGGCGCTTGGCATCGACGTGCGCAACCGCGAGTTCTCGGCCATCGCGCTGATCGAGCTGATCGACCGGTTGACTCGCACGCCGACCGTGCGGCTTGAGATCCTTTTCATGGATGCGCGGGCCGATGTGCTGCTGCGGCGCTATTCCGAAACCCGCCGCCGCCATCCGCTGTCGCCCGGGGATGCGCCCGAGGTCGGCATCGCGCAGGAAATCGACCTGCTGGCCCCCATTCGCGCGCGCGCCGATGTGCTGATCGACAGCTCCGACATGACGATCCACGATTGCCGCGCCGAGATCGCGCGCCTCTTCGATATGGGGCAGCGCGACCGGCTGGCGGTGACCGTCCATTCTTTCAGCTACAAGCGCGGCGTGCCGCGCGGGCTCGATATGATGTTTGATTGCCGGTTCCTCGCCAACCCGCATTGGGTGCCGGAACTGCGCCCGCTGAGCGGTCTTGATGCGACGGTAGCCGGGCATGTTGCGGCCGATCCGCGTTATGAGGAATTCGTGAGCCGGGTGCGGGAACTCTTGCTTTTCCTGCTTCCGGCCCATGTTGAAGAGGGCAAGAGCCACCTGTCTGTGGGCTTCGGGTGTACCGGCGGGCAACACAGATCGGTTGCCGTAACGGAAAGCATGGCCAAGATGCTTGCGGAAGCAGGGTGGCATGTGTCTAAACGACACAGGGAATTGGAGCGGCAGGCACAGGTTCTGCCCGGGGTGAAAGAGGCTAGCGGCGCGTGATCGGGATCGTGATCGTGGCACATGGTGGTCTAGCACGCGAGTATCTCGCGGCGGTCGAGCATGTCGTCGGCCCGCAAGAAGGTATTCGCGCCATCACCATCGAAGACGACCATGACCGGAGCGCCAAGCAGTCCGAGATCCGGGCGGCCGCGGATGCGGTTGATGCGGGCGACGGTGTTGTCGTGGTCACCGATATGTTCGGCGGCTCGCCTTCGAACCTCAGCCTTCTGGCCTGCGAGGCCTGCGAGCGGGAAATCATCTACGGTGCCAACCTGCCGCTGTTGATCAAGCTTGCGAAATCGCGCAGTCTCGGCGTCCACGCGGCGGTCGAGGCGGCTCTCGATGCCGGTCGCAAATATATCAACAGCTATACGGCATACGGGACAGACGCGAAGTAATGGTTTCCAAGGTCTTGAAGATCGTCAACGAAAAGGGGCTGCACGCCCGTGCCTCGGCGCGGTTCGTCGAGGTGGTGGAGTCCCACGACGCGCGTGCCGAGGTCGAGAAAGACGGAATGCGCGTGTCCGGCGATTCGATCATGGGGCTTTTGATGCTGGCGGCGTCCCGGGGGACCACCATCGCGGTCACCACCCACGGGCTTGAGGCAGAGCGACTGGCCGATGCGCTTGAGGCGCTGGTCGCCGATCGGTTCGGTGAAGAGAACTAAGCCCGCCAGAACGGAAAAGCAAAAGGCGCGCGAAATCGCGCGCCTTTGTCGTTTGTCGAGTATCGTTTAGCGCGTCGGAACGGGCTTTTCGCCACGATAATCGTAGAAGCCACGGCCCGATTTGCGGCCAAGCCAGCCAGCTTCGACATATTTCGTCAGCAGCGGGCAGGGGCGATACTTGGTGTCGGCAAGCCCGTCATGCAGCACGTTCATGATCGCAAGGCAGGTGTCGAGACCGATGAAATCGCCCAGCTCAAGCGGCCCCATCGGGTGGTTCGCGCCAAGCTTCATCGCCTGGTCGATCGACTCGACGTTCCCCACGCCCTCGTAAAGCGTGTAGACCGCCTCGTTGATCATCGGCACCAGGATGCGGTTCACGATGAAGGCCGGAAAGTCCTCGGCCGAGGCGGCGGTCTTCTTCAGCGAATGCACCACGGCGAGCATGGTGTTGTAGGTCTCGTCATCGGTCGCGATGCCGCGGATCAGTTCGACCAGTTTCATGACCGGAACGGGGTTCATGAAGTGCAGGCCGATGAAACGCTCGGGGCGGTCGGTGCGCGAGGCAAGACGCGTGATCGAGATCGACGACGTGTTCGTCGCCAGGATCGTTTCGGGTTTCAGATGCGGTAGGAGGGCGGCAAAGATCTGGTCCTTGACGGCTTCGCGCTCGGTCGCGGCCTCGATGACAAGATCGGTCTGGCCAAGGTCGGTCAGCGTCAGCGTGGTCTTGATGCGGCTGAGGGCGGCGATCTTGTCGGCCTCGGTGATCTTCTCGCGCGAGACCTGCCGGTCGAGGTTCTGGGTGATCGTCGCGATAGCCCGGTCGAGGCCTTCCTGTGCGATGTCGTTCAGCAGCACCTCATAGCCCGACTGGGCAAAGACATGCGCGATCCCGTTGCCCATCTGGCCTGCGCCGACGATTCCGACTGATTGAATACCCATTTTCGCCTCTCGTTTGCGGTTGCAGAATGATAGCTTTGCTGCGCCGCAGCGCAAGCGCAATCAGCCGGTTTTGCTGAGGAAAAGCGCGACATTTTCCCCTTAGCCCTTTGGCAAGGGTTGGCTGCGATCATGCCCTTGGGTGAGTCGAAACTTGGGTGGGGAAAATGGCTTTCGAATATCCGGGCGAAGGTGCCCTTGATTACTTTCCGTGCCGCTACGGCCCCTCGAAGCTGCTGTTTCGGGGCCCAAGGCGCGATCTGACCGAACCCTATCTGGCGGCCTTCGGCGGTGGCGAGACCTATGGCAAGTTCGTCGAGAACCCCTGGCCCAGTCTGGTCGAAGCCAAGCTGGGCCTGCCGGTCATCAACTTCGGCTATCTGAACGCCGGGATCGATGTGTTCTTCAACGAACCGGCCGTGCTGGGGGCCTCGCGCCGCGCCAAGCTGACAGTGGTCCAGCTGATGGGGGCGCATAACATGTCGAACCGTTTCTACTCGGTCCATCCGCGGCGGAACGATCGGTTCCTGAAGGCCTCGAACCAGCTGCGCAGCCTCTTCCCTGAGGTTGATTTCGCCGAGTTCAACTTTACCCGCCACCTGCTGAGCGTGTTGCATGAGCGCGCGCCGGAGCGTTTTGGCGCTATCACGGCTGAATTGCGCACAGCTTGGGTTGCGCGCATGTCATCGTTTCTGGAGCGGATGGGCGGCCGCAAGGTGCTGCTCTGGCTGGGAGAGTATCGCGATCCGTCGGTCCATGACCCGCTAGGGCCGGAGCCGCTGCTGCTCGACGAAGGGCTTGTCGCCCAGATCAGCGGTTTCGCCGATGTTCTGGTGAAGGTGCAGCCATCGGTTGCGGCGCGTACCACGGGGGTTGCGGGGATGATCTTCGGTCCGATGGAGGAGCTAGCGGCCAGCACCATGCCCGGCCCCGTCGTTCATCGCGAGATCGCCGAGGCGATCACGCCGGTTCTGGCTCGGATGCTCTGAGAAAAGAAAAAGCCCCGCCATTGGCGGGGCTTTGCGTTGGTATCGCCCGCGATCAGAGCTTCCCGGTGAGTTCCGGGATAGCCGTGAACAAATCGGCGACGAGTCCGAAGTCTGCGACCTGGAAGATCGGGGCTTCTTCGTCCTTGTTGATGGCGACGATGA
>NZ_JAHVAI010000001.1 GCF_019264375.1 Sedimentimonas flavescens | reverse complement strand
ACATCAAGGACCCCAGCCAGAACATAACCTGGACAACACCCCAGGGCGGCGACGGACCTAACTACCCGAATATGTAACGGTCGAATTCGAGGAGGAATTCTATATGTCCGAACGGCGCCAATCGCTCCCCCCCACCAGTTCGCTCGATGCAGAGAGCATCACACGACAGGGCGCCGAATTCCTCGAATTGATGACCCGCCTGCAGGCTGTTGCGAAGCGCTCGCAAGAGACCGCCTCCGCCAAGATCTCGGGGCAGGATTTCTCCATTGTCGACTATCGCAGCGTGGTTGAGGCCTATATGCGCGCGCTGCCCGCCTTTCTGGAACGCCCGCTCGAAACGCTTGAGCTTTCGCAGCGCTTCTGGGTCGATTGGGCGAAAGCCTGGCAGGATGCCTGGAGCGGCGAGGGCGGCAAGGTCGGTGACAAGCGCTTTCGCGATCGGCGCTGGAATGCGGACCCGGTGACGCGCGGCCTGCGCGACAGCCATTTGGCGCTGGAGCGGGCCACGGAAGAGTTTCTGTCGGTTCTGCCGCAGGGCACCAAGGACAGCCTGCGAGTAAAATTCTATACGCGTCAGATGCTTAGCGCGCTGTCGCCGAGCAATTTCCTGATGCTCAACCCCGCCGCGCGTGAGCGCCTTCTAGAGACAGAGGGGCGCAGCCTGCTCGACGGTTTCCGCAATCTGGTGGAGGATCTTGAGCGCGGCGAGGGCCGGCTGGACATCAATACCAACGACGCTTCGGCCTTCGAGGTCGGCAAGGATCTGGCGGTGACGCCCGGCAAGGTCGTTTATGAAAACGAGCTGATGCAGCTGATCCATTACGAACCGATGACCAAGACGCAGCACAAGCGCCCGCTGCTGTTCGTTCCGCCGTGGATCAACAAATACTACATCTTCGATATGCGCCCCGACAATTCGATGGTGCGCTACATGCTTGAGCAGGGGCACTCGGTCTTCCTGATTTCCTGGGTGAACCCGACGCGCGAGCACGCGGCGATGAGCTTTGAGGATTACATGAAGCTCGGTCCGCTTGCGGCGCTGGACGCGATGGAGAAGGCGACCGGCGAAGAGCGCTTCGACATCCTCGGGTTCTGCATCGGCGGTATCCTGGTGACCGCGACGCTGGCGCTGCTGGCGGCGCGCGGCGACAAGCGCATCGTCACGGCGACCACCTTTGCGACCATGGTGGACTTCACCAATGTCGGCGAGGTCGGGGTGTTCATCGACCGCGACCGCCTTGCAGCGCTACGCAGTCATATGGCCGAGCACGGATATCTCGAGAATCACCACCTGCAGGACATGTTCTCGATGATTCGCGAAAACGACCTGGTGTGGTCGTTCCACGTGATGAACTACCTGATGGGACAAAAACCTCCGGCATTCGACCTGCTCTTCTGGAATGCGGACAGCACGCGCCTGCCCGCAGCCATGCTGCTGTGGTACCTGGAGAAGGTCTATATCGAGAACGGCCTGCGTCAGCCGGGCTTCCTGACGCTCGACGGAACGCCCATCGACCTCGGCAAGATCGACGTGCCCTTCTTCGTGCTGGCCACGAAAGAGGATCACATCGCGCCCTGGACCTCGATCTACCCGACCACGCAGCTTCTGGGCGGTGACGTGACCTTCGTGCTGGGCGGGTCGGGCCATATCGCGGGGGTGATCAATCCGCCCGCGGAGCGTCCGAAATACGGCTACTGGACCCGCAGCGACTATCCCGAGAAATCCGAGGAATGGCTGGAAGGCGCCAAGCAGCATTCCGGCTCGTGGTGGCCTGAATGGGCCAAGTGGATTGCCTCTCACAGTGACGATGCGCGCGTACCCGCCTACCGTCCCGGCAAGGGTGGCCTCAAGGTCATCGAAGATGCACCGGGCCGCTACGTCCGGGCCAAGTGAGAACGCCGAGGCATCTCCGGCCTGATCAGGAAGCGTGCTTCTCGGTCAGGCGAAAACATTCACCGCCGCACGAACGCTGAAGGCGGCGGTGAACTTTTTGGGCGTGTGCCCCGAGATGCCGGGGCACCTCCCGCTACCGCAGTAAGCCGGCCCGGCAACTCGGGCGCAGATTGTTGATGGGCAAGGACGCTTAGGCCCGCTTGGAGGAAGCTTTGCATGAAGCACAACATTTACGAAATCGGTCTTGATCAGAACGCCGCTAATTACGTGCCGCTGACCCCCGTCAGCTTCATGGCCCGCACGGCGGCGGTTTACCCCAACCGCACGGCGGTCGTGTATAACGATATCCGCCGCACTTGGGCCGAGACCTATGCGCGATGCCGTCGTCTTGCCAGCGCGTTGAGCGCGCGCGGTATTGGCAGGGGCGATACCGTCTCGATCATCGCCGCCAACATTCCCGAGATCTATGAAGCCCATTTCGCTGTGCCGATGGCGGGAGCGGTGCTGAACGCGATCAATACGCGTCTGGATGCCGAGGCGATCAGCTTTATCCTGAGCCATGCCGAGACCAAGGTCTTTCTGGTCGATCCCGAGTTCGCGGAGGTCGCCGAGCGCGCGCTGCATATCGCGGGGCGCAGCGATATCCTCGTGGTCGACATTCTCGACGTGAGCTATGAGGGCGGACGCCGTATCGGTCAGATCACCTATGACGAGATGGTCGCCGAGGGTTCCGAAAGCTTCGAGTGGACGCCGCCGGCGAGCGAATGGGATGCGATCAGTCTGAACTATACCTCGGGGACGACGGGCAATCCCAAGGGGGTCGTCTATCACTACCGCGGGGCGCATCTGAACTCGCTCTCGAACATCGCGACCTGGCAGATGGGCGACACGCCGGTCTATCTGTGGACCTTGCCGATGTTCCATTGCAACGGCTGGTGCTTCCCCTGGACCATTGCCGCCGCGGCGGGCACGGTGATCTGCCTGCGCGCCGTGCGTGACGAGGCGATGCTGCGCCTGATGAAGGAAGAGGGCGTGACCCACTTCTGCGGCGCTTCGATCGTTCTGGCTCTTATCGTCCATGCCGATGCGGCGCTCAAGGAAGGCTTGCAGACCGGGATCAAGGTGCTGACCGGTGGCGCGCCGCCGCCTGCGATCATCATCGAGAAGATGGAGGCGATGGGCTTCGAGGTCACCCATGCCTATGGCCTGACCGAGACCTATGGCCCCGCCGTCACCTGCGCCTGGCACCCCGAATGGGATGCGCAGAGCCCGGCCGAGCGCGCCCGGCTCAAGGCCCGCCAGGGTGTGCGCAACCTTTCGGCCGAGGGCTTGATGGTCGCCGATCCGGAAACCCTGCAACCTGTGCCCTCCGACGGTCAGACCATCGGCGAGATATTCCTGCGCGGCAACAGCGTGATGAAAGGTTACCTCAAGAACCCGAGCGCGACGGACGAGGCATTCTCGGGCGGCTGGTTCGCCAGCGGTGATCTCGGTGTGATGCATTCCGACGGCTATGTCGAACTCAAGGACCGCTCCAAGGACATCATCATTTCGGGCGGCGAGAATATCTCGTCGATCGAGGTCGAGGATGTGCTTTACAAGCACCCCGAGGTGATGGAGGCCGCCGTGGTTGCCCGCCCGCACGAACGCTGGGGCGAGACGCCCTGCGCCTTCGTCAAGCTGAGCGCCGGTGCCACGGTCAGCGAGGCCGAACTGATCGCCTTCTGCCGCCAGAACATGGCGCATTTCAAGGCGCCCAAGACGGTCATCTTCTGTGAGTTGCCCAAGACGTCGACCGGAAAGGTGCAGAAATTCGCCCTGCGCGAACGGGCGCGCGAACTTGAGATGCAAGGCTGATGCCAGCCAAGGGGCGCCCCGACCCAGGGCGCCCCAGATCGGCGCGGAGTCGTGCCGCTGTCAGGCGCCCAGATCCCGCGTGACCCCCTGAAAATCTTGCCAAAAATCTTGCCCGACCGGCGCTGCCGTGCGAACCTGACGCCAGGGGAGGACATCTGATGGACGCAGGGGAAAAGGCCGAGCGCAAGAAGCTCGACGCCGCAGAACTTGGCGCGATTGCGCATCTCTACCGCGGCGAGGTGTATCGTTCGACGATCTGGCGAACACGGCTGGATACGACGACGAACTGGGCGGTGGTGACGCTCGGGATCGCGCTGTCGATTTCCTATTCCTCGCCCGCTGCCTCGCCCCTGCCGCTGATCCTGGTGGGGATCCTGATCATCTTCTTCCTGATGCAGGAGGCGCGGCGCTATCGCTATTTCAACGTCTGGCGTGCGCGCTGCCGCTGGCTTGAGACGCATTTCTACGCCCCCATGCTGCATGACGGCGATCTGCACATGGAAGAAGGCTGGCAAAAGACCCTGGCCGAGGATTACTGGGCCCCGCGCTATCATGTCTCTTTGTGGGTTGCGATTGGCCGCCGCATCCGGCGCAATTACTTCTGGATATTGCTGATTCAGACGGCGGCCTATCTGGGCAAGCTGCTCGTGCATCCCGAGCCTCTGACCCATGCCTCGCAACTGGCCGAGCGCGCCGCGATCGGGCCGATCAGCGGGAGCTACGTGCTGGCAATGGGCGGGCTTTACTGCGTTGCCTGGGGCGCCGCGACCGTGCTGAGCTGGCGCAGCGATTCTGCCCGCGCTGGCCGTCGCCGCGAACGCACCGGCATGGGGTGAAAGGCCGCGTTTCTTGACCTCGTCAGCCTCCTGGCCAGGTGAATGCAATCGCTGCGGGAAAACTCGGCAGCCATGAGTGATATACTTTAAGAAAGATTAAGGCATACTGGCGGGAGCGACCGGAGACGAACAGGGAGACCGCCTTATGGCTGCGAAAGCGCATACCCGCTCGGCGAAATCGACGATGGGGTCGAATTCGGATGATGTGATCCGCGGGACCGAACTGGACGACGTGATCAAGGGGCGACCGGGCGACGATCATCTCTTTGGCGAAGGTGGGGACGATGTTCTGAAGGGCGGCCCCGGCAATGACATACTCGATGGCGGCTCGGGCGACGATTTGCTGATCGGCGGGCCGGGAGAGGATACTTTCGTCTTCGATTTCAACATCTCGAACGACGGGGGCGGCGGCCTGCTCGGCACTTTCACCCCCATTTCCGGATGGGATTGGGACACGTTCTTTCTAGAGTATTTCGTCAAATTCCTTGGCAGCCACATCGGAGAACCTGGTGGCAAAGACCAATATCTGTGGGTCGATTACGAGGACAAAGACCCACTCGCAGATAATCCGGATCCGACGGTCGAATCCTACACCCTCAGCGATGGCACGGTCATCTATTACGAGAACGATCTCTACGCAACGGGCGGCGAGGGGGCCGTGGCGATCCTCACCTCGGACGGACACGACACGATCGCTTCGTTCCAGAGCGGTGTTAACGTGCAGGACACTATCCAGTTGAACGGTCTCTCGGGTCTGACCGATCAGCAGCTCGACGACCTCTTTGATCTTGCTACGGTCGATACCGATGGCGACGGGGTCGAGGATGCGTCGGTCCTAAGCTGGGGTGACGGAGCGGGGTCGATCACCATTGGCGGTACGACCGAGTGGGGCACCGATGTATTGGCCTTCTTCAGCGATGATCAGGTTTTTCTGGCCTGACGCACGCCTATTGCGATTCAGCCTCGGTTCAGGACTTTGGCGGATCATCGCGCGGGTTGGACCTTGGAGCCGGTTTCGCTTTGTGATCCAGTGACCGGACCGGGCCGCCGAGGGAGAAGGCATGATGGCAGTTGCGAGGACACAGGCACCGTCCGAATTACGTCGGACGCTGTGGTCCTCGGCGCGCAGCCTGCTGGCGGTGGCGCTGTTCAGCGCGGTCATCAACCTGCTGATGCTGACCGGGCCGATCTTCATGTTGCAGATCTACGACCGGGTAATCGGCGGGCGCACCAGCAGCACGCTGGTCGTTCTGTTCATCATCGTGGCCTATCTGTTCCTGATCATGGGTGTGCTTGACTTCGTGCGGGGAAGGGTGCTGGCGCTGATCGGGGCGCGGTTGCACGATGGCCTCAGCCCGCGGGCGTTGTCGGCGTCGCTTGCACTGGCCGAGCGTGGCGGCGAGCGGCGCGGCGATGTGCGGCCGTTGCGCGATCTGGCACAGGTGCAGGCGGTCTTTGCTTCGCCTGCTCTGGCGGCGCTGTTCGATCTGCCCTGGACACCGATTTTCCTGATCGTGCTGTTTCTGTTTCATCCGCTCCTGGGTTGGTTTGCGCTTGCTGGCACAGCGCTGGTTCTGCTGCTTGCGCTCTTCAATCAGCGTGTCACGGCGCGTCAGCAGGCGGTCGCGATGCGCAGCAATCTTGAGGCCGACGCCCGCGCGCAGATGATGGAGGACGAGATCGAGACGATCCGTGCCCTCGGGATGCGCGGCGCGCTGTCGGCGCTGTGGCAGGGTGCGCGGCAAGGCGGGCTGGAGGCTTCGTTGCGCGGCGCGCATCGTGGCGCGGCGATCACCTCGGCGACGCGGGCGACCCGGCTGCTGCTGCAATCTGCGGTGCTTGCGCTTGGCGCATGGCTTGTGTTGCAAGATGAATTGACGGCAGGCGCGATGGTCGCGGCCTCGATCTTACTGGGGCGCACGCTGGCGCCGGTCGAGCAGACCGTGGGGCAGTGGCCGGTGATGCAGCGCGGTCTGATCTCGGCACGCGCGCTTGACCGAGCCCTGGCCTCGGTGCCCGAGGCGCCCGCGCCAATGCCGCTGCCTGAACCCGCCGCGCTGATCTCGGCCCATGGTGCGACCTATCTGCCGCCGGGGCAGTCGCGGCCCTTGCTGCGCAACGTGAGTTTCAGCGCGCAGGGCGGCGATGTTGTGGCGGTGATTGGCCCCTCGGCCTCGGGCAAGACGACGCTGGCGCGGATGCTGGTGGGCCTCTGGGCGCCGAGCCATGGCGAGATCCGTCTGGGCGGCGCGACGCTTGAGCAATACGAACCCGACCGGCTGGGCCTGATGCTGGGCTACCTGCCGCAGCGCGTCACGCTGTTTGCGGGCACCGTGGCGCAGAACATCGCGCGCTTTCAGCCTGATGCCACGCCCGAAGATATCGTGGCGGCGGCGCTGGCGGCCTCGGCCCATGATCTGATCCTCGGCCTGCCCAATGGTTATGACACGCGCATCGGCGATCGCGGGAATGAGCTGTCGGGTGGCCAGCGCCAGCGCATCGGGCTTGCGCGCGCATTCTATGGCGATCCGGTGGTTCTGGTGCTCGATGAGCCGAATTCGAGCCTTGATGAGCCCGGCTTGCAGGCGCTGAACGCGGCGATTGCCACGGCGCGCGATGCGCAGAAGATCGTCTTCGTGATGTCGCACCGGCCCTCGGCGCTGGCGGTGTCGAACAAGGTGATGATGATCGAGGGCGGCGTGATGCGCGCCTTCGGACCGCGTGATGAGGTGCTGAGCCGCTTCGTCAAGAACAGCCCCAGCCTGATCAGTGCGGCCAGCCGCAAGCAGGGGGATGGCTGATGGTTTGGTCCACGACGCGTCTCATCACCATCGGTCTGTTGACCATCCTGCTGGGTATTGGCGGCTTCGCGGCGTGGTCCGTCGCGACCGAGATCAACGGCGCGGTCGTTGCCATGGGGCAGGTCGAAGTCGAGGCCCGGCGTCAGACCGTGCAGCATCCCGATGGCGGCCTTGTCGCCGCAATCGAGATCCGAGATGGCGATCTGGTTGAGGCGGGCGCGGCCCTGATCCGTCTCGACGGGACCGAGCTTGAGGCGCGGCAGTTGCTGCTGCGTCGCGGTCTATTCGAGACGCTCGCCCGGATCGACCGGCTGAGCGCCGAAGTGCTGGATGCTGAGGCCCCCGACTATCGCGCCGAGTTGCGCGATGCCGCTGCGGCCGATGCCGAGGTGGCGCGGGTTCTGGCCTCGGAAACCGCGCTGTTTGCCTCGCGCCGCGACACCATGGCCCAGACACTCGCGCAGCTAGACGAGCGCAAGTTGCAGGCGCGGGCGCAGATCGAGGGCTTCGGCCGTGAGATCACGGCGGGTGAGACCCAGTTAAGCCTGATCGAGAAGGAACTTACCGATCAGCAATCGCTCTATGAGCGCGGGCTGACGCAGTTCCGCCAGGTCTCGGTTTTGCAACGTGAGGCCGCGAGCCTTGAGGGCCAGATCGGGCGGCTTCAGGCCTCGGTCGCCGAAATCAACAGTGCTCGCGCGGGGTATGAGATCGAGGCCCTGCGGCTATCGGCGGCGCGGCGCGAAGAGGCGCAAAACGAGTTGCGCATGCTGGAGCCGCGCGAGATCGAACTGCGCGAGAACCTGCGGGTGGTCGAGACTGCGCTAGGCCGGCTGATCCTGCGCGCACCGATGACCGGGCGCGTGTTGGACCTGAAGGTCCACACTATCGGCGGGGTCATCGCGCCGGGCAGCGACATCGCGACGATCGTGCCCGCCGATACGCCGCTGATCTTCGTGCTGCGCATCGACCCGCGGCAAGTCGACCGGCTGCAACCGGGGCAGGGCGCGCTGGTGCGTTTTCCCAATTTTGACAGTCGCACGACGCCCAGTTTTTCGGGCGTGCTGCGCAGCCTATCCGCCGATACGGTGCTGGATGCGCAAAGCGGCGTGGCCTTCTACACCGCCGAGTTGACCATCGCCGAGGAAAGCCGGGCGGCGCTGGATGGTTTCGGGCTGCAACCCGGCATGCCGCTGGAGGCTTTCATCCAGACCTCGGCGCGCACGCCTGCCTCGTTCCTGCTCAAGCCGATTGCCGATTACATGTCTTACGCCTTGCGCGAAGAATGAGCGCGGAGTGAGCCGATGGAACTGCTCTCGGGGGATCGCGGCAAGAAGGCGCTGATCGCGGTTGCGTTGGCGGGGCTTTGCCTGGGGCTTTTGCTGCAATTCAGCGGGCAGGAGGCGCCCGCGCGATGGGTCTGGGCAGCGGGTGTCGCGCCGGTTCTGGCGGCGCTGGTCCTCGAGATTGCAGACGGGTTGCGGCGGGGTGAGTTCGGCCTTGATATCGTCGCGGCGCTGTCGATGTCTTCCGCGCTGATCTTTGGCGAGACGCTCGCCGCCGCCGTCGTGGGCGTGATGTATGCGGGCGGCACCTTTCTGGAAAGCTATGCCGAGGGGCGCGCCCGGCGCGAGATGCACGATCTGCTTTCGCGCGTGCCGCGCAGTGCTGCCCGGCTGCGCGACGGCAGGCTAGAGGCTGTGCCGCTCGATGCCATCGAGCCCGGCGACCGGCTGCTGATCCGGCAGGGAGAGGTTGCGCCGGTCGATGGCACGCTCTTGTCGGATATGGCGATGCTCGACACCTCGGCGCTGACCGGGGAATCGCTGCCCGTGCGCGCCGCCGCCGGCACCGAGGTCATGAGCGGTTCGACCAATGCCGGTGAGGCGTTCGAGCTGCGCGCGACGCGGATCGCCGCGCAAAGTACCTATGCCGGGATCGTGCGCCTTGTCGAAGAGGCGCAGCGTTCCAAGGCGCCGATGGCGCGGCTGGCTGATCGCTGGTCGCTCGGCTTTCTGGTGGTGACGCTGGTGCTGGCAGGTCTGGCGTGGTGGCTGACGGGCGATCCGATCCGGGCCGTCGCGGTTCTGGTCGTGGCCACCCCTTGCCCGCTGATCCTGGCCGTGCCTGTCGCCCTGGTCGCGGGGCTCTCGCGGGCGGCGCATTACGGTGTGCTGATCAAGGGCGCCAAGCCGCTTGAGATGTTGGCGCAGATCCGCACGCTGATCCTCGACAAGACAGGCACCCTGACCGAGGGGCGCCCGCGCATCCTTGCCGTTCAAAGCCGTGGTGCGCTGGAGGAGGATGAGATCCTGCGCCTAGCTGCCTCGCTCGATCAGGCCTCGCAGCACCCGGTCGCGCAGGCGCTGGTGCAGGCCGCGCGCGAGCGTGGGCTGGTGCTGTCTCTGCCGACCGAGGTTGCCGAAATCCCCGGAGAGGGCGTTCTGGGTCATATCGATGGGAAAAGCGTGCTGGTCGGCGGCGATCGCTTCGTGACCGAGCGGGTGGGCGATGGCGCCCTGCCGGACGAAGCGCTGATGGCGGGCGCGGTGTTGGTGGCGCTTTCTGTCGATGGGCATCTGGCGGGGCACCTGATCATGGCGGACCCGCTGCGCGAGGGCGCGCGCGAGATGCTCGACGCGCTGCGCCAGCTTGGCGTGTCGCGCATCCTTCTGGCCACCGGTGACCGTGCCGATGTGGCCGAGCGCGTCACCGATGGCCTCGGGCTTGATGGTCTGCGCGCCGGGCTGACGCCTGATCAGAAGGTGCTTCTGGTGCTGAGCGAGCGCAAGGATGGCGCGGTGGCCATGGTGGGCGACGGGGTCAACGATGCCCCCGCGCTGGCCGCCGCCGATGTCGGCATTGCGATGGGCGCGCGCGGGGCGGCGGCCTCGGCCGAGGCGGCGGATGTGGTGCTGCTGGTCGATAGCATCGACCGGCTGCGGCCGGGGCTGGAGATCGCGCGCGGTGCACGTGGCATCGCGATCCAGAGCGTCTTCATGGGAATCGGGCTGTCGGTTCTGGGGATGATCGCGGCGGCGCTTGGCTATCTGACGCCCGTCGAAGGCGCTCTGCTTCAGGAAGTGATCGACGTGCTGGCGATCCTCAATGCGCTGCGGGCCTTGCGGATTCGCCCCGCGCCCGTTGCCGGAATGGCCGCCTGAACGCATTGCGCGCGTCGGCGAAAAACGGCGCTGTCACCAAGGGTTGCATTGACGCCGCTGCCGCGATCTGCGATGCCGCGTGCCTCTTGAAGGGGAGGGCCAGATGCCGGACAAACCGCTCGAACGCGCAGAACTTGAGCTGCTGAACGTGATCGCCCAGCTTGGGGACGCGGGCGGGTCTGTCGATCGCGATTCGCTTTCGGTCGAGGCGCGTGGCAAGGGGCTCGAGGTGGGTCGCCCGCTGGTGCGCCTGAAAGAGATGGGCCTTGTTGAGGAGCACGAGCATCGCCCGTTCTTCCTTAGCCGGTTGTTCGGCGCCAAGGTGGTGATGCAGTTGCGCCTGAGTGCGGCGGCGCAGGCCCTGCTTGCCCCCGCTCCGCAGGAAGAACCTGTGCCCGCACCCCACGCCGCGGAGCCCGTCGATCTGCCCGCTGAAGCGCCGCCCGAGCCCGCAGCTACCCCCGAACCGGCACCCGTCGAAGAGGTCCCACCGGTCGAGGAGCGGCCTGTTGCGCCCGTGCGCGCCGCACCCAAGGCGCCGAAGGTTTCGGTCTCGGTCTTTACCGAGGATCTCGGCGGCGCGCCCTCGGATGACGCGACGCCTCTTGGCACCGAGGTCGATCCCGAAGTGCTGGCCGGGATGCGCGAACTGCTCGAAGGGTTCGGGATGGAGATGACCATGGCGGGCGAGGCGCTGGCCGCCGACCGGATGGCGCGCGGAGCCTCGGTGGGCGAGGCGCTGACGCAGGTCGTCATGTTCGCCTTCGCCCATGCGGTGCGCTACGATGTGCAGTCCGAAGGCGAGGTGCAGGCGCTTGGCCTCAACGATTACGCCATCGAAGTGATGCGCGAGATCGAGAAGCTGCGCGATGCAGGCGTGATCGGCGAGGAGCGTTTCGAGGAGGATATGCACCACCTCTGGGCCTTGGTGCAGGGCGGCGAGGAACGCCTGACCCGCGCCGAAGAGATGCTGCTTGACCCTGTCGGAGGGGCCGCCCCGCCGGCGCTGCTGCCCGAAGATCTGCGCCGCGCCGAAGAAGGCTGAGGCATCCGGCGAACTCGGCGCACTGTCGCCTTGCTGACCATTTGGTGAAAATTCCGTCCGACGCCTCTTGCCCCCGCCGCGTCGGCGCTATCCTTTACGTCGGGATGAAAGCCCTGACTATTCCATCTGCCGCTTGGATTCGGCATAAGTCGCAAGAAAGGAATCGCGATGCCGCAATCACTTCAAGCAGTCGCTCGCCAGTCGCTCTTGCTGGCGAACGTCCCGGCCCACGCGTTGGACCGTATTCTGGCGCAGGCCCGGATGCGCGAGCTTGAGCGCGGCGCGACGATCTTCCTGCAGGGCGAAACCGCGACCGGCGTCTATATCGTCGCCGAGGGTTGGGTGAAGCTCTATCGCATCGCGCCGAACGGGGCCGAGGCGGTCGTGGGGGTCTTTACCCGCGGCGACAGCTTCGGCGAGGCGGTCGCGTTCAAGAACGATCCCTATCCGGTCTCGGCGGAATGCGCGACGGATTGCCGCCTGATCCGTATCGACACCGAAGTGTTCTTGCGGCTGATCCAGAACGAGCCCGAGCTTGCCGTGGCGCTGCTGTCTGCGACCTTCGCACATCTGCATCGCCTTGTTGGTCAGATCGAGCAGCTCAAGGCGCAGACCGGGGCGCAGCGGGTTGCGGAATTCCTGCTTGATCTCGCGCCTTGCGGCGAGGGTAAGTGCGAGGTGACGCTGCCCTATGACAAGGTGCTGATTGCCGGGCGTCTGGGCATGAAGCCCGAAAGCCTGAGCCGCGCCTTTGCCAAGCTGCGCGATCAGGGCGTGCGCATCCGTCAGAACGTCGCGGTGATCGACGATATCTCGTTGCTGCGCGACTATTCCGAGGAAGACCCCGCGACCGCTTGGTCGAAGCCCTGATCGCTCAGGCGATCAGGTAAAGCCCCAGCAGGCCCGCGCAATAGATCGCCAGCACGATCGAAAAGCCGCGATGCCAGAAGGGCGCCTGTGCAAGCCCCAGATAGCGAGACAGGATGACCCGGGCCTTGGCCCAGGCCAGCACAAGGATCGTAGCTCCAGCAAGGGTGATGCCCACGCCCTCGATCCGCGCGACCGAAGTGGCGATGACGGTGGAGCCGAGCGAAAGCCCCACAAGCCAGACCCAGGCACGCATCAGCGGATCAGACAGCAGCTTCATCGCTTACCTCAACAGATAGATCACCGGGAAAAGCAGCACCCAGACCAGATCGACCATGTGCCAGAAGGCGGCGCCGACCTCGACCGTGCGCGGAGTGCAGCGGATGCCGACGAGGCCCAGGATGACGATCCCGGCGACGACATGCGCGGCATGAAAACCGGTCATCAGGTAATAGAAGGTAAAGAAGGTACTAGTCTCGATCCCGATGCCCTGCTGCGCCTTCTCGATAAACTCGAAGGTCTTGATCACCAGGAACACAACCCCGAGCAGCGAGGCCGCGGAAAGCCACATCCGGGTGCGGGCGATCCGGCCATGCTCGGCCGCGCGCACCGCCAGGGCGGCAAGAAAACCCGAGGTGACCAGGACCAGCGTGTTGATCCCCGCGGCCGCGCGATGGAGATGATCCTGCGCGCTCGCGAAGCCCGCCGGGTCGGTGATCCGAACGCTCAGGAAGGCCGCGAGCCCCGCCCCGAAGACAAGCAGTTCCGACACGATCAGCACCCACATCATCAGATCGCCGGGAAGCTGTTCGAGCGGATGGGCCTCGGGTGTCGTGTCGGTCATGCTCCCACCAGTTGCCGGTAGATCTCGGGGAGGGCGGCGGTCAGGTGATCGGGATGCGGGATCACGGCGAAGCCGCCGCGCCCGAAGATCCGCGGGAACCAGGACTTGCCCTCGCGGTCGATGGTGATGCCAAAGACCGAATGGCCCGCGCGGCGCGCCTCGAGCACCGCCATGCGGCTGTCCTCGATGCCGTGGCGGCCCTCGTAATGGTCGAGGTCGTTGGGCTTGCCGTCGGTGATTACCAGCAGCAGGCGCCGTTTGCGCGCCTGACGCGAAAGATCGGCCGAGCTGTGGCGGATCGCGGCGCCAAGCCGGGTGTAGAAGCCCGGGCGGAGCGAGGCGATACGCTCCTCGATCGCAGGGCCCATCGGCTCGCCGAATTCCTTGCAGTTCAGCATGTAGACCCGGTTGCGCTTGAGCGACGAGAACGCATGGATCGCGAAATCATCGCCGCAGGCATCAAGACCCCAGGCCAATGCGGCCAGCGCCTCGCGTTCGATGTCGATTACGGCGCGGCCCGACACGGCGCTTTCCGTAGAGCGCGACACATCGAGCAGGATCGACACCGCAAGATCGCGCTTGAGCGGGCGGGTCTGGCGCCAGATCCGCTCCGATGCTTCGCCGGTCGCCAGCAGGTCGGCACGCGCGCGAACGGCGGCCTCCATGTCCAGCTCATCGCCATCCAGATGCCCGGAGGTCGAGATGCGGCCGGGCCGCAGCGCTTCGAACTGGCGTTTGACCGCGCGGATGCGGCGGTTGGCGCGCGGGTCCGCACTGGGCGACGGCGCATCTGGCCGCACCTCGGCAGGGCTGGCAAAGACGCTGCAATGATCGGGCAGGTAGGCGCCCGTGCGCACATCCCATTCGGGGTAGAGGAACTTGCCCGCCAGGCGCTCGCGGTCCACATCTTCGGGCGCAAGGTCGAGGTGCAGCTTGAGCCGCGTCGCGGGCGCCTTGGAGATTTGCCCCAGCCCGATCTCTTCCTGATCGTCGGCGGCCTTCTTGGCGCTGTCGGGATCGTCGTCATCGACCCGGCGGTTGAGGTTGATGAATTCGGCCCAGCTCAGGATCGCTTCGAACTTGTGCAGGATGAAGCTGTCGTTGCGCTCAACCTGGTCGGCCTTGCGACGACGGGCGCGATGGGTCTTTTCTCCGGGGTTCTCGTCGATCAGGTTCTCTGACTCGGCATCGCGGGTCTCTACGGCGTTCTCGGCCGAGGTTTCGACGCGACGCAGATCGGGCCAGAGCGAGACCGGGCGCGCGGGCTGATAGCCGCGCGGCGTGCTCAGGGTGTTCAGCCGCCCCTCTTTCATCGCGGCCTCGTAGCCGCGCGCCATATCGGACAGCGGGGTCGAATCGCCAAGCGTCGCGCGGATCAGCGCCTCGACGGCCGCCTCGGCGGCGGGCAGCGAGGGGCGCGGGCGCAGCGCAAGCGTAGCGGCGCAAAGGTCGGAGTAGAGGCTGCGGAAGCCCGGCGCCTCGGTCAATGTGTCGGCCACCATGCGGCGCGCCAGCGCAATCCGCGCAAGATCGGCCTGCAAGAGATCCTCGGGCAGGGTGATGCCGCCCGGAGCGCGCGCCGAAATCGCGGCCAGCCAGACATATGTGGCGGCATTGGCCTCACGCGCGGGGAAAAGGGACAAGGAGACGGGAAGGCGCAGGGCCTCCCCATCAAGGCTTGCGCGCGGGAGGGCCTCGGCCTCGGTTCCCAGGCGGCGCAGGAAGGACAGCCGGTGGTGGCTGACCTCCTCGGACACCGGCCGGATTTCGCAGGCCGCAGCACCCCCCAGGGCGCGGAAAAGGACTGCCAGCCGTCCGCCGACCTCGGAGAGGTCGACACGGGCTCCGTCATACGCCTCGGGGGCGTCAAAACGGCTGGCAAGGGCGTGCCATAGTTTCCCGACGCTTTCTTCGGGTTCCCATGGCTCGAAGTCGATCCCGGTCACGGCTTGCCTCACCCGAAAATGGCCGTAACGAGATCGCGGAGCCCGCGTTTCACATCCTCATCATCCGAAAGGGGTTCGATCATCGCGGTGTCGATGGCCCGCTCGATCGGCATACCGCGCGCGATCAGCGTTGCGGCATAGACGACAAGGCGGGTCGAAACTCCCTCTTCCAGATCCTGCCCCTTGAGCGCGCGCAGCTTGCCCGCGAGCCGCACGAGCGGCTTGACGCGTTCCTCGGGCAGGCCGGATTCGCGGGCCACCACGGGGATTTCGTGCTCCGCGGCGGGGAAGTCGAACTCCATCGCGACGAAACGCTGACGGGTCGAGGGTTTCAGGGTCTTGAGGATATTCTGATAGCCGGGGTTATAGGAGGCAACCAGCATGAAGCCGGGCGCGGCCTCCAGTTCCTCGCCGGTGCGGTCGATCGGCAGGATCCGGCGGTCGTCGGTGAGCGGGTGCAGCACGACGGTGACGTCCTTGCGCGCCTCGACCACCTCATCGAGATAGCAGATCGCGCCTTCGCGGACGGCGCGGGTCAGGGGGCCATCGACCCAGACGGTCTCGCCACCCTTGAGCAGGTAGCGACCGATCAGGTCGGCGGCGGAAAGATCATCGTGGCAGGCAACCGTGTAGAGCGGCCGGCCAAGCTTGGCCGCCATATGGGCGACGAAGCGGGTCTTGCCGCAGCCCGTGGGGCCCTTGAGCAAGACGGGAAGATCGCAGGCGGCGGCAGCGGCAAAGACGTCGCATTCGTCGCTCTGGGGGAGGTAGAAGGGGGCTGCCGCCCCCTCCTTCGTGATGTTGTGCGCGTTCATATCCTGATGTCCTGTCTTGGGTTGCATCACTCGGCCGGAGCGGCTGAGGTGATCACCTCACGCCGAGGCTTCGCCAGAGCGTAGATGAACAGCAGAGCGCCGACCACGACCGCCACGCCCGAGCCGAAGCGCATGACGTAGAAGACCCAGAGTTGCTCCTGCACGTCCATGAAGCCATCGCCCAGAACCCGCTGCATGTGCGTCTGCACCGTGCCAGCGAAGGTCAGCGTGAAGGTCATGAAGGTCATGCCGCCCGACATCAGCCAGAACGAGGCCATGTTGAGCACCTGGTTGTAGGGATCGCGGCCACGCAGGATCGGGATAGCGTAGCTCATGATCGCCAGGTTCAGCGAGACATAGGCGCCGAAGAAGGCAAGGTGGCCGTGCGCCGCGGTGATCTGCGTGCCGTGCGAGTAGTAGTTCACCCCGTGCAGCGTGTGCAGGAAGCCCCAGACACCGGCACCGAAGAAGGCGAGCGTGGCACAACCGAGCGACCACAGCAGGGCGGCCTTGTTGGGGTGGTCACGACGGCCTTTCCAGACCATGACGAAGGCAAAGGCCATCATCGCGAAGAACGGAATGATCTCAAGCGAGCTGAAGATCGAGCCGATCCACTGCCAGTAGCCCGGTGCGCCGATCCAGTAGTAGTGGTGACCGGTACCAAGGATGCCCGAGAAGAGCGCGGCAGCAACGATGACATAGAGCCATTTTTCCACGATCTCGCGGTCCACGCCCGTCAGCTTGAGCATCAGGTAGGCGAGAATCGCGGCCATGATCAGTTCCCACACGCCTTCAACCCACAGGTGGACGACGTACCACCAGTATTGTTTGTCGAGCGCGAGGTTCGACGGGTTGTAGAAGGCGAAGAGGAACAGCAGCGCCAGGCCCCAGAGGCCAAGCAGCAGGATGTTGGTGATGGCGGTCTTGCGACCCTTCAGCACCGTCATCGAGACGTTGTAGAGGAAGATCAGCGCGGCAACGACGATACCGGCCTTCACCCACATCGGCTGCTCAAGGAACTCGCGCCCCTCTTTGCCAAGCAGGATGTTCCCCTCAAACAGGTTGAAGGTGTAGGTGATGACTGCGCCAAGCGTGCCGACAACCAGAATGATCAGCTGAATGTAGGCCAGCTTGACCGAGTGGATCTCACGCTCGGATTCTTCCGGAATGAGGAAGTAGGCAGCGCCGAAGAAGCCGGTGATCAGCCACACGACAAGCGCGTTGGTGTGCAGCATCCGCCCGATGTTGAAGGGCAGAACCTCGGACAGGAAGTTCGGCGAGACGTAGATCCAGCCGATGACGAGCCCCATTGTGACCTGGATCAGAAAGAGGCCCAGTGCCACGCCCATATAGGCCAAGGCGATTTTTTGCGATTCGTATTTCATGATGGTTCTCCCTCAGCCCGCATCATTCGGCGGCCAGTCCTGGGCGTCGATAGTATCGACCCAGAGCAGGAAGTCGGCGAGCTGCTGATACTCTTCGTCCGTCAGATTGAATTGCGGCATCTGACGGCGGCCTTCGATGCCCGTGGGCATCGCATCCATCCAGGCCTTCAGCGATTCCATCGCTCCCTCATGGTCGGCCGGATCGACGCCCCAGCGGGTCATCACATTGGCCAGTTCGGGGGCGAAATAGGCGCCTTCACCAAGGATGGTGTGGCAGTTGATACAGGCTTTCTCTTCCCAGATCCGCTTGCCCGCCTTGACCGAGTCCGTAAGTGTGGCTTCGTTGGTCGAGGTGGTACGGATGTACATGTGGGTCTGCGCCGAGAGGCCCAGGAAGATGATGATGAAGAACAGTGACCCGCCATAGAATATGTTTCGGGCCATGCTCTTGGTCATGACTTCGCGCATTGCGCTCTCCTTTTCGGAGCGGTTGATCGGTCTGCCCAGATGACAGAGCCTGGGGGGTAGCCGCCTTAACGAAAGTCAATCGTTCGTGAACTGTGCGTGATCACGAACGATGCGGCGGGACGGGCGGGGCCGGTTCGCGCGGCGCGCGGGGCGCGGTCAGGATCGGCCCCATTGCCGCCAGCGCAAGGCTGAAGCCTGCCAGCCACAGAAGGCCCGCAGCGATCGTCAGCAGGGGTTCGAGCGTGCCCGCCTGCGGGGCCAGCCAGCGCAGGACCGCAGCCGACGGGATCAGCGCATAGGCGATTGCAACCGGACGCGGTGCGATCAGGGGGCGCCCGGTGTGCCCAAGGCTTGCACGGCTAAGCACTGACAGGATCATCCCGCCCGTCCCGCCGATTCCCAACAGGTGAATCGCCGCTATTTCAGAACCGATTCCCATCCATGACAGCCCAAGGGCAATCAGACCAAGCCCGAGCAGGCCGTAGGACAGGTGCAGCGTCCACAGAATCGCGAAGGGGCGCGTCCAGCGACTTTGCCAGCGCGCAAGCCGGATCAGCGCCAGCGCCCCGGCGATGCAGGCCGCCGCGCCCGGAATGACCTCGGGTATCGGCAGGGCGGCGAGGCCAGCGGTGGCGATTGCCGCAGCACTTCCTGCAAGATCAAGTCGCCCACCGCTTGCGGGCAGGTCGTGCTCGCGCCCGGTGCGGATCATCGCGTTGCGGGTAAAGGCGGGGGTCACGCGCCCGCCGATCACCGCGATCAGCGCGACAAGTGCGAGCAGCGCAACCCGCAGCCCGCGCCCGGAATCGCCCCAGCTCCAGCCCATCCAGTCGGCCTGAACCAGAAGCTCTCCCGCCCAGATCAGCGCCAGGACCGCCAGCAGGATCACGTTTTGCGGTTTGGGCCGCTTGAATAGCAGCATCGCGATTCGCGCCCCCAGAAACGGCAGGAAGGCGAGACAGATGATTGCAACGACACCGGGGGGCAGAAGCCCCGAGAACCACACCGCGATCCGAGCGGCCAGCCAAAGCGCCGCGGCCGTACCTATGAAACGCGACCGCGCGCCGGCGGCGCCGGTCCAGTTCGGCACGGCAGTCAGAAAGAATCCGCCGACGGCCGCCGTGGCAAAGCCAAAGATCATCTCATGCGCGTGCCAGTGCATCGCCGCCGGAGCAAAGGGAAATTCGGTCGAGCCAAGACCCATCAGGTCTGCGCTGTAGATCCACAGCCAGACGCCAAGCAACACGATCGCGCTGATCAGTGTGGCCAGAAAGAAAATCCGAAAACTTTCCGAGAGGATGCGTGCGAATACGCTCATGGGGGTGCCTTCCAGGTTCTGGATCGCACGGCGACCCGAAAACAACATGTCCTCCCGACCATGAGTCGGCGCCTCTCGCTCGACCTTAACGAAAGTCAAAATTCGGCGCGCCGGAGCGGCTTTTTCGTAACATATTGCAATAATTAGAAGTTTTTGCGCGGGATCGGACCATCAAACTGACCTCACAGAAACTTGACTTTGGTCAATGTATCTCGCGCCCTCTCCGGGCAGTGTCGCACCTGCCTCATCGCCCCCACAGGAGAGTGATCATGTCACTTGAGAGAATTACGAAACGCTTCGGCCTGGGCTCGGTCGCCAGCCTCGCGGTGCTGCTCACCGGCGTGGCGCTGCCTGCCTTTGCCCAGGAGGCCCCGACGCTGAGCCCGGAAGCCTTCGAGCATTCCAAAGAGATTTACTTCCAGCAGTGCGCGGGTTGCCACGGTGTTCTGCGCAAAGGCGCCACCGGTAAGAACCTCGAGCCGCATTGGAAGAAAACCGCAGCCGACGGCACCGTCACCGAGGGCGGCACGCTGCAGCTTGGTCAGGAACGCCTTGAAAAGATCATCTCCTTCGGCACCGAAGGCGGGATGAACAACTTCTCGGACATCATGTCCGAGCAGGAAATCAAGGACATGGCGACCTACATCCAGATGGATGCGCCCAAGCCCCCGGAGTGGTCGCTTGAGCAGATGAAAGCCAGCCGCAAGGTCTATGTCGATCCGAAGGACTACCCGACCGAGCCGCTGCACGGCCGCAACTGGGAAAACTTCTTCGTCGTGATCGAGCGTGACGTCGGCAAGGTTGCCATCGTCGACGGCGACACCAAGGAAGTCGTGACCCACATCCCGACCGGCTACGCCGTGCACGTGATCAAGGCCTCCGAGCACCACAACACCGAGCACACCGAAAACCCGGGCCGCTTCTGGTACACCATGGGCCGCGACGGCAAGATGACCAAGATCGACCTCTGGCAGACGCCCGAGAAGATGCTGGTCGCCGAGGTTGACATCGCCCATGACGCACGTGACGTGGCCGTTTCGGGCGACGGCAAGTACGTGATCGGTGGGGGCTACTGGCCGCCGCACTTCGTGATCGCCGATGCCGAGACCATGGAACCGCTCAAGGTCGTCTCGACCCGCGGTATCAACGTCGACGGCAACTATGTCGAAGAAGCCCGCGTGGCCGCCATCTACACCACCCCGAACGAGCCGACCTTCCTGGTGGCCGTGAAGGAACTGGGTCAGATGTGGCAGGTGGACTACTCCGATCTCGACAACCTGCGCATCGAGGCAATCAACTCGGCCAAGTTCCTGCACGATGGTTTCTTCGATACCACCGGCCGTTACTTCCAGATCGCCGCGAATGCCTCGAACAAGATGGTCGTGGTCGACACCAAAGATCGCAAGCTTGAAGCGATGATCGACGTCGGCGCGCTGCCGCACCCCGGCCCGGGCGCCAACTGGGATGACCCGAACTGCGGCCCGGTCGCCGGCACCACCCACCTGGGTGAAGGCACCGTGACCGTTTGGGGCAACGACCCCGAGGGCCATGCCGACCAGGCGTGGAAAGTCTGCTACACGGTCGAGACGGACGGCCCCGGCCTGTTCATCCGCACCCATCCGAATTCGAAGTACGTCTGGGCTGACCAGACCAAGCACCCGGATCCGGAAGTGCAGCAGTCGATCCAGGTCATCGACAAGGCGACCGGCGAAATCGCCAAGACTATTCAGGTCACGGACGAAGCCGGTAGCGCTGCGGTTCACTTCGAGTTCAACAAGGACGGCACGGAAGTGTGGGTGTCCAAGTGGAACATGAGCGACTCGAAAGAGCCGAACGGTGAGATGGTGATCTACGACGCCGAGACGCTGGAAGAGAAAGCCCGCGTGAAGGGCCTCTATGCCCCGACCGGCAAGTTCAACGTCTACAACCGCACCAATCACGTGACCTGATAACGGGTTACGTGCAGCGGGCCGCCTCGGATACCGGGGCGGCCCCTTTTCTTCCCATGCATAGGGCTGGACGGGTGCTGCCAGACGCCAAGACCCCTCCGCCGCGCAGGAGCGATCATGTCTGACGACACTACCGAATCCAAAAAAACCGGCCGCCTTTGGCGCCGCTACGTCTATTTCGGCGTGCCCGTCATGGGCGCAGCCGCAGCCTTCATCGCTGGGATCGTCTTCTGGGGCGGCTTCAACACCGCGATGGAAGCCACCAACACGATGCCATTCTGCATCTCGTGTCACGAGATGGAGGATAACGTCTATGCCGAATACAAGGGAACCATCCACGACGTGAACCGTTCGGGGGTGGGCGCGGTCTGTTCGGACTGTCACGTGCCGAAGGACTGGACGCATAAGATCATCCGCAAGATCAAGGCTTCGAAAGAGGTTTGGGGCAAGCTGACCGGCTCGATCTCGACGCCCGAGAAGTTCGACGCCAAGCGGCTTCATCTGGCGATGAACGAATGGGAGCGGATGAAATCGTCGGATTCGCGCGAGTGCCGCAACTGTCACGATTTCGAATCCATGCTGCCCGAAAAGCAGCGCCCGCGCGCGCGCCAGCAGCACATGAATGCGATCGAGACGGGCCAGACCTGTATCGACTGCCACAAGGGGATTGCGCACACGAATGTGCGTGACCGCGCCGACGAGGAATACCTCGCCCAGCTCGAAGCCCCGAATCCGAAGTTTGCCCGCGAGATCCCGCAGGAATACCTTGAGAGCCTGGCGCGGATCGAAGCGAAAGAGGCCGCCGAGGCCGAAGCTGCCGCGGCAGCTGCCACGGCCGCAGAAGAGGCCGTTGTGGCGCGCATTGCCGCTGCGGTCGAACAGGCCAAGGCTGCTGCCAGCGGTGGCGATGCGGGGGCTTCCGCCTCGGCTGCTCCTGCAGCTTCGAGCGGAACCGCCGACGTCGGGATCGACTGGGGCAAGGCGAGCCCGATTACGGTGACCATGTTCTACCCGGGTCAGGCCAGCTTCGAATGGGTGCAGAACGGCAAGACGCATGGCGGTGCTCGTCCGTTCACCAAAGGCGGCGACAAGTGCTCGACCTGCCACGCCAAGGAACTCCCTGCGATGGGTCAGAAGATCGTGACCGGCGAGAAGGCCGAGCCGACCCCGATCCCAGGCAAGCGCGGTTCGATCGACGCGTCGCTTCAGGCGACCCACGATGCCGAGAACCTCTATCTGCGCCTTCAGTTCAAGGCCGCGGCGCATACGCCCGTGCCCTTCGTCGAAGGCGGCAAGATGGATCCCGAAAACCCGGTCAAGGTTGCCATGATGATCGCGGGTCAGGGCATCGAGTATGTCGAGCAGGCCGGTTGCTGGGCGACCTGCCACAACGACAGCCGCTACATGCCTGACGCTCCGGAAGCGGACGCTCTGGCGGCGGCAGGGGATGTCGCGCAGCGCATCGGCGCCAGCGAGTTTGTCTCGAAATACATCGCGGAATCGCGTACCGAGATCGAGCTGAAGGGGCGTAACAACGCACCGCTCGGTGGATGGGACAAGCTGAAGTCCGAGGATGAGATCGCGGCCTATCTCGATGGCGGCACCTTCATGGACCTTCTGCGCGCCAACCCGACCGGCGGCAACAACGGCCACATCCTCGATGCACGCCGTGTGGATGAGGGCGCACCGATCGACACCTCGGTCACGCTGGAAGGCGACACCTGGACCGTGGTCATCAAGCGGCCGCTCGACACCGGGGCGCCGGGCGATGTGAAGATCGAGGCTGGCAAGGTCTACACCGTGGGCTTCGCGATCCACGACGACTTTACCACCGCGCGCTTCCACCATGTCTCGATGGACTGGCGACTGGGGCTTGACGATCCCAACGTGGAAATCAACGCCACGGCGCAGTGACAAGGACGGGGCGGCGGGGTAACCTGCCGCCCTTCTCCTTTTCCGGATGGAGTATTGACGATGAAAGCCATTCTTCCGATCGCCCTTGCCGCGCTCTGGGCCGCGCCGGCCCTAGCCGAGACCGACCCTGTCAAGATCGCCGCGATCTGCACCGAGGCAGAGGAGCGCTATGCCGAGATCTATGGCCACCCTTCGGCGGAAGCAGAGGGTGTCGAGGTCGTTCTGATGTACAAATACACCTTCTGCCCGATCGAGGTCGAAGTTCCTGCGGGCACCACGATTCGCTGGGTGAACGTGGACAAACGCACCTCGCATTCGACCTGGTTTCGCGATGCGGGCGAGCCCGAAAGTGAGCGCCTGTTCCCCGAAGAAACCGCAGAGCAGACCTTCGATATCCCCGGCGAATGGGGCTATCTGTGCGGCCCGCATTGGGAAAGCCGCGACATGATTGGCAAGGTCATCGTCAAGCCCTAGCAGGAAATTCCACCTGGATCGGCCAAGATTGACTTCCGTCAAGATAATCGCGGGTCAGTTTTGGCATGGTCGGTTGGAGTAATTCCAAGCAGAGGACGTGACATGGGTAACATAGGGACGGTTACACTTGTCGGCGCAGGTCCGGGCGACCCGGAATTGTTGACCCTCAAGGCGGCGCGGCTGATCGGCTCCGCCGATGTCGTGGTCTATGACCGGCTTGTCGCCGCCGAGATTCTGGCGATGATTCCGCCGGAGGCCGAGCGGGTGAACGTTGGCAAGAGCACGCATCACCACCCGGTGCCGCAAGAGGAAATCAACGAAATTCTCGTGCGTTACGCGCAGGCGGGCCGCAACGTGGTGCGCCTCAAGGGAGGCGATCCGTTCATCTTCGGCCGTGGCTGCGAAGAAACCGCGCGACTGGCCGAGGCCGGTGTGCCCTTCGCCGTGGTGCCGGGCATTACCGCGGCACAGGGGGCTTCGGCCTCCACCGGGGTGCCGCTGACGCATCGTGGTCTCGCGCGTTCGGTGCGCTACATCACCGGCCATTGCAAGGCCGACGAGATGCTCGATCTCGACTGGGCGGGGCTTGCCGACCCGGAAACCACGCTCGTTTTCTACATGGGCAAGGCAACCATCCGCCTGATCGCGACGCAGCTGATGGCGCATGGGCTGGAAGGATCGACCCCGGTCATGGCGGTCGCCTCGGCCACCACCGCGCAAGAGCAGCGCCTCGATTCCCGGCTTGACCGGATCGAGGGAGATCTGGCGCGCTCGGACCTCGAAAGCCCGGTGATCTTCATCGTGGGCGCGGTTGCGGGCCTCTCGGGGCGCACCAGCGCTGGCTGCCTGTGCACGGCCGTTCTGGCCGATCCCGGCGCGGAGCGGTGCCATGCCTAAGATGCTCGCCGCCGCCGTCCTGCTGTTGCTTGCGATCACGCTGCCGGCCACCGCCGAAGTGGTGGGGCCGGAGCGCGCGGCGCAGCTTGAGCATCTGGTCGTCCAGGATTGCGGCTCGTGCCACGGGCTGACGCGCAAGGGGGGGCTTGGCAGTCCGCTGACCCCCGAGGCGCTGGAGGGCCAGGACCGCGAACTGATCGCCACTGTTATTCTCGACGGTGTGCCCAATACCGCGATGCCGCCCTGGCGCCCGCTGATGAGCGAGGCCGAGGCCTACTGGATCGCCGATTACCTGCTGAAAGATCAAAACCAATGAACCGTCTTGCTGCTTTCCTGCTGTGCACCGCCCTCACCGCCCCCGCATTCGCGCAAGAGTTGCGCGCCACCGGCGATCTGGGGGTCGTGGTCGAACGCGCGACGGGCTCGGTGCTGATTGTCGATCAATCCGAACGTGCCGCGATTGGCCGGGTCGAAGGGTTCGGCGATCTGTCGCACGCCTCGCTGGTCTTTTCGGCGGACGAGCGTTTTGCCTATATCTTCGGTCGCGACGGCGGGCTGACGAAGCTTGACCTGCTGACGCAGCAGATCGTCGGGCGCGTCGTGCAGGCGGGCAACTCCATCGGCGGTGCGATTTCCGACGATGGCAAGCTGATCGCGGTTGCGAATTACGAACCCGGCGGCGTGAATATTTTCGATGCCGAGACGCTGGAGCAGCTCGTGGCGATTCCCGCGGGTGGCAAGGCGCTTGGGCTGGAAGACGCGCCGGGCCGCAAGTTTGTCTTCTCGGTCTGGGATACGGGCGAGACGAAGATCGTCGACATGTCGGGTCCCGAGCCCAAGATCACCACGCTGAGCAACATCGGCGCCGAGCCTTACGATGCGCTGGTGACCGATGATGGACGCACCTATATCGCCGGGCTGTTCGGCGAGGACGGGCTGACCTCGATCGACCTCTGGGCCGAAGTGCCCGAGCCTCGCCGCATCCTGCCCCAATACGGGCGCGGCAAGGAGGAGATGCCGGTCTACAAGATGCCGCACCTCGAAGGTTGGGCGAAAGCGGGCGACCAGATCGTGCTGCCCGCGATCCACCACCACGAAGTGCTCTGGATCGATTCGCGCACTTTGGAAGAAACGGGCCGAACCGCCACTCACGGACAGCCGGTCTTTGCCATGGCGCGCCCCGGTGGGCGGCAGGTCTGGGTTAATTTCGCTCATCCCGACAACGATACTGTTCAGGTCATCGATTCGATGACGCATGAGGTTGTCGGCGAGATGAAGCCCGGCCCTGCCGTGCTGCACATGGAATTCACCTCGCGCGGGACCGAAGCCTGGGTCTCGGTGCGGGACGAGAACAAGGTGGTGATCTATGACACCACCACCTTGGAACCCATCGGCGAGATCGCGGCCGAGAGCCCCTCGGGGATCTTCTTCACCGCGCGCGCCCACAGACTGGGATTGTAATCATGGCATTTCTGACGCCCCTCGACATGCGCCTTCTGGATGAATGGCAGCGCGACCTGCCGCTGGTGGCTCGCCCCTTTGCGACCATGGCGCAGATGCTGAACGAGACCGAGGAAGAGGTGCTGATGCGCCTGGTGCAGCTGCGCGACAGCGGCACCATGGCCCGTGTGGGTGCGACCTGTCGGCCCAATACCGTTGGTGCGTCGACGCTCGCGGCGCTCGCGGTGCCCGAGTGGCGTATCGAAGAGGTGGCGCAGATCGTCGGGTCCGAGCCGGGCGTCAACCATTCCTACCTGCGCGAGGATGAGTGGAACATCTGGTTCGTCGCCACCGCCCCCGATGCCGACAGCCTTGCCGAGATCCTTGAGCGTATCGCTGAACGCAGCGGGTTGCGGGTGCTGAACCTGCCCTTGCAGCGGGCGTTCAACGTCGATCTTGGTTTCCGCCTGGAGGGGCCGCGCCATGTGCTCAAGCTCGATCAGCCCGCCGATCTCGATGCGATCCGCGACGGCGATCGCGCGATCCTGCAGGCGCTGACCGATGGCTTGCCGCTTGTGCCCCAACCCTTCGCCGAGATTGGTGCCCGTCTTGGCATGACCGAGGATGAGGTCATCGCACGTATCGCCGCGCTCAGCGAGGCGCGTATCATCACCCGAATGGGCATCATCGTGCGCCACCGGGCACTTGGCTGGCGCTCGAACGCGATGGTGACCTGGAAGATGCCGCTTGATCAGGTCGAGGCCGCGGGCAAGGCGCTGATCGGTCATCCCGGCGTGACGTTGTGCTATGAGCGCCGCCTGTCAGAAGGGTGGGAGCATCCGCTGTTTTGCATGGTGCACGCCAAGACCCGTTCCGAGGCGCTTGAGGTTATCGCGGGAGCCGCCGCGCTGCCTGAACTGGCCGGTGCCGAGCCGCGCGTGCTGTTCTCGGTCCGCTGCTTCAAGCAGACTGGGGCGATGCTTCAGGCCCGCCCTGCTCTGGAGGCTGCCGAATGAGACGCGCGCCGCTTTCGCCCGATGTGCTCGACGCGGAGGATCGCAAGATCCTGAACGCGCTGCAGGACGGTTTTCCGATCGCTCCGCATCCTTTCGCCGTTGCGGCAGAGCAACTGGGGTTGGAGGAAAAGGACCTGATCACCCGCATCCGCCACCTGCGCGAACTTGGCGCGATCACGCGGTTCGGGCCGTTCTACGATGCTGCCGCCATGGGTGGAGCTTTCTGCCTTTGCGCGATGGAAGTCCCCGAGGCCGAATTCGAGCAGGTCATGACTTTGGTCAATGCCCATCCGGAGGTCGCGCACAATTATGAACGCACGCACCGGCTGAACATGTGGTTCGTGCTCGCGGCGGAGACGCTCGAAGGGATCACGCAGGCAGCCGATGCGATCGAGCGGGAAACGGGGATGTGCGTCCACCGTTTCCCAAAGCTCGAAGAGTTCTTCATCGGCTTTCGGGTTCCGGCATGAGTATCGACGCTATCGACAGACGTATTATCGCAGCGACCCAGGCCGGGCTTCCGGTCACCTCCGAGCCCTACGCTGAGATCGCGGGGCAGCTGGGGTTGGATGTCGAAGTGCTGATGGCGCGGATGCGCGCCATGCAAGAGCGCGGCGTGATCCGCCGCATCGCGCTTGCCCCCAACCACTACGCGCTTGGCATGACGGCGAACGGCATGTCTGTTTGGGATGTGCAGGACGACCGGGCGACCGAACTTGGTGCGCAGGTCGGCGCGCTCGATTTCGTCTCGCATTGCTATCTTCGTCCGCGCGCCGAGGGCTGGCCCTACAACCTCTTTGCCATGGTCCATGGCTCTTCCCGCGACGAGGTCGAGGCCAAACGCGCCGTGATCTCCGATCTTCTTGGTCCCGCCTGTCGGGCCAAGGATATCCTCTATTCCACCCGTATCCTGAAAAAGACCGGATTACGTATCCGGGGAGAGGGCTGATCCATGTTCCGTCTGACGCAATACATGCGCGAGCTTGTCGCGCCGACCCCGGTGCGCGAGCGCCGTGGCCCCGTGAAGCCTGTGGTGATTTGGAACCTCACGCGGCGCTGCAACCTGCGCTGCCGGCATTGCTATACCACCTCGGCCGACACCCATTTCCCGGGCGAGTTGAGCCACGAACAGGCGATGGGCGTGCTGGACGACCTGAAGGCGTTCGGCATTCCGGCGCTGATCCTGTCGGGGGGCGAGCCGCTCTCGCGTTTCGACTTCTTCGAACTGGCCGAGCGCGCGAAAGAGCTGAACTTCCGTCACCTGTCGCTGTCCACCAACGGCACGCTGATCAATGCCGAGAATGCCGGGCGCATCGCCGATCTGGGCTTTGACTACGTTGGGATCTCGCTTGACGGGATCGGTGCGACGAACGACTGGTTCCGCGGCCTCGACGGCGCTTTCGACGCGGCGTTGGTCGGCGTGCGCGAGTTGCTCAAGCGGAAGGTCAAGGTGGGGCTGCGCTTCACCATCACCGCCGACAATGCCGAACAGATGCCCGCAATGATGGACCTGTGCGATCGCGAGGGCGTGGACAAGTTCTACCTGTCGCACCTCGTCTATGCCGGGCGCGGCGACAAGCACCGGGGCGAGGATACCGAACACGCCCGCACCCGCGCGGCGATGGACGAGTTGCTCGATCGCGCCTGGATCGCCGTGGCCGAGGACATGCCGCTGGAGATCGTCACCGGCAACAACGACGCCGACGCTGTCTATTTCCTGCGTTGGGTCGAGAAGAACTTCCCCGAGAAGGCCGAGCATATCCGCGCCCATCTCGAGGCCTGGGGCGGCAACAGCTCGGGTCTGGGTGTGGCCAATATCGACACGCAGGGGCGGGTGCATCCCGACACCTACTGGTCGGATTACACCGTCGGCTCGATCAAGGAGCGCCCCTTCTCCGAACTGTGGACCGGCGATGACCAGATGCTGGCGACTTTGCGCACCCGGCCGCGCCCGCTCAAGGGTCGCTGCGGCGCCTGCGCCTACAAGTCGGTCTGCGGCGGCAATACCCGCATTCGCGCGCTGCAACTGACCGGCGACCCCTGGGCGGAAGACCCCGCCTGCTATCTCTCCGCGTCGGAAATCGGCCTTGAGGCCGATGGCCCGCGCGTGACCGTCACTCCGTTCCGAGGCAAGAGCCATGATCCGCAGCATCGTTTCTTCTGACCGTCTGGCAGGCGCCATCGCGCTGGTTCTGGCCGCAACCGGACCCGCGCTGGCCGAGCCCGACCCACAGGCGCTGTTTGCCGAGCATTGCGCCGCCTGCCACGCCGAGAACCGCCTGGGCGGCACCGGCCCCGCGCTGATCCCCGAGACGCTTGGCCGCATGTTCGGCCCGGCGCTGGAAAAGGTGATCAGTGACGGCCGTCCCGCGACGCAGATGGCGGGTTTTGCCGAAACGCTCGCCCCCGAGCAGGTCGCCGCCATCGCGCGCTATCTGGAAACCCCGCTGGCCGAGACCCCGCGCTGGAGCGTCGAGGATGCCAATGCCAGCCGCGATCTGTCGGCTGACTACAAGGCTGCCGAAGCGCCGGTCTTCACCGCCGATCCGATGAACATCACGCTGGTTGTCGAAACCGGGGACCACCATGTCTCGGTTCTCGATGGCGACACGTTCGAGGTGCTCGACCGCTTCGCCACGCCCTTCGCGGTGCATGGCGGGCCCAAGTTCAGCCCCGATGGGCGCTATGTCTTCGTGATGTCGCGCGACGGCTGGGTGCAGAAATACGATATCTGGTCGCTCCAGGTTGTGGGGCAGGTGCGCGCAGGCCTCAACAGCCGCAACATCGCCATGTCGGGCGATGGCAAGTGGCTTGCGGTTGCGAACTACCTGCCGCAGACGCTGACCATCCTCGCGACCGAGGATCTGGGCGTGCAGAAGATCATCGACGTGACCGGGTCGGGCGGAGTGCCCTCGCGCGTGTCGGCGGTCTATCAGGCTCCTCCGCGTGAAAGCTTTGTGCTTGCGCTCAAGGATCTTCCGCAGGTCTGGGAAGTCTTCTACGGCGACAACCCGCCGGTGCAGGGCTTTGCCCATGACTACCGCATGGAACCCGCGATCAAGACGACCGAGCGCTTCCCCGTGCGCAAGATCCCGGTCTCGGACATCATGGACGACTTCTTCTTCGATCTCAGCTACACCAACCTGATCGGCGCCTCGCGCGACGGGGCGCGCGGGCTGGTGCTGGATCTCGATATCGGCAAGGAAGTGGCCGAGGTCGATCTGCCGGGGATGCCGCATCTTGGGTCGGGTATCACCTGGCCGTGGAACGGCACGACCGTCATGGCCACGCCGCATCTGAAAGACCCGGCGATCTCGGTCATCGATATGGAAAGCTGGAAGACGGTGAAGCGGATCGAGACGCTCGGCCCCGGCTTCTTCATGCGCAGCCATTCGAATTCGCCCTATGCCTGGGCCGATGTGTTCTTTGGCCCGAACAAGGACAAGATGCACATCATCGACAAGGAGACGCTCGAGATCGTCAAGACGCTCGACCCTGAGCCGGGCAAGACCGTGGCGCATGTCGAATTCACCAAGGACGGCGACGAGGCGCTTGTCTCGATCTGGGAAGACGACGGGGCTGTTATCGTTTACGATGCCAAGACGCTCGAAGAGATCAAGCGCCTGCCGATGAAGAAGCCTTCGGGGAAATACAATGTCTGGAACAAGATCAGCTTCGAAGCCGGAACCAGCCACTGAGCCCGCGGGCCCGCGGCTGAGCCGGCTGGCGATCCTGCTCTATCCGTTCACGGCGGCAGCGGTGGCGATCAACCTCTATCTTCTGGGGCTGATGTGGCAGCGCCTTGGCCTGCCCGCGATCCCGCCGCTGACCGCGCTGTGGGTCTCGATCCCGCTTGGCGTCCCGGCGACCTGGCTGGCGGCGAAATGGGTCAAGGGCCTGATCGACGAAGCCGAAGGGCGCCGCTGAACCCCTGTTGAGAAAAGTCAAAGAAACGATCCGCGTCGGGCAATAGCCTGTGCGCGGAAACGACGATTCACCGAAGGACAGGACGATGCCGCGCGCAAGCCAACTTGATGATCTGCGGACCAGCTTCGGCGAACAAAGCGTTGCCGAGGAAATCCGTCGCGACGAGGTCCGAGCGCTGTTTGATCGCATCGCCCCGCGCTACGACCTGATGAACGACTTGATGAGCTTCGGCACACATCGGCTGTGGAAGCGCAAGGTGATTTCCCGCGCGCTGCATCATCTTCAGCCGGGCGAGGCGCCGATCGTCGATCTTGCGGGCGGCACCGGCGATCTCGCGATTGCGCTGCGGGCGGCTCTGCCCGGGCGGCGCATCATCGTGACCGACCCTTCGGCGGGGATGCTGGGCGTTGCGCGCGAGCGGGCGGGGGATGCGCTCGAATATCTTCAGGCGGCGGGCGAGGATCTGCCCCTGTCCCCGGCGTCGGTCGCGATGGTGACGCTCTCGTTCGGGCTGCGCAACATGAGCGATCCGGCACAGGGCCTGCGCGAGGTTGCACGGGTGCTGGCGCCGGGCGGGCATCTGGTGCTGCTGGAATTTTCCAAGCCAGATCCGTGGTTTGCCCCTTTCTATGGCGTTCACGCGCGCCATGTGATCCCGCGGCTTGGCGCCCTTGTGGCGCGCGACCAGGGCGCCTACCAATATCTTGTCGAGTCGATCGAGCGCTTCCCCGCGCGGCAGGACATGGCGCGCGAGATTGCCGCCGCCGGGCTGGAGCTGGTTGAGGAACGCGCCTTCGTCTTTGGCGTGGCCCGGATGCAGATAGCGAAGAAACCGCAATGACCCAAAGCATGTCCGACGTCAGAGAGCGCCTTGCAAGCCTGCCGCGCCCGGCGCTCTGGATCATGGCGGCGCGGTTCAAGACGGTCAGCCTGTCGCTGATGCCGGTGTTGGCCGGAAGCTGGCTGGCGGCGGGGCAGGGGCTGTGGCGGCCCGATGTGACGCTGGCGGCGATGCTGGCCGCGGCCGCGATCCAGATCGGCACCAACCTGTGGAACGATGCCGCCGATGCCGAGCGCGGCGTGGATCGCGACGACCGGCTTGGCCCGCCGCGCATGACCGCACTTGGGCTGCTGAAAGCGCCTCAGGTGCGGCGCGGGGCACTGGCGGCCTTTGGTGTCGCCGTGCTTGCAGGGCTTTACCTGACAGCGCTTGGCGGCTGGCCCATCGTGGCGATCGGGCTTGCGTCGCTGGCCTTCGGCTATCTCTACTCGATGGGGCCCTACCCGATGTCGGGCCTGCCCTTTGGCGAGGCGCTGGTGATCCTGTTCTTTGGGCTCGTGGCGGTTTCGGGCACGGCCTGGCTGCAAGGTGTTGCGCCGCTTGCGCCGCAGACGCTGGCGCTTGGGGCGATGATCGGTCTGCCGGGCGCGGCGGTTCTGATGCTCAATAACCACCGCGACCGGGCGCAGGACGCGCGCGCCGGGCGCCGCACGCTGGCTATCGTGATCGGCGACCGCCCCTCGCGGCTGGTGTATTTCGCCTTCCTGCTGGGCGCGCTGGCGGTGGCGGCCTGGCTTCGGCCCGCGCTGACGCTGGCTCCCGCGGGGCTGCTTGCACTTTGGCTCGGCCATGCGATGTGGCACTGGCCGATCTCGGCGCGGCTGAACCGGCTGATCGCGCAGACCGCGCTGTTCCAGATGCTGCTGCTGATCGGCGTCATCGCCGCCTGAGCCGATGCGCAAAAGGAAAGGGCCACCGAACGCCCGGTGGCCCCCGAGGGATGCTTGAACCGCAGGGACTCAGTTCATCGCACCCGCACGCTTGACGGGCAGTTCGATCGCAACCTCGCCCGCCTTTTCGAAGACCAGAGTGACGGGCACCTGCGCGCCTTCTTCCAGCGTTTCGGTCAGATTGATGAACATCAGGTGCAGCCCGCCGGGCTGGAGTACCGCCTCGCCGCCCGCGGGAATGTCGATTGCGTCAACCTGACGCATCCGCATCATGCCGTTGTCATGCACGTGGGTGTGCAGTTCGGGTTGGGTGCAGGCGGGCGAGCGGAAAGCTACAAGCCGGTCCTCGGGGCCGGTCGAGCGGATGGTCATGAAACCCGCTCCAGCGGCCGCAACCATGGGCGATGCGCGCATAAAACCGCCCGAAATCTCAAGCCCGGGCGCGGTTGCCTCCTGTGCGAGGGCGCCAATTGGCGCAAGAACAAGCATCATTGCGCAGCCAAAGATCGCGGAACGTCGTTTCATCGGGGGCCTCTTTTCCGGAATGATCGAGGCATATCAGGTGCCTCGCCGACAACCTGCGTCCAAACTGGTATTCAAGCCTTAACATATGTCAAGGCGACTCCCTCACCTACATGTGAAGAGAGTCGCGGCGCAGCTTACGGGCCGTCTGCGTCATCGGGAAACGCGTCCAACGCAAACGGCTCGAAAGCGAGGGCAAACAATGGTCAAGACCATTCACAAGCGCCTGCTTGCCACGACGGGAATCGTGGCCATGAGCATGGCTATGAGCGCTTCTGCGGAAACGCTCGACGAGGTGATGGCGCGGCGCGGCCTGACCCAGCAGGATCTGGTCTCCGCGGCGAAAACCTACACCCCGACCGGCGGGCGCGATGAGTTCATCGTGTTCTCCTCGGGCGGTCAATCGGGCCAGGTCATGGTCTATGGCGTGCCGTCCATGCGTATTCTGAAATACGTCTCGGTGTTCACGCCCGAACCGTGGCAGGGCTACGGCTTCGACGAGGAATCGAAAGCGATCCTCGAGCAGGGCAAGATCGACGGGCGGGAAATCCAGTGGGGCGATACCCACCACCCGGCGATCACCGAGACCAACGGCGACGTCGATGGCGAATACCTGTTCATCAACGACAAGTCGGCTCCGCGCGTCGGCGTGATCTCGCTGCATGACTTCGAAACCCAGCAGATCGTCGTCAACCCGATCCTGCAATCCGAACACGGCGGCACCTTCGTGACCCCGAACTCGGAATACGTGATCGAGGCCGCGCAGTATCCGGGCGTTCTGGGCCGCGGCTATGCGCCGCTGTCGCAGTTCAACGAAAAGTTCCGCGGTGCTGTCACCTACTGGAAGTTCAACCGCGAAAAAGGCCGCATCGAGCCCGAGAACTCGTTCTCGATCGAACTGCCGCCCTACAGCCAGGACTTGTCTGACGCCGGTAAGCTCGTGTCGGATGGCTGGTCGTTCACCAACTCGTTCTGCGCCGAACGCTATGTCGGCGGCATCGAGTCGGGCCGTCCGCCCTTCGAGGCCGGCTGCTCGCAAAACGACACCGACTATCTGCACATCATCAACTGGAAGAAGGCAGAAGAGGTCTACAAGGCCGGCAAGGTTACCATGATCAATGACCACCCGGTCATCAGCATGGAAACCGCGATCGCCGAGGGCCTGGTGTACCTTGTCGCCGAACCGAAATCGCCGCACGGCGTGGACGTTTCGCCCGACGGGAAATACATCATCGTCGGCGGCAAGCTCGACACGCAGGGTTCGGTCTACTCGTTCGAGAAGATCAAGGCTTCGATCGATGCCGGCAAGTTCAGCGGCACGGACCCCTATGGTATTCCCGTGATCGCCATGGAAGACGCGATCCACACGCAGGTGCCGCTCGGCCTTGGTCCGCTGCATACCCAGTATGACAGCAAGCCTTGCGTCGTCTACACCTCGCTCTACGTGGACAGCCAGGTTGCCAAGTGGGACTATTGCGAAGGCAAGGTGCTCGACAAGATCTCGATCCACTACAACATCGGCCACCTCGTGGCGATGGAAGGCGAGACCGTCAATCCGAAGGGTAAATACCTGATCGCCCTGAACAAACTGGCGATCGACCGGTTCAACCCCGTGGGCCCGCTGCATCCGCAGAACCACCAGCTGATCGATATCTCGGGCGACAAGATGGAACTGCTCTACGATATGCCGGTGCCGCTGGGTGAACCCCACTACGCCACCGCCATCTCGGCCGAGAAGCTCCAGCCGCTGGTCCGCTACAAGTACGGTACCAACTCGCGCACGGGCGAACGGCACGAAGGCGCGGTGCGTCCGGGCCAGGAGCGCATCGAGCGTGACGGCACGAACGTCAAGGTCTACATGACCGCGATCCGTTCGCACTTCACCCCGGAAATCGTGGAAGTGAACGAAGGCGACACCGTCGAGTTCATCATCACCAACTCCGAGCGTGCAGAAGACGAAACCCACGGCTTCTCGGTTTCGACCTACAACGTCAACTTGTCGCTTGAACCCGGCAAGACCGCGACCGCGAAGATCGTCGCCGACAAACCCGGTGTCTTCTCGTACTACTGCACCGAGTTCTGCTCGGCGCTGCACCTCGAGATGACCGGCTTCCTGGCCGTGCGTCCGAAGGGCTACGTCGAAGAGGCCGGTGCTGTGACCGAGGGTCAGACCTACAGCAAGGATGACTACGACAAGCAGACCGCGAACAACGTGGCGACGCAGGAAGTCATCGACTCGGTCGTGACCTACATCACCGAGCGCAACTTCAAGGACTTCCCGGAAGTTGTCTCGCTGGTGGAAGACGCGACCGACCAGCTGAACTTCGCCGCTGAGGCCAAGGCCAAGGCCGAAGCCGCAGCCGAGAAGGAAGACTGGCAGAACGCGACCCTCTGGGCCGGTCAGTGGTGGCAGTACCAGGTTAAAGCCGCCGATATCGGTCTGCGCGCCAAGAACTTCCTGGATGAGCATGGCGCTGTGAAGCAGTGACGTGATCCTGGGCGGCGGCCATCAGGGCCGCCGCCTTCTTCCCTGCCAGATACGAGGATTGCGCCAATGCGTCCCATCTTGAACAGCCTTCTCGCCGCGGCGCTTACGTGCGTCGCAATGCCCGCACTCGCTGAAGGCCCGGACGAGGGCAAGAAGATTTACATGACCAAGTCCTGCATGGCCTGCCATGGCATGAAGGGCGCCAAGCCGGTGATGACCTATCCCGCGCTGGCCGGTCAGAATGAGAAATACCTGCTGCAGCAGCTCAAGGATATCAAGGCGGGTAAGCGCCTGGGGACCGTTGACGAGACGACGGGCCATCCTTTCGTGCAGGGCATGATCGATGTCATGCATCTGGTGACCGACGACGATCTGAAGAAGGTCTCCAAATATCTGGCCGATCAAGCGCCCGGCGCGCCCAAGCCGCTGGACCCCCCGCCCGATGCCGAGACGCTCGCTGCGGGTGAAAAGGCGTTCAACTCGCTTGGTTGCAAGTCGTGCCACGGCGCCGAAGGCAGCAAGCCTACCAGCAAGAATTATCCCTTCGTCGCCGGTTTGAACCGCGACTACCTCATCCGCGCGATGACCGAGATGCGCGACAAGGTGCGCGTCAACGGTCAGTCGAAGCTGATGTTTGGCACGATCAAGAAGGCCTCGGACGAAGACATTTCTGTCATCGCCACCTGGCTGTCGCAGATCGACCGTTCCGCAAAATGAAAGGACCAGCCATGAAAGCCACTCTTCTTTCCGCCGCTCTCGTCGCGCTGGCACTGCCCGCGCTGGCTGCGGGCACTGTCGACACCTCGTCGTGGAACCAGGGCGGGGGTGAACAGGATGAAGCGCTGCACCTGACCCCGAACTACGAGAACGGGATCGAGGTCTATGAGGTCTGCTCGGCCTGCCACCAGCTGAACGGTTGGGGCCTGGACGACGGCACCTTCCCGCAGATCTCGGGGCAGCACTACACCGTCATCATCAAGCAGCTCGCCGATATTCGCGCGCTGAACCGCGACAACCCGACGATGTATCCCTTCGCGCTGCCCTCGGAAATTGGCGGCTCGCAGGCGATCGCGGACGTGGCCGAGTATATCTCGAAGCTGCCGATGAACCCCAATAACGGCGTCGGCAAGGGCGACGATCTGGAGTTGGGTGCGCAGCTTTACAAGGACAACTGCGTGCGTTGCCACGGTGAGAACGGCGAAGGCGACAACGACAAGTTCTATCCCCGCATCCACGGCCAGCACTACAACTACCTTGTGCGTCAGTATCAGTGGATCAAGGAAGGCAAGCGCCGGAACGCCAACCCGGACATGGTGCAGCAGATCCAGACCTTTACCGAGCGTGACACCCTGGCGGTGCTCGACTATGTCTCGCGCCTGAAGCCGCCGGCGGAACTGGTCGGCGATCCGGATTGGGTCAACCCCGACTTCGACTGGTAAGACCATGCGCCGGGCGGGATTGCTTTCCCCGCCCGGTTGCCCACATAGCCTGACAGGACCTCACCCATGGACAAGGCCGCCACCGACAAACGCGGGATCGTTTACCGCGTACTGACCCTTATTTCCGTTTGCCTCATTGCCGCTTCCTTTTTCAGCCCCGGTTGGTGGGTGTCGTTGACGGCCCCGAACTACCCTGAGGCGACCTTCCCGCAGGGGATCCGTATCCTCTTCCACATGGACTCGGTGCGCAACGGCTGCGATATCCGCGACTCGACCGAGGTCGAAGAGAACGAAGCCCTCGACTGCGTCCACGAGATGGACACGATCAACCACTATGTTGGCATGTATCCGATCGCCTCGGGCGGCCCTGTCGAAAAGGCCTATTCGCCCTTCCTCTTCGGTATGATGGGGGTGATGCTGCTGGCTTTCGCGGCGCCGGGGCGCAACGCGCGCATCGCCGTGTCGGTGGTCGGGTATGGCGCCGTCGCGGCCTGGATGACGCTGGCGATGCATGGCGAGAACGGGATCTCGAAACATACCACCGCCTATCTTGAGGGGCTCGTCGTGTCGCTGGGGCAGGATTCCGGCGAAAAGGTGGACGACTCGAACCTGTCGCCGATCGTGAAGATGCTCAAGCAATCGCTTGAGGAGAGCGAGGCCAAGGAAACGCCGGTGGTCGCAGGCACTGGCGACAAGCAGGCGCTGATCGACAACCTGCGCGCCAACTACAACATCGACAACAACAAGAAGCCCACGGATCAGCAGGAAGCGTGGAGCGGCTCGGTCATGCAGGTTTTCGAGTGGCACTATGCCAAGTCGCTGGCCCGCTGGTTCAATGAACCCGAGCGTAACGACCCGCTCGTTGCCACGATGAGCTCGGTCGCGCAGGTGCTCTATGTCGTGATCCTGGCCTTCATGGCGCTGATGGTTTTCGCTGCTTTCTCGGCGCGCTCGGTCTTCTACTGGCTGCTGGTGCTGGTGCCGATGGCGCTGCCGGTGGGCTTCCTTGCGGAATACGCCGGTTGGCTGTGGTGGTACGGGCATAGCCTCAACGAGATGGGGGCCTTCACGCTCAAGCCCTTCATGCCGACGGTGTTTGGCGACGGCAAGGTGGCGCAGTTCACGACCCACAGCTATCCTTCGACCGGGTTCTTCCTGATGCTTGCCTCCTCGGCGGTCCTGCTTCTGGCGGCGCTGATCCGCTTCAAGCAGATCCGTCTTGCGGGTGATGCTGCCGCCAAGATGTGAGCCATGCCATGCGTGCCGCCTCGATTGCCCTTCTGTTGATGGCCCTTGCGGCCCCGGCCTTGGCCGAGACGCTGCAAGAGCGCATCGACGCCGCCCCTGATGGCGCCGAGATCGTTCTCGAACCCGGCAACCATCAGGGCCCGCTGGTCATCCGCCATCCGGTGGTGATCGACGGGCAGGGCGCGGCGGTGATCGACGGGGGCGGCACCGGCACCGTGGTCACCATCGAGACCGATGGCGTCACGCTCAAGAATCTGACGATCCGGAACTCGGGCCGTCTGCACAACAAGGTTGATGCCGGGCTGCGCATCCACGGCAATTTCAACGTGGTACGAGATGTACGCATCGAGAACAGCCTTTTCGGCCTGGATCTCTCAGAGGCCAGCAACAATGTGCTGCGCCGCAACTATATCAGCTCGAAGGATATGCCGCTGGAGATGCGCGGGGATTCCGTGCGTATCTGGTATTCGAACGACAATATCTTCGAGCAGAACCATGTCGAGCACAGCCGCGACTTCGTGATCTGGTATTCCAGCGGCAACAAGATCCGCGACAATCGCATCCAGCACGGCCGCTATGGCATCCATTTCATGTATGCCCATGAGAACGATGTCGAGCGCAACGAGATCTCGGACTGCGTCGTGGGTGTCTTCCTGATGTATGCCAACGATATCAACGTGCGCGGAAATCAGATCCTGCGGGCATGGGGCGCCTCGGGGCTGGGCGTGGGGTTCAAGGAAACCTCGGGTGCGGTGGTCGAGGACAACGTGATCCTGGGCAATGCGGTGGGTATCTATATCGACCCCTCGCCCTGGGATCCGGACAAGACCAACGAAATCCACCGCAATCAGATCGCCTACAACGGTGTCGGCGTCGAGTTCCACACCGACTGGGAAGGCAACAACTTCTCGCAGAACAACTTCCTGTCAAATTTCACCCAGGTGTCGGTGCGCGGCCGCGGCACGGCGCTGCGCGAGGGCTGGAACGGCAATTACTGGGACGACTACGCGGGCTTTGACGCCGATGGCGATGGCGAGGGCGACGCGCCCTATGAGATCTACAACTATGCTGACCGGCTGTGGATGGATGTGCCCTCGGCGGCGTTCTTCCGGGGTGGGCTGGCGCTTGCGGCGCTCGATTTTGTCGAACGCCTCGCGCCCTTCACCGAGCCGCGCCTGCTGGTTCGCGAAACGCGCCCCTATGAGCAGGCGGTGAACCACAGTGCCGCGCAGACCGAAACCGCGACGCGCGTCGAGAAACCGACAACCGCGCTGGAGATGCTTACGCAATGACCGACGGCTCCGATACCCCGAAGAAACCCCGCCTGACCCGGCGCGAGCTGGAGCGGCGGCGCCTGATGCTGCGCACGGTGGGGCTGGGCGTGGCCGCCGTGGCTGCGGGCCTCGTCGGCTGGTATCCCGTGTATCGCCAGATGTTTGACCGGCTGCGTCCGCCTGGTGCGTTGGCCGAGAAGGACTTTCTGGCGTCCTGCATCAAATGTGGCCAATGCGTTCAGGTCTGTCCAGTCGAAGCGATCAAGCTGGCCGATGGCGATGAGGGCTACGGTCTCGGCGTGCCCTATATTGACGCTCGCGCTCAGGCCTGCGACTTCTCTTGCGATGCGGTGCAATGCGTTCTGGCCTGTCCGACGGGGGCGCTGAGCCACGCGATCGCGACCAAGGAAGAGGTCACCATGGGTTTCGCGCGGCTGGCGCGGCCCGAATCCTGTCTTGCCATGAAGGGCGAGGGTTTTACCGGACTTGCGCGCGGCTACGACTTCACCGGCCTTCTGCGCTACGAAGAGATCGACCGGTGGGAGCCGCAGCCCGTCGCCTCGCATCCCTATGAGCTGGAGCTGTGCGACCTGTGCGTACGCGAATGCCCCATCCAGGGCGCAATCAGCCTTGAGAGGATCTCGGAGGATCCGGCCGATCCGCGGCGCATCCCCACCGTGCACAAGGCCTGCGTCGGCTGCGGCACCTGCGAGATGATCTGCCCCGCCGAGCCCGCCGCTATCATCATCGACACCGAACTGACCCTGGAGGCACAATCATGAAGTGGTTCCTGCACAAGCTGGCGATGATGTTCGGCGCCGATCCGCGCAAGGCCGCGCCGACCGAGGAAACCGATGCCGCGCGCGAGATGAAGCGCTACAAGAAGACCCCCGAGCAGGTCCAGAAGCGCAAGGCGATCATCGATCACGAACACCAGTATCCGCTGGTCAGCAACAAGTGGCGCAACATGCGCTGGGCCTCGATCATCCTGATCAACGCCCTGTTCATCATTTCCTTTGCGTGGGACGTGCAGCTGGTCGAGGGCTCAATGTCGGCCTCGCGCTTCCTCGGCTTTCACATGGCCGACCCGAACGCGGCGCTTCAGGTCTTTCTGGCTTACAAGGAACTGGTGCTGAACCTCGTGATCGGTACCGTAACGGTCGTGCTTTTGTGGTGGATCGTGGGCGGGCGGGCGTTTTGCTCCTGGGCCTGCCCCTATCACCTGCTGGCCGAATGGGCCGAGGCGCTCCACCTCTTCCTCGCGAAGCGCGGTTGGGTCAAGGATCACCCGTTTCATCGAGGTCTGCGGGTGGTGCTATGGGTCATCTTCATGGGCCTGGCCTTTTTCACCGGCTACACGGTTTTCGAATACATCAACCCGGTGGGCATCGTCAGCCGCGCGCTGATCTACGGCCCGACCGTCGCTGTCGTCTGGGTGATCTTCCTGCTTGGGATTGAGGTCTTCTTCTCTCGCCGGTTCTGGTGCCGTTATGTCTGCCCGATCGGGCTGACTTATGGCATCACGGGCGCTGTTGCACCGGTCCAGATCAAATACGATCTCGAAAAATGCGTGCATGAAGGGGAGTGCAGGGCGGTTTGCCTTGTGCCGCATGTGCTGGAGATCACGAAGATGGGCTATGCCTCGGACACCACGGAATTCATCGGGCCCGATTGCACGCGCTGCGGGCTATGCGTCGATGCCTGCCCGCAGGAAGCGCTGAGCTTCACGATCCGCGGCCTCGACAAGATCGTCTGAGGAGGGCGACATGATCACCATCGACCGCCTGACAAAACGCTTCGACCGCCGCGCGGTTCTGGATGAGCTGACGCTTTCGATCGCCGCAGGCGACCGCATCGCGCTGATCGGCTCGAACGGTGCGGGCAAGACGACGCTGTTTCGCTGCCTGCTCGGCCAATACCGGCATGACGGGCGCGTCGGTTTCGACGGCGCTGGCGCCGGGCGCCGCGATGCGGGTGCGCTCGCGCGTATTGCCTTCGTGCCGCAACTGCCGCCGCCGCTGCGTATGCCGGTGGGCGAGTTGCTGGGCTTCGCCGAAAAGGGCGCCGGGGCCGACCGCGCGCTGATGCAAGCGATTGCCGAACGCATGGGTATCGACCTCGACGAGGTGAAGAAACGCCCCTTCTACCGTCTCTCGGGCGGGCAAAAGCAAAAGATCCTCGTGACTGTCGCGCTTGGCCGCAACGCCGATCTGATGATCTTCGACGAACCCTCGGCCAACCTCGACCCGGCGGCCCGCGCGGTCTTCATCGACCTGCTGGCCGAGCGCCGGGATGCCTCGATGCTAATTGCCAGTCACCGCCTGGAAGAAGTGGCGCCGCTGGTCAATCGCGTGATCGAGATGGACCGGGGCCGCGTGGTGCTGGACGATGCGGTGATGGATCGCCTCAAAGCGGGTGAGTTCCGCCGCGCCGAGATCGTGCTGTCGGCGCCGCATGCGCCTTTCGCGCTGGCTTTGTCGGGCTGGGGGTTTGAGGCCAATGGCGCGGGCACGCGCTTCACCGGCCCCGTGCCCGCCGCCGAGACTTTCCGTTTCCTCGGGCTTTTGGCCCGCTATGGCAGCCTGATCGAAAGCCTGTCGCTTGATCAGCAACCTGAGAGGGTGAATTGAGATGTGCAGACGTTGTCACGGCCCCTCCCGTCGCCAGATGATCGCGCTGCTGGCCGCAGCACCGCTGCTGGCCGCCTGCAAGCCACAATCCGAAGGCCCCGAGCCGATCCGCTGGGGTCGCGAGACCTGCGAGATCTGCGGCATGATCATCTCCGAGCCGCAATACGCCTCCGAGATCCGCGGCGGGCCGGATCGCAAGCTGGTGAAGTTCGACGACATCGGTGATGCGGTGAACTGGCTTGAGGAACAGCCCTGGAAAGACGCACCCGATATCGAGTTCTGGGTGATGGATTACGACAGCGGTACTAAGGGCGATGCCTGGATGGATGCGCGTCAGGCCCATTACCGCGCGGGCATGGTTTCGCCCATGGACTACGGCTTTGCAGCGGTGCGCCATCCCGCCTCGGATACGGTCGATTATGCCACGATGAGGGTCGAGGTGCTCAAACGCGGCTTGACTTGGCGCTGCGTACCGGGTGCGGATGGGGAAGGACACCGAGGATGAACGCAATGACCCCTGAACCCGTGCTGCGCGAGGCCCCGACCTCTCGCCGCGATCCGGCCGTGACGCCGCGCACCGGGCTTGGCCTGATGCTGCGGCTCGAACTGTCGGAGTCGCTGCGCTCGCGCTGGTTCCATTTCTATTCTTTCGTGGCCATCGGCCTGATGCTGCTGCTGATCACCACCGGCATTTCCGAAAGCCGCGTACTGGGCTTCACCGGGCTCTCGCGGCTGCTGGTGACCTATATCCAGATCATGATGGCAGTGCTGCCGTTATTCATCGTCGTCACCACCGCGCGTTCGATGGTGGGGGACCGTGAGGCGGGCAACCTCGAATATATGCTGGCCTTCCCGGTCTCGTTGCGGACCTGGTACTGGGGGCGCTTTCTTGCGCGACTGATGCTGGTGCTTTCCCCGATCTTCGCCGCACTGGCGCTGGCTGCGGCCTATGGCGCGGTGATGGGGCATGAGGTGCCCTGGCGCCATGTCGGCCTCTATTCCGGCCTTGTCGCAGCGCTCGCGACCTGTTTTCTCGGGATCGGCTTCCTGATCTCGTCCGTGTCGCGCTCGACCGAGGTCGCACTCGGCGCGAGCCTGCTGATCTGGCTGACGCTGGTGGCCTTTCTTGACCTGCTGTTGCTGTCGATCCTGATCCAGCAACGCTTCGTGCCCGATTTCGTCATCGGCATTGCGCTGGCCAACCCGCTGCAAAGCTTCCGCACGGCCTCGATGATCCTGTTCGACCCGCAGCTGATCCTGCTGGGCCCGGCGTCCTACGTGATCCTCGATCACTTCGGGGTGGCAGGATATGTCGCCTGGGCGATGGCCTATCCGACGGCGCTTGGCGCGGCCCTTGCGGGCTTGGGATACTGGCGTTTCTCGCGCGGGGATCTGGTCTAAGAGAAACGCCGCCCCTTGGGGCGGCGCTTTTCGTTTCGGGGGCGTTCAGGCCAAGCCCATCAACCACTCGATCGTGGTCGGGTCGTCCCACCGCGCCTCGCCTTCGACGTATTCGATCATCCGGCCGGTGCGATCAATGATCGCCGTTGTGGGCAGGTTCTCAAGGCCCAGGACCGCCTTGAGATTGTCGCCATCGCCCGTCAGCACCGGCAGGTTGGTGATATCGGTTTCCCGGTAGAACCGCCGCACCGCACTCGCGCCACGCCAATCGAAGGCCAGCGGCAGCACGACGCCGCGCGCCGGGTCGAGCGTCGTGGCCAGCCGCGCAAGCGAGGGCATCTCGCGCCGGCAGGGCACGCACCACGGCCCCCAGAGGTTCAGCACCACGATCTTGCCTGCGAAGTCGGCCAGCGCCAGCGCGGCACCTTCGCCGTCCTTCATGATCAGCCCCGAGGCATCGCGCGGCGGTGTGGCGGCGCGCGCCAATGTCGCCGCAGTCGGGGGAAGGGCCTCCTCGGCGCGCAGGATGCCGGGCAGCGCCAGTGTGGCACCCAGACCCGCCAGAACACCGCGCCGCGTCGTTCGCATCATTTCACCGGGACCTCGGCCATGATCGTGCGCATGTCGCTGGCCATATCCTCGGCGCTGGTGCCGTGGGGGTAGCGTTTGATCAGCATCCCGACCGGATCGAGGAAGGCGATCGAGGCGGTGTGGTCGATCGAGTAGCGGTCGGGCTGCGCGGGATCGGGAATGTGCTTTTCGTAGCGCGCGTTGAACGTTTTGACCATGTGATCGGTATAGGCCTTCGGGCCGCGCAGCCCCTCGATCCGCTTGTCGAAGAAGGCGAGGTATTCGCGCATGAGCTTTGCCGTGTCGCGCTCGGGGTCGACGGTAACGAAAATCGGCGTGACCTGCGCGGCGTCCTCACCCAAGAGATCGAGCGCATCCGCCATGGTTGACAGCGAGGTCGGGCAGACATCGGGGCACCCGGTGTAGCCAAAGTAGATCAGCAGGTATTTGCCCGCGAACTCCTCATTCGTCATGACGTTGCCGTAGAGGTCTTCCATCATGTAGCGGCGCGGCATGTCCTGCATCATGCCGGCATCGGCCTCGGGTTCCAGATCGGCATGCCCGTCTTGGGCAAAGCCGGCCCGGGCAAGAAGCGGCAAGAGCGCGGTGGAAGCGATGAGCAAGCGACGGGTGATCATGGGCCATGTCCTCTTGGTAATGGGCGGACACTAGCCCCCGACGCTGCGCGCGACCTTGACTTTGATCAGGGACGCGCGGCGCGGCGCAGGGCATCCAGAGCAAAAGAACGGGAGTTTCCAATGACGGCGATCCTTGCGGCCTTCCTGCCGGTGGCGATGATGATCCTGATGTTCTCGCTGGGGCTGCGCCTCGCACTGCGCGACATCACCGGCGCACTGCGCGGCTCGCCCGCCTATGGCGCGGGGCTGGCGTTGCAGGTGCTCGGGCTGCCGTTGCTGGCCTTCGCCATCGGCAGTCTCTTTGGCCTGTCGCCGATGCTGATGGCGGGGCTGATGCTGGTCGCCGCCTCGCCGGGCGGGGTGACATCGAACTACGCCACGCATCTGGCGCGGGGCAAGGTGGGCCTGTCGGTCGCGATGACCCTGAGCACGAGCCTTCTGGCGCCGATCACCCTGCCGCTGGTGCTGGTGGCGGCGGGCGTGACCGCGCCGCAACCCGCGGGCCTGCTGAAAATCTCGCTTGGCATGTCGGCGGTGGCCATCGTGCCGATGCTGCTGGGGATGGCGCTGGCGCATTTCGCGCCGCGTATGGTTGCAAAGATGGTGCGCGTCGTGGATCCGCTGGCCAAGCTGCTGTTCGTTCTGATGGTGCTGGCGACCTTCGCGCAGAACTGGGGTGCCATGCAGCGTGCGTTTGCCGAGACGGGCATGGCCGTGGTGACATTGGCCGTGATCGCGCCCATGCTGGCCTTCGCCGCCGGGCGCGGGTTGCGCCTAGAGGCCGCGGCGACCCGCACGATCATGACCGAGGTTTCGCTGCAAAACGTCGCCATCACGATTTTCGTCGCGGGCGCGCTGCTCAAATCGCCCGAACTGTCGATCCCGGGCCTGATCTATGCGGTGGTGATGAACCTTGTCGTTCTGGTCCTGATCGGGCTGGCCAGCCTCGCCCCACGCGGCGCGGAAGGCGCCCGGCTCAGAGTCCGCTAAGGCTCTGCCAGACAATCGAAATTTCCGTGCGTGGCGGAAACCGGCCAGAGCCGGGGCGGGAAGCTGCCACGAATCTGGCCCCGCGCGCTGGAAAGAGGTTTGATCGCAGGCGCTTTGCCCTCACCCTGTCGCACAGCCCCGCAGGAGGCGGGGAATATGCATGGGGAGGACATGATGTTCCACAATTTGAAGCTCGGCGCGGTTGTCGCCGGGGCGATCGCGGTTTCGGCGCCGGTCGCACAGGCCAGCGAATTCATCAACATTCTGACCGGAGGCACCTCGGGGGTCTATTACCCGCTCGGCGTGGCGCTGTCGGATGTCTATGCCAAGGGCATCGAGGGCGCGCGCACCCAGGTACAATCGACCAAGGCCTCGGTCGAGAACCTGAACCTGCTGCAGCAGGGCAAGGGCGAGCTGGCCTTCGCACTGGGCGACTCGGTCAAATACGCCTGGGAAGGCAATGCCGATGCGGGCTTCAAGGAGCCGCTGAGCAAGCTGCGCGCCATCGCCGCGATCTATCCCAACGTGATCCAGATCGCCGCGCTTTCGGAAACCGGCGCCGCCACGGTCGCGGACCTCAAGGGCAAGAGCCTCTCGGTCGGTGCCGCCAAGTCGGGGACCGAGCTGAACGCCCGTGCGATCTTTGGCGCCTCGGGGATGAGCTATGAGGATCTCGGCAAGCTCGAATACCTTCCCTTCGCGGAATCGGTCGAACTGATGAAGAACCGCCAGCTGGACGCGACGCTGCAATCCTCGGGTCTGGGCAACGCGGCGCTGAAGGATCTGGCGACCTCGCAGCCGATCACCTTCCTGTCGGTCCCGGCAGAAGTGGCCGAGAGCCTCGGCGCGCCCTATATCGCCAGCGCCATCCCGGCGGGCACCTATGAGGGTCAGACCGCCGACGTGCCGACGGTTGCCGTCGTGAACTTCCTCGTCACGCATGAGGATGTCTCGGACGAGGTCGCCTACCAGATGACCAAGCTGATGTTCGAGAATCTCGACACCCTCAAGGCCGCGCATAGCGCCGCCGGCGGCATCAGCCTGGAAGGCGCGATCAAGGGATCGCCCATCCCGCTGCACCCGGGCGCCGAGCGCTTCTACAAAGAGCAGGGCCTGCTTTAAGCACGGCCTGAAGGGGCAAGGGGGCGGTCCGGTCAGCCGGGCCGCTACCCACGGGGGAGGACATCATGGAACAGACCAAACATCACCTGCCCGAGGATGAGCTCGGGTTGCACGATCCGCTGGCGGAAAGCTTTCCCGATACGCATGAGGGGCGCGGGCTGTTCTGGCTGGCCTTTGCCTTCTCTGTGTTTCAAATCTCGGTTGCGGCCCATGTGATCGACCTGCCTAGCCAGGTCGTGCGCGCGGTCCATGTGGGCTTCCTGCTGGCGCTTGGTCTGCCGCTTCTGGCGATTGCCAAGCATCGCGGCCCGGCGATGAAGGCGCTGTCCTATGCGTTGGCCGGTGTTGGCGTGGCTGTCGCCGCCTACCAGTGGATTGAGTTCACCGATCTGCTGATGCGCGCGGGCGATCCGCTGACGCGCGACATCGTCTTTGGCGTCGCGGCGCTGGTGACCATCTTCACCGCCGCCTGGCTGCTGATGGGCCCCGCGCTGCCGATCATCTCGGGCATCTTCCTCAGCTATGCGCTCTGGGGCGAGTATCTGCCCGCCCCGCTCGACCATCGCGGCTACGATTTCGCGCAGGTGATCGAGCACCTGACCTATGGCACCGAAGGTATCTACGGCATCCCGACCTATGTCTCGGCGACCTATATCTTCCTCTTCATCCTGTTCGGAGCCTTTCTTGAGAAAGCCGGGATGATCAAGCTGTTCACCGATGTCTCGCTTGGCCTTGTCGGTCACAAGATGGGTGGCGCGGCCAAGGTGTCGGTGCTGTCCTCGGGGCTGATGGGCACGATCTCGGGTTCGGGCGTGGCGAATGTGGTCACCACCGGGCAATTCACCATCCCGCTGATGAAAAGCTTCGGCTATCGCCCGGCCTTCGCCGGCGGGGTCGAGGCCACCGCCTCGATGGGTGGGCAGATCATGCCGCCGGTGATGGGCGCTGTGGCCTTCGTCATGGCCGAGACCCTGGGTGTGGAATATGTCGAGGTCGTCAAGGCCGCGCTGATCCCCGCAATCCTCTATTTCCTCGGTGTCTTCTGGATGGTTCACCTTGAGGCAGGCAAGCGCAACCTGCGCGGCCTCAAGCGCGAGGATCTGCCCTCGGCCATGGCTGCGCTGAAGGCGGGCTGGTATCTGATCCTGCCGCTGGCGGTGCTCGTCTACCTGCTGTTCTCCGGCTACACGCCGCTTTTCGCGGGCACTGTGGGCTTGGCGCTGACGGGGATGCTGATCCTCGGCGGCTCGGTCGCGCTTGGTATGCCCGAGGGGGTGCTGCGGGTGATCTTCTGGATCTTCCTTGGCCTGATTGCGGCGGCTTTCTTCAAGTTCGGCCTGAACATCGTGATGATCGCGCTGGCGGCGCTGGTCGCGGTCAATATCTTCTCGAAGGGCGGGCGCGAGACGCTGGCGCTGTGCCGTGACAGCCTGGCCGAGGGCGCGAAGACCGCGCTGCCGGTGGGTATCGCCTGTGCGCTGGTGGGCGTGATCATCGGCGTGATGACCCTGACCGGTGCGGCCAACACGTTTGGCCAGTATATCGTGGGCGTGGGCGAGAACAGCCTGTTCCTGTCGCTCGTGCTGACGATGATTACCTGTATCGTGCTGGGCATGGGGATCCCGACGATTCCGAACTACATCATCACCTCCTCGATCGCGGGCCCGGCGCTGCTGGCGCTTGGTGTGCCGCTGATCGTCAGCCACATGTTCGTCTTCTACTTCGGGATCCTCGCCGACCTCACGCCGCCCGTGGCGCTGGCCTGCTTTGCAGCGGCACCGATCGCCAAGGAAAGCGGCCTGCGCATCAGCTTCGAGGCCGTCAAGGTCGCCGCCGCGGGCTTCGTCGTGCCCTTCATGGCGGTCTATACCCCGGCCCTGATGCTGCAAGATGGCGGGCCGCTGGCAGCCGCGATCGGCTATGTCCCGGCGGTGGCCTATATCGTGCTCAAGGCGGTGCTGTCGCTGGCGCTCTGGGGGGCTGCGGTGATCGGCTGGCTTGGCCGTCCGCTGGCGGTGTGGGAACGACTGATCGCCATGGCGGGCGCCTTCTGCCTTGTCGCGGCGCTGGCCCTGACCGATGAGGTGGGCTTCGCCCTGGCCATTCTGTTCGGCGCGTTCCTCTGGGTGCGCCGGGGCCGGGTGCCGGCATGAGCGGCTGCCTGATCGCGGGGGCGATGACGATTGCCCTTGCGGCGGGCGGCGAGTTCAGCCTCGAATGGACCCATTCGGTCGAGAAGGAAAGCTGGCGCGAGCGTTGGCGGGTCGAGGATGGGCGGATGCGGCTGATAGAGGCGGCGGTCAAGGGATCGGGGGCGGGGATGGAACCCGGCCCCGATGGCGTGTTTGAAGATGGCTGGTGGGTCTGGCAACCCTCGGCGCCGCCGGTGCGCGAACTGGTGCTGGCGGCCTCGGGCAAGACGCCCACGGGCTGGCAGCTATGCGGCGCCGATTGCGTGACGCTTGGCGCGACCGAAGCCGAGCCGCTGGTGCTGCGGCCCTGCGCGCCATGACGGCGGGTGCGGCAACCGGGGGCGGTCTGTCCCGTCTGCGCCGGGTTCCGGCCGCGCTGAGCGTGCTGACCATCTGCTGCGTCGCGGTCCTTGCGGGCGCGCTCGCCTGGCGCGCGGCCATCGCCGACATCGACGCGCGGCTGCAACAAAGCCTGATCCTCAGTCTGCGCGCGCTTGAGACCGAGATCGACCGCTTTCGCTACCTGCCCAAGGTCACCGGCGAGGACGCCCGCATCCGCGACGCCATCCTGCACCCCGAAAACCCCGGCGTGATTGACGCCGCCAACCGGTATTTGCAGCGTGTGACCGGGCTAGCAGGGGCGAGCCACCTGTATCTGATGGACGCGGCAGGGCAGACGCTCGCGGCCTCGAACTGGGACACGGGTGAGAGCTTCGTCGGCAATAACTACAGCTTCCGCCCCTATTTCCGCGAGGCGATCAAGACCGGCGCGGGCGGGTTTTACGCCATCGGCGTGACCACGGGCACGCCCGGCTATTTCCTGGCCGCGCGGATCGACCTTGCGCAGGGCAAGCAGGGGGTCGTTGTCGTGAAGGTCGTCCTCGATCCGCTGGAAGAGGCCTGGCGCGCGGCGGGGCAGGCCAATGCCGTGGCCGATGTCGATGGCATCGTGTTTCTGTCGGGCGAACCCGCCTGGCGCTATCAGCCGCTTGAGACGCTTTCGCCCGAGGCGGTCGCGCGGCTGACCTCGCAGCGTACCTATTTCGGCGCTGAGGTGCGGGTGGACGAACCGCTCCTGCATGGCGCGCAGGGCTGGATTTTTGACGGGGCAGGGGCGCGGCTGCGCACGCAAAGCGCGCCCTTCGGGCACGACTGGCGCATGATCTCGGCGGCGCCGGTCCTGCCCGCGATTTTCGCGTCGCTTGGCTGGGGGGCGGGCGCGGCGCTCTGCTGGGGGCTTGGCATAGGTCTGGCCAAAATCCAGCGCCAGCGCCGTCAGCTTGTCGCGCTGCGCCTGCGTCAGTCGGAACTGCTCGAACGCAAGGTCGAGGAGCGCACCCGGATGCTCGCCCGCGAGATCGAGGCCCGTCGCCAGACCGAGGCCGAGCTGCGCGCCGCACAGGAAAGCCTGATCCATACCGAGAAGATGGCCGCTCTAGGTCGCATGTCCGCCGCAATCGTGCACGAGGTCAGCCAGCCCCTTGCCGCGATGGAGGCTACCCTTGCCGCGGCCGAGCTTTCGCTGGAACGCACGCCCGAGCGCACCGGCCCGCGCATCGAGACCGCGCGTAACCTGATCCGCCGGATGCAGCGCACGATCAAGCATCTCAAGTCCTTCTCGCGCAAGGAAAGCGGTACGCTCGTTGAAATCGACCCCGTGCAGGTCGCGGAAAACGCGCTGGAGCTGGTGCAGCCGCGCGCTCGTGCCGTGGGCGTGGTGCCCGATCTGACGGTCGAGGGCGCGCCCATTCGGGTCAAGGCGGGGCGCGTGCGTCTTGAACAGGTGCTGCTCAACCTGCTTTTGAATGCGCTCGACGCGGTCGAGGGGTTGCCCCGGCGCGAGGTGCGCCTGAGCGTCGCCACGCATGGCGCCGAGGTGCATCTGAGCGTCGAGGACACCGGCACCGGTATCGCCCCCGAGGACCTGCCGCGCGTGACCGAGCCCTTCTTTTCGACCAAGACCAACAGCGAGGGGCTGGGCCTTGGCCTTGCCATTTCGCAGGCGATCCTGTCTGAATTCGGCGGGCGGTTCGAGGTTCACTCGGTCCCCGGTGAAGGCACCCGGATGACCGCCATACTGCCGCTGATCGAAGAGGCGCGGGCATGAGCGCATTGATCCATATCGTCGAGGATGACGCCGACCACCGTGCCGCGCTGTGCGATCTGATCGAGGCGGGCGGCTACCGGGCCGAGGGTTTCGCCTCGGGCGAGGCGGCGCTGGCCGCCCCGGTGACGCCCGATCTGATCATCACCGATCTGAGGATGCCGGGAATGGACGGGTTTGAGCTGCTCGAGGCGCTGAAGATCCGGATGCCGGGGCTGCCCGCGATCCTGATCACCGGCCATGGCGATGTGCCCCATGCCGTGCGCGCCATGCGGCTTGGGGCCGAGGATTTCCTCGAAAAACCCTATGATGCCGCGCATCTTCTGGTGGTGGTGGACCGGGCCCTGCGCGCAGCCGCCACGCGCGCCGAACTGGGCCGTCTGCAAACCGAGCTTCAGCGCCGCGACGGGGCCGAGATACTGGGCCAGTCCCCCGCGATCGAGGCCCTGCGCGCCCGCATCGCGGCGCTGGCGCCGCTCGATCTCGACATCATCGTCACCGGCGAGACCGGCACGGGCAAGGAGTTGGTGGCCCGCGCCTTGCACGCCGTAAGCCCGCGTGCCGCTGGCCCCTTCGTCGCGATCAACTGTGCCGCGCTGCCCGAGCAGCTTTTCGAGATCGAGATGTTCGGCCATGTCGCGGGCGCCTTCCCCGGTGCGCTCGACAAGCCCGGCAAGCTTGAGAGCGCCTCGGGCGGGACGTTGGTGCTTGACGAGGTCGAGGCGATGCCGAAACCGGCGCAGGCGAAACTGCTGCGCGCGTTGCAGGAACGCCAGGTGGAGCGTCTGGGAGAAAACACCCTGCGCCCGCTTGACCTGCGCATCATCGCCCTGTCGAAATCCGACTTGAGCAAACTCTCGCTCGATGACAGCTTCCGCGCCGATCTGTTCTACCGGCTGGCCGGAGCCGAGATCGTGCTGGAGCCGCTGCGCGGGCTTGGTCAGGACATCGTGCAGATCTTCGTCCATTTCGCGGAACTCGCTGCGCGTCGCTACGGTAAGGCCTTACCCGAGGTGCCCTACCTGCTGCGCCAGCAGCTGTTGCGCCGCCCCTGGCCCGGCAATGTGCGTGAGCTGCGTGCCTCGGCCGAGCGGTTCGCCCTGGGTCTCGATTTGCCCGACGCGCCTGCTGCCGCGCAGGACGCGCCGCAAAGCCTTGCTGACAAGGTCGCCGCCTATGAGGCGCGCGAGATCCGCGCGACGCTGGAACGCTGTCGCGGCAATACCGAGCGCGCGGCGCAGGTTCTGGGCATCGCCCGGCGCACGCTGAACGACAAGATCGGGCGCTACGGGATCCGCGTCTAGGCGGGCTCGACAGGCAGGGCGATCGACACTTCGAACCCCGTTGCTTGGCCGGGTCGTGGCGAGCGGATCGTGAGCGGGCTGTCGATGCCCTGCGCGATGGCCGCGACAATGGTCAGCCCAAGGCCCGATCCATCGGCGCGGGTGTCCCCGCGCTCGAACCGCCGCGTCAGCCGGTCCAGCGTATCGGGGTCAAGTGGCGCGCAGTCATTGGCGACGCGCAATAGCCCCGTGTCGCTCAGCGAAACCTCGACGGGCGCGTCTGCATGTCCATGACGCAGGGCGTTCTCGATCAGGTTGCGGCTCAGGATGCCAAGGATATCGGGGTCGAGATCCGACATGACCGGCTGTTCGGGCAGATCGAGGTGCAGCCGCTCGGGCGTGGCCGCGCGGCCGATGTCCTGCGCGATGACCCGCACCACCGCGCGCAGATCCGAGGCATGATCGAGGCGCAGCCGCCCGCCTTCCGCGCGGGCCAGTTGCATCAGCCGTTCGGAGAATCGCGTCAGGCGCTTGAGCGTGGATTCAATCTCGCCTGCGCGTTCGCGGGCCATCGGGTCCGTGGTTTCCGCGCGCAGGCGCTGCGCCTGCGCGATGGCGCCCGCAAGGGGGGTGCGCAGCTCATGCGCGGCGTTCGAGGCAAAGTTGCGCTCGGCCTCGAAGGAGCCCTCAAGCCGGGTCAGCAGGCCGTTCAGGGTTTCGACAACCGGCGCGATCTCGGTGGGCAGATCGCCACCGGCCAGCGGCGACAGATCGCGCGCCCCGCGTGCCGCCAGCGCGCTGCGAAACTGGTTGAGCGGCCGCAGACTGAGGCGCACGGCAAACAGCACCGCCAAGAGCGCGATCGGAATGACGATCAGCAGCGGCAGGCTGAGGCCCATCTGGATCTCGCGCGCAACCTCGGCGCGATGAGTCAGGGGCTCGGCCACCGAGATGCGCAGGCTGCCGCGCAGGGCCTCATCATGGAAAAAGCGATAGGTGGCGTTTTGCGAGAAGCCGGGGCCTTCGTATGCGGGAAAGATCGCCGGATCGGCACCATGCGATTGCAGCAACACCCGCCCGCGTTCGTCACGCACGATATAGGTGAAATACTCGTCATGCTCGCGGATCGTGGCCAGCCTCTGCGTGATGCCCTCTTCCTCGCGGTTGACGATATCGACGATGGCCAGCGGAAGCAGCCGTTGCGCGGTTTCCTGAAGGGCCGAGTCGAAGACCTCGTTCATCTCGTTGCGCAGCACGATGGTGGTCAGAGAGGCCGCCGTCAGCCACAGCGCGGTCAGCAAGAGGCCAACCGAGGTCGCAAGCCGAAGTTGAAGGCTGCGCGGCAGTTTCATGCGGACCCCAGCCGGTAGCCGAGGCCGCGTTCGGTCTCGATCACGCCCGCGCCGAGTTTCTTGCGCAGGCGGCTGACATGGACCTCGATCGTGTTGCTCTCGATCTCGGCGCCGAAGGCGTAAAGCTTCTCCTCCAGTTGGGCTTTCGACAGAAGCTGGCCGGGCCGCGCAAGCAGTGCCTCGAACAGGGCCCATTCCCGCGCGGTCAGCACCACGGGCTTGCCGTCGCGCCGGATGCTGCGCGCCGACAGGTCGATCTGGAGCGCGCCATGCTCGATCAGCGGGTTGGGATTGCCCGCATAGCGCCGCGAGACCGAGCCGATCCGCGCCGAAAGTTCCGCCAGATCGAAGGGTTTCACAAGGTAGTCGTCCGCCCCGGCGTTCAGCCCCTCGATCCGGTCCGAGACCTGATCGAGCGCGGTCAGGATAATCACCGGCGTCACATCGCCCCGCGCGCGCCGGGCCTTGAGAAAGCCGATGCCGCGCCCGTCCGGCAGCATCAGGTCGAGCAGAAGCAGGTCATAGACCGTTCCCGCCACCGCATCGCCCGCCTGATCGAGCCGCGTCACCCAATCGACCGAATGGCCATCGGCCGCGATCTGGTCGCGCACAGCGGCGCCCAGAACGGTGTCATCCTCGATCAGCAGAATGCGCATGGCAGGCGGGCTCCTTGCTTTGTCTGGCATCCTTGTGACGCGCGCGGCTGACGCCAAGCTGACATGGCGCCGCGGCTTGCTTCAGGCTCCTGTCAGCTTCATAGTGAAGAAAGGGGCCATGATACCCGCTGGCTCGGAGTGTGCCCGATGAAGAAGTCGCTGACAATTCTGGTGTTTCTTGCGCTGGCTCCGGCGCAGGCGGCCCTGGCCGATGACGATTGCTTTGCGCCCATGGCCGAGTGGCAGCCGCGCGCCGCCGTGGCCGAGATGGCCGCGCAGAACGGCTGGACCGTCGGGCGTATCAAGATCGACGACGGCTGCTACGAGATCGACGGAACCGACGCCGAGGGCCGCCCCATCGAGGTCAAGCTGCATCCTGCGACGCTTGAAGTGATCGAGTTCGAATATGAAGAGAAGCGCCGTGATCGTAACCGCCCCGACGCGGACGATGACGATTAGGCCCGCCTGCCGCGGCACCCGCAGCCCCGCCCTTGTGGCGGGGCTTTTCGTTTCCTGACGGCAAGCTGAAGCAAAAAAAACCGCGCCGTCAGGAAATGCTCAGTTTGCGGGGCCAGTTTGATCGCATCGGATCAAAAGGAGATCTCGCCATGAAAAAAACCTTCGCACTTCTTGCCGCCGGGACCGCGCTGTCGGCCCTTGTCGGTTTCCCGGCCCTTAGCGGGCTGCGTGACAATGGCTGCGCCCGCGATCTGGGCTGCGCCACCAGTCTTGACACCAAGGGCGCCGAGCGCGCCCTGCGTGTGGCAGACGATGATCGTGACGACGATGACGATGCGTTCCGCTGGCTGTGGAAGCTCCGCGCGAGTCACGACGACGATGATGACGACGATGACGATCACGACGACGATGATGATGACGACGACGATTACGGCCGTGGCGGTCAGAAGGCCGCGCCCGCCGGAACCGTCGCTCCGCCGCAGAACGGGCTTTTCGTGCCGGGCGCGACGCCGACGGTAAAGGTCAACTGAGCCTATCCATCTTGCCCACCCCTTGTTGAAAGGTTGCCTGCCATGAAACCCGTATTCGCCGCACTGGCGCTGACCACGGCGCTGATGCTTCCGGCCCTGGCTCTCGCGCGCCCGGTTACGCTCACCACGCAGATGAACAACTATGGCGGGGACGGGGCCTATCTTGCGCTTTACGTCACCGATCCCGGCGGGGCCTATGTCGGCAGCCTCTGGATGGCTGGCGGCAAGTCCAAATACTACAAGCACCTGTCGGACTGGTATCGCGCCACCGGGGGCGATCTTGCCCAGATCAACGGCATTACCGGCGCCAGCGTGGGCGCCGGGCGCCAGCTTGAGATCACGCTTGATCTGGCCGATGCGCTGTTCGATGCGGGCTACACGCTGCATATCGACGCCTCGGTTGAGGATATGCGCGACAGCCCCAATGAGGTCGCCGTGCCGCTGACCTCGGCGGGGGCAGGGCAGCCCGTCGCGGGGCGGCGCTACATCGCCAACTTCACCTACGAGATGTAAGGAGGGGTTGCGATGATCCGCGCGCTGCATCGCTGGCCGGGGCTGCTGGCCGCGGTTGTCCTGCTGGTGCTTGGCCTCAGCGGGGCGGCCCTGTCGGTTTTCCCGGCGGCCGAACGGCTGAGCGCGCCGCAAGCCGAGGCCGGGCAAAGCGTGGCCGATCTGGCCGGAAAGATCGCCGGGGTCTACCCGACGGTTGAGCAGATCCGCCGCGCTCCCTCGGGCAAGATCACCGCCTACTGGTTTGAGGGCGGCACGCCCATGGCGGCGGTCATCGACCCGGCAACGGGGCAGGGCGTGGCCAGCGCGGACCCGAACGCGGTGGAGCGTTGGCTGACGAACCTGCACCGCTCGTTTTTTCTGGATGACGCGGGGCCGCTGGTCATGGCGGCGGGGGCCGGGGCGATGCTGATCTTGTCGCTCAGCGGGGCCTGGCTGATTGCCCGGCGCGCGGGTGGCTGGCGGCGCTGGTTCGCGCCGATGCGCGGAGCCGGGCCTGTGCGCTGGCATGCCGAGATGGCGCGCATGGCCACGGTCGGGCTTTTGCTCTCGGCTGGCACGGCGCTGTGGATGACGGCCTCGACCTTCGATTTGCTTCCCGATGGCGAGGCGCAGCCGGGCTTTCCCGTCTCGGTCAGCGGGGGCAGCGGTGTTGCTCTGCCCGATATCGACATGATCGGCACGCTTGCGGTGACCGATCTGCGCAGCTTCACCTATCCCTATCCGGGCGATGCAAGCGATGTGTTCACGCTGAAGACCGATACCGGATCGGGGTATATCGATCAGGGCACGGGCGCGCTGCTGGCATGGGCCGATGCGACGCCGTGGCAGCGCGTATCTGAAACTATCTACATGCTGCATACCGGGCAGGGGGCCTCGGTTCTGGGGCTGGCTCTCGGCCTGATCGCGCTGGCGATTCCGGGGCTGGCGGGCACTGGCCTTGCCGTCTGGCTGGCCGGGCGCGGGCCGCGGGGCTTTCGCAGCGCCCCCGCTGCACAGGCCGAGACCATCGTTCTTGTCGGCAGCGAGGGAGGCTCGACCCGCGGCTTTGCCGAAACGCTGGCCCGCGCGCTAGGGGCGGCAGGCCAGCCGGTGCATGTCGCGCCGATGTCGGCCTTTGCGCCGAAAAGCTACGGCCGGGCGAAGCGCATCCTGGTGCTGGCCGCGACCTATGGCGACGGGGTGGCGCCTGCCTCGGCCAAGGGGTTTCTGGATCGCCTTGCCGCGCTGCCCGCCGCGCCAAATGCGCCGCTCGCGGTGCTTGGGTTTGGAGATCGCAGCTTCCCGGCCTATTGCGCCTATGCCGCCGAGGTCGCCGCGGCTGCCGAGGCCAAAGGTTGGCAGGAACTGCTGCCGCCTGCGACGGTCGATCGCCAGTCGCCGCAGGACTTTCATCGTTGGGGCGTTGCGCTTGGTCAGATCCTCGGGATCGATCTGGTCCTGTCCCATGCACCCCGGTCGCCGCGCACGACACCGTTGGAGTTGATCGAGCGGCGCGACTATGGCGCCGAGGTTCAGGCCCCGACCGCGATCCTGCGCTTCGCGCTTCCCCGCGCGTCGCTGTGGCAGCGCCTGACGGGGCGGGGCTTTGGCCGTTTTGTCGCGGGCGATCTGATCGGCGTAGTGCCCGAGGGCGCCTCGGTCCCGCGTTTCTACTCACTGGCCTCTGGCGCGCGCGATGGATTTGTCGAGATCGTGGTGCGCAAGCAGACGGGCGGGCTTTGCTCGGGGCAGCTGATGGCCTTGCAGCTGGGTGATCGGGTGCGCGCCTTCCTGCGCCGCAATCCGGGGTTCCATGCCGGGCGTGATCGTGTGCCACTGATCCTGATCGGGGCAGGCACGGGGATCGGGCCGTTGGCGGGCTTCGTGCGGGCCAACGCGCGCCGCCGCCCGATGCACCTCTTCTTCGGGATGCGCCATGCGGCAAGCGATTTTCTCTATGGCGAGGATCTCGCGCGCTGGCAGGACGAGGGGCGTCTGGCGCGCCTGATCACCGCCGCCTCGCGCGGGGCGCGGCCGCATTACGTGCAGGATGCCCTGCGCGCTGACGCGGCCGAGTTGACGCGGCTGATCCAGTCCGGGGCGCGGATCATGGTTTGCGGCGGGCGCGAGATGGCCGCAGGTGTGTCGGCCGCCTTGGGCGAAATCCTTGCCCCCGCCGGATTGTCGCCGGTGCTGCTGAAAGCTGAGGGGCGCTATGTCGAAGACACCTACTGAGCCGCAGCGCATCGCGCTCAATGGCCCGACGATGGGCACCCGCTGGTCGGCGCTGTTCTATGCGCCCCCGGGCTATGACCCGGGGGCGCTGGCCATCGCATTGCAGGATGCAGTGGCAGAGATCGACGATCAGATGTCCACATGGAAGCCCGACAGCGCGCTGATGCGCTTCAACACGGCGCCTGTGGGCGACTGGGTGGTGCTGCCCGCCCATCTGCTGCGCGTGCTGGAGCTTGGGCTGCGGATCGGTCGCGCCTCGGGCGGGGCTTTCGACATCGGCATGGGCGATGCGGTGCGGGCCTGGGGTTTCGGCCCTGAGGCTGCGAGTGCCGAGGCCATTCGCTCAGCACTGACCCGCCCGCGGCCGCCTGCGCATGAGGCGCTTGATCTCGCCCCCGAGCGTGGCGAGGTCCGCAAACGCGCGCCGCTGTCGCTGGACCTGAACGGGATCGCCAAGGGCTACGGCGTGGATCGTCTGGCTGAAGTGATGCTGGACCACGGGATCACGGCGGCACTTGTCGGCATCGACGGAGAGATGCGCGCTCTTGGTCTGCGCCCCGATGGCGCACCCTGGTCGGTCGCGGTCGAGGCGCCCGATCCCGCGCGTCGCGCGCCGCATTCGATCCTGGCGCTTGCGGATGCAGCCGTCGCCACCTCGGGCGACTATCGCCATTGGGTCGAACTGGGCAGCCAGCGCCTGTCACACACGATGCAGCCGCGCCGCGGCGCGCCCGTGCAGGGCGGGCCAGCCTCAGTTAGCGTGGTCGCGCGCAGTTGCGCCGAGGCCGATGCCTGGGCCACCGCTCTGATGGTTCTTGGCCCCGAGGAGGGCGCAAGGGTAGCCCGGCGCGAGGGGTTGGATGCACTGTTTCTGCTGCGCGACCCCGACACGGAAGTTCGTGTCGGCCCGCTCTTTGGCGCGGTTGACGCCTAGGGCCCAAGGATCGTCACGAACCCGGTCTCGCAGCGCACCGATTGCGGCGGGAAGGTTGCCCGGAAGGGGGTGCCGCTTGCCTCCAGATGTGCAAATAGCGCGTTGTCGCAGGGGGCGGCTTTGGCATTGGTCGCCGTGATCCGCAGGAAGACCACGATATCTCCGGCGCGTAGCGCAGGGATGGCTTGCGGGTCGAGAACCCTCGGCTGAGCGGTCGGCGGGAAATAGAAGTTGATCCGCTCGGAGCCGAAGATGGTCGCCTGGGCGCGCAATGGCCACGCAAACAGCCGCCCGTGAACGGGATCGAGGGCCGCGAGCGCGCCTTCTGTCGCCCCCCGGATATTCTCGAGCGGTTCGAACTTGCGGCCAATCTTGCTGTAGATGCGCTCTTGCGTGGCCAAGAAAATCAGAACGAGCAGGACGATCCGCGCCCAGTTTCGCGGCACTCGCGGCAATATCGCGTCGAGCGCTACTGCGAGCAGGAAGGATCCGGGCGGCAAAAGCACGATGAAGTTCCGCTCGGTTGTGACCGGCGTATGAAAGTTCAGCAGTGCAGTGCCGATTGCCATTGCGGCGAACAGGATCGCGGCATCCTGCGCCGCGCGGCGCTCGAGTGTCGGGATGAAACTGCGCAGCCAGGCTGCGGCGAGGATCAGGATCAACCCCGCCGACCCCAAAGGTATGCCGGCCTGGATCGCGTCTTGCAGGGCGTCGAGCGGTGTGCTGTCGATCCAGAACTTCCCGCCGACCTGCTCGTCGACGCCGCCAAGCGTCAGCATGGCAACGGGCCAGATCATCAACACACCCGCGACGCTCGCCAGCAAGATGCGCTTGGGCCAGCCTGTGTCGCGCTCAAGGCCGATCCAGAGCAGGTAGAGCATTGCCTGCAAGGTGCCGAAGAAATGCGTGCAGCCAAGCGTCAGGAGTACTGCGATCAGCCAGCGCCGCTCACCCAGTGTGAACAGCACGAACGAGAGCGCCGACACGAACAGCAGCATCGCGTAGCTGCGCGCCTCCTGCGCGTAATAGATTGTGAGCCAGCTGGAGAGAAACAGGAACAGCGTCAGCAGGACAACGCGTTGCGGCATCTTGCGGCGCAGGCTTGCCAGCGCAGCCAGTGCCCCCGCGACAAACAGCGCGGAGAACAGTCGCGCCGACAGTTCGGAGATGCCAAACAGCTTGACCCAGAGCGCAAGAAGCCACTGATAGAGCGGCGGGTGCACATCGCGCAGATAGCCCTGCATCGCCTCTCCCTGCGGCAGGGCGGCGGCGACGCTGAATACCTCGTCATTCCAGAACGAATAGCCCAGCCAAAGCCCGTAAAGTGTGTAAGCGGCGAAACTCGCCAGCGCGAGGCCAAGCAGCAGCTTCAGGATACGATCGAACGAAAGTGAGGCCGGCATCATCGTGGTTCCGAATTTTCCCGCGTTGTTAGCTGCTTTCTTCCGGCAATACAGGGCCCTTGGCGGCTCTGCGGCGTTTTGTTCACGGCGTGCGCGGATCCGACGCGACGATTCCGCCCTTGCCCCACACTGGGTCTACCCCTAAACCCGAGCGGACAAGGGAGACAGCATGGCACGCAGACCGCAAGCGCCGCTCGAAGATCGGCCCACCACAAAACGCATCGGCGCACTCAAGGGCCTCAGCCCGTTTGTGACGCCTTACAAGTGGATGGCGCTGGCGGCGCTGGCCGCGCTGATGCTGACCGCCTCGATCAGTCTGGTTCTGCCGCTTGCCGTGCGCCGCGTCGTGGATGGCTTCCAGCAAGGGGCCGAACTGCTTGACCAGTATTTCGGTGCGGCGCTGCTGATCACCGCGCTGCTCGCGCTTGGCACCGGAGCGCGCTACTACCTTGTTACTCGCTTTGGCGAGCGGGTCGTGGCCGATATCCGCAAGGCCGTCTTCGACCGCGTTCTGGGCATGAGCCCGGCCTTCTTCGAGCGCATCCTGACGGGCGAGATCATCTCGCGCATCACCACAGATACGACGCTGATCCTGTCGGTCATTGGCTCGTCGGTCTCGGTCGCGCTGCGCAACTTCCTGATCCTGATCGGCGGCATGGTGATGCTGCTGGTCACCTCGGCCAAGCTGACCGGCCTTGTGCTGCTGATCGTGCCCGCCGTGGTCATCCCGATCGTCGTGCTCGGCCGTCGCCTGCGCGCGCTTTCGCGCGAGAACCAGGACTGGATCGCCAGTTCCTCGGGCGCGGCCTCCGAGGCGCTTTTGTCGGCGCAGACCGTGCAGGCATTCACCCATGAGGCGCAGACCCGCGCGCATTTCGCCGATGTCACCGAGAAAAGCTTTGTCTCGGCGCAGCGTCGCATCACCACCCGCGCAATCATGACGGTGATCGTGATTTTCCTCGTGTTTGCGGGCGTGGTTGGCGTGCTCTGGGTCGGTGCGCGCGACGTGCGTCTGGATTACATGTCGGTGGGCGAGCTGGTGCAGTTCGTCATTTACGCCGTGATGGTCGCCGGGTCGGTCGGCGCGCTGTCGGAAATCTGGGGCGAGTTGCAGCGTGCCGCCGGCGCGACCGAGCGTCTGGTCGAGTTGATCGGGGCTGAAGACAGCGTCAAAGACCCCGAACATCCGGTGCCGCTGCCGATGCCCGCGCGCGGTGCTATCGACTTCGAGAATGTCACCTTCCACTACCCCTCGCGCCCCGAAACCTCGGCGCTTGAGGAGGTCACGCTGTCGATCAAGCCCGGCGAGACGGTCGCGCTTGTCGGCCCTTCGGGGGCGGGCAAGACCACCGTGATCCAGCTGATTCAGCGCTTCTGGGATCCCGAGAACGGGCAAGTGAAGATCGACGGCTACGATCTGCGCGATCTTGCGCGGCATGATTTTCGCCACGCCGTGGCCCTTGTGCCGCAAGATCCGGTGATCTTCGCGGCCTCGGCGCGCGAGAATATTCGCTTCGGCCGCCCCAACGCCACGGATCACGAGGTCGAGGAAGCCGCGCGCGCGGCCCATGCCTATGACTTCCTGACGGCGCTTCCCGACGGGTTCGACACCTATGTGGGCGAGCGCGGCGTGATGCTGTCGGGTGGGCAGAAGCAGCGTATCGCCATCGCCCGCGCGATCCTGCGCGACGCACCGATCCTGCTGCTGGACGAGGCGACCTCGGCGCTGGATTCGGCCTCGGAGCGCGAGGTGCAGGCTGCGGTCGAGCGTGTCTCGGTCGGGCGCACAACGGTCATCGTGGCGCACCGACTCGCGACGGTGAAAAAGGCCGACCGGATCGTTGTGTTCGAAGACGGCCGCATCGTCGCGCAGGGCACCCATGACGAGCTGGTCGCCGAAGGCGGTCTGTATGCCGAACTGGCGCGGCTGCAATTCACCGACGGCGCGGCCGTCTGATCGCGCTATCCGCTCGCATTAAGGGGGCCGTGTGTGCGGTAATTCCCCTTTGTCGCGTCATCTGATCGTTGCACGGTCACCTCAGGTTGAAGGCGGGCCCCCCGGGGGGCCTGCCAGCCAATATGAGGAGAGTGCTATGGGTCTGTGGAATTTTGTGAAAGACGCGGGCAAGTCGCTGTTCGGCTCGAAGGCCGAGGCCGCCGAGGCGCCGAAAGAAGATGTGCTGCGGGCGGAGCTGAAAGATCTGGGGCTCGATGCGACCGGTGTCGATCTGAAGGTCGAGGGTGACAAGGTCGTGGTTTCGGGCAAGGCGATCGACGCCGAGACCAAGGAAAAGATCATTCTCGCCGTGGGCAATGTCGATGGTGTGGCTGCGGTCGAAACCGAAGAGGATGCCGATACCCTGGATGCCGTTTTCCACACCGTCGTCAAAGGCGATACGCTTTCGGCGATTGCCAAGAAGACTCTGGGCAGCGCGAACCGCTACATGGAGATTTTCGAGGCGAACAAGCCGATGCTGACCCATCCCGACAAGATCTATCCGGGCCAGGTTCTGCGTATTCCGGGCGGCAATGCCTGATTGCTTGTGACCTGAGTGTGCGGGGACGGCAGCGGCTGTCTCCGCCCTTCGCGCCATATTGTTTCCCCGCGTCACTTTCGCCATGACGTGACGTTGCCCACTGACCTGCATACTTGCTGCCGAGGGCGCTCCTATCGCATTCTGACAGGAAGGGCCCGCGAGGAACGGGCTTAGGGAGGAAGACCGAGATGGCGAATTTTGCGTCCATTGCCGACCGCGACGCGGTCGAGAACGAGATGCCATGGGAAGGCCGCGATCGCGCCCAGACCATGTACCAGTTCCTGACCCGCGCACGCGATGCCTATGGCAGCCGCCCGGCGCTGACCTTCCAGATCTTTTCGGGGCCGAAGGACAAGGCGCTGACGCTGAGCTGGTCCGAGCTGCATGGCCGCGTGACGCAAGCCGCGAACCTCTTGCGTCATCTTGGTGTGGGCGAGGGTGACACGGTCGCTTACCTCCTGCCGAACTGCCTTGAAACTGCGGTGACCCTGCTGGGGGGCTCGGTCGCGGGGATCGTGAATCCGATCAACCCGCTGCTCGAATCCGAGCAGATCTCGGCCATCCTGCGCGAGACCAAGGCCAAGGTTCTGGTCACGCTCAAGCCCTTCCCGAAAAGCGATATCGCCCAGAAGGCGGCCGAGGCGGTCAAGTTCGCGCCGAACGTCAAGACCGTGCTCGAGATCGACCTGAACCGCTACCTGACTCCGCCCAAGTCGCTGATCGTGCCGTTCGTGCGCCCCAAGGTCACGACGAAGCACCATGCCGATGTCTATTGCTTCAATCGCGAATGCGCCAAGATGCCGGGCGACAGGCTGACCTTCGCCGACAGTGCCGGTGACCGGGTAGCCGCCTATTTCCACACCGGCGGCACCACGGGGATGCCCAAGGTGGCGCAGCACAAATACTCGGGCATGATCTACAATGGCTGGCTGGGCGGCACGCTGCTGTTCACCAAGGAAGACGTGCTAATCTGTCCGCTGCCGCTGTTCCACGTCTTCGCGGCCTATCCGGTGCTGATGTCCGCGATCGCCTCGGGGGCGCATGTGGTGATGCCGACGCCTGCGGGCTATCGCGGCGAGGGCGTGTTCGACAATTTTTGGAAGCTGGTCGAGCGTTGGAAGGTCACCTTCCTGATCACGGTGCCCACGGCCATCTCGGCGCTGATGCAGCGCCCGGTGAATGCCGATATTTCCTCGCTCAAGACGGCGATCTCGGGTTCCGCCCCACTGCCGCTGGAGCTTTACAACCGCTTCAAGGCCGCGACGGGCGTCGAGATCGCGGAAGGCTACGGTCTGACCGAGGCCACCTGCCTTGTCTCGGTCAACCCGGTCGATGGCCATAAGAAGGTCGGCTCGGTCGGTATTCCGCTGCCCTATTGCCACGTCCGCATCCTGCGCAAGACGACCGAGGGCTTTGATGAATGCGGCGTCGATGAGGTGGGTGAGATCTGCGTGGCCAACCCCGGCGTCTTCGAGGGCTCGACCTATACCGAGGCCGACAAGAACCACGACCTGTTTGCCGAGGACCGCTTCCTGCGTACGGGCGACCTGGGGCGGCTTGATGCGGATGGCTATCTGTGGATTACCGGACGCGCCAAGGATTTGATCATTCGCGGGGGCCACAATATCGACCCCGCCGAGATCGAAGAGGCGCTGCTGTCGCATCCGGCCGTGGCCTTCGCCGGGGCGATCGGGCAGCCCGACAGCTTCGCGGGCGAGTTGCCCTGTGTCTATCTCGAACTGGTGGCCGGTGCCTCGGTCACCGATGAGGAACTGACCGCCCACGCGAAAAAGCACATCCATGAGCGCGCCGCGATCCCCAAGCATATCGAGGTGATGGATGAGTTGCCGAAGACCGCCGTGGGCAAGATCTTCAAGCCCGACCTGCGCAAGCGCGCGATCTCGCGCGTGCTTGATGCCGCGCTGACCGAGGCAGGCATCGCCGCGCATGTCGTCGCTGTGGTCGAAGACAAGAAGCGTGGCCTAGTGGCAGGGATTGCCACCACCGGCGCGATCGACGAGGACAAGCTCAAGCAAAAACTGGGCGAATTCACCGTGCCCTGGGAATGGGCGAAGTAAGCAGATCGGACGGGGCGCCTGCGGGCGCCCTTTCTTTTAGCGTTGCCTCGCCCCGGCACGGCTCCTATTGGAGGGCAGCAGCAGGAGGTTCCCATGGCGCTGATTGACGATCTGATGGCCCGCTCGGGTGCGGTGTGCGAGTTCTGCGGCGCCGCCGAGGATCTGGCGGCGGAGCCTCTGGCGGGCACCGAAGAGCACGTTCTGCTTTGCGCGATCTGCCGCTCGGAGGACGCGCCCGAGGCGCATTGGCGCTGCCTTGAGGGTGCCGCCTGGTCGGCCGAGCCCACCGTGCAGGCAGCCGTCTGGCGCAAGCTTGGGCAGGTCGACGCCGCCTGGGCCGCCGAGGCGCGCGAGGGCATGGCGCTTGAGGGAGACGCGCTTGCGTGGGCGCAGGCCGGGCAGGTGCTGCCCGGCATCGAGCATCGCGACAGCAATGGCGCGCTGCTGGCCAGTGGCGATACCGTCACGCTGATCAAGGATCTGCCGGTCAAGGGCGCGGGCTTTACCGCCAAGCGCGGCACTGCGGTGCGTGGTATCAGCCTTGTGGCCGACAACCCTGCCCATATCGAGGGTCGCGTCGAGGGCCAGCGTATCGTCATCCTGACAGAGTTCGTCAAGAAACGCTGAGCCCCCTTGACGAATGCGCCGCGCCGCTGCATCTGCGGCGCGTCTCGCCCTTTCGGTGCCTTCATGCGTCAGCCCCTGTCGTAACCCCTGCCTGAGTCTCCGGTTCCCTCCAGATTCAGGTGTTTCATGACCCCCTTGCAGTTTTCTTCCGGCGATCTGATCGCCGACCGTCGCGCGGATTATGCCGAGGGGCTTCTGGCCTCGGGTGAGGCTGCGGCCGCCGCCGATCTCTACCTTCAGGCGCTTGAGGTCGCGCCGGGTTGGGTGGCGGGCTGGTATCGCCTGGGCGAGATCCGGGCTGAGCATGGTTTGCCCACTGCGGGTGAGGCCTTTGCCGAGGCGCTGCGCCTCGACCCTGCTGACCAATTGGGAGCGGCGCTGCGACTTGATCTTTTACGCGGTCAGCCGCTGGTCGAGACCATGCCCTCGGCCTTTGTCGAGACGCTGTTCGATCAGTATGCCGATCACTTCGACCATGCGCTGGTCGAGACGCTGAACTACCGCGCGCCGCAATTGCTGCGGGCGGGGCTGGAAGGCGAGTTCGCGCGGGCGCTCGATCTGGGCTGCGGCACGGGTCTGATGGGGGCAGAGCTGCGCGCCTCGGCCAGGCATCTGGAGGGATGGGATATCTCGGCCGAGATGCTGCGCGAGGCCGAGGCCAAGGGGGTTTACGATCGCCTCGAAAAAGCGGATCTGAGCGCGCTTGCGCCTGTTGTGGACGCATATGATCTGATCACGGCTGCCGATGTCTTTGCCTATCTGGGCGCGCTGGAGCAGATCGTCGGCTGGGTTGCGCTAGCGCTGGCGCCGGGTGGGCGCTTTGCCTTTACCGTTGAGGCCTACGAGGGTGAAGGCTTCGTTCTGCGCGAGAGCCGCCGTTACGCGCATTCCGAGGACTATGTGTGTGACCTGCTGGCCCGGGCCGGGTTCGAGGCCCGTATCGGCCGCGCGGTGCTGCGGATGGATCGTGGCGCGCCAATCGAGGGGCTGATCGTGCAGGCCGTGCGTGTGGCCTCTGGTGTGCGGCGCCAGTCGGATGGCGAGGATCTGGCTTTCGCGTGAGGCGTAGGGGCGCTGCCCCTCTGGGCCTGCGGCCCATTCACCCCGGGATATTTGGACAAAGCCGAAATCAGCACGTTTGGGCGTTGACCCAATCGGCATAGGCCTGGTTTACGGTGATTTCGTCGAGCGCGATCAGCGGGCAGTCGTAGGGGTGCAGCTGTTCGATCTTGGCCATGACATCGGGCGCCAGATCGCTGCGGGTCTTGAGCCAGAGCTGAACTTCGGGCGTTTCCTCGCGCGTGCCCTCCCACGTGTAGAGCGAGGTCACCTGCGCGCCGATATTGGCGCAGGCAATCAGGCGTGCGTCAATGAGCGCCGTGGCGAGGGAGTGCGCTGCGTCCGTGGTGGGCAGGTAGGTCAGCAGGCGGGCGATGGTGGGCATGGCGAGCCTTTGCATGGAGAAGAAAAAAGGCCCCCGGAGCGGGGGCCTTTGTCTTAGCGCGTGAACTTCTTGTACTTGACCCGCTTGGGCTCGACCGCATCTGGGCCGAGGCGGCGGATCTTGTCGTTCTCGTAATCCTCGAAGTTGCCCTCGAAGAACTCCACATGGGCCTCGCCTTCGAAGGCGAGGATGTGGGTGCAGAGGCGGTCGAGGAAGAAGCGGTCGTGCGAGATGATGACCGCGCAGCCGGCGAAGTCTTCGATCGCCGCTTCCAGCGCTTGCAGTGTTTCCACGTCGAGGTCGTTGGTCGGTTCGTCGAGCAGGAGCACGTTGCCGCCCGATTTCAGCAGTTTCGCCATGTGGACGCGGTTGCGTTCACCGCCCGACAGCAGGCCCACCTTCTTCTGCTGATCCGCGCCCTTGAAGTTGAACGCGCCGACATAGCTGCGGCTGGCGACGGAGGCATCGCCCAACTGGATCAGTTCGGCCCCGCCCGAGATCTCTTCCCAGACGTTCTTGTCCGGGTGGAGCGCGTCGCGCGACTGGTCGACATAGGCAAGCTTGACGGTATCGCCGACGGTGATCGTGCCCTCGTCGGGCTGCTCGGCGCCGACGATCATCTTGATCAGGGTCGATTTACCGGCGCCGTTCGGGCCGATGATGCCCAGGATGCCGCCCGGCGGCAGGCTGAACGAGAGGTTCTCGATCAGCAGCTTGTCGCCCATGTGCTTCTTCAGGTTCTCGACCTCGATCACCTTGCCGCCAAGGCGCGGGCCGTTCGGGATGATGATCTGCGCCTTGCCCACGCGATCCTTGACCCCCTCGTCGGCCATCTTCTCGTATGCCGCGATACGGGCCTTGGATTTCGCCTGACGGGCCTTGGCACCGGCGCGGATCCACTCGAGTTCCTTCTCCATGACCTTCTGCTTGGCCTTGTCCTCGCGCGCTTCCTGCTCAAGCCGTTTGGCTTTCTGTTCGAGCCAGGCGGAGTAGTTGCCCTCGTAGGGGATGCCGCGGCCGCGCTCGAGTTCGAGGATCCAGCTGGTGATGTCGTCAAGGAAGTAACGGTCGTGCGTAACGCACAGGATCGTACCCTTGTATTCGATCAGGTGCTTCTGCAGCCAGGCGATAGTTTCCGCGTCGAGGTGGTTGGTCGGTTCGTCGAGCAGCAGCATGTCGGGCGCTTCGAGCAGCAGCTTGCACAGCGCGACGCGGCGACGCTCACCGCCCGAGAGGGTTGAGACATCGGCGTCATCGGGCGGGCAACGCAGCGCTTCGAGCGCGATATCGACCTGGCTGTCGAGATCCCACAGGTTCTCGGCGTCGATCTCGTCTTGCAGGCGGGCCATTTCCTCGGCGGTCTCGTCCGAGTAGTTCATCGCCAGCTCGTTGTAACGCTCGAGCTTGGCGGTCTTCTCGGCCACGCCTTCCATGACGTTCTCGCGCACGGTCTTGGTCTCGTCGAGTTGCGGCTCCTGCGCGAGATAGCCGACCTTGGCGCCCTTGGCGGCCCAGGCCTCGCCCTGGAAATCCTTGTCCATGCCGGCCATGATTTTCAGCAGCGTCGATTTACCCGCGCCGTTGACGCCGACCACACCGATCTTCACGCCCGGCAGGAAGTTCAGTCGGATATTCTCAAAGCATTTCTTGCCACCCGGATAGGTCTTCGAGACGCCATCCATGTGGTAAACATATTGATACGAAGCCATAGGCGCACCTTTCGAGGGTATTTCGGGGTTTGCGCCTAGATAGGGGAAAGCGGCGCGTGAGGGAAGGGGCGCGAGTCGCAACCTGCGTTCACGAAAAGCGCGGGTGCGATCACGGATGATCGCGGGGTTATGATCGGCATGGCGCGCGTCCGGGGGTGGCCGTGGCGGGCGTTCACACGAATGTGGGCAGCCATTTCAAACGGTTGCAGGGCATGTCTGGCGCAGGCTGATTTCAATAAGCAAATTTGCACAATGATCAGATATTTCGTGTCATTCTCATACCTGACGCGCAGAACTAGGTTTGTCTCATCGCAGGGCGCAACCGGGATGGCACTATCCAAGGCTCTGAAACGATAGACAAAATGGAGAATGAAATGCGTAAATCTGCTCTTATCCTCGGTCTCGCCGCTGCCCTCTCGGCGGGTGCCGTTTCGGCGCAGGGTGTCAGCCCTGGTATCGCCCAGCTTGCGGCTCAGGCGGGCGTCGATGCGGCGCATTACTCGGCCGATGAGGTCATCGCACTGTGGAATGCCAAACGCGACAACGACGCCGCTGCGCCCTATGCGGCTCCGGCCCATGGCGTTGCGTCCAACGTGACCCTTTCGAGCGGCGGTGCCGCGATCAGCGCCGGTCACGCCCAGTTGGCGGCCCAACTCGGCGTCGATCCGGCGGAATACTCGATCGGCCAGATCATCGCGCTGAAAGATGCCCGCGCCGACAATTGATCGCGGCAATTAAAAAGGCGGCCCTTCGGGGCCGCCTTCTATCGTCCGAAATCCGGATTGGCCTTAGGCCAGGGCGAGGTTCGTTGCCGACTCGCGGCCGTCACGGCCTTTTTCCAGATCGAAGGTCACAGCCTGACCGTCGTTGAGGCCGCGCAGACCTGCGCGCTCAACGGCCGAGATGTGAACGAAGATGTCCTTGCCGCCGTTTTCCGGGGCGATAAAGCCGAAGCCTTTGGTGCTGTTGAACCATTTCACGGTGCCGTTGGCCATCGTGTGTCTCCTTTTGATATGCTGCCCGCACAATTGCGGCAGCCCGGCTCAGTCACGTCAAAATCGCGAACTGAGGCCCGAAAGGAGCAGATCGTCGAAAGATAGCGTCTCGCCCAGACTAGATGCGCCTTTTGCCCCTAAATTGCAAGAGCGGCGTTTGACGAAAGCGGAAATGACGGTAGAACGGGCCAAAAGGCCCGCACATGCTTGAGACATTTCGCGCCCTCTACGAAGGTGAGACGAAACGCGCGCAACGCTTTCGCTACCTGATTCTATGTTTCGATCTGACGACGATTGCTTTCGTGATCATCTCGTCCTTCCTGCCCCGCTCGCTGGCGATCGAGGTGACCGATGCGCTGATCGGTCTTGTGATCGTGGCGGATTTTCTGGCGCGGCTCCTGATCGCGGACAGTAAGGTGAATTTCTGGACACGGCCCGCGACGCTGGCGGATCTGGTGGCGATGGTGTCGTTTCTTGCGCCCATTGCTGGCGAGAGCTTCGGCTTCCTGCGCGTCTTGCGCACCCTGCGGCTGCTGCACGCTTATCAGATGCTGGTCCGGCTACGCGCCGAATTCGCGTTCTTCCGTCGGCACGAGGATGTCATTCTCGCCGCGATCAACCTGTGCGTTTTCCTCTTCATCATGACCGGGCTGATCTATGCGACGCAGTTCGGGCGCAATGAGGATATCCGCAACTACGCCGATGCGCTCTACTTCACCGTCACGACGCTGACGACAACCGGGTTTGGCGATATCACCTTGCCCGGAACGACCGGACGATTGCTGTCGGTCGGGATCATGATCTTCGGCGTCACGCTGTTCCTGCGGCTGGCCCAGGTGCTCTTCCGGCCCAGGAAGGTGCGCTATGAGTGCAAGCACTGCGGGCTGAGCCTGCATGACGCCGACGCCATCCATTGCAAGCACTGCGGCGCCACCGTGCATATCGACACCGAAGGTCTGGTCTGAGGGCGGCGATCAGGTCAGCGGACGGCCCCAAAGGTCGTATTCGCTGGCTTCCTCGACCTCGACCGTCAGCATGTCGCCCGGCGCGAGATCCTCGAACCCTTCGTCGATGAACAGGTTGCCGTCGATCTCGGGCGCATCGGCGCGGGTACGGCAGGTCGCGCCCTGCTCGTCGATCTCGTCCACGATCACCTGTTGCAGCGTGCCGACCTTGGCCTCCAGCTTCGCCTCGGAAATCGCCTGCGCCTTCTCCATGAAGCGCTCCCACCGCTCCTGCTTCAGCGCATCCGGCACATGATCGGGCAGATCGTTCGAGCGCGCCCCGGCGACATTCTCATACTGGAAGCACCCGACACGATCGAGCTGCGCCTCGTCCATCCAGTCGAGCAGGTATTGGAACTCTTCCTCGGTCTCGCCGGGATAACCCACGATGAAGGTAGAGCGCAGCACGATCTCGGGGCAGGCCGCGCGCCAGGCGGCGATCTCGTCGAGCGTCCGTGCCGAGGCCGCGGGCCGCGCCATGCGCTTGAGCGTCTCGGGATGCGCGTGCTGGAAGGGAATATCGAGGTAGGGCAGGATCAGCCCGTCCCCCATCAGCGGGATCAGATCGCGCACATGGGGGTAGGGATAGACGTAATGCAAGCGCAGCCAGGCGCCGGCCTCCTTGGCCATCTTGCCCATCTCGCGCGTCAGATCGGTGATATGCGCGCGCAGCTCGCCACCCTTCCAGGGGCTCAGGTCGTGCTTGCGGTCCACCCCATAGGCCGAGGTGTCCTGCGAGATTACCAGCAATTCGCGCACCCCGGCATCCAGCAACTTCTCCGCCTCGCGCAGCACGGCATGGGCGGGGCGGCTGACCAGACGCCCGCGCATGTCAGGGATGATGCAGAACTTGCAGTGGTGATTGCAGCCCTCGGAGATCTTCAGATAGCTGTAATGGCGAGGGGTCAGCTTTACGCCCGTCGGCGGCAGCAGATCGACGAACGGATCGGGCGAGGGCGGCACCGCGCCGTGCACCGCGTCCAGAACCTGCTCGAACTGCTGCGGGCCGGTGACGGCCAGAACTTTGGGATGCACGCCGGTGATATACTCGGGCTCGGCGCCCAGACAGCCGGTCACGATGACCTTGCCGTTTTCTTTCAGCGCCTCGCCGATGGCCTCAAGACTTTCCGCCTTGGCGCTATCCAGAAACCCGCAGGTATTCACGATCACCGCCTCGGCCCCGGTGTAATCGGGGCTGATCGCATAGCCCTCGGCCCGCAACCGCGTCAGGATCCGCTCGCTGTCCACCAGCGCCTTCGGACAGCCAAGCGAGACCATCCCGATCGTTGGCTGCCCCGGGCGCGGAGCCTCGTCAAAGCGCGCCTTCGGCGCCAGGTCGGGGCGCAGGTTCGGGGGGTTCTGGCTCATCATGCCCTCTCAATGGCAAAGGCGAGCCCGACGACCCGCCCTTTCTTCTTGGTTCATATACCTCGGGGGTCCGGGGGCGGCGCCCCCGGCTTGACCCGGGTTCAGCGGCGACGGTCGCGGCGTGCGCTCATCGGCTGGAAGGCGACGCCGACATGGGCCTCGCAATAGGGCTTTCCGGGCTGCGAGGGCAGGCCGCAGAAATAGAAATTGTCCGTCGCCGGGTCGCCGATCGGCCATTTGCAGGTACGCTCGGTCAGCTCCATCAGGCTGATCTTGCGGGCGCGCTTCTCGACCTCGCCTACCTTGGCCAGAGCCTCGGGGCTGATCTCATTGGCCGAGGGCTGCGGCGGCAGCGGCTGACCTGCGGGAATGATCGCCTTGCGCATCACCGGCGTGGGCGCGGCGGGGGCGGGCGCGGGTTCCGGGCGCGCGGCGGGCGCGGGCTTCGGGGTGGGAGCGGGCTCGGGGCGGTTTGCGGCAGGCGCGGCGGCCGCGACCGGCTCGGGGCGTTCGACCGGAGTGGGCTTGGCAGCGGCAGGCGCGGCGGGCGCCGGTGCGGGATCGCTCCCTCCGGCACGGTTCGACAGGCCCAGACGATGCACTTTGCCGATCACGGCGTTGCGGGTCACCCCGCCCAGCTCCTTGGCGATCTGGCTGGCCGACTGGCCCTCCGACCACATCTTTTTCAGGAGTTCGACGCGTTCATCGGTCCAGGACATGACCACCCTTTCGCATTCTGACCCGGTCCGTTGACCGGGTTCCGGCTTGGCTTGCCTCATATTAGTGAGGACGCGATGAGATACAAGCGCCGCCCCCGGAATTCAAGCCCGCGCCACGCCTGCAACAAAGGAATCCTTTGACAGGTGCCACCGCGCACGCTACCGAGCGCCCATGATCACTCGGACCGCCCATTTCGCCCGTCCCCGACGTCGCCGCACCCGCGCCTGACGTCCGATCTGCCGTGGTCTTTGGCCACATCCCCCCAAAACCCGTCAAATCCCCGGCCTTGACCGTTGACAGCCCTGCGGGCCTGTTGCACCCCTTGGCCTTCCCTTTCTGGAGACACACGATGATTTCCTCCGTTCTGCCGACTTATAACCGCGCCCCTCTCGCCTTCGTCAAAGGCGAGGGTTCCTGGCTCGAAACGGCGGACGGTACCCGATATCTCGACATGGGGGCGGGCATCGCGGTGAACGTGCTGGGCCATGCGGCGCCTGAACTGGTCGCCGCCCTGACCGAACAGGCCGGGAAGCTCTGGCATGTCTCCAACCTCTACCAGATTCCCGAGCAGCAGCATCTTGCCGATCAACTGGTCGAGAACAGCTTTGCCGATACCGTCTTCTTCACCAACTCGGGCACCGAGGCCTGCGAACTGGCCGTCAAGATGGCGCGCAAATACTGGTATGACAAAGGCCAGCCCGAGCGGGTCGAGATCATCACCTTTGAGGGCGCCTTCCATGGCCGCTCCTCGGCCGCAATCGCCGCGGCCGGGTCCGAGAAGATGGTCAAGGGCTTCGGCCCGCTGCTGCCCGGCTTCGTCCATGTGAAATGGGGCGACCACGAGGGCCTGCGCGCCGCCATCAACGAACGCACCGCTGCCATCCTGATCGAGCCGGTGCAGGGCGAGGGCGGTATTCGCCCTGTCCCCGATCAGTGCCTCAAGGGTCTGCGCGATCTGTGCGACACCACCGGCACGCTTTTGATCTTCGACGAGGTCCAGTGCGGCGTGGGCCGCACCGGTCGGCTCTTTGCCCATGAATGGGCGGGCGTGACGCCTGACATCATGATGGTTGCCAAGGGTATCGGCGGCGGCTTCCCGCTCGGCGCGGTGCTGGCCACCGAAGAGGCCGCCAGCGGTATGGTCGCGGGCACCCATGGCTCGACCTATGGCGGCAATCCGCTTGGCTGCGCGGTTGGCGCCAAGGTGATGGAGATCGTCACCGATCCGGCATTCCTCGATGCGGTGAATGCCAAGGCGGGGTTCCTGCGCCAGAAGCTCGAAGGCCTCGTTGCCGCCCATCCCGACGTGTTCGAGGGTGTGCGTGGTCAGGGCCTGATGCTCGGCCTCAAGTGCAAGATTGCGCCCGCGGATGTGGTCAAGGCGGCCTATGCCGAGAAGCTGCTGACCGTGCCTGCGGCGGATAACGTGCTGCGCCTGCTGCCCGCGCTGAACATCTCCGAAGCGGACATGGCCGAGGCGGTGAAGCGCCTCGATGCTGCCGCCAGCGCGCTTGAACCGACCAAGGCTTGATTGATCCGGCGGCGAGGGCCGCTGAGCGAAAGACAGACAGATGACCAGTTTTCTCGATATTCACACCACCAGCCCCGAAGACCTGCGCAAGATGATCGACAGCGCGCGCGCCATGAAGGACGCGCGCAACGGCCGCCCGAAAGGCGCGCTGGACCATGACCAACCGCTGGCCGGTCACATGGTCGCGCTGATCTTCGAGAAACCCTCCACCCGGACACGCGTCAGCTTTGACGTGGGCGTGCGCCAAATGGGCGGGCAGACGATGGTGCTCTCGGGCAAGGAGATGCAGCTGGGTCACGGCGAGACCATCGCCGACACGGCGCGGGTGCTTTCGCGCTATGTCGATCTGATCATGATCCGCACCTTCGAAGAGGCAACCCTGCAGGAGATGGCCGAATACGCCAGCGTGCCGGTAATCAACGGGCTGACGAACCGCACCCACCCCTGCCAGATCATGGCCGATGTGATGACATACGAGGAACATCGCGGCCCCATCGCGGGCAAGAAGGTCGTTTGGTCGGGGGATGGTAACAACGTCTGTGCCTCGTTCCTGCATGCGGCAGGTCAGTTCGGGTTCGACCTGACCTTCACCGGCCCGCCCACCCTTGACCCCGAGGCCGAGTGGTTGAACTTCGCCCGATCCAAAGGCGTCGATGCCCGGATCGAGCGCGACCCATTCAAGGCGGTCGAGGGCGCCGATCTGGTGGTTACCGATACCTGGGTGTCCATGCATGACCCGGAATCCGCCAAGGAGCGCCGCCACAACCAGCTGCGCCCCTATCAGGTCAACGAAGAGCTGATGGCGCGCGCCAAGCCCGATGCGCTCTTCATGCATTGCCTGCCCGCGCACCGTAACGACGAGGCGACCTCCGCCGTGATGGACGGTCCGCATTCGGTGATCTTCGACGAGGCTGAGAACCGCTTGCACGCACAAAAGGCGATCATGCGCTGGTGTCTGGGCATGTGACAGGTGGTGAGGGCCGCAGGGGGGCTGTCTGCCCCCCTCTTTGCTTTCAGCAAATTCACCCCCCGAGGATATTTGCGCCACATTGAAGCGGAAACGTTTTCTTAACCAGAATCAATGGAATGTGCACTTACGGTACAGGCGGGGACGCCGATGACCGTCCACGTTGAAGGCCGCTCGACCTCTCCGCCCCCCGCGGTGGGGTCGGGCGTGCTCTGGTCAGCCTTTCAATGTGGTTGAAATATCCCGGGGGTGAGCGGCGCAAGCCGCGAGGGGGCGGCGCCCCCTTACGTTCCGCGGGGCTTGGCGCGTGTGGTCGGGTCCGCTTCGCGCGGGTTCTCGGGCCAAGGATGGCGCGGGTAGCGGCCGCGCATTTCCTTGCGAACATCGGCATAGGAGCCGTCCCAGAAGCCAGGAAGATCCATAGTCACTTGGATCGGTTTGTTGCCAGGGCTTAGCAGGGAAATCCGCAGCGGACGGCGTTTCGGCCCGACAGAGGGATGCTCGGTCACGCCATACATCTCGGGCAGCTTGACCTCGATCGCGGGCGCTGCGCCGGAATAGTCGATCGGGACGCGGCGGCCGAGCGGGGTTTCGAAATGGCTCGGGACCAGCCGGTCCAGCAATTGCATCTGCCCCCAGTCGAGTTGTCCGCGCAGGGCTTCGGTCAGATCAAGGTTGCGCAGATCGGCCTCGGTGCGTTTGCCGCGCAGGTAGGGCAGCAGCGCCTCGCCATTTAGCAGGGCCTCGTCCGACAGGTCGGGCATCTCTTCGCCGTCCTGACGCAGGATATCGACGCGGGCGCGGAAGCGAGCGGCGACGGGCGAGAGCGTCAGTCCAATCTGGCGCAGCCCGTCCAGGGCGCCGCGGGCGATGGCCTCGGGGGGGGCGTCGGGCCAGTGGCGATCATCGAGAACCAGCGCACCGTAGCGTTCTTGCTTGCGGGCCAGAACACGGCCCTCGCGGCGCGACCAGGCGCAGATGTCTTGCCAGGCAATCTCGGGTGCGTGGAGACGGCGCAGCTCGGCCTCTGTCAGCGTGATGCCCTGCCGGATTCGGGCCTCGCGCGGGTCACCGTCCAGATCGGTCGCGACGATCAGGCGCGCGCGGCCAAGCGCGTCGGTCTCGGCCGCCACCGCACCCTTGCCGCCCGAGAGCACATAGCGCGGTGCCTCGCCCTTGCGGCGCAGACCGATCCGGTCGGGATAGGCCAGAGCGGCCATCTCGGCCAGGCTGTAGCTGACTGCGGGTTGCACCATACGCGCCAGCCGTTTCGCCTCGGATCGGATCCGCTCGACCGTGCCGCGATGCACCTGCCAGGGATGCTCGGCCTCGAATCGTCCGGGATTGGCGACGGCGGCGATGCGCAGGGCAAGATCGGCGGGCGCCCCTCGGATCGGGTCGCGCTCGGCCAGAAGGGCGGCGAGCGTCGCGGCCTCTGGGCCGGCGGTGACCAGCATATGCGCGAGACGCGGGTGCAACGGCAGCGCGGCCAGCGCCCGCCCATGCGTCGTGAGCCGCCCGTCTTTCAGCGCACCAAGCCCTTCGAGCAGCGCGCGCGCCTCGGCCAGCGCGGGGGAGGGGGGCGGCGTAAGGAAGGCAAGATCCGCGCCATCCGATCCCCAAAGCGCGAGTTCGAGCGCAAGGCCCGACAGATCGGCCACGGCAATCTCCGGCGGGGCGAAGGCGGGTAGGGCGCCTTCTTCGCCTTTGGTCCAGAGCCGGTAACAGATCCCTTCGGCCACGCGCCCGGCGCGGCCACGGCGCTGTTCGGCCTCAGCACGGCTGACGCGCTCGGTCACCAGACGGGCCATGCCCGAGCCTGGGTCGAAGCGCAGGCGGCGGGCGCGTCCGGCATCGACGACGACGCGAATATCCTGAATGGTCAGCGAGGTTTCGGCGATCGAGGTGGCCAGCACGATCTTGCGCCCTGAACTCGCGGGGGCGATGGCCGCGCGTTGGGCGGCGAAATCCATCGCGCCGAACAGCGGCCGCAGCGCGATCTCGGGGCCAAGACGGCCCGATAGCAGCGCCTCGGTGCGGCGGATCTCGGCCTCGCCGGGCAGGAAGACCAGAATGCCGCCCTCGGTTTCTGCAACGGCCTCTTCGACCAGTGCGGCGGTGGCAGCCTCGAGCCGCATTCCGGTTGCAAGGGGGCGACCAAGCCAGCGCGTCTCGACCGGGAAGGCGCGGCCTTCGGAGACGATCACGGGGCCGTTGTCGAGCAGCGCTGCGACGGGTTCGGCATCGAGCGTCGCGGACATCACCACGATAGCCAGATCGGGGCGCAGGGCGCTGCGCGCCTCCCATGTCAGGGCAAGGCCCAGATCGGCATTCAGGCTGCGTTCGTGGAACTCGTCGAAGATGATGCAGCCGATACCGGTCAGTTCCGGGTCGGATTGCAGCATCCGCGTCAGGATGCCCTCGGTCACGACCTCGATGCGGGTCGCGCGCGATGTGCGGGCTTCGCCGCGAATGCGGTAGCCGACGGTCTGACCGACCGGCTCGCCAAGCGTCTCGGCCATGCGTTCGGCCGCGGCGCGGGCGGCCAGGCGGCGGGGTTCGAGCATGACGATCCGGCCCGACACCTGATCGAGCAGCGCCAGCGGAACGCGGGTGGTCTTGCCCGCGCCGGGCGGTGCCATCAGCACGGCGCGACCGGCCTTGGCCAGTGCGTTTTTCAGCGCGGGAAGCGCCTCGTCTATGGGAAGTCGGTCCGTCACGACGTCCTTATCGCCGTTTCAGACGTCCTTTGCCATAGATCGTGTCGGTCGCGATCTCGATGACCTGAAGGCGCGCCCCATCGGGGGTGGGGGCGTAGGTCAGCGTGAAGGGGAAGCGGCTCTTCTCATCCATGTCCTTGGCCGAGAAGCCCTCAAGCCGGCGGTATTCGCCCGCGCAGATCACATTTGTGCCCTTGCTTTGGGCCGGTTCGAGCTTGACCTGGGTGCGCTTCGAGCCGTCGTAGAGCTTGACGTCGAGCTTGCAGGCCTCGCCCCGGTCCACGTCGCGCAGCACGGCGTAAAGCGCGGTCAGCGGGTCGATCGTGCCGGTTTGCTTGGCCGGGTCCACGTCAAGGTCGCGCGGCGTGCGTGGCGGGTTGCGGCTGACCGAGACGGGGGTGCCCGCCTGGTAGACGATCACGTGATCGACCTTCTTGTCGCCACGCTCCGAGGTCTGGTTGTAGCTGAGCGGGGTGAAGGCACCCGCCTTGAAATTGCCCGCCACCGAGGCGTCGTGGCGCAATTTTTTCAGCGCGCCCAGAAGCCCCGTGGTTTCCAGCGTGCCGTTCGCGCCGTAGGACGCGCCCTCGATCTTGCCGTTGATCGTCAGGCGGCCCGCCTTGAGGCCCTTCAGCTCGACATCGAACTGAATGCGATCCTTCTGGTCCGCCAAGAGCGGCGACGCGGCCATCATTGCCGCGCCGATCGCGATTGCGGCGGCGCCCAAACGACCCTTGAACGACGAAAGCATCATGGCTCCTCAGGAAAACCGGTGTTCGGTCTGGACATACACCGCCCCGAAGGGGCAAGAAACCGAAACCGCATCACGAATTCTGACGCTTTTGTCATCTCCTCTGTCCGAAGGCCTCCGATGAACGCCCATGCCATGACCGACCTCGCTGACAAGATCCTCGCCGGTGACCGCCGCTCGCTTGCTCGGGGGATCACGATGGTCGAGTCGGCGCGGGCCGATCATCGCGTTCAGGCGACGGCGCTTCTGGATCGGCTGGCGGGGGCGGGGCGGCAGGCGCTGCGCATCGGCCTGTCGGGCACGCCCGGCGTGGGCAAATCGACCTTCATCGAAAGCTTCGGGATGATGCTGACGGCGCAGGGTCTGCGGGTTGCCGTGCTGGCGGTCGATCCGTCCTCGGCGCGCTCGGGGGGCTCGATCCTGGGCGACAAGACCCGGATGGAGCGGCTCTCGCGCGATCCCAACGCCTTCATCCGCCCGTCGCCCAGTCAGGCTCATCTGGGGGGCGTTGCACGCCGCACCCGCGAGGCCGTGGCCCTGTGCGAAGCTGCGGGCTTCGACGTCGTGCTAATCGAGACGGTGGGCGTCGGTCAGTCCGAGACGCTGGTGGCCGAGATGACCGACCTTTTCATCCTGCTCATGGCGCCTGCGGGCGGGGATGAGTTGCAGGGCGTCAAGCGCGGCATCATGGAAATGGCCGACATGATCCTTGTCAACAAGGCCGACGGCGATCTCAAGCCCGCCGCGATGCGCACCGTGGCCGATTATGCGGGCGCGCTGCGCCTGCTGCGCAAGCGCGCGCAAGACCCCGAGGGCTTCCCCAAGGCGCTGCCCGTCTCGGCGCTGGAAGAGCAGGGCCTGATCAAGGCCTGGGACGAAATGAAGATGCTGGCCGACTGGCGGCGCGAACACGGTCATTTCACCTCGCGCCGCGCGGCGCAGGCGCGTCACTGGTTCGAAACCGAGGTGCGCGAGGGGCTTCTGGCGCGGCTGCACAATGACCCCGCTATTCGCGGACGGATGGGCGATCTGGGGGCGACCGTCGCTGCGGGCGAGGTGGCTCCGGCTGCCGCCGCGACCGAGATGCTGCGGCTCTTGGGGGCAGCCGGCCCGGAGTAAGCGATCAATACCATTGAAATGAACGAAGCCCCGGTCGATGCGCCGGGGCTTTTCGTTTTGGGACGTTCCCTGCCTCCATCCGCGAGGGCACGTGGGCGGAGGCAGGGCCGTTCCGGATCATGGGGCCGGTCGTCGGGAACCGACCGGGCCGCAATCAAGGGAAGTGGCCAGAAACCCGTTCGGGAAGTCGGGCCTGACCGCACGGCACACCGCCCACTCGGGAAAGAGGCGGAGGCCGGTCGTTTCGGCAACCGCCATTTCTGGCGGCGCCGACAGATCAGTTGGAGGGCATATTCTTATGCTCGGGCATCTTCCCTTCGGGCGCGCCGTTCATCATCTGCATCCCGCCCATCGCCGCGGCATCGCGCTTGAGGTCGACCGGGATGTCGACCGCAACCTCGCCTGCCTTCTCGAAGGTCAGAACGACATGGACCGTATCGCCATCGTTGAGCGACTGACGCAGGCCCAGGAACATCACATGGTCCGCGCCGCGCTTGAGCTCGTGCGTGCCATGCGCAGCCACCGGGAAGCCTTCCTTCACCTCGACCATCTGCATCACCCCGTTGGCATCGGAGATATGGGTGTGCAGCTCGACCCGGTCGGCGATATCCGAGGCCGCTCCGATCAGTCGATCGTCGTTAGCACCGTGATTCTCGATGACCATGAAGGCCGCGCCGGATTTCGACATCATGGTCGAGACGCGGGCATAGGGGTCGGTGATCATGATGTCGCCGGCGAAAGCGGGCGCAGCGAAGGCGACCGCCGCGGCGGTCATGAGAAGTTTGAAGCGGGACATACTCGTCTCCAGTCTGATCTTGGTTCGGGTTAGGCGAAGGGATCAGGCCGAAAGCGGGGGGCCGCGCGCGCGCGGGGTCAGGGCCGACTGGGCGCTGAGGCTGGCAGGCTCGGGCGCATCGAGGTGCACGACCATGCCCTCGGGACGCATGAGGACAGGCGGCGCTTCATCCAGCGCGGCCATCATGCCCAGCACCATGTCGGGACAGAGATGAACGGGGCCGACAGGATCCCCGTTTTCATCGACCGAGACCGTGGTGAGGCCGTAGCCGGTGCAGATCACGATCTCGCCGGCAACACGCGTCTGCCCGCGCGCAACGGCCATCGTCAGGCTCGTCGCCGCAAGGATAGCCGCCAGCAGGATCGCCACGGCACTCTGTGCGTACTTCCGGTTCATGGCTGCAATCTAGCCGCCTGCGCGGGCGCGCGCCATGCCTTTAGTCAAGCCGAATTGCCGCAGGTTGCGCAAAAGCAAAAACCCCGCCGATGGCGGGGCAATCGCTTGACTAACGCGTGTCAGGATCAGGCGGCAGCCTGAGCCTTCACGATCGCTTTCTTGATCTTCAGCGCGTTGTCCGACAGCTCGGCGTCCTTGGCCTTGAGCAGGTAGGAGTCGAGACCACCGCGGTGGTCGACCGAGCGCAGGCCGGCGGCCGAAATGCGCAGCTTGAACGACTGACCCAGAACGTCCGAGATCAGGGTCACTTCGTTGAGGTTCGGCAGGAAGCGGCGACGCGTCTTGTTGTTCGCGTGGCTCACGTTGTTGCCCGTGATCGGGCCCTTGCCGGTCAGTTCGCAAACGCGCGACATGGCGTAAATCCTTCGTTTCCTCGGGGCGCGTGTCCGCCCGCTTCTCAACACAAACGAACGCCGCGAATGGCAGCGCCCGGAAATTCGTTTGGGGGGCATACGGGCAAAGCCGGGCGGCGTCAAGCGATTCATGCGGGCATTCTGTTGGCCGCGCACTCATTTTCATCGTAACGCCGCAGCGCCCCTCAGCCCAGCATTTCACGCACCCAGGCGGGAACAATCGCCGTGGCGGGGCCGTGCCGGGCCTCGTCGAAATAGCGGCTGCCCGCCGAGGGTTCGAGGTTCAGTTCAAGCGTGGGCACCCCGGCATGGCCCGCATCGGCGACGAATCCGGCCGCCGGGTAGACATTCCCCGAGGTGCCGATCGACACGAAGAGATCCGCCGCCCGCAGCGCAGTCCAGATCTCTTCCATCTGATAGGGCATTTCGCCGAACCACACGATGTCGGGCCGGGTGGCGGGTTTTTGGCAGGCGGGGCAGGGATCGCGCGGTGCCATCTCGGCGGGCGCGGACCAGCGATGGCCGCAGGAATGGCACAGCGCGCCCGTCAGAGTACCGTGCATGTGGATGACATTGGCCGAGCCGCCACGCTCGTGCAGATCATCCACGTTTTGCGTGACCACAAGCACCTCGTGGCGGCCGTCCTGCTCCAGCTCGGCCAGCGCGCGATGGGCGGCATTCGGCGCGGCTGCGGCGGCTGCGGCGCGGCGGGCATTGTAGAAGCGATGCACCAGCCCCGGATCGGCCATGAAGCCCTCGGGGGTCGCGACATCCTCGATGCGGTGCTCCTCCCATAACCCGTCCGAGGCCCGAAACGTCCGAATCCCGCTTTCGGCGGAAATTCCCGCCCCGGTCAGAATCACGATCTTGGCCATTGCCGCTCCTCTCGCTACATTTTGCTTATGCGTATCCTGTTTCTCTGCCTAGGCAACATCTGCCGCTCTCCCGCCGCCGAGGGCGTGTTTCGTGAAATGGCCGCCCGCGCGGGTCTGGAGGCCGAGGCCGACAGCGCCGGAACGGGCGACTGGCACCGGGGCGAGCCGCCCTATGGCCCGATGCAGGCCGCCGCCAGCGCGCGTGGCTACGATCTGAGCAGCCTGCGCGCGCGCCAGCTAACACGCGATGATTTCGAGCGGTTCGACCTGATCCTGGCGATGGATAGCAAGAACCTGAAAGATGCCGAGCGGATCCGGCCCGCGGGCGCCCGCGCGCAGCTGCGGCTGTTTCTGGATGCGAAAACGGGCACGCAAGACGTGCCCGACCCCTATTACACCCGTGATTTCGATGGCTGCCTCGACCTGATCGAGGATGGCGCGCGCCGCCTGATCGCCGTGCTTCAGCCGCCGCAGTAACCCTCGGCTGCCGCCGCGAAGTTCTTGTAGCGGTCCCAGAACGCCTCGTCGGCCTTGCGGTCCGACATACGCACTTCCTGTGCCTTCTCCGGGTCTTTGAACAGCTTGGCGGCGCGACGCTGGTCCGAACGGCTCAGCGTCATGTCGGCTACTTGCTGGATGCATCCGCATAGCGCGCGGTTGGCGCTGTTGCGGTTCGCGCCCATGCAGGCGCCGTCAATCGGACCTGCCGAGGCCTGAGTGGCGCCCATGACGAGGCATGCCGCCGCAAGAATGGTGAACTTCATGACTACTGCCCCGCGTTCTGCCTTGAGTTGGCGGGATTGATCCCCGCCTTTGTTTGCGGGCGCACCATAGCCGATTCTGGCGCAAATCGCAACGAAACCGCCCCTTTGGCCCGTCGGCGCGCGAAAAAGACGCAGCGCGCGCAAGCTGTGGATGGGCTTAGCAGGCGCAGCCCCAACCGCTAGCGTTACTCGATCACCTCGGCCTCGTAGCCGGCAGCCTTGAGCGCGGCCAGAACCGTTGCCTCGGGCAGGCCGTTCACCTCGACCTCGCGGTCGGCGAGATTGATGTCGGCCTTGCCGCCGACCTCGACGATGGCCGCCTCGACGGCGGCCTTGCAATGACCGCAGGTCATGTTCGGAACGGAAAGGATCATGGCTTTCTCCTGATCTGATAGGCGCTAGATTGAGTATCTGGCCCGCGCGGTCAATGGCCTCGGGCCCGGCTGCGCCGCTTGCCGCGAAAATACCGCGGCGGGCGCGGTGTTCAATCCCCCTTCCCGGCCCCTTTTTTTGCAGATATATGCGCGCCCATGACCCAGCTCGATCACATCCGCAATTTCTCCATCGTGGCGCATATCGACCACGGCAAATCCACCCTTGCCGACCGGCTCATCCAGATGACCGGCACGGTGGCTGCGCGCGACATGAAGGCGCAGATGCTCGACTCGATGGATATCGAGCGCGAACGGGGCATCACCATCAAGGCCAACACCGTGCGGATCGAGTATCCCGCCAAGGACGGCCAGACCTATATCCTGAACCTGATCGACACCCCCGGCCACGTCGACTTCGCCTATGAAGTCTCGCGCTCGATGCGCGCGGTTGAGGGCTCGCTGCTGGTGGTCGATGCGTCGCAAGGGGTCGAGGCGCAGACGCTGGCGAACGTCTATCAGGCGATCGACGCGGGGCATGAGATCGTGCCGGTGCTGAACAAGATCGACCTGCCCGCCGCCGACCCGGATGCGGTGAAGGCCAATATCGAGGATGTCATCGGCATCGACGCCTCGGACGCGATCCCGATCTCGGCCAAGACGGGTCTGGGTATTCCCGATGTGCTTGAGGCCATCGTGCAGCGCCTGCCCTCGCCCAAGGGCGACCGCAACGCGCCGCTCAAGGCGATGCTGGTCGACAGCTGGTACGACCCCTACCTGGGCGTTGTCGTCATGATCCGCGTGATGGACGGCGTCATCAAGAAGGGTGACCGGATCAAGATGATGCAGACCGGCGCGGTCTATGGCATCGACAAGCTCGCCGTGTTGAAGCCGCAAATGGTGGATATCGCCGAGCTTGGCCCGGGCGAGATCGGCGTGTTGACCGCCTCGATCAAGCAGGTGCGCGATACCCGCGTGGGCGACACGATCACGCATGAGCGCAAACCCTGCGACAAGCCGCTGGCGGGCTTCAAACCCGCTCAGCCGGTGGTGTTCTGCGGTCTTTTCCCGGTCGATGCGAATGATTTCGAAGCCCTGCGCGACGCGATCGAGAAGCTCGCGCTGAACGATGCCTCGTTCAGCTACGAGATGGAGACTTCGGCCGCGCTTGGCTTTGGCTTCCGCTGCGGCTTCCTTGGCCTGCTGCACCTCGAGGTGATCCGCGACCGTCTGGAGCGCGAGTATGATCTCGACCTGATCACCACCGCGCCGAGCGTGGTGTTCAAACTGCATATGAAAGACGGTGAGGTGCGCGATCTGCACAACCCCGCCGACATGCCCGATCTGACCTATGTCGATCACATCCAGGAGCCGCGCATCAAGGCCACGATCATGGTGCCCGACGAATATCTGGGCGATGTGCTCAAACTCTGCCAGGACCGTCGCGGTATCCAGTTAGACCTGACCTATGCCGGTTCGCGCGCGATGGTGGTCTATGATCTGCCGCTGGCCGAGGTCGTCTTCGATTTCTACGACCGTCTGAAATCGGTCACCAAGGGCTATGCCTCGTTCGACTACCAGTTGAGTGAATACCGCGAGGATTTCCTCGTGAAGATGTCGATCCTCGTGAACGACGAGCCGGTCGATGCGCTCTCTATCATGGTGCATCGCGACCGCGCCGAATCGCGTGGCCGCGCCATGGTGGAAAAGCTCAAGGAGCTGATCCCGCGGCACATGTTCAAGATCCCGATCCAGGCGGCCATCGGCGGCCGCGTGATCGCGCGCGAGACGCTCAGCGCGATGCGCAAGGACGTGACTGCCAAGTGCTACGGCGGCGACGCGACGCGGAAGAAGAAGCTGCTTGAGAAGCAGAAGGCCGGCAAGAAGAAGATGCGCCAGTTCGGGAAGGTCGAAATCCCGCAATCGGCCTTCATCTCGGCCCTCAAGATGGACAACTGAAAAGGGCGCCCTCGGGCGCCCTTTTTCGTTCGATCAGTATTGCGATTGCACCTCGGCGGCCTCGCGGCTGACAACCGCGCCTGCGGTTTGCAGGTCACGGCCCGCACCCTTGACGGTTTCGCAGGCGCTCAGCGCGGCGAGGGCGAGCAGGGGGATCAGGTATTTGCGCATCGGGGTCTCCTCGTGTCGTGCAGGCGCCATGGCCCGAAAGTATCGAAGAGATATTTGGGAATACTGCGCCGCTTGGTCAATTGGGAAAACGCCACGGCAAGCCGCAGCGTGTCACGTTGCATCAGGTGGAGGGAGTGGTGAGCCGTGCAGGATTCGAACCTGCGACCCACTGATTAAAAGTCAGTTGCTCTACCAACTGAGCTAACGGCCCACTCTTCTCGCGTGAAGCAGGTTAGTACCCTGTTTTCCCCTTGCGGGTCAAGCTGTTAGCTTGCTCACTCTGTTCTGCGCGATGGCGGTTCAGTGTGGCGCGGCGCCTTGGCTCGTCACTGAGCGGCTCTCTAAAGGCCCACGCACGGGGGGTCAAGGCCGAATCTTCGGAAATTTTGCGCATCTGGAAAAAACCTATCGGCAGGCGTATATGCCCGGCATGAACAGCACACTGACCCCTCCGACCGGCCTGCGTTTCATGAAGATGCATGGTCTGGGCAACGACTTTGTGGTGATCGACGCGCGTGATGGCGTCGATCCGGTGACGCCTGCGCTGGCGCGTGCGGTGGGTGATCGGAATCGGGGCGTGGGCTTTGATCAGCTTGCGGTGATCCTGCCTTCGCAAGCGGCTGATTTCGCGCTGGAATTCTGGAACTCGGATGGCTCGAAAGCGGGCGCTTGCGGCAATGCCACGCGCTGCGTATCGGACTGGATGATGCGCCAGTTGGGCAAGGACGCTGTCACCCTGACCACCGCGCGCGGCACGCTTTCGGCGCGTCGGCGCGAAGACGGGCTCGTTTCGGTCAACATGGGCGCGCCGATTCTGGAGGCGGCGGCGATTCCGGTCGCGGCGGAACCGATGCATCTGCCGCTGGCGGGCGATCCGATTGCCGTCGGTATGGGCAACCCGCATTGCATCTATTTCGTCGCGGATGCCGAGACGGTGGATGTCGCGGGTCTTGGCCCGCAGATCGAGCATGACCCGCTCTTCCCCGAGCGCACCAATGTCGAATTTGCCTCGCTCATCGCACCGGACCATTTGCGCATGCGGGTGTGGGAGCGCGGGGCGGGCATCACGCTCGCCTGTGGCTCGGGCACCTGTGCCACCGCCGTTGCCGCGCATCTGCGCGGGCTGACCGGGCGGCATGTGATCGTCGATGTGGACGGTGGGCGGCTTGAGATCGACTGGCGCGACGATGGCGTCTGGATGACCGGCCCGACCGCGCTGGTGTTCGAGGGCGTCCTGAGCCCCGCATTCCTGGCCTGCGCATGAAAGCCCCGGTCTTCGCCACGCTCGGCTGCCGTCTCAACGCCTATGAGACGGAGGCGATGAAGGAGCTCTCGGCCCAGGCGGGGATCGAGAACGCCGTCGTCGTCAATACCTGCGCGGTGACCGCCGAGGCGGTGCGCAAGGCCAAGCAGGAGATCCGCCGGCTGTCGCGGGAAAACCCCGGCGCGCCGATCATCGTGACGGGATGCGCCGCGCAGACCGAACCCGAGACCTTTGCGGCGATGGAAGAGGTCACGCGGGTCATTGGCAACCACGAGAAGATGCTGGCCGAGACCTGGTCGGGCATCGGTGCCGAGATGCGTGGCCCGGACTTCATCGGCGAGACCGAGAAGGTCCAGGTCGATGACATCATGTCGGTCAAGGAGACCGCGGGCCATCTGATCGACGGTTTCGGCCGCCATCGTGCCTATGTGCAGGTCCAGAACGGCTGTGATCACCGCTGCACCTTCTGCATCATTCCCTTCGGGCGGGGCAATTCGCGCTCGGTCCCGGCGGGGGTAGTGGTCGAGCAGATCAAGCGGCTTGTGGATCGCGGTTTCAACGAGGTGGTGTTGACCGGGGTCGATCTGACCTCCTGGGGGGCGGATCTGCCGGGCGGGCCGCGCTTGGGTGATCTGGTGATGCGCATCCTGCGGCTGGTGCCGGATCTCGCGCGTCTGCGGATTTCCTCGATCGACTCGATCGAGGCCGACGAGAACCTGATGCTGGCGATCGCGACCGAGCCGCGCTTGATGCCGCATCTGCATCTGTCGCTTCAGGCCGGCGACGACATGATCCTCAAGCGGATGAAGCGCCGCCATCTGCGCGACGATGCGATCCGGTTCTGCGAAGAGGCGCGGCGGTTGCGGCCGGGGATCGTGTTCGGCGCAGATATTATCGCCGGTTTCCCGACCGAGACCGAGGATATGTTCGAGAACTCGCTGCGGCTGGTGGATGACTGCGGGCTGACCTTCCTGCATGTCTTCCCCTTCTCGGCGCGCAAGGGCACACCTGCGGCACGAATGCCGCGCGTGGCGGGCCCCGAGATCAAGGAGCGCGCCGCACGGCTGCGTGCCAAGGGGCAAGAGGCGCTGGAGCGCCATCTGGCTGCCGAGGTCGGGCAGGAGCGCGTGATCCTGACCGAAGGGCCGCGCCTGGGGCGCACCGAATTCTTCACCGAGGTGGCCTTCGCGCGCGATATGCCCGAGGGGACGATCCTGAGCGCTCGGATTCTGGGCCATGATGGCGCGCGTCTTCTGGCGTGATGGCCGGGGCTCTGCCCCGGACCCCGGGATATTTGCACCACATTGAAGGCAGGGGCCTTTCGTTTTCTGCGCGGCGCGCTAGGGTCTGGCCATGCTGTGGATCAACGACACTGTGGCGATCGCCGATTGGGAGCTTTCGGAAAGCTTTACCCGCGCGCAGGGGCCGGGTGGGCAGAACGTCAACAAGGTTTCGACGGCGGTGGAGTTGCGGTTCGAGGCTGAGCGTTCGCCGCATCTGACGCCTGCGGTGAAGGCGCGCCTGAAGCGGATCGCGGGGCGAAAGTGGACGCAGGATGGGGCAATTCTGATCCGGGCCGAGGAGACGCGAAGCCAGTTGCGCAACCGGGAGTTGGCGCGGGAGCGGCTCGCCGAGATGATCCGCGCCGCGCTGGTTGCGCCCAAGCGGCGGGTGGCGACGAAGCCGACACTGGGCAGTCAACGGCGCAGGCTCAAGGCCAAGACGGTGAGGGGCGAGGTGAAGTCCCTGCGCGGGAAGGTGGGCGATGACGAATGATCTGATCGCGCGCCGCGCGCGCCTGCTGGGGCCGAATGTGCCGACCTTCTATGAACAACCTGTGCAGATCGTGCGCGGCGAGGGGGTGTGGCTGTGGGATGCCGAAGGACGGCGCTACCTAGATTGCTACAACAACGTCGCGCATGTCGGGCATTGTCATCCGAAGGTGGTCGAGGCGATCTCGGCCCAGGCGGGGGTGCTGAACACGCATACGCGCTATTTGCATGAGGGCATTCTGGACTATGCCGAGCGGCTCTTGGAGCATTTTGGCCATGATCTGAGCCAGATCATCATGGTTTGCACCGGGTCCGAGGCGAATGATGTGGCGCTGCGCATGGCGCAGGCGGTGACCGGCAAGACCGGGCTGATTGCCACCGACAATACCTATCATGGCAACACCACGGCGGTTGCGCATCTTTCGACTCGGCGTCCGCCGATTGGCGGTTACCCCGGCCATGTGCGCCGTGTGCCTGCGCCGGACAGTCTGGTGCCGTTGGGTGGCTCGTTGGAGGCCCAGCCGCAGGCTTTTGCCGCGGGCGTGGCCCGCGCGATTGCCGAGTTGGAAGCGGCCGGGCACGGGTTCGCGGGGCTGATGCTCTGTCCGATCTTCGCCAATGAGGGCACGCCGGGGATCGCGCCGGGCTTCCTTGATCCGACTGTTGAGGTTGTGCGCCGCGCGGGCGGGTTGATCCTGTGCGATGAGGTCCAGCCGGGTTTTGGCCGTGTGGGCTCGCACTGGTGGGGGCATGAGTTTCTGGGCTTCGCGCCCGATGTGGTGACGCTTGGCAAGCCGATGGGGAACGGCCATCCGGTGGGCGCGGTGGTTGCGCGGCCCGATGTGATGGCGGCGTTTCGCGGGGCGTTCGGGTATTTCAACACATTTGGGGGCAATCCGGTGTCCTGCGCGGCGGCCATGGCGACGCTGCGCGTGATCGAAGAGGAGGGGCTAGTCGAAAACGCGCGCGACGTGGGAGGCTATGCGCTTGACCTGCTGCGCCAGTTGCGCCACCCGCTGATCGCCGATGTGCGCGGCTTCGGGCTGTTCTTCGGGATCGAGTTCGCGCAGGGCGCGCAGCCTGCCAGCGATTTCTGCGGCCGGGTGGTCGAGGCTGCCAAGGCGCGCGGCATCCTGCTGGGCCGGGTGGGGCGCGCGCAGCATATCCTCAAGATGCGTCCGCCGATGCCCTTCTCGCGCGCCAATGCCGAGCAACTGGCCGAGACGCTTGATGCCATCCTGCGCGAGATGCCAGCATGAGCGCGCGCGACGCGGCGCAGGCGCGGGCGGCACTGGCGCATTGGGGGGCGCTTGGCGCGCCGCTGCGGCTGGTCTGGCAAAGCGAGAACGTGGTCTATGAGACGACGCTGCGCGATGGAACGCGCGCGGCCCTGCGTCTGCACCGGCCGGGGTATCAGGGGCGCGAAGGTATCGAGGTTGAGCTGGAATGGTGTGAGCGCCTGGCCACCGCAGGGGTGCCGGTGGCGCAACCGATCCGTGCGGTCAACGGGCGGCTGACGGCGGGGCTTGGCGGGCGCGTCGTTTCGTGCCTGCGCTGGATCGAGGGCACACCGATGGGGCAGGCGGATGAGCCACTGGCCGGGTCGGCCGTGGCCGCGCGGGCGGTTGAACTGGGTGGGCTGATCGCCGTGCTGCACGACGCAAGCGATGCCGGCGCCTGCCCGGCGCCCTTCACGCGCAAGCCTTGGGACGCCGACGCGCTATTGGGGGATCAGCCGCGTTGGGGGCGGTTTTGGGAGAACCCCGCGCTGAGCGTCGAGGAGCGCGCGTTGCTGCTGGATGCGCGCGAGCTTGCGCGTGGCATCTTGGCGCAGGCGCGGGATTTCGGTCCGATCCACGCCGATGTAATCCGCACCAATGTCATGCTAGGCCCCGAGGGGATGACGTTGATCGATTTTGATGACAGCGGGCCGGGATGGCGGCTTTACGATCTGGCCTCGGCCTTGATCCAGAGCTGGGGCGATCCGGCGATGGGCCAGCAGGCGCGGGCGTTGGTGCAGGGCTATGCCGCGCGGCGCGATCTGCCTGCTGATCAGGCGCGGCTTTTGCCGCTTTTTGTGGCACTGCGGGCCTTCGCCTCGGCCGGTTGGGTCATCACCCGCGCCCCCGGCGACGCAACACGCGGTGCGGCCTATGCAAAGCGCGCGGTTGAGGCCGGGCAGGCCTTGCTGTCGGGGCGCCCTCTGTGGGAGGGTGCGCCATGATCAGGGTTATCGGCGAAGTTCTTACCGGCTTGCTCGGCTTGCGTCCGCCGCATTTGCAGGTGGGCGCGCTTTGCGTGCGCCGCCACAAGGGCAAGCGGGAGATCTTGCTGATCTCGTCGCTCGATACCGGGCGCTGGATCATTCCCAAGGGCTGGCCGATGAATGGCCGCACGCTGGCGGGCGCCGCGGCGCAGGAAGCCTGGGAAGAGGCCGGCGTACGCGGGCAGGTGCGTCCCGGGCATATCGGCACATTCTCCTATCTCAAGAAGCGCGACAGCGGGATGCATTTGCGCTGCGAAGTTCGCGTTTTCCAGATCGAGGTTCAGAGCCTGTCCGAGCGCTACCCGGAGGCGGGTCGTCGCAAGCGGGAGTGGTTTACCAGCGAAGACGCCGCCGAGCGCGTTGACGAAGACGGCTTGAAGCAGATTTTGCTGGCTCTGTGACGATTCCGCAGTTGTTTTGTGAGACTAAACCAGCTACCCCGCCGCCCGACTGTGACGGTTTAACGTCAGTAATATGACAAGCGGGGAGAGGGCATGGCAACGCCTCCGGTGAACCAGTGGAAAACGCTCGACAAGGATTTGGGCCGTATCGGGCGGCTGGAGGAGGCGACGATGTTCGTCTCGCGGCCGCTTGTCGCGCCGGGAATCGCCCTGGCCTTCATCGTGCTGGCGGGGATCGCGGCGGCGATCCTGATGGGCTCGCAGCCTGGCGCGCTGATCGTGATCGCGGCGGCGGCCATCGGCGCCTACATGGCGCTGAACATCGGCGCTAACGACGTTGCCAACAACATGGGCCCCGCCGTCGGAGCCAATGCGCTGACGCTAGGCGGCGCGCTGATCATCGCGGCCGTCTTTGAAACCGCAGGTGCGCTGATCGCGGGGGGAGATGTGGTCAAGACCGTCTCGACCGGCATTCTCGCGCCCGGCGCCGTGACCGACAGCGCGCATTTCGTCTGGGCCATGATGGCGGCACTGCTGGCTGCAGCGCTCTGGCTGAACCTTGCCACCGCCGTTGGTGCGCCGGTCTCGACGACGCATTCGATCGTCGGGGGTGTTGTCGGGGCGGGGATCGTTGCGGCAGGCTTCGGGGCGGTAAACTGGAGCGTGATGGGAACGATTGCGCTGAGCTGGGTCGTCTCGCCGGTTCTGGGCGGGATCATTGCGGCGATCTTCCTGGCCTTCATCAAGGCCAATATCATGTATGCCGATGACAAGATCGCCGCTGCGCGCCGCTGGGTGCCGGTGCTGATCGGGATCATGGCCGGCGCTTTTGCCGCCTATCTCGCGATCAAGGGTCTCAAGCGGGTCTTCAGCATCTCGATGACCCATGCGCTGTTGATCGGGCTTGCTGCGGGCGTGATTTCCTGGGCGGCCTCGGTTCCGCTGATCCGTCGCCAGTCCGAGGGGCTGGAGAACCGGAAGAAGTCGCTTAAGAAACTGTTCTCGATCCCGCTTGTGGTGTCGGCGGCACTTCTGTCCTTTGCCCATGGCGCGAATGACGTGGCCAACGCGGTCGGTCCGCTGGCGGCGGTGGTTCATGCCGTCGAGGCCGGGGACATCACCGACAAGGTCGGTATCCCGATCTGGGTCATGGTGGTCGGCGCGCTTGGCATCTCGGTCGGTCTGATCCTGTTCGGACCCAAGCTGATCCGGCTGGTTGGGTCCGAGATCACCAAGCTCAACCCGATGCGCGCCTATTGCGTGGCGCTGTCGGCGGCGATCACGGTGATCGTGGCCTCCTGGCTTGGCCTGCCGGTGTCCTCGACCCATATCGCGGTCGGCGCGATCTTCGGTGTGGGCTTCTACCGCGAATGGCACGCCGAGCGTCGGGTGCGGCAACTGGGTCTGCAAAAGGGCAAGCCGATCCCGCCCGAGGAACGCTCGCGCCGCCTGCTGGTGCGCCGCTCGCATATGCTGACGGTCGCTGCGGCCTGGATCATCACCGTGCCGGCCTCGGCCGGGCTTTCGGCGCTGCTTTACGTGCTGCTCAACGGGCTTGCCGGTTAAACGACGACCGGCATGGCCTCTTGCTGGCCGACCCCGAAGACGCGCTTGTAGCGGGCGATCTCATCCGCCGGTCCAAGCGCCTTTTCGGGGTTGTCAGACAGCTTGACAGTCGGGCGCCCCTCGGCGCTGATCGCCTTGCACACCAGGCTGAACGGCGCCAACCCGCCATCGGGCACGAGGCCGCGGAAGTCATTGGTGAGCAGCGTGCCCCAACCAAAGCTGACCCGGACCCGACCGACGAAATGTTCGTGTAACTCGCGGATCTTTTCGACATCGAGCCCGTCCGAGAAGATCACGAGCTTCTGCGTCGGGTCTTCGCCTCGCGCCTTCCACCATTTGATCGCGGTCTCGGCCCCCTCGACCGGATCGCCCGAGTCGATGCGGATGCCCGTCCAGCCCGCGAGCCAGTCGGGTGCGTGCTCCAGAAAGCCCTTGGTTCCGTAGGTGTCGGGCAGAATGATGCGCAGGTTGCCCTCATGCTCTTCCTGCCAGTCGGCCAGAACCTTGTAGGGCGCCTCGCGCAGGGCTGCGTCGGTATCGGCCAGCGCGGCATAGACCATGGGCAGTTCATGCGCGTTGGTGCCGACGGCCTCAAGGTCGCGCCGCATGGCGATCAGGCAGTTCGAAGTGCCGGTAAAGGCGCCACCCTTGGCCGCATCGCCCAGGCCCTCGATCATCGCCTGCACGCACCAGTCCTGCCACAGGAAACCATGGCGGCGCCGCGTGCCGAAATCGGCGATGCGCAGGCCGGGGATACCCTTGAGTGCCTCGATCTTTTCCCAGACGCGGGCCATGGCGCGGGCATAAAGCACCTGCAACTCGAACCGACCCATCGCGTTCAGCACCGCGCGCGAGCGTAGCTCCATCAGGATCGCCAGCGCCGGGATCTCCCACAGCATGACCTCGTGCCACTTGCCCTCGAAGGTCAGGTCATATTGTCCGTCACGCACCTCAAGGTGATAGGGCGGTAGCTGGAAGCCCTCGAACCACTCCATGAAATCGGGGCGGAACATCTGGCGCTTGCCGTAGAAGGTATTGCCACGCAGCCAGGTGCTTTCGCCGCGCGCCAGCCGCAGGTCACGTGCGTAGTCAAGCTGCTGGCGCAGCTCACCCTCGTCGATCAACTCGGCCAGGCGAATGGATTTCGAGCGGTTGTGTAGGCTGAAGGTGACGGTCGTGTCCCGCTTGTTGCGGAAAATCGACTGACACATCAAGAGCTTGTAGAAATCGGTATCGATCAGGGAGCGGACAATCGGGTCGATCTTCCACTTGTGGTTATAGACGCGGGTGGCGATATCGACCATCTCGGGCCTCCTCTCATGCCGCGAGCACAACGCCGGCGGCGCGCATCGCGTCGCGGGCGGCGGCAAGCGAGCCGTTCAGGTCGATGGCGCGGCAAGCGCCCTCAAGCACCCGCACGTTGAACCCAATTTTGGCCGCGTCGATGGCCGACCAGGCCACGCAGAAATCGAGCGCGAGACCGACAAAGGTCAGATCGGTGATGCCCCGTTCGCGCAGGTAGCCCGCAAGGCCCGTGGACGTGGCGTGGTCGTTCTCGAAAAACGCCGAGTAGCTATCGATCTCGGGGCGAAAGCCCTTGCGGATGATCAGATCGGCCGGATCGATGGCAAGGCGCGGGTGAAACGCCGCGCCCTTGCTGCCCCAGACGCAATGTGCGGGCCACAGCGTCTGCGGACCGTAGGGCATCTCGATTGTTTCGAAAGGCGACGTGCCATCATGCATGGCCGCGAACGAGGAATGCTCCTCGGGGTGCCAGTCCTGCGTTAGGACGGTGACGGGGAATTCCTGCATCAGCGCGTTGATACGCGGGATGATCTCATCCCCGCCCGTGACCGCCAAGGCGCCGCCGGGGCAGAAATCATTCTGCACGTCAATCACGATCAAAGCTTCGGTTTCGCCCGACATTGTTTCCTCTTGCGTCCCAATTCTGCCAGATTCATCCTCTAGCATCGCAGGTAAGTTATTTTGTTCAAGCTGTAGGCCGCGCCATGACGACCGAGACCCTCCCGTTCTACCGCCGCCCGCTGGAGCTGCTGCTGGCGATTGCCATGTTCCTGTTCGTGCTGCTGTTTTCCTGGCATGCGGCGTTCTCGGGCAACCCAATCATCTCTTACCCGGCGGATGGCGCGGGGGGGATGGGCGCGCGGGCGTTCTTCATGTTCTTCGTGGGCTGCGCAGCGGTGTTCCTGGTTGTCGGGTTGATTACCCTGATCCGCACCGCAGGCCGCAAGGAAGAGATCGTGCTGGGTCCCGACACGCTCAGCCTGCCCGGACCGATGGGGTCGAAGCCCGTGCATATTCCCTACCGCGAGATCACGGCGCTTTGGCTGCATCGCCGCCGGGGCCGCAAGATGCTGCGCATCGCCTCGAACGGCCCGATGCGCGAGATCCTCGCCTCGAACCTGTCCGAGCATATCACCCTTGAGGATCTGCAAGAGCGGCTCGAGGCGCGTATCCGCGCGGCACGGGCCGCAGGTGGGAACGTCTATACTTTCGCCGCCTGAGCCGCCCGGCTTGCCAGCGCCCCCGGTTCGGCGCTAGAGGGAGGCTATGTATACCGTCGCCGCCCTCTATCACTTCACCCGTTTCGAAAACCCCGCAGCACTTCAAGGGCCGCTGGCTCGGTTGGCCTGTTCGATGGGGGTGAAAGGCTCGCTCTTGCTTGCGCGTGAGGGGATCAACGGCACCATTGCGGGCACACGCGAGGGGATTGACGCCGTGCTGGCGCATGTGCGCGCCCTGCCGGGCTGTGCGACGCTCGCATGGAAGGAAAGCGCCGCGCGCGAGATGCCTTTCGGCAAGATGAAGGTGCGCCTCAAGCGCGAGATCGTGACGATGGGCGAGCCCGATGTCGATCCGCGCGCGTCGGTCGGCCATTACGTAGCGCCACAGGATTGGAACGCGCTGATCTCGGCCCCCGATGTCGTGGTGATCGACACGCGCAACGATTACGAGGTCGAGATCGGTACCTTCAAGGGCGCGATCGACCCCAAGACCCGCAGCTTCCGCGAGTTTCCGCAGTGGTGGCAAGAGAACGCCGCGCGGTTCCACAACAAGCGCGTTGCGATGTTCTGCACCGGCGGTATCCGTTGCGAAAAATCGACGAATTATCTGCTTAGCCAGGGGGTGGAAGAGGTCTACCACCTCAAGGGCGGCATCCTGCAATACCTTGAGGATGTGCCCGAGACCGAAAGCCTGTGGGAGGGCGATTGTTTCGTCTTCGACGGTCGCGTCAGCCTGCGTCATGGCTTGAAGCAGGGCGATTACGACAGCTGTCACGCCTGCCGCCGCCCGGTTTCGGCCGAGGACAAGCTACGCCCGGAATTCGAGCAGGGCGTCAGCTGCCATCGCTGCATCGACGAATATTCCGATGCCGACCGCGCGCGGTTCCGCGAGCGCGAGCACCAGATGCAACTGGCCGCCAAGCGGGGCCAGGCGCATCTTGGGGCAACTCACTCCTCGCAGGACTGAGTCGCGATATCGCAGCCCTGCGTCACTTGCTCGCCTTGGCTCGGGAAGCTCAGGCGAGGAAGATCGACGCCATAGGCTGCGGCCGAAGCGGCCGATACAGTTACCAATGCAAGGCTGAGAAGGATGCGTTTCATCTCACGTCTCCAAACTGAACGAGTCGGTTCATATGGCTTATATGAACCGGTCGGTTTAGTTCCGCAAGTTGATTCTGAACTAAACGGTTCAATATCGGCACTTGCAAGCCATGCGCTATTCCGTATTTTGGAATCATTCTAAAAAGGAGCCAGCCATGATCCCCGGCCTCGCCAACCGCCGACGCTTTGCCGATCTGTCCGAGCAGGAGGTTCTGGCGCTCGCGATTTCCTCCGAGGAGGACGACGCCCGCATCTATCGCCAATACGCCGAGCATCTGCGCGCCGAATACCCTTCCTCTGCCGCCGTGTTCGAGGGTATGGCCGCCGAGGAGGATCATCACCGCCAGTCGTTGATCGCGCGCCACCAGGCGCGTTTTGGCGATGTCATTCCGCTGATCCGACGTGAACATGTCGCGGGTTTCTACGCCCGCAAGCCGATCTGGCTGACCAAGAACCTGCCACTTGAAACGATCCGCGCCGAGGCCGAGGCGATGGAGCGCGAGGCGGGCAAGTTCTACACGCTCGCCGCGCAGCGCACCTCGGATGCGGCCACGCGCAAGCTGCTTGGCGATCTGGCCGCGGCCGAGATGGGCCATGAAAAGAAAGCCACCCAGCTTGAGGCCAAGCATCTGCCCGAAGAGACCAAAGAAGAGGAGGACCGCGCCGCGCATCGCCAGTTCATCCTGACCTGGGTGCAGCCGGGCCTTGCGGGGTTGATGGATGGTTCGGTCTCGACGCTCGCGCCGATCTTCGCGACGGCCTTCGCCACGCAGGATACCTGGACGACGTTTCTCGTGGGCCTTGCAGCCTCGGTCGGTGCGGGGATCTCGATGGGCTTTACCGAGGCCGCGCATGACGATGGCGTCATCTCCGGGCGCGGCTCGCCGGTCAAGCGCGGATTCGCCTCGGGCATCATGACGACGGTGGGCGGTCTTGGCCACGCGCTGCCCTATCTGATCCCCGATTTCTGGACCGCCACCGTGATCGCGATGATTGTCGTCTTCGTCGAGCTTTGGGCCATCGCCTGGATCCAGAACCGCTACATGGAGACGCCCTTCATGCGCGCTGTCATGCAGGTTGTTCTGGGTGGCGCGCTGGTCTTTGCCGCCGGGGTGTTGATCGGGGGAGGCTGAGGGCACTGGCGCAAGCGGAATCTGCGTGTTAGCGCTTGGCCATGCTGGAGATATTTCTCAAGACGCTTCCATTTTTCGGCCTGATCGGACTGGGCTGGTTCGCCGGTCGGATCCGCTTCTTTCCCGCCGAGGCAACGGCCTGGCTGACGAAATTCGTCTTCTATTTCGCCCTTTCGGCGATGCTCTTTCGCTTCACCGCGACGCTGAAGCTTGAGGAACTGTTCGATCCGCAGTTCTTCCTCGCCTATCTGCTGGGCTCGGCGCTCGTCTGGGTGATCGGCTTCGCGGTCGCCAAGGCGCGCGGCCGCCCGCTCAGCGAGGCCGCGATGGAGGCCCATACCGCGATGACCGGCAATACCGGCTTTCTCGGAGTGCCGATGCTGGTGGTGCTGCTCGGGCCGCCTGCTGTCGGGCCGGTGCTGATGGTGCTGGCGATCGACCTGATCGTGTTTTCCTCGATCATCACCATGATCATCACCGTGGCTCGGCACGGTCGCATTGCCGTTGCGCCGCTGGCGCTTGGTCTGGTGAAGAATCCGATGATCGTGTCGATGGCGGCGGGGCTGCTCTGGGCGGGGCTGCATATCCCGATGCCCGCGCCCTTGCAGGATTTCGTCTCGATCCTTGGGGCGGCGGCCACGCCCGGCGCGCTTTTCGCCATCGGTGCCTCGCTGGCGGACCGCTCGGCCGAGCGGGTCGCGCCGGCGATCTGGCTGTCTTCGGCCAAGCTCTTCCTGCATCCGCTGGCGGTTGGTATCGCGGCGCTCGCGGTGTTCGACGTGGAACCCTACGCCGCGGGGGTGATGATCTCCGCTGCGGCCTTGCCGGTGGCGGGAAATGTCTACATTCTGGCCGCGCATTACGGTGTCGCGCCTCAGCGCGTCTCAACCGCGATTCTGATTTCGACGGCGATCAGCATTCTGACCATTCCGGGCGTTATCGCCTGGGTTACACGATAGGAGAGCCCATGCACACGGTTTCGGAAAACAAGTGTTTTGGCGGCATGCAGGGGGTCTATACCCACCAGTCCGAGGCCACCGGATGCGAGATGACCTTTGGCCTATTCCTGCCCGAGGAGGCCGAGCAGGGACCGGTTCCGTTGCTGTGGTATCTGTCGGGCCTGACCTGCACACATGAAAACGCGATGGTGAAGGCCGGGGCGCAGCAATGGGCGGCCGAGCATGGCATCGCGCTGTGCTTCCCCGATACCTCGCCGCGCGGCGCGCATGTGGCCAATGACGATGCGTACGATCTGGGGCAGGGTGCGGGCTTTTACGTCAACGCCACACAAGAACCCTGGGCGCCCCATTTCCGCATGTGGGACTATGTCGCCGACGAGCTGCCCCGCATCGTCACCGCCGCTTTCGACATTGACGAGGATCGCCAGTCGATCACCGGGCACTCGATGGGCGGGCATGGCGCGCTGACGCTGGCGATGCTGCTGCCGGGGCGGTTCCGCTCGGTCTCGGCATTCGCGCCGATCGCGCAGCCCTCGCAATCGGATTGGGGGCGCAAGCAGTTGACGGCCTATCTGGGCGCGGATGAAAACACCTGGCTCGATCATGATGCCACCCACCTGATGACCCGCGTGGGCTTCGATGGCGATGTGCTGATCGACCAAGGCAGCGACGACCAGTTCCTTGACCTTCTGCGCCCCGAGGCGCTGGCCGCCGCGATGGCCGCGCGCCGCCAGCCTGGCGTCTTCCGCATGCAGGCGGGCTACGATCACAGCTATTTCTTCGTCTCGACCTTCATGCCTGACCACATCGCCTTCCACGCCGAGGCGCTCTGGCGGTGATCTGGGTCGATGCCGATGCCTGCCCGGTGAAGGCCGAGATCGAGCGCGTGGCGACACGCCTCGGCCATCCGGCGTCCTTCGTGTCGAACGGTGGGCTGCGCCCCTCGGCCAATCCGCTGATCCAGATGGTTTATGTGGCCGAAGGGCCGGACGTGGCCGACATGCATATCGCCGAACGCGCCGGGCGCGGCGACGTTGTGGTGACCAACGACATCCCGCTGGCCGCGAAATGCGTCGCGGCGGGGGCGCGCGTGTTGCGCCCCGATGGCGAGGCTCTGACCCCCGCCAATATCGGCAATGTCCTGGCGACGCGCGATCTGATGGCCGATCTGCGTTCGGCCGATCCGTTCCGGCAGGGCGGGGGGCGTGCGTTCTCCAAGGCCGATCGGTCGCGCTTTCTCGATGTGCTAGACCGGACCGTGCGCGCAGCAATGAGGGAAGCGAATGGTTGAAGCGGTGATCTTCGATATCGGCAACGTGCTGATCGAATGGCAGCCCGAGCGGTATTACGACAAGATCATGCCGCGCGCCGAGCGCGAGGCGATGTTTGCCGAGGTCGATCTGCACGGGATGAACGATATCATCGACCGTGGCGGTTCGTTCCGCGAGACAATCTACGACTGGGCCGAGCGTTATCCGCAGTGGCGCGACAAGATCCGGCTTTGGCATGACGACTGGATTCAGATGGCCGCTCCGGTGATCCCGCGCTCGCTGCGGCTGATGCAGGCCTTGCAGGCGCGCGGCGTGCCGGTCTTTTCGCTGACGAATTTCGGCATCGGCTCATTCGATTATGCCTGCACGCATTACCCGTTCCTGCGCGATTTCGACCGGCCCTTCATCTCGGGGCATATGGGCGTGATCAAGCCCGAGGCGCGGATCTACGAAATGGTCGAGCGGGCATCTAACCTCTCGGGCGCGCAGCTTCTGTTCACCGACGACCGGGCAGACAATATCGCGGCGGCGCATCTGCGCGGCTGGAAAACGCATCTCTTCGAGGGGCCGGCCGGTTGGGCGGCGCGCCTTGTGGCCGAAGGGCTTTTGAGCGACGCGGAGGCACAATGAGCATCGACATCATCGGGCCCGAGGCCGAGGGTCTGCTTGACTGGATTATCCTGACCGAGGCCTTCGAAGCGGGCCACCGCCTGCCGCGCGCCGAGGTGGCCGACACCTTCCTCTATCGCGGCGAAGACACGCTGCTGACCCGTTCGGCCTGGATCTCGGGGCTGGGGATCGCGGTGAAATCGGCCACGATCATGCCGGGCAACCCGGAGGCGGGTCTGCCCATGGTCAATGGCGCGGTGAACCTGCTCAGCGACCGCACCGGGATGCTTGAGGCCCTCGTCGATTTCAAGCTGCTCACCAAGTGGAAGACGGCAGGCGACAGCCTTCTGGCGGCGCGGCTCCTTGCCCGCCCTGACGCGCGCGAGATCCTGATCTGCGGTGCGGGCCATGTGGCCGCCTCGATGATCGAGGCTTATCGCGCGGCCTTCCCGCAGGCGCGCTTCACGATCTGGAACCGCACCCATCTGACCGCCGAGGCGCTGGCCGCGCGCACCGGTGCGCGCGCCGAGGCCGATCTGGAGGCCGCCGTGCGCGGGGCCGAGATCATCGCCTGCACCACCATGGCCTCTCAGCCCTATATTCGCGGCGAGTGGCTGCGGCCGGGTACGCATCTTGACCTGATCGGCGCCTATCGGCCCGACATGCGCGAGGTCGATGACGAGACCCTGCGCCGCGCCCGCATCTTCTGCGACAGTCGCGTAACCACCATCAAGCATATCGGCGAGTTCAAGGACCCGCTCGCGCGCGGTGTGATCTTAGAGGCCGATATCATCGCGGATTACTACGACATTCACGCAGGCACCTTCGCGCGCCGCTCGGACAACGAGATCACGCTGAGCAAGAATGGCGGGGGCGCGCATCTCGACCTGATCTGCGCGCAATATATCCTGCAAACCTGGCGGATCAGCCGGGCCTGATCAGGCCCGCTTCGCGACCGCCACGCCCAGAAGCTCAAGCACCTTCGCCTCGATATCCGAGGCGTTCATGCGGGCCGAGGCATACATATCCTCGGGCGACGCATGGTCGATGAACGTATCGGGCAGCACCATCGAGCGAAACTTGTAGCCCCGGTCGAATACGCCCTGATCGGACAGGAACTGCGCGACATGGCTGCCAAAGCCGCCCACCGCGCCCTCTTCGATGCAGATCAGTGCCTCATGCTCGGCCACCAGCCGTAGGATGAGATCGGTGTCGAGCGGCTTGGCAAAGCGCGCGTCCGCCACGGTCGGCGCAAGGCCGCGCGCGGACAGTGCCTCGCGCGCCTTCAGCACCTCGGCCAGGCGCGTGCCGAAGCTCAGGATGGCAACGCGCGCCCCCTCGGTCACGATCCGGCCCTTGCCGATTTCCAGTGGCTGACCGCGCTCGGGCATCTCGACGCCCATGCCCTCGCCGCGCGGATAGCGGAAGGCGATGGGGCCTTCGTCATGCGCGGCAGCGGTAGCGACCATATGAACCAGTTCGGCCTCGTCGGCGGCGGCCATCACCACCATGCCAGGCAGGTTGGCCATGAATCCGATATCGTAGCTGCCCGCGTGGGTCGCGCCATCCGCGCCCACCAGGCCCGCGCGGTCGATCGCAAAGCGCACCGGCAGACGCTGGATCGCCACGTCATGCACGATCTGGTCGTAGCCGCGTTGCAGGAAGGTCGAGTAGATCGCGCAGAAGGGCTTCATCCCTGTCGCGGCCAGTCCGGCCGAGAAAGTTACGGCGTGCTGTTCGGCGATGCCCACGTCGAAGGTGCGGCGTGGGAAGCGCTCGGCGAACAGGTTCAGCCCGGTGCCATCGGGCATGGCCGCGGTGATCGCCACGATCTTCTCGTCGCCCTCGGCCTCGCGCACGAGGCTTTCGGCGAAGACCTTGGTGTAGGAGGGCGCGTTTGTGGGCGCCTTGACCTGTGCGCCGGTGATCACGTCGAACTTGGCGGTCGCGTGCCCCCGGTCGGCGCGGCTTTCGGCGGGGGCATAGCCCTTGCCCTTCTTGGTCAGCGCATGGATCAGAACGGGGCCGGTGGCGCGTGCTTTCAGCGTGCGCAGCAGCGGCAGCAGCGCGTCCAGATCGTGGCCATCGACCGGGCCGACATAGGTGAAGCCCAACTCTTCGAACAGCGTGCCGCCCACGGCCATGCCCTTGAGCATCTCCTTGGCGCGGCGCGCGCCTTCCTGGAAGGGCTCGGGCAGCAGGCTCACGGCGCCCTTGGCGACGGATTTGAGATCCTGCATCGGGCCTTCGGAATAGAGCCGGGTGAGGTAGCTCGACAGCGCACCGACCGGCGGCGCGATCGACATTTCATTGTCGTTCAGCACGACAAAGACCCGCTTGCCAAGGTGGCCTGCATGGTTCATCGCCTCGAAGGCCATCCCGCCTGACATCGCCCCGTCGCCGATCACGGCAATGGCGTCACCCGTCTCGGCCCCCAGCTCGCGCGCCATGGCAAAGCCGACGGCCGCCGAGATCGAGGTGGAGCTATGCCCCGCGCCGAACGGATCGTAGGGGCTTTCCGAGCGCTTGGTGAAGCCCGAGAGGCCGTTCTTGGTGCGCAGGGTGCGGATGCGGTCGCGCCGCCCGGTCAGGATCTTGTGGGGGTAGCACTGGTGGCCCACGTCCCAGATGATCTTGTCGCGCGGCGCATCGAAAACCGCGTGCAGCGCGACGGTCAGTTCGACCACGCCAAGCCCCGCGCCCAGATGCCCGCCCGTCACCGACACCGCCGAGATCGTCTCGGCACGCAGTTCATCCGCCAGCCGGTGCAGCTCGCGGTCGGTCAGCGCCTTGAGGTCCGAGGGCAGGCGCACGCGGTCAAGGATCGGGGTAGGCGGGGTCTGGCTCATCGGCGTTCCCGTGTCATTTGTCGCGCGAGATAACGAAACGCGCCGCTTCCCGCAAGTTTTGCGCCTTTGCGCCATAGGGGGCAAGTGCGGCCTCGGCCTCGTCGATCAGGGCGGCGGCGCGGGATTTTGCGCTCTCCAGCCCCAAAAGCGAGACGAAAGTGGCCTTGCCGGCCTGCGCATCCTTGCCGACCTGCTTGCCCACAAGTGCTGCATCGCCCTCGACATCCAGGATGTCGTCGGCGATCTGGAAGGCAAGGCCAAGCGCGCGGGCATAGGCGGCCAGCGGCGCGCGGTCGGCGCCCGCAAGGATCGCGCCCGCCTCGGCGGCGAATGAGATCAGCGCGCCGGTCTTGCCTGCTTGCAGGCGGGTGATTTCATCAAGCGTCAGCGGCGCCGCAGCCGTTTCGGCCGCGATGTCGAGCGCCTGGCCATAGACCATCCCCGCCGCGCCCGAGGCTTGCGCCAGCGCTGACACAAGGGCCACGCGGCGATCTGCCGGGCCAAGGGTCGGGTCGCAGCACAGCTCGAATGCCAGCGTTTGCAGCGCGTCTCCGGTCAGAACGGCGGTGGCCTCATCCCACTTCACATGGACGGTGGGCTGGCCCCGGCGCAGAGCGTCGTCATCCATGCAGGGCATGTCGTCATGCACCAGCGAATAGGCGTGCAGCGCCTCGACCGCAGCGGCGGCGGGCAGGGCCTGCGCCTGCGAAATACCGAAGAGCGCCGCGGATTCGAGCACGAGGAACGCGCGCAGCCGCTTGCCGCCCTGCGCGGCGTAGCCGATCGCGTCGCGCAGATCGCCTGCGGGCAGGCGCGCGACGGCCTGGTCCAGCGCATGCTGAACCGCAATCTGCACTTCGCTCAGACGTTCGGGAAACATCAAAGACCTTCGACCGGAACCGTTCCGGCGGGCTTTCCGCCTTCGCCTAGGGTGATCTTTTCGACCCGCTCCTCGGCGGCTTTCAGCAGTTCGGCGCAGCGCGCCTTCAAGGCGGCGCCGCGTTCATAAAGGGCGATCGACTGATCGAGCGGCACCTCGCCGCGCTCAAGCTGGTTCACCACCTGCTCCAGCGCCTTCATCGCCTCCTCGAAGCTCATCGCCGCGATCTCGGTCTGAGTGTCGGTCATTCGCCCGCTCCCCTGCCTTACGGAAACCCGGCGCCCAAGGCGCCCTGACCCTCCAAACCACATCGCGGCGCGCGTGTCGAGATCGGCTGGCGGCGCGCGGCGGGCGCGCGGGGAGGTGCGCAATAGAAAGGGCCGCTTGGCAAAGCCAGCGGCCCCCGAGATCTACGGAGATGGTCCGGTTAGGGTCTGGTCGATCCTCCGTCCCAGCCAGGGTTATTTGCCCTTGGGTTTGCCCTTAGGCCACGGCCCCCCTGACTGTCCCGACACCTCTCTCCACTATCACTCTAGACACTGGACCACCTCCTTTCATGCGTTGCCGATAAGGATAGGGTGGCACAGATTTTGTGTATGGCAAGAAAAATTACGCAATCTTTGGCGATAGGCGCGTGACGATTGCCTTGAAAGGCACAAGGGCGACCAAAGAAAGCGCAACTTTCACAATCCAGTCCGCAGCGGCCAAAGAGACCCAGAGCGGGGCCATCGGGCCAATGCCGACCAGCGGCACCGCCTCGTTCGCCCAGGACACATCGTTGAGCGGCTCGATGAAGGCGAATTGCGCGGCGAAGGCGATCGAAAAGAAGATCGCCGTGTCGAGCGAGGAGCCCACGATGGTCGAGACCAGCGGGGCCTCCCACCAGACGCCGCGGCGCAGACGGTCGAAGATGGCGATGTCCATCATCTGGGCGACCAAGAAGGCCGTGCCCGAGCCGATGGCGATGCGCAGCGTGACATAGGGGCCGAACTCGCCCTGGATCTGGGTGCCGATGAGCGAGCAGATGACACCGACGACAAAGCCGGCGGCCACGACGCGGCGCGCGGCGGCGGGGCCATAGACGCGGTTCATCACATCGGTGACGAGGAAGGCGAAGGGATAGGTGAAGGCGCCCCAGGTCAGCCAGTCGCCGACGAGGAATTGCACCAGGATGTTCGAGGCCACGACAATGGCGGCCATGGCAAGAATGCCGGGGAGGAAGCGGTTCATGATTTTCACCGTTTTTACATGGTAGCGGGGACATGGCCCGGAGGCTCCGGGCAGCGCGGCGCTTACGCGCTCTACCCGCTTGGGTCAAGCCATTTCAGGGCTTGAGCCGGTATTCGACCAGTTCGGTGCGCTGAAAGATCCGGAAATTGTCATCTGCGACCATCGTCAGCCGGATCGCGCCGCCGCGGTCACGCCAGACCGCGATGCCTTCGAGATTGTCATGCACCCCGGCACGGGTTTGCAGCAGAACGTCGCCGCCGGTGACGCTGTCGCCCGCGATGTCGAAGACGCGCACCCGGGTCAGGAAACCCAGCAGGCCCCAGAAGTCGCGTTCGAGCAGATAAAAGCGCCCGTCCGGCCCGAAATCCGCTCCTACCGGCAGCCAGTCGCCATCGCGCGGGATCGCGAAGGGCTGATCCCACGTGCCATCGCGATAACGCCAGACCGGGAAGGGGCGATTGAGCATCCCCGATCGCTCGGGCAGGGTATAGAGCGTGCCGTCCGGCGCAATGGCCAGTGCCTCAAGCGAGGAGTTCGACTGGAACCGCTTGAAGGCCTCGGGGCGGGGCAGGCGCTCGGCCGGACCGTCATCGCGCGGGTAGCGGGCCACGCGGTGCAGCCCCTCGAACGAGACATAGACAGATCCGTCAGGCGCCAGCGCCAGCCCCTCGGAATCGCCAGACGACTGGCCGAGGCCGTCGCCCTTGCTGTCGCGCAGCTTGACCGGGCCGGAACGCAGGTCGACGCCTACGATCCGGTCGGTCGCGTCGCGCGCGATCCGCCCGCGCCACAGCGTTGCGCGATCCGAGAGCGCGACGAAATCGCGCCCGTCATCTTCCAGTTCCAGCCCCGAGAACCCGCCGAAGGCGGCATTCGCTGTGCTCCAGGCATAGGTTTGCAGGAACTCGGCCCGCGGTGCGGGGTCCGCAGCGGTCGCGGGATGCCCCGCGAAAGCCAGGGCCAGCGCGATCAGCGCGAGGCGAGCACGTTTTTGCATTGTCCTGGCAGGTCCGACATCACGTAGGTTTTTGCGTTCTTGGGGGGCGGGCCGGTGCGCTTGGGTTTTTTCGGCGGGTTGCGCAACTCTTCCAGATAGGTCGTTACCCACCAGTTCAAGGTCTCGTCGCAGCCGTCACCGCCCTTCGACAGCTCGGCCACGGTGGGTTTTTGCCTCTCGCACGCGCTTTGGCCGGGGGGGCACTTCAGCCGCACGTGGAAATGCGAGTCGTGGCCATAGATCGGGCGGATCTTTTGCAGCCAGCTGCGATCGCCGCGCGGGGTGGAGTTGCACATCGCGATCTTCGCGGCGGCTGCGACAAAGACGCGATCGACCCGCGGGTCCGAGGCGGCGGCGCGCAGCAGCGCCATATGCTGGGCCGACCAGTTGCCATTGGTGCGGGTCTGGTCTGCGGTGCGGATCGAGACCGAACTGATCTTTTCGCGCTCGGAGCGACTGAGGTTCAGGCGCTGCGGCGGCAGCATCCAGATATCGGCATCAAGGCCGATCTGGTGACTGGCGTGGCCGCCAGTCATCGGGCCGCCGCGTGGCTGGCTGATATCGCCGATATAAAGCCCCTTCCAGCCCGGCAGGGTTGCGGCGAAGGCCGACAGATCGCTCAGGAAAGCGATCATCTCGGGTTGGCCGTAGTTGCGGTTGCGGCTCAGGCGCATGGCCTGCCAGGTGGGGCCGGTCTCGGGCAGGGCCACGAGGCCCGCAGCGCATCCGCGTGAATAGAAGCCGATCGCCGCCGCACGCTGCTGCGAGGGGGCATTCGCCGCGCCAAAGAGCTGCCGGGCCAGCGGCTCGGCCGAGGCGGCGGTGCCCGCGATCAGCGCAAGGCAAAGGGCAAGCGGGCGGGTCAGGTGGGCAAGGGTCATATCTCGGGTCATCCTGCGCTTTGGGGCTGCCGGGCGCCGTTCGGCTTGACCCAACCTAGCAGCCCAAGCCCCAGAACGAAAAGCACGATGAGCGGAGTGATGCCGAGCGCCTGATTGCCGGTAAGATGCGTCACCACCCCGATCGAGAGCGGAGCGATGAAAGCGGTGGCCTTTCCGGTCAGCGCGTAAAGGCCAAAGCTTTCGGTCATGCGGCCCGGCTCGGCCTGATGCACCATCATCGTGCGGCTGGCCGCTTGCAGCGCCCCGCCCCCCGCGCCGATCAGCCCGCCCATGACGTAGAAGGCCACGTCGGGCAGGATGCTGTCAGGCCCGACGGCCATGCCGAATACGCTCTCGCGCGAGATATAGACGACGCCGACCACGACGGCGGTCAGCAGCACGACGGTAAACAGGATCACCGCCTTCGGGCCAAAGCGATCATCGGCCTTTCCGCCAAGCCAGGCAAAGACCGCTCCGGTGATCGCGGCCAGAATACCGAAGATGCCGATCTGGGTGATGGACCAGTCCAGCACCCCTGCCGCATAGAGCCCGCCGAAGGTGTAGATGCCGTTCAGCGCATCGCGGTAGAACATCGACGACAGCAGGAAGGCAAAGAGGCTGCGGTTGCGCGGCAGGCGGCGCAGGGTTTGGCGCAACTGCGGCCAGGCCTCGCGCGCGGCGCGGGCAACCGGAACGGCGCCGGGGTGGCGCGGCTCGCGCACCCACAGGAAGAAGGGGATCATGAAGACCGCATACCAGACCGCCGTCAGCGGCCCGACGATGCGCGTATCTTCACGCGTTGCGATATCGAGGCCGAACAGCGGCGGCAGCCCGACCAATGTGCGGCCCGTGTTCGGGTTCACCTGCAACAGCACCAGCATGATGATCAGCGCGACCATCCCGCCCACATAGCCAAAGGCCCAGCCCGAGCCCGAGATCTTGCCGATCTCCTCGCGGGGCGCGAGGTCGGGCAGCATCGCATTGGTGAAGGTGGTGGCGAACTCCATCCCGATCATGCCGATGGCAAAGGAGGTCATGATCAGGATCAGACTGAAATTGCCCGGCTCGGCATACCACAGGCCCCAGGCACCAAGGACATACATCAGCGAAAAGAGCCAGATGAACGGCATCCGGCGGCCCGAGCGGTCGGCGATTGCCCCCAGAAGCGGCGAGGCGATCGCGATCAGCAGCCCTGCAAGGCCCACGCCATAGCCCCAGACCGTCTGCGCGTTCGAGCCGCTGCCCAGCAGTTCCTTCATGAAGGGGGCGAAGATGAAGGTCAGCAGCAGGGTGTTGTAGGGTTGGCTGGCCCAGTCGAAAAAGAACCAACCCCAGATCCGCTTGCGTGTGGTGATCATGCCCTGCCCCCTGCGTTGCGGCGATCAAGCCCGAAAAGCGGTGGCGGCGCAAGGGTTAGGGGCGATCACATCTGCGGTGGCCAGGGGCGCTCGTGCTCGGCGCCGATCCAGCGGTGCACCCAGCCGGGCAACTCGGGGCTGTCGGCCTTGTGCCCCATCGCCGAAAGCACCTGCATGGGCGGCACGATCCCCTCGCGCGAGGTCACGGCGCCGCGGATCAGGACATGGTTGCAGCACTCAGCGCCGCGCCACATGCTCTGCTCCATATAGACAAAGCGGTTGTCCCAGCCGACGACGCGGGTGCGCATCTCGAAGCGTTGCATCATGGTGATGCGCTTGCGGTAGCGTGTGGTGTTGCCAGCGACCACGATTCCCCAGCGATTGCGCATCAGCGCCGCGCTCAGTCCGGTGCGCTGCGCCAGCTGGATGCGGCCCAGATCGAACAGCGTCAGGATGCGCCCGTTATTGAGGTCTTTCCACGGGTCGATATCCCAAGGCCAGGCGCGATGCTGGCTGATCACCGTGTCGAGAATGTCGAGCGTCTGGCCGCGCCCCGCGACAAGGGCCTTGGCCATACGAATAACTGGATACATGCGCGCCTCCGAATCCTGCCATCGATGCCGCGTTGCAGCATGAAGGTCAACCGCTACGTCGCGGCATTTGGCCGATGCGCAAGGTTGCAACCCCCGCGCGCCTGCCTTACCTGTAATCCCGCATTGCCCGGAGGTTTCGCATGGTCACGCTGTTTCAGGCCCTCAACCTGATCCTGAATGTTGTCTGGTTCATCATGATCGCCCATATCATCATGAGCTGGCTGATCAACTTTCAGGTGCTCAACCTGCGCCAGCCGCTGGTCGCGCAGATCTGGTACGGGCTGAACAACCTGCTTGAGCCGATCTACGGGCGCATCCGCCGCTTCCTGCCCGCCACGCCGGGGCTGGACCTTGCGCCGCTGGTCGCCTTCATCGTGGTGATCATCCTGCAACGCGCGCTGATCAACAACGCGGGCTTCTTCTTCGGCTATTGATCCATGCTGGACCCGGTGACCGATCCTGCGCCCGATCCCGGCGCGCTGCTGGCCTCGGTCTTCGGGTTTCAGGCGTTCCGGCCGGGTCAGGAAGAGATTGTGCGCGCGGTTCTGGCCGGGCGCGACACGCTGGCCATCATGCCCACAGGCGGCGGCAAGTCGCTGTGCTTCCAGTTACCGGCGCTGTGCCTGCCGGGGATGACGGTCGTCATCTCGCCGCTGATCGCGCTGATGCGCGATCAGGTGCGCGCGCTGCGCGAGGCGGGGGTCGAGGCCGGTGCGCTGACCTCGGGCAATACGGAGGAAGAGACGGAGGCGGTCTTTGCCGCGATCGACGCGGGCTGCCTCAAGCTGCTCTATATCGCGCCTGAACGGTTGGCCTCGGTCGCCACGCTGGGGCTGTTGCGGCGCGCGGGCACGCGGCTGATTGCGGTCGATGAGGCGCATTGCGTCAGCCAGTGGGGCCATGATTTCCGCCCCGACTACCTACGTATAGGTGAGCTGAAGCGCGCCCTTGGCGTGCCGCTGGCCGCCTTCACGGCCACCGCCGACGAGGAAACCCGCGCCGAGATCGTCTCACGCCTGTTTGACGGCCAGGCCCCGGCGACCTTCCTGCGCGGCTTCGACCGGCCCAATATCCATCTGGCTTTCGAGCCCAAGGACCAGCCGCGCCAGCAGATCCTGCGCTTTGCCGCCGCGCGCCGGGGTCAGTCCGGCATCGTCTATTGCGCCTCGCGCGCGCGGACCGAAAGCCTTGCCAAGGCGCTCAACGAGGCCGGGCACCCCGCCTGCCACTATCACGGCGGGATGGAGGCCGAGGATCGCCGCACCGTCGAGGCCCGCTTTCAGCGCGAGGATGGGCTGATCGTGGTGGCTACGGTCGCCTTCGGCATGGGGATCGACAAGCCCGACATTCGCTGGGTCGCCCATGCCGATCTGCCCAAATCCATTGAGGGTTACTATCAAGAGATCGGCCGCGCGGGCCGCGATGGGGCCCCGGCCGAGACACTGACCCTTTATGGCCCCGACGATATCCGCTTTCGCCGCCAGCAGATCGACGAGGGCCTCGCACCGTCTGAGCGCAAGGGTGCCGATCACGCGCGCCTCAATGCGCTGCTCGGTCTGGCCGAGGCCAATTCCTGCCGCCGCCAGAAGCTGCTGGCCTATTTCGGCGAAGAGATGGCCGAGCCCTGCAGAAATTGCGATTTGTGCGAAACCCCGCCCGATCTCTTCGACGGCACTGAGGCCGTGCGCAAGGCGCTTTCGGCCGCGCTGCGCACGGGCGAAAGCTATGGCGCGGGCCACCTGATCGAGATCCTGATGGGCAACACGAACGAGCGCATCACCGCGCGCGGTCACGACAAGCTGCCCACCTTCGGCGTGGGCCGCGACATGACCCGCCCGCAATGGCAGGCGGTATTCCGGCAGATGATGGGCCACGACCTTGTGCGCCCCGATGTCGAGCGTCACGGCGCGCTGGTAATGACCGATCGCGCCCGCCCGATCCTGCGCGGCGAAGAGGGGATCACCCTGCGCCGCGACCTGATCCGCAAGGCCAAGGGTCGGCCCGTGGTCAAGGCGCTGGTCTCAGACGAGGATGCGCCGCTTCTGTCCGCGCTCAAGGCCAAGCGGCGCGCGCTGTCCGAGGCTGCGGGCCTGCCCGCCTATATGATCTTTCCCGACCGCACCCTGATCGAGATGGCCGAGGCGCGCCCTGCCAGCATCGACCAGATGGCGCGGATCAACGGGGTGGGGGCGAAGAAGCTCGACAGTTACGGTGCGGCCTTCCTTGAGGTGATCGCCGGGGCGGGGGCGGGTGACATCCACCCCGCGCGGATGAAGCTTGCCGGGCGCGAGGAGGGGGCGCTCTTCGACCGTCTCGCGCAGGCGCAGCTTGATCTGGCCCATGGCGGTCACGGCAATGATCGCTACCTGAGCTGCACGCAATCGACCCTGCGCAAGATCGCCGAGGCCAAGCCGCGCTCGCGCAGCGATCTGGCGCGGATTGCGGGCATGGGAGAGGCCAAGGTCGAGCGTTTCGCCGAGGTATTCCTGTCGCTGATCGAGGAATATCGCTAGGCCTGCACCGCCTCTTCCGGCAGGATCGGCAAGGTGCCCTCGGGCTGGCAGGCGTGGATCAGATCGGCAATCGCGCCCTTTTTCAAAGGCTTCGTCAGGTAATGATCGACCCCGGCGGCGAACAGCGGATCGCTGTCGCCCTCCATCGCATGGGCGGTCAGCGCGCAGATCGGCACATGGCCCCCGGTTTCGGCCTCAGCGGCGCGGATCGCACGGGTCGCATCGCAGCCATCCATCCCCGGCATCGAAATATCCATGAAGATCAGGTCGGGCCGCAGTGCGCGCCACTGTGCCACCGCCTCATGCCCGTTATTGGCGAAATGCACCTCGATCGTCAGATCCTTCACCATTTTCGAGAAGACGAGCTGGTTGGTCAGGTTGTCCTCGGCCGCAAGGATACGCATCCGCCGCAGCGGCGGTTGGCCCGTCCGGTTCTGCGCGCCGCGCGTGGAGGAGAGTGCCTGCAATTCCCGGTAAAGCGCTGCGCGCAGCACCGGCTTGTCGAGGCGCGCGCAGAAGCAATCCCCGGTCACCGCGTCGCGGTGGGCCGTGACCAGAAGAATGGGCGCCGTGACGCCGCGCGCCCGCAGCGTTTGGCAGATCGAGCTTTCGCTGCCGGACGGCGCATCGTCGGTCAGGATCACGTCGAACCGCCCGCCGGCCTCGATCAGCCTCAGCGCCTCCTCGACATCCTGACTTGCGCTGACGGCAAGCCCGCAGCCCTCCAGCTGCCGCGTGACGACGGCGCGGTTGACCAGCATCGGGTCGATGACCAGTGCACTGCGCAGTGCGATCGGCGGGCCGGGCGGGTTGGCGGCGTTGGGCGGCTCGGCGCGGGGCAGGGAGAGGCGAAATCCAAAGCAGGCCCCCGCGCCCAACTCGCTATCGACCCAGAGTGCGCCGCCCATCAGTTCGATCAGTTGGCGCGTGATTGCAAGGCCAAGACCGGTCCCCTCGAACTTGCGGTTCGCGGCACTGTCGACCTGGTTGAACTCGCCGAAGATATGCTCGACATGCTCGGGTGCGATGCCGATGCCGGTATCCTCGACGGTGATGTGCAGTTCATAGGCGGCGTCCTCGCCCTCGAAGCCGACGACGCGGGCAAGGACATGGCCCGAGGGGGTGAATTTCACCGCATTGCCGATCAGGTTCATCAGGATCTGCCGCATCCGCCCGGGATCGGCGATGAAGCGCGTGGGCAGGAAGAGGTCGTAATCGACCAGCAGGTTCACGCCCTTCTCGCGCGCCGAGGGTTGCAGCAGCACCATGATCTCGTGCAGGCAGCGCTCCAGATCGAAGGGCTCGGGGCGCAGCTTGATGCGCGAGGCCTCGATCTTGGAGTAATCCAGCACGTCGTTGATGATCGCCAGCAGCGCCTCGCCCGAAGAGCGGATGGTCTCTGCATAAAGCCGCTGCTCCTCGGTCAGTTCGGTCTCGGTCAGCAGTTCGGCCATGCCGACCACGCCGTTCATCGGCGTACGGATCTCGTGGCTCATATTGGCGAGGAAGGTCGATTTGGCGCGGTTCGCGGCCTCGGCGCGCAAGCGGGCCTCTTCCAGCTCGGCCTCGCGGCGGATCATGGCGGTGATGTCCTGCGACAGGCAGACCAGATCGCCGTCTTCGCCCCAGCGGTCGATCAGGCGGATGTGGCGGCCCTGCGGCGTGGTCAGCACGAAAGGGTCGATGCGCGGGCTGCGGATACGGGCCAGCATCTGCCGGTGCCAATCCTGCGGGTCGCGCCCGTTCAGTTCGACCAGACCGTTCTCGGCGATCTGTCGCAGCACCGCGTCATAGGTTGTGCCGATGCTGACGGCCTCATTGCCACGAAAGAATGACAAATATGCCTTGTTGGCGGCCACCAGCCGCAGATCGTCATCGAACAGGGCAAAGCCGTCGCGGATGGTTTCCAGAGCGTCCCACAGGCGCCGCTGCGCGCTTTGCGCAAGCGAGGTCGCCCGCGCGAGATCGAAGCGTACCTTGCTGTTTTCGCCCTTGAGAGTAGCGGCCTCGGTCAGGGCGCGTTCAAGCCCATGGCGCTGCTGCACGATCTGGTCGGAAAGCGCCCGGGCGTGATGCGACAGCTTTTCGTTCGCGGCGAACAGCTCACGCTTCTTTTGCTCCAGCAGCCGCTCGGCGGCCAGCCGGGCACGCCGTTCCTGCGCCAGTTTTTCGATGATGCTGGCACTCATCCCCGCACATCCATTCCGCTCATTGGCGCAGATTGGCAGCGGGGAATGAATTAACCCTTAAGCGGCGCGGCGGGATGACCCGCCGCGCCAGATCACTCTCAGCAGAGTTCGATCGCGATGGCGATGCCCTGACCGCCGCCGATGCACATGGTGATCAGGCCGCGCTTGCCGCCGGTGCGCTCCAGGTGATGAAGCGCCTTGACCGTCAGGATCGCACCGGTCGCGCCGATCGGGTGGCCAAGCGCGATGGCGCCGCCGTTCGGGTTGACCTTGGCCGGATCGAGGCCCAGGCCCTTGGTGACGGCCAGCGCCTGCGCGGCGAAGGCTTCGTTCGACTCGATCACGTCGAAGTCTGACACGTTCAGGCCGATCTTTTCGCACAGCTGCTGCACGGCCGGGATCGGGCCAAGGCCCATCACCTCGGGGCGCACGCCCGAAACCGTGTAGCCCAGGATCTTGGCGCGCGGCTTAAGGCCCGCAGCGGCGGCGGCCTCTTCGCGCGCCAGTACCACGGCGGCCGCACCGTCGTTGATGCCCGATGCGTTACCGGCGGTGACCGAGCCGCCCTTCTTGAACACGGCCTTCAGCCCGCCGAGCTTGTCGAGCGAGGTCGCCTTGGGGTGCTCGTCGGTGTCGAAGACCACGGTGCCCTTGCGCGAGACGATCTCGACCGGGACGATCTCATCCTTGAAGACGCCAGCGGCGATGGCTGCGGCGGCGCGGTTCTGGCTTTCCAGCGCGAAGGCGTCTTGCTCTTCACGGGTGATCTCGCATTCCGAGGCGACGTTCTCGGCGGTCACGCCCATGTGGCCGGTGCCGAAGGGGCAGGTCAGCGCGCCAACCATCATGTCGATAACGCTGGTGTCGCCCATCTTCTGGCCGAAACGGGCGGAGGGGATGATGTAGGGGGCGCGGCTCATGCACTCCGCACCGCCAGCCAGCGCGAAATCGGCATCGCCCAGCATCAGCGACTGGGTGGCCGAGACGATGGCCTGGGCGCCCGAGCCGCACAGACGGTTGACGTTCATCGCCGGGGTGCCGACCGGAACGCCAGCCTGGACCGAGGCCACGCGCGAGACATACATGTCGCGCGGTTCGGTATTGATCACATGGCCCAGCACGACCTGGCCGATCTTGTCGGCGCTGATCCCGGCGCGCTCGATCGCGGCCTTGTTGACCAGCGTGGCCAGATCGATGGGCGAAAAGCCCGCAAGGCTTCCGCCGAAAGTACCGATAGCGGTGCGCGCGCCGGAAAGGATAACGATGCCAGTCATGTAGGGTCCCCCTCGTTGGTTCGAATCGGACGTTATCGTGCGAAATCCAATTGCGCCAGTTTCCGTTAGGGAAATAACGCCCAGAAACGAGGGTCAGGCGAATATTTGCCGCGAAAAACGCCCGGTTCAGCCCGCCGCGGGGGGAACCCGCCCGCTTTCGCTCAGCAGCCAGACCTCGTCGCCTTCAATCACGACGGCCGAGACCGGCCCGCCGTAGCCCGCGCTGGTGTCGAGGTTGATGCGGTTGCCATAGTGGGTAACCTCATCAATGGCTGTATGGCCATGCACGACAAGCACCCCGTGATCGCGCCGGTCGTCAAGGAATTCCCGCCGGATCCAGAGCAGATCGTCCTCGACCTGCGCGTCCAGATCCACCCCCGGACGGACCCCGGCATGGGCGAAGAACGCCCGTTCCGTGCGCAGCCGGATCGGCAGCGCGGCCAGCCATTCGCGATGGCGAGCGGGCACCGCAGCGACTGCGTCGCGGTGCACCTGATCAAGCGGGCGGTCCTCGGCATTGGCGACGCCGTAGGATTCAAGCGTGGTGCAGCCTCCGACCCGTGGGTGCAGCCATTCGATGCCGAAGCGCAGCATCGGGTCGTGGTAATAGGGGTCGTCCAGAAAGCCCAGGAACATCCGGTCGTGATTGCCGCGCAGCACCTCCCACGGGCGCCCGTCGGCCTGTCCCTGCATCAGATAGTCGATCACCCCGGCCGAGCGCGGACCACGGTCCACCAGATCGCCGACATGCACGACGCGGGCGGCCACGTCGCCGGTCTGGCGGCGGTCGCTTTCGATCAGCGCGTGCGCCGCCTTGAGGCGGTCAAGCTGGCCGTGGATGTCACCGATGGCGTAGATGCGCATTCTCGTTCCAATGAATAGGGCCCCCCGCCGTGGCGAGGGGCCCTTGGGCATGGTGCGAACTTAGCTCAGTCGACGTTGAATTCCAGCGGTTTCACCTGCTGGAAGAGACCGGTCGCCTCGAGCTCGGCCACGATCGAGGCGTCGAGCGCGTTGTCGAGATAGGCGATGGCGATCGCCTCGCCACCCGCGGCCGAGCGGCCCAGGGTGAAGTTCGCGAGGTTCACGTCGTGGTTGCCAAGCAGCGTGCCGAGCTTGCCGATGATGCCGGGCACGTCCTTGTTGGTGGTGTAGAGCATGTGGTTGCCGACTTCGGCGTCCACGTTGATGCCCTTGATCTGGATGAAGCGCGGCTTGCCATCCGAGAACACGGTGCCCGCGATCGAACGCTCACGCGCGTCGGTGACCACGGTAACCTTGACGTAGCCGTCGAACACGCCCGACTTGTCCTGCGTGGTGGTCGAGATCTGGATGCCGCGCTCTTTCGCGATCACCGGGGCCGAGACCATGTTCACGTCGGGGTTGGCGCGCTGCATGATGCCGGCGACAACGGCGCAGTCGAGCGCCTTGAGGTTCATCTTCGACACGAGGCCATCATAGGTGATGTTGATCGCCTTGATCGGCTCATCGGTCATCTGGCCGACGAAACCGCCCAGGTATTCCGACAGCTTCACCCAGGGACCCATGACCTTGGCCTCTTCGGCGGTCATCGAGGGCATGTTGAGCGCGTTTTCGACAGCGCCGTCGAGCAGGTAGTTCGACATCTGCTCGGCGACCTGAAGGGCCACGTTCTCCTGCGCTTCGGTGGTCGCGGCGCCCAGGTGCGGGGTGCAGACCACGTTCGGCAGACCGAACAGCGGGTTTTCGGTGGCCGGCTCGACCGAGAACACGTCGAAGGCGGCGCCCGCGACATGGCCCGATTTCAGCAGGTCGGCCAGCGCCTCTTCATCAACCAGACCGCCACGGGCGCAGTTGATGATGCGCACGCCGGGTTTGGTCTTCTCGAGGTTCTCGCGCGACAGGATGTTGCGGGTCGAGTCGGTCAGCGGCACGTGCAGGGTGATGAAGTCGGCGCGCTTGAGCAGCTCTTCCAGTTCCACCTTCTCGACGCCCATCTTCTCGGCCTTTTCTTCCGACAGGAAGGGGTCGAACGCGATGACCTTCATTTTCAGGCCCTTGGCGCGATCGCACACGATGCCGCCGATGTTGCCCGCACCGATGACGCCAAGCGTCTTGGCGGTCAGCTCGACGCCCATGAACTTCGACTTTTCCCACTTGCCCGCATGGGTCGAGGCCGAGGCCTCGGGGATCTGGCGGGCCACGGCGAACATCATCGCAATGGCGTGCTCGGCGGTGGTGATCATGTTGCCGAAGGGGGTGTTCATGACGATGACACCCTTCTTGGACGCGGCTTCCTTGTCGACGTTGTCGACACCGATACCGGCGCGGCCGATCACCTTGAGGTTGGTAGCCTTTTCGAGCAGCGCTGCGGTGGCCTTGGTGGCCGAGCGGATCGCGAGACCGTCATAGTTGCCGATGATCTCGGCCAGCTTTTCCTTGTCCTTGCCGAGCTTCGGCTGGAAATCCACCTCGATCCCGCGGTCGCGGAAGATCTGCACGGCGGCGTCGGAGAGTTCGTCGGAGATGAGAACCTTGGGGGCCATTTCTGGGGCTCCTGAATCTTGATGTAATCTGGGGAAGGACGGGCGCCGCCGGGGCGCCCATCGGACTTCGCAAATCAGGCTTGCGCCGCGATTTCCGCCTCGAAGGCGTATTCGAGCCAGGGCATCAGCGCCGCGACATCCGCCGCCTCGATGGTCGAGCCGCACCAGATGCGCAGGCCCGCCGGGGCATCGCGGTAAGCGCCGATATCAAGGGCGACGTCCTCTTTCTCGAGACGCTTGGCCACGGCCTTGGCGAAGGCGGCGCCGTCCTTGATGCGCTCGTCGGTGAACTTCAGGCAGACCGAGGTGGTCGAGGCCGTCGCCGGGTCATTGGCGAGGTTCGCGATCCACGGACGGGCGGCGCAGAAATCCCACACCACTTTCGCATTGGCTTCGGCGCGTGCGACCAGCCCTTTCAGGCCGCCCACGGTTTGCGCCCATTTCATCGCCACCAGATAGTCTTCGACGCAGAGCATCGAGGGGGTGTTGATGGTCTCGCCGACGAAGATACCTTCGATCAGCTTGCCAGCCTTGGTCATGCGGAAGATCTTGGGCAGCGGCCACGCGGGCTTGTAGCTTTCCAGACGCTCGACAGCGCGGGGCGACAGGATCAGCACGCCGTGGCCACCCTCGCCACCCAGAACCTTCTGCCAGGAGAAGGTGGTGACGTCGAGCTTGTCCCAGGGCAGTTCCATGGCAAACGCGGCCGAGGTCGCGTCGCAGATGGTCAGGCCTTCGCGGTCGGCCGGGATCGCATCGCCATTGGCCACGCGCACGCCCGAGGTGGTGCCGTTCCAGGTGAAAACGACGTCGGTGTTGAAATCGACGGTCGCGAAGTCAACGATGTCGCCGTAACCGGCTTCCTTGACGGTCGCGTCGAGCTTGAGCTGCTTGACCACGTCGGTCACCCAGCCCGAACCGAACGATTCCCAGGCGCACATGGTGACAGGGCGGGCGCCCAGCAGCGACCACAGCGCCATTTCGACGGCGCCGGTGTCCGAGGCGGGAACGATGCCGATGCGGTAATCCGCGGGCACGCCCAGAATTTCGCGGGTGAGGTCGATCGCCTCTTTCAGCTTGGCCTTGCCGACAGCGGCACGGTGCGAACGGCCCAGGGGCGCGTCGGCAAGCATATCGAGGGAGAAACCGGGGATCTTCGAGCAGGGGCCCGAGGAGAAGCGCGGATTGGCCGGCCGCGCGGCCGGAGCTTGGTTAGCCATCAATGGTATCCTTCCAGATAAACGCCTCTCGTTGGGGAGAGGTGTCCCGTCGCCGCAAATACGGGGGCGCGTGATTCCGCACAAGAGGAAAATTGGCCCAATACGCCGCATCTGCACACGAAAGCGACATCGGCGTTCACTATCGGAAACTTCGCCCCACGGGCCGCGCCACCTTTGCACCGCGCCGTGTTTTGCGATAAGGCGCGGCGGACCGCGCGTCAGCGCCCGACCGGATAACCTAGCGGACCTTGCCCATGTATATCGTCACCCTGCTTGCCGACCCGAAATCCGCCAATCTTGAGCGCGTCGCCGTCGAATCGCTGCGCGATGCCTGGGCGGGGGGCGATGTGCGTTGGCTCAACCCCGGTGTGGCCGCCGAGTTTCCGATTGAGGCGATCCCGGCCAACCGCTGGTCGGTCTGGGAAGGGATGCAGGCGCTCGGCCTCGATCTGGTGGTGCAGCCTGAGGCGGGGCGGCGCAAGCAGATGCTTCTGGCCGATATGGACAGCACGATGATCCAGCAGGAATGCATCGACGAGCTGGCCGATGTGGCGGGCGTGGGCGAGCGGGTGAAAGAAATCACCGCCCGCGCGATGAATGGCGAGCTGGATTTCGAAGGCGCGCTGACCGAGCGTGTGGGCCTGCTGCGTGGCCTGCCCGAAAGCGTCATCACGCAAGTGATCGAAGAGCGCATCACTTTCATGCCGGGCGGCCATGATCTGCTGCGCACCATGAAGGCCAATGGCGCCTATTGCGCGCTCGTGTCGGGCGGGTTCACCGCCTTCACCGGCTTTGTCGCTGAGACGCTCGGCTTCGACGAGAACCGCGCCAATATCCTGATGATCGAGGATGGCAAGCTGACCGGCGTGCCCTCGCGCCCGATCCTGGGCCGCGAGGCCAAAGTGCAGGCGCTGATCGAGATCACCGAACGGCTTGGGCTGTCGCATGACGCTGTCATGGCGGTGGGTGACGGGGCGAATGACCTGGGGATGCTGAACCTTGCGGGCGCGGGCGTTGCGCTGCACGCCAAGCCCTCGGTCGCGGCGCAATGCGATATCCGCATCAACCACGGCGACCTGTCAGCGCTGCTCTACATTCAGGGCTACGCGGTCGAAGAGTTCGCCTGAAGCGCTTTGCCCGCGCGCCAGACGCGGGTCAGGTTCCAGTCGTCATCAAAGAGAACCAGATCGGCGGGCAGCCCCGGCGCGATGCGCCCGGCGCGCGCGCCGATGACCGAGGCGGGAATGGCGCTGGCCATCGCGATGGCTTGTCCGGCAGGCACCCCGGCCTGAGTGATCAGCGTGCGGATCGCCTGCGGCAGGCTGAGATCGGCCCCGGCGAGCGTTCCGTTCTCCAGCCGCAGCGCGCCATCGCGGCGCAGGATGCGCTGGCCCGCAAGGTCGAATTCGGCCAGATCGGTACCGGCGGCGGCCATCGCGTCCGACACAAGGAACATGCGCCCGTGGCGTTTGGCTGCCAGCGCCATGCGCAGGGTAGCCGGATGGACATGGATCCCATCGGCGATCAGCCCCACATCCACCGGCAGATCGAGCGCCGCGCCCACAAGGCCCGGCTCGCGCGAGCCAAGCTGCGACATGGCGTTGAACAGATGCGTGACGACGCTTGCTCCGGCATCGATCGCGGCGCGGGCCTCGTCATAGGTGCAGTCGCTGTGGCCGAGGCTGACGACGATGCCATTGCCGACCAGCCGTGCGATCTGTTCCGGCGTGACGGCGGCGGGGGCCAGCGTGATCATCAGCGCGGGCAGGCCGGTTACGGCCTCAAGCAGGACCTCGATGTCCTCTTCGGTCATCGGGCGGATATGCTGGGGCGGATGGCAGCCGGGGCGGCGCGGATCGAGGTGCGGGCCTTCGAGGTGCAGGCCCAGAAAGCCCGGCACACGCGGCACGGCAGCGATGGCCGCGGCGAGCACGGTCTGCGTCGCGGCGGCGCTGTCGGTGATCAACGTGGGCAGGATGCCGGTTGCGCCAAGCCGCGCATGGGCCTCGCAGATCGTCGCAATGCTTTGCACGCTGGCCGCACCGTCCAGCATCACCCCACCGCCACCGTTCAGTTGAAGGTCGATCAGGCCCGGGGCCAAGGTGCCGCTGATCTGCTCGCGCGGGCCGTCAGGGGCCATGTCTTCCGACACCAGAGTGGCGATTTTCCCCTGACGCAGCACCAGCGCATGATTTTCGTGCCAGCTCTCGCCGTCGAAAATCTTTGCGCCAGTCAGGATCAGGTCTGCCATGTGCTCTCCTCGCGGGCCATCAGTAGCGCGCCGTCGAGGGAAGTGCCAAGGGGCGATTGCATGGGCCAGTCCGTCAGCGCAAGTTTCGGGCCTAGGCCGCCAATCCAGACTACCGGCAGTGGAGCCTCGCGCGGTTGCAGGATCTGGATGGCCGAGCGGATCTCGGCCCGTGCCGCGTCCAGCACATGGGCGGCGGCCGGATCGGTCGCCTCGGCCGCCAGCACGCGCGGGGCAAGGGCGGCATATTCCGCAGCCGTCGCGCGCAGGCTGAAGGTCACGATGCCAGGCGCGCCGCCCAACTCGCCCGCGATCTGGGCCAGAAGCGGGGTGGGCGGAATATAGCCGTCGAGCATCCGCGTCGCGCGCATCAAGAGCGCGCGCCCGATCCAGGCGCCCGAGGCCTCGTCGCCCAAGCGCAGGCCCCAGCCGCCGATTGCGCGGATCTGCCCGTCGCTCTGGCGCGCGAAGACCGATCCCGTGCCGATGGCCGCGACGATCCCGTCCGCCGTGCCAAGCGCGCCGCGCACCGAGGTCGCGACGTCCTGAACCACGCGTGCGCGAAACGGCAGCGCGGCTTCCATGCGGGCGCCCATGCCTGAGAAATTCGACCCGGCAAGCCCCAGCACGGCGCGCACTTGGCCCGGATCGCGCCCGGCCAGTGCCTGCTCGGCCGCGCTCAGGATATTGCCGAGCGCGCCCTCGAAATCCGAGGCCATGTTTGCGGAGCCCGCGCGGCCCTCGCCCAGGATATGGCCGTCAATGTCACTTAATGCGGCGCGGCAGCCGGTGCCTCCGCCATCCATGCCCAGAAAATACATCGTCTGCCTCTCGACGTGTAACGCCTGTGTCCGCGTAGACGAATTGGCCAGACGGGAGGGGAATGCAAGATGGACTTTGAGGCTAGTCGCCCGATATGTCTGGGGCAATCCACCGAAGGGAAACCGCTTGCGCAAACCGATCCTGTTCATCGCCTTGATCGCCCTTGGCCTCGCGGGGGTGATCTGGGCGGCCGATCCCGATCCGGGCGCGCTGCGCGACCTGCTGGCGCGGCTTGAGGCATGGCGTGCCGAGCACCCCGGCGTGCTGCCGGCAGCGTTCTTCGGGGTCTATGTCGCGGTGGCCGCGGCCTCGTTGCCCTTCGCGGTCTGGATGACTTTGCTTGCCGGGGCACTGTTTGGCTTCTGGGGGGCGCTGGCGCTCGTGTCCTTCGCTTCAAGCATCGGCGCCAGCTTGGCCTTTCTGGTGGCACGCTATCTGGCGCGCGACTGGGTGCGTGCTCGCCTCGGCCCGCGTGCGGCCCGGATCGACAAGGGGCTGGCGCGCGACGGGGCGTTTTACCTGTTTTCCCTGCGGCTTATCCCGGTTGTGCCGTTCTTCGCGGTGAACCTCGCCTTTGGCCTGACGCCGATGCGCGCGGCCACGTTTTACGGCGTCAGCCAGTTGGGGATGCTGCCCGGCACGGCGGCCTTCGTCTTCGCAGGCACCCAGCTTGGCCGGATCGAGAGCCTCTCGGACGTGCTCAGCCCCGGCCTGATCGGCGCCTTCGTGCTGCTTGGCGTTCTGCCCTGGATCACGCGGCTGGTGCTGCGGCTGATCGAGGCACGCAGGCGGGCCGCGCGCTGGCCCCGGCCCGCCAGGTTCGATCGCAATCTGATCGTGATCGGTGGCGGTGCCGCAGGGCTGGTCGCGGCCTATGTCGCGGCGGCGGCCAAGGCGCGCGTCACGCTGATCGCCGAGGGGCCAATGGGGGGCGATTGCCTGAACTACGGCTGCGTGCCCTCGAAGGCGCTGATCTCGGCTGCCCGTGCGGCGGTGGCGGCGCGTGGCAACGCAGGGCTCGGTGTCGCCGGTCAGGCGCGGGTCGATTTTCCCGCTGTTATGGCCCATGTGCGCCGCGCCATCACCGCCATTGAGCCGAACGATTCCGAGGAACGCTATCGCGGCTTGGGCGTCGAGGTGCTGCGGGGCCGCGCGCGCCTTGTCGATCCCTGGACGGTCGAGGTGGACGGCCAGCGGCTGAGTGCCCGCGCCATCGTTCTGGCCACCGGCGCCGCGCCGGTTATCCCGCCGATACCCGGTATCGAAACCGCCGCGCCGCTGACCTCGGAAACCCTGTGGGAGCATCTTGCGCAGCTTGACGCCCCGCCGCGCGATCTCTTGATCCTTGGCGGTGGGGCGATGGGGTGCGAACTGGCGCAGGCGCTGGCGCGGCTTGGCGCGGGGGTGACGCTGATCGAGGCAGGCGCGATCCTTGCGCGCGAGGAGCCCGAGGCCGCAGCCCTTGTGCGCGCGGGACTTGAGGCGGACGGCGTGCGGCTGATCGAGGGGCGCGTCGTGCGTTTTGCGCCGGGCGTGGCGGTGCTGGAGGATGGCGCCGAGGTTCCCTTCGGCACGCTTTTGCTGGCGACGGGGCGGCGCGCGCGGATCGAGGGGATGGGGCTTGAGGATCTGGGCATCGCCGCTGGCCCGGTGATCGAGACTGACGACTATCTGCAAACGCTTGTCCCCGGCATCTACGCGGCGGGCGATGCGGCGGGGCCGCAGCAACTGACGAATGCCGCCGGCCATCAGGGCTGGATCGCGGCGGCGAATGCGCTGGCCGCGCCATTCTGGCGGTTCCGGGCCGAGGCAACGATTCCCCATGCGGTTTTCACCGCGCCCGAGGTCGCCCGCGTCGGTCTGAGCGTGGCCGAGGCGCAGGCGCAGGGGCTGGCCCATGACGTCACCCGCTATCCGCTGGCCGATCTCGACCGTGCGGTGACCGAAGGCGAAGGCTCTGGTTTCGTGCAGGTGCTGACGGCGAAGGGGAGCGACCGGATTCTGGGAGCCACCGTGATTGGCCCCCATGCCGCCGAGATCCTGTCCGAATTCACCCTGGCGATGCGTCACGGGCTGGGCTTGGGCAAGATCCTCTCGACGCCGCATATCTACCCGTCGTGGTCCGAGGCCGCCAAGAACGCAGCCGGTCGCTGGCGGCAGGCGCGCGTCAACCCGCGCCTCCTGGCGCTGGCCGCGCGGTTTCATGCATGGAGGCGCGGATGATCGACGCGCTGATCGCCCCGGCGCTGCGCCGGATGATGGAGCCCCCCGCCCGCGCCCTTGTGGCGGCGGGGGTGCGCGCCGATCAGGTGACGCTGGCGGGCTTTGGCCTTGGGCTTGCGGCAGTGCCGGCGCTGGCGATGCAGGCCTTCGGCGTCGCGCTGGCGCTGATCTTGCTCAACCGGCTGGCCGACGGCCTCGATGGCGCCGTCGCGCGGCTGAGGGGGGCAACCGACCGGGGTGCGTTCCTCGATATCGCGCTCGATTTCGTCTTCTACGCGCTGGTGCCCCTGGGGTTCGCGCTGGCCGATCCGCAAGTGAATGCGCTGCCCGCCGCCGTGCTGATCGCCGCTTTCGTCGGCACGGGGTCAAGCTTTCTGGCTTTCTCGACCATCGCGGCCAAGCGCGGGATGCGGGCCGAAGCCTTCCCGGCCAAGGGTATCTATTATCTGGGCGGTCTGACCGAGGGGGCGGAAACCATCGCCTTCTTCGTGCTGATCTGCCTCTGGCCTACGGCGTTCCCCGCGTTGGCCTATCTCTTCGCCGCGGCCTGCGGCGTGACCACTCTGACCCGCTGGGCCATGGGCTGGCGGGCCTTCGACAAAGGATGATCCATGCGATTTCTTGCGCTTGCACTGATGCTGGCGGCCAGCCCCGCGCTGGCGGACTGGTCCGAGACCCTGGCCGAGGCGCGGGGCCAGACGGTCTATTTCAACGCCTGGGGCGGCGATCAGCGTACCAATGATTTCATCGCTTGGGTCGGTGCGCAAACCGAGGAGCAGTTCGGCGTCAAGGTCACGCAGGTCAAGCTGTCGGACACCGCCGAGGCGGTTGCCCGTGTGCAGGCCGAGAAGGCCGCCGGGCAGAAAACGGGCGGGGCAGTAGACCTCATCTGGATCAACGGGCCGAACTTTCTGGCGATGAAAGAGGCGGGGCTGCTGCACGGCCCCTTCGTGGCTGATCTGCCCAATGCGCGGTATCTTGATCTTTCCGAAGGCGCGCCCGCGGCCACCGATTTCACCGTGCCGGTCGAGGGGATGGAGGCGCCCTGGCGGCTGGCCAAGTTTGTCTTTGCCCATGATGCCGCGCGGGTCGAGCCTCCTGCGCGCATGGCTGATTTCCCGGTTTGGGCGGCGGCGCATCCGGGGCGGCTGACGCATCCGAACCCGGCCAATTTCATGGGCGCGACCTTCCTGAAACAGGCGCTGGCCGAGCTTGCACCCGATCCCGCCGCGCTGGCCGCTCCGGTCACCGATGCAGGTTATGCCGCGCAGACTGCGCCGCTTTGGGCCTGGTATGACGCGCTGCGCCCGAACCTGTGGCGCGCGGGGCAGGCCTTCCCCGAGAATGAAAGCGTGCAGGCGCAACTTCTGGCCGATGGCGAGGTTGATATCGCCATGTTCTTCGATCCGGCCGCGCCCGCCGCGCTGATCGCCCAAGGGGTGCTGCCCGAAAGCGTGCGCGTCTTCACCCCTGAGGGCGGCACGATCGGCAATGTCTCTTTCGTGGCGATACCGTTCAACGCGGCCAATCGCGCCGGGGCCGAGGTGGTGGCAAACTTCCTGCTCGACCCGGCGACGCAGGCGCATATGCAGGATGTGAACGTTCTGGGCAGCTATTCGGTTCTTGACCCGTCCATGCTGGACGACGCGGCCCGCGCGGCTTTCGCGGCGCTGCCCTCGGCCCCCGCGCTGCCGACGCTGGAGCAGCTTGGCCCGACCCTGCCCGAGCCGCATCCAAGCTGGATGACCCGCCTGACCGCGGATTGGGCGAAGCGCTACACCCCGTGATTTGGCTGCGCGCCCTTGTCGCGATGCTGATTGGCGCGCCGGTTCTGGTGGGCGTCGGGCTGACGCTGGCCGCGGCATGGGGTGCGGATTGGACGAAGGTTCTGGCGCTGCCGGGGCTGTGGGGCGGTCTGCGGCTGACGCTGATCACCGGGATTGGCGCGACGGTGCTTTCGCTGGCGTTGTCAGTGCCGCTCGGGCTGTGGATCATGGGCCGGCCATGGGCCGCGCGCTGGCTGGCGCCGATGCTGGCGGTGCCCCATGCGGCGCTGGCGATCGGGCTTGCGTTCCTGATCGCCCCTTCGGGCTGGTTCGGGCGCGCGTTGGCGCAGGTTTTGGGCTGGGCCGTGCCGCCTGCATGGCCGCTGCCCGGCGATCCCTATGGGGCGGCACTGGTTCTGGGGCTGGTGCTGAAGGAGTTGCCGTTCCTCTTGCTGATGACGCTGGCCTCGGCCTCGCAGGTCGATGTCACGGGGCAGATGGCGGTGGGGCGCAGCCTTGGCTACGCGCCGGGGCGGGTCTGGGCGCGGGTCATCTGGCCGCAGCTTTATCCCGGCCTGAGGCTGCCGGTGTTCATCGTACTGGCCTATGGGCTGTCGGTAGTGGACATGGCGCTGATCCTTGGCCCCTCGCACCCGCCGACGCTCGCCGTGCAGATCCTGCGCCTTTATACCGCGCCCGAGATGCGGCAGGCGGAGGCCTCGGTGCTGGCCATTGGATTGGTCGCAATGACCGCCGCGCTGGCGGGCATCTGGTGGTTGGCCGAGCGTGCCTGCACGGCCTTCGGCCTTATGGCCCTGCGCCGGGGGCGGCGCGGCATCGCGCGTCGCTGGCCGGGGTCAGTTGTGATGGCCGCCCAAGGCGGGTTGTTCGTTGCAGCCATGGCGGTGCTGGCGCTCTGGAGCGTCACCGGGATCTGGCGTTTTCCAGACCTCTGGCCCGAGGGGCTGAGCCTTGCCCTCTGGGCGCGGGGCGACTGGATTGCCGTGGCGCTGCGCAGCCTCTGGCTCGGGCTGGCAAGCGTGTCTCTGGCGCTTACGCTGGCGGTCGCGGTGCTGGAGGGCGAGCATCGCGCGGGTCGCCCGTTGCGCCTTGGGGCGATTATCGTGGCGCCCTTGTTGCTACCGCAGATCGGGTTCTTGCAGGGGCTGACGACGGGGTTCTTGTGGCTCGGCCTGCCCGCCGGACCGCTCGCGGTGATCTGGGCCGAGGTGCTTTTCGTCTTTCCCTATGTGCTACTGTCGCTTGGCGGGCCGTGGCGGGCGCTCGACCCCGATCAGCTGCGCGCGGCGGCAAGCCTTGGGGCGGGGCCGTGGCGACAGCTGTGGCGGGTGCGGCTGCCGCTGCTGGCGCGGCCCATCGCGGCTGCGGCGGCGGTGGGGTTTGCCGTCTCGGTCGCGCAGTATCTGGCGGTTCTGCTGCCCGGTGCGGGGCGGGTGGCGACGCTGACGACCGAGGCGGTGGCTCTGGCCTCGGGGGCTGATCGGCGGGTGGCTGCGGTCTATGGGCTGGCGCAGGCGGTGCTGCCGCTTCTGGCCTTCGCGCTGGCGCTGGCCTTGCCTGCCTATGGCCGGGGCGGTTCAGGGGGGCGTGCGCCATGACGCTGGAGTTGCACGACCTCTGCCTGACCGCGCCCGGCGCTGCCGCGCCGCTCTTTGCGCCGCTCAGCCTGCGCATCGCGCCGGGCGAGATCGCCTGCCTGACCGGTCCGTCGGGCGTTGGCAAATCAAGCCTGATCGCCGGTATCGCGGGGCAACTGCCGCGCGGCTTCGTTCTGAGCGGACAGGTTCGCCTGAACGGGCGCGATCTGCTGGCCCTGCCGCCCGAGCGGCGCGGGGTGGGCGTGATCTTCCAGCAAGCGCTTCTGTTCCCGCATCTGTCGGTGGGCGACAATCTTGCCTTTGGCCTGTCGCCCGAGTTCCGGGGCCGCACGGCGCGGCGCGCGGCGGTGAGCGAGGCATTGGAGCGCGCAGGCCTTCCGGGCTACGGCGCACGCGATCCGGCTACGCTTTCTGGCGGGCAGAGGGCGCGTGTCGCGCTGATGCGGGCGTTGCTGGCGCAGCCGGGGGCGCTGTTGCTCGATGAACCCTTCGCCGCGCTCGACCCCGCCCTGCGCGCCGGGATGCGCGATTTCGTGGCTGAGCATTTGCGCGCGGCCGCAATTCCGGCGCTTCTGGTCAGCCATGATGCGCAAGATGCCGCCGTGGCCCGGCAAAGCCTTGCCATCGCGCCGCTCGGGGCCGGGGGCTAGCCTTGCCCGAGGCGGGGCTTGCGGGTAAGCCTCCGCCCCATGTTCGCTCGCCGATTCCCTGCTGGAGCCCTTGTCCGCCGCGCCCTTTGGGCGGGGGCGCTGTTGCTTGCCGCCTGTGTCGAGCAAACGGGTGGCGTGCGCGCGGTCAGCAAGGTTGCGGTGGCAGGCGGCGCGGTGACGCTGAGCGCGCCCTACGGGTTTTGCGTCGATCCGCGCTCGACCCGTGAGGGGGCGACGGGCAGCTTTGTGCTCTTTGGCAATTGCGCGGCGATCTCGGGCAATCCGCAGGCGCCTAAACCCCCGGCGCGGGCGCTGCTGAGCGCGAGCGTCGGGCCGCAAAGCCCGCAGCCGGTGGCCGAGAATTTCGCGCAGATCGAGGCGTTTTTCCGATCCGAGGCGGGGCGGGCGGCGCTTGCCCGCTCGGGCAAGGCGGCTGATGTCGAGATCCTGAGCGCGCGCGTGCGCGACAAGGCGCTGATCATGAAGCTGCGCGACCGCTCGGCCAGCCGTGGCACCCCGGTCGCGGAAACCTACTGGCGCGCGGTCACCGGTGTTAGCGGTCGGATCACGGCGCTGTCGGTCATGCCCTTGGCGCAGAGCGGGCTGGGTGATGACGAGCAGCTTGCCCTGCTGCGCGACTTCGTCGCACGGACCAAAAGTGCAAATTGACCTCGCCGTCTGGGCGGGTAGGACTGCGTGTTAAGTTAGTCCTGCTGCCTTGGGCGCGAATTTCTGCGGCGTCGGCCCATTGTGGTATCCGTATCTGTAACGATTTGCTGCTATGACCGCGTCATGAACAAGATTCCGACCTCATTGCTTGACCGCATCGTGCAAGCCCGAACGCTGAACCGTTGGGGGCGCGCCGCGCGCTTGGCCGAGCGCGCCGCGCTGGCCGATCTGCGGGTGTTGCGCACGCAGGCGCAGGCGCTGCGCCGCGAGGTGGAGCGGGTGTTGCATGTCTCTGACACCCGGCTTGTAGCGGGTGTGACGGGCGATGCGATCGAGCGCCCGCTTGGGTGCGACTGGGCCTGGCGACCGGCACTGTGGTCGGGGCCGGTGCGGCCCGCGGGCATCGCCAGAGTCGCAAGTCACGACCGGTTGAGCTCCGAGGTTGCGGTGTTTCACGACTGTCCCAAACGCGAGCTGACCCTGCGCCAGATCCGCAACACCCGGCGCGGAGATGTGGCGCCCTTCGGGCTCAAGCTCGATGTGCTCGGATTTGGCGGCTCATTCCTGTCGGTCGCGCTGGATCTGCCCGAGGCGGCGTTGCGCGGGCTGCGCCGGTCGCATCTGATGAGGCTGTCGGTGGATATGCAGCGTGAGCGCGCGGTGCCGGTTTTCGGACGGCTCAATATCAAGCATGGTCCGAACACTGCGCGGGTCGTTCTTCAGCTATCGTGTCAGTCGGGGCCGCAAAGTGTCGAGTTCGATCTGGGCTCGGTGAAGTTCAACGAGAAGCGGGTCGAGAAGGTCTGGCTCGATCTGAGTTTCGATGCGCCGAGCATGAATGAGATCGTGTTGCGCGATCTGCATCTGCTGCGCCATCCGCGCGCCGAGATCTGAGGAGCGAAAGCCATGCTGGAACTGTCGCGGATTCGGGGGGGCATCTGGGAAGGTGTGATCCTGTCGCAGGAGTTGCCGCGCGTCGAGGTGCTGCATCTGGGGCAGGTGCTGGAAGGGCTTGGGGCCGAGCGTCTGGCCGAAGGCAAGTGGCGGCTGAGCCTGCCGATTCCGACCGAGGTGCTTGCGGACGGGGTGCAGACCTTCCTGGTGCGCGATCTGGAGAACGGGGAGATCGTCGAGCGGTTCTCGATCGTGACAGGGGCGCCGCTGGAACAGGATCTGCGCGCCGAGATCGACCTGTTGCGCGCCGAGCTGGATATGCTCAAACGCGCCTTCCGGCGGCATTGCGCGGAAGCCGAGGGCTGAGGGGCGCTGCCCCTCGCGGCCGGAGGCCGCTCACCCCGAGGTATTTATTGCCAAGAAGAAATGGAGGGGCCGGGGAGGCCCCGCCGGTCAGAGCATTGCGCCGAGGCGGGTGCCCTGATTGATGGCGCGTTTGGCGTCAAGCTCGCCCGCGACATCGGCGCCGCCGATGATATGGGGGGTGACGCCCGCCGCGATGAGTTGGTCGGCGAGGCTGCGCTCGGACAGTTGCCCGGCGCAGAGGACGACCGTGTCGGCCTCGATCAGCGTCGGGTTTTCGTGCGCCGGGCCGAAGGAGATATGCAGGCCCTCGGGGGTGATGCGTTCGTAATTGACGCCGCCGATCATCTTGACGCCCTTGGCATGAAGGGTCGCGCGGTGAATCCAGCCCGTGGTCTTGCCGAGCTTGCGGCCGGGTTTTTCCGGCTTGCGTTGCAGGAGCGTGACGGTGCGGGTGGGCGGCTCGGGCTGCGGTGTGGCAAGGCCGCCCGGCGTGGTGGCGGGGTCGCCCACGCCCCATTCGCGCATCCATTCCTCGGGGTGCAGCGTCGGGCTGTCCGAGGTCGTGAGGAACTCCGCAACGTCGAAGCCGATGCCGCCTGCGCCGACGATGGCGACGCGCGGGCCAGCGGTAACGCGGCCGGTGAGAATGTCGATGTAGCTGGCTGCGCGTTCCGAGCCGGGGATGCCGGGGTCGCGCGGGATCACGCCGGTGGCGATGATCACCTCGTCGAAAGGCGCGAGCAATTCTGGCGTGGCCTCGGTTTCAAGGCGCAGGGTGACGCCACTGCGGGCGGCCATCGTGGCGAACCAGTCGGTGAGGCCGTGGAACTCCTCTTTGCCGGGGATGGTGCGGGCCATGGTAAGTTGTCCGCCGATTTCCGATGCCCGGTCGAAAAGGGTCACGGCATGGCCGCGCCCGGCGGCGGTGATGGCGGCGGAGAGGCCTGCGGGGCCTGCGCCGACCACCGCGATCGCCTTGGGTTGCTCGGCCGGGGTCAGCGACAGTTCGGTTTCAAAGGCGGCGCGGGGGTTCACGAGGCAGGTCGAGATCTTGCCCGAGAAGGTGTGATCGAGGCAGGCCTGGTTGCAGGCGATGCAAGGGGCGATTTCCGCGCCGCGGCCCTCGGCCGCTTTCGCGACGAAATCGGGATCGGCGAGGAAGGGGCGTGCGAGCGAGACCATATCGGCCTGACCCTGCGCGAGAATCCCCTCGGCGACGTCGGGCGTGTTGATGCGGTTCGAGGTGATCACCGGAATCGAGACCTCGGGGCGCAGGCGCGCGGTCAGCCAGGCGAAGGCCGCACGCGGGACTGATGTCGCGATGGTGGGGATGCGCGCCTCATGCCAGCCGATGCCGGTGTTGAGCATCGAGGCGCCCGCGCCCTCAATCGCCTTGGCGAGTTGCACCACCTCGTCCCAGGTCGAACCGTCCGGCACGAGGTCGATCAGCGAGATGCGGTAGATCAGGATGAAATCCGGGCCGGTGGCCTCGCGCACGCGGCGCACGACCTCGACTGGCAGGCGCATGCGGTTTTCATAGGCGCCGCCCCAGCGGTCGGTGCGGCGGTTCACGTGGCGCACAAGGAATTGGTTGAGGAAATAGCCCTCAGAGCCCATCACCTCGATCCCGTCATAGCCTGCCTCGCGGGCGCGGACGGCGGCGGTGACGATATCGGCGATCTGCTTCTCAATCCCCTCCTCATCAAGCTCCTTCGGCGGGAAGGGAGAGATCGGCGACTTGATCGCCGAGGCCGAGACGCATTCGGGGCCATAGGCGTAGCGGCCCGCGTGCAGGATCTGCATGGCGATCAGCCCGCCCGCCTCATGCACCCGGTCGGTGATCACGCGGTGATTGGCGATGTCTTGCGGGGTAAACAGGCCTGCCGCGCCGGGAAAGACGCCGCCTTCACGGTTCGGAGCCATACCGCCGGTGACCATCAGCGCCACGCCGCCGCGTGCGCGAGCGGCGTAGAACTCGGCCACGCGGTTCCAGTCGCCGGTCTCTTCGAGGTTGGTGTGCATCGAGCCCATCAGCACGCGGTTCTTCAGGACCACATGCCCCAGATCGAGCGGGGCCAGCATATGCGGATATTGGCTCATAGGTCTCCTCCCTTGGCTGGGCGCAATGTGACGTGAACGTCAGAGACTGTCACGCCGAACGCCGCGTCACGGGCGCGGCGCCATCGTTTCCGCCGCGGACTCAACGCGCCCTACTTTCCCGGTATTGTCTCTCCACGGCCCCATTTCGGCCCGAATTACCCGCCATAGGTGAGCGAACCGACGAGTTTGCCGAAGGGTGAAAGATGGATCGCCTGACCGAAATGGAAGCCTTTGCCACTGTGGTGGATCAGGGTGGTTTTACGGATGCAGCCAAGAAGATGGGCATCTCGAAATCCGCGGTGTCCAAGCATGTCTCGTCGCTTGAGGCACGTCTTGGCGCGCGGCTTCTGAACCGCACCACCCGCCGCGTCAGCCCGACCGAGATCGGTCTGGCCTATTACGATCGTGCGCGCCGGGTGCTCAATGATGCCGGAGAGGCCGACGCGCTCGTGACCTCAATGCAGGTTGCGCCCTCGGGTCTGCTGCGCATTTCGGTGGCGACGGATTTCGGGGTCAATCTGCTCTCGCCGGTTCTGGGCGAATTCTTGCAGGAATATCCTGATATTACCGTGAACATGGTGCTGAACAACCGGTATGTCGAGCTGATCTCGGAAGGGTTCGACATGGCGATCCGGGTGGGTGAGCTGGAGGATTCGAGCCTGCGTGCGCGCAAGCTGACCGAGACCTCGCAGCGGATGATCGCCTCGCCGAGCTATTTCCAGCGCCACGGGCGCCCGATGCGGATCGACGATCTGACCGACCACAAGCTGCTGCATTACTCCAGCCAGTCGAACGGCAATGTCTGGAAGATCACCGCCCCCTCGGGCGAGCGGCGGCAGGTGCGCTCGAACGGCTGGCTGACGGTGAATGACGGGCAATCGCTGCTGCATGCCTGTATCGCGGGGTTGGGAATCGCCTATCTGCCCTCGTTCCTTTTCGCGGATGCGATGCGGCAGGGGCTGGTCGAGGATGCGATCCCCGATCTGCCGACCGAGACGCAGGGCATCTACGCGATCTACCCGCCGGGCCGCTTCACCCAGCCCAAGGTCCGCGCCTTCATCGATTTTCTCGCCGCGACGTTCTCGGACAAGGGGCCGGACATCTGGTGAACCCGCTTTCTTCGGCGCTGTCCCTGTCGGGCGCCATCAACTTGGGGTCGAGGTAAGTATTGCCTCGACCCTTCTGTTTTTCGCCTGCCCCTCTGGGGTCTGGTTGCTGGCACGCGGTGCGAGCCAGCCCGCGCCCTCTGCCCCAAGCTGCGCGGCCGCGACGCCGTAACGCTCGATCAGACGGTTGCGCACGGATTCGGCGCGTTGGCGCGAGATTGCGATATTCGGCTCAAGCCCGCCGATCGTGTCGGTATGGCCTACAAGGGTCACCCGCGCTTCGGGGCGGGTTGAAAGGTAGTCGGCCAGTGCCGCTAGGCTGGGGAAATCCTCGCCCTCGAGCGTGCTCTTGCCGCTTTCGAACACCAGATCTTCCAGCACGACCGAGCCCTGGGTTTCCAACGCGGTGCCGAGCGGCGTGACGGGCAGTTCGACTACGGGGCGGTTTTGCGCCAGCGGGTTTGTCGGCGCCGCAACGGCAATCGGCTGGGCCGTAAGTGTCGTCAGGTGGATAAACCCCGACTCGCTCGAGCGGCTGACGGTCAGCGCGAGGTAGTCGGACGCGTTGCGCGCCGCGAGATAGCGAAAATCGCTCAGGTCGACATGCATTTCGGGTTCGGGCAACAGGCCCAGTTCATAGCGGAAATCGAAACCGCCACAGGCGTCGGTCTCGCATTCGAACAGGATGTGATAGCCCGCCGCCGTGATCTGTTCGCGCAGCGGCGCGAGGATCTGCAAGGTGGTCATCTGGTTGGCGCGCAGTCGCCAGGCGCTGTCGGTGCGCGGCCCCTCGATGGCGATGCGCTGTGCCTTGCCGTCTTTCCAGGGGCCGGTCAGCAGCCCGTAGCTGGTCGCCGGGTTGATCGCCTCGGCACTTTGCGCGGCGCCCTCGGGCAGGGTCGGCTCGAAGGCAGCAGCGGCGCAGGGCAGGGCCAGAGCGGCAACCCAGATCGCAAGCTTCATTTCGCGGCCTCGCTGCGATAGTGGTAGCGGCCAATCATTTCCAGCCCGAGCACACGGTAAAGCGCATTCGCCTCGGCATTGGCCTCGGTCACCACCAGCATCATCCGATGCGCTCCGTTCTCGGCTGCCCATCGCGCGGCCTCGTGGATCATGGCGCGGGCTAGGCCCATGCGGCGCATCTCGGGCAGGATCGCCAGCGCATGGATCATCGCCACACCGTCATGAATCGCCACGAACATCGTTCCGGCGGCGCGGTCGGTCTTGCGCCCGAGAATGCAGCATTTGGGCGCGTCGGCGCGCTCCATGATCGCCTGTCGCGCGGGGCCGATGCCGAGGTCGGTCCACAGATCGCGCGCGATCTGCAAGGGCGGCCAATGGGCAAAGGCGGTGACGGGTGGCACCTCGCCCTGAAGCGCGTCGATGGGGGCGTCATAGATCACGGTCGGGTCGGTCACGACAAAGCCGCGCGCCTCCAGCGTCGTGTCCAGCGCCGCATCGCCTGGTCGGATCTGGAACTTGGGACTCTGGCCGAGTGCGCGCTGCGCCACGATGGCCGCCTCCAGATCGCACGCTTCCCAAGGTGCGCCTCGCGAGGCCGCGCTGACGCGCGAGCCGCCGCCCTTGCCCTCACGGATCACGAAGCCGCCGGCTTCCGAGCGGGCGGCAGGGGGCCAGGTGGCGTCGATGACTGCGAAGACCTGCTCGGTCATTGTCCCTCCGGGAAGGCGGTTTTCAGCGCGGCGAACCCGGCCTCAAGCGCCGCGGGATCGGTTGTTCGCACGACGAGGTTGGTGCCATAGCGCCCCTCGGTCACGAATGGGTAGGAGCCGAAGCTGACATCCGGATGCGCCGCAGCCAGCGCGCCCAACTCATCGGCGATCGCCGCCTCGGGGATCATCATCTGCCAGCTGCGGGTCAATAGCGGAGCGCCCCCGGTCAGCCTCGGCAAGAGCCCCGCGACCATTGCCTGAAAGATGTTGGGAACGCCCGCCATCACATGGCAGTTTCCGATGCTGAAACCAGGCGCGCCCGAGACCGGGTTGTCGATCAGCCGCGCATCGTCGGGGATGCGGGCCATGCGCAGCCGGGCCTCTGTGAATTCGACCTCGCGCGCGGCGTAATGCGCGGCGAGGATCGCACGGGCATCCTCGCGCACGCCAATCGGGCGACGGAAGGCCTCAGCCACCGCATCGGCGGTGATATCGTCATGAGTCGGTCCGATCCCGCCCGAGGTGAACAGATGATCGTGGCTTGAGGACAGCGCGCGCACCGCCGCCACGATGCTTGCGTGCTCATCTCCGATCACGCGGATCTGGCGCAGGTCTATGCCCACTTTCGCAAGCTCTCCGGCCAGGAAATGGGCGTTGCCCTCGCGGGTGCGGCCGGTCAGGATTTCGTCGCCGATAATCAGGATCGCAGCGGTGGGGTTTGGCATCGCGGGCCTCCTTTGGGCCAATGTATAAGCCCCGCGCTTGCGTCGCGAAAGCCCGGCTCTGGCCAAGGCGCGCAGAAATGACTATCTAGGGCCCAAGCCAAGCAGGAGAATAGCAGTGGAAGAAGCCCGCGGCCGGGTGACCAAGGACGGCATCCGTATCTATGAAGCAGCCGATTTCGACGGGATGCAGGCCGCCGGCCATTGCGCCGCGCGCATCCTTGACGAGGTTGCCGCCCTGGTCGAGCCGGGCGTGACCACCGGCACGCTGGACGACTTCATCCGCAACCGCGTCACGGAACTGGGCGCCACTTCGGCCACCATCGGCTATCGCGGTTACAAACATGCCTCCTGCATCTCGGTCAATCACGTGGTCTGCCACGGCATCCCGGGTGACAAGGTGCTCAAGGATGGCGACATCCTGAACATCGACGTGACCGTGATCCTCGACGGCTGGTTCGGCGACACTTCGCGTATGTATGTGGCAGGAAACCTCAGCCGCAAGGCCGAGCGCCTGATCCAGGTCACTCATGACGCGCTGATGATCGGGATCGAGCAGGTCCGCCCCGGCAACACCTTCGGCGACATCGGCTTTGCCATCCAGCAATATGTCGAAGGCCACCGTATGGGCGTGGTGCGCGACTTCTGCGGCCACGGCCTTGGCCGGGTCTTCCACGCGCCGCCGAATGTGCTGCACTACGGCCGAAAAGGCTCCGGCCCCATGCTCGAGGAAGGCATGTTCTTCACTATCGAGCCGATGGTCAACCTCGGTCGCCCCGAAACCAAGGTGCTCGCCGACGACTGGACCGCGGTGACCCGCGACAAGTCGCTCAGCGCGCAGTTTGAGCACTCGGTCGGCGTCACCTCCGACGGTTGCGAGATCTTTACCCTCTCGCCCGCAAACCGCTTCCACCCGACCTGGGGCTGACCTGCCCCTTCAATGTGGCCCAAATATCCCACGGGGGTCCGGGGGTGTGAAACCCCCGGCCGGGTCCGGCGAGTGCTGCTCGCGCTTTGTTGGAAAAGCTCTTATCCCGGCGCCGTCAGGCTTGGGTGAAGATCGCGCTTACTCCTGAAAGAACAACCGCAGCTCAAGAAAACCGTCGTCGCGGATCCCTAGCGCTTCCATATGCGGGCCATTGGGCAGCGGCAGGAACCGTGCCGCGCAGGGCGCGGTGCAGTAGAGTGCCGAGGTATCCGGCATCGAAGCAAAGCGCCAGATTGGCGTCGCTTGAGGCGCAACGGCGGGGACACTCTGCACCGTTTGCATCAACGCGTCTTGCGCGGAGACAGGCGGGCCGAGATCGAGCACGCTGGCCCCTTCGGCGACAAAACCCCCCGCGCCCGAGCTGCGATAGTTGTTCGTGGCCAGAATGAAGCGATCATCAGGTGCGACGGGGCGGCCCTTATGACAGAGCTCCCCGATGCGTCGTGCCTGCGGGTTCACCAGTCGACCGTCGAGCGCATGGCGCGCGGGCTGTGATAGGTCGATCTGGTAGGTCAGGCCAAGGATCACATCGAAATTGTAGCAGGGGAACTCGGGGTTCAGCAGAGGCTGGTCCTGAACGCCCGGGCTGAGGCGATGGAACAGCCCCGCCGCACGCTCCAGCCAGTCGGCTAACCCGGCGCCGGTGATCTCTATCGCGCTGATCGTGTTCGGGAAGAGGTAGAGATCGACGATATGGCGCGTTGTCAGCGGCCCCGGCGGGATGTCGAGGAAATGCTCGGGCCCGCTCCGCCCGCCGCATTTGAAGGGCGAGACGGCGGACAGGATAGGCAGATCGTCGCCCAGGCATCGCCGAACGTGGTCGCGCTGCGCCTGCGCCACCAGCGTCAGCGCGCGGTCCGGCGCGACGGGGGCAACGTAGCTGTGCAGCGCCACCGCAGAGTGCCCGAGCGGGCGGCGGGCGAATTCCAGGGTCTTCGCGTGGGCGGTGGTATTGGTGGCGATGATGCGCGGCGCCTCGGGCGGGCGGGGGGCGCCTGCGGGCGGGCGGATCGGGCGCAGCTCGGTTGCGAAATCGGCGATCCGCCAGCCATCGCAGCAGCGCTGCAATTGCAGGTCCATCACCCCCAGATGCGAGCCCCACCGCCCCGCAAGCATCGCGGGCTTGCCATGAAGCGTGCCGCGCGCCGGGTCGATGCCGGGGGCGGGACGGGTTTCTGGGCCGGGGAAGGGCAGGTGGCTGTGGCCACAGAGCAGCACGTCGATCCCCGGCACGCGTGCCAGTGCAAGGGCGGCATGTTCGGCATCCTCCTCGCAGGCCGAGATCCCGGTATGCGCCAGCGCGACCACAAGATCCGCCCCGGCGGCGTGCAAGGCGGGCACATGGGCGCGCGCCGCCTCGACGATACCGCGCGTGACCAAGCGCCCTTCAAGGTGCTGGCGATCCCAGGCGGTGATCTGCGGCGGCAGCAGACCGATCACGCCGATGCGCAGCATGTGTTCCGTGCCTGCGGTGTCGCGCATCTGGCGCGTCAGGACCACCCAGGGCGGCAGCAGGGTGCGGTCGCGCAGGGGCTCGGGGCTTCGCTCGGTGATCGCATTGGCGCAGACCATCGGAAACGATGCTCCGGCCAGTGCGCGCAGCATGAATTCGAGGCCATAGTTGAACTCGTGATTGCCCGGCGTGCCCGCGTCATAGCCCACGGCATTCATCGCGGCGATCATCGGATGCGTCTCGCCCGCGGCCAGACCATGCTCGCGGCCCCAGTATTCGGTCAGCGCGGTGCCTTGCAGGAAATCGCCATTGTCGAAGAGAAGGCAATTGGCGGCCTCGGCGCGGGCGATGTCGATCAGGCTGGTCAGGCGCGCAAGGCCCACCGCGTCGCTTGGGCGGTCGGTGTAATAGTCGTAACCGTGGATATGGCCGTGCAGATCGGTCGTCTCAAGCAATCGTAGTGCGATCCGGGGCCCATCGGGGGGGCGATTGGGCGCGGAACCTGCCGTCATTCCTGCTTACCTTCCATTTCTTGCACAACCTAAGGGAGAGTTGCGATCAAAGCCAACTCAAAGCGCCGCCGCACCAGAGGTTTACCCATTCGCGCGACATCCCTGCAACGCTACTGGCCAATTCAGGGCTTTCATGCGATCAGTTCCGCAAGCGAAGGGGTGGGAAATATGAGCGCATTCACGACAGCGGGCCACGCGCCGACGGCTGCTCTGGCCGAGGCCCTGGAGCGCGAAGGGCTGGCCTTCGCCGGTTCGGGGCTGGAGCGTGCGGCGCATCTGCGCGGCGATGCTGCGTTTCTGGCGCAGGCGCTTGCGGACCCGGCCACGCTGATCCTTCCGTTCTGGCGTGGTCGCCCACTGTTCGCGGCCGAAGATGCCCCCGCCACGGCGGCGGGGCGCGGCCTTGCGCCGATCGCGCCGGGGCATAGGTTGCTGGCTGCCGGCGGCGAGAGCGCAATCTTTCTGGGCCTGTGCGAGGGCGTCGCGATCTTTGCCAAGGATGTTTCGGACTGGGTGCCCGATGGCCCTTTGCCAGACCCGGCGGCCTTCTTCGACGCGAGCGAACAGCGCCACCCCGAGCTTCCCGAAGGCACGTTTTTTGCCGAGTTGCGCGGCCAGATGATGGCGCTTGATCCGCGCGCGGCCGAGCTGGCCGCGACCGCGCGGGCGATCCTGTCATGGCAGGCCACGCACCGCTTCTGCTCGTGCTGCGGCGCGCCCAGTCAGCCCGAACAGGCGGGCTGGCAGCGCCGCTGCATCGCCTGTCGCGCGCAGCATTTCCCGCGCACCGATCCGGTGGTGATCATGCTGGTGACACGCGGCAACCGCGTGTTGCTCGGGCGCAGCCATCCCTGGCCCGAGGGGATGTATTCCTGCCTAGCGGGTTTCATGGAGCCGGGCGAGCCGCTCGAGGCCGCGGTGCGCCGCGAAGTGGCCGAGGAAACCGGTGTTCAGGTGGATGCGGTCAGCTTTGTTGCATCGCAGCCCTGGCCCTTCCCGACCTCGCTGATGCTGGGCTGCCGCGCCGAGGCGATCAGCGATGCGATCACCATCGACCCGGTCGAGATCGAGGATGCCCTGTGGGTGACGCGCGAGCGGCTGGCCGGGATTTTCGCCGGGCAAGACCCCGAGATCCGGGCGCCGCGCAAGGGTGCCATCGCGGGATGGCTGCTCAGGCACTGGCTGGCCGACCGGCTCTGACTCGCGCGCCCAAGGATTCTGAGAATGCGACTTTCGACCCGAGAAGATATTAACGCGACACCCGATCATATTTTCGATCACCTCGCCGATTTCGCGGTGTTTCGCGGCGAGGCGCTGCGCCGGGGCGTGTCGATGCGGCGCACCGATACGCTGAGCGCGCCCGCGCCGGGCATGTCCTGGCAGATCGATTTCGACTATCGCGGCAAGGCGCGTCGGCTGATGGCCGATATTCAGCGGTTCGACCGGCCGGAGGCGCTGGACTATCGCGGCCTGTCGGGCAGCTACGAGGTGCTGCTGGAACTGCGCCTGATGGCGCTGGCGCGAGAGCGCACGCGGCTGATCGTGGGGCTTGAGGTCAAGCCGCGCACGCTTGGAGCGCGGCTGGTGGTGCAATCGGCCCGGCTGGGGCGCGCGGGACTTGAGAAGAAACTCGCCGATCGGGTGCGCGGCTTCGCGCGCCGAATCGAGCGTGGCTCTCAGGACTGACGGCGCGGGTCGGCCGGGTAGACGCCCAGAAGATCCAGCTGCGAGGTGAAATAGCGCAGCTCGTCCAGCGCGAGGCGGACATTGTGGTCGTCGGGGTGGCCCTCGATGTCGGCGTAGAACTGGGTTGCGGTGAAGCTGCCGCCGACCATGTAGCTTTCCAGCTTGGTCATGTTGACGCCATTCGTCGCGAACCCGCCCATCGCCTTGTACAGTGCGGCCGGGATGTTGCGCACGCGGAAGACGAAGGTGGTCATCATCGTCCCGTCGCCACGGCGCGCCAGGTTCGGCTCGCGCGACATGATCAGGAAGCGGGTGGTGTTGTCCTGCTTGTCCTCGATATGGCGCGCCAGAACGTCCAGACCGTAGATCTCGCCCGCCAGTTCCGAGGCCAGCGCCGCGACCGAAGGATCGCGCTGCTCGGCGACGATCTTGGCCGAGCCTGCCGTGTCGGCACCGGTGATCCGCTCCAGCCCGTGCGATTGCAGAAAGCCCCGGCACTGGCCAAGAAGCACAGTGTGGCTCATTACTGCGCGCACATCGTCAAGCTTCGTGCCCTTCACTGCCAGCAGGTTGATATGCACCCGCACGAAGGCTTCGTCGATGATATGCAGCCCCGATTCCGGCAGCAGGTGATGGATGTCGGCCACGCGCCCATAGGTCGAGTTCTCGACCGGCAGCATGGCAAGGTCGGCATCGCCCTTGCGCACGGCCTCGATCACGTCCTCGAAGGTGCGGCAGGGCAGGGCCTCCATGTCGGGGCGGGCGTCGCGGCAGGCCTGATGCGAATAGGCCCCGGGCTCGCCCTGGAATGCGATCCGTCCGGTCAGTTTGTGGCTCATGCGCTCCCCCATCGGCTGGTGTGGCACTGCATTAGCGCGCGGGGAAGGCTGAGGAAAGCGCCAAAGCCCACGGCCAGGCCGGAAATGCACGCTTAGGCGCAGGTTTGTCGCATTGCCACGCAAAGAAACCTTGAAACACGGGGCGTAAACCGGATACATGCCCTCAACTGAACGGCCATATCAGGGAAGTGCTATGTTCAAAACCATGAATGTCCTCAAGGCAGCGGGCGCTCTGCTGGGCGCCTTTCTGTTCTTCCTCGTCGCCAACACGGCATCGAACGCGCTCTTCACCATTGGCGATACCGCCCATGGCGAAGCGGAAGGCGAACATGCCGAAGTCGCGATGATGACGGCGACACCGGGCGGTCTGCTCGACGCCGGTGGTGGTGAGGAAGCTGCCGCCGAGGAAGAAGTTGTCGTCGCGCTGGACGGCGGCGATGCTGCCAAGGGCGAGAAAGTCTTCGGTAAGTGCAAGGCCTGCCACAAGGTCGATGGCAGCAACGGCACCGGCCCGCATCTCGATGGTGTGGTCGATCGCGCTGTCGCTGGCGTCGAGGGCTTCGGTTATTCGGACGCGATGGTTGCCCATGGCGGCACCTGGACGCTCGAGGCGCTGGACGCCTGGCTCGCCAAGCCGAAAGACTACATTCCGGGCAACAAGATGTCCTTCGCCGGTCTGCCTAAGGCCGAGGACCGCGCCGACCTGATCGCCTACCTCCGCTCGCTTGGCGGCTGATCCGCGATCACCGTGCTGAATTCGAAGGCCGCGCCGAAAGGTGCGGCCTTTTCCTTTCATCTCACGCAGTTGCAACTTGCGCCCGCGCGCGTCGCGCTTTTAGCTAGCCGGAAGTGTTTGGAAAGGGAGGCCCGGATGGCGAGGAAGCAGGCGGTGGCAGTGGCGGCGCAGGACCGGCGACCGGGGCTGATGCTTGGGGCCGCGGTCGTAGGGGCGGCGCTGTGGATGGGTCTCGCGGGCCTTGCGCGGGCCGAGGAGACCATCGTCGCCAGCGCGATCGCGACCTTGGGCGATCTGAAATACGGCCCTGACTTCACGCATCTCGACTATGTGAACCCCGATGCCCCGAAGGGCGGCGAGATCTCGGAATGGACGGCGGGCGGGTTCGACAATTTCAATCCCTACACGCTTGAGGGCCGCGCCGCTGCGCTGTCCTCGGCGCCGCATGAATCGATGCTCACGGGTACGGCGGACACGGTCGGCGAGGCCTATTGCCTGCTCTGCGAGAGCTTCGAGTACCCGGCCTCGAGGGACTGGGTGATCTTTACCCTGCGCGAAGGGGTGCGGTTTTCCGACGGCACGCCAATGACCTCGGAGGATGTGCTGTTCTCCTATGAAGTCTTCCGCGACAAGGGGCTGTCGTCCTTCCGTGCGGTCGTCTCGCAACAAATCGCCTCGGCCGAGGTGCTGGACGCGCGCCGCATCAAGTTCACCTTCACACCCGATTACCCGCGCCGCGATATCATTCAGGCGGCGGGCGGGCTGCCGGTGCTGTCCAAGGCGCAGTTTGAGCGCGACGGGCTGGATCTCGAAAAGGCCTCGGACAAGGTGCTGATGGGCTCGGGGCCCTATATGTTCGACAGCGCCAAGGATGGCCGCACGGTGATCTGGAAGCGCAACCCCGATTACTGGGGTGAAGATCTGCCGATCAACCGGGGTAAGAACAACTTTGACCGTATCCGGGTGGAGTATTACGGCGACTATCAGGCGGCCTTCGAGGGCTTCAAGGCGGGTTCCTACACCTTCCGCAACGAGGCGAGCTCGATCATCTGGGCCACGGCCTATGATTTCCCGGCGTTCAACTCGGGGCAGGTGGTCAAGGCCGAACTGCCCTCGGGCGATATTGCCTCGGGCCAGGTTTTCGCGATCAACCTGCGGCGCGAGAGGTTTCAGGATATCCGCGTGCGCGAGGCGCTTGGCCTGATGTTCAACTTCGAATGGTCGAACGAGACGCTGTTTTACGGCCTCTATGACCGGGTGAACTCGGCATGGGAGAACTCGGAACTGGCTGCGACGGGCGTACCTTCGCCCGAGGAGGTCGCGATCCTCGAGCCGCTGGCCGCCGATCTGCCGGAGGGGATTCTGACCGACGAGGCGGCGATGGCGCCGGTTTCCGGCACGCGCCAGCTTGACCGGGGCAACCTGCGCAAGGCCGCGGCGCTCTTGGATGAGGCGGGCTGGCCCGTCGACGACGACGGCGTGCGCCGCAATGCGCGCGGCGAGACGCTGCGTGTCGAGATCCTGAACGACAGCCAGACCTTCGATCGGGTCATCAACCCTTATGTCGAGAACCTGCGCGCGCTTGGCGTCGATGCCACCATGTCGCGGGTCGATGACGCGCAGTATGAGAACCGCCGCCGCAGTCATGACTACGACATGATCTCAGCCCATCTCGGGCAGGACTATATCCCCGGCGCCGATCTGCAGCAGTATTTCGGCTCGAATTCGACCGATGACGTGTTCAACGCCATGGGGCTGGCCAATCCGGCAATCGACAAGCTGATCCGTCTGGTCGAGGAAGCCAAGACCAAGGACGAGCTGACGCCACGCGTCCATGCGCTCGACCGCGCCCTGCGCGCCCTGCGCTTCTGGGTGCCGCAATGGTACAAGGGCAGCCATACGGTCGCCTATTTCGACATGTACGAGCACCCCGAGAACCTGCCGCCCTACGCTCTGGGCGAGTTGGACTTCTGGTGGTATAACGCCGAGAAAGCCGAGAAACTGAAAGCCGCCGGCGCGTTCTGAGCGGAAGAATAATAAAGGCAGAGCAGGTATGGGCGCCTATATCCTCAGGCGGTTGCTTCTGGTGATTCCGACACTGTTCGGGATCATGCTGATCAACTTCACGCTGACCCAGTTCGTTCCCGGCGGGCCGATCGAACAGATCATCGCCCGCGTCGAGGGCGAGGCGGATTCGCTGCGCAACATCTCGGGCGGGGGCGATGCAGGGGCCGCGCAGGGTGGCGTCGAGGATAGCGGCTATCAGGGTGCGCGCGGTATCTCGCCCGAGTTGCTCGCGCAGCTTGAGGTGCAGATGGGCTTTTCGCGCATCGTCTGCGACGAGGGCTTCACCGGCACGCCCGATCTGAAAGACCCCGCCTGCCGCAAGGAGCCGATCCCGGCCTGGAAACGCTTTTTCTACATGATGGGCGACTATCTGCGCTTTGACTTCGGCAAGAGCTTCTTCCACTCGCAGACGGTGATCGAACTGGTCGTGGACAAGATGCCGGTGTCGATCACGCTGGGGCTGTGGTCCACCATCCTCGCCTATCTGATCTCGATCCCGCTTGGCATCCGCAAGGCCGTCAAGGACGGCACGCCCTTCGATACCTGGACCTCGGGTGCGATCATCATCGGTTACGCGATCCCCGGCTTTCTGTTTGCGGTCATGCTGATGGTGCTGTTCGCGGGCGGGTCGTACTGGAAGATATTCCCGCTGCGCGGGCTGACCTCGGACAACTGGGATCAGCTGAGCATGATGGGTAAGGCGCTGGATTACCTGTGGCACATCGCGCTGCCGGTGATCGCCACGACGATCTCCAGCTTTGCGACCATGACCCTGCTGACCAAGAACTCGTTCCTGGATGAGATCAACAAGCAATATGTCATGACCGCCCGCGCCAAGGGCCTGGCCGAGCGCAAGGTGCTTTACGGCCATGTCTTCCGCAACGCGATGCTGATTGTCATCGCAGGCTTTCCGGCCACCTTCCTGGGCGTGTTCTTCGGCGCCTCGATCATCGTCGAGACGATCTTCTCGCTCGACGGTCTGGGGCTTCTGGGCTTCCAGGCGGCGGTCGAGCGGAACTACCCGGTCATCTTCGGCACGCTTTACGTCTTTGGCCTGATCTCGCTGGTCGTCGGCATCCTGTCTGACCTGATGTATGTCTTCGTCGATCCCAGGATCGACTTCGAGCGGAGGGCCGGCTGATGGCGCTCTCACCGCTCAACGCGCGCCGCTGGCGCAACTTCAAGGCCAACCGCCGCGCCTTCTGGTCGCTGTGGCTGTTCCTGGCGCTTTTCGTGCTCTCGCTCTTTGCCGAGGTGATCGCGAACGACAAGCCGATCCTCGTGCGCTACCGGGGCGAGTTCTTCGTGCCCGCCTATCGCTTCTACCCCGAGACGGCCTTTGGCGGCGATTTCCGCACCGAGGCGATCTACCGCGATGAGGCGGTGCAATGCCTGATCGTTACCGGCGGGCGTGAGGAATGCTGGGACGACCCCGACACCTATATGGAAGAGGCCCGCACCAAGGGCACGGTCGAGGGTGAACCGATCGAGAAAGGCTGGATGATCTGGCCGCCGATCCCCTATCACTACCGCACGATCAACAACGTCGGCACCGCACCCTCGGCGCCGGATAGCAAGCACTGGCTCGGTACCGACGATACCGCGCGCGATGTGATGGCCCGCGTGATCTACGGCTTCCGCACCTCGATCCTGTTCACGTTGATCGTGACCTCGGTGGCCTCGGTCGTTGGTATCTCGGCGGGGGCGGTGCAGGGTTATTTCGGCGGGCGGGTCGATCTGGTCTTCCAGCGCCTGCTGGAGATCTGGGGCTCGACCCCCTCGCTTTACGTCATCATCATCCTCTTCGCGATCTTGGGGCGAAGTTTCTGGCTACTGGTTTTCGTGGCGATCCTGTTTGGCTGGCCCGCCCTGACCGGCGTCGTGCGAGCCGAGTTCCTGCGGGCGCGCAACTTCGAGTATGTCCGTGCCGCGCGGGCGCTTGGCGTGTCGGACCGGGTGATCATGTTCCGCCACATCCTGCCCAACGCGATGGTCGCCACGCTGACCATGCTGCCCTTCGTCATCACCGGCACGATCTCGATGCTCGCCTCGCTCGATTACCTCGGCTATGGCCTGCCCAGTTCCGCGCCCTCGCTGGGGGAACTGGCGTTGCAGGGCAAGCAGCACCTTCAGGCGCCCTGGCTGGCGTTTTCGGCCTTCTTCACCTTCGCGATGATGCTTTCTCTGCTCGTCTTTATCTTTGAAGGCGTGCGCGATGCCTTCGATCCGAGAAAGGTCTTCAAATGAGCACCGTTCTCAAGGTCGATAACCTGCGCGTCTCGTTCCGTCAGGACGGCAAGATCATCCCGGCGGTCAAGGGTGTGTCCTTCACGGTCGAAAAGGGCGAAACCGTTGCGCTGGTGGGGGAATCCGGTTCGGGCAAGTCGGTCACGGCGCTGTCCACGGTCGCACTGCTTGGCTCGAACGCCGAGCTGTCGGGGTCTGTGCAGTATGAGGGCGCCGAGATGATCGGCGCGCCCGAGGCCAAGCTGCTTGAAGTGCGCGGAAATGACATCAGCTTCATCTTCCAGGAGCCGATGACCTCGCTCAACCCGCTGCACACGCTGGAAAAGCAGATCGGCGAGAGCCTGGCGCTGCATCAGGGCATCACCGGCGACGCCGCGCGCCCGCGGATCATTGAGTTGCTGGAGAAGGTCGGGATCCAGAACCCGGAAAGCCGCTTGCAGGATTACCCGCACCAGCTCTCGGGCGGCCAGCGCCAGCGCGTGATGATTGCCATGGCGCTGGCGAACGGCCCCGAGTTGCTGATCGCGGACGAACCCACGACCGCGCTCGACGTGACTATTCAGGCGCAGATCCTTGAGTTGCTGGCCGAGTTGAAACGCGCCGAGGGCATGAGCCTTCTGTTCATCAGCCATGATCTGAATGTCGTGCGTCGGATCGCCGACAAGGTCTGCGTCATGCAGATGGGCGAGATTGTCGAGCAGGGGCCGACCGAAGAGATCTTCGCCAACCCGCAGCACCCCTATACCCGCAAGCTGATGGCGGCCGAGCCGAAAGGGCTGGCCGACCCGGTGCCGGAAGGTGCCGAGGAATTGGTGCGGACCGAGCATCTCAAGGTCTGGTTCCCGATCCAGCGCGGGCTTTTGCGCCGCACCATCGGCCATGTGAAGGCCGTCAATGACGCATCGCTGAGCGTGCGCGCGGGCGAGACACTGGGGATCGTGGGCGAATCCGGCTCGGGCAAGACGACGCTGGCGCTGGCCATCATGCGGCTGATCGCCAGTGAAGGGCCGATCGTCTATTCCGGGCAGAACATTGCCGACTGGCAGGCGCGGCAGCTGCGCCGGCTGCGGCGCGACATGCAGATCGTTTTCCAGGATCCGTTCGGCAGCCTGAGCCCGCGCATGACGGTCGAGCAGATCATCGGCGAGGGGCTGACGGTGCATGGCGTCGATCCGGGTCGCAACCGGCGCGACATGGTGGCCGAAATCATGACCGAGGTCGGGCTCGACCCCGGTTCGATGACGCGCTACCCGCATGAGTTCTCGGGCGGTCAGCGCCAGCGGATCGCCATTGCCCGCGCGATGATCCTGCGCCCGCGTCTGGTAGTGCTGGATGAACCAACTTCGGCGCTCGATATGACGGTGCAGGTGCAGATCGTTGACCTGTTGCGCGATCTGCAACGCCGCCACGGGCTTGGCTATCTGTTCATCAGCCACGATCTGCGCGTGGTGCGCGCGCTGGCCCACAAGGTCATGGTGATGAAGCGCGGCGATGTGGTCGAGGCCGGCCCCGCCGCCGAAATCTTCGCGCGCCCGCAAACCGACTACACGCGCGAGCTGATCACCGCCGCATTGGGCGAGCGCGTCTGAGCAAGAAAAAAGCCCCGCCGTGAGGCGGGGCAGGTCAGCCTTTCGAATAGATCAGATCGCCGAGCTGTGACCGGCCTTGGACAGGTCATAGGCATCGAAATGCCGGGCGATCATGCGGGTCAGCGGTCGGCCCTTTTCCGGGATCTCCAGACCCTCGGTGGTTACCTGCACCATGTCCTCAAACTTGGAGGCGCAGCTGGCGAACATCTCGGCCAGTTTCACCGGATCGGCGCGATCATCGCGCACCAGTTCCTGCGCCGAGACCTTGAAGTCGCACATCAGGGCCTCGATCAGGCGCGAGCGCATCTTGTCGTCTTCGGTGAAGACATGCCCGCGCGAGGTCGAGAAGCGACCATCGCGGATCGCGCCGGTATGCGCGCCCGTCGCCGAGGCGTTCTGTGCGAAACCCTGCGGGAAGCGCGAGATCGAGCTTGCGCCCATACCCACCAGCGCTTCTGCCAGATCGTCGGTGTAGCCCTGGAAGTTGCGGCGCAGCTTGCCCGATTTCAGCGCCTTCGACAGCCCGTCGGTCGGCAGGGCGAAGTGGTCGATGCCGATCTCGTCATACCCATCCGCCACGAACAGACGCCGCGCGGTCTCGAACAGCGTGAGGCGTTCTTGCGGGGTCGGCAGGTGGTCTGACGGGATCATGTTCTGCCGCCGCGCCATCCATGGCACATGGGCATAACCGTAAAGCGCCACCCGGTCGGGGCCGAGCGAGAGCAGCTTCTGCACTGAATCCGAGATTTTCGCCGGGGTCTGGTGCGGCAGGCCATAGAGAATGTCGGCGTTGAGGCTTTGCACGCCGCGCTCGCGGATCATCTCGACCGCGCGGCGGGTGATTTCATAGCTCTGGTCGCGGCCGATCACCTGCTGGATCTGCTCGTCGAAGTCCTGTACCCCGATCGAGGCGCGGTTCAGCCCGCTTTCGGCCAGCGCATCCATACGCGAATCGTCGATCTCGTTCGGATCGATCTCGACCGAGAATTCGGCACCTTCGCCCATCGGCACCGCTTCGAACACGGCGGCCGCGACGCGGCGCATCATGTCGGCGGGCATCAGCGTGGGCGTGCCGCCACCCCAATGCAGGCGCGAGAGCGTCACGCCGGGTGCAAGGCGGCTCTTGAGCATTTTCAGCTCGGCCAGCAGGGTTTCCGAATAGATCCGCACCGGATCGTCGCTTTGCGTGCCCTGCGTGCGGCAGGCACAAAACCAGCACAACCTGCGGCAGAAGGGGACGTGCATGTAAAGCGAGATGGAGGCGCCGGCCGGTATGGCCTCGATCCATTCCTCGAAGTGCGACGGCCCCACGTCGGTCGAGAAGTGGGGCGCGGTCGGATAGCTTGTATAACGGGGCACCCGTGCGTCGAATAGCCCGAGCCGGGTGAGTTGCGATTCCTGTTCCATGCGCGTATCGTTACCGACAAGACGCGCAACAGAAATTGACCCAAATCAAGTGACACAGATGGCACACGACGACGTGTATCCGGTCTCCCTTGCCTGCGGAGACTGTCCTATTCGCCACCGCGCTGTTTGTGCAAGGTGCGAAACAGACGAACTCGAAGAACTCGAATCGATCAAATATTACCGTAGTTTTGAGGCTGGTCAGACCGTTATCTGGGCGGGCGACAAGATGGATTTCGTGGCCTCGGTGGTCACCGGCATCGCGACGCTGACCCAAACGCTTGAAGACGGGCGCACGCAGATGGTGGGCCTTTTGTTGCCATCAGATTTCGTGGGCCGTCCGGGGCGCGAGTTTGCGGCCTATAATGTGACGGCGACCACCGACATCCTGATGTGCTGCTTCCGCCGCAAGCCGTTCGAAGAGATGATGGAGCGCACCCCGCATATTGCGCAGCGGCTGCTGCAGATGACGCTCGACGAACTCGATGCAGCGCGGGAATGGATGCTGCTTCTGGGGCGCAAGACGGCGCGGGAAAAGATCGCCTCGCTCTTGTCGATCGTGGCGCGCCGCGATGCCTCGATCAAGTTGCGCCATCCGCAGGGTCGGATGACCTTCGACCTTCCGCTGACGCGCGAGGCGATGGCGGATTACCTGGGCCTGACGCTCGAGACGGTCTCGCGGCAGATGTCCGCGCTCAAGCGCGACGGGGTGATCGAGTTGGAGGGCAAGCGCCACGTGACCGTGCCGGATATGGACCGCCTGCTGCTAGAGGCGGGTGACGACAACGACGGCGGCTTCCTGGTCTGACCACAGCGACTGAAAACGGCAAACGGCGCCCCGAGGGGCGCCGCTTTGGTTTGTGAGTGGTCTTCCGGTCGTTTCAATGCGCCATCAGAACCGGCACTTCGGCCAGTTCCAGCATGTTGCGCGTCGCGCCGCCCAAGATCGCTTCGCGGAAGCGCGAGTGGCCATAGGCACCCATGACGATCATATCGGCATTGGTGTCGCGCACGTGACGGTTGAGTACATCCGAGACGCGCGGCATGGTCTTGGCCAGCACCGAGACCTCGGCATGAACGCCGTGGCGCGCGAGCATCTGGCTGAGCTGACCGCCGGGGTCCGAGCGTTCCGGGCCATGGGTCGGCGGGTCGATCACGGTTATATCCACCTGTTGCGCCGCCTTCAGCGCCGGCAGAGACTTGCGCACAGCGCTCATGGCTTCGTTCGACTGGTTCCAGGCGACGACCACGCGCGCCGCGACTGCCGCGCCACTGTAGCCGTCGGGTACGATGAGCACCGGAACCTGCCCCTCGAACAGGGCTGCCTCGACAACGGCCTCAAGTTCTTGCCCGCGACCCTTGCCATAGGGCCGCCCCATGACCACGAGATCGGCAAAGCGGGCGCGCAGCCCGACGACCGTGGCGATGGCGCCGATCTGCACGACAAGCGTGTCCGAGCCCCAGCGGATATCCTCGGCTCCGAGGCGCGCCTTGACGGCGGCCTCGACCTCGCGCGCATCTTGCTGGGCGCGGTCGAGCACCTCTTGCTGCACGAAGGCGGTGGCGCCAGCGTAGTAATAGCCCGTCTGCGTCCGATCGACGCCAAGGCAGAGCACATCGAGATGCGCGTCCTGCCGCCGGGCGACCGCGATTGCGGTCTCAAGCTGCGATCCTGCTGCTGCGGGATCGGTGACGATGGTCAGAATGGATTTGTACGACATGGTATCCTCCGCGCGTATCTCCCTGATGAACGCTAGGCTGCAAAAGCCGCAAGGACTTTGACCCGGATCAAGTCATCCCCCCGAGCGGGCAGGAAAAATTTCACATCTGCCATGCAACTTTTGCGAGCGATCTGATCGCGGCTAGGGCATATTGGGGCCGGGACGGGGGCGTTCAATGCAGTTGCGGCGCGGTTTCTCGCACCTGCGGCGAAACAACACACCCCGCTCCGAGGGATTTGATGCAGATCAATGCATCGGGCATACCCTGAGACCACAAGGGCTACAGTCATGAATTCTCTGTCCGAAGACCGACTCGGGCCGGGGCAGGGAAACAGACAAGACGAAGGGACGCACAACATGTGGGATTATTTCAAGCTGATCGCGCTTGGCCTCGTGGCGGTACTTGCCGCCATCGCGGCCAACTACGCGCGCGATCTTGCCTATATGGTGAACGCGATTGAGGTCATGCTGGCCGCGGCGATCGCGTTTATCTGGGTGCTTCGCACCATGGGGTCGGCTCCGGCCCCGCAAAACGAATACTTTGACGATGTCGTTCGCGCGGGTGTCATTGCCACCACGTTCTGGGGGGTCGTGGGCTTCCTGGTCGCGGTTATCATAGCGTTTCAACTTGCCTACCCGGTGCTCAACTTTGAGTGGGCCCAGGGTTACCTGAACTTCGGCAAGCTGCGCCCGCTGCATACTTCGGCAGTTATTTTCGCCTTTGGCGGTAACGCATTGATCGCCTCGTCGTTCTATGTCGTTCAGCGCACCTCGGCAGCGCGCCTCTTCGGCGGCGGCCTTGGCTGGTTCGTGTTCTGGGGCTATCAGCTGGTGATCGTGCTTGCCGCGACCGGCTATATCCTGGGCGCCACCCAGTCGAAGGAATATGCCGAGCCGGAATGGTACGTCGACCTGTGGCTGACGATCGTCTGGGTGTTCTACCTGGTCGCCTTCCTCGGCACGATCATCAAGCGCAAGGAACCCCACATCTATGTGGCGAACTGGTTCTACCTGTCGTTCATCGTGACCATCGCGATGCTGCATATCGTCAACAACCTCGCCATCCCGGTCTCGATCTTCGGTTCGAAGTCGGTGCAGGTGTTCGCCGGCGTGCAGGATGCGATGACCCAGTGGTGGTATGGCCACAACGCAGTGGGCTTCTTCCTGACCTCGGGCTTCCTGGGCATGATGTACTACTTCGTGCCGAAGCAGGCTGAACGTCCGGTCTACTCGTACAAGCTGTCGATCGTGCACTTCTGGGCGCTGATCTTCCTGTACATCTGGGCTGGCCCGCACCACCTGCACTATACCGCTCTGCCGGACTGGGCCTCGACCCTCGGCATGGTGATGTCGGTCATCCTGTGGATGCCGTCCTGGGGTGGCATGATCAACGGTCTGATGACGCTCTCGGGCGCATGGGACAAGCTGCGTACCGACCCGGTCATCCGTATGATGGTGGTGTCGATCGGCTTCTACGGCATGTCGACCTTCGAAGGTCCGATGATGTCGATCAAGGCCGTGAACTCGCTGTCGCACTACACCGACTGGACCATCGGTCACGTCCACTCCGGCGCTCTGGGCTGGAACGGCATGATCACCTTCGGCGCGCTCTACTTCCTGGTGCCGCGTCTGTGGGCACGTGAGCGTCTCTACTCGAACACGCTGGTCAGCTGGCACTTCTGGCTCGCTACCATCGGTATCGTCCTCTACGCTTCCGCAATGTGGGTGACCGGTATCATGGAAGGCCTGATGTGGCGCGAAGTGGACAGCCAGGGCTTCCTCGTGAACGCCTTTGCCGACACCGTGGCCGCCAAGCACCCGATGTATGTCGTGCGCGCCCTCGGCGGTGTGCTCTACCTCGTCGGCTCGATGATCATGGCCTACAACCTCTGGGCAACCGTCGCCAAGCAACCGCGTGTCGCGGCTGCCTCGGTGGCTGCTGTTCCGGCTGAATAAGGAGAGCGGCAGATGGCACTTCTAGATAAACACGGCGTCATTGAAAAGAACGCCACGCTTCTGCTGGTCTTCTCCTTCCTCGTCGTCACCGTCGGCGGCATCGTGGAGATCGCACCCCTCTTCTACCTCGAGAACACGATCGAGAAGGTAGAAGGTGTGCGTCCCTACACGCCGCTGGAGCTGACCGGGCGCGATATCTACATCCGCGAGGGCTGCTACGTTTGCCACTCGCAGATGATCCGCCCGATGCGCGACGAGGTGGAGCGCTATGGTCACTATTCGCTCGCAGCCGAGTCGATGTACGACCACCCGTTCCAGTGGGGTTCGAAGCGGACGGGGCCTGACCTCGCCCGCGTCGGCAACCGCTACTCGGATGCGTGGCACGTGGATCACCTGGTGAACCCGCAAGCGGTCGTGCCGGAATCGGTGATGCCGAAATACGGGTTCCTGCTGAACACGATGGTGGACGCAGACCATATCGGTGACCGTCTGGCCACCGATGCGCTCGTGGGCGTGCCCTACAGCTCCGAAATGATCGAGAACGCCAAGGCGGACTTTGCCGCTCAGGTCGATCCCGACGGCGATTTCGATGGGCTGAACGCGCGCTATTCGGAGGCCTTCGGGTCCCCGGCGGTCAACGTGCGCAACTTCGACGGTCAGCCGGGCATCTCCGAAATGGATGCTCTGGTTGCCTATCTTCAGGTACTCGGCACGATGGTCGACTTCTCGACCTTCGAACCCGTGGCAAGTCGCTAAGGAGGTAGGGGATGGACTATCATATTCTCAGGGAATTCGCCGATAGCTGGGCCATGCTTGCGCTGTTTGCGATGTTCATCGGGATCGTGTTCTGGGCGTTTCGTCCCGGTTCGCGCAAAACGCATGAGGATACTGCGAACATCCCCTTCCGGCACGATGACAAACCCGCCTGTCAGGGCGGTGGCTGCCAAGGCGGCCGCTGTCATGACGACGGCGCCACGTTGTAAGGAGGCGTGGACGAAATGAGCAAAAAACCCACCAAACACCATCAGCCGGACACCACGGGTCACTCGTGGGACGGTATTGAAGAGTATAACAACCCCCTGCCGCGCTGGTGGCTGTGGAGCTTCTATGCCACCATCATCTGGGGCATCGGCTACTCCATCGCCATGCCGGCGTGGCCGCTTCTGAACGGCGCAACGCCGGGCCTTCTTGGCTCGTCGACCCGCGCGAACGTTCAGGCCGAGATCGACCGCTACGCGGCGGCCAACAAGCCGATCGAGGAAAAGCTGGTTGCGACCGACCTGACCCAGATCGCGAACGACCCGGAACTGGCTTCCTTCACCCAGAACGCGGGTGCGGCCGTCTACAGAACCTGGTGCGCACAGTGCCACGGTGCGGGCGCGGGCGGGAACGACCGTCTGGGCTATCCGAACCTGCTGGATTCGGACTGGCTCTGGGGCGGCTCGATCGAGGACATCTACCTCACGGTTGCCCACGGCATTCGTAACGACGAAGACGACGATGCGCGCTATTCGCAGATGCCCGCCTTCGGTCGCGATGAGCTGCTCGACGACACCCAGATCGCGCAGGTCGTACAGCACGTCCGCAAGATCTCGGGGCAGGAGTATGATGCTGCCCTGGAGGCTGAAGGTGCTGTTGTCTTCGCCGACAACTGTGCTTCGTGCCACATGGAAGACGGCACCGGTGACCGCGCACAAGGTGCGCCGAACCTGACCGACGCCATCTGGCTCTACGGTGGTGATGTCGACGCGCTGACCTACACGGTCGCCAATGCCCGCTTCGGCGTCATGCCGTCGTGGAGCTTTGCGCCTGAAGGCGGTGAGCAGCGTCTGTCGGAGGCCGAGATTCGCGCTGTTGCGGCCTATGTCCACGGCCTCGGCGGTGGCGAATAACAATCCGGGGGGCTTCGGCCCCTTGGGTAGCACCGGCGCCCCGTCCTGTTCGCGCGTTTCCTGGGGGCGCCGGTGTCCTTATCGGGCGGGGCTTAGGTCCCGCCCAATTTCGTATTTGGGATACACATTTAGCGGCATGGTGTAATCTGTCAAAGCCTTATTCGGCCTGATTACCTGCACATGGCTAATTGCTGTATCGCAGACTTGCCTTTTTGACGCATGTCAAAGTCTTTTTTTCTGCTGCATAGCAGAAGGGACCCGAACATAGATTGCCTCAGCAAACGGAGAGAGTCGTGAGCTCGACCGATCAAGCCGATCCGCCCCCCCTTTACGCCGCACGCGAACCCGTCTTCCCCAAGCGTGTCAACGGTAGTTTCCGCTCCCTGAAATGGGTGCTGATGGCGGTGATGCTGGGCATCTACTACATCACCCCCTGGATTCGCTGGGATCGTGGCCCGGCGCTGCCCGATCAGGCGGTGCTGGTTGACCTTGCGAACCGGCGCTTCTTCTTCTTCATGGTCGAAATCTGGCCGCACGAGTTCTACTTCGTCGCGGGCCTCCTGATCATGGCGGGCCTGGGGCTGTTTCTCTTCACCTCGGCCGCCGGTCGCGTCTGGTGCGGTTATGCCTGCCCGCAGACCGTCTGGACCGACCTTTTCATTCTGGTCGAACGCTGGGTCGAGGGCGACCGTAACGCCCGCATCCGTCTGCTGCGTCAGAAATGGAATGCCGAGAAAGTCCGCAAGCGGATCACGAAATGGATTCTGTGGCTGCTGATCTCGATCGCGACGGGCGGCGCCTGGGTGTTCTACTTCACCGATGCGCCCGAGCTGCTGAAGAACCTCGTTATCGGCGCGGCCCATCCGGTCGCCTATACCACCATTGCCGTGATGACCGCGACGACCTTTGCCTTTGGCGGCTTCGCGCGCGAGCAGATCTGTATCTACGCCTGCCCTTGGCCGCGTATTCAGGCCGCGATGATGGATGAGGACACGCTCGTCATTGCTTACCGCGAATGGCGCGGAGAGCCGCGCGGCAAGCTGCACAAGGGCGTCACGCCCGAAGGGCAGGGCGACTGCATCGACTGTAACGCCTGCTTTGCGGTCTGCCCGATGGGGATCGATATCCGCAATGGCCAGCAGCTGGAATGCATCACCTGCGGCCTGTGCATCGACGCCTGCAACGAGATGATGGACAAGATCGGCAAACCGCGTGGCCTGATCGGCTATATGGCACTCAAGGACGAGTCGATGGAGCGCGCCGGCGGCCATCCCAAGAACGTCTGGAAGCACATCTTCCGTCCGCGCACGCTGCTCTACTTCACCCTCTGGGCCGGTATCGGCGTTGCGCTGGTCGTGGCACTGTTCATGCGCTCTCCGATCGATTTCAACCTGACCCCGAACCGCGACCCGCTCTACGTGATCCAAGGTGACGGCTCGGTGCGCAACATCTACACGATGCGCCTGCGCAACAAGGCCGGGGATGAGACGACCTTCCGCATCACCGTCACGGGTGAGAACGGCGCGCCGCGCACCGATCTGAACCTGCTGCTCGAAGGCGCCGAAGGTAACGAGATCTCGGCCCCCGCCGACGAGACGCTGACCCAACGTGTCTATATCGAGGCGCCGGCCGGATCGGCCCCCGCTCTGGCGGACCGCACCGAATTGCGTGTATGGGTGGAAGAGGTCGGCGCACCGGCGCGTGCGGCGGTGGATACCGTCTTCAACGGTACCGGCAAGCGCGACTAACGGATCACTCGGGAGCAGTTTCTCATGGCGAAAGAGATCACCGGAAAGAAAGTTCTGGCGATTGCCGTCGCGGCCTTCGGCGTCATCATCGCGGTCAACCTCGTGATGGCGTGGAAGGCGATCGCGACCTTCCCGGGGCTCGAGGTGTCGAACTCCTACGTCGCCTCGCAATCCTTCGACAAGGAGCGCGCGGCGCAGGAGGAGCTCGGCTGGAGCGTCGAGCCCACCTATGAGAACGGCACGCTTTCGCTGGTAATCCGCGACCGGGCCGGCCTTCCGGCCCGCGTCTCCGAACTCAAGGCGCTTGTCGGGCGCACCACCCATGTGCGCGCCGACATCGAGCCGGCCTTCACCTATGCGGGCGGCATCTTCGTCGCCCCGCTCACGCTCGAACCCGGCGCCTGGCTTTTGCATCTTGATGCAGTTGCGTCTGATGGCACGCCATTCCGTCAGCGCATCGACCTTTTCGTAAGAGGCTGATCCATGAGCGTCGCGCCCGCCGCTGGACGACTGACCGAAGCGCCCTCGGAGTTCACCGACGAGCATGTTTCGGCCTCGGCCTGCCCGGCCTGCCTTGCGGCGCCTTCGGCCGAAGATCTCGCGAGATCCGGCGACATCAAGGGCGCACGCCTGATCTTGTCGCTGCCCACGGCGCATTGCGCGGTCTGCATCAGCGATGTCGAGCGCGCCCTGCACCGCCACCCGGGCGTGCGCTCGGCCCGCGTCAACCTCACGCTCAAGCGCGTTTCCGTCGATGCCGAGGGTACGGTCGGCGCGGATGACCTGATCAAGACGCTCGACGGAATCGGCTACGAGGCGCATGAGCTTGATCCCGGCCTGCTCTCGGCGACCGAGACCGACCGGCGCGGGCGCGATCTGCTGATGCGGATCGGCGTGTCGGGCTTTGCCATGATGAACATCATGCTGCTGTCGATCTCGGTCTGGTCAGGGGCCGAGGCCGCGACGCGCGACCTGTTCCACTGGATCTCGGCCGCGATTGCGCTGCCGACGGTGGCTTTTGCCGGGCAGCCCTTCTTCGCCTCGGCCTGGAACTCGCTGAAGGCCGGACGGCTGGGGATGGATGTGCCGATCTCGCTGGCGATCATTCTGGCCTCCTCGATCTCGGTCTTCGAGACGATGAACCACGGCCACCACGCCTATTTCGACGCAGCGGTCATGCTGACCTTCTTCCTGCTCGTGGGCCGCTACCTTGACTATCGCACCCGCGCGGTGGCCCGCTCGGCAGCCGAGGAACTGGCCGCGCTGGAAGTGCCGCGCGCCACCGTGTTGCGCGATGGCGCCGAGGTCGTGGTGCCGGTGAACGAACTTGCGCCCGGAGATCTGATCCGCGTGCGCCCCGGAGCCCGCATCCCCGCCGATGGCGAGGTGACCGAGGGCACGTCGGAGACCGACCGCTCACTTCTGACCGGGGAAAGCCTGCCGGTCTATGCCGGTCCGGGCAGCAAGCTGAACGCAGGCGAGGTCAACCTGACCGGCCCGCTAACCCTGCGCGTGATTGCCGCCGGCAAGGACAGCGCGCTGCACCGGATGGCCGACTTGGTGGCGATGGCCGAGAGCGCCAAGACCCGCTACACCTCGCTGGCCGAGCGCGCGGCGCGGGCCTATTCGCCGTTGGTGCATATTCTCAGCTTCACCGCTTTCGGGGTCTGGATGTGGCTGACGGGGGGCGATCTGCGCTTCGCAATCAACATTTCCGCCGCCGTTCTCATCATCACTTGCCCCTGTGCGCTTGGCCTTGCGGTGCCGGCCGTGGTCACGGCAGCTTCGGGCAAGCTGTTCCGCAAGGGCCTCTTGATCAAGGACGGCACGGCGCTGGAGCGTCTGGCCGAGGTCGATACCGTTGTTTTCGATAAAACCGGCACGCTGACCATGGGCACCCCGCGCCCCGAGAATCTCGATGCGCTGAGCGCCGAGGAGTTCGGCGTGGCTGCGGCACTTGCAAGCGGATCGTCGCATCCGCTGGCCCGCGCGATCCATGATGCGGCGCAGGCACAGGCGCTTGCGGTCCCGCGGCTTGAAGACATCCGCGAGGTGCCGGGATACGGCGTCGAGGGGCGCTGGAACGGGCAGGTCGTGCGTCTTGGCCGGGCCGATTGGCTTGGCGCGGATGCGGGCGCCGCGACGGCGACGCATTTGCGGATCGGCACGGCCCATCCGGTGACCATCCGGTTCGCCGATCAGCTGCGCCCCGGTGCTGCCGAGGCCGTCCGTGCGTTGAGTGCGCAGGGCAAACGGGTCTTCCTTGTATCCGGCGATGTCGAGGGCGCGGTCAGCGCCCTGGCCGAGCGCCTAGGCATTGAGAACTGGCATGCCGGAGCCCTGCCGCAGGAAAAGGTGGCGCTTGTTAACGATCTGACGGCCAAGGGCGCGCGCGTGCTTATGGTCGGGGACGGGCTAAACGATACGGCCGCGCTGGCAGCCGCCCATGCCTCGATCTCGCCCGCTTCTGCGCTGGATGCGGCGCGGACGGCTTCGGATATCGTGCTTCTGGGGCAGGATCTTGCGCCCGTCGCCGATGCGCTGCGCGTGGCCGTTCAGGCGCGGCGGAGGATCAAGGAAAACTTCGCAATCTCGATCGTGTACAACATTGTTGCGGTTCCGATCGCGCTGATCGGCCTTGCCACGCCGCTTGCCGCGGCCTTGGCAATGTCCACGTCCTCGATTACGGTCTCGCTGAATTCGCTACGGCTGAAGTGAGGACGCGATGGGCGTTATCGCATTCCTGATCCCGATCTCCCTGATCCTCGGCGGCTTGGGGCTGCTGGCTTTCTTCTGGTCGGTCAAGGCGCGCCAGTACGAAGACCCCAAGGGCGACAGCGAGCGTATCTTGTCGGACGAATTCGACGACCACCCCAAAAGCTGATCGCGGGCGTTACGGCCCGATCACCGTGCATTCCGACGAGCGGGCCATCAGGCGTGCACAGGCCAGTTCCGCATCGCCCTTGGTCATGCCGACGAAGTTCGCCTCATAGCCGGTCTTGCGGGTTGCGACCTTGCGCAGCGCGGTGCCGAGCGTGTCGCTTTCCATCAGCGCGGTTTTCAGCAGCAGCCGCTCGGCCGCATATTGCGACGAGAACTTGCCCAGGCTGATCCCCCAGTTGCGCCCGCCCGAGGATGAGGCGCGCGACACTACCTTTTGCTCGGCGCGCGGGGCCGGGGCGGGCGGTGTAAGGGCCGCAAGAATCACGGTGTTCGAGCGTGCAGCGGGGGCGGCCGCCATCGCCAGCGTCTCGGGCTGGGGGGCGGTGCTTTGCGCGAACAGGGGCTCATCGGGCGGAGCATCGCCTTCGGCGAGGCTTTCGTCGAACTCGGGTTCGGTGGCGGCCACCAAGGCCAGCGTTTCGGGTTGCGGTTCGGTCGCCTGCGCGAAGGCCTCACGCGGTGCGGCGACCGGGCGCGGAGCCTCTGCGGCGGCGGCAAGGACCAGAACTTCGGCCACGGGTTCAGGCGCGGCGGTAACTGTGAGCACTGGCGCGGGCGTGGGCTCAACGGCAGCGACAACGGCGGGTGCTTCGACCGGCGCGGGTTGCACAGCCTCGGTCAGAGCGGCCAGAATCGCGTTGCCGTCAAGCGTCGACTCGCCCGGGCGGGCGATAGGGCGCGGGCTTTGGGCGGGTGCGGCCGAGGCTACACGCTGCGGAGCCGCAGCGGCCTGCGCGGCGGGCGCCTGAGCCAAATATTGCAGCGGCTCGGGGCGCACCTCTTGCACGCGGTTCGGCGCACGACCGAAGCCGATATCGAGCAGTTCGGCCATCTTGGCGTTGCGCTGCGCGGTCGAGGTGCCACCGAAGACGGTCGCGATGATGCGTTTGCCACCGCGCTGCGCCGACGCGGTCAGGTTAAACCCGGCGGCGACGGTGTAGCCCGTCTTGATCCCGTCCGCGCCATCATAGGCGTCCAGAAAGCGGCGGTTGGTGTTGGCAACCTTGGCCATCCCGGCATCCGCCGTCCGGCGCGAGAAGATGTTGTAATACTGCGGATAATCGTAGAACAGCCGCCGACCAAGCGTGCTCATGTCCCGCGCGGTCGAGAGGTGCCCGGAACGGGTCAGACCGTTGGCGTTCTTGAAGGTCGTGTTGCTCATGCCAAGCGCCTTGGCCGTGCGGTTCATACGCGCGGCAAAGGCCGCCTCGTCGCCGCCAAGCGCGTCCCCGATGGCCGAGGCCGCATCGTTTGCAGATTTGATCGCGGCCGCGCGGATCAGGTAGCGCAGCGCGATGCGCTGCCCGGCCTTCAGGCCAAGCCGCGACGGTGGCTGGCTGGCGGCGTTGCGCGAAATCGTGACCATCGAATCAAGACTGATCTCGCCATGCTCGACCGCCTGGAAGGCGATGTAGAGCGTCATCATTTTGGTCAGCGAGGCGGGATGCAGCCGCGTGTCGGCGTTCTTGGCGTAAAGCACTTCACCCGAACGGGCATCCATCACGAAAGCAGCATAGGGCGCTGCCAGCACGGCGGCCGGCACCAGAAAAAGTATGAATGACAACAGCCCATAACGGACCCATCGCGCAAGCGTGGTCACGGTCTCAGCCCTTTTACTGCCTCGTGCCCCGATTGTTTTGATTTGGGGCTTTCGAGCAGCGTAGCACGGCTTTGTGAGGCTGAAAACCGTATTGTTTCAATGCGATTCACTGCGACATTCATGCATCGCGCAAGATCTCGTAGGCGCCGGAGGGGCGCTCACGAGGCATTGTGTGGCGAGGCGGGTTTTCCTGCGCGGATTATTCGAGATTGGCGATGATTGCCCGCAGCACGTCGACGCCTTCGCCCTTCTCCGAGGAAGTGACGACGATTTCGGGATGGGCTGCCGGGTGCGCGGCCAGTGCGCCCTTGACCTGTTCGATAACCTTCTCGCGCTCGGCCTTGCTGATCTTGTCCACCTTCGTCATCACCACCTGGAAGGTGACGGCCGAGCGGTCGAGCAGCGTCAGGATCTCGTCATCGACCTTCTTCACGCCGTGGCGCGAATCGATCAGCACGAAGGCGCGGCGCAGGTTCACGCGGCCCGAGAGATAGGATTTGAGCAGCTCCTGCCACTTCTTCACGACGTTCACCGGGGCCTCGGCAAAGCCATAGCCCGGAAGGTCCACGAGATAGGGGCCGTCCTGGGTCGTGAAGAAGTTGATTTCCTGCGTCCGGCCCGGGGTGTTCGAGGCGCGCGCGAGGTTCTTGCGATTGGTCAGCGCGTTGATCAGGCTTGATTTGCCGACGTTCGAACGCCCGGCAAAGCACACCTCGACCCGGTCCGCCGGGGGCAGGCCGGACATCGCGACGACGCCCTTGAGAAACTCGACGGGGGCCGCGAACAGAAGGCGCCCACGTTCGGCGGCCATCGGCTCGGGCGTCTCGGCCAGTTGGAATTGCATCTTCATCAGAGTACCTCGACGCTGTCGCCACGCGCGATCTCGCCGCCCGTGATCACTGTGGCATAGAGCCCGAATTCATGGTCGCCCCACTGCGCGTCCAGCAGTGCGAGCGTATCGATATCCGCGCTGCCGGTCTCGGGGTTGGCGCAGGTCGCGCGGCAGCGGGTGATCGGCATGGCGATTTCAAGCTCGGTCGCGCCGATCTTGACGCGACGGCCGATCAGGTCACGCTCGGCCCCGGCGTTCCAGCCATCAACCCAGAGGTTGCCGCGGAAGCGATGGGGCGACATCGGCGTGCCCGCCCGTCGCGACAGCGCCGCGAGTGACCCGAGCGACAGGATCGACACATAGGGATCGGGCATGTCCGATAAGGCGGCGCCCGCCACGCTTTCGACCGAGCGCGGGGCTGGACGGTTTTCAGGCCAGAGCGGGCGCAGCCACTCGATCAGTTTGACCTGATCTTCGGCCCGGTCCGGTGCGATCCGCAGGTGCCACAGATCTGGGTGGGTCAACTCAATCGTGCCATCGTCTTGGGTCTTGGCCTGAACCGCCATCAACCCCGGCGCCGCGACACCGCGCACGAAGTTCGTTTTCGACGCCCATTCTGACAGGGGGGCGTCGAACTTCGCGCCCTCATGGGCGATAGCCCAGACCCTGTCGAAAGGCAGAACGCGCCCCTTTGTCAGGGGCGCGCTGCGGATTTCCTCATATCCGACCGACTTGATTGGATGTCGGAAGATATGTGCCAGTCTTGCCGTCATTTCTTTGGCTTGTCCGCCGCGGGCTTCTTGGCAAAGCCCGACCGGATATTGCCGAAGAGATCGGGGCGTTTTCCGTGCATCGACATGATTGTGTACTGCTGAATGAACGTGATCGTGTTGTTCGCGATCCAGTAGAGCACGAGGCCCGAGGCGAAGCTGCCCAGCATGAACATGAAGACCCAGGGCATCCAGGCGAAGATCATTGCCTGGCTCGGGTCGGTGGGCGCCGGGTTCAGCTTTTGCTGGAGCCACATCGAGATGCCAAGCAGGATCGGCAGCACGCCGAGGCTGAGCATGAACAGCATCGAGCCGGGCTCGGGCGTTGCGAAAGGCAGCAGGCCGAACAGGTTCAGGATCGAGGACGGATCGGGGGCCGAGAGGTCCTTGATCCAGCCAAGCCAGGGCGCGTGGTAAAGCTCGATCGTGACGTAGATAACCTTATAGAGCGAGAAGAAGATCGGGATCTGCAGCAGGATCGGCAGACAGCCCGCAGCCGGGTTGACCTTGTTCTTCTTGTAGAGCTCCATCATGCCCTGCTGCATCTTCATCCGGTCGTCGCCCGCAGCGGCCTTGAGGGCCTCCATCTCGGGCTGCAGTTCCTTCATCTTCGCCATCGAGATGTAGGACTTGCGGGCCAGCGGGAAGACCAGCGCCTTGATGATGACGGTCAGAGCGATGATCGCCCAGCCCATGTTGCCGATTGCGCTGTTCAGCCAGTGCAGCAGGCGGAACATCGGCTTGGTCAGGAAGTAGAACCAGCCCCAGTCGATAGAGTCGATGAAGCCCTGGATGCCGCCCTCTTCCTGGTAATCGCGGATGGCTTCCCATTCTTTCGCGCCCGCGAAGAGGTGGGTGGCGACATCTGCCGAAGTGCCGGGGGCAACCTCGACGACCGGCAGGCGGGCCTCGGCCTGGTACAGGTCCGCCCCTGCGGTGTATTTCACGACCGAGTTGAAATTGCCGCTCATCGGCGCCAGCGTGGTCATCCAGTACTTGTCGGTAAAGCCGATCCAGCCGCTTTCGAGCGCGGGCAGAACCTCGGCCTGGCCTTCACCCTCGACCGGGTCGAGCTTGGTGATGTCCTTGTACTTGATCTCTTCGAGCTTGCCGTCGGTCATACGCACCGCGCCTTCGTGCAGCACGTAGACGCGGTTGCCTTCGGGGATGCCGTGGCGGGCGATGATGCCGTAAGGGGCAAGGCGGACAGTAGCGCCGGTGTTGTTCTCGACGCGCTGCGTGATGGTGAACAGGTAGTTCTCGTCGATCTCGATCTTGCGGTGGAACACAAGGCCCGCGCCGTTATCCCAGGTGATTTCGACCGGGTTGGCGGGGGTCAGGGTTGCGCCCTCCGGAGCACTCCAGACGGTGCGCGGGCCAGGGACCAGCGCCGGGTCGAGGCCGCCAGCCGGGGCCCAGCCATAGACCGCGTAATAAGGATGCGCGTTCAGCGCGGTGTCGCCCACGGGCGAGAGCAGCCGCACCAGCGGCGAGTCCGCGTCGAGCGTTTCCTTGTAATTCTTGAGCGACAGATCGTCGATCCGGCCGCCAAGAAGCGAGATCGAGCCGGTCAGCGCCGAGGTTTCGATCTCGATGCGCGGGGTCTGCGCGAGGGCGGCCTGCGCTGCGGCTGCGGCGTCGATCACCGCGCCCGGCGCGGCCTGTTCGACGGCGGTCGGGATGGCCGGGGTCGCGGGCGAAGCCGTCTGCTCGGCCACGGCCGTTGGATCGGCGGGCGCGGGCTGCTCTGGCGGGAACAGATATGTCCAGCCGATCAGCACAGCGGCCGAAAGCGCGGTCGCAAGGATGAGGTTCTTGTTCTGATTATCCATGTCGGGCAGTCCACCAGCCGTTCCAGGTTCGGGGTGGTTCAACAGAAGGGGCAGGGAAAGGTCAAGCGATTTTCCTGTAAAACAGCCCCTGGCGCGGCCAGAATGGCGTTTTAGGTCTCAGGATACCGTGCGTCGGTCGGGCTTGCGCGCTTTCCCGCCTTTGCCCGCGGAGCGTTGCTCAGACACCGCCCCCCTGCAACAGCCTTGGCGTCGCGGCGAGTTTGGCGCGGTGTCGATGCTCCCACTCGCACAGATCGCCCATCGCCATCGGCCGAGCGATGGCCTTGCCCTGCACATGCCGACAGCCAAGTTGCGCCAGCAGTGTGTGCTCCGCGGTTGATCCGACCCCGTCCGCCAGTGTCTCAAGCCCAAGCTTCTCGGCCATCGCGATCAGCGCGGCGACGGACTGGCGCTGTTCGTCATGGCTGTCGAGCTTGCTGACAAGGCTGCGGTGGATGCGCAACCTGCGCGCTGCGGTGCGCCGAATCGCGCTGACTGAGAGCGGCCCGTTGCCGAACCCCGCAAGCTCGATGCCGCAGCCCAAGGCGGCCACGGCGCCAAGGTTGAGCCAGATCACCTCGTCGTTCAGATGCGCCATGACATCTTGCATCAGCACCAGCCGGATCTGCGCGGGCGCGACATCGAAGCGGTCGAATTCCCATTTCAGGCGCTCCGGCAGCTTGGGGTTTCCCAACAGCCCGGCGCAGAAAGGCAGCGAGACGGGGCCTGTCGCGATCCCGCGCCGCTCCCACTCGCGCAGGGCGGTAAGGCTTTGATGGAGCACGATTTCCGCAAGCCGCTCGCGCAGATGGGGCGAGTCGATGGTGCCCATCACGTCCTCAACCTCGGGTGCCCCCTCGACCGGATTCCGGATCCAGCGCGCGACGGCTTGGACGCCGGACAGCGCGCCGGTATCGGTGTCGAGCTGCGGCTGGAACAGCGTGGTGACCTGCCCGTTCTCGATGGCCTCGCGCGCGATCCGGTTGGGCGAAACCTGCGCCCCGACCGCGCGGTGCTGATCGTTCGAATAGGCGCGGATGGCGCTTGGCCCGCTGCGGCTGGCCTGCATCGCGGCGGTCTCGGCCGCGCTCATTAGCGCCTCGCCCGAGCGCGCCGGGCTGCGGCCCATCTGGCAAAAGCCGACATGGCAGGTGGCGGCGACCGTATGCCCCGAGATCGGCAGCGGCAGCTCGCAGGCCGCCTGAAGGCGTTGCGCCAGCTGGATCATGGCCTCCAGATCGGGATAGGCCGTGGGGTTGAGCATGATGGCAAAGCGCGCGCCCTCAAGCCGGGCCAACCGGTCGCTGTCACGCAGGACGCCGCGCAGCCGCTCGCCCGTGCGGCGCAAGATCAGGTCGAACTCGGTCTCGGGCATCTCGCGGGCAAGGGCAACGGGATCGTCGAGACCGAGGACGAAACAGGTGGTGCTGCGCGCGGTCGCCGCGGCGTCGTCAAGCAACATGCCCATGATCTCGACCGCCTCGGCGCGCAGCGGCAGGCCGGTCACACCGTCGCGGGGCTGCTCGCGCGGGGTGGGCGCCCCAAGCGGGCGGGTGGACCAGGCCACGGCGATGGCTATCGAGGCGACCACTGCCAGCGCCTCACCCCCGAACCAGAGCCCGGCAAGGGCGATCGCGGGCAAGAAGATCGCCAGCTCGCTGCGCAAAACGATTGGCTTAACCCTGTCGAATATACTCCGTAATGCTGAACGTCCCATGATAACCCCCATCTGGCAGCGCGAGGGTCCCCACCCGTCGCACCGCAAAGGCTAGGGGTAATCTGGTCAGCGAAGCGTTAATCGGCGTTGCGCAAATTCGGTATGTTTTGGGTAAAATCGTCGCTTTCCGCGACCGAGCGCATCAGTCCGGCAAAGTCGAACACGCCCGGATCGCACAGATGCGAGGGGCGCACGTTCATCAGGGCGCGGAACATCACCTGACGGCGGCCGGGGCTGCGGGCCTCCCAGCCATCCAGGATCTGCTTGACCTGCTGGCGCTGCAAACCGTCCTGACTGCCGCACAGATCGCAGGGGATGATCGGGTAGTGCATCGAGCGCGCGAATTTCTCGCAATCGGCCTCGGACACGAAGGCCAGCGGGCGATAGACGAACAGATCGCCTTCCTCGTTCACCAGCTTGGGCGGCATCGTCGCCAGACGCCCGCCGTAAAAGAGGTTCATGAAGAAGGTCTCTAGGATGTCATCGCGGTGATGGCCGAGAACCACGGCGGAACAACCCTCCTCCCGCGCGATGCGATAGAGGTTGCCGCGCCGCAGCCGCGAGCAGAGCGAGCAATAGGTCCGCCCCTGAGGGATCTTGTCCACGACGACGGAGTAGGTGTCCTGATACTCGATCCGGTGCGGCACACCCATGTCCTCAAGGAACTTGGGAAGCACGGTCGAGGGGAAGCCCGGCTGCCCCTGATCGAGGTTGCAGGCCAGCAGATCGACGGGCAGCAGCCCGCGCCATTTCAGCTCATGCAGGATGGCGAGCAGCGTGTAGCTGTCCTTGCCGCCCGACAGGCAGACAAGCCAGCGCGTGCCGCGCTCGATCATGCCGAACTTTTCGATCGCATCGCGGGTCTCGCGCACGATGCGCTTGCGCAGCTTCTTGAACTCGGTCGTCGAGGGCGCGCCTGCGAAAAGCGGGTGGATCGGGGCGTCATCATCGTCAAGCATCGTGCTTATCCTTCGCGCGGTGGGCGTCGAATTCGGGGTCGGCGCCGGGCACCGGGTCATAGCCGTGACCGCCAAGCGGGTGGCAGCTGAGGACGCGCTTGGCCGCTAGGTATCCGCCCTTGAAGGCGCCATGGCGTTGCAGCGCCTCAAGTGCATAGGCCGAGCAGGTCGGCTGATAGCGGCAGCCATGGCCGACCCAGGGGCTGAGCAGCAGCCGGTAGGCGCGCACGGGCAGCGCGAGGATATGGGCGAGCGGGCTCATCCCTTGCCCCTTCGCTTGCCCTTGGCCGGTTCGCCGCGGGGGCGCGCCTGTTGCGCGCGGCCGGAATGGATGTCGTTCAGCGCGCGTTTCATATCGGCCAGCAGGGCCGCGAAGTCGCGGGTCGCGGTGGCCTCGGGGCGGCCGACCAAGACGTAGTCCCAACCTGCGTGACCAGCCTCGGGCAGTACCAGCCGCGCGACCTCGCGCAGGCGGCGCTTGGCGCGGTTGCGGGCAACGGCATTGCCGAGTTTCTTGGAACAGGTGAAGCCGACGCGGATCAGATCGGCAGGGCCTTCATCCTCGCGGCGCTTGCGCGCCTGCAGCAGGAAGCCCGGTGTGCCTTGGCGCAGGGCCGAAGCCGCGCGCAGGAAATCCGCGCGCTGGCGCAGGATCTCGATCCGTGTCGCACTGGCAGGCAGACAAACGGAAACCGCCGGCGCGCTTCCCGCACACCGGCCCTTGGGGCCAGTCACGGGAGCCTCCGGCGGCGTCATGGCTTACGTGCCGTTCCCGGCCTTACGCCGACAGAACGTGACGGCCTTTGGCGCGGCGCGCGTTGAGAACCTTGCGGCCCCCTTTGGTCGCCATGCGGGCGCGGAAGCCGTGGCGGCGGGCGCGGACGAGCTTCGACGGCTGATAAGTGCGTTTCATCGCGGTTACTCCGGGTTCTGTCTACGGTAGGGCTACGCGAATTTCGGATTCGGCAGCCGCTCATATTCGAAGCCCGGGCTATAGTGGGGGTTCGGCAGCAAGTCAACGGATCAGACGCGGATTTTTCGCCCCCGCGGTGGAGTTTACGGCCCTGTCCGAAGATAAGATGTCTTGGCGGCCTTCCGCGCAAGTGGCAGGCTCCCTATTTATTGCGCGAAGCATTTGGTATTACGTGGAAATGCCGCCTATGCGGCGAACTGGCGGGAATTCCCCCGCGATGTGACGGGACATGGCGATCAACACCCTCTCGGGGCGCTTTCTGATTCTGACGACGATGTTCGTTCTGCTGGCCGAGGTGCTGATCCTTTTGCCGGGCATTGCGAATTTTCGCGAGGACTATCTTCAGACCCGGCTTGAGCGCGCGCAGATCGCCTCGCTGGCGCTGCTGACCACCGATCAGATGATCGAGCCCGACCTGGAGGAGGAGCTTCTGGCCAATGCGGGCGTGTTCAACGTCGTGCTGCGGCGTGATGCGATCCGCCAGCTGGTGCTGTCCTCACCGATCCCGCAGCAGGTGGCCGCGAGCTATGACCTGCGCGAGACGCCCTATTGGAAGCTGGTGCGCGATGCGCTCGCGGTTTTGGCCGATCCGTCGAACCATGTGATCCGGGTCATCGGCGATCCGGTGCAGAAGGGCGGGCTGGTCATCGAGGTAACGATGGAAACCGGCCCGATGCGAATCGCGATGATCGAATATGGGCTGCGGTTGCTGACGCTCTCGGCGGCGCTCTCGGTCGTCACGGCCATCTTGCTGTTTGCGCTGGTGCGCCAGTTGATGGTGGAGCCGATCAAGCGCGTCGTGGCGCATATGGCGGCCTATGCCGAGGCCCCGGAGGACGCGCGCCGCATCATCGCCCCCGAGGCGCGGATCGTCGAGCTGCGCGTGGCCGAGGATGCGCTGGCCTCGATGCAGCGGCAGCTGACCTCGGCGCTAAAGCAAAAGGAGCGTTTGGCACAGCTCGGGCAAGCGGTCGCCAAGATCAGCCACGATCTGCGCAACATCCTGACCACGGCGCAGCTCTTCGCCGACCGGATGGAGGATTCGGACGACCCGGGGGTGCAGCGTGCCGCGCCCAAGCTGATGAACTCGATCGGCCGCGCGGTGAACCTGTGCGAGACAACGCTGGCCTTCGGCCGCGCCGAAGAGCCGCCGCCAACGTTGTCGCGCTTCATGCTCTCGGGGCTGGTGGGCGAGGTGGTCGAGGGCGAACAGCCCCCGGCGGATGCCGCGCAGATCGACTTCGTCACCGATATTGCGCCCAACCTCGTGATCCGCGCCGACCACGAGCAGCTATATCGCGTGATCTCGAACCTTGTGCGCAATGCCCGTCAGGCGATCGAGGCCACCGGCAAGCCCGGCACGATCGAGATCGGCGCGGGTGAGGAACCCGAGGGCTGGTGGATCCGCGTGCAGGACACCGGCCCCGGCCTGCCCGAGCGCGCGCGCGAACACCTGTTCCAGCCCTTCTCGGGCGGCACGCGCAAGGGTGGCACGGGCCTTGGTCTTGCGATCTCGGCTGAGCTGGTGCGCGGCCACGGCGGCTGGCTGGAACTGGTGCGCACCGATGCCGACGGGACCGAGTTCAAGCTGCACCTTCCGCGTGAGTTCGATCTGCCTGAACGCGCTGCCTGAGGCGAGGGCCCGCGCGCAGGACGTCGGACGTCCTAGCGAAATGCATGACCGGGGCACGCGAATTTCTCTGAAGGATCGGGCGAAGCCGCTGATCATCGATGCGCCCCGATACTGGCCGGGTTTGATGCAGCGAATCCGGCCCTCACCAGAACCGGCGCCGTGACACGCCCGAGATTGGGGGCCGGTGGTCTTGGTGCCGTCTGGTGTGCTCCTGGCCGGGCGCGCTTTCTGCTGTTTCGGAAGTCCTCGCCGGCGCTGTCGTGACAACCCGAGCAAGCAGGGCGGCATCCTGAGTGCATTTTTCTCAACGCAGAAAGGGGCCGTCGCGCCCACGCGACGAGGGGCGGGAAATAAGTTTCGGGAAACGTCGATTTAGCCCTTGCAAAGCCCCGAGTCGGGGGCTAAATCCCACCTCCACAGCGGACCCGTAGCTCAGCTGGATAGAGCACCAGACTACGAATCTGGGGGTCGGGCGTTCGAATCGCTCCGGGTCCGCCATTTAACTTCCTGACATCGTTAGAAGTTTTCGCCGCGCTTTTCAGCGCGGTCTTGGCGTTTCGTTTTGCGGCAGGTTTGGAGCCGCCAAGCGGGGCAGCCCCGGATTCGGCGCTTCGGATCAGAGCGGAAAAGCACCGTCGTGCCCGCGCAAATGAAAAACCCGCGCCCTTGAGGGGCGCGGGTACTCACTGAAGACCAGGCGTAAAATCACGCCTTGGGGCCAGCCTCCAGCGCATCTTCGAAGGTCCGAAGACCGGTACGCGGCACCTGCACCAGCACAGCCATGTTGCCCGGCTTGTGCTCGTTGCGCATCATCTTCATGTGCGCTTGCGGGATCTCGTCCCAGGGGAAAACTTCCGACATGCAAGGATCAAGGCGGCGCTCAAGCATCATGCGGTTCGCCGATGCAGCCTGCTTGAGGTGGGCGAAGTGCGAACCCTGCAGGCGCTTCTGGTGCATCCACATGTAGCGCACGTCGAAGGTGCAGTTGAAGCCCGAGGTACCGGCGCAGATCACGACCATACCACCCTTCTTCACCACCAGAGCCGACACCGGGAAGGTCGCCTCGCCGGGGTGTTCGAAGACCATGTCCACGTTCACGCCCTTGCCGGTGATATCCCAGATCGCCTTGCCGAACTTGCGGGCTTCTTTCAGCCAGTCGTTATACTCGGGCGAGTTCACCTTGGGCAGCTGGCCCCAGCATTTGAAGTCTTTGCGGTTGATCACGCCCTTGGCGCCCAGCCCCATGACGAACTCGCGCTTGTCCTCTTCCGAGATCACGCCGATGGCATTGGCGCCCGCCGCGTTGATGAGCTGGATCGCATAGGAGCCAAGGCCGCCCGAGGCGCCCCAGACCAGAACGTTCTGTCCCGGCTTGAGGTCATGCGGCTCGTGACCGAAGAGCATGCGATAGGCAGTGGCCAGCGTCAGCGTGTAGCAGGCGCTTTCTTCCCAGGTCAGGTGCTTGGGACGGCGCATCAACTGTTGGGCCTGCACGCGGGTGAACTGCGCGAAGGAACCGTCATGGGTCTCGTAGCCCCAGATCCGCTGCGAGGGCGAGAACATCGGATCGCCGCCGTTGCATTCTTCGTCGTCGCCATCGTCCTGGTTACAGTGGATCACGACCTCGTCGCCCACTTTCCAGCTCTTCACCTTGTCGCCGACTTTCCACACGATGCCCGAAGCATCGGAGCCCGCGATGTGATAGGGCTGCTTGTGGCCATCGAAGGGCGAAATCGGAACCCCGAGGCCGGCCCAGACGCCGTTGTAGTTCACACCGGCGGCCATCACGAGCACGAGCACCTCGTGGCTGTCGATTTCCCAGGTCGGCACGACTTCCACCTGGAAGGATTTGTCCGGCTCGCCGTGACGCTCGCGACGGATCGACCAAGCGTACATGTTCTTCGGCACATAGCCGAGGGGCGGCATTTCGCCGATTTCGTAAAGGTCTTTTTCCGGTGCGTCGTATGGTGCGATACCGGTGTTCACGTCGAGGGCCATGAGCATCTCCTGTTTCGGTCGCCGCGCCGCAGAATCGGGCGGGGATTGCTGACCGGAATAATCTTGAGCGCGCAACAATGCAATGCCTGACGTTACGATTTTGTAATTTTGTGTCCCTTGAATATGTGGCGCTTGATGGATTCCTGCTTTGTTATAAAGCGCATATGCGATTTGCCGCCGCGGCGCAGCTTGTGCCGCGCCGCGGCGAATTGACAGGGACATATTCTTTCGCATATCAGGTTCCTGCCCGCAATTTTGTTGCGGGAACCAGAATCGACCGTGGACCCGGAGGCCGCCATGACCGAGATGACCAAACCCGCCAAGGACAAGCCCTGGCTGTTCCGTACCTATGCAGGCCATTCGACGGCGGAAAAGTCGAACGCGCTTTATCGCATGAACCTCTCGAAGGGGCAGACCGGCCTCTCGGTTGCGTTCGATCTGCCGACGCAGACGGGCTACGATTCGGACCATGTTCTCTCGCGCGGCGAAGTCGGCAAGGTGGGCGTTCCGGTTTGCCATCTGGGCGATATGCGCGCGCTGTTCGATCAGATTCCGCTGGAACAGATGAACACGTCGATGACGATCAACGCGACCGCACCCTGGCTGCTGTCGCTCTATATCGCCGTGGCCGAGGAGCAGGGCGCCGATGTCTCGCGACTGCAAGGCACGGTGCAGAACGATCTGGTCAAGGAGTACCTCTCGCGCGGCACTTACATCTGCCCGCCCAAGCCCTCGCTGGCCATGATCACCGACGTGGCCGCCTATACCGCCGAGCAGCTGCCGAAATGGAACCCGATGAACGTGTGTTCCTACCACCTGCAAGAGGCCGGTGCCACGCCCGAGCAGGAACTGGCCTTCGCGCTGGCGACCGGCATCGCGGTGCTCGACGACCTCAAGAAGAAAGTCCCGGCCGAGGGTTTCCCCGCGATGGTCGGCCGCATCTCGTTCTTCGTGAACGCGGGCATCCGCTTCGTGACCGAGCTGTGCAAGATGCGCGCCTTCACCGAGCTGTGGGACGAGATCTGCCTTGAGCGTTACGGCATCGAGGAAGAGAAATACCGCCGCTTCCGCTACGGCGTGCAGGTGAACTCGCTCGGCCTGACCGAGCAGCAGCCGGAAAACAACGTCTATCGCATCCTGATCGAGATGCTTGCCGTGACGCTTTCCAAGAACGCCCGCGCCCGCGCCGTGCAACTGCCCGCCTGGAACGAGGCCCTTGGCCTGCCGCGCCCGTGGGATCAGCAGTGGTCGCTGCGTATGCAGCAGATCATGGCCTATGAGACCGACCTGCTGGAATATGGCGATCTGTTCGATGGCAACCCCGCCGTGACCGCCAAGGTCGAGGATCTCAAGGCTGGCGCCCGCGCCGAGCTGGAGACGCTCGATTCCATGGGCGGCGCGATTGCGGCCATCGACTACATGAAGGGCCGTCTGGTCGAATCGAACGCCGAGCGGATCAACCGCATCGAGGCGAACGAAACCATCGTCGTCGGCGTGAACCGCTGGACCGAGGCCGAGCCCTCGCCGCTGACCGCGGGTGATGGCGGCATCATGGTTGTCGATCCGGCTGTCGAGACCGATCAGGTTTCCCGCCTCCAGCAGTGGCGCAATGGCCGAGACGCCGAGGCCGTCGCCAAGGCCATCGCGCAGCTCTCGGCTGATGCGAAAGCGGGCAAGAACATCATGCCCGCCTCGATCGCCGCGGCAAAAGCGGGCGTGACCACGGGCGAATGGGCCGGCGTGATGCGCGCGGTCCACGGCGAATACCGCGGCCCGACCGGTGTGTCGCGCTCGCCCTCGAACAAGACCGAGGGGCTGGACGACATCCGCGATGCGGTGGATGCGGTCTCGACGCAGCTTGGCCGCCGCCTGAAGTTCCTTGTGGGCAAGCCGGGCCTCGACGGGCATTCGAACGGCGCCGAGCAGATCGCCTTCCGCGCCCGGGATTGCGGCATGGATATCACCTACGAAGGTATCCGCATGACGCCCGAGCAGATCGTTGCGCGCGCGCTCGAGGATGATGCGCATGTCGTCGGTCTCTCGATCCTGTCGGGGTCGCACCTGCCGCTGATCGAGGAACTGATGGAGCGCATGCGCACCGCGGGCCTGAGCCACGTGCCGGTGGTTGTCGGCGGGATCATCCCCGACGAGGACGCGCTCAAGCTGAAATCCTACGGCGTCGCGCGGGTCTATACGCCCAAGGACTTCGAACTAAACCGCATCATGATGGATATCGTCGCGCTGGCCACCCCGGCCTCCGTCGCGGCCTGACCCCAGGCCGGGGGCTTCGCGCCCCCGGACCCCCGCGAGGTATTTGAACCAAGAAGAAACGCCGCCTTTCTTCTTGGCAAAAATACCTTCGCCGAAGGCATCCGCACCCGCCGATTTCGAGCCTTTCGGAGGGCGCGCCTGCCCTGTAAGGTCGCGCGCATGACGACCGCAGCGATCACTTTTTCCGACGATCAGGCTGAGGCCTGGGATGCCGTGGCCGAGGCGCTTGCTGCGGCTGGCGTTGACCTTGTCGAGGGGAGCCTTGCTCCGGATGGTGGCGGCAACCGGGTGTTGTCGGTGATCGGCAAGGCGGGCTCGGGAAAGACGATGCTGCTTGCCGCGCTTTACAAGGCGCTGGACGAGGCGGGCGTTGAGATCGTCTCGGGCGATTTCGAGGGCAAGCGGCGGAAGGAACGGCGGACGCTGGCAATTTTGGCGCCGACGAACAAGGCGGCCTCGGTTTTGCGCTCGCGCGGGGTGCCGGCGACGACGATCCACCGCATTCTCTATACGCCGGTCTATGACCCCGAATATGAGCGCATCGCTGAATGGCTTGCAGGGCAGGGCGAGCGGCCGAACCTTGATCTGTTGCGCATCGACGGGCTGACGGATGAGGCGCTTGATCGGGCCAAGGCCTTCTACGATCTGCACAAGTCTGTGCCGGGCGCGCTGGCGGCGGCGGGGTTGCGCGGGTCTGACTTCATCCAGGGCTGGAAGCGGCGCGAAGAGGGGCTCGATATTGGCTTCGTCGATGAGGCTTCGATGCTGGACGAGCGTCAGTTCGACGATCTGCGCGAGATTTTCCCGACACTCGTTTTGTTTGGCGATCCGGCGCAGCTCGCGCCGGTGAACCAGTCGGGCCATATGTGTTTCGAACGGCTGCCCGAGCCGAGCAAGCATGTGCTCCACCGCATCCACCGCCAGACCGAAGACAACCCGATCCTTGATCTCGCCCATGCCTTGGCCGACGAGAACCTGACCTTCGAGGCTTTCGAGCGGATGATCTCGCAGACCGCCGCGCGTGATCCGCGCGTCGTCTGGGCCGAGCGGGTCGAGAGTGATCTGATGGCGCGCAGCCCGGTTTTGGTCTGGCGTAACGCGACGCGCATTCGTCTGATCAACGCGTTCCGCGCCGCGCATAATGCCCCGGCGGATGCGCTTTTGCCCGGAGAGCCGCTGATCTGCGACGGGATCGAGCTGCCGCTCAAGCATCGCAAGAAGCGCATTGACCTTGAAGCGCGCGGCCTGATCAAGGGCGCACAGGTGATCTACCTTGGCCCCGGCAAGAAGACCGGCTTTTCGCGTCTGCACGTGTTGGGGGCCGAAGACCCGCGCCTTTCGGCGGCTTCGATCATCAAGATCGAACTGCCGGACGAGGAGGAGCCCTTCATCCCCTATGCCGCGCGGATGGGGGCCGCGTTCCTGCATGGGGCGGCGGTGACGATCCATAAGGCGCAGGGCAGTCAGTGGCCTGATGTGCAGGTCTTTGCCCCCGATATCTATGCGGCCTACCGCGCCGGTCGGACCGAGGCGGGCATTCCGCTGTGGAAGCGTCTGGCCTATGTCGCCATCACGCGGGCCGAGCATCGGCTATTGTGGGTAACGCGTGCGCGGCTGGCGCGGCCCTCGGGGCCGCTGTCGATCGAGGATCTGCCCTCGGGGCCCGCGCCCCTTCGGCTGGAACGCGAGGAGGTGTGAGCATGCCGGTGATGATCGTGACGGGGGCGAGTGCCGGGATCGGTCGCGCGGTTGCCGAGGCCGCGTTGCACGAAGGTTGGCAGGTCGCCTGCCTTGCGCGGCGGATTGAGCCGCTCGAAGATGTGGCTGCCCTTGGCGATGGGCTGGCGCTGGTCTGTGATGTCGCCGATCCCGTGGCCGTCGAGGCAGCCTTTGCCGCGACGGTGGCGCGGTTCGGACGCATCGATGTGCTCTTTAACAATGCCGGCGTCTTTCCCAAGGGCGCGCTGATCGACGAGATGGATCTGGCGGATTGGGACAGGGCGGTTTCAGTCAACCTCAACGGGATGATCTATTGCGCGCGGGCGGCCTTTGCACAGATGCGCGCCCAGTCCCCGCAGGGCGGGCGGATCATCAACAATGGCTCGATTGCGGGGCAGGTGCCGCGTCCGCGTTCGCTGGCCTATACGGTGACCAAGCACGCGATCAACGGGCTGACCAAGCAGCTTGCGCTGGACGGGCGCGGCTTTGATATCGCGGCGGGGCAGATCGACGTGGGCAATGCGCGCACCGAGCTTGCCGCGCGGATGGAGGCCGGGGTGCTTCAGGCCGACGGTTCGGTGCGCAGCGAGCCGATGATGGACGCGCGCGACGTCGCTAAGGCGGTGCTGCACATGGCCAGCCTGCCGCCGGGGGCCAATGTGCTGAATATGACGGTCATGGCGACGGAAATGCCCTTCGTCGGGCGGGGCTAGTTGCGGATCATCCGGAAGATCTCGGAGGCGGCCCAACCTGCCAGCACGGCAAGTGAGAGCGACAGCAACCCGTAAAGCGCCGCGTGTTCCTGCGAGAGGACGTAGAGCCAACGCTCCAGCCCGACACGGCGCACATAGATCGCGGCGCGGTGGCTGTCGACGATCTGCCCGCCGCGGGTCAGGAAGATGCGGGTCTTGTAGTCGCCCTCGATCAGGTTCGCGGGCAGCTTGAAATCGGCACGGAAAAGCGTGTTCTCGACCACCGTCACGGCGCCCTCATCCAGCCGGTAAAGCCCTTCCTTCTCGCGGATGCGCAAGAGCGCCTCGGTGAAGGGACGGGCGTCGGAAACCTCGATCGGCCCCGAGAAGGCGCGCACCGCAAGCGGGATGGTAATGCGGTGGGTGACGTCGGCAATCGGGTCGAGAATCCAGACCAAGCGGCCCGAGGTGGCGATGGCGTAATAGCTGGGCGCTGCCCCGATCCCGACCGACTCGGTGTTCACCCATATCCCCATCTCGCGCGATTTGCGGCGCACCGTCACCGGGCCAACCGGGCCTTCGAGCGTCACGATGACGCCAAGCTGCGCGCCCTCGGGTTCCGGCTCGGCGCGTTTCACCGCCCCATAGATCAGGATCTCGGAGCCGTCGAATGAGGTGGTGATGCTGATGCTGTCCTGGCTGAGGCCGGCCACGACCTCTTCGGCGCGGGCCGGGACTGTGCAAAGCGCAAGGATGAGAAGCAGCCAGCGGATCATGCCTTGCCCCCCATAGAAAGGGTGAACAGATCGGCCGGGCGGATCAGCAGATCCAGCCCCAGCTTGACCGCCACCGCGATGACCAGAAGCGCCAGCAGGATGCGCAACTGCTCGGCCTTGAGGCGCCCGCCGAGACGCGAGCCGAACTGCGCGCCGACGACCCCGCCAAGGATCAGCAAGAGCGCCAGCATCACATCGACCGACTGGTTCGTGATGGCGTGCATCAGTGTGGTGAAGGCCGATACGAACAGGATTTGAAACAGCGAGGTGCCGATCACGACCTTCGTGGGCATCCCCAGAAGGTAGATCATAGCGGGGACCATGATGAATCCGCCGCCCACGCCCATGATCGCGGCGAGAATACCGACCAGCACCCCAACCAGCATCGGCGGAATGACCGAGATATATAGCCCCGAGGAGCGGAACTTGAACTTCAGCGGCAGGTTATGCACCCAGGTGTGCTGATGGCGCTTGCCGCGTTTCGCTCCACTCCTGGCGCGGCGCATGGCGCGCAACGACTCCTGGAACATCAGAAGGCCGATCGAGCCGAGAAACACGACGTAGGACAGTTGCACCACAAGGTCGATCTGGCCAAGCCGGGAGAGCAGGTTGAAGACGTAAACACCAAAACCCGAGCCGATCAGGCCGCCGACCAGTAACACAAGGCCCATTGGCACATCGACCGCCTTGCGCTTGAACTGCGCCAGCACGCCCGAGACCGAAGACGCCACGACCTGATTGGCGCCGGTGGCCACCGCGACGGTGGGGGGAATACCGATGAAAAACAGAAGTGGCGTGATCAGGAACCCGCCGCCCACACCGAACAGCCCCGACAGAAGCCCGACCATTCCACCCAATCCCAAAAGGAGAAAGGCATTGACCGATACCTCGGCGATGGGGAGGTAAATCTGCATGGGCAGTCCGACAGGATTGGGATTTCAGTCTTGCCCCGCAGTGTGGGCGGTGTCAAACAACTTGCCCCTGCGATATCCGCTAAAGGCTGCGCAGATATCGTCGCAAGACCCGCTCCAGTTTCGCCGCGCCCAAGGGGGCCATCGCCTTGGTGTGCTCGTGGCTGATATTCTCGGCAGAAAGCCCCGCACCCATGTTGGTGATCACCGAGACCGCCGCCGCGCGCAGCCCCAGGAAACGCGCCAGGATGATCTCGGGGACCGTCGACATTCCGACCGCATCGGCGCCCAGTATCCGGGCAGCGCGGATCTCTGCCGGGGTCTCGAACGAGGGGCCGGAGAACCAGCAATAGACCCCTTCGGGCAGGGCCACGCCCTCGGCCTCGGCTGCGGCACGCAGGCCCGCGCGTATTTCCGTATCATGCGCGTCGGTCATCGGCACGAAGCGTGCATCGGTCGGCTCGCCGATCAGGGGGTTGGCGCCTGCAAAGGCGATATGGTCGCTCAGCAGCATCAGATCGCCCATCGGGATATCCGGCCGCAGGCTGCCCGCTGCATTGGTCAGCAAAAGGCTCTCGCAGCCAAGCTCTTTCAGAAGCTCAAGTGGCAGGCGCATCTCGGCTGGGTTGCCATGTTCGTAGTAATGCACCCGCCCGCCGAAAACGGCGACCCGCACGCCTTCGAGCGTGCCGATCACCAGCTTGGGGTTGTGTCCCGACACTCCGGCATGGGGAAAGCCCGGCAGATCGGCATAGGGGATCGCGACGCCCTCGATCTCTTCAGCCAGATGGCCAAGGCCCGACCCCAGGATCAGGCCGAACCGAGGTGCCTCTGTCCCCGCGCGGGCCTGTACAATGGCCGCAAGCTCAGCGCTCTTTGACATAGGGTTGTCCTCCTGCTCGGGGCGGGATGGCGCGTCCGACGACGCCCGCCAGAACGATGACGGTCAGGATATAGGGCAACGCGTCCAGCGCGGGGACCGGGATGGCGAGGCCGAAGCTGCGCTCGATCACGTCGGGGCGCAGGGCAAGCGCCTGCAGGAAGCCAAAGAGCAGCGTGGCCCAAAGCGCATACCACGGCCGCCACTTGGCAAAGATCAGCGCGGCAAGCGCGATATAGCCCCGGCCTGCAGTCATCTCGCGTCCGAAGCCCGCTTGCAGGCCGGTCGCCATATATGCGCCCGCAAGGCCGCACAGCAGCCCCGTGATCGCAACGGCGGTGTAGCGCAACCGGATGACCGAGACACCCGCGGTATCGACGGATTCCGGGTTTTCCCCCACCGCGCGCAGACGCAGGCCGAAGCGCGTACGGAAAAGCACCCACCAGGTGATCGGCACGGCCAGTAGCGCCGCATAGACCAGCGCCGAATGGCCGGAGAGCACATCGGCATAGAATGGCCCGACGAAGGGCACTGCCTTGATCGCCTCGGCGAAGGGCAATTCGATCGGGTTGAAGCGCGCCGCGCCCGACAGCGGCGGCGTACGCCCGCCCTGTCCGAAAAGCGACTGCGCGATCAGCACCGTCGCGCCAGAGGCCACGAAGTTCAGCGCCACACCCGAGATCAGCTGGTTGCCGCGGAAGGTGATCGAGGCCACGCCATGGATCGCCGCCAGCATCATCGAGGCGCCGATCCCCGCCATGAGGCCGATCCAGACCGACCCGCTCAGTGCGGCCGCCGCGCCCGAGGCCATGCCGGCGATCAGCATCTTGCCTTCAAGGCCGATGTCGAAAATCCCGGCCCGCTCTGAAAACAAGCCAGCCAGACAGGCCAGCAGAAGCGGCGTCGCCAGACGCAGGGTCGAGTCGAGAATCTGTAGAAGCGTTGCGTAATCCATCACGCAGCCTCCTTCGCCTTGGCGCGGAAAAAGACGCCCAGCATCATCCGCACCATGTTGTCGAGCGCGCCGGTGAACAGGATCACAAGGCCCTGCAATAGCAGCCGCAGCTCGATCGGGATGGTGGTCCAGAGGCCCATCTCGGCGCCGCCTTGGTAGAGGAAGCCGAACAAAAGCGCCGCGAGGAACACGCCGATCGGGTGGTTGCGCCCCATCAGCGCGACCGCGATGCCGATGAAACCCGCACCCTCGGCCGAGTTTTGCAGCAGGCGCTCGGCCTCGCCCATGACGTTGTTGATCGCCATCATGCCCGCAAGCCCGCCCGAGATCAGCATCGAGACCACGATCATCCGCGTGGGCGAGATGCCCGCGTAAAGCGCGGCGGGCTCTGACTTGCCATAGGCGCGGATCTGGTAGCCAAGGCGCGTGCGCCACAGCAGCAGCCAAACACCCCAACATGCTGCCAGCGCCACGAAGAAGGTCACGTTGGCGGGCACGTTTTTCGAGAAGAAGAGGCTCAGGCCCGGGATCTCGCCAAAGGTCGGCAGCTTGGCGCCTGCCGGGAAGCGTGCGGTGGCCGGGTCCATCTGGCCTGCAGGGCGCAGCACCTCGACCAGCAGATAGACGATCAGCGCGGCCGCGATGTAGTTGAACATGATCGTCGTGATGACGATGTGGCTGCCGCGCTTGGCGGCAAGATAGGCCGGAATGGCGGCCCAGGCGGCGCCAAAAAGGCCTGCGCCGATCATCGCGGCGGGCAGTGCGATGGTCCAATGCGGCCAGGGCAGCGCGAGGCACACCAGCGCCACGCCAAGCCCGCCGATCTGCGCCTGCCCCTCGCCGCCGATATTGAACTGCCCGGCGTGATAGGCGACCGAAACAGCAAGCCCCGTGAAGATGAACGAGGTCGCATAGTAGAGCGTGTAACCCCAGCCATAGGCCGAGCCGAGCGCCCCCGTCACCATGACCTTAACGGCCTCGACCGGGTCGCCGCCGATGGCCAGAATGACCAGCGCCGAAATCGCCGCCGCCATCAGCAGCGAGATCAGCGGCACCAGAACCACATCGGCCCAACGCGGAAGTTTGTCCATCACGCGGCCTCCCCGGAGCCGGTCACGCCAGCCATCATCAGGCCCAGTTCTCGCTCATTAGTCTCGGCGGGCAGGCGCTCGCCCATGATGCGCCCGTCGAACATCACCGCGATGCGGTCCGAGAGCGACATGATCTCGTCCAACTCGACCGAGACCAGAAGCACCGCCTTGCCCGCGTCGCGCAGCTCGACGATGCGCTTGTGGATGAACTCGATCGCGCCGATATCGACGCCGCGCGTGGGCTGTCCCACCAGAAGCAGGTCGGGATTACGCTCGATCTCGCGCGCGAGCACGATCTTTTGCTGGTTCCCGCCCGAGAAGCTTTTGGCGGGCAGGGACGGGATCGGCGGGCGCACGTCGAAATGCTCCATCGCGCCCTCGGTCTTTTCCACGATGCCCGCGTTGTCCATGATCAGCGCGTTCTTCTGATATTCCGGAGCGTTGTGATAGCCGAAGATCATGTTCTCCCAGGCAGCGAAATCCAGCACGAGGCCGTGGTGGTGGCGGTCCTCGGGCACATGGGCGATGCCGCGTGCGCGGCGTGACTGGCCGTCGGAGTGCTTGCCGGTCAGGTCGATCTCCTGCCCGTTGATCTTCACGCTTCCGGTGGCGCGGCAATAGCCGCCGAGCACCTGCAACAACTCGGACTGACCGTTTCCGGAGACGCCCGCGATGCCGAGAATCTCACCCGCTCGGATCGTCAGGCCGATGCCCTTGATGCGTTCGACCTTGTCCGCATCGACCACGCGGAGGTTCTCGACCTCAAGTACCGTCGCGCCGGGGTTGGCGGGGCCTTTGGGGACATGCAGCAAGACCTTGCGGCCCACCATCAGCTCGGCCAGTTGCTCGGGGCTGGTTTCGGCGGTCTTCACCGTCGCGGTCATCTCGCCGCGGCGCATCACGCTGACCGTGTCGGTGATCTCCATGATCTCGCGCAGCTTGTGGGTGATCAGGATGATCGTCTTGCCCTGCGCGCGCAGATTGTCGAGGATGCGAAAGAGGTGGTCGGCCTCGGCGGGGGTCAGCACCCCGGTCGGCTCGTCCAGAATCAAGATATCGGCCTGGCGATACAGCGCCTTGAGGATCTCGACGCGCTGCTGATGGCCGACGGAGAGCTCCTCGATCCGCGCATCAGGATCGACGTCAAGCTCATATTCCTCGGCCAGATGCTTGAGGGTCTCGCGCGCCTTGGACAGCGAGGGGCGCAGCAGCGCGCCCTCCTCGACGCCCAGGATGATGTTCTCAAGCACCGTGAAATTCTGCACCAGCTTGAAATGCTGGAAGACCATGCCGATGCCAGCGCGGATCGCGGCCTGGCTGTCGGGGATCTGGGTGGGGCGGCCATGGATGATGATCTCGCCCGCGTCGGCCTTGTAGAAGCCGTAAAGGATCGACATCAGCGTGGACTTGCCTGCGCCGTTCTCACCGATGATGCCATGGATCGTGCCGGGCATGACCCGGATCGAGATGTCCTTGTTCGCCTGCACGGAACCGAAGGCTTTCGAGATCCCGCGCAACTCGATGGCGGGGGCGGCAGTTTCCTGCCGCCCCGTATCTTGTGCCGGGTTCATTATTCCACCGGGCAGGTGTTGTCCGACATGTAGTCGTGGACGGTGATCTCACCCGCCTTGATCTTGTCGGCGGCGGCGTCCACGGCGGCTTTCATCTCATCCGAGACCAGCGCGGCGTTGTTGTCGTCCAGCGCATAGCCCACGCCATCGACCTTGAGATCCATCACATGGATGCCCGTCTCGATCGCCTCGCCCGCCTTGAAGGCGTCATAGACCGCGTTGTCCACGCGCTTGAGCATCGAGGTCAGCACCTTGCCCGGATGCAGGTGGTTCTGGTTGCGGTCCACGCCAATGCCGAGGATACCTTCGTCTGCGGCGGTCTGCAGGACGCCGATGCCCGAGCCCCCGGCCGCGTGATAAATTACGTCAGCACCTTGCGAGATTTGTGCTTTTGCAAGTTCGGACCCCTTCACCGTGTCGCTCCAAGCTGTGGGCGTAGTGCCGACCATGTTCTGGATGACCTTCGCATCGGGGTTCACGGCCTTCACGCCCTGCACGTAGCCGCAGGCGAATTTGCGGATCAGCGGGATGTCCATGCCGCCGATGAAGCCCACGGTGCCGGTCTTCGAGGCCTGTGCCGCCATCATGCCGACGAGATAGGAGCCCTGCTCCTCGGTAAAGACGACCGAGCGCACGTTGGGCTGATCGACGACCATGTCGATGATGGCGAATTTGGTGTTGGGATAGTCCGGCGCCACGGTGTTCAGCACGTCACCGAAGGCGAAGCCGGTCATGACGATCGGGTTCGCGCCTGACTCGGCCAGACGACGCAGGGCCTGCTCGCGCTGAGCCTCGGACTGCATCTCGAGTTCCTTGTACGAGCCGCCGGCCTCATCGGCCCATTTCTTGGCGCCGCCATAGGCTGCCTCGTTGAAGGATTTGTCGAATTTACCGCCCAGATCGTAGATCAGCGCCGGATCGGCCAGAGCTGCACCGGAGCACAGCGCCAGCGCCGCAGCCGCGCCAAGAAACTTGTTCATAAGGGTCATGGGTCACTCCCGGTCGAGGTTGCGCATTCCTTCGCGGAATGCTGTTGGCGGGCACAAAGCCCGCAGACCACCCGAATTAGGGCTCAGCTTTCCGGGCCGGTCAAGCGCGATTTTCGCCTGCCGCCACAAGACTTGAGAGAGTTTTGAGTGTTTGGTCAAACACCGGGCCTATCGGGCGCCCATGTCATGATCACCGCGTCGATATGACACCCCTCGGGGGTGCGGTAGTAGCCCTTGCGGCGCCCCGATTCTGTCCAGCCCGCCTGCGCATAAAGCGCCCGCGCGGGGGCGTTCTCGGCTGAGACCTCAAGAAAGGCGGCATCCGCGCCGCGTTGGGTTGCGGTCTCGGCGAAGCGCTCCACCAGTTTGCGGCCGGTGCCGTGGCGCCGGGCCTCGGGGGCGACGGCAAGGGTCAGAAGCTCGGCCTCGCCCGCGATTACGCGGCCCAGCACGAAGCCCTCGGGTTCGGTCAGCAGAAAGCAAAAGCGTGATGCCAGAAGTTCGACAAACTCCGCGTCGCTCCAAGGGCGCGGGGTGGTGAAGCAGCGGGCATGCAGCGTGGCGAGTTCGGCGGGGGTCATCAGTCGAGGATCACCGGCGGCGGGTCCGAAGGCGGGGCCGCATCGGCGGCGCGCATATACAGCGGCGCGGGCCGGGGCGCGGCGGCGCCGCTGGCCAGCCGCGCAGCGGCGATCCGGGCGATGGCTTCGGCAATCGGATACTGCGCGGCCCCCAATACCGTGGCTCCCGTCGCCTCGGCGACGTGCGCGGCGGCATCGCCGATCACCGCTGTGGCGGGGGCGGCGAGACCTTCGAGCGGCTCAAGCGCCGGGGCGGATGTCGCCGCGCCGTCGAGAAAACCTTGCAGGTAGATCTTGCCCTGGCGGGCATCAAGTGCGACCAGCACCGGGCCTCCGGTGCCCAGCACCTCGCTGTCGAACCGCGACACGCCATGGGCCGGAATGCCAAGCGATAGCGCAAGCCCGCGCGCGGCGGCGACCGAGATTCGCACGCCGGTGAAGTTACCCGGCCCGACACCCACGCCGATCGCGTCCAGATCGCGCCAGCTCACACCCGCCTCGGCCAGCAGTTCCTCGATCAGGGGCATCAGCCGTTCGGCCTGGCCGCGGCCCATGTCCTCGCTGCGCTGCGCGATGCAGCGTTCGCCCCGCAACAAAGCGGCCGCGCAATGCGCGGCCGATGTGTCGAAGCCGAGGACGAGTGCGTCAGACGGCAACGGGGCGCACCTCGGTCACCTCGGGGATGTAATGGCGCAGCAGGTTCTCGATGCCCATCTTCAGTGTGAGCGTCGAAGAGGGGCAGCCTGCGCAGGCGCCCTGCATGTGCAGGTAGACCACACCGCGTTCGAAACCGTGGAAGGTAATGTCGCCACCGTCTTGCGCAACGGCCGGACGCACGCGCGTGTCGAGTAGTTCCTTGATCTGCATGACGATGGCGGCATCGGGGCCTTCGTCATGATCGGCATGGCCGCCTGCAGCAGGGCCATCGCCCTCCATCACGGGGGCGCCGGACTGGAAATGCTCCATGATCGCGCCGAGGATCGCAGGTTTGGCATGATCCCATTCGGTCGCGCCGTCCTTCGTCACGGTGACGAAGTCCGAGCCGAAGAACACGCCGGTCACGCCCGGCACCGCGAAGATACGACGCGCCAGCGGGGACTTTGTCGCCGCCTCGGCAGTAGGGAAGTCGGCGGTGCCTGCCTCAAGCACGGTCTGTCCGGGCAGGAACTTCAGCGTGGCGGGGTTCGGGGTGGTTTCGGTCTGAATGAACATCTGCGCCTCCTTTGGGCTTGCCAGTGATATGCGCATTCCGAGCGAAGAGGTCAAGTTTTCAGGCTGTCGCAGGGGCTCAGGTAATCTCTTCGAGCCGTTCCTTGGACATGTCGCCCGGCACCACCGTCAGCGGACAGGGCAGCGAGCCCGAGCTGCGGCTGAGTTGCGTCACCAGCGGACCGGGGCCGGACTTGTCGGTGCCCGCTCCCAGCACAAGCACGCCGATCTCGGGGTCTTGCCGGATTACGTCGAGGATCTCGATGGCCGGTTCGCCCTCGCGAATGACCAGTTCAGGGTTCACCCCCTGCTTTGCGCGCATCCATTTTGCGAAGACCTCGAAATGCGCCTCGATCCTCTCGCGGGCCTCGTCGCGCATGATCTCGGCGACGCCAATCCAGTGCTGGTATTCCTCGGGCGGGATCACCGAGAGGATGATCACCCCGCCGCCCGTATGGGCAGCCCGCATCGCGGCATAACGCATGGCGTTGAGGCATTCGCGCGTATCGTCGAGCACCACCAGAAACTTGCGCATGTGATCTCCTCTTGGCTGGGCAGATCATCGCCCGCGCCGGGGTCTTTGGCAACTGCGCCTATCAGAGTGGGCAGGAGGCCGCCCAGTCCATGTAGATCTCGCGGGCCTTGCGGGTTAGCGGGCCATGGGCATAGCGCATGTCGTCGAAAGCGACGGCGGGGGTGACCTTGGCAAAGTTGCCCGTCAGGAAGACCTCATCCGCCTCGCGGAAATCATCGAGCGTCAGCACCGTTTCATGCACCACATAGCCTGCGGCGCGCAGGTTCTCCATGTGGCGCTTGCGGGTGAGGCCGGCAAGGAAGGTGCCGTTTGGGATGGGGGTGAAGAACTCGCCATCCTTAACCATCCAGACGTTGGCGGTGGCGGTTTCGGCCACGTTACCCATGGCGTCCTGCACCAGTGCGTTGCCATAGCCCTTGCGCTTGGCCTCGACCAGCATCCGCGCGTTGTTGGGGTAAAGGCAGCCCGCCTTCGCGTTGCACACATTGTCGGCCAGCACGGGGCGGCGGAACTGCGTGGTGGTCAGCGTGGTGGTCGCGTCGGGCGCGGGCATCGGCACCTCTTCGAGGCAGAGCGCAAAGCCCGTCACGCCCTGCGCCGGGGCGACGCCCAGATCCGAGCCATCGATCGCCCAGTACATCGGGCGGATATAGACGGCGGCATCCTTGCTGTATCTGCGCAGCCCCTCTCGGGCAATCGCGACCATGTCGGCGGCTTCCACCGTGGGCGTGATCATCAGCGCCTCGGCCGAGCGGTTGACGCGTGCGCAATGGGCCTCAAGGTCAGGCACGAGGCCGTCGAACAGCCGCGCGCCGTCGAAGACAGAGCTACCCTGCCAGATGCCGTGATCAGCCGCGCGCATGACGGGCACGTCGCCCTCGTGCCACTGGCCTTCGAAATAGGTGCGGATGTTCTTGCCGAAAGACATTTGGGCCTCCTTGTCGCGCGGCGATCTAAGCACCGTGGGCGGGCAAGGTCCAGAACGGGGATTGTATCGGTGTCAAATCACTCGGGCCGGGCAAGGGTTTCTCAATCAATGGGTGTCTCAATGGCGGAAGAATCGTCACCCGAGATGGGGAGCTGCCATGACCCTAGAAAAACGCCTGTTTGACCTGAGCCTTGCCCTTCTGCTCTTGCCGTTTCTGGCCGTTGCGATGCTGGCCGTGTGCGCGCTGGTCGCCCTGGTCGAGGGCAGGCCGATCTTGCACCGGTCCGAGCGGATGAAATCCGTGGGCGAGAGTTTCACACTCTGGAAGGTCCGCACGATGCGGGTGGTCGCGGAAGATGGCGGTGTCTCGGGCGGGCACAAGGCGGCGCGCGTGACTCGCACGGGGCGCTTTCTGCGCCGAACGCGCCTGGATGAGCTGCCGCAGATCTGGAACATTCTGCGCGGCGATCTGAGCTTTGTCGGCCCGCGCCCGCCGCTGCGCGAGTATGTGGAGCGGTATCCGCAGGTCTACGCCCGGGTGCTGCGAACGCGACCGGGTGTAACCGGGCTTGCCTCGTTGCGCTACCACCGGCAAGAGGAGCGGCTGCTTGGCCGCTGTGCGACCCCCGAAGAGGCGGACCGCATCTATTGTCGACGCTGTATCCCCGCCAAGGCGCGGCTTGATCTGTTCTATCAGCGCCATGCCTCGGTCTGGCTCGACCTGACGCTGATCGGGCAAACCGCGCTGCGCGTGATCCGATAGGCGTTAATCGGAACTTTACCCTGCGCCGCAAGCATCGACGAGGCATGGGCGCGTGATTCCGGAGCGGATGGCGGGACAGAATGATCAAGCAGTTTCTCAAGGTGTCGGCGCCGCGACCGCAGGGTGCGGCGGGTCTGGGCAAGGTGCTCCTGTCATGGTTCGGCCGACTGCACGCTGTCCGCAAGCGGAGCATGACGCGCGTTGCGATCTACGGCACGGGTCGGGCGGGACGCGTCCTGGCCGAGGCGCTGAAGGCGCGCCCCAATACATCGGTCGTCGCGTTTCTGGACGACGATCCGGAACTGCACGGTGCCACGCTGAACGGGGTGCAGGTTTGTGCGCCGACCCGGCTGGATCGGCTGATTGCCGCGCGCAGGATCGACCGGATCATCATCGCGATGCCGTTCATGTCTGCGGTGGAGCAAGGTGCTCTCCGGCGCAGGCTCGCAGGGTTTGGCGTCGAGGTGCACTGCATGCCGCCGCTGCCGGACATGGCGCTGGACGGCTCCGATCGGCCCTTTTCAACCGACGATCTGCTCGGGCGGCCGGTCGTGGATGACTGCCTGCCGATGGGCGCCGAGGCTTACCGGTCGCGCGCGATCCTGATCACGGGCGGCGGGGGCACCATCGGCTCGGAACTGTGCAGGCAGATCGTTCAGTGCGGCCCCGCGAAACTCGTTCTGCTCGACCTGTCCGAGGCCGCGCTCTACCGGATCGCGAAAGATCTGCGCCCTCTGGCCGACACCTTCGGGGTCGAACTTGTCCCTGTGCTCGGCTCGGTGCTGGATGCGCCGCATATCGCGAACATCCTTACCCGGCACGGGGTCGAGATCGTGCTGCACGCCGCCGCCTACAAACACGTGCCGATCGTCGAGGAGAACGCGCGCGTGGGGCTCGCGAACAACGCGCTTGGCACGGCGGTTGTAGCGCGGGCCGCGCGGGCCGCGGGGGTGGCGCGGTTCGTGCTGGTCTCGTCCGACAAGGCGGTGCGCCCCGGCAGCCTGATGGGTGCCTCGAAGCGGTTCGCCGAACTGGTCGTGCAGGACCTTGCCGCACGCGAGGGAGGGACCGTTTTCTCGATCGTGCGGTTTGGCAATGTGTTGGGCTCGTCTGGTTCGGTCGTGCCGCTGTTTCAGGAGCAGATCGCGCGCGGCGGGCCGCTGACGCTGACCGATGAACGCGCGACGCGCTATTTCATGACTATCCCCGAGGCCGCGCGGCTGGTGCTGACCGCCGGAGCGCTGGCGGAGGGCGGCGAGGTGTTCGTTCTCGATATGGGCGCGCCGGTCCGTATTGGAGAGTTGGCGCGCCGGATGATCCGGGGTGCGGGTTATTCGGTGCGCGACGCCTCCAACCCCGATGGCGAACTCGAGATCCGCGTCACCGGTCTGCGGCCCGGCGAGAAACTGCACGAAGAACTGATGGTCCGTTCGGGCGCGCAACTGACCGCCCATCCCAAGATCATTCGTGTGCGCGAGGATCACCTGTCCGAACTGGAGATGGCCGCTGCGCTGCGCGATCTGCGCAATGCGATGGAGAATGCCGCCGATGCCGCGATGATCGAGGTCATCCGCCGCTCCGTCCGCGATTACGTCCCCCAGGGACAGCCGAACGCCCCAAGCCCCGTGGCTCTCGCGCGACCCTATTATCCGGGGGAATGAGCGGGCTCGAACGGGTCGCTCGGATAGCCAACCCCGCACAGGTAGAGTCCTTGCGGCGGGCAAACCGGGCCACAGGCCGCGCGGTCCCGCGCCAGCAACGCCTCGCGCACCTGCACGGGCGCCCAGGCCCCGGCGCCCACACGCTCCAGCGTGCCGACGATTGAGCGCACCTGATTATGCAGGAAGCTGCGGGCGCGCAGGTGGAAGCGGTATTCGCGCCCATGCGGGATCTCGATTTCCTCGATGCGGATCTCGTCGAGCGTCTTTACCGGGCTTGCCGCCTGGCAGATCGAGCTGCGGAAGGTTGTGAAATCGTGATGCCCGACAAGATGTGCGGCGCCGTCGCGCATCGCCTGCACATCGAGCGGATTGAGCACCTGCCACACCAACCCGCGATCATGCGTTGCCGGTGCACGGCGCTGCATCAGTCGGAACAGGTAGCGCCGCTCGATCGCTGAGAAGCGGGCATGAAAGTCCTCCTCCACACGCGCACACGCCAGGATCGAGACCGGCGCGGGTTTCAGGTGAAAGTTCAGCGCCTCGGACAGGCGAAAGGGATCCCAGTCTTTCGCCAGATCCACCGTGGCCACCTGGGCGGTCGCGTGCACCCCGGCATCGGTGCGCCCCGCCGCCGCGATCGTGTGCGCGCCCGGTTCAAGACGCGCAAGCGCTGCCTCCACCGCGCCCTGCACCGAGGGCTGGTCTGCCTGCCGTTGCCAGCCGGCGAACGGGCCTCCGTCATACTCGATCTTGAACGCGTATCTGGGCATGGATTGGCCTTAGCCCGCGCGCTCGGGGCTGACAATCCCCTTCGGCCCGCAGCGCCCTCTAACAAAAACGCTGCGGCCCGCCTATCTTGGGGGGAAGGCAACACAAGGGCATTGCATTGGGCATTTCCGATATTGCAGACGGGCTTGGGCGCCGGATCGAGGGGCTGGGCGCCTCGGTCTCCGAGGGGCTGTTCGAGCCGGTGATCCGTCTTGGGGTCACGGGGCTGTCGCGCGCGGGCAAGACGGTGTTCATCACCTCGCTGGTCGCGAACCTGCTGGACAGGGGGCGGATGCCCGCGCTGGTGGGCGCGTCGAATATTCGGGCGGCGTTCTTGCAACCGCAGCCCGACGACACCGTTCCTCGCTTCGATTATGAGCGCTACCTCAGTGCACTGACCGGTCCCGCGCCGCACTGGCCCGAGGGCACCCGCGCGGTTTCCGAATTGCGGCTGAGCTTTCGTGTCGCGCCGACGGGCCTGCTTGGCGGGCTGCGCGGGCTGCGCACGGTGCATCTCGACATCGTCGATTACCCCGGCGAATGGCTGCTCGATCTCGGGCTGATGGAGAAAAGCTATGCCCAGTGGTCCGAAGGCGTTCTGGCGCGCATCGGTGCGCGGCCGGGGGCCGCGGCGTTCGAGGCGGCGCTTGCGGCTGCCGATCTGACCGCGCGCTTCGACGAACCTGCCGCCAAGGCGCTGGCCGAGGCCTTCACTGCGCATCTTCACGCCGCGCGCGAGGCTGGATTTTCCGACTGCTCGCCGGGGCGCTTCCTGCTGCCGGGCGAGATGGCGGGCTCGCCCGTTCTGACCTTCGCGCCGATCCCGCCCGGCGAGTATCCGCGCGGCTCTCTGGGGCATGAGATGGCGCGCCGCTATGCCGCCTACAAATCGCAGGTGGTCAAACCATTCTTTCGCGATCATTTCGCACGGATCGACCGGCAGGTGGTGCTGGTGGATGTGCTGGGCGCCATTCATGCGGGCCCCGCCGCGCTGGAGGATCTGCGCCAGTCGATGGCCTCGATCCTGCAAGCCTTCAGGCCGGGGACGGCGGGGTTTCTTGCCTCGCTTCTGGGCGGGCGCCGGGTGGAGCGCATCTTGTTCGCCGCCACCAAGGCCGACCATCTGCACCACAGCCAGCACGCCCGGCTGACGGCGATCACCGGCGCGCTCTTGCGTGAAGCCAAGGATCGCGCCGATTTCGCGGGCGCAAAGACGCAGGCCCTTTCGATTGCTGCCCTGCGCACGACGACCGAGGAATCGATTGCGCATGACGGGGTTGAATTGCCCGCCGTGCGCGGGCGTCTGGCGGATGGCCGCTCGGTCGCGCTTTATCCGGGCGAGTTGCCGCTCGACCCGGCGCAGCTTCTGGCCCCGGCACGCGACGGGGCGCGGCACTGGCTGGGCGCGGATTATTCGATCATGGCCTTCGCCCCTGCCGCGGTCAGCCTGCGTCCGGGCGAAGGGCCGCCGCATATCCGGCTCGACCGGGCCGCCGAATTTCTGATCGGGGACAAGCTATGACCCAAAAACCGGTGATGATCGAGATCGACACGCCTGCGCCCTCGCCCGCCGAGGCGCCTGCAGTCAGCGATCTGCCGCAGCCGGGCGAGGCGCCGCTCCAAGGCCGCGCGATGCAGATTGCCGCGCGTCTGGCGGCGCGTCCGCCCTCGCGCCTCGCGCGGTTCTTTTGGCGCGCGACCGGCGCCTTGGTGGCCTTCCTTGCCTCGGTCGCGGCCTGGCGCTTTGTCGAGGGGATGTTCACCGCCAATCCGATCCTGGGTTGGGTGGCCAGCGTGCTCTTTGCCGCCTTCATCCTTGCCGCGCTGCTGGTGGGGCTACGCGAATTGTCGGCCTTCGCTCGGCTGAAGCGTCTTGATCGTGTTCACCGTGAGGTGCAGGAAGCCGCGCAGTCCGACGATCTGGGCCGCGCGCGCAAGGTTGTTACGCATCTCAGCGCGCTTTACGCCGCCCGCCCCGAGATGGACTGGCCGCGCGCCAATCTGGCCGAGCGCGCGCCCGAGCAGATCGACACCGACACTTTGCTGGTGCTGGCCGAGACCGAGCTGATGACGCCCCTCGACGCCGCTGCGCGCCTTGAGATCGAGGCCGCGGCGCGCACCGTGGCCACGGTGACGGCGCTGGTGCCCTTGGCGCTGGCCGATGTGTTCACGGCGCTTAGCGCCAACCTGCGGATGATCCGCCGCATTGCCGAGATCTACGGCGGGCGCGCCGGCAGTTTGGGTAGTTTGCGGCTGGCGCGGACCGTGATGACGCATCTGGTCGCCACCGGCGCGGTTGCCGCCGGGGATGACCTGATCGAGACCGTCACCGGCGGGCATCTTTTCTCGAAGCTCTCGCGCCGCTTTGGCGAGGGGGTCGTGAACGGCGCGCTGACCGCGCGGGTCGGCGTGGCCGCGATCGAGGTGTGCCGTCCGATGCCGTTCCGGGTGCTGCAAAAGCCGCGCGTCGCGAACCTGACGCGGCGTGCGCTGACCGGGCTTTTCGGCAAGTCAAAATCGGCCGAGGCCGAATGATCTAGCGCAGGGTCGGGACGATCCCGCTAGGGCGGCCGATATCCTCGACGCCCATGCGCAGGCCCTGACCGATGCGATGCGCCAACGCCGACCAGCCTGCCGCGGCCTGCGGTGAGAGCGTCTCATTCAGAACCTCGTCGAAGGCCGCGAGCCACTGCGGGAAATGCGCGGCCTCGACATTCTGCGCGCGGCGATGCGCGATCATGGGTGAGCCTTCGTACCCGGGCTGGAACAGGATCGCGCCTTTCCAGAAGCGGGCGATCTTGGCCTCATGCGCGGGCCAATCCTCGACATGGGCGGCAAAGATCGGCGCAAGGACCGGATGCACCCGCACACGGGCATAGAACCGGGCGACGACAAGGTCGATCTCGGCTTCGGTGATCTCGAAACGGGGCGGAATTCCACTCATGCAATCGGGATAGGGCCGGGCGCGGGCGCGAGCAAGCGGCGTATTGTCTCAGCCGTCGAAAAGGTTGCCCTGCGGTGCGCCCGGTTGGATCGGGGCGGCAAGGCCAAGGTGGTGCCAGGCGCGCTGGCCCAGCATCCGGCCGCGCGGTGTGCGCTGGATCAGGCCTTGCTGGAGCAAGAAGGGCTCGATCACCTCTTCGATGGCATCGCGGCTTTCCGAGAGCGCGGCCGAGAGGGTTTCGACCCCGACCGGCCCGCCGCCGTAATGCTCGGCCATCAGCATCATGTAGCGCCGGTCGGCGCCGTCGAGGCCGAGGTGATCGACGCCAAGGCGGGTCAGCGCGCGATCCGCGATCTTCTGCGTCAGGCGGCCATCGCCCTCGACCAGCGCGAAATCGACAACGCGGCGCAGCAGACGCCCGGCGATGCGCGGCGTGCCACGGGCGCGGCGGGCGATCTCGCGCGTGCCCTCGGGATCGGAGGGGATGCCAAGCAGTCGTGCGCCGCGAGTGACGATCTGGTCAAGCTCGTCCTCGGTGTAGAACTGGAGCCGGGTCGGGATGCCGAAGCGGTCGCGCAACGGGGTGGTGAGCAGCCCGAGGCGGGTGGTGGCGCCGACGAGGGTGAAAGGTTGCAGCTCGATCCGCACGGTGCGCGCGGCGGGGCCTTCGCCGATCACGAGGTCAAGCTCGAAGTCTTCCATCGCGGGGTAGAGCACCTCTTCGACCGCCGGGTTGAGGCGGTGGATCTCATCGATGAAAAGGACGTCGCGGGTTTCGAGGTTGGTGAGGATCGCGGCGAGATCGCCTGCTTTCGCGAGCACCGGCCCCGAGGTCATCTTGAAGTTCACGCCCAACTCGCGCGCCATGATCTGCGCGAGCGTGGTCTTGCCCAGGCCCGGCGGGCCGTGGAACAGCGTGTGATCCATCGCCTGACCCCGCATCCGCGCACTTTCGATGAAGACGCGCAGGTTGGCCCGGGCCTCGGCCTGACCCACGAATTCCTCGAGCGTCTGCGGGCGCAGGGCGCGGTCGGCGTCATCGGGGAGGCGTTCGGGGCGGAGGGTCGGGTCGGGTTCGGTCATGGTTCAGTTATGCGCTTTCGGGCGGTGGGGGCAAGCGGGGGCGCTGCCCCCTGCACCCCCGAGGTATTTGGGCCAAGAAGAAGGGCTAGTCCTTGGGGGCAAGCAGGCGAAGGGCGGTGCGGATCAGTTTCGCGGTGTCGGTCGCGTCGGGGTGGTCGCTGGCCTCGGCCACGGCGCTGGCAGCTTCGGAGGGGTTGTAGCCGAGGTTGGTCAGCGCGCTGAGCGCCTCGGCGGTGAAATTGGCCTTGGGGGTTGCGGCGGGCGCGGGGCGGGTGCGCGGTTTGGGCGCGGCTTCGATGACGTCATCCGAGGGCGCGGCATCGACGGTGAGCGTGCCGCCCATGGCCATGACGGTAGGGGCCTTGTCCTTGAGCTCCATCACGACGCGCTGCGCGAGTTTCGGACCGACGCCGGGGGCGGCCTTGATCGCGCTCCAGTCGCCAAGCGCGATGGCGCGGCCGACGCCCTCGGCGCCGAGGGTGCCGAGGATCGCGAGCGAGGCCTTGGCGCCGATCCCCTGTACCGAGGTCAGCAGGCGATGCCATTCCTTCTCGATCAAGGTGGGGAAGCCGAAGAGTTGCAGCAGATCCTCGCGCACGAGCAGGTCGGTGTAGAGCGCGCAGGCCTCACCCACCGGGGGAAGGGAGGAGGCGGTGCGGGAGGAGACATGGACGATATAACCCACGCCGCGCACGTCGATCAGCACGTGATCCATCGCGCGGTGGAGGATGGTTCCCGCGATACGGCCGATCATGAGCGCGCCCTCCGGATGCGGGCCTGATCTGCGCTGACGGCCAATGCGCTACGACCCAGCATCGCGGCATTGGCGCGTTGGGATGATTGCAGATGATGCGCGTGGCAAATGGCGATGGCGAGCGCGTCGGCGGCGTCCGGCCCGTCGAACTGAACGCCGGGAAGCTGGTGGCGGACCATGTGTTGAACCTGCGTCTTGTCGGCATGGCCGACGCCGACAACCGCCTTTTTCACGGCGTTCGGAGCGTATTCGCCGACCGCCAGCCCGGCCTGCGCCGGGACCAGAAGCGCGATGCCGCGTGCCTGTCCGAGTTTGAGCGTCGCGACCGCGTCCTTGTTGACGAAGGTCTGCTCGACCGCCGCGGCGTCGGGGGTGTAGCGCGCGATCACTTCGGTCAGTTCCGCGTGAAGGACAACCAGTCTGAGCGCGAGTTCATCGCCTGCCGAATGGATGGTGCCATTGGCGATATGACTGAGTCGCGAGCCCGCCATCTCGATCACACCCCAGCCCAGGTTGCGTAGCCCCGGGTCGATTCCGATTACGCGCATCCGTTCCTGCCCTGCTCGTGTTGCCTTTTTTCAACGGTTAGCACGAAAAGTGAACATCGCAAAGCCGGAAGCGCCGGAGGGGTTAAATGCGCAGATTTTGCTGCGGTGCGGCGAAATGCGCGAAGGCAGGGGGGATGGCGCTACGAAATGACCAGCTTTCGGGCAATTTAACGGAGCGGCGAGAAGGGTGGTTTTGCCATGCGATTTTCGCATGGCGGGACTGCTTTGGCGTGAGTTGTGTTTGCAGATGGCCCCAACTATCTGCCCGGTCAGAAGGGCAATGCCCAAAGATCACGCAGTATATGAACAGGAAACGAAAATGTCCGCCGCTGACACCACTCTCCTCTCGGTCCGCAATACCCATGCCGGCTTCGTCTCGAAGATGATCAACTCGGTGCTGGCCTGGAACGACGCCCGCGTTACCCGCAACGCCCTGTCGCGCCTGACCGACCGTGAGCTTGCCGATATCGGTCTGACCCGCTTCGACATCGATCGCGTGGCCGGCTGATCATGGATCAAAACGAGTAGGGCCGCGCAGTCCAGACTGCGCGGCCCTTTGCTTTGTCGCGGAGCGCATCAGCGTATCAGAGGACGCAACACATCCGCTACGAGCCGTGTCGCCGGCTCGACCTTCAGGACCCAGGCACCAAGTTTCTCAAACTGATTGCCGGCGGTCAGGGACGCGACCCGCTCGCCGTAAACATCCTCGCCCAGTGATGCCAGCAGCGACCCCTTGAGCAGGAGCGCGGCCAGAAACAGAAGCGAGAATCCCCGCCACGGAATGGCGCGGCGCGCCTTCTTGCGGTGGGTATCAAAATAGGTGCGGCCCAAGGCGCCGTCGGCCTCGAACGCACCGCCGGCCGCATGTATCTGGTCGATACGGGCCAGCCGGCTTTGAAAATTCTCTATTTTGCTATCAGTCATCTTCGCCACCCTGAGGTAAAGCGGAGCCACGGAACCAGTACAGACAAGTATGCGCCGGTTCCGCTTGTTTTTCGATAAAAACTTGGCTGTTACTGTTTCCGCTGCATGACCAGTGTGGTCCAGTCGCCGTGTTCGTTGCGGGATGCGAGGGTAAATCCTTCCGCTACGTAAGCGGCGATAACGTCGTCGGCCTGCTCGTGCAGGATGCCCGAGAGGATGACGTGACCCGATTCGGCGCAATATTTGCCCATATCCGGCGCCAATGCGATCAGAGGTGCCTTCAGAATATTGGCAAAAATAAGGTCGAAGGGCGCGTTTTCCTTCAGGCGGGGATGTTCGAATCCCGCGGCCTCAAGGCAGACGACCTGGCCGGACATCCCGTTGGCCTCGACATTGGCGGCGGCGGTCTCGACCGCGACCGGGTCGATGTCCGAGGCAAGCACCGTTTCGGGCCAGAGCTTCGCGGCCGCCATGGCCAGAACGGCGGTGCCGCAGCCGATATCGGCCACATTGCGCGCGCGCAGCCCCTCGCGTTCCAGCCGGTCAAGGGCGCTCAGGCAGCCAAGGGTGGTGCCGTGATGGCCGGTGCCAAAGGCCATCGCGGCCTCGATCAAAAGCGGGATCGAGCCCTCGGGCACCTTGTCGGCGTCATGGCTGCCGTAGACGAAGAAGCGCCCGGCGACGACGGGGGCCAGTTCGCGACGGACATGGGCGACCCAGTCGATGTCGGGCAGTTCCGAGATCGCGAAGGGCGCGGCCGTGTGCGACATGGCCAGCAACGCCAGCGCGACGTCATCGGGGCGCTCAAGGAAATAGGCGCCCACTTCCCAACGGTCCGAGCCATCCTCGATCTCGAACACGCCAACGCCATAGGGCGCGGGGTCCAACTCTTCGACCAGTTCGGCCAGGGCCTCGGCGCTGTCGCGGTCGGCGAGGGTGGTGAAGGCGGTGAAGGTGGTCATGTCGGCTCCTGATCTGCTTGCCCCGCTTTGGCGCAGTCGGCCGCGCGGGTCAAGCGCGGCGGCTCAGGCGGACAGGCCGATGGGGCACGAGACCCCGGTGCCGCCGATCCCGCAATAGCCCTGCGGGTTCTTCGCGAGGTATTGCTGATGGAAATCCTCGGCGTAGTAGAAGGCGGGGGCGGGCAGGATTTCGGTGGTGATCGCGCCGTAACCGGCCGAGGCCAGCCGCTGCGCATAGGCCACGCGCGAGGCCTCGGCCGCCGCCGCCTGTTCGGGCGTATAGGCGTAGATGCCCGAGCGATACTGAGTGCCGCTGTCGTTGCCCTGGCGCATCCCCTGCGTCGGGTCGTGGTTTTCCCAGAAAGTGCGCAGCAGGTCATCGTAGCTGATCACGGCGGGGTCGAAAATGACGCGCACGACCTCGTTATGGCCGGTCATACCGGTGCAGAGCTCGCGGTAGGTCGGGTTCGGGGTGATCCCCCCGGCGTAGCCCACCATCGTCAGCCAAACCCCCTTCAGCTGCCAGAACTTGCGTTCGACGCCCCAGAAGCAACCCATGCCGAACATCGCCTCGGCCATGCCTTCGGGCACGGGCGCGCGCAGGTCGCGTTGCCACAGGAAGTGCGGCTCGGCCAGGGGCATGGGCGTGTCACGGCCCGGCAGGGCCTCATTCGGGGAGGGCAGGCGGCTGAGTTTCATCGCGATCTCCTTTGCGCCGAAGATAGGCGTGCACGCGCCCATGTCCAGAGCCGCCTGATTCAGATCAAGGCGTGGTGCGGGCGAAGATGGCATGGCCGAATTGCGGGGAGGGAGGAGTCCATGGATATCGTTGCACTAATCGAGCGGATCGGCGAGGCGCCTACGGCGGCGCTGTTTGGTCTGATCACCGGCATCATCTTTGGCGTGGCCGCACAGCGGTCGAACTTCTGCCTGCGCGCCGCCACGGTCGAGTTTGCCCGCGGCAAGCTGGGGCCCAAGGTATCGGTCTGGCTGCTGACCTTCTCGACCGCGGTCGTCTGGGTGCAGGGCGCACAGATGCTTGGCCTGTTCCGCGCGGCGGATTCGCGCGTCATGTCGGTGCCCGGCAGCTGGTCGGGCGCGATCATCGGCGGGCTGTTGTTCGGCGCGGGGATGGTGATGGCGCGCGGCTGCTCGGGGCGGCTTCTGGTGCTCGCCTCTACGGGCAACCTGCGTTCGGTCGTGTCGGGGCTGATCTTCGCCGTCGTCGCGCAGATGAGCCTCAAGGGCATTCTGGCGCCGTTCCGCGACAAGCTGGCTGGCCTTTGGATTACCGGGGCCGAGAATGTCTCGGTCCTTGATCTGCTGCGCATACCGGATTGGAGCGGGTTTGCCTTTGGCCTCGCCGTCGCGGTGCTGGCGCTTTACCTGTCGGTTCGCAACGGGATCGGCCCCAAGATTCTCATCTTCGCCTCGGGCGTGGGCTTTGCCGTCGCTGTTGGCTGGGTGCTGACCTGGCAGCTTGCACAGGTCGCGTTCGAGCCCGTCGCGGTGACCTCGGCCACCTTCTCGGGGCCGTCGGCCAATACGCTGATGTTCTTCCTCGATCGAAATGCCGTCTTCGAGTTCGACGTGGGCCTCGTGCCGGGCGTGGTCCTTGGCGCCCTGATCAGCTCGGTCCTCACGCGCGAGTTCAGTTGGCAGGCGTTCGACAGCGTTCCGGTGATGCGCCGCTCGATGATCGGTGCGGTGCTGATGGGGTTTGGCGCGATGCTGGCCGGGGGCTGTGCCATCGGCAATGGTGTCACGGGTGGTTCGGTCTTTGCGGGCACCGCGTGGCTGGCGCTCTTTTGCATGTGGATCGGCGCGGTCGTAACCGACTTCCTGCTCGATCAGCGTGCTCCGGCGGCGCAGACGGCCTAAAGGAAGCTCTGCGGGTCGATGTCGATGGCCAGACGCACCGCGTTCGGCACCTTGACCTGGCGCAGCCAGGTCCGCAGCGCCGCCTGAAGCGGCGCGCCCTTGTCGGCCTTGACCAACATCCGCACCCGGTGGCGCCCCCGTACCCGCGCGATGGGCGCCGGGGCCGGGCCGAATAGCTGCGCCCCGACCCGGCGCAGCGGCTCGGTGCGTCGTGCCAGTTCGTTGCCGATCTCGAAGAGCGGTTGCAGTTCCGGCCCCGACAGGATGATCCCCGCCATGCGCCCGTAAGGCGGAACACCCTGCGCGCGGCGCTCGGCGGCCTCGGCTTTCCAGAACGCCTCTTCGTCGCCCGACAGGATCGCGCGGATGACCGGATGCTCGGGCTGGTAGCTTTGCAGCAGCGCCACGCCCGGCCGTTCGGCCCGGCCCGCGCGTCCTGCCACCTGCCGCATAAGCTGGAAGGTACGTTCCGCCGCGCGCAGGTCCGATCCTTGCAGGCCAAGGTCTGCGTCGATCACGCCAACCAAAGTGAGCTTCGGGAAGTTGTGCCCCTTGGCCACGATCTGCGTGCCGATGATGATGTCGGCGGCGCCCTCGGCGATTTCGGCGATGGTCTCCTTCAGCGCCCGCGCGGTGCTGAACAGGTCGGATGACAGGACCGCGACGCGAGCCTTGGGGAATCGCTCCGCCACTTCTTCGGCCAGACGCTCGACGCCCGGGCCGACGGGGGCCAGCTTGCCTTCGACCCCACAAGCAGGGCAGGCGGCGGGGATCGGCCTGCTCTCACCGCATTGGTGGCACACGAGACGGTTGAGGAAGCGGTGCTCGACCATCCGCGCATCGCAATGGTCGCAGCCGATCTGATGCCCGCAGGCGCGGCAAATGGTAACCGGCGCATAGCCACGCCGGTTGAGGAACAGCATCGCCTGCTCCCCGCGCGAGATCCGGTCGAGCACCGCGCCGACCAGCGTGGGTGAAATCCAGTGGACGGATTCGATCGGTTCCTCGCGCATGTCGATGGCGTGCATCTGCGGCAGTTCCGAGGCCCCGAACCGGGAATGCAGATCAATTCGCGCATATTTGCCCGCCTCCGCATTGGCCCAGCTTTCCAGCGAGGGCGTCGCCGAGGCCAGCACCACCTGCGCATCGCAAAACGAGGCGCGCAGCACGGACATGTCGCGGGCGTTGTAAAGAACCCCCTCCTCCTGCTTATAGGAGGTGTCGTGCTCCTCATCGACGACGATCAGCCCGAGGTCGCGAAACGGCAGGAACAATGCCGAACGTGCGCCGACGACCAGTTGCACATCGCCCTGCGCCGCCATACGCCAGAGCCGCCGCCGCTCGGCCTGCGTCACGCCCGAATGCCACTCGCCCGGTCGCGCACCAAAACGGGCCTCAACCCGCGCGAGGAATTCGGCGCTAAGCGCGATTTCGGGAAGCAGAACCAGCGCCTGGCGCCCCTGCCGCAAGCATTCCGCGACGGCTTCGAGATACACCTCGGTCTTGCCCGATCCGGTGACGCCCTTGAGCAGCGTAACGCCGAAAGCGCCCGCCCCGGCGCGCAACTGATCTGCCGCGCGGCCCTGATCCTCGGAGAGGGTCTTGCCGGGCAGATCTGCATCAAGGCGGGGGAAGGGCAGATCGCGCGGCTGCTCGGCCTCTTCGACGGCGCCGCTTTTAACGAGGCCCTTCACCACCTGCGGTGTGACCCCGGCGAGTTGCGCCAACTCGCTCAGGTAGAACCCGGCACCACCGTGATCGTGCAGGACCTTGAGTACCTTGGCGCGGGCCTCCGTCTCGCGTTCGGGTACGCCCGAGCCAAGCCGATAGATCCGGCGCGATCCGGGCGGCTCGAACAGCCCCGGCGTTCGCGTGGCCAGCCGCAGCATCGCCGGGCGAGAGGTCATGGTGTATTCGCCCATCCGCAGCAGAAAGCTCCGCAACTCGTCGCGCATCGGCGGCACATCGAGCACCCGCGCAACAGGGCGCAGCTTGGCCAAATCGAAGCGCCCGTCGCCCGCGCCCCAAACGACACCAACGACCCGCCGCGGCCCTAATGGAACCTCGACAAAGGCTCCGAGGAAGCATCCACCCTCGGGCGCAAGATAATCGAGCGGCCGCCCGATCGGTTCGGCGGTCAGAACCGAGATGCGCGCCCCTTCGGCGAACCAGCTCTCATCCGGCATGCGTCACGCCCTTAAACTTCTTGCCTCCGGCGGGGATATTTCCGCCACGTTGAAGGGTGTGCGCTGCAGCCCCCTCTTCAATGTGGCCAAAGTATCCCGGGGGGAGAGGCCGCGAGGCCTCAGGGGGGCAGCGCCCCCCTCGCGCGGCTGGCCCATTGCCGATTCCACTCTGGGCAAGGGCGCGGGTTTGCGCTATCAGGCGCGCAAATGCTGCTCTGGAGGCCATAATGAAATTCTTCGTCGATACTGCCGATGTCGCCGCCATCAAGGAACTCAACGACCTTGGTATGGTGGATGGCGTGACCACCAACCCGTCGCTGATCCTGAAGTCGGGCCGCGACATTCTCGAAGTGACCAAGGAGATCTGCGACATGGTCTCGGGGCCGGTTTCGGCCGAGGTCGTGGCTACCGAAGCCAAGGACATGATCGTCGAGGGTCTGAAGCTGGCCAAGATCGCCTCCAATATCGCGATCAAGGTTCCGCTGACCTGGGATGGTCTGACCGCCTGCAAGGCTTTCGCATCCGAAGGCCATATGGTCAACGTCACGCTGTGCTTCTCGGCGGCGCAGGCGATCCTGGCCGCCAAGGCGGGCGCAACCTTCATCTCGCCCTTCATCGGGCGTCTGGACGATATCAACCTCGACGGGCTGGAACTGATCGAGGACATCCGCACGATCTACGACAACTACGACTTCAAGACCGAGATCCTCGCGGCCTCGATCCGTTCGGTCAACCATATCTCGGATTGTGCCAAGATCGGCGCCGACGTGATCACCGCGCCGCCCGCGGTCATCAAGGCCATGGCGAACCACGTGCTGACCGACAAGGGCCTCGACCAGTTCCTCAAGGACTGGGCCAAGACCGGTCAGAAAATCGTCTGATCCAGATAGGACGGCCCGCCACACCGGCGGGCCGTTTTCGTTTCCGGGGGCATTTTCCACCTGATTTTTCACGGCGCTCGTGTAAGGTGGCAAAAAAGCGAACCTTGGAAAACAAAGGGACAGGCATGAGCGACCCGGCACTGGCCGATGTATTGCGCGAAAAGATCATCTCGGATCCCGAGGTCATCCTTGAGGATCGGGATCTGATGCGCGCGCTGATCGCCGCGAACGAGCGCGCGATGGGCGCCAATATCGTGGATCTGCGCGGCATTGCGATGCAGCGCCTCGAAGAGCGGCTCGACCGCCTCGAGGATACCCACCGCTCGGTCATCGCGGCGGCCTATGAGAACCTTGCGGGCACCACACAGATCCACCGCGCGGTGCTGAAGCTGCTCGATCCAACCGATTTCGAAGCCTTCCTGAACGTGCTGCATAGCGATGTGGCCGAGATCCTGCGGCTCGATTCCATCCGGCTTGTGCTGGAGACGATGCAGACCCAGCACGACCCGGTTCTCCGCAGCCTGGGCGAGGTGTTGCGCGTGGCCGAGCCCGGTTTCATCGACACCTATATGACCGCCGGGCGCGGCGGGCAGTTGCGCCCCGTGGTGCTGCGCCAGACCCTGCCCGAGGCGGCCGCCGTCTATGGTGAGGCCGCCGAGTGGATCCGCTCCGAGGCGCTGATGCGGCTTGATTTTGGGCCGGGGCGTCTGCCGGGGCTGCTGGTCATGGGCGCGCAGGATCCGCAGCAGTTCAAGCCCTCGCAGGGGACCGATCTTTTGGGCTTTTTCGCGGGCGCGTTCGAGCGGGCAATGCGCCGCTGGCTGGCCTGATGGGCATCGGCTTTTCGCCGGCGGCGGGCGATGCGCTGCTGGCGTGGCTTGACCATCTGCGCGCGCTCGACGGCGCCTCGGCCAATACGCTGAGCGCCTATCGCAGCGATGTCGCGGGGTTTCTGAGCTTCCTGCACGAGCATCACGGCGAAAGCCTCGGGCTGGCGCGGCTGGCGACCATTACGCAACCCGATATGCGCGCCTGGATGGCGCATGAGCGGGGCCGGGGCCTTTCGGCGCGGTCGCTGGCGCGAGCGCTCTCCTCGGTCAAAAACTTCATGCGCTGGCTTGCCGAGCGGGAGGGTTTTGACCCGACCCATGTGTTGGCCGCCCGCGCACCGAAATACACCCGCAAGCTGCCGCGACCCCTGACCGAAGAGGCCGCGCGGGCGGTGATCGAGCAGGTCGATCTGCAAGCGAGCGAGCCCTGGATCGCTGCGCGCGACGCCGCCGTGGTCACGCTGCTTTACGGCTGCGGGCTGCGGGTATCCGAGGCGCTTGGCTTGACCGGCGAGGCCCATCCTCTGCCCGAGGTCCTGCGCATTCGCGGCAAGGGCGACAAGGAGCGTCTGGTACCCGTGCTTCCCGCCGCGCGGGCGGCGGTGGCGGCCTATGTCGCCAGCTGCCCCTATCCGCCCACGCCCGGCGGGGCACTGTTTCGCGGTGCCCGCGGCGGGCCGCTCAGCCGCCGTCTGATCGCCCGCGCGATGGAGCGTGCGCGCATGTCTCTGGGGCTGCCCGCGACGGCTACGCCTCATGCGCTGCGCCATTCCTTCGCAACGCATCTGCTCTCGGCCGGGGGGGATCTGCGGGCGATCCAAGAACTGCTTGGCCATGCAAGCCTCTCGACTACCCAGATATACACCGCCGTCGATGCCACGCGGATCATGGAGGTTTACCGCGCAGCGCATCCGCGCGCATGATCTGCGGTTGAGGTCGGGGGCGCTTTTTGGCTAGAGAGGCACATGGATATTCGTGTCAAAGCCCTTTCAGTGCATCTTCTGACCGCCACAGGCGCGGTGCTGTCGATGCTGGCCATGCTTGCCGCAGTCGAGGAGAAGTGGAGCCTGATGTTCCTCTGGCTCGTCGCGGCGCTTTTCGTGGACGGGATCGATGGGCCGCTGGCGCGACGCTATGACGTCAAGCGCAACTGGCCGATCTATGACGGCGTGCTGATGGACCTGATCATCGACTACCTCACCTATGTCTTCATTCCGGCCTATGCGCTCTTCAAATCGGGCTTGCTGCCGGGCTGGACCGGCTGGCTGGCGATCATCGCGATCACCTATGCAAGCGTCATCTACTTTGCCGATACGCGCATGAAGACGAAGGATAATTCCTTCTCGGGCTTCCCGGCGTGCTGGAACATGGTGGTGCTGGTGCTGTTTGCGCTCAAGCCCGGCTACTGGATCACCCTTGGCGTGGTACTGGCGCTGGCGTTGGCGATGTTCTTTCCGCTGAAGTTCATCCATCCGACCCGGACCGAGCGCTGGCGGGCCCTTTCGCTGCCCATGGCGCTGGCCTGGACGATCTTTGCGGGTTGGGCCGCCTGGGTCGATTTCCATCCGCAAAGCTGGGCGCATTGGGGGTTGGTGGCGACTTCGGTCTATCTGCTTGCGGCGGGTATCGCGCAGCAGATCATCCCCGCGCGCCCGGTCAAAGCCGCGTAAGCATCACCCCGGCGACGATCAGGCCCGCCGCCAAGCCTTTCTTGGCGTTCATCTTCTCGCCGAAGATCAGCCAGCCCATGAGCATGGCAAAGAGGATCGAGGTCTCGCGCAGCACCGCCACGAGCGCGATGGGCGCCACCGTCATCGCCCAGATCGAGATCGCATAGGCGCCGTAGGAGGCAACGGCCCCGAGGCCCGCCCGCATCCAGTCGCGCGCGGGCACGTTCAGATCGCGCAAGCCCCGGCGCGAGAGCATGAGCGCGGCAAACCCCAGCCCGCCGCCGATCATCAGCCAGCCGGTATAGCCCACCGCATCGCCCGCGACCCGCGCACCCATGCCGTCGACCAGCGTGTAGGTCGCCGTGGCACAGGCCGAGCCGAGCGCGAAGGGCAGCAGGCGCCGGCTCTCGCCGTCGGTGAAGACGCCGCGCGCCATCAGCAGGATACCTGCGCCCAGAACGGCGATGCCCGCGTAGCCCGTGGGCTCGATATGGTCGAGCGCGAAAGCCGCCGAGACGATCGCGACCAGCATCGGCGCCGTCCCCCGCGCGATCGGATAGACGCGGCTCAGGTCGCCCTGCTCATAGGCATGGGCGAGGAAGAACTTGTAGGCGAAATGCACGAAGCCCGCGCCGATGATCCAGGGCCAGGCGGCGGGGATCGGCAGGGGGCGCGCAATGACAATGACGATGCCCACGACAACTTCGGCCAGCGACAGCAGCACCATCGCATGGATCTTCGAGCCGCCCAGACGGATCAGCGCGTTCCACAGCGCATGCAGGAAGGCTGCGGCGAGCACCGCGAAGAGAATAGGCAGGCTCATCGCGGGGCGACCGTGTGGCTGTCATGAAACTGTCACATGGCTACCCGTGACGCGACCGTCCGGCAAGCAGTGAATTGTACCGACAGCAATGGGAAAGGGCGCCCGGAGGCGCCCTTTCTTCGCATTGGTAGCGGCGATCAGCCCAGGGCGTCAGCGCAGCGCTTGCAGGTCTGGGCATGGCCGTGGCTGCCGACATCGGGCAGGATCTTCCAGCACCGCTGGCACTTCTCGCCGTCCGCCTCTTCAAAGACGACCGCGACACCCGGAACCTCGGGCAGGCGGAAAGCCTCGTTCGGGGCGGGGTCGGTGGTGATCTCAAGCCCCGAGGTGATGCACAGATCGGCGAAGTTGACCGATTTCAGCGCGGCGGCCAGTGCGGCATCCTCGACATGGACAACGGGCGCTGCCTCAAGCGAGGCACCGATGACCTTGGCGGTGCGCTGCACCTCAAGCGCGGCGGTCACCGCGCGGCGGGCGCGGCGGATGCCGTCCCATTTCGCGGCCAGCGGCTCGTCGCGCCAGTCGGCCGGGGTCGCGGCGAAGTCCTCAAGGTGGATCGAGCTGTCATCGCCCGGGAAGCGCGAAAGCCACACGTCTTCCATGGTGAAGGGCAGCATCGGCGCCAGCCAGCGGGTCAGGCGGTGGAACAGCAGGTCGAGCACCGTGCGCGCCGCGCGGCGACGGGTCGCCCAATGCGGGTCGCAGTAAAGCGCGTCCTTGCGAATGTCGAAGTAGAAGGCCGACAGGTCCACCGTGCAGAAGTTGAACAGCGCCTGGAACACGCCCGAGAAGTCATAGGCGTCATAGCCCCTGCGCACGGTGTGATCGAGTTCGGCCAGACGGTGCAGCACCCAGCGTTCCAGCTCGGGCATTTCCTCGACCGGCAGACGCTCGGCATCGGTGAAGCCGTCAAGGTTGCCGAGCATGAAGCGCAGCGTATTGCGCAGGCGACGGTAGCTGTCGGCCACGCCCTTGAGGATCTCTTTGCCGATGCGCAGATCGACCGTGTAGTCGGATTGCGCGACCCAAAGGCGCAGGATGTCTGCGCCGTATTCCTTGATGACATCGGCAGGCGCCACGGTATTGCCGAGCGATTTGGACATCTTCATGCCCTTCTCGTCCAGCGTGAAGCCATGGGTCAGCACGCCGCGATAGGGCGCGCGGCCCTTGGTGGCGCAGGCTTGCAGCATGGAGGAATGGAACCAGCCGCGGTGTTGGTCGGTGCCTTCAAGGTAGAGGTCCGCAATGCCGTCCGCGGTGCCATCCTCGCGGTCGCGCAGCACGAAGGCATGGGTAGAGCCGCTATCGAACCACACGTCGAGCACGTCGAAGACCTGCTCGTATTCGTCGGCATTCACGACATTGCCCAGAACCTGCTCCTTGAAGCCGGGCTTGTACCAGACGTCGGCCCCCTCGGCCTCGAACGCGGCCTTGATGCGCGCGTTGACGTCGTCATTGCGCAGCAGGAAGTCCGGGTCGGTCGGGCGCGCGCCCTTCTTGGTGAAGCAGGTCAGCGGCACGCCCCAGGCGCGCTGGCGCGACAGAACCCAATCGGGGCGGGCCTCGATCATCGAGTAAAGCCGGTTGCGGCCCGTCGGCGGGGTCCATTTCACCAGCTGGTCGATCGAGGTCAGCGCGCGGGAGCGGATCGTGTCGCCATACTCACCCATGCCGTCCTCGAGCTTGTAGTCGATGGCGGCGAACCATTGCGGCGTGTTGCGATAGATCAGCGGTGCCTTCGAGCGCCACGAATGCGGGTAGGAGTGCTTGAGCTTGCCCTTGGCCAAGAGCGCGCCCGCATAGGCCAGCTGCTTGATGTTCGACACGTTCGCCGGGCCTTCCTTGCCGTCGGGCAGCACGATGGCCTGACCCGCGAACAGCGGCAGATCCTTGCGGTAGCTGCCGTCGGGCTCGACGTTATAGGTCATCGGCAGGCCGAACTTGAGGCCAAGCTGATAGTCGTCATCACCATGCGAGGGCGCGGTATGCACGAAGCCCGTGCCCGCGTCGTCGGTGACGTGATCGCCGGGCAGCATCGGCACGGGGTAATCCCACTCGCCCTTGCCATCCTCGACCCCGTGATAGGGGTGCTGGAGGATGACGCCCTCGAACTCGCTCACGTTCACGTCGCGGATGCGGCGATACATCGAGCTGTCGAGTTTGGCTGCGGTCATCACCTGTTCGGCCAGCGCATCGGCCAGCACGAGATACTCGCCGATGACGGCGGTCGATTGCTCGGGGCGGCCGGTGACCTCGTAAAGGCCGTAGGCGATGCCGGGGCCGTAAGCCACCGCGCGGTTTTGCGGGATCGTCCACGGGGTGGTGGTCCAGATGACCACTTTCGCACCATCGAGGCCCGAGACCGGCTTGAACCGCACCCAGATCGTGTGGCTGGTGTGGTCGTGATATTCGACCTCGGCCTCGGCCAGCGCAGTCTTCTCGACAGGCGACCACATGACGGGTTTCGATCCCTGGTAGAGCGCGCCGTTCATGAGCAGCTTCATGAACTCATCCGCGATCACGGCCTCGGCGTGGTAGTCCATCGTCAGATAGGGCTTGTCCCACTTGCCGGTGATGCCGAGGCGTTTGAACTCGTCGCGCTGGATGTCGATCCAGCCCTCGGCGAACTTGCGGCACTCCTGGCGGAAATCGACGACATCCACGGCGTCCTTGTCGAGACCCTTGGCGCGATACTGCTCCTCGATCTTCCATTCGATCGGCAGGCCGTGGCAGTCCCAGCCCGGCACATAGCGCGAGTCCTTGCCCATCATCTGCTGCGAGCGGACGATGAAATCCTTGAGGATCTTGTTCAGCGCGTGGCCGATATGCAGATGGCCGTTGGCATAGGGCGGGCCGTCATGCAGCACGAAAGGCGGGCGGTCACCCGCCTTGGCGCGCAGCGTGTCGTAGATGCCGATCCGGGCCCAACGCTCCAGCCACTCGGGTTCGCGCTGCGGCAGGCCCGCGCGCATCGGGAAATCGGTTTCGGGCAGAAAGACGGTGTCGCGGTAATCGACGGTATTCTCGGGCGTATCGGCGCACATAGATCGGTAGTCCCTGGCTTAAGGATTGGGCGCGCGGCCCGCGCCCCTGGGCTTTGCTCACATCTCCCGGCCACCCTGACGCGTCAGAGCGCCGGGCCGGTAATTCGATGGATGTGCAAGAGCCGGGTCATGGCGGCCTTATAGGCGGGCCTCGGGCGCGCGGCAAGCGGGGAAAGGGGGCGCTGCCCCCTCGCGGCAAGGCCGCTCACCCCCGAGGTATTTGTGCCAAGAAGAAATGGGAGGCTCTTTCGGCTTTGCCCAAATATCCCGGGGGGTGAGCCCGGAACGGGCGAGGGGGGCTGGCCCCCCTTTCCCGGCCCTTCACCCCGGCGCGGCGATGGCATAGGGTGGGGCGACGTTACTCTGGGGGAGAAGATGACCGACCAGCCTTCCATGCCCGGCGCCGATGAAATCGCGGCACTTTTCACGCGTTCGACGGGCGAATACCTGTTTGCGCGTTGGGGGCGACCGATCGTTCCGGTGGTGTTCGGGGTCGACGCGGCGACTCTGGCTACGGTAAAGGGCGCGGTCGAGGCTGTGGTGGTTCTTGCCGGGCACAAGATGGCCGAGACTGACCCGGAACTGGGTGCCAATCTGATGGTGTTCTTCTTCCGCGACTGGCAGGAACTGCTCGAGGTGCCCAATCTCGATCACATGATCGACGGGTTGCAGGATCTGGTGGCGCGGCTCGACGATCAGGGGGCGAACCAGTACCGCGTGTTCCGCTTCGATCCCGAGGGCGCGATCCGGGCGTGTTTCAGTTTCGTGCGCATGGATGCGGCGCTTGATGAGGTGCCGGCCGAGACGATTGCACTCAGCCAGGCGGTGCAGATGATGCTGCTTTGGTCCGATCAGGCCTTTGCCGAGCGTTCGCCCTTGGCCGTGGCGCGGGGCGTGACGGTGCTTCGCCCCGATATTGCCGCTGTGATCAGGGCCGCCTACGATCCGGTCATGCCTGCCGTTGCGCAGGACATGAGCCACGCCCTGCGGCTGGCCGCGCGGGTGGGTGGCGCATGAGCTTCGAATTCCCCCTGCGTGTCTATTACGAGGACACGGACCTTGCCGGGATCGTCTATTACGCCAACTACCTGCGCTTTATCGAGCGCGGGCGGACCGAATGGGTGCGTGCGCTCGGGGTCGATCAGGGCGCGCTGAAGCGCGATCATGGGATCGTTTTCGCCGTGCGCCGGGTCGAGGCCGATTACCTGAGGCCCGCGAAGTTCGACGATGAGCTTGTCGTGAGCACCGCGCTGGTGGCGGAAACCGGGGCGCGGATCGTTGTGGATCAGGCCGTCTGGCGCGGCGAGGAGAAGCTGTTCTCCGCCACGGTGACCATCGTCTGTCTGGGCGAAAGCGGTGCGCCGCAGCGTTTGCCGCCCGATGTCCGGCGAAAGTTCGCCCCTGCGGTGCACTGAAGCGCCGATTGCTACAGCGAAATAACGTGCTTGTTATGGCGCCCCCCCTGAACCTCGGTTAGAATCGCTGCTAACAGAGCCGCAAAACGTGGCCACAACCGGCGAGCAGTGACAGATGGAAACCGAAGCCCTCAATATGGCGCAGCAGATGGACTTTTCCCTGCTGGCCCTTTTCGCCCGTGCATCGCTGACCGTGAAGCTGGTGATGTTGATGCTGACGGTCGCCAGTTTCTGGTCCTGGTCGATCATCATCCGCAAGTTCATCACCTACCGCGCCTCGCGGCAGGAGGCGGATGCCTTCGACCGCGCCTTCTGGTCGGGCGAGCCGCTCGATGAGCTGTTTGACCAGATCGGGCCGACCCCGGACGGCCCGAGCCAGCGCATCTTCGCCGCAGGCATGCTTGAGTGGCGTCGCAGCCACCGCCAGGATGGCGAATTGATCGCGGGCGCACAGGCACGGATCGACCGCTCGATGGATGTGGCCATCGCCAAAGAGACCGAGGCGCTGAACTCGGGCCTGCCGTTCCTTGCGACCGTCGGCTCGACCGCGCCCTTCGTGGGTCTGTTCGGCACGGTCTGGGGTATCAAGGTTGCTTTCGAGGAGATCGCGATCTCGCAGAATACCTCGCTTGCGGTTGTGGCGCCGGGGATCTCCGAGGCGCTGGTCGCCACCGCGCTTGGTCTTCTGGCCGCTATCCCCGCAGTGATCTTCTACAACAAGCTGTCGTCGGATGCCGACAAGATCGCCTCGGGCTACGAAGCCTTCGCGGACGAATTCGCCACCATCCTGTCGCGCCAGCTGGACGCCTGAGCGATGGGCGCGGGGGTCATCAAACGTGGCGGAGGCGGCGGGCGCAAGCGCCGGGGCAAGCATTCCAAACATGCCGCGATGAGCGAGATCAACGTCACGCCGATGGTGGACGTGATGCTTGTGCTGCTGATCATCTTCATGGTCGCCGCGCCGATGATGACGGTCGGCGTGCCGCTTGAGCTGCCCAAGACCGCCGCCAAGGCGGTGCCGACCGAGCAGGAAGAGCCGCTGACCATTTCGCTGCAACTCGACGGGACGGTGTCGATGATGAATACGCCCGTGCCCGAGACCGAGCTGGTGGATCGGCTGCGCGCCGTTGCGCAGGAGCGCGACAGCGACAAGGTCTTTCTGCGTGCCGATGGCGGGATCGAATATGCCCGCGTGGTGCAGGTCATGGGGGCGCTCAACGCGGGCGGGTTCAGCAATATCGTGCTCGTGACGGATACGGGCGGTCCGGGCCTGACCGGGACGCAGGCCGGAAACTGAGGCCGAGGTAGCGCGGATGCGCATGGATAGGGCAGACAAGATCGGCACGGGCGTTTCGGCGGTGCTCCACCTCGGAGTCATCGCCTGGGTGCTTTTGGGCGGCTCGTGGTTCAAGCCCAAGCCCTCGGAGCCGGTCGTGATGCAGGAGGTTTCGGTGATTTCCGAGGCCGAGTTCTCGGCCATGGTCGCGGCCGCGCCCAAGGCGTCGGAGACGCCGGTGGCCGAGATGCCCGCGCAACCGCAGCCCCAGCCGGTCGAACAGCCCGCGCCCGAAGAGGCCCCCGCGCCCGAGCCGCAGCCCCAGCCGATGCCCGAACCCGTGGCCGAGCCCGAGCCGCAGCCCGATCTGTCGGATCTGGAGCCGGTGGAGCCCGCAGAGGTCACCGAGGTGCCGCCGAGCATGATGCCGCCGGTCGAGGTGCCGCAGGACACGACGACGCCCGATTTTTCGACGCGCCCCGTGCCCAAGCCTGCACCGCGCGTCGCGCCGAAGCCCGCCGAGGCGCCCGCGCCCGACGCCAAGGTATCTGAACTGGCCGAGCCTGAGACCCGTCCCGAGGAATCGGCCGAACCCGAGCAGGCGGTCGAAGAGCCTCAGCAGGAAGCCGCGCCCCCCGAGGCCACGACCGAGATCGTGACCGAGGCGACCGAGACCGAGGAGAAGGCCAGGACATCGGCTCCGTTGAGCACTCCACGTCCGCGTGCCAAGCCCGCGAAACCCGCGCCTGCGCCCACTGAAACTGCCGCGGCCAAGCCTGCCGCGACCGCCCCTTCAGAGGCCAAGCCCGCGACCGATGCGGTCAATGACGCGCTGGCCGAAGCGATGGCCGAGGAAAGCCAGGGCACGGGTGGCACCGGCCGCGCGGCCTCTGGCCCGCCCGTCACCGCGGGCGAGAAAGAGGCGCTGATCGTCGATGTGAAGGCCTGCTGGAACGTTGGCGCGCTGAGCAGCGAGGCGCTGCGCACCACGGTCACCCTGCGCGTTGCGATGAACCCCGATGGTAAGCCGGACATCCGCTCGATCGAGATGGTGGGCTACGAGGGCGGCTCGGACGCCGCCGCGCGGCAGGCCTACGAGGCCGGGCGGCGCGCCATCGTGCGCTGCGGCTCGGACGGGTTCCCGCTGCCCGCGGAGAAATACGATCACTGGCGCGAGATCGAGATCGTCTTCAACCCCGAGAAGATGAGGATGAAATGATCCAAGCGTCTTTTGGGCAGATTTTCGCGGCCGTTCAGGCGGATGTGATGCGCCGCGATGCAGAAACAGGTTACAAGGGGCCAAGGCCCGAACGAGGAATAGCGAGTATGATGCGGATTGCACTTGCGGCGCTGGCCGCGCTGATGATCGGCCCCGCGATGGCGCAGGCCCAGCAGGGGCCGCTGCGGATCGAGATTACCGATGGCGTGATCGAGCCGCTGCCCTATGCGCTGCCGACCTTCGTCGCCGAGACCGGCGATGCAGGCCAGATGGCCAGCGATATCACCCGTGTGATCGCCGCCGACCTGAGCGGCACGGGCCTCTTCCGCGAAATTCCCGAAAGCGCGCATATCCAGCGCTTCGGCGCCTTCGACATGCCGGTCAGCTACCCTGACTGGCAGGCGATCAACGCGCAGGCCCTGATCGTGGGCGGCGTGTCGATGCAGGGCGGCAAGGTCGTGGTCAAGTTCCGCCTGTTCGACATCTATTCCGGCCAGCAACTGGGCGATGGCCAGCAGCTGGCGGCCTCGCCCGCCAGCTGGCGGCGCCTGGCGCATAAGGTCGCCGACGTGATCTACAGCCGCGTGACCGGCGAGAGCGGCTATTTCGACAGCCGCGTCGTGTTCGTTTCGGAAACCGGCCCCAAGGATGCGCGCCAAAAGCGGCTGGCCGTGGCCGATTACGACGGTGCGAATATCCAGTACCTGACGGATTCAAGCACCATCGTGCTGGCGCCTCGCTTCTCGCCCGATGGCGGCCGCGTGCTCTATACAACCTTTGAAACCGGCTTCCCGCGCATCAAGATGCTCGACACCCGCAACGTCGCGGCCACGCTGCTGCCCGAGATTCCCGGCACGATGACCTTCGCGCCGCGCTTCTCGCCCGATGGCGGTTCGATCGTTTATTCGATGGAGCAGGGCGGCAATACCGACCTGTGGACCATGGGCGTGAACGGCGGCTCCCCCTCGCGACTGACCAACAGCCCCGCGATCGAGACCGCGCCCTCCTACAGCCCGGATGGCTCGCGCATCGTGTTTGAGAGCGACCGTTCGGGCACGCAGCAGCTTTACATCATGTCGGCGGGCGGCGGTGAGCCCACGCGGATCTCGTTCGGCGAGGGGCGCTATGGTACCCCGGTCTGGAGCCCGCGCGGCGATCTGATCGCCTTTACCAAACAGCACGCGGGCCGCTTCCACATCGGCGTGATGCGCACCGACGGCTCGGAAGAGCGGCTGCTGACGGCCTCGTTCCTCGATGAGGGTCCGACCTGGTCGCCCAATGGCCGCGTGATCATGTTTACCCGCGAAAGCCCCGGCGCCGCGGGTGGCGCGCAGCTTTTCTCGGTGGATATCTCGGGACGGAACCTCAAGAAGGTTGACGGTGTCGGCGCGGCATCGGACCCGGCCTGGTCGCCCCTTCTGCCCTGATTCACAAGGCGGTATGAACCTGATAACATCGCCCGAAACGGGCAAACCAAAGGCGGTAACATATGACTTTCGCACCCAAGGCAGTGCTTCTTCTGGCAGTTCTGGGCCTCGCGGCCTGTAATAACCCCGACAAATACGGCGCGGGCAACGGCGTCGTCGATCCGGGCGGCATGTATGGCGACAACGGCGTCTCGCAGGGGTCGATCAACGATCCGAACTCGCCCGCCTATTTCAACCAGGCGATTGGCGACAAGGTTCTGTTCCAGGTCGATCAGTCGACGATCAACCCCGAGGCCCGCACCATCCTGACCGGTCAGGCGCAGTGGCTGGTGAACCACCCGCAATATGCCGCGATCATCGAAGGCCACGCCGACGAGCAGGGCACCCGCGAATACAACCTCGCACTGGGCGCGCGCCGCGCCAGCGCGGTGCAGGAGTTCCTGATTTCGCAGGGCGTTGCCGGCAACCGTCTGCGCACCGTCTCCTACGGCAAGGAGCGTCCGCTGGCCGTCTGCTCGACCGAGGATTGTTACGCTCAGAACCGTCGCGCGGTCACCGTGATCTCGCTCGGCGCGGGGAGCTGATAGATGCGGCGGGTGCTGATGGCAGGCGCTATGGCGCTGGCGCTGGTGGCGCCCGCCCATGCGCAGGACGCGCAAACCCTGGCCGATATCCGCGCCCAGCTGGCGCAGCTGTCGGGTGACCTGCAGGGGCTGCGCGCGCAGCTTGTGTCGGGTGGCGCGCAGGGGATCCAGCAGGCGGGCGGCGCCAGCGCGCTGGAACGCATGAACGCGATGGAGGCGCAGCTCTCGCAGCTGACCTCGCGCACGGAAGAGCTGGAGAACCGCATCAACCGGGTCGTCACCGACGGCACGAACCGCGTGGGCGATCTGGAGTTCCGGCTGTGCGAACTGGAAGCGGGCTGCGATATCTCGGCCCTTGGCCAGACCCAGCCGCTTGGTGGTGCGGGGGCTTCGGCCAATCCGGTGACGGCGCCTGCGCCCTCGGGCACTCCGGCGCCTGCGGGCGCATCGCTGGCGATGAACGAACAGGCTGATTTCGACCGGGCCAAGGGGGTGCTCGGTCAGGGTGACTTTCGCGGCGCCGCTGACCTCTTTGCGACCTTTGCCGAAACCTACCCGGGCGGGCCACTGACCGCCGATGCGATGTATCTGCGCGGCGATGCGCTGAAACAGGCGGGCGATACGGCGGGGGCGGCGCGCGCCTGGCTCGATGGCTTCTCGGCCGCGCCGAACGGGCCGCGCGCGGGCGACAACCTGTTGGGTCTGGGTGTCTCGCTTGGGGATCTGGGCCAGAAGGTCGAGGCCTGCGCGACGCTGGCCGAGGTGCCGATCCGCTTCCCCGGCAGCCCTGCCGCGGCGCAAGCGAGCTCGGCCATGACCGGCTTCGGGTGTCAGTGACCGGGTTCGAGGAGCGCGCAGTCCAGCGTCTCGCGGAAGCTGAGGCGGGGAAAATGACGCCCGAGGATGCCTGGCTCTATCAATGGGCGGATGCGGCGATCACGCCGCATCCGCGTTTTTCTGCCGACACGATCGGGGTTGCGGTCTCGGGCGGTTCGGATTCGATGGCGACATTGCTGCTGCTGGCAGACGCGCATCCGGTCGAGGCAGTCACCGTCGATCACGGATTGCGCCCCGAGGCCGCGGATGAGGCCCGCTTTGTCGCGCAGGTCTGCGCGGAACGGGGCATTCCCCATAGGATCCTGCGCTGGCAGGGGCCGGAAGGCAGCGGAAACCTGATGGATCAGGCCCGGCGCGCCCGGTTTCAGCTGATTGGCGCTTGGGCGCAAACGCGCGGCATCGCGCAGGTGGCGCTTGGTCACACGCGCGACGATCAGGCCGAAACCTTCCTGATGCGGCTTGCGCGCGAGGCAGGATTGGAGGGGCTCTCGGGGATGCGCGCACGTTTTGAGGCCGAGGGCATCCTTTGGCTGCGGCCGTTCCTGCTGGTCGGCAGGGACGATCTGCGAGGCTATCTGTCGCGCCAGGGGATCGGCTGGATCGAGGATTCGAGCAACGAGAATGAGCGCTTCGACAGGGTGAAGGCGCGCAAGGCGTTGCGAGCACTGCGACCTCTGGGGATCACCTCGGAGAAATTGAGCAATGTCGTGAGCCACCTCGCCGTGGCCGAAAGCGCGCTGGTTCTTGAGGTGCACGACTACGCGCGCCGCCATGTGGCCGAGGCGGGCGGCGATCTGCTGATCGCGGCCGAACCGTTCCGGCGCGCTCCTCACGAAATCCAACGGCGCCTGATCGTGGCGGCGCTGAGATGGGTCTCGGGGGCGGATTACGCGCCGCGCGCCCGGAAGGTTGCGGATTTCCTGATCGACTGGCGCGAGCGCCCCGACCGCACCCTGCACGGCTGCCGCATCCGGGTCAGCGATGCCGAGATCCGCATCACGCGCGAGGCCCGGGCGGTGGCCGGGCTGCGCGTTCCGGTCGGCACTCCATGGGACCGCTGGCGGCTTGAGGGACCCGCCGCCGAGGGGCAGGAGATCGCCGCCCTTGGCGCGCAGGGGCTGAAACTGTGTCCGAACTGGCGCGAAAGCGCCCTGCCGCGCGTCTCGCTTCTGGCCTCGCCCGCTGTCTGGCAGGGCGAGAGGCTGGTTTCAGCGCCACTTGCGGGGCTTGAGAGTGGCTGGAAAGCGCGGATTGTCTGCGGCTCTTTCCACTCTTCGCTATTCAGGCGTTGAACCTGCCCGCGTAATCCCTATTTTCATCGCAACGGCTTCGGGCTTGCCCGCGGCCTGAATAACTTTGGAGGTCCCCCTTGGGCAACGCGCGCAATCTCGCCTTCTGGGCAGTGCTGTTCCTGCTGATCCTGGCACTGTTCAACCTGTTTGGCGATGGCCAGAGCACGATGAACTCAAAGCAGGTCGCCTATTCCGACTTCATTGCGCAGGTCGAGAAGGGCGATGTGAAGAGCGTTCAGATCGACGGCGAGGATGTGCGCTACCAGATCGGTGACGGATCGGCCTTTACCACCGTCAAGCCGTTCGCGGACGAGATCGCCGAGCGCCTGATCGACAAGGGCATCCAGGTGCGCGTCGTCAAGCAGGAGCAGTCGGGCTTCATGTCGCTTCTGGGCGTGTGGCTGCCCTTCATCGTGCTGATCGGCGTGTGGGTCTTCTTCATGAACCGCATGCAGGGCGGCGGCAAGGGCGGCGCCATGGGCTTTGGCAAGTCGAAAGCGAAGCTGTTGACCGAAAAGCAGGGCCGCGTGACCTTTGACGATGTGGCCGGCATCGACGAGGCCAAGGAAGAGCTTGAGGAGATCGTCGAGTTCCTGCGCAACCCGCAGAAATTCAGCCGTCTCGGCGGCAAGATCCCGAAGGGCGCGCTGCTGGTCGGCCCGCCCGGCACGGGTAAGACGCTGCTTGCGCGCGCCATCGCGGGCGAGGCGGGCGTGCCCTTCTTCACCATCTCGGGTTCGGATTTCGTCGAGATGTTCGTCGGCGTGGGCGCATCCCGTGTGCGCGACATGTTCGAGCAAGCCAAGAAAAACGCGCCCTGTATCGTCTTCATCGACGAAATCGACGCCGTTGGCCGTGCCCGTGGTGTCGGCATCGGCGGCGGCAATGACGAGCGCGAACAGACGCTGAACCAGCTTCTGGTCGAGATGGACGGTTTCGAGGCGAACGAAGGGATCATCATCGTTGCGGCCACCAACCGCAAGGACGTGCTGGATCCGGCGCTGCTACGCCCGGGCCGCTTCGACCGTCAGATCCACGTGCCGAACCCCGATATCAAGGGGCGCGAAAAGATCCTCTCGGTTCATGCCCGCAAGGTTCCGACCGGGCCGGACGTCGATCTGCGCGTGATCGCACGCGGTACGCCGGGCTTCTCGGGGGCGGATCTGGCCAACCTGGTGAACGAGGCCGCGCTGATGGCCGCGCGCATCGGACGCCGCTTCGTGACGATGGAAGATTTCGAGAACGCCAAGGACAAGGTGATGCTGGGGGTCGAGCGGCGCTCGATGGTGCTGACGCCCGAGCAGAAGGAAATGACCGCCTATCACGAGGCCGGTCACGCCGTGGTCGGCATGAAGCTGCCCAAGTGCGATCCGGTCTACAAGGCCACGATTATCCCGCGCGGTCAGGCGCTTGGCATGGTCGTGTCGCTGCCCGAGATGGACAAGCTGAACTACCATAAGGACGAGGCCAAGCAGAAGATCGCCATGACCATGGCGGGCAAGGCGGCCGAGATCCTGAAATGGGGCGAGGATCACGTGTCGAACGGCCCGGCGGGCGACATCATGCAGGCTTCGGCCATTGCCCGCGCCATGGTGATGCGGTGGGGCATGTCCGACAAGGTCGGCAATATCGACTACTCCGAGGCGCATGAGGGCTATTCTGGCAATACCGGCGGCTTCTCGGTCTCTACCAAGACCAAGGAGCTGATCGAGGACGAGGTGCGCGGCCTGATTGAAGAGGGTTATCAGGAGGCGCGCCGCATCCTTGAGGACAACATCGACGAATGGGAGCGTCTAGCACAGGGCCTGCTCGAATATGAGACCCTGACCGGCGATGAGATCAAGAAAGTCATGGCCGGCGAGGCGATCCACGGCGACGATGACGACGACACGCCGACGGGCAGCCTGCCTTCGGTGACCGCCGTTCCCAAGACCAAGCCCGCCAAGGGCGGCGATACGGCACCTGAGCCCTCGGTCTGAGGGTGGCATTCGCCGGGGGCGCAAGGCGCGGCCCCGGCGCTTACGTTTCTGGGGGCAGAGATGGCCAAGGCAATCGCAGGCCGGAAGGATGGGGACTGGAACCCCGAGTTCTACGCGCGCTATCGCGGGCTACGCCTGCGCCCCGCGCTCGATCTGCTGGCGCGGGTGGGGGATCTGCCCAAGGGCAAGGTGGTTGACCTCGGTTGTGGCGCGGGCGCTGCCGGCCCCGCACTGGCCGCGCGTTTCGCCGACCGCAAGATCGTCGGCGTGGACAACTCGCCCGCGATGCTGTCCGAGGCGGCGGCAACGGGCGCCTACAAGCGTTGCGATCTGGCCGATGCCGCACAATGGGCGCCCAAGAAGCCCGCCGCACTGATCTTTTCAAACGCGCTTTTGCACTGGCTGCCCGACCACGACGCGCTGTTCCCGCGTCTGGCCGGGTTCCTGGCGCCCGGCGGTGTGCTGGCGGTGCAGATGCCACGGCAATACGGCGCGCCCTCGCATCGCTTCTTGCGGGAATTCGCGCAGGAAATGTTCCCTGACCGCTTCGACTTTACCGGCTGGACCGCCCCGGTGGCGGAGCCTGCGCATTACGCGCGGCTGCTGGCCCCTCTGGGAACGGTCGATGTCTGGCAGACCGACTATATCCAGCGCCTCGATCCGCTGCCTGATGCCCATCCGGTCCGCCGCTTCACCGAGGCCACCGCGATGCGCCCCTATATCGAGAAGCTGTCCGAGGCCGAACTGGCGGCCTTCACCCTGCGCTACGAGGCTGCGCTGGAAGCGGCCTATCCCGCCGAGCCCGACGGCTCGGTCCTGTTCCCGTTCCGGCGGGTTTTCATGGTGCTCGAGCTTGGCGCCGACACGGAATAGAGATTAACTACAGATATTTAGGGCGCCCTAGTAGGGCGCCATCGCTGGCAAGGAGTCCCGGAGGCAATGACAAATCGGATGGCGAGTTTTTTGTTGTTCTGGGTTCTCGTGCTTGTTTTCGCACATTGGCTGATTTGGGGCGACGTGGGGACGCTGGCCTCCGAGGACGGACCGCTTGAAATTACGGCGATGCTCTTGCTGGCGATCGGCTCGGTCCTGTCGCTTTACCTGATCCCCTCGGCGTTGCTTCTGCGCTACCTATTCGTTCCCTATGTCTTTTTTCAGCTCGCGCTGCGTGAAGCGCCTGTGGAGGTTTGGATCTTTGACGAACGTGTTCTGTCCGCTGATTTCTACCGTGAGGCGGGCGTATCGCCGGCATCGGTTGTCGGCGCGGCCTACGCGGCGGTTGCGCTGTGGTCCGTAGTCGCTGTTCTGCTCTGGGGCAGTCAGGCGGCATGGCGCGGGGCGCGCGAGCGCGCCCCGTGGTTCGGGTACTTCGTTCTGGGAGGTATTCTTGCCGTGGCTGGGCAACTAGCCGAGGAACTGATGCCTCTGGCAGGGAGCGAAGGGTCGCGTTTCGCGTTGCAAGTGCTGGAGGAGAGCGCCGAACTAGCCTTTGCGTTTCTTCTGACCCTATCGATGGTCTCGGCCTGGCGAGACGCGTAGACGATTTCCGCCCCGAATGGTCGGTTCTGGGTTTCTCTTTGGCGCAGCGGCGCGATAGGGTCGCGTCAAGAGGAGAGACCCGATGGAAAGCGACATTGAAATCGCCCGTGCGGCGAAAAAGAAACCCATCCCCGAGATCGGTGCGAAACTGGGGATTCCGGCCGAGGCACTGATCCCCTATGGCCGCGACAAGGCCAAGGTGGACGCGGCATTCATCGCGGGCCTCTCCGAGCGCCCGATGGGCAAGCTGATCCTTGTCACCGCGATCAACCCGACGCCTGCGGGCGAGGGTAAGACCACGACCACGGTCGGCTTGGGCGATGCGCTGTCGCGGATCGGCCAGCGCGCGGCGATCTGTATCCGCGAGGCCTCGCTTGGTCCGAACTTCGGCATGAAGGGTGGGGCTGCGGGCGGCGGCTATGCGCAGATCGTGCCGATGGAGGACATGAACCTCCATTTCACGGGCGATTTTCATGCGATTACGGCGGCACATAACCTGCTCGCCGCGATGATCGACAACCACATCTACTGGGGCAACAGCCTTGAGATCGACGAGCGCCGCGTGACCTGGAAACGGGTCATGGATATGAACGACCGCGCGCTGCGCGATGTCGTCGTGGGGCTTGGCGGCGTGTCGAACGGCTTCCTGCGCCAGACGGGTTTTGACATCACCGTGGCCTCCGAGGTCATGGCCTGCCTGTGCCTGTCGCGCGATCTCGAAGATCTGCAAGAGCGCCTTGGCCGCATGGTTGTGGCCTATCGCCGCGACCGCAGCCCGATCACCTGTCGCGATATCGGCGCGGACGGGGCGATGGTGGTGCTGCTCAAGGAGGCGATGCAGCCCAACCTCGTGCAGACGCTCGAACACACGCCCGCCTTCGTGCATGGCGGGCCGTTCGCCAATATCGCGCATGGCTGCAACTCGGTCATGGCAACCTCGACGGCGCTGCGGCTGGCGGACTACGTGGTGACCGAGGCGGGCTTTGGCGCCGATCTGGGGGCCGAGAAGTTCTTTGACATCAAGTGCCGCAAGGCCGGGCTGACGCCTGCGGCGGCGGTCATCGTGGCCACGATCCGCGCGCTGAAGATGAATGGCGGCATCACCAAGGAAAACCTCGGCGCGGAGAACGTGGCCGCCGTGACCAAGGGCTGCGCCAACCTTGGTCGCCATATCGCCAATACCAAGGGCTTCGGTGTGCCGGTCGTGGTGGCGATCAACCATTTCTCTACCGATACCGCCGCCGAGATCGAGGCCGTGCGCGCCTATGTCGCGGGGCAGGGCTGCGAGGCGATCGAGTGTCGCCACTGGGCCGAGGGGGGCGCCGGGGCGGAGGATCTGGCGCGCAAGGTCGTGCAGATGGCCGAGGGCGGTAGCGCCTTCGCGCCGCTTTACCCCGAGGACATGAGCCTGTGGGACAAGATCGACACGATCGCGCGCCGCATCTACCACGCTGGCGATGTGATCGCCGACAAGGCGGTGCGCGACCAGTTGCGCCAGTGGGAGGCCGCAGGCCACGGTAAGCTGCCGATCTGCATGGCCAAGACGCAATACTCGTTCAGTTCGGACCCGGCGCTGCGCGGTGCGCCCTCGGGGCATACGCTGCCCATCCGAGAGGTGCGCCTGTCGGCGGGCGCGGGGTTCGTGGTGGTGATCTGCGGCGAGATCATGACGATGCCGGGCCTTCCGCGCCATCCGGCGGCAGAGAACATCCGGCTGAATGCGGAAGGGGAGATCGAGGGCCTCTTCTGAGGCGCGGGGTTGAGGCGGGCGGCGCGCTGCGCTAGGGAGCATGTGACCCAAGCGGAGGCACCCATGAAAGAGCCCGCAACACTCAGCACGATGGAAGAACTGCGCGTCGAGATCGACGCGCTGGACCGGCAACTGATCGCGTTGCTGGCGCATCGCACACGGCTTGTGGCCCGCGCGGCCGAGATCAAGCAGGTGGTGGGTTTGCCCGCACGAATCCCGGAGCGGGTCGAGGACGTAGTGGCCAAGGTGCGGGCGCGCGCTGCCGAGGCCGGTGTCGATGATGGGCTGGCGGAACGGCTCTGGCGCGACATGATCGAGCATTTCATCGCGCAGGAAGAACGGGTTCTGGGAAAAGGGGACGGGCAATGAGTGCCACGATCATCGACGGGAAGGCCTTTGCGGCGGGCGTGCGCGCGCAGGTGGCAGAGCAGGTTGCGCGGCTGAAAGAGGTTCACGGGATTACGCCGGGCCTCGCGGTGGTTCTGGTGGGCGAAGACCCGGCCTCCGAGGTCTATGTGCGCAACAAGGGCAAGCAGACCGTCGAGGTCGGCATGAACAGCTTCGAGCACAAGCTGCCTGCCGAGACCTCCGAGGAAGAGCTGCTGGCGCTGATCGACCGTCTGAACAAGAGCCCGGCGGTGCATGGCATCCTCGTGCAACTGCCGCTGCCGGGGCATCTGAACTCGGACCTGGTGATCAATTCGATCGACCCGGCCAAGGACGTGGACGGGTTCCACATCTCGAACGTGGGCCTGCTGGGGACCGGGCAAAAGGCCATGGTGCCCTGCACGCCGCTTGGCTGTCTGATGATGCTGCGCGATCACCTCGGCAGCCTCTCGGGGCTGAATGCGGTTGTCGTGGGGCGCTCGAACATCGTCGGCAAGCCGATGGCGCAACTGCTTCTGGGCGACAGCTGCACGGTCACCATCGCGCATAGCCGCACCAAGGATCTGGCGGCGGTGTGCCGCGGCGCCGATATCCTTGTGGCCGCGGTGGGCCGCCCCGAGATGATCCCCGGCGACTGGGTCAAGCCCGGTGCGACGGTGATCGACGTGGGCATCAACCGCATCGAGCGCGACGGCAAGACCAAGCTTGTGGGCGATGTCGATTTCGCCAGCGCGGCGGCTGTCGCCGGTGCGATCACCCCGGTTCCGGGTGGCGTCGGGCCGATGACGATCGCCTGCCTGCTGGCCAATACGCTCACCGCCTGCTGCCGTGCCAATGGCTTGCCCGAGCCTGAAGGTTTGACTGCCTGATCAAAAACGTGTCTGCGCGGGTGTGCGGGAAGCCACAGCGCGCAGAAAATATCTCGACAATCGTAGGTTGACCTCACGTTTGCCGCTTTGCGGCATTGCACGAAAATCTCGGGTTGGTTAGCAAGCCTGAGTGTGTCGTGCAGTTTGGGTCGGGTTATGACCTCGTGGATGTTTTCTTATAAGAGAGCGCTCTGCTCCCCGGCTTTTCCGGTGGCTTGGGCTGCGCTTTCGATTTTCTTGGTGTTGAGCGGTCCTTTCGGGACCGGGGCTGCGCTATCGCTTGGCGCACGCGCCGTTTTCTGGCCGCTGATTGTTGGCGTCGGCATCCTGGTTGGCGTGGCGATACGGCTTTACGTGACGCGGGCCATGGGGATCCGCGCAGTCTGGCGCGTGGCGCTGAATATTGCGGGCCTGGCGACACTGGTTCTGAGCCCGCTGGCCTGGGCCTTGCAATCGTGGCTGACGGATGCGCCCGGTGCCGCTCCGCAACAGCCCGCGCTGATCGCGCTCTATGTCTTCGTCGCCTCGCTGACCACGACCGCGCTGCGCCATGCCTTCCGTGTGCGCCCAAAGCGCCGGGCCGTCTTCGCACCGCGGCCGGAACCTCCTGCCGAACCGCCGCGCCTCCTGCAACGTCTCGCGCCTGAACAGCATGCGCCTATTCTGCGGATGCAGGTCCGTGATCACTATGTTGATGTTGTCACCGAGGCGGGCACGCACAGCCTTCTCATGCGATTTGCCGACGCCATCAGCGAACTGGAGGAAGCCGACGGTTTGCGGGTGCATCGCTCGCACTGGGTGTCGGGGGGCGCAGTCTCGGGGCTGAGGCGTGACAAGGGGCGCTTGCGCCTTGTCACGCAGGATGGGACAGAGGTGCCGGTCTCGAAAACCTATCAGGACGATGTGATCGCGCGCTGGGGCGACGCCGCCGAATAGGCTTAGTGGACGATCGCTTCCTCGCGCACGAACATGTTCGACCAGGCGCGGTCGATCAGTTCGGGCGTCATCTGATAGGGGATGCCCTCGAACTCGCAGATCGAGATCATCTGATCGACCAGGAAGACCGGCTGATAGTTCGCATAAATATTGTCGATCGTCGGGTATTTCACCTTCAGCAGGTGTAGAAGCGCGTTCTCATCCAGCGGCATGCGCTTCTTCTTCGCCACCAGCGAGAAGATCTTGAGGAAGTCGGCCTGGTTCGGCCCGTCGATCTTGATCTTGAAGAAGATCCGGCGCAGCGCGGCCTTGTCGAAGATCTCGTTGGGGTGGAAGTTGGTCGAGAAGATCACGAGCGTGTCGAAGGGCACCTCAAACTTCTCGCCCGATTGCAGCGCTAGGATGTCGCGGCTTTCTTCCAGCGGCACGATCCAGCGGTTGACCAGCTTCTGCGGCGGCTCGGCCTGACGACCAAGGTCGTCCACGATGAAGACCCCGCCCGAGGATTTCAGCTGCAAGGGTGCGGTATAGGTGCGCGCCGTGGGGTTGTAGGTCAGGTCGAGCATGTCGAGCGACAGTTCGCCCCCGGTGATCACGGTCGGGCGGTCGCACAGCACATAGCGCGTGTCGAACCGGTTCGAAGAACGGCGCAGCGAGTTCGGGTCTTCCACCGACTCGGTCGCGGCGGCATGAACGATCGGGTCATAGACGGTGATCACCTGGCCCGCGTATTCGATGGCGCGCGGGATGTAGATCTTGTCGCCAAGCGCGTCGCGAATACCGTTCGAGATCGAGGATTTCCCGTTGCCGGGCGGGCCATACATCAGGATCGAGCGCCCCGAGGAGACCGCCGGGCCAAGCTGGTCGATCAGTGTCGGCGGCAGGATCAGGTGCCCCATGGCGCCGGTCAGCTGATCGCGCGTCAGTTGGATATTTCGGATCGACTGGCGCTTGACCTGTTCGCGATACATATCGAGCGGGACGGGCAGGGCGCCGTAGTATTCCGACTGCGACAGCGCGTCGAGCGCGCGCGCCTTGCCCGAGTCGGTCAACTGAAAGCCCATCTCATTGCCCGAGTTGGCGTGGAGCGTGCCTGTAGCCTCGACCAGCCGCTGGCTGCGGCACATGTCGATCAGTTCCTGCGTCAGCGTCGGCGGCAGGCAGATCTGGCGCGAGATCAACGTGACCGTATCGGTATTGGTGCGGAACATCGTCTTGAGCAGCATGTCGCGCATCATGACCGGGTTCAGCCCGGTCTCCTGCAGCGATTTGGGCGGCACAGGGGCTACGACATTCGAAGCCATCATATTCATTCGCGTCTCCGTCTGCTGCGGTCCTGACTTTGCCGTTCAGCGGCCCCATCGAGGGCGCAATTGTCCCCTATTGGGATTCACTCGGGCAGGATGCGCGGTTAATGTGGCCAAAAATGGGAAAAAACGCGGAGAGGCTGGGATGTCGGGTGTGAAACAGGCGTCGCTGAAGCGGCTGGCACTGGTCGTGGGTGCGGTGGCGCTGATGCTGGCGGTCCTGCCTTTCGTGAAGGGCGCTCTGGTGCTGCGGATGCATGAGGGTGACGCGCTCCACCTAAGCGACATTGTGCTGCGCATGGCGATGCAAGGGCAGGTGCCGCACCTCGATTTCATGACGCCCATCGGCATTCTGGCGGTCTGGCCCATTGCCTTTTTCGCCAAGCTTGGCCTTGGGCTGGGGCACGCGTTCTTTGCCGCGCAGGCGCTGGTTGCCGCGCTGTTGCTCGGACCCGTGCTGTGGGTAGCGCGCTCACGCTTTCCGGGTCGTTTCGCGCTGCTCTATGCGGTCTATGTTATGCTCTTGTGCCTTACGTTGGTCCATGCCGAGGCGAAGGTACTGACTTCGGTTTCCATGCATTACAACCGTTGGGCCTGGGCACTGGCCTATGTCGCGCTGCCGCTGGCGATCATGCAGCCTCTCGGGCGGAGCCGCCCGCTGCTTGAAGGTGCGCTGATCGGCTTGGCGTTGGCGGGGCTGGTGTTGATCAAGGTGACTTATTTCGTCGCCCTTCTTCCGGCGATCCTTGTCGGCCTTGTCATGCGCCGCGCCTGGGGTTCGCTGTTCGCGGGGGTCATCGCGGGGCTGCTGGTGGCGGCATTTGTGACGCTCGCCTATGGCGCCGATTTCTGGCTGGCCTATATGCGCGATCTTCTGGCCGTTGCGACGTCGGAAACGCGCTCGCAGCCGGGTCTGTCTTTCCAGGAAAATGCCACGGCTCCGCCCTATCTTCTGGGGAGCCTTGCCGCGCTTGGGCTGGTGGTGCTGCTGCGGCAGTCAGGCCGCCTGACCGAGGGGCTGGCCATGCTGCTGCTGCTTCCCGGCGTGATCTACATCACCTACCAGAACTGGGGCAACGATCCGCAATGGCTGGTGCTCGCGGGCGTCATGGCCTTTGCCCTGCGCCCGAGCGATGAGCGCAAGAACGCCCTCGGCTGGCCGTTGGGGGGGGCATTGGCGATCTGCGGGGTGGTTTTGCTCAGCCTCGCGTCGCCCTCGGCCTTTAACCTGCTGCACAGCCCGATCGCCGCGTTCAAGGCCAAACCGCATGGGGAGTTGCCGATGGTGCGCAAGCGTAGCGTCGATGACGATCTGCTGGTCGAGCCCGATCGCCTTATCGGTGTGCGGCTGGCCATTCGGGGCGACACGCCCGGACAACCCTACGAGGCCTATGCAGAGATGGCGAAGGCCAAGCCCGAGCCGGACGAGGAGGACGAGGACAAGAAGGACGACGAACCCGTTTTGCTGAACGGAGAGGAGCTACCCTCCTGTGAGGTCAACTCGGGCCATTATGCGGTGTTCGACCTGATGGCCAAGGATCTGACGGAGGCGGGCTATGCGGGGCAGTCGATTCTTGTCGGGGATCTGTTCACTTCGCTCTGGCTCTTTGGCGATTTCAGGCCGGTCGAGGGGGCTGCGCCCTGGTATTACTCGGGCACTCCGGGGGTGGCCGCGGCCGACCGTATCGTTTTGCTGCAATGCGCCTTCGCGCGCGATCGGCGCAATGCGATGATCAAGGCACTGGCCAAGGAAGGCTGGCAGCTTGAAGAAGAGCGCCGCACCGAAACCTACATCCTGCTGCGCCCGATCAAGGGCCAACCCTCAAGCGACGGCTGAGACCAGCGCGAGATAGGCCCAGAGCGTCCCGGCTAGCGCCAGACCCAAAGGGAAATCCTTGCGCGTCCAGCTGACCCAGTCGGGCGCCATGGCGCGTATGGCCGGGATTGCGCGCATCAGGCGGTGCGTGGTGAAGGCCGCAAGCAGAAAGGCCGCCAGCAGGAAGATCATCAGTTGAATATGCGTCGGTGCGGATGAAAAGAACGGCGCGGCGGCGGCGGCGAATTTCGCGTCACCTGCCCCGAAATGCGCGATCATGTTCAGCACGAAGCCGATTGCCAGCACCACGACGAAATGCACCCAACGCCAGGCCCATTCGTCGAGCGGCAGCACGAAGGGGCCGACCACGGCGAAGACCGCCAGAAGGGCGGCGACCGATGTGTTGCGGATTTTCATGTATTTCAGGTCGGTATAGCAGACCCATGCGCAGATCGGCGTGACCGCGATCAGCAGGACAAGCGCCGCCGCGCCTGGGCTGAGGCCGAGCATCCGCTTACCCCTTCGCGTCGAGCGCGGCGAGCGCGCGGGCTGCCTCGTCGAAATGCTGCGGATGGGTGTCGATCGCGTCCTGCAACAGACCCTTGCCGATGGTAACATCGCCCTGCTTGATCGCCGAAAGCGCGGCCGTATAGAGCAGCTGAGCGCGCTCCGTCTGAGTCATCTGGATGACGGGCATCTCATATTTGCGCTGCGCCGCGCGGGCCAGAACCAGGTTGTTCTTGGTGGTGAAGTTGCCCGGGTCATAGGTCAGAGCCTCGGCGAACAGGCGTTCAGCCTCTTTCGTGTCGCCGCGCGTCAGCTTCGAGAAGCCCCAGTTATTCAGGACACCCGAGGGTTTCGTCGTCAGGCCCGAAGCGATGTCATAGAAGGTATCGGCCTTTTTCCAATCCTTCTTCGAGTCCGCCACCATCGCCTCAAGCTTGTAGCGATCGAAGGTCTCATGCGTTGGCGGGATCGAGTTCAGCGAGGCCTCGGCCTCTTTCCACTGACCCGCGCGGATCTGCGCATCGGCCATGTCGACCTTGTCATCCAGGGTCGAGTCAGGCATCGCCACAACATCGGCCCAGACCTTGGTCGCCTCGGTATGGCGTCCCGCGCGCACGAGCGACTTCGCAAGGCCCCGGCGCAGGTCGATCCGATCGGGGTTCTCAAGCGAGGAGCGCTGGAAATAGGCCACGGCCTCTTTCGGGTCGCCGACGGTCAGCATGATGTCTGACAGGTTCGCACCGTCGATGGCGTTGACACTTTTCAGCGCCTCTTCGACCTCATCGTCATTGTTGTTCGAGCAGGCAGAGAGTGCGACGAGCCCCACAAAGGCAGCGCAGATAATCGGGTGGCGCATATTGGAGTGCGTCCTCTTGATGGCCTTATTGCTGGGTCAGCAGGAGATATTCACCCACACCCCGCCGGACCAGCGTGAAAGTTTTTTCCTCATCCTCAGGATAGTCAGGTTTGTCCATCTTTGCGAGGGCGAGCCTAAGGTTATCGCGGATCGCGTCAGATTCGCCACTGTCGAGCGCATAGGCTGTCTGGAAGACGCGGGCGGCCTCGGCGATATGGCCGCGCTCCATCAGGACCACGCCAAGGTTGTTCCAGGCGGGTACGAAGGTTTCGTCGACCTCGATGGCGCGGCGCAGCACCTGTTCGGCCTGGCCAAGGCGCCCGAGCTTGAGATTGGTCGACCCGATGGCCGAAAGCACGTCAACCGTAGCGCCCTGCTTGGCGGCGGCGCGGTAATAGGCCTTGAGAGCGAGCTCGTATTCGCCCGCCTCAACAAGGCGGTGCCCGACGATCAGGCCGTCCACGCCATCGCCGCGGGCGGTGCCGGGGGCATAGGGGCCCCCATCAGAACCCGAAAGGCCGCCGCCGCCGAAACCGGACGAGCAGGCGGCCAGAAGGGCCAGTGAGAAGACCACGACGAGGCGGCCACCGAGCTTATTTGGGATCATGGTCCAATTTTGATCATCTTGAAGTTCTCGATCATATCATGGACCGAGGGACCGACAAGGATGATCAGGAGGGGCGGCACCGTGAACAGCATCGTGCCAAGCGTCATCTTGGTGGGAACCTTGTTCGCCGCTTCCTCGGCGCGCATGATGCGCTTGTCGCGCATGTCGGCGGCGTAGAGGCGCAAGGCCTCGGCGATCGAGGTGCCGAACTGCTGCGACTGGATCATCACGGTGACGAAGCTTTGCACATCGGGCACACCGGCGCGTTCGCCGAAGGCGCGCAGAACGGTGGTCTTGTCCTTACCGGCCTTGATCTCCTGCGCGATGACCTCGAATTCCTGCGAGATCGCGGGGTAGGAGGTGCCGAGTTCCTTCGACACGCGGATGATACCCTGGTCGAGCGACTGGCCGGCCTCGACGCAGACGAGCAGCATGTCGAGTGCGTCGGGGAAGCCGTTCTGGATTTCCTGCGAACGGGCCGAGACACGCTGGTTCACCCAACGCTTGGGCGCGTAGTAGCCAAAGACGCCCGGCATCAGAATCGCGACCAGCATCTTGGTCATCGGCAGGGCTTCTTCGTTGGTCGAGTTATGAATGACCACGTAGAGTGCGCCGAAGAACATCAGCGTCAGGCCCATCGCGAACTGGATCGCGTGGAAGGTGCGTACGATATTGCGGCCGCGATAGCCGGCGCGCTCCAGCCATTTGCGCGACTCGGACATCTCGTCTTTGTTCTTGGGCTCCAGGAAGCCCGCAAAGCGGTCGAGCTTGTCGGTGCCGCTATTGTAGCGCAGCCCCTTGCCCGGCTTGCCCTTGGCAGGCGCCCCGCCGCCCGCCGCGGCGGCAACCGCCGCCTCGGCGCCCTTGGCGGCGCGCAGCTTGTCGAGCGGGTCGATCTGCTTGCGCAGCAAGACCGGCAGCACCGCGAGGATCAGCAGCATCGCCACGCCAGCCAGTGCGATCACCGGTCCCAGGGGGCCCAGCTTGTCGGTCAGCAACTCGAATATCTTGTTCTGGTCCATGGTGCGCCTCAGACCTTGATCGTGGTCATGATTTTCATGAAGAGGACGTTCAGCCCGAGCAGCACGAAGACGAGCAATGCCATCGGCATGAAGTACTGGGTCGGCTTGACGGTGTCATAATAGTCGGGCGAGACGATCTGAATGATGATCAGCACGACGATCGGAAAGGCCGACAGGAAAATGCCGGACCAGCGCGGTTCGGCCGTAATCGCGCGCACCCGGCGGAACAGGCGGAAGCGCGAGCGGATCACCTTGGCCAGACCTTCGAGCACCTCGGCAAGGTTACCACCCGAGGTTTGCTGGATCGACACGGCCACGGCAAGGAAGCGCAAGTCCTGCATGTCCATGCGCTCGGCCATTTCGCGCAGCGATTCGGCGACGTTGCGGCCATAGGCGGCCTCGTCGGCGATGATGCCAAACTCCGAGCCCATCGGATCGGGGATCTCGCGCGCCACCGCCTGGATGGCCGACGAGAAGGGGTGACCCACGCGCAGCGAGCGCACCATCAGTTCGACCGCGTCGGGCAGTTGCTCTTCGGCCAGCGAGATGCGCTTGCGCGCCTTCGACGAGATCCAGAAATAGACGCCGCCCACACCCATCAGCAGCGACAGTGCGATACGCACGGGCAACCCCGCCTGCGTGGCGATAGAAAGACCACCGAAGGCCACCATGCAGACCAGCGCCATCACGCCGATCAACGCCTTGGGCGAGAAGGCGATATTGGCCTTTTGCGCCTTGTTGGCCAGGATCGAGTAGAGCGGGATCGAGCGCACCTGCATATGCTGGGTGGCTTCCTTGCGCAGCATCTCGAGCACTTCCTCGCGCCGGGTGCCCTTTTCGAGCATCTCGAGGCGACGGTTGACCCGGTTGTTAAGCGAGATCGACTTGCCGAAGGCCAGCAGGTAGATGCCCTCGACGATCAGGATGACCGCCAGGAAGATCAGGCCGTAGATGATCGGGGTAGAGGAGATGATCATTTGCTGCCCTCTCAGTCTTGCACGGGTTCGTAGATCGACGCCGGCAGGTCATAGCCCCACTGGCGGAAACGGTCGGCGAAATGCGAGCGCACGCCGGTCGCGGTGAAGCGGCCGATGATCTTGCCGTCGGGCGCAAGGCCGAGGCGCTCGTATTTGAAGATTTCCTGCATCGAGATGACCTCGCCCTCCATGCCGGTGATCTCGGTGATCGACACCATCCGGCGCGAGCCGTCCTGCAGACGCGAGGCCTGCACGATCAGGTTCACAGCCGAGGCGATCTGCGAGCGGACGGCCTTGATCGGCATCTCGATCCCCGCCATGGCGATCATGTTCTCCAGACGCGAGACACCGTCGCGCGCCGAGTTCGCGTGGATCGTGGTCATCGAGCCGTCGTGGCCGGTGTTCATGGCCTGGAGCATGTCGATGACTTCCTCGCCGCGCGTTTCGCCGACGATGATGCGGTCGGGGCGCATCCGCAGGGCGTTGCGCAAACAGTCGCGCTGCGTCACGGCACCCTTGCCCTCGACGTTCGCCGGGCGGCTTTCCATCCGGCCCACGTGTGTCTGCTGCAGCTGAAGTTCCGCCGTGTCTTCGATCGTCAAGATGCGTTCCGAGTTGTCGATGAAGGACGACAGCGCGTTCAGCGTGGTCGTCTTACCCGAACCCGTCCCGCCCGAGACGATCACGTTCAGGCGTGTGGCGACGGCGGCCTGAAGGTAGACCGCCATTTCCTCGGTGAAAGCGCCGAACTTGACGAGATCGTCGATGCCCAGCTTGTCCTTCTTGAATTTCCGGATCGAGACGAGCGAGCCATCAACCGCAATCGGCGGCACCATCGCGTTGAAACGCGAGCCGTCGGCCAGACGGGCGTCCACATAGGGGTTCGATTCATCGACCCGCCGGCCCACGGCCGAGACGATCTTGTCGATGATGCGCAGCAGGTGCTTCTCATCCTTGAAGGTGATGTCGGACAGGTGCAGCTTGCCGCCGCGTTCAACGAAGATCTGCTGCGGGCCGTTCACGAGGATATCCGAGACGGTCTCGTCCTTGAGCAGCGGCTCAAGCGGACCGAGGCCCATGACCTCGTCGTAAAGCTCCTGATTGACCTGCGCGCGCTCGGTTGCGCTCAGCGCGACGGCCATTTCGGTCATCGCCTCGCTGGCGATGGCGGCGATCTCGGCCTTCAGATCGGCTTCGGTCGCGCGCTCCAACGCGGCAAGGTTGAGGTTTTCCAGCAGGCGCTTGTGCAGTTCGACCCGCAGGTCGCTCAGCCGTTCCTTGCGCTTCTTCTCCTTGTCGGCGGCGATCACATCCGCCGGAGTGCCGGGCTGGCCGGTCGTCGGACGGCGCTGAACAAGAGAACGCACCGGCTCCGCGGGGGCAGCCGATGAAACCGGGGCAGGGGCGCGCGACTCGCCAGCGGGCGGCGGCGGCGCGTTGTTGGGCCCGGGTGTCGTCTTCTTGTAGCGCGAGAACATTGCGACCTCTTACCTGAACAATTATGCCTGCGCGGCTTCGAGCGAGCGGTTCAGCTCGGCGATGGACTGGGCAAGCTTCTGGATTTCCTTGCGCAGCGGCAGCTTGCCCGCTGTGCTGGCCAGCGGAACGCCATGGTCGTTCGACTGGGTGACCTGCTTGCCGCCATCCGACAGCTGAACCTCAATCGAGATGTCCAGGCTTTCGGCCAGCCGCTTGACGCGGGCCTTACCGGTCAGGTCGGTGAATTTCGGCGCGCGGTTCAGCACGTAGCGCAGCTTCTCGACCGGGAGGCTCTCGGACTTCAGCGCGCGGATCATGCGCAGCGTGTTTTGCGCCGAGCGCATGTCGAGCTCCATCAGCGCGAAGTAAACATGCGCCAGATTGAGCACCGTTTCGGTCCAGCTGACCACGGTCGAGGGCATGTCGATCACAACGAAGTCGAAATTCTGGCGTGCCAGTTCGACGATGCGCGTGACATCCTCGCCGCTGACGATATCGAGCGGCAGCATATCCGCCGGGGCGGTCAGGACGTGCAGACGATCCTCGAAGGTCACGAGCGACTGCATGAAGGTCTCGGCGTCGAGATGGGTCGCGTCCGAAAGCATCTCGAACACATTCTCGCGGCGCTGCAGATCGAGATAGGTCGAAGTCGAGCCATATTGGAAATCGAAGTCGAGCAGGCAGACGCGCGGCGACTGCGCACCGGTTTTCTTGGCTGCCTCGCCCATCGTGGCCAGTTCCCAGGCCAGGTTGACCGCGAAGGTGGTGGCGCCCACGCCGCCGGCAAGGCCGTGCACCGGAAGCACGACACCATCATGGCCGCCCGTCGCGCTCGGCTTGACCGAATCGGCCGAGCCAAGGACGGGCTTCTCCACCTGGCCGAGGCGGATGATCGCCTCATGCAGGGCGCCCGAGGGAAGCGGGTAGGGCACGAAATCATCCGCGCCAAGGCGCAGAAGCTGGTGCAACGCGATCGGGCTGACCTCCTCGGCGATCAGAATCACCCGGATGCCCTTGGCCTTGGCGGTCGAAATGATCGAAGAGATCCGGGGGATCTGCGCCTCGTCCTCGGCGTCGATCGCGATCGCGATGAACTCAAGCTTTTGTGCCTCGGGCTGCGAGAAGAACAATATGGCGTCATCAAAGCTGATGTCGCCCCAGTTCTCGCCAAGCTCGACCTCCATATCCTCGATGAGGAGGTCGAAGTTCGAGACATCCCGGGACACCGTGCACGCGACGATGGGTGCGGGTTCGGTATTCAGAAGAGGAGCTGCACTCATTGCCTCTGGTCCTTTAATGCGCGGGCTGCGGCCGATCTCCTGGGAGAGATGACGTGGGATGCCCAGGTTCTTACGCAAACCCGGATACGACTCGCTGGTCGCACCTGTCCTGCTAGAGGCTAAGATCGCGGCCAATCTTGGCGACATTTGGGCCGGATTGTTCCAATTGTGGGGTAATCCGAGACGATGAAACGCAATGGGCGGACCCTGTTTCCAAGGTCCGCCCAACGCTTTTCGATCATGCCTGGCTAGATTAGCCGCCGGAGCCGCCCGCGACTTTCGGCTGCACGGTTTCCTGAACGGGAACCGCGCTTCCGACGTATTCGCGGAAGATGATCTCGGCATATTTGCCGTGCAGTTCGGACGGTTTGCCCTTGCCCACGAAGCCCGAAACCTCGGTCACCGTGCGGCGGTTCTGCTCGTTCGGTGCCTGAGTAAAGACGAGGGGCTGTGTTTCGCCGAAGGAAACGACCGCCTCGAGGCGCGAGCGCGAGATGCCCTGCGACGAGAGATAGGCGACAACCGCCTGTGCGCGGCGCATCCCGAGGCTCTTGTTGTAGCCGCTCGAGCCGACAAGGTCGGTATGTCCGTAGACGCGGAAGCGAATCTCGGGGAATTGGCGGATCCAGTCGGCCTGCTTGCGCAGGGTCGCTTTGGCGCTTTCGTCGAGGACCGACGAGTCGAAAGCAAAGTTGACGGTGTTCTGCACGTCGGCGGCGAACTTCTTGGTGAGGCTGATCACGTAGTCGCGTTCACCCGACATCACCAGGGTGTTGTTCATCGTCGCGTCACCGAAGCCGCCGGTGTCGTATTCAGACCCCGCCTCGGCGTAGAACCGCTGCGTGCCGCCCGCACAGGCGCCAAGCACCAGAACAGTGGCCATGAGCCCCGCAATCCGCATCTTTTTCAAATCCTGCATCTGCATAGCTCACTCCATCACATAGCCGTAGGAGCCCGAGAAGTCCTGCTTGGCCACTTCCGCAGCCGCACCGGTCTTCGGCGCCTTGTCACCGGCAGTCTTGCCGAAGAGGAACAGCTCTGCCTCGGACGGCAGGCGCACACGATCCGTCGGCAGGGCAAGGGCCTCACCGCGGGTCGGGCTGACCAGATGCGGAGTGACGATGATCACGAGTTCCGACTGCGCGCGCTTGTACTCGGCCGAGCGGAACAGCGCCCCGAGCACCGGCACATCGCCTAGCCACGGGATCTGGTCGTTCAGGTCGGTGAAGTCATCCTGCAGCAGGCCCGCGATCGCGAAGCTCTCGCCGTCGCGCATCTCGACCGTGGTCGAGGTTTCGCGGCGCTTGAACGCGTTGACCGAGAAGCCGCCCGACGACATCGTCACCGTGGTGTCGATCGCCGAGACCGCGGCCGCGATTTCAAGGTTGATCAGGTCGCCATCGACGACGCGCGGCGTAAAGGCCATCTCGACGCCGAAGGGTTTGTATTCGATCGACACGCCGGTGTCATCTACGACTGGGATCGGATATTCGCCGCCCGCGAGGAACTTGGCCTGCTGGCCAGAAAGCGCCGTCAGGTTCGGTTCGGCCAGCGTGCGCACGACACCTTTGGATTCAAGGGCTTCGAGCAGAACGGCGAATTCGAGGTTGCCAGCGGTGAAGCCAAGACCAAGCGCGCCGGTCTTGTTCGGGTCGACCGGCAGGATGCCGTTGTCAAAGGCGTTTTCAAGGGCGCCCTCGGCGGTAAAGTTGCCGGTGCCGATGATCGTGCCGGTCTCGGCCGAGCCGCCGCCGACCGTGCCGCGCACGCCAAGCGAGGCGGCGAGGTTTTTCGACACGGCGCGCTGCATCTCAGCGAAGCGCACCTTGAGCATGACCTGCTGGGTGCCGCCGACCATCATCAGGTTCGACACGCGGTCGCCCGCATAGCGGCGGGCCAGGTCCAGCGCCCGATCGAGCTTGGTGATCGAGGACACCGTCCCCGAAAGCACGATGCCGTCATTGGCGGTGCGCACTTCGATCTTTTCGCCGGGGAGGATCTGCTGCAGACGCTCTTTGAACTCGGCGATGTCCGGGGTCACCTGAACCTCGACGTTCGAGATCAGCTTTCCGTCCGGCCCGAGGATCGTCATCGTGGTCCGTCCCGGCACCTTGCCGAGCACATAGATCGTGCGATCCGAAAGGGTGGTAATGTCCGCAATGCCAGGGTTGGCGATGGAGAGTTCAGCAAAGGGCTGATCGCTTTCCACCACGACGGCGCGGTTCATGGGAACATTGAGCGGGCTCGACGCCGAACCCGACATGACACGCAAAGTTTCCGCGTTGACAGGCGCAAGAATTGCGACGCCAAGCGCGGTCCCCAGCAGGCATGCCTTAACAAAGCTTTTTATATTCATTGTGATCCTGCCTCTCCGATCACGCACCTGCCACAGGTCTTGTTGCCCGTTTTGGGTGAGTTGATGTCAAGTTTTCCCAGACCATGCGGCACTTCACGAAATTTTGCAATAATCAACCCATTGTAGGCCGAGATTCATGTGGTTTCGTGTGTTTGTGCTGCATGGAACCCACACCAACAGGGTATTTTTACCTCAGTTGGTGCAGGGAATCGGGGTCTCGACGATTTCGTTGCCGCGACGGGTCTTGACGGTGCAAACCTTGGGCGCGTCGACTTTCACCACCTCGGCTTGCTCGATTCCGAGAAGGCTGTCGCGGTCGATTTCAATTGGGCCCGCCGATGCGGTGTTGTTGCGGCCAAGCAGCGACAGCGTCAGCCGCCCGGTCGATTGCGCCAGCGTCAGCGCTGCCACCTGCTCGGGGGTGACTTCCGCAGTGACGGTGCGTGCAATGAGGGTCTCTTCGGAGCGGTCGGCGTCCGCGCTCTGGTCGATGGCGATCAGGCGCAGGTTCGGATGGATCAGCTTGGTCACCGGCTGATCGCCGATTGCGCCCGACCAGTAGACGTCAACCAGGTCGCCGGGACGCAGGAAACCTGACACGCCGGAGCTGACATCGACGCGGATCGTGAAGGCGCGCATATCCGCCGACAGATTCGCGAGGATCCCGGCATCCGTGCCGGCGTCGGTAACCTTCTTGGCCAGAAGCGGTTCATTGGCCTCATAGGTACGCATCGCCGAGCGCGGGCGGGTTTCGCCGTCCAGGAAAACAGCGGCCGCGGCCTCGGGGGTTCCCTGCGGAGCCGAGATGCGGCTGAAGGTTCCTTCGGGCGTCTTGCCGGCTTGCACCTTGATTACTTCGAGATCGGCCGCAGAGAAGCGCTCGCCATATTTGAGCTGGCGCTTGACCACGACGACGTCGGCAAGCCTGGGTGCCTTAGCCTGTGCAGCGACAAGGTAGTCGCGCTCCTGTTGAAACTGGGCGATCTGCCCCTGCGCCATGTAAACGGCAACGCCTCCCAGACCCACGCCGGCGGCCAGAACAAGACCAACGATCAGACGCATATTCCGTTCCTCTCTTGGTGGGGGCGCTCGCGGTGCCCCCGAATACTACTCAGGCCGCCGCGCGACCGATACTGAATGGCCCGTTCAGCCGTTGCTGTTCGCCGAGGGAACCTCGACCGAGCCGATAAAGCTGCCGATCGCATTCCCCAGAATGCCGGTCTGCTTGCCGATCATACCTCCGAAGACGCCCCCGAGCGCCACGATGGCTGCCGTCAGCACGACCCAGTCGACGGTGACCGCACCATCTTCGTCGCGGCTCCGGCGGCGTAGGCTTTTCAAGATGACATTGGTCATCACGGTTAACTCCTGCCAAATGGCGTTCATCAGGGTTGTTCGATCGGTTCTAAAGGTAATTGAGGGCGAAAATGGGGCGTATATGAGGAAAAGACCGCGCAAAGCGCCGCTCTGCCCTGCTGCTCCGATCACCCATCCGCCCACGCAGAAATAGAGAAGGCCGCGCAGATGCGCGGCCTCTCCGAGGTAATCTCTGCGAGCGAATTACTGGCTCGAGACGCTCTGCGAACCGATGTAGTCGGCGATGTTGGTGGCCAACTCACGGGTCTCGGTGCGGATCAGCGAGAGGGCGAAGGCGCCGATGCCGACGATGGCGGCGGTCAGCACAACCCAGTCAACGGTCACAGCGCCGTCTTCTTCGTTGTGGAACTTGCGGGTCAGTTTGAACAGTTTCATAGGTCTCTCCTTGGGTCTGGTTCCTTCCGCGCCACGCTGGATCCACCTCTGAACTTGGTCCGTTGCATCGCGGTATGGGCTAATAAGGCCCCCGGATCGTGGCGGGATTTGGGCGGACTTTTGGTCATTTTGCGAAGTGTTAATCTTCTCGTGATCATGCGTTTAAGTAATTGAAATATCAGATAAAAAAAATACGAAAAACACGTTTGAACGCAGTTGGATACTGTTGCGAAAACGCAGAATCACCCGTCGAATCGTCGTTATTCGATGCCTTTTTCTGGATTTTGCCGGCAGATTCTTGAATAACTCTTGCAAAGACTTGATTGCGGGCGGGGCAGGGTGGCGCACATGCGCATCTTAGGGGCAATGACAGTGGCGATCTGCACGGCCCTTGCTGCCGCCCCGATGCATGCCGAAACGGCTCCGGCCCAGGTCAATGAGATCAAGCCCAAGCGCGTCGTGCCGCCGGCGCCGGGAACGAAACGCTTCATCACCATCCAGATCGACCCCGAAGAGCAGCGCCGCGCGCTTGAGGTGGCGGCTGCCAAGCCCTTCGTTCCGGTGCGCCGCCCGCCGCCGACGGGTGACGGGGCATCCGGCAAGCCCAAGGGGCCGACCAGTTATGCCTGGTTCTGGAACGCCATTTCGCCGCGCATCAATGAGCGGGACGGGCGCTTTCCGCAGGCACTTGATGTGCTGAGCGCGGGACCCGACGGGCAATCTGTTCGCGCACCGCGGCTGGCGCATCTTCAGGACATCGCGCAACGCCACGGGCAGGATATTCTGGCCGCCACGATCGGCACCGAGGTTTCGCCTGCGCTGGTGCTGGCGGTGATCTCGACCGAATCCGGTGGTCGGGCCGAGGCGGTCTCGAAGGCCGGGGCCGTGGGTCTTATGCAGTTGATCCCCGCGACGGCCAAGCGCTTCAACGTGGCCAACAGCAAGGACCCGATGCAGAACATCCGCGGCGGGGTGGCCTATCTCGACTGGCTGATGAAGGAATTCGACCGCGATCCGCTGATGGTGATCGCCGCTTATAACGCCGGCGAGAATGCGGTGAAGAACAACGGTGGTGTGCCGCCCTATGCCGAGACGCGCGATTACGTGCCCAAGGTGCTTGCCGCCTGGCAGGTGGCCCGGGGCCTGTGTCTGACGCCGCCCGAGCTTGTGACCGACGGCTGTGTGTTCGCCGTGAAAGGATAGTAATGGCCGATCTGAAGCCGTTGGTGCTGGATATCGACGGCACATTTTTGAAAACCGATCTTTTGTTCGAGGCATTCTGGGCAGGGCTTGGGCGCGACCCGATCGCGACCCTCAAGGCGCTGCGATTTTTGCGCGATCCCGCGCGGCTGAAGGCCGAGCTGGCCGACATTGTGCATCTGCGCCTTGATCTGATGCCGGTCAACCCGGCGGTGGCCGAGCTTGCGCTGCATTCCACGAGCGAGGGGCGCGAGGTTGTTCTGGCCTCGGCCTCGGATCGGCGGCAGGTGCAGGAACTGGCCGAGCACTACGGCCTGTCGGCACGGGTTTTCGCGTCGGACGGGGTGACCAACCTCAAGGGCGCACGCAAGGCCGAGGCACTGGTCGAGGCTTTCGGCGAGGGCGGCTTCGACTATGCCGGCAACGAAGCCACCGATATGGCGATCTGGTCCCATGCCGAGAATGCGCTGGTGGTTGGCGACGTGCCTGCCTCGCGCCGTCTGGCGGAGGAGGGCAAGAATATCGTCAACCTGCCCGGCGCCTGGTCGGGACAGGCGTTGATCAAGGCGCTGCGGCCGCACCAATGGGTCAAGAACATCCTGCTGTTCCTGCCGCTGATCGCGTCGCACCGCTTCGATCTGGCGACCTTCGGGCTGATCCTTCTGGGGATCGTGGCGTTCTCGGCGGCAGCCTCGTCGATCTATATCGTCAACGATCTTCTCGATCTTGAGGCTGACCGGCTGCACCCCACGAAAAAGCGCCGCCCCTTCGCGCGCGGCGCGGTGCCCATATCGGTGGGCATGATGACCTGTCTGGGGCTGGCGACGCTGGCCATTGGGATCGCGGCGGTGCTGAACCCGTGGTTCCTGGGGGTGATCATCCTGTACATGATCACGTCGCTGGCCTATTCGCTCAAACTCAAGCGGATGCGGTGGGTGGATATCACGACGCTGGCTGGGCTTTACACGATCCGTGTGGTGGCGGGCGCCGCAGCGGCAAAGGTCGATGTCTCAAGTTACATGCTGATCTTCGTCTTCCCGGTGTTCCTGACGCTTGGTTGCGTCAAGCGCCTGACCGAGCTGACCCTTGCCACCAGTGACGAACGCCTGCCGGGCCGTGGCTATGGCCGGGCGGACCGGGGCGATCTGCTCAACTTAGCCGGGATCGGCGTTTTCGGCGCGCTCCTGATCTTCTTCCTCTATTCGTTCTCGGATCAGGCGCGGCTGCTTTACCCCGACACATGGCTCTTGTGGGTCGCGCTGATCCCGATTGCCTGGTGGCTGATCCGGATGGTCGCGCTTGGCTGGTATGGCAGGCAGGATTACGATCCGATCGTTTTCGCGCTGCGCGACAAGTTCGGGCTCGGGCTTTTGATGATCACGCTCAGCCTGATGCTTTGGGCGGCGGGCCTGTGGCAGGTCTGGTTCGGCGGCTGATCTCAGAAGGACATCTTCTTGAAGATCGGCTCGGGGATGTGCTGGATCACCAGCATGACAAGCCGCCAGATCGGCGCCGTGTAGATCACGTTGCGGCGGCGGCGGATGCCCTTGAGGATATCCTCGGCCACTGCCTCGGGCGTCGTCATGAAGGGCATCTTCATGCCATAGGTCATTGGCGTGTCGACCGGGCCGGGCTTGACCGTCATCACATGCACGCCCTTGCGCCCGCAGCGGTTGCGCAGACCCGACAGGTAGGTCGAGAACGCCCCCTTGGCCGCGCCATAGACGTAGTTGTTAAGCCGACCGCGATCCCCCGCGACCGAGGAAATGCCGACGATCGTGCCGGAGCCGCGCTGCTCCAACAGCGGGGCAAGCTGTTGCAGGAAGGTGGCCGGGCCGGTGAAGCTGTCGGCGAAGACGCCCTTGATCAGCTCGGGGTCGGCGTCGATCGCGGATTGATCTGGCATCGAGCCGACGAAGGAGATTGCGTTGATCTCGCCCTCCTCGGCGGCGAGGCGATCGATGAGGGCCGCGTAGTTGCCATGGTTGCGCGCATCGAACTGCATCACCTCGACCAGCCGCGCGCCACGCAGGCGGCAGTCGGCGGCCAAGGGCTCCAGCGCATCGGTGTTGCGACCGGCCAGGAACAACGTGCAACCCTCGGCGGCAAGGCGGCGGATCAGCGGGCGGGCCATGGCGGAACCCGCGCCCAGAACGATCCAGCTTTTCATCATGTCGTGGTCCTCAGTTGCAGTCGGCGGATCAGGTCGGTGACATAGGCGCCCTCGGGGTCGGCCTTCGCCACTTCCTGCTGCCAGTCGGAAAGTTCGGGATACATGGCGCGAATCTGCGCGCCCTCGGCCAGGCTGTCCTTGGCGAAGTAAAGCCGCCCGCCCGCGTCGGCGGTGCGCGCCTCAAGCCGCTTGATCAACGCGCGCGCGGCATCGCGGTTGGGGAAATCGACGGCAAGGGTGTAACCCTCCATCGGGAAGCTGAGATAACCCGCGCGCCCCGGCCCCATGCGCTTGAGCACCGCGAGCGGCGAGGCAAGACCCGAGGTGGCGATCTCTTCGAGCATCGCGCGCAACTCATCCACGGCGGCGAGCGGCACCACGCATTGGAACTGGTGGAAGCCGCGCCGCCCGTAAAGCCGGTTCCAGTCGTGGATCTTGTCGAGCGGGAAGAAGAAATCCGCCATCGGCTTGACCAGCGTGCGGCCGCGTGCGGGCACGCGGTGGTAATAGGCCCAGTTGAAAACCTGCACGATGGGCGCGGCCAGCGCGAAATGCGGGGCATCCATCGGCACGCGCCGCGCCTTGTCGCGCTGCCGCACAAGACCCGCGCCGCTTTCGCCTTCCTCGACGATGCCGCGGCCAAGGGCGGCACCCGTCGCGGTGGCGTCGATCCAGCCCACCGTATAGGTCGCGCGCGAGGCATCGAGCAGGGCGACGTGTTCATCCCAATCCGCCGCGCGGCGCTCGGTCACGATCATCACATCGCCCTTGCAGGGCCGCATCCGCAGTTTTGCCGAGGTAATCACTCCGGTCTGGCCAAGCCCGCCCGCCGTGGCGCGAAACAGCGACGATCCGGGGGTGACGCGCACGGGGCCGCCTTGCTGGATCAGCGTGATTTCCGCGACATGCTCGGAGAATGAGCCCAGAAGATGGTGGTTCTTGCCATGCACGTCCTGACCGACGCAGCCGCCGACGGTGGCAAAGCCGGTGCCTGGCATCACGGCGGGCAGCCAGCCGCGCGGTGCGAAGGCCGCTGCGATATCTCCGATGCGCGCTCCGGCCTCGACATGCAGCTCGCCGCTCTCCGGGTCGAAAGACAGCATCCGGTCAAGCTGGCTCATATCAATGGCGCGCCCGCCCGAGTTCAGCGCCGCATCGCCATAAGAGCGCCGCATCCCGAATGCGGGCGCGGTTTCCGAGGCCAGAAGGTCATCGGGGTTCTGCGGGCGGGCAACCTCGCCCCTGGCGCGCAGCGCGCGTCCCCATCCGGCATATTCCTGCGGTGTCCAGCGCATCGTGTTACCCTTGGGCCTTCAGTGACAGGCGCTCGGCCAAGGGGAACACCATAAGGCCGATGCCGATGGCAAACCATAGGGTCGTCAGTCGGATCACTGCTGTCGCGGGGACCGAGACCTCTAGCGGAATACCTTCGAGGCTAAGGAGCGCGACCATCGCGGCCTCGGCCCCGCCCAGTCCGCCCGGCGCGCCCGTCAGCCCGCCCGCTAGGGTGGCGAAGACAAAGATCGCGACGGCTTTCCACAGGCCGATATCGGCGCCCATCCAGACCAGAAGCAGGTGGAACGAGACGCCCTCGGCCATCCAGCCCGCAAAGCCAAGCGCCAGCGCGAGCGCCATCGTCGGCCCGTGCGAGAAGCGCGACAAGAGCCGCGCCGCCCCGCGTGCCCGCGCAAAGAGGCGCGAGAACCGCCCGACGGCACGGTGGCTCAGCGTGATCAGCGCGCTCAGCAGGCGCGGACGGGTCGCCACGATAGCGGCGGCAAGGGCGAGTATGACAACCGGCACCGCCCCCGCAATGCCCCCAGCGGCGAGCGAGACCGAAAGCGCGAGGATCAGCGCCATCACCGCCAGATCGCCTGCGCGATCCATCAGCACAAGCGGCGCGCTGCGTTCGACCGGCCAGCCGGTCTCGCGACGCAGCCAGCGCATCCGCACCAACTCGCCCACGCGGCCGGGTGTGACTGACATGGCAAAGCCGCCCAGATAGTGGCGCAGGTTCTGGAAAAGCCCGGTGTGCAGCCCAAGACGCCGCGCCAGCAGGTGCCAGCGCGCGCCGCGCAGGACGTAATTCGATAGCGACAGCGCCAGAAGGGCGGCGACCTGCCATAGATGCAAGGCGCGCATCTGCGCCCAGGTCTCGGCCCAGCCGGTGGCTGAGGCAAGGCCCGTCAGCCCTGCGCCCACCAGCACCAGAAGGCCGCCCAAAAGCGCCCAATCCCGCCAGCGGCGGGATTTGGGGGGCGCGGATCTGTGCGGGCTCATGCTCATCATTGATGTGAACTTAGCGACAGAATTGGGCGGATTTGTGGAGTTGTTGAGGATGGGGCGACAATTTCCGGCCCTCATATGTCGGGTGCCGACCACGTGCGGCAGGCGAAAGCCCCGCCGGATGGGCGGGGCTTTCGGTCATTCTCAGTCGACGATGGTCGCCTCAGTGGCGGCGCGCAGCTCGGCCTCGGTCACGCCATCGGCGAGCTCGACGATCTTCAGACCGCCCGGAACCACGTCCATCACGCCCATGTTCGAGATGATCCGGTCCACGACGCCCTTGCCGGTCAGCGGCAGGGTGCATTCCTTGAGCACCTTCGATTCACCGTGCTTGTTGGCGTGATCCATGACCACGACGACGCGCTTGACGCCCGCCACCAGATCCATCGCGCCGCCCATGCCCTTGACGAGCTTGCCGGGGATCATCCAGTTCGCCAGATCGCCATTCTCGGCCACTTCCATCGCACCCAGGATCGCCATAGCGATCTTGCCGCCGCGGATCATCCCGAACGAGGTTGCGCTGTCGAAATAGGCGGTGTTCGGCACTTCGGTGATGGTCTGCTTGCCGGCGTTGATCAGGTCCGGGTCCTCGTCGCCCTCATAGGGGAAGGGGCCCATGCCGAGCATGCCGTTTTCCGATTGCAGCGTCACCGTAACCCCCTCGGGGATGAAGTTCGGAACCAGCGTCGGGATGCCGATGCCGAGGTTCACATAGGTGCCGTCTTTCAGTTCCTTGGCGGCGCGGGCCGCCATTTGGTTACGATCCCACATGGGTTAGGCCTCCCGCTTGCGCACGGTGCGCTGTTCGATCCGCTTCTCGTGCTCGCCCTTGATCAGGCGGTGCACATAGATGCCCGGCAGGTGAATCTGGTCGGGGTCGAGCGAGCCCACGGGCACGATCTCTTCGACTTCCATCAGGCAGACCTTGCCGCACATCGCCGCCGGCGGGTTGAAGTTGCGCGCGGTCTTGCGGAAAATTGCGTTGCCGCTTTCGTCGGCCTTCCAGGCCTTGACGATCGAGACATCGGCGAAGATCCCGCGCTCGAGGATATAGGTCTCGCCGTTGAAGTCCTTGTGCTCCTTGCCCTCGGCGATGACGGTGCCCACACCGGTCTTGGTGTAGAAACCCGGGATGCCGTGGCCGCCCGCGCGCATCCGCTCGGCCAGCGTGCCCTGCGGGTTGAATTCCAGCTCCAGCTCGCCCGAGAGGTACTGGCGCATGAATTCCGCGTTCTCGCCCACGTAGGACGACATCATCTTCTTGATTTGCTTGGTGTCGAGCAGCTTGCCCAGGCCGAAGCCGTCAACGCCGCAGTTGTTCGAAGCGATGGTGAGATCCTTCACCCCGCTCTCCACCAGCGCGTCGATCAGCAGTTCGGGGATGCCGCACAGGCCAAAGCCCCCCGCGGCGATGAACATGCCGTCGAACAGAAGCCCGTCGAGGGCCTCCTTCGCCGATCCGTAAACCTTCTTCATGGGATCCTCCCGTTTCCGTCGGAAGAATTTGTGACGAAGGGGGGCGCAGGTGTCAATTGCGGCGTTGCAGCGTGGAGGATTTGTTTGCGCTCACCGTCGTTTCGGAGAGCGAAAAGGGCGCGTCCGGGCGGGCCGCACCCTTTTCTTGCCGGGTTCAGTCCGCGGCGGTCTTCTTCGCGGCGGCTTTTTTCGGAGCCGCTTTCTTGGCGGCAGGCTTTTTCGCAGCGGCTTTCTTGGGGGCTGCTTTCGTGGCCTTGGCTGCCTTGGCGGGGGCTTTCTTCTTGCCGCCCTTCGATGCCTTGGCCTCGATCAGGGGCAGGGCCTCTTCCAGCGTGATCGCCTCGGGCTCGACGTCCTTGGGCAGGGTGGCGTTGATCTTGCCCCATTTGACATAGGGCCCGTAGCGGCCGGGCATGACCTGAACCGGCCCGCCATCCGGGTGCTCGCCCAGTTCCTTGAGCGGCTTGGCGGCGGCGCCGCGCCCGGGGCCACGCGCGGCTTTCTGCGCCAGAACCTCGATTGCGCGGTTCATGCCGATGGTGAAGACCTCATCGACCTCGGGCAGGTTTGCGTAGGTGGAGTTGTGCTTCACATAGGGGCCATAGCGGCCGATCCCGGCCTCGACCAGCGCGCCATCCTCGGGGTGGATCCCGATTTCGCGCGGCAGGCTGAGCAGCATCTGCGCGCGCTCAAGGTCGATCGACTCGGGCGACCAGCCTTTGGGCAAGCTGGCACGCGGCGGTTTCGGGGCCTCTGTGGTGGCCTCGCCCTTTTGCACATAGGGGCCGAAGCGGCCGATGCGCAGGGTGATCTGCTCGCCGCCATCCTCGCCCAGGATCTTGCCGTCAAGGTTTGCGCCGTCCTCGTCCGAGGGCGCCGAGAGCGGGCGGGTGTAGCGACATTCGGGGTAATTGCCGCAACCGATGAAGGCCCCGCCCGAACGTGCGGTCTTGAGGTGCAGACGCCCGGCCCCGCAAGTGGGGCAGGCGCGCGGGTCGCCGCCATCGGCGCGCGGCGGGTAAAGATGCGGCCCCAGCACCTCGTCGATCTTTTCCAGCACCTCGCCGATGCGCAATTCGGCGGTTTCGCCAAGCGCGGCCGAGAAATCGCGCCAGAACCGCGCCAGCACCTCTTTATACGGCCGGTCGCCCGCCGAGATGTCGTCGAGCTGATCTTCAAGATCGGCGGTGAAATCGTATTCGACATAGCGGCGGAAGTAGTTCGTCAGGAAGGCCGTCACCAGCCGCCCGGTATCCTCGGGGATCAGCCGGTTCTTGTCCTTGCGCACATAGCCGCGGTCCTGGATCGTGGTGACGATCGAGGCATAGGTCGAAGGCCGCCCGATGCCGAGTTCTTCCATCTTCTTGACCAGCGTCGCCTCGGTGTAGCGCGGCGGGGGCTGGGTGAAGTGCTGATCGGGCGTGATCTGGCCCTTTTTGGCCTCTTCGCCCTGCATGATCTGGGGCAGGCGCGCGCCGTCATCGCCCTCGTCATCGTCGCGGCCCTGGTCATAGATCTTGAGGAAGCCGTCGAAGGTCACCACCTGACCGGTTGCGCGCAGCTCGACCTCGCCATCCTTGGAGCCGACATCGACGGTGGTGCGCTCCATCACTGCGGCAGCCATCTGGCTGGCGAGGGTGCGCTTCCAGATCAGATCGTAGAGCTTCCACTGATCGTCAGCGACCTTGAGCTTCTCCGGCCCGAGGTTCATGTCGGTCGGGCGGATACATTCGTGCGCTTCCTGCGCGTTCTTGGCCTTGTTCTTGTACATCCGCGGCGAGGAGGGGACGTATTTCTCGCCAAAGCGGGTCTTGATCGCGTCGCGCGCGGCCATCACAGCCTCGGGCGCCATGTCGATGCCGTCGGTCCGCATATAGGTGATGTAGCCCGCTTCATAGAGGCGCTGCGCCGCCGACATGCAGGCCTTTGCACCCATGCCGAACTTGCGGCTGGCTTCCTGCTGGAGGGTCGAGGTCATGAAGGGCGGGTAGGGGTTGCGGCTGGCGGGCTTGGCCTCGACCGACTTGACCGTCAGATCGCGCGAGGTGACCGCATGCACGGCGATCTCGGCATCGGTCGCGGTGGCAAGGTCGAATTTCTCAAGCTTCTTGCCGCCCAGAACCGTCAGACGCGCGGTGTAGGTCTGACCACGCGGAGTGCTCAGCTCGGCCGTTACCGTCCAGTATTCGCGGGCTTTGAAGGCCTCGATCTCCATCTCGCGCTCGACGATGAGGCGCAGACAGACCGACTGCACGCGCCCCGCCGATTTCGCCCCCGGTAGCTTGCGCCAGAGCACCGGCGAGAGGTTGAAGCCCACCAGATAGTCCAGCGCCCGGCGCGCAAGATAGGCCTCGACCAGTGCGGTATCGACCTGACGGGGGTGCTGCATCGCCTCGGTGATCGCGGCCTTGGTGATCGCGTTGAAGGTCACGCGGCTGACCTTCTTCTTGGTCAGCTTGCTCGCCAAGGCCTGCTCAAGGTGCCACGAGATTGCCTCTCCCTCGCGATCAGGGTCGGTTGCAAGGATCAGTTCGTCATCGTCCTTGAGCGCGTCGGTGATCGCCTTGATGTGCTTTTTCGAGTCGCTCGCGACCTCCCATTTCATGTCGAAATCATGCTCGGGGTCCACCGAGCCGTCTTTCGCGGGCAGATCGCGCACATGGCCGAACGAGGCCAGAACCGTGTAGTCAGAGCCCAGATATTTGTTGATTGTCTTGGCCTTGGCGGGGGATTCGACAACAACAACGGCCATGAGTTCCTCTTTATCGGTCCAGAAATGCACTTGGGGGCGGACCATGTGGGGCATCCGGGCCGAATGTCAATGATACTTGGCGGTCGTGCCGAGAACGCCCGAAAGGCGTGGCGCGGGCGCTTGGGGCGCCACCCTGCGCGCGATCGGCATGGTTGATTTCTAGGCGCGCGCGATCATCGCGCCCGGTTGGCGCAGGATCAGCCCGTCGAGTTCCAGGCCCATCAGCGCCCGCGCAAAGCTGGCCGCATCGCAACCCAGATCGCGGATCAGCGCGTCTTCGGGGGTCGGGCTTGGCCCGAGCCGTTCCAGGATCGCACGGCCAAGCGGTTCGTCACCGAGGGGGAGCGGCGAAGTCTGCTTCGGGGCGCTCGAGATGACGCGCGGCTTCGGGGGTGCCTTGCGCGGCGTTTCCGGCGCTGCGCCGAGAACCTCAAGGATATCGTCGATCCCGCGCACCAGCGTCGCGCCGTCGCGGATCAGCGCGTTGCAGCCGCTGGCGCGTTCATCCATCGGATGGCCCGGCACGGCCATCACCTCTCTCCCTTGGTCAAGCGCCATGCGCGCCGTGAGCAGGCTACCCGAGCGCGCGGCGGCCTCGATCACGATGGTTGCGATCGACAGGCCGGCGATGATCCGGTTGCGCTGCGGGAAATGGCGTGCCTGAGGGCTGGTGCCGGGCGCATTCTCGGCCAGCCGCAGGCCCGAGACGGCCATCTGTTCGGCCAGTTCCGCATTTTCACTGGGGTAGATGACGTCGATCCCGCCCGCCTGCACCCCGATGGTGCCCGTGGCCAGGGCGGCGCGATGGGCCTCGGCATCGATGCCGCGCGCCAGCCCCGAGACGACAGTATACCCCGCCTCGCCCAGATCCTGCGCCAGCCGCCGCGCCATGCGCCCGCCAAGCGACGAGGCATTGCGCGCGCCCACAAGCGCCACGCAGGGGCGTGCAAGCAGCGCCACATCGCCAAGCGCCCAAAGCACCGGGGGCGCATCGGCAATGTCGTGCAGGGCCGATGGGTAGTCTTGCTGCCCCCAGATCAGCAGCCGCGCGCCCGCTTTGCGACCCGCCCGCAACTCGGCCCGCGCGACACCTTCGGGGCAGGGCTCATAGCCCGCGACCCCGGCGAACTTCGCGACCTCGGGCAAGGCCGCCAATGCGGCACGGGCAGAGCCATGCTCGGCCAGCAGTCGGTGAAAGGTCGCGGGCCCGACGCGGCGCGAGCGAATGAGCCGGAGGAACGACAGTTCGTCTTCTACCTTGGTGGGTGGGGTGAAGGGGGTGTGGCAGGAAAACAGATCTGCTTTCATCCGCGCCTCCGTCTCATTCGCCCTCCCTGTTTGCACGAGGAGGGTTAACAAGACGTTAGCGTCTCCCGCTTCGCGCCGAAATCAGGTGGCCGAGCCACCCACCGTCAGCCCGCCGATCATCAGGGTGGGCTGACCCACACCGACCGGTACCCATTGCCCCGCCTTGCCGCAATTACCGATGCCGGGATCCAGCGCCATGTCATTGCCGATGGCGCGGATCTGGCGCATGGCGGTCGGGCCGTCGCCAATCAGCGTGGCGCCCTTGACAGGCGCGCCGACGATGCCGTTCTTCACCCGGTAGGCCTCGGTGCAGGAGAAGACGAATTTGCCGTTGGTGATGTCTACCTGACCGCCGCCGAAACCGACCGCATAGATCCCGTCCTTCAGATCGGCGAGGATCGAGGCCGGGTCGGTCTCACCGCCGAGCATGTAGGTATTGGTCATGCGCGGCATGGGGATATGCGCAAAGCTCTCGCGCCGTCCGTTGCCGGTGGGCTTGACGCCCATCAGGCGGGCGTTCTGGCGGTCTTGCATGAAGCCCACGAGCACCCCGTCCTCTATCAACACGTTGCGGCCCGAGGGCGTGCCCTCGTCATCCACGGTGATCGAGCCTCGGCGATCGGGGATCGTGCCATCATCGAGCACGGTCACGCCCTTGGCCGCGACCTGCTGGCCCATCAGCCCGGCAAAGGCCGAGGATTTCTTGCGGTTGAAATCGCCTTCAAGCCCGTGGCCGACGGCTTCATGCAGCAGAACACCGGGCCAGCCGGGGCCAAGCACCACGTCCATCTGCCCGGCGGGGGCGGGCTCGGCGCGCAGGTTGACCAGGGCGATGCGCAGCGCCTCGCGCGCGACGGGTTGCCAATGGGCGGGCTCGATCAGGCCGGCAAGGCCGAAGCGACCGCCGCCGCCATGCCCGCCGCTCTCGCGCCGCCCATTCTCTTCGACAATGACCGAGATGTTGAGCCGCGCCATCGGCCGGATGTCCGACACCAGCCCGCCTTCGGGGCGCAGGATGAAGACCTCTTGCAGGCTGGCGGCCATCGAGGCCGAGACCTGCACGACGCGCGGATCAAGCGCGCGGGCGAAGGCGTCGATCTCGCGCAGGATGTCGATCTTGGCGCCGAAGCTCGCGTCGGTCATCGGATCGGCGTCGGTATACAGATGTCGGTTCGTGCCGGGCGGGGGGGCGGCCATTGCCCCGCCGCCATCGCCCACGGCCAGCCGCGCGGTTTCAGCGGCGCGCTTCAACGCGGCCTCGGAAATCTCGGTCGAATGGGCGTATCCGGCGACCTCGCCATTGACCGCGCGCAGGCCGAATCCCTCGGAGGCATCGTAAGAGGCGTTCTTGACGCGCCCGTCATCGAACACCAGCGCCTCGGAGCGGCGCCGCTCGAGGAACAGCTCGCCATCCTCGGCACCCGCGGTCGCTTCGCGCAATATCCGCAGGGCGGCGGCCTCGTCGATCTGGCTTTCGAAGGGGGCGAAACGGTCCTGGGCCATGTGGCGTTCCTTTCGTAAGATCAAGGAAAAGCGACAGCTTGTCGCACCTTTTTCTTGCCGGGGCGAAATGAATATGTATCTGTTGGATACATACAGCGCGAGCCGGTGAAGGGAAGCATCGGTTTTGTGCAAGCGGCAGGGAGAGCCGCAAGAGGGAGATAAAATTCGTATGCGCTTTGCGTCCATCCGCCGCGGTTTCGCGGCATCTATCACTTCGGCCATGGTGGCCGGGCAGGTTTACGCGCAGGATATGATCACGGGGCTGCCGGTCATCGGCAAGCCGAAGGACATGGGGCTTGGCTTCCAGCCCGCCGCGTCCGAACTGGCGCATGATCAGCAGTGGCTCGATGGGATGCTTCTGGCGATCATTACCGTGGTCACCCTGTTCGTCTTCGCGCTGCTCATCTACGCGATGCTGCGCTTCAACCAGCGTGCCAATCCCAAGCCGGCGCGCTTTACCCACAACACGCCGCTCGAGGTCACCTGGACGCTGGTGCCGATCGTCATTCTCGTGGTCGTGGGCGCGTTCTCGCTGCCGACGCTGTGGAAACAGCAAGAGATCCCGGCCGCCGACATCACCATCAAGGTCACCGGCTACCAGTGGTACTGGGGCTATGAGTATCCCGACGAGGGCGTGGCCTTCGACGCGCTGATGCTGGCCAAGGAAGACCTTGCCACCCATGGCTATGCCGAGGACGAGTATCTGCTGGCGACCGACAATGCCGTGGTCGTGCCGAAGGGCAAGACCATCGTGATGCAGGTCACCGGTGCCGACGTGATCCACAGCTGGGCGATGCCCGCCTTTGCCGTCAAGCAGGACGCTGTTCCGGGGCGCATCGCGCAGCTCTGGTTCAATGCCGACAAGGAAGGCGTCTATTTCGGCCAGTGCTCGGAACTGTGCGGCCAGGCCCATTCCTACATGCCGATCGTCGTGAAGGTCGTCTCGGATGAGGTCTATGCTCAGTGGCTTGAGCGCGCCAAGAACGGTTTCGCCGCGGTCGAGACCGACTCGCCGGTGAAAGTCGCTTCGAACTGAGGCGGAACAGATGAGCGACATCTCTTATATCGACCGCTCCGGTGAGGCTCAGTTCGGCGATTTCGTCGCCCTGCTGAAGCCGCGCGTGATGTCGCTCGTCGTCTTCACCGCCTTTGTGGGGCTGGTGGTGGCGCCGATGCCGGTGCATCCCTTCGTGGCCTTCACCGCGATCCTGTTCATCGCCCTTGGCGGCGGCGCCTCGGGCGCGCTGAACATGTGGTATGACGCCGATATCGACCGCCTCATGCGTCGCACCGCAAACCGTCCGATCCCGGCGGGGCGCGTTAGCGAGGGCGAGGCGCTTGGCTTCGGCCTGGCGCTGGCGGGGATTTCCTGCGTGATGCTGGCGCTGGCCTCGAACATCTTCGCGGGGGCCTTCCTGGCCTTCACCATCTTCTTCTACGTTATGGTCTATACCGTCTGGCTCAAGCGCCGCACGCCGCAGAACATCGTTATCGGCGGTGCAGCCGGTGCCTTCCCGCCGATGATCGGCTGGGCCGTGGCGACGGGGGGCATCAGCCTCGAATCCGTCGCGATGTTCATGATCATCTTCCTCTGGACCCCGCCGCATTTCTGGTCGCTGGCGCTGTTCATGAAGGATGACTACTCGAACGCGGGCGTGCCGATGCTGACCGTGACGCATGGCCGCCGCGCGACGCGCACGCAGATCCTGATCTATGCGCTGATCCTTGCGCCGGTCGCGGTTGGCGCGGCCTTCACCTCGATCGGCGGGCCGGTCTATCTGGCCGCATCGCTGGTGCTGAACGCGCTGTTCATCCGCGGTGCCTGGCGTTTGTGGCGGCGCGACGAAGACGTGGCGCTGGCGGAAAAATACAGCGCGGAAAAGCGCTACTTCTATTTCTCGCTGCTCTACCTGTTTGGCCATTTCTCGGCCCTGCTGGTCGAGAAGGGGCTAGGCATCTTCGGGATGGGGGGCTGGTAATGCCGATCACGCAAACGCATGAGCTGCATCAGCGCCGCTTCTCGCGCAACCTCGGGCTTGGTGCCGTGCTGCTGGCCTTCGTCGTGCTGGTCTTCGGGCTGACGGTGGTCAAGGTCAACCGTGGCGGCATGATGGAAGCCTACGATCACCAGCCGCGCGCCTCGGTGCTTCCGGTTGCCCCGGAGGCCAAGCAATGAGCGCAGCCGCCGCCAATACCCGGATGATGCGTCGGCTTCTGGCCGTCGTTGTCGTCATGGGCGCATTGGCATGGGCGGCCGTGCCGTTCTACAGCTGGTTTTGCCGCACCACTGGCTATGGCGGCACCACGAATACCGCCGAGGCGGCGTCGGATGTCATCCTTGATCGCACCGTCGAGGTGCGCTTCGACGCCAATGTCGGCAAGGGCATGGATTGGGTATTCCGTCCGATGCAGAACACCATGACGTTGCGCATCGGCGAAACGGGCCTGGCCTATTACGAGGCCTATAACCCGACCGACCGCGTCATCGCGGGCACCGCCGCCTATAACGTGGCCCCCGACCTGGCGGGCTACTACTTCGACAAGATCCAGTGCTTCTGCTTCACCGAACAGGTGTTGCAGCCCGGCGAGCGCGTCGAGATGCCGGTTTCCTTCTTCGTCGATCCCGAGATCGTCGATGATCCGGACGCCAGCCGCATCCACTCGATCACGCTTTCCTACACTTTCTACGAAACAGATCTGCCTTCGCAGCAGGCCGCAGCCGCGCCCGCAGCGAAGCTCCCCGTAAACTGAGGCCGACAGGACGACACCCATGGCGCATGCAAAGAACCACGATTATCACATCCTGCCCCCTTCGATCTGGCCGCTGCTGAGCGCGCTTGGTGCCTTCATCATGCTCTTCGGGGCGGTGATGTGGATGCAGAAAGTCACGCCCTTCATCTTCGTCGCGGGCCTGCTGATGGTGCTTTACTGCATGTACGGCTGGTGGGCGGATGTCGTGCGCGAAGGCGAAAACCAGGAGCACACGCCGGTCATCCGTATTGGCCTGCGCTACGGCTTCATCCTGTTCATCATGTCCGAGGTGATGTTCTTCGTCGCCTGGTTCTGGAGCTTCATCAAGAATGCCATGTATCCGCTCGGGCCGGAATATCCGGCGGTGGATGGTGTCTGGCCGCCCGCCGGCACCGTGCCCTTCGATCCCTGGAGCCTGCCGCTGATCAACACGGTGATCCTGCTTTTGTCGGGTGTCACGCTGACCTGGGCGCACCATGCGCTGGTGCATGACAATAACCGCAAGGACGCCAAGATCGGTCTGACGCTGACCGTGATCCTGGGCTTCATCTTCACCCTGCTGCAGGCCTTTGAATACAGCCACGCTCAGCAGGCGATCGGCACCGGCTCGATCTTCTGGGACAACTTCTTCATGGCGACCGGCTTCCATGGTGCGCATGTGATCATCGGCACGATCTTCCTGCTGGTCTGCCTGCTGCGCCTCAACAAGGGCCACTTCACCCCGAGCGAGCATGTCGGCTTTGAGGCCGCCGCCTGGTACTGGCACTTTGTCGATGTGGTCTGGCTTTTCCTCTTCGCTACGATCTATCTGTGGGGCGCTGCATAAGCCCCCTCGCGCGACAGGAAACGCGCTCGGCGCGGGGGGCGACCCTCGCGCCGTTTTCTTGAGGCTCCGATGAAACGCTACATCTTCCCGCTGATCCTTGGCCTTGGTGGCTGCGCAATCCTGCTGAGTCTCGGCTTCTGGCAATTGCGGCGGCTGGAGTGGAAAGAGACCAAACTGGCGCAGATCGAGGCGCAGATCGCGGGCGCCTCGCAGGAGCTGCCCGCGTCAGGCACCCCGAGCGAGCCGCTGAAATACCAACCCGTGCAGATGGCGGGCGGCACGACGGGGCAAGAGATCCTCGTGCTCTCGGGGCAGAAGGGCGTCGGCGCCGGCTATGAGGTGATCGCCGCCTTCGAAACCGGAGAGGGGCGGCGGGTGCTGCTTGATCGCGGGTTCATCCGTGAAGAGGGGCGCGATGCGGCCCGCCCGCCCACCGCGCTGATCGTCACCGGCAACCTGCACTGGCCCACCGAGACCGACAGCTACACCCCGGCACCCGACGCCAAGACCGGTATCTGGTTTGCCCGCGACGTGCCCGCCATGGCCGCTGCGCTTGGCACCGAGCCGATCATGGTCGTGGCCTCGGCCCTCGAGGGCGATATGCAGGGTGTTGAGCCCCGCGCCATCACCATCAGCGGCATTCCGAATGACCATCTGAACTACGCGATCACGTGGTTTTCGCTCGCTCTTGTCTGGGCGGGGATGACAGCGTTCCTGATGTGGCGTATCAGGCGGCAACAGATCTGAGGAAGACCCATGCGCTATATCTCGACCCGGGGGCAGGCCCCCGTGCTGACCTTCGGAGAGGCGATGCTGACCGGGCTTGCCCGCGACGGTGGCCTCTATGTTCCGCAAACCATCCCGAGCTTCACGGCCGAGGAAATCGCGGCGCTGGCCGGTCTGCCCTATGAAGAGGTCGCCTTCCGCGTGATGTTCCCCTTCGTGGGCGAGACCTTCACCGAGGAAGAGCTGCGCGGCGCCATCGCGCGCGCCTATGCGGGCTTTGGCCATGTGGCGCGTGCGCCTCTGGTGCAGCTCGATACCGGGCATTTCCTGCTAGAGCTGTTTCACGGCCCGACGCTGGCCTTCAAAGACTTCGCCATGCAGATCATCGGCCAGCTGTTCCAGCTGGCTCTGGCGAAGGAAGGCAAGCGGATCACCATCGTCGGCGCGACCTCGGGCGATACCGGCTCGGCCGCGATCGAGGCGTTCCGCGGCCTCGACAATGTCGATGTGTTCATCCTCTTCCCGCATGGCCGCGTCTCTGAGGTGCAGCGCCGTCAGATGACGACGCCCGCCGAGGAAAACGTCCACGCGCTGGCGCTTGATGGCACGTTCGACGATTGTCAGAACCGCCTCAAGGACATGTTCAATCACTTCGACTTCCGCGATGAGGTCGGTCTGGCGGGTGTGAACTCGATCAACTGGGCGCGGGTTCTGGCGCAGGTTGTCTATTACTTCACCGCCGCCACGGCGGTGGGTGCGCCGCATCGCAAGGTCTCGTTCACCGTGCCGACCGGCAATTTCGGCGACATCTTCGCGAGCTTCATCGCCAAAGAGATGGGCCTGCCGATCGAGCAACTGGTGATCGCCACCAACCAGAACGACATCCTGCACCGCTGCCTGACCACGGGCCGCTATGAGATGGACGGGGTGAAGCCCTCGATCAGCCCGTCGATGGACATTCAGATCTCGTCGAACTTCGAGCGCGCGCTGTTCTGGGCCTATGGCAAGGACGGGGCCGCCGTGGCGCAGCTGATGGATGAGCTGAAGACAAAGGGCGGTTTCGCCGTCAGACAGGGCGCGTTGCAGGCGCTGCGCGAAACCTATGTCTCGGGCCGTGTATCCGAGGAAGAGACCTCGCAGACCATCACCGAGGAACTCAAGCGTTCGGGCGAGCTTCTGTGCCCGCATTCGGCGGTCGGTGTGCGCGTGGGTGCGGCCCATGTCGCGGCGCCGGTGCCGATGGTGACGCTGGCCACCGCGCATCCGGCCAAGTTCCCCGATGCGGTCGAGGCCGCCACCGGCATTCGCCCCGGCCTGCCGCCGCGCATGGCCGATCTGTTCGAGCGCCCCGAGCGCGTGACCCGCGTGCCCAACGATCTTGCCGCGCTTGAGGCGCTGATCCAGGAAAGGCGCCGCAAGTGATTCAAACCACGACGCTGTCGAACGGGCTGCGCATCGTCACCGAGCGGATGCCGGGGCTGGCCTCGGCCACCATCGGCATCTGGGTCACGGCAGGCGGGCGGCACGAACGCCCCGAGCAGAACGGTATCGCGCATTTCCTTGAGCACATGGCCTTCAAGGGCACCAAGACGCGCAATGCCCTGCAGATCGCCGAGGCGATCGAGGACGTGGGCGGCTATATCAACGCCTATACTTCGCGTGAGATGACGGCCTATTACGCCCGCGTTCTGGGGGCTGATGTGACCCTTGCGCTCGACGTGATTTCCGACATCGTGCTGAACCCGGTCTTCGATCAGCGCGAGATCGAGGTCGAGCGCCACGTGATCTTGCAGGAAATCGGTCAGGCGCTGGACACGCCCGACGACATCATCTTCGACTGGCTGCAAGAGGCGGCCTACCCGGATCAGGCCATCGGCCGCACGATCCTTGGCCCGGCTGAACGGGTCTCAAGCTTCGGCAAGCCCGATCTCGCAGGCTTCGTGGCCGAGCATTACGGCCCCGACCAGATGATCCTGTCGGCGGCGGGCGATGTCGATCACGAGGCCATCGTGCGTCAGGCCGAAGCGGTCTTTGGCGGCCTGCGCCCGGTGGGCGCGCCCTCAATCCAGCCTGCGCTTTGGGCCGGGCAGGAGCGGCGCGAGGTCAAGGACCTTGAGCAGGTGCATTTCACGCTGGCCTTCGAGGGGCCAGGCTACCGCAGCCCTGATCTCTACACCGCGCAGGTCTATTCGACCGCGCTTGGCGGCGGCATGTCCTCGCGTCTGTTCCAGAAGATCCGCGAAGAGCGTGGCCTGTGCTATTCGATCTTCGCGCAGGCCGGGGCCTATGACGACACCGGCATGATCACGATCTACGCGGGCACGTCTGAGGAAGAGATCGGCGCGCTGGCCGACCTGACCGTCGAGGAGCTGCGCCGCGCGGCCGAGGATATGTCCGAGGCCGAGGTGGCGCGGGCGCGGGTACAGATGAAGGCGGGGATGCTCATGGGGCTCGAAAGCGCCTCGAGCAGGGCCGAGCGCATGGCGCGCAACCTTGCGATCTATGGTCGGGTGCCGGGGTTGGAAGAGGTTTCGGCCCGGATTGACGCGGTCACCCGCGAGGCGGTGCGCGAATATGCCGGGCGGCTCGCCGCCTCGGGGCGCGCGGCGATGGCGGTTTACGGACCGGTCGCCGGGGCGCCGCATCTGGCCGATCTGCGCGCAAGGCTTGCCGCCTGATGCTGGGGCGGCGTCGGAAGCCTCGGGTCGAGACGGAGCGGATGACGCTCCGCCTGCCGATGCATTCCGACTACCGGGACTGGGCGCTCTTGCGCGAGGAAAGCCGCGATTTCCTGATGCCATGGGAGCCCGCCTGGACCTCGGATCACCTCAGCCGCAAGGCCTTCACCAACCGCGTCTACTGGTCCGCCCGGGCCGAGGCCGCGGGCACCGCGCTGCCGTTCTTTCTGATCCGGCGTCAGGATGCGCGGGTTCTGGGTGCGATCACGCTTGACAGTATCCGGCGCGGACCGGCGCAGGCGGGCACGCTTGGCTATTGGGTGGGCGAGCGTTACGCCCGCCAGGGCTACATGCGCGAGGCGATCCGCGCGGTCGTGCATTACGCCTTCACCGCGCTCGACCTGAGCCGGATTGAAGCCGCCTGCCTGCCCGAGAACATGGCCTCGCGCGGGGTGCTGGAGAAATCGGGCTTCAAATATGAAGGCGTCGCGCAGGCCTATCTTCAGATCAACGGACGCTGGCGCAACCATGTGCTTTACTCCAATCTGCGGGCCGACCGGCGCGGACGGACCGACGCGGGCTAGGGCCATCCCGGCAAGGGGAAGATAAGATGCTGAACGCCGCAGATGACGCTTTCGCCGAACGCCTTGCGCAGGCGGTGCCGGGGCTGTGGATCGGCGCGCCCGAGCCGCGCTATCTGGAAGAGCCGCGCGGGCGCTGGTTTGGTCAGGGTGGCCTGCTGGTCAAGCCCGCCGATACCGCGCAGGTCTCGGCTGTGCTGCGCGCCTGCAACGCGGCGCGGGTCGGCGTGGTGCCCTATGGTGGCGGAACGGGCTTGGTCAGCGGCCAGATTGCGCCCGACGGCCCCTTGCCCGTGATCCTGAGCCTTGAGAAGATGGCCGCGCTGCGCCAGATCGACAGTCACGCGATGCAGGTCGAGGCCGGTGCCACGCTGCAACAGGTGCGCGACTGGGCCGAGGAGGCCGGGCGGCGTTTCCCCTTGGGACTGGCCAGTCAGGGCAGCGCGCAGATCGGCGGCTGTCTGGCGACGAACGCGGGTGGCGTGAACGTGCTGCGCTACGGCAATGCGCGGGCACTGTGTCTGGGGCTTGAGGTCGTGCTAGCCGATGGCACGATCTGGTCGGGTCTCAAGGCGCTGCGCAAGGACAATACCGGCTATGATCTGCGCGATCTGATAGTTGGCGCCGAGGGCTCGCTTGGTGTCATCACCGCCGCCAGCCTGCGCCTCTTCGAACCTCCGGCCGTTGAGGGCACGGCCCTGTTCGCCGTCCCCTCGCCGCAAGCCGCCGTCGCCCTGCTGGAACTCGCGCAGCGTCAGATGGCGGGCTGCGTTTCGGCGTTCGAGCTGATCGCGGGGCAGGGGCTTGCCTTCCTGCGCGAGGTCGGGCCCGAGGTGCAGATGCCCTTCGCGCAAGACCCCGAATGGTGCGTGTTGATCGAACTGGGCCTGCCCGCTGGCATGGAGGCGGAAGAGGCCTTCGGCGCGCTTTACGAGGCCGCCGAGGAACTGGTGCTCGACGCCGTCGTCGCCCAGTCCGAGGCACAACGCAGCGCGCTTTGGGAATTGCGCGAAAGCCTTCCGCTGGCGAACCGACGGATCGGGGCGATCTCAAGCCACGATATTTCGGTCCCGGTCAGCGCGATCCCGGAGTTCATCGCCGCCGCGCAAGGCAGGCTGACAGCGATGGGCGATTTCCGCATCAACTGTTTTGGCCATGTCGGCGACGGCAACCTGCATTTCAACGTCTTCCCGGCCAAGGGCCGCCAGCGCGACGACTATCTCGCGCAGCGCGATGGGGTGAAGCGCGCGGTGCATGATCTGGTGGTGCAGGGCTTCGACGGCTCGGTCAGCGCCGAGCATGGCGTGGGCCGCCTCAAGGTCGAGGATCTGGAGCGCTACGAGGACCCTGCCAAGCTCGCGATGATGCGCGCGATCAAGGATGCGCTCGACCCGAACGGAATTCTCAATCCGGGCGCGGTTTTGCGGGCGAAGGCCTAAGGGCGCTCAGAGCCCCTCGAACTCGCACAGCACGCTCACCGACATCCCGAGGCTTTCGAGCAATTCGCGCCCGCCAAGCTCGGGCAGATCGACGATGAACGAGCAGCCGACGATCTCGCCACCCAGACGCTCGATCAGCTTGATGCCCGCGCCGCAGGTGCCGCCAGTGGCCAGCAGATCATCGACGATCAGCACCCGCTCGCCGGGCTGGATGGCGTCTTCGTGGATTTCCATGATCGCCTCGCCATATTCCAGCTTGTAGGCTTGGCTGAGTGTCTGACCCGGCAGCTTGCCCTTCTTGCGGATCGGCACGAAGCCCTTGGAGAGCTGGTGCGCGATGGCGCCGCCAAGAATGAAGCCGCGTGCCTCAAGCCCGACGACCTTGTCGATCTTTTCGCCCGCCCAGGGGTGCAAAAGCTGGTCGATCGCCATGCGAAAGCCGCGCGCATCCGCGAAGAGGGTGGTCACATCGCGGAACATGATACCCTCATGCGGGAAATCGGCGATGGTGCGGATGTAATCCTTGACGGTTTTCATGGAGTCAGCCTTTCAGAACGCGGCCCATCACGGGCATGCAGCGGGCAATCACCTCGGGGTCGCGCTTTGCGGGGGCGGTCATGATCGCGCTGTCGAGCGCATGGCCACAGCCCTCGGTGCAATCCACTGCCAGACCAGCCAGAAGGCCCGGAAGGGCCGCTACCAATCCGCGTGCCTTGTCGGCATTTTTCATCGCGGTCGCAACCACTTGCGCAACGTCAACGGCATCGTGGTCGGGGTGCCAGCAGTCATAATCGGTGATCATCGCGACGCAGGCATAGCAAAGCTCGGCCTCGCGGGCGAGCTTGGCCTCGGGCATCCCGGTCATACCGATGACATCGGCGCCCCAGCTGCGATAAAGGCGGCTTTCGGCGAGGGTCGAGAACTGCGGCCCCTCCATGGCGACATAGGTGCCGCCCTCATGCACTGTCATCCCCTGCGTCCGTGCCGCCGCCACGCAGGCCGCCGACAGCCGCGCGCAGGTCGGATGCGCGACCGAGACATGGCCGACGAGGCCCGGCTCGAAGAAGGTCTTTTCGCGTGCGAAGGTGCGGTCGATATACTGATCCACGATCAGGAAATCGCCCGGCGCATAGGCTTCCTTGAGACTGCCAACGGCCGATACCGCGACCAGATCGGTGACGCCGAGCATCTTCATCGCGGCGATATTGGCGCGGTAGGGGACGGTCGTGGGTGTGTGGACATGGCCGCGCCCGTGACGCGGCAGGAAGGCCATGCGAACGCCGTTCAGAATACCGGTCAGGACCTCGTCGGAGGGCGCACCCCAAGGGGTCTCAACCCTCTGCCATCGCGCATCTTGCAGGCCCGAGATCTCATAGACCCCCGAGCCGCCGATGATCCCGATCATTCTGTCCATGCCACCCTCCGATTTCTGCTCTGCGGCGAGATTAGGCCCGCGCGCTCGCCCTGAAAAGCGGATATTGGGGATGCAGAGGGCGATGCGCCCGCCTGTATCAGGAATCGGAGCGACAATGGATAATATGCGCGGCGCCGTGCTGATGACGGTGGCGATGGCGCTCTTCGCGGTCGAGGACATGTTCGTCAAGAGCGCAGCGAGCGCCTTGCCTGTGGGCGAGGTCCTGGCGCTCTTTGGGTTGGGCGGTACGATCGCTTTCGCCGTGCTGACGCTGCGCGCAGGGCAAAAGCTGTGGCATCCGGCGGTGGCAAGTCCGCTCTTGCTGACCAAGGCGGGGTTCGAGATGGCAGGGCGGTTGGGATACACGATTGGTATTGCGCTGACGCCTCTGTCGAACGCATCGGCCATCTTGCAGGCGACGCCCCTGGTCGTGGTCGCAGGCGCGGCGCTGTTCTTTCGAGAGAAAGTCGGTCCGCGGCGCTGGACGGCCATCGCCATAGGTTTTCTGGGTGTTCTGGTGATCTTGCGCCCGGGGCTTGAGGGCTTTGTGCCCGCTGCGCTCTGGACTGTGCTAGGGCTTTTGGGGTTTGCCGGACGGGATCTGGCAACACGGGCAGCGCCCAAGGTGCTGTCGAATCTTCAGCTTGGGATCTACGGCTTTGCGGTGCTGATCCCGACAGGTCTTATCATCCTCGCCTTCACCGGCGGCGCGCGCGTACCGGTGACGGTCGAACTGCTTCCAGTCGTTGGCGCAACCGTTTTCGGGGTTGCTGCCTATTGGAGTCTGACCGCCGCGATGCGGGTGGGTGAGGTCTCGGTCGTCACCCCATTCCGCTACACACGGCTGATCTTCGCGCTTTTCCTTGGCGTTCTGGTTTTCGGAGAGCGTCCCGACGCCGCGACCCTCATGGGCGCGGGGCTGATCATCGCCTCGGGTGTCTATACCTTGTGGCGTGGGCGGAAGTAGGGGGCGCTGCCCCCTCGCGGCCTCGGCCGCTCACCCCCGAGGTATTTCTACCAAGAAGAAGGGAGGGGTAAGCGCAGCCCCATTCGGCTTTGAAAAAATATCCCGGGGGAGGCGAAGCCGGGGGCAGAGCCCCCTCAGGTGTCTTCAGGGCGGGCGAGCTCGAATGTCTCGGTGACGCTACAATAGTCTCGATAACCAAGGCGCGCGAGCCGATCGGGCGGGCTGAAGCGCCCGTCTTGCAGGCAGTCCGGGCGAATGTGGATTCCGATGACTTCGCCGTGGATCAGGTAGTTCGCCTTGCCCAGCAGGGGGATGATCTGCACCAGTCGGCATTCAAGGCTCGCCGGAGCCTCGGCTGCGCGGGGGCAGGGGATGGTTTCGCATTCGGCTTTCGCCACGCGTGCGTGTTCAAACTCATCGGCTCCTGCGGGCAGGGGCGCGCTGGTGGCATTCATTGCCTCGATCAGGTCATGCGAGACGATATTCACGCAAAACACGCCCGTTTCGCGGATTTGGGCCGTCGTGTCCTTGGTGCCTTCGCGATCTGCTTTTGCGGAGGTCGAGGCAAAGACCAGTTGCGGCGGGGTATAGGCCACGGCGTTAAAGAACGAGTAGGGCGCAAGGTTGTCGCCCATTGTGCCGCGCGTCGAGATCCAGGCGATGGGGCGCGGCGCGACGATCGCATTCCATGGATTATGGGGCAGGCCGTGGCCTTCGGAGGGGCGGTAGAACATATCTGCATCGGTCCTTTGATTTGAACCCGACTTTACAGCGTGTTAGGCGCGAAGGGCGAGGGATTCGGGAGGCCGGATGTATCAGCTTGCTGTAGAAAGCGATGCCGATTGGTGGGAAGTGGAGGCGCTTTACGACCTCTGCTTTGCGCCGGGGCGCACTGCGCTGTCTTCCTACAGGCTGCGTGACGGCGTCGAGAAGGTGCATCCGCTGTGCCTGACCCTGCGTGAGGATGGCGTTTTGGCCGCCGTGATCCGTTACTGGCCTGTGCGCGTGGGCGGCAAGCGCGTGCTATTGCTTGGGCCTGTCGCTGTGCACCCGACCCGGCAGGGCGAAGGCCTGGGCGGTCTTTTGATGCATGAAAGCCTGAGCAAGGCCCATGAGCTGGGCTGGGAACGGGTGTTGCTGGTGGGCGACGCGCCCTACTACCAGCGCTTTGGGTTCGAGAAGATCGACGGTGTGATCATGCCGCCGCCGACCAACCCCGACCGGGTGCTGGCGCTGGAACTGGAACCCGGGGCCTGGCAGGGCGTGCGCGGCCATGTTCGGAAATGGGTGGAAAAATCTGCCTCGTGATCTGGCGCGCAGCCACCTGCTGCCCATATTGGGTAAAACGGAGGCCCAGATGCAGCCAGAAATCCTTCTGCCCGTGACCGATCCGGCCCTCAAGGCCGCGCTGGACCAATTGGCCAAGCGCCACCGCGCAGCGGGCGGGATCGGGATGCAGGTCATGGCCTTTGTCGGCGGTTCAGCCGAGAACCTGATGAGCAAACTGCCCCAGCCGGTGCGTGACGGGCTTGAGGGTGCTACATCGCGTGCGCTCGAGACGGCATTTGATGCGGCGGCGCGTACGCGCGGCGCGGTCTCGGACCGGCCCGACTGGGTCAACACGGCGCTGACCACCGCCATGGGCGCGGCAGGCGGTGTGGGCGGCTTGCCCGGTGCGCTGGCCGAGTTGCCCTTTACCGTCACCATGCTCTTGCGTGCGATCCAGGGGATTGCCTCCGAGCATGGCTTCGATCCGGCCTCGGACGAGGTAAGGATGGAGTGCCTGCGGGTTTTCGCGAGCGCCGGTCCGCTGGAGGCGGACGACGGAACGGACATGGGCTTCCTGGCCGCCAAGGTTACGATCACCGGGCCGGGCCTGAACAGTCTGATCGCCAAGGTGGCGCCAAGGCTTGCCGCAGTTCTGGGCCAGAAACTTGCCGCGCAGGCCGCGCCGGTTCTGGGTGCCGTGGCGGGGGCGGCGGTGAACTATGCTTTCACCAGCTACTACCAGGAGATCGCGCGCGTCCATTTTGGCCTAAAGCGGCTCGCGCGCGAGTCGGGCGAGGACGAGGGCCTGCTGCGCGAGGAACTGGTTGCCCGGATCGCGCCGAAACCCAAGGGCTAGAGATTGGCGAGATAGGCGGTGACCGCGGGGCGCAGCGATTGCGCGCCGGCGTCACGGGCGTTCACGATGATCTCGCGCAGCTCACGCAGATCGGCGCGGCGGATCAGGTGCTTGACCGGGCCAATCGAGGCCGGGCGCATCGACAGCGTCGGCACACCAAGCGCGGCCAGCGCCAGCGCCTCGACCGGGCGGCCGGCATCCTCGCCGCAGAAGCTCAGGGCGGTGTTGTTCGCCGCGCAGCGCGCGATGATCTGTTCGATGAAGGTCAGGAAGGCCGCATCGAGCGTGTCATAGCGCCGCCGTACGCGTTCATTCTCGCGATCGGCAGCGAAGAAGAACTGCTTGAGATCGTTCCCGCCGATCGAGATGAAATCGCAGGCCTTGAAGAAGCTCTCGGGCGCGAAGCCAAGCGAGGGGGTTTCCAGCATGGCGCCGATTTTCAGATCGCAGGGCACGGTGCGGCCAAGCGCGGATTCGCGCTCCATCTCGCGCAGCAGCGAGTCGCGGGCGGCGTGGAACTCGTTCGGCGTGGCGATAAAGGGGAACATCACCGACAGCGGCCGCCCCTCGGCCCCTCGGATCAGCGCCTGCAACTGCATCCGCAGCACGCCCGGCTTGTCGAGCCCCACGCGGATCGCGCGCCAGCCCATCGCGGGGTTCGGCTCGTCCTGCGGCTTCATATAGGGCAGGACCTTGTCCGAGCCGATGTCGAGCGTGCGGAAATGCACGCGCTTGTCGCCCGCCGCATCCATCACGCGCTTATAGAGCGCCGCAAGCTCCGAACGGCGCGGCACGCGGGTCCGGGTGAGGAACTGCAATTCGGTGCGGAACAGGCCCACACCATCGGCCCCCGATCCGTTGAGCGAGGGCAGATCGGCCATGAGTCCCGCGTTCATCATCAGCGAGATGGTCTGGCCTGACTGGTCCGTCGCTGGCTGTTCGCGCAGATCGGCATAGCGCTTTTGCGCCTCGGCCTGCATGGCGATCTTGTCGCGGAAGGCGGCGGCGACGGTTTCCTCGGGCCGCAGATGGACGAAGCCCTGATCGCCATCGACCAGAATCAGATCGCCGTTCAGCGCCTCGGTGGTGATGCGCGCGGCATGAATCACCAGCGGGATCGAAAGCGCGCGGGCCACGATGGCGGCGTGCGAGCCGACCGAACCCTCTTCAAGCACCACACCCCTGAGCGCGCGCCCATACTCCAGCAACTCCGCCGGGCCGATGTTGCGAGCGATCAGAACCGGGTCGGGGGGCAGCTCGGCCCCTGTATCCTTGCCCTGACCGGTCAGCAGTCGCAGCAGCCGGTTCGACAGATCGTCGAGGTCATTGAGCCGCTCGCGCAGATAGAGGTCGGGTGATTGCTCCAATCGCGCGCGGGCGGTGGATTGCTCTTTCTCGACGGCCGCCTCGGCCGAAAGGCCAAGCCCGATATCCTCGGACATGCGGCGGAACCAGCCGCGCGAATGCGCCAGCATCTTGTAGGTTTCGAGCACCTGGCGGTGCTCTTTGTCCATGGCGGCCGAGCCCTCGAGCATGTCCTCGATTTGCGCCTGCAACGCCTGGATCGCCTCTTCGAGGCGCTTGAGTTCGGCGTCCGGGTCGTCGCCGACCGGGTTGGTGACGACCACGCGCGGCTCATGCAGCCAGACGCGGCCCTCGGCGGCGCCTTCCTGGCCGGTGGTGCCCCGGAACATGACCGTGAAGCGATGTGCCGCGCCGATGCCATTATTGTTGTCGCCTATGAAGGCGCCAAGCTCGGTCATCTCGGCCAGCACCATGGCCACGACCTCAAGGCCGTAAACCTCGTCTTCGGAAAACTCGCGCGCCTCACGCGACTGAACGACCAGCACGCCGAGTTTCTCGCCCACGCGCTGGATCGGCACGCCGAGGAAGGAGGAGTAAATCTCTTCGCCCGTCTCGGGCATGTAGCGGAAGCCCGGCTCGGAGGGAGCGTTGCCGGTGTTCACCGGCTGACCCGTGCGCGCGACGCGCCCCACCAGGCCCTCACCCAGCCGCATCCGCGTCTTGTGGACGGATTCGGGGTTCAGGCCCTCGGTCGCGCAAAGCTCGAGCGTTTCGGGATCGCGGAAGAGGTAGATCGAGCACACCTGGGTGCGCATCGAATCGGCGATCAGATGGGTGATGCGGTCAAGCCGATCCTGACCGCCGCCGGGGGTGGCCAATGTATCGCGCAGGCGCCGCAGCAAGCTGCGGCTGTCACTTTCGCTGCGTTCCACCATTGACCTCGCCCAGTCCTCTCCCTCTGGGCCTGAGTGCCTCAGGCCGCTTTCTCCAGTTCGAAGGCATCATGGAGGGCCTGCACGGCCAGTTCCATATATTTCCGGTCGATCAGCACCGAAATCTTGATCTCGGAGGTCGAGATGACCTTGATGTTGATGTTTTCTGCGGCAAGTGCCTTGAACATGGTCGCTGCGACGCCGGCGTGCGAACGCATACCGATGCCGACGACCGAAACCTTGGCGACCTCGGTGTCGATGATCAGGTCGTCGTAGTTGATCAGGCCAGCGGCCATCGCATCTTCCATCGCCTTCTTGGCGCGGGCCACCTGGTTGATCGGGCAGGAGAAGGTCATGTCGGTGACGGCGCCGGAATGGGCTTCGTCATAGTCTTTTTCCGAGATGTTCTGAACGATCATATCAACGTTCACGCCCGCATCCGACAGCGGCCCGAAGATGGCCTGGGCCACGCCCGGACGGTCTTCGATGGTGAAGAGCGTGATCTTGGCTTCGTCACGCGAATAGGCCACGCCCGAGACGACTTTCGATTCCATGATTTCATCCTCACCGCAGACAAGGGTTCCAGAGTTTTCGTCGGTGTCCTCGAAGGACGACAGCACCCGCAGGCGCACATTATAACGCATTGCCAGCTCGACTGAGCGGGTTTGCAGCACTTTCGCACCAAGCGAGGCCAGTTCGAGCATCTCCTCGAAGGCGATCTTCTCGAGCTTGCGCGCTTTCGAGCTGATCCGCGGGTCGGTCGTGTAGACGCCGTCCACGTCGGTGTAGATGTCGCAACGCTCCGCGCCGAACGCGGCGGCGAAGGCCACGGCGGTCGTGTCCGAACCGCCACGGCCGAGCGTGGTGATGCGGCCCTCGGCCGACAGGCCCTGGAAGCCCGCGACGACCGCGACCTTCATGCCCTCGGCGAACTTGGCGTCGATATTCTCGCGCGGGATCGACACGAAACGCGCGGCCGAATGCGCCGAGGTCGTGTTGATCGGCACCTGCCAGCCCTGCCAGCTGCGTGCGGGCACGCCCATCTCTTGCAGGCGTAGCGCCATCAGGCCGGCGGTCACGTTCTCGCCCGAGGCCACGACCGCGTCGTATTCGCGCGCGTCGTAGAGCGGAGAGGTCTGCTCGACCCAACCGACCAGTTCATTTGTCTTGCCCGACATGGCCGACACGATGACGATGACATCGTAACCGCGTTCAACCTCGCGCTGGACCTTCGCGGCCGCATTCTGGATACGGTCGAGGTCGGCTACCGAGGTGCCACCGAATTTCATGACGAGAAGCGGCATCCTACCCCCCTGAAGCGCCGGAACCGTCCCGGCAAAAATCCTGCCCCAGCTAACGCAAGGGGGGCGCGCTTGCAAGGGTTTGCTGGGTGTTTGGGCGCGACATCGTAACCGCGCCGTCACAGGGCTGTCACCGGTTTGTCGCATCGGCGCTGTAGCGGACTTTGCGGGTGGTCTACAGGAGGTTGCAATGAGTCTTGCAGAGGTCGAGGCACGCGAGCGGCGTGCGCAGGCACGGGGCCTGTATCGGGCGCTGGAGGTGCTTCGGGCCGACATGGCGCGGCGCGCAGCGGCGACGATGGAGCATTGGGACGGGCTGATCCTGCGCCCTGAATTCGTAGCCTCGGCGCGTAACCTGGCGGATTATCTGGCGCTGCGGCGGGGCGATCTGGTGCCGTTTCAGGCGCCTTTGGCGTCGCTGGGGCTCAGCTCGCTGGGGCGGGCGGAAAGCCATGTGCGCGCGTCGATCGATGCGGTGCTGGCGTCGCTAGCCTTGATCGGCGGCGAGGGCGAGGCCGAGTACCCGCCGGTCGAGGTCTTTGCGGCCGGGCCGGCGCGGCTGGCGGCGCGGCGCGATCATCTGTTCGGCGCGCGTCGGGGTAACCCGCAGACGCGCATCATGGTCACCCTGCCCACAGCAGCTGCCGACGGCCCCGAACTGATCGCGCAATTGCTGGCGGCGGGCGCCGATTGCCTGCGCATCAACTGCGCCCATGACACCCCCGAGGAATGGGCCGCGATGATCGGCCATGCTCGCCGTCTGGGGGCCGAGATGGGCCGTCGCGTGCCGGTGCAGATTGACCTGCCCGGCCCCAAGCTGCGGATCAAGGCGGTCTCGGGCGAGGAAGAGCGCCTGCATGTGGGCGAGAGTTTCGAGATCGTGCCCGCCCTGCCGCGCGGCAAGAAGAAGCTGCGCAAATCGGGCCGGGTTCAGGCGGTGCTGAGCCACCCGGCGCAGCATGCCGCGCTGACCGAGGGCGCGGCGATCTGGATCAATGACGGCAGGCTGCGCGCCCGCGTGACCGACGTGTCGCCCGAGCGCGTGATCTGCGAGGTCATCTCGACCCCCGGCAAGGGTGCCCGCATCCGCCCCGAGAAGGGCGTAAACCTGCCCGGCACCGATCTGCGCGTGCCCGCCCTGACCGAGGACGACATGGCTCCGCTCGACTTCGCGCTGCGCCATGCCGACATCATCGGCTATTCCTTCGTGCAGACCGGCGCCGATCTGCGCGCGCTTTTCGCCGCGATCGAAGAGCGGCTGCCGGGGCGCAACCCGCAGGACTGGCCAGCGCTGATGCTCAAGATCGAGACGCCGCTGGCGCTGCGCAACCTGCCCGCGCTGATCGTTGAGGCAGGGGGGCGCATGCCGGTGGGCGTGATGATCGCGCGCGGCGATCTGGCGGTCGAGATCGGCTTTGAACGGTTGACCGAGATTCAGGAGGAGATCCTGTGGCTCTGCGAGGCCGCCGAGGTACCGGTGGTCTGGGCAACGCAGGTTCTAGAGGGGTTGGTCAAGGACGGTCAGGCCAGCCGCGCCGAGATGACCGATGCCGCCATGAGCCAGCGCGCCGAATGCGTGATGCTGAACAAGGGCCCGCATCTGGCCGAGGGCGTCGAGGTGCTGCATGACGTGCTGACGCGCATGGACCGCCATTCGAACAAGAAATCCCCGCGCCTTGGTGCGTTGGGGCTGTGGCACGACTTCTGAGCTACTGCGCGAAGGTCTTGCGCCAGTCGGAGAGGAAACGCTCCGACTTGGCGCGGTCCATCGCCACCAGCAGGGCGGGGGCCAGCGGGATCAGGCGGCGCGCGCTGTCGGGCGCGTCGGCTTCGGTGTTGATCGCCGGATTGTCGGCGCTGATCGCCAGATTGTTCGCCGCCAGCGACAGTTGCCCTGCGGGCGAGAGCAGGAAATCGAGGAAGGCCCCGGCCTCGGGGCGCACCCGGCTGCCCGGAAAGATCAGCGCGCGCGACAGAACCAGCGTGTAGTCGCGCGGCGCGACGATGCCGAGGGTCGGGTCGCGCAGCGCCTCGGTCACGGCGTAGGAGCCAAGAATATTGTAGGCGATCAGATAGTCGCCGCGCTGCACCCCGTCGATGATCTCGGCCGAGCAGCAGGTGGCGACCGCACCGGAACGGGCGAAGGCTTCCATCAAGGCACCGAAGGTCGTGGCCTCTTGCGAGTCCATATAGGCAAAGAGGTAGCCAAGCCCCGATTGCGAGATCTCATAGGTGGCGATGCGCCCGGCGTAGCGCGAATCCTCGGGGCGCAGCAGGTCGAGCAGATCGAAGCGGGTGCGCGGCACCTGATCGGGCGGCACGAGGCTGCGGTTATAGACCATGACTGCCGGTTCGCGGGTCACGCCCCAGATCTCGTCTCGCCAGCGCAGCGTGTCGGGAAGGCCGGTGCTGAAGGACGACTGCCACGAGGCGGCGCAGCGGTCGTTGACCAGTCTGATCATCTGATGGACGGCCGAACTGATCACGATATCGGCCCCGCTCTCGCCCGTGGCGCATTCCTCGGAGCTGCGCTGGTAAAGCGCGTTTGAGCCCCATTGCTCGTAAACGATCGCAAGACCCGGATGCGCCGCGAGGAACTCTTCGACCGTGGGCGCGAGGATGTCGACATCGGTGGTGGTGCGCAGGACCAGCCGGGTCAGGGCGTTTTCCGGCCCGAAGGCGCGCACGACCTCTTGCGCGCGGGCGGGCAGGGCGAGGCAGAGTAACAGAAGGGTCAGGCGGATCATCAGCGCTCTCCCGACTGGGGCAGGGTAATCGCGACGCGGAACCCCTCGGCGCTGTCTTCAAGGGCGAGATGGCCGCCAAAGGCGCGCGCGACTGAGTCGGCGATCGAGAGGCCCAGACCGGCGCTGCGCCCATCGGCGGCGGCGCTGCGCACAAAACGGTCGCCGAACTGCGCGCGGACGGCGGCCGAGGGGCCAGGGCCGGCATCTTGCACCCAAAGCCGCGCCTGCGCGCCCTGCACATCAGCCCCCAACACGATGGGCGCGCGCCCATGCGCCAGCGCGTTGCGAAACAGGTTCTTGGCAGCCTCGCCGAGAGAAAGAGGATCGCCCAGCACGATCACCGGCGTCTCGCCAATCTCAAGGCGGACCTCGGCCCCGGGGGCGATCAGCTTGTGATCGCCCGCCTCAACGATATCGAGGGCGATGTCGCGCAGGTCCACCGCCTCGCGCCGGGCCGAGTCGATGCGGTGGATGACAAGCGCCCGGCTGAGCATCTGATCGAGCAGCCGCCCAAGGCTGACGCTGCGGTCATGGATGCGCCCGATCAGGCGGTCGCGGCGGTCGGGGTCGGTTTCCTGCGTCGCAAGATCGGCCTGCGCACGCAGCGCGGCAACCGGGGTGCGCAGTTGATGCGCGGAATCGGAAATCAGGTTGCGCATTGCATCGAACTGCCGCTCCAGCCGTCCCATGAAGCCGTTGACCGCGCCGACTAGGCTTGCGACCTCGCGCGGGACGGCGGTGGAAATCTCTGTCAGGTCTTGTGGATCGCGCGCGGCCAGCGCCAGTGCCAACTCGTCCAGCGGGCGCAGCGCCGAGCGCACCACCAGCACCGCCAGCAGCACCACGGCGGCCCCGCCGATCGCCAGCCCCATCAGGGCGTTGAGCGCGATATCCTCGGCCAGGGCGTTGCGCTCGCGCAGGGTCTGTCCAACGATCACCTCGATCGTGCCCGACAGGTCGCGCTCGGCGAAGCGGCGGGTCAGGCGGATGAAGCGCGCAGGCTCGCCGGTGAAGGGGGCGTCGTAATAGACCGGCCCGCTGGTCACGAGACGTGCGGCTGGTGGTTGTGGCAGGTCCGCGTAGCCCGTGAGCACCGCGCCATCGACGCCGCGCACCTGATAGGCGATGCGGTCCTCGGGGGCGAGGGCAAGCAAATCGAAGGCCGAGACCGGCAGGTCCACCACCGCCGCACCCTCGATCACCGACACCGAGGCGGCGATAGAACTGGCGGCCCCCACCAGCAGGCGGTCGAAGGCCTCGCGCGCGGCGGCACGGCCATAGGCGAAGGTGGCAAGCGACAGCACGACGCCGCCGACCACGAGCAGCACGACCAGACCGCCCGCAAGCCGGGCGCTGAGTGACAGGGTCGAGGCGCTGCGGGGCGATTCAGTCATCGGCGTCAAGGCTGTAGCCCTGCCCGCGCAGGGTGCGGATCTCGACGCCGCTGCCCGCAAGCTTCTTGCGCAGCCGCGCGATATACAGCTCGACCGCGTTCACCCCGACGATGGCGTCGTCGAACGAATAAAGCCCCTCATGCAGGCGCTCTTTGTTCACCACCTGCCCGCGGTGCTTGAGCAGCATCCCCAGAAGCGAGAATTCGCGCCGCGTCAGGTCCAGCCGCTCGCCCGCCACGCTCGCCACGCCCCCGGTTGCGTTGTAGCTAAGCCGCCCCAGAGTGACTTCGCTCGACCGCTCGGCCTTGTCGCGACGCAAAAGCGCGTGCAGCCGCGCCGCCAGTTCGCGGTGATCGAAGGGTTTGGTGAGGTAGTCATCCGCGCCAAGGCCGAAGGCCGAGAGCTTGTCATCCACCGAAAACTGCGCGGTGAGCATCAGCACCGGCATCGGTAGCTTGCGTCGGCGAATGTCGCGCAAAAGGTCCGTCCCCGAGCCGTCGGGCAGGTTGATATCGAGCACCGCCGCATCGTAGCGCTGCACGTCGAGGCAATCCTCGGCCTCGCGCAGGGTCATGGCGAGATCGCAGGCAAACCCGCTCTGGCTGAGTTGGCGTTGCGTCGCCTCGGCCAGATCCGGAGCATCCTCGACCAGCAAGATTCGCATTGCGCCCCCCTCCCAAGGGTGTCGGCGATCCTGTGACAGGTTCGTGACAGGTTCAACTCGTAAGTTCCTTGGCACAGACCCGGCGGCGTGACCGCAGGGGTCGGAACGTGGAGGAGAACAATATGGCTTTCAAAGCAATCCGCACGGCGCTTGCCGTGGTCGGTTTCGGTCTGGTCGGCACGATGGCGACCGCGCAGGAAAACCCCGAGTGCATCGCGCCCGCGAACCCGGGCGGCGGCTGGGACTTCACCTGCCGTCAGGTCGGTAAGTCGCTGCAGGATCTGGGCATGATCGGCAAGACCATGCAGGTCGTGAACCTCGCCGGTGGTGGCGGTGGCGTGGCCTATGCCGAAGTGGTCAACAAGCGCAATGACAGCAACGACCTGATCGTGGCTGCCTCGTCGGCAACCGCGACTCGTCTGGCGCAGGGTGCCTATCCGGGCAACTCGATGGATCAGGTGCGTTGGGTCGCTTCGGTCGGTGCCGATTACGGCATGATCGCGGTTGCGGCCAACAGCCCGGTCAACACGCTCCCCGAGCTGCTGGACATGATCAAGAATGACCCGACCTCGGTTTCGGTGGCGGGCGGTTCGGCTGTGGGCGGCTGGGACCACCTCAAGGTGCTGATCGCAGCCAATGCCTATGGCATCGACGATGTGCGCTCGGTCAAATACGTGGCCTTCGATGGTGGCGGCGAGGCGGTGACGCAGCTTCTGGCCGGCTCGGTCCAAGCCTTCACCGGCGATATCTCGGAAGCCAAGGGCTTCGTCGATTCGGGCGATATCAAGGTGATCGCGGTGCTCGCCCCCGAGCGTCTGGAAGGTGAGTTCAACAAGTTCCCGACCGCGAAAGAGCAGGGCGTCGATGCGCTCGGCGCGAACTGGCGCGGGTTCTACGCCCCCAAGGGCATGTCGGATGACGCCTACAACATATGGGTCGAGAAGATCGGCAAGCTTTATGCCTCGCCCGAGTGGAAGGCCACGATGGCAGCCAACGGTCTGGCGCCGCTCGATCTGCAAGGGGCGGAGTTCGAGGCGTTCGTCGCAGACTCGGTGGCGCAGATCCAGTCCATCTCGAAAGAAATCGGGATCATCAAGTAAGGGCTACCCCTTTCCTCACCCTGCTTGATCCCTGGGGCGGTCTGGGCCGACCGCCCCAACCAATTCCTGCCGCATAGGAGAGTTCACATGAGTGATCGTATCTTCGGTGCGTTCGGCGTGTTTCTGGCACTCGGCTACGCATATGCCGCGCTTCAGATCGAAGAGAGCTTCCTGTCGGACGCCGTCGGACCCAAAGCCTTCCCGCTTATCATTGCAACGATCTTCGGTCTCAGTTCGGCCGTGATCTTCCTGCGCCCCGACGCCGAGCCGCACTGGCCCGCCTTTGGGCGTCTGGCCGAACTGGCCGCTGCCGTCGTCGTCATGGTGCTCTACGCCGAATTGCTGCCGGAGGCCGGTTTCGTCATCGCGACCGCGTTTGCCGCTGCCTACCTGTCCTGGCGCCTCGGATCGACACTGATCGGTGCCGCGCTGACCGGGGTGGGCACGTCCGTCGGCATCTATGTCGTCTTTCACCTGGTTCTGGGGCTGTCGCTGGCCCGCGGCCCGCTTGGATTCTGAGGAGGAACCATGGAACTCCTGTCTTCCCTTGGCGACGGTTTCGCCGTCGCGCTGACCTGGCAGAATCTGGGTCTGGCCCTTCTGGGCTGTTTTTTGGGCACGATCATGGGCGCTCTGCCCGGCCTCGGCCCCTCGAACGGTGTCGCGATCCTGATCCCGCTGGCCTTCTCGCTGGGGCTCGGTGCGACGCCCGCGCTGATCCTGCTGACCTCGGTCTATTACGGGGCGATGTATGGTGGGCGGATCTCGTCGATCCTGCTCAATATTCCGGGCGATGAGCCTGCGATGATGACCTGTCTTGACGGCTACCCGATGGCCCAGAAGGGCATGGCGGGCGAGGCGCTGGCGATCTCGGGGATTGCGTCCTTCGTGGGCTCGTTCCTTGCGACCTGGGGCCTGATCCTGCTGGCGCCGCAGCTGGTCAAGATCGCGCTGCTGTTCGGTCCGGCCGAGTATTTCGCGCTCTTCGCTCTGGCCTTCATGACGCTTGGCGGGGTCAGCTCGACCAATCAGGCGAAGTCGGCCTTCGCCGCGGCGCTTGGCCTTGGGCTGGCGATGATCGGCGTCGATACGCAAACGGGCGTGCCGCGCTTCACCTTCGGCGAGGTGCACCTGTATGACGGGCTCGACTTCCTCGTCGCCATCGTCGGTCTGTTCGCGCTGTCCGAGGTCTTCATCTTCCTCGAAGAGCGCCACGGTGCCGCCGATGCCGCCGGACGCAAGCTGACCGTCGGACGCCTGACGCCGCCCGCCGCGATGGTCAAGGAATGCACGCCGACCATGCTGCGCTCGTCCTTCCTGGGCTTCCTGGCGGGCGTTCTGCCGGGCGCGGGCGCGTCGCTTGGGTCGTTCATCTCCTATTCGATGGAGAAGCGCCTGGTGGACCGCAAGGGCACCTTCGGCAAGGGCGATCCGCGCGGCGTGGCCGCCCCCGAGGCGGGTAACAACGCGGCCGCCGGCGGCGCGCTGGTGCCGATGCTGGCGCTTGGTGTGCCGGGCTCAGGCACTACGGCGGTTCTGCTGGCGGTTCTGCTGTCGCTCAACATCACGCCGGGGCCGCTTCTGTTCGCCAACAACCCGGATGTGGTCTGGGGTCTGATCGCGGCGCTGTTCATCGCGAACTTCATGCTGCTGGCGATGAACATCCCGATGGTGGGCATCTTCACCCGCGTGCTGATGGTTCCGCCGCGCATCCTGATGCCGATCGTGGCCATGGTCAGCTTCGTCGGGATCTACGGGATCTCGGGTTCGACCTTCGATCTGCTGGTGATGATCGGCTTCGGCATCATGGGCTGGGGGCTGCGCAAACTCGATGTGCCGCTCGTGCCGATCATCCTGGGTACGCTGCTTGGTAACGCGATGGAGAATAACCTGCGCCGCGCGATCACCATCGACAACGGCAACTGGTTCACTCTCATCGACAGCCCCCTGTCGATCGCACTCTGGGCCTTCGCGATCCTGGGCTTCTTGCTGCCGATCTTCGTGGGCCGCATGGTCAAGATGCGGATGCGTCAGCGCGGCGATGCCGAGGGATCCGTGATCGACTGATGCGCTGAGCCAAATCTCCGAAACCCCTGAAGGGCCGTGCTTTGCGCGGCCCTTTGCTTTGCGTGGGAGAATGATAAGGTCTTGCGTAAAAACAAAAAAACGCCCTTGCGGGCGCTGTCGTGTCATTTTGAGGATGTTTGGTGGAGCCAAGGGGAGTCGAACCCCTGACCTCTTGAATGCCATTCAAGCGCTCTCCCAACTGAGCTATGGCCCCACCGGAGGTCTCGCGCAGCGGTGTGTACCGCCTTGCGTGGGGCGTCGTATACGGCGCGCACCGGACGGGCGCAAGAGGAATTTCGTGGCTTCGTCGGAAAATTTTTGGCGCCCCGATTGCCCGCAGCGGGGCGCAAATAGACAAGGCGCGAGGCAAAGCCCCGCGCCTGTCAAAAGCCCTCGAAACGGCTGATCAGCTGTCGTCGTCGCCTGCGCTGACGTCGGCGATATCGTCGAGCGAGACGTTATCGTCCTCGTCATCCTCGAGCAGATCGTCGTCGATATCGACGTCACCGGCATCATCGTCCAGATCGTCGTCACCCAGATCGTCCACGTCGATGTCACGCTCGCGGTTCGCCGTCTTGTCGGCGACCAGAACGCGGCCACGTCCGGCAGTCAGGCTTTCCAGCGTGAAGCTGTTCGAGCAGACCGGGCAGGTCATGGGATCTTTGGTCAGGTCGTAGAACCGGCTCGCGCAATGCGGGCAGAGGCGCTTGACGCCCCATTCCTCTTTCGGCATGGAATTCTCCTAGCATCGCTCTGATTAGAGAGTCGACGCCACGTGCCATACTAGGCGCGGGGTGTCAAAGCCTTTTCGCGCCAAATTCGACAAGGCGCGCTCACAGGCGCGACAGAGCCGCACGGAGTCGCCGATGAGCCGCCTGATCCTGCCTGAGATGCCCGAGATCGCCTTGCAGCTGCGCCGCTCGGCGCGGGCGCGGCGATTCAGCCTGCGGGTCTCGCGGATCGACGGGCAGGTGACTCTGACGCTACCCGCCCGCGCGCGCGAGGCCGAAGCGCTGGCCTTTGCCCGCAGCCAGGCCGAGTGGCTGCGCCGCACACTCGCGGCCATGCCGGATGTCTCGCGCCCGGTCTTCGGCGGGACCATCCCTTTCGAGGGCCGCCAGATGGTTCTGGTTCCGGGCACCGTGCGTGCGCCGAAGCTAGAGAGCGACAGGCTGATCGTGGCCGCGGGCGAGGATCGGCTCGGCGCCCGGCTGGAGGCTTTTTTCAAGCATTGCGCCCGGCGCCGCCTGCAGGCCGCCACCGAGGGCTACGCGGCTGCGCTTGGCCGCCCCTTCAAGCGGATCACCCTGCGCGACACGCGCTCACGTTGGGGCTCCTGCGCGCATGATGGCTCGCTCAGTTATAGCTGGCGGCTGATCATGGCCCCGCCCGGCGTGCTCGACTACGTCGCGGCGCATGAAGTGGCGCATCTGGCCGAGATGAATCACTCGCAAGCCTTCTGGGATGTCGTCGAACGGCTGCGCCCCGGTTATGGGGCGGAGCGGGCCTGGCTCAAGCGTCATGGTGGCGCGCTGCACGCGATCCGCTTTCGCGATTGACCTGTGCGGGATTTGTGATCACAAACGGCAGATGACCACGATTACCTCACGCCCGATCGAAACCGCCGCGCATGATCGGCTGTACCGCAGCCTGCGACTACAGATCATGCATGGTGAGTTGCTGCCGGGGCAGGCTCTGACCCTACGCGGTCTGGGCAAGCAGTTCGGCGTGTCGATGACGCCCGCGCGTGAAGCCCTGCGGCGGCTGGTGGCGGAGGGGGCGCTGACGCTGTCATCCTCGGGGCGGGTGACCACGCCCGAGCTATCCAACGACCGGATCGAGGAACTGGCCGCCCTGCGCGCGCTGATCGAGCCGGAACTGGCCTCGCGCGCCTTGCCGCGGGCGCACCTGGCGCTGATCGACCGTCTGGGCGCGATCAACACCGCCAATGCCGAGGCCGTCGCCAAGCACGATGCCGTGGGCTACATCCGCACGAACCTCGAGTTTCACCGCACGCTCTACCTGCGCGCTCAGGCCCCCGCGATGCTGGCGGTGATCGAGACGGTTTGGCTGCAACTCGGACCGACCATGCGCGCGCTCTACGGCAAGATGCAGCGCAACGAGCCGCCGCGCCATCACCGCATGATCCTTGCCGCGCTGCGGGCTGGAGACGAGCCCTCGTTGCGGCTGGCGGTGCGCACGGACGTCACGCAGGGCCTGCGGCACCTAGCGCAGTAAGGGCGCTTGACGCCGCGCCCCATGCGATCATGCTGCTCTAAAGCAAGGCATGAGGGGCCAATGACCAGTGAACTTACCGAAGCCGAGCGCAGATCGCTCGAGATGACTGTGCTGATGACGCCGGATCTGGCCAACTTCTCGGGCAAGGTGCATGGCGGCGCGCTGCTGAACTGGCTTGACCGCGTGGCCTTCTCGCTGGCCTCGCGCTACTCGGGGCGCTACGCGGTGACGCTGAGCGTGGATCAGGTGACCTTCAAGGAGCCGATCCATGTGGGCGAGTTGGTGCTGTTCCGCGCGGCGGTGAACCATACCGGGCGTAGCTCGATGGAGATCGGCATTCGCGTCGAGGCAGAGAACATCACCAAGGGCACGCGGCGGCATACCAACAGCTGTTACTTCACCATGGTCGCCGTGGATGAGACGGGCCGCCCCGTCGAAGTGCCAACGCTTGACCCGCAGACCCAGATTGAACGCCACCGCTGGCAGGCCGCCGAGGTGCGCAAGAGCCTGCGGCGCGAGTTTGCCGCGCGGCTGGATCTGGCCGCAAAGCGCGCGGAATGAAAAAGGGCGGCCCGGGGGCCGCCCTTTCGATCTTGTGGGGTCGATCAGGCGTGGATCGCGCCGTCGCCGCAGGCCAGTGCCGCTTCGCGCACCGCTTCCGAGTAGGTCGGGTGGGCGTGGCAGGTCAGCGCGATGTCTTGTGCCGAGGCGCCGAATTCCATGGCCACGCAGATCTCGTGGATCATGTCGCCCGCGCCCGGGCCGATGATGTGGCAGCCAAGGATGCGGTCGGTGCCGGCATCGACGATCAGTTTGACGAAGCCATCAGCCTGGAACACCGCCTTGGCGCGGCCGTTGCCCATGAAGGAGAACTTGCCGACCTTGTAGGCGCGGCCTTCCTGCTTGAGCACCTCTTCGGTCTTGCCGACCGAGGCGACCTCGGGGGTGGTGTAGATCACGCCGGGGATCACATCGTAGTTCACGTGGCCATGCTTGCCCGCGATGACCTCGGCCACCGCCATGCCCTCATCCTCGGCTTTGTGGGCGAGCATCGGGCCGACGATCGCGTCGCCGATGGCGTAGATGCCCTTGACCGAGGTTGCCCAGTGGGCGTCGGTCTTGACCTGGCCGCGCGGCAGCATCTCGACGCCGAGCGCCTCAAGGCCGAGACCTTCGGTGTAGGGCTTGCGGCCGGTCGCGACCAGCACGACCTCGGCGTCGAGGGTGTGCTCGCTCTCGTCCTTGCGCAGCTTGTAGGCGACGGTGTTCTTGTTCTTACCCTTGGTCACGCCCTGAACGGCGGCGCCGAGCACGAACTTGATGCCCTGCTTGGCAAGGATCTTCTGGAAGGACTTGGCGATCTCGCCATCCATGCCGGGGGTGATCGCGTCGAGATATTCGACCACGGTCACTTCAGCGCCGAGGCGGGCATAGACCGAGCCCATTTCGAGGCCAATGACGCCCGCGCCGATAACGACCATCGATTTGGGCACCTTGGGCAGCGAGAGTGCGCCGGTCGAAGTGACGACGGTGTCCTCGTCGATCTCGATGCCGGGCAGCGAGGCGGGTTCGGAGCCGGTGGCGATGACGATCGACTTGGCGGTGTGGACTTCATCGCCGACCTTGACCTGACCGGCGGCGGGGATCGAGCCCCAGCCCTGCAGGTAGGTCACCTTGTTCTTCTTGAAGAGGAACTCGATGCCCTTGGTGTTGCCGTTGATGACGTCTTGCTTGTAGTCCTGCATCTTCGCCCAGTCGACTTTGACCTTGGCGCCCATCAGGCCCATCTTCTCGAAGTTCTCGTGAACCTCGTGCAGGTGGTGGGTGGCGTTCAAGAGCGCCTTGGAGGGGATGCAGCCCACGTTGAGGCAGGTGCCGCCGAGGGCGCCGCGACCCTCAACGCAGGCGGTCTTGAGGCCCAACTGGGCGCAACGGATCGCGCAGACATAGCCACCGGGGCCGCCGCCGATCACGATAACGTCGAAATCTGCCATTGGAATTTTCCTTTGACTGGTGTCGGGGGGCGCTGCCCCCCGCGCCCCCCGAGGTATTTGCACCAAGAAGAAGGGGCGGGATGGAAGAAGGGGCGGCGCAGTGGCCGCCCCGTGATCTGATCAGAGATCCAGCAGCAGGCGGCGCGGATCCTCGAGCGCTTCCTTGACGCGGACGAGGAAGGTCACGGCGCCCTTGCCGTCGACGATGCGGTGGTCGTAGCTGAGTGCGAGATACATCATCGGGCGGATGACGATCTGGCCGTTCACGACCACGGGGCGATCCTGGATCTTGTGCATGCCGAGGATGCCCGATTGCGGCGGGTTCAGGATCGGCGAGGACATCAGCGAGCCATAGACGCCGCCGTTCGAGATGGTGAAGGTGCCGCCCTGCATCTCGGCCATCGACAGCTTCCCGTCACGGGCGCGCTTGCCCTTTTCGGCGATGGCTTTCTCGATGTCCGCGAACGACATCTGGTCGGCGTCACGGATGACCGGAACCACGAGGCCGGTCGGCGTGCCGGCGGCCACGCCCATGTGGACGTAGTGCTTGTAGACGATGTCGCCGCCGTCGATCTCGGCGTTGACCTCGGGGACTTCCTTCAGCGCGTGGCAGCAGGCCTTGGTGAAGAAGGACATGAAGCCCATGCGCACGCCATGCTTCTTCTCGAACTGGTCCTTGTACTCGTTGCGCAGCGCCATGACGCCCGACATGTCGACCTCGTTATAGGTGGTCAGCATGGCAGCGGTGTTCTGGCTGTCCTTGAGGCGCTTGGCGATGGTGGCGCGCAGGCGGGTCATCTTGACGCGCTCTTCGCGGGCCGCATCCTCGGCGATCGAGGGCGCGCGCGGGGCCGTGGCCGGGGTGGGCGCGATCGAGACGGCAGCTGCGGCGGGCTTGGCGGCGGCTGCGGCGACGTCTTCCTTCATGATGCGGCCATCGCGGCCCGAGCCCTGGACCTGAGCGGGCGTGAGGCCGGCTTCGGCCATGGCTTTCTTCGCCGAGGGCGCATCCTCGACATCCTTGCCTGCGGCTGCGGCGGCCGGTGCTGGCGCTGCGGCGGGAGCGGCGGCCGGCGCTGCGGCGCCAGCCGAGGCGCCTTCGGCCACGACGGCGAGTTTCGCCGAGGCGTCAACGGTGGTGCCTTCGGGCGCGACGATCTCGGTCAGGACGCCCGCGACCGGCGAGGGAACCTCGACCGACACCTTGTCGGTTTCGAGCTCGCAGAGCATCTCGTCCTGGGCGACGGTATCGCCGACCTTCTTGAACCAGGTGGAAACCGTGGCTTCCGACACGCTTTCGCCCAGGGCGGGCACCATAACGTCCGTCATTTTGACCTCATTGGATTGCGGCGCGGTTGCAGAGGGGCTGGCGCCTTCGGATTTCGGTTGCGAAGGGGCGGCGGCCGCGCCCGCTTCGGAAAGGATGGCAAGGAGAGCGTTGACGCCGACCGTCTCGCCCTCGGCGGCGACGATCTCGGTCAGAACCCCGGCCGCGGGGGCCGGGACCTCGACGGTCACCTTGTCGGTTTCAAGCTCGCAAAGCATCTCGTCGACCGCGACCGTGTCACCCGGTTTCTTGAACCAGGTGGCGACGGTCGCCTCGGTCACGCTTTCGCCCAGAGTGGGGACGCGGACTTCGGTCATGGATCAGCCCTCCAGCGCGTCGTTGACGAGAGCTTCCTGCTCGGCCTTGTGGCGGCTGGCGAGACCCGTCGCGGGCGAGGCCGAGGCGGCGCGACCCGCGTAGCGCGGACGACCGTGCTTGGCGTCGATCTTCGAGAGCACCCATTCGATGTTCGGCTCGACGAAGGTCCAGGCGCCCTGGTTCTTCGGCTCTTCCTGACACCAGACGATCTCGGCGCCCTTGAAGCGGCTGAGCTCGTTGACCATCGAATGCGCCGGGAACGGGTAGAACTGTTCGAGGCGCAGGATGTAGACATCCTCGAGGCCGCGCTTGTCGCGCTCGGCCAGCAGGTCGTAATAGACCTTGCCCGAGCAGATCACGACGCGCTTGATCTTGGCGTCGTCCGCGAGCTTGAACTCCGAGTTGCCCTTGTGCTGCGGATCGGCGTCGTCCCACATCACGCGGCGGAAGAACGAGCCAGTGGTGAATTCCTCGGCCTTCGACACGCAGAGCGGGTGGCGCAGAAGCGACTTCGGCGTCATCAGGATCAGCGGTTTGCGGAACTTGCGGTGAATCTGGCGACGCAGGATGTGGAAGTAGTTCGCCGGGGTCGAGCAGTTCGCCACGATCCAGTTGTCTTCCGCCGACAGTTGCAGGAAGCGTTCCAGGCGTGCCGAGGAGTGCTCGGGGCCCTGACCTTCGAAGCCGTGCGGCAGCAGGCACACGAGGCCCGACATACGCAGCCACTTGCGTTCGCCCGAGTTGATGAACTGGTCGAACATGATCTGCGCGCCGTTGGCGAAGTCGCCGAACTGGGCTTCCCACAGGGTCAGCGCATTCGGTTCCGCCAGCGAGTAGCCGTATTCGAAGCCCAGAACCGCGTATTCCGACAGCGCCGAGTCGATGACCTCATAGCGGGCCTGACCGGGTTTGATGTGGTTGAGCGGGTAGTAACGCTCTTCGGTGGTCTGATCGACAAGGCCCGAATGGCGCTGCGAGAAGGTGCCGCGGGTACAGTCCTGCCCCGACAGACGCACACCAAAACCTTCCGAGAGCAGCGAACCGAAGGCAAGCGCCTCGGCGGTTGCCCAGTCGAAGCCGGTGCCGGTCTGGAACATCTTCTTCTTGGCCTCGAGCTGGCGCGAGACGGTCTTGTGGATGTCGAAACTGTCCGGGTAGCTGGTCAGCGCATTGCCGACCTCGGCCAGCAGTTCGGGCGCGATCGGGGTGGTACCCGCGTCGTAATCCTCATGCTCGCGTTCGAGGTGCTTCCAGCGACCGTCGAGCCAGTCGGCCTTGTTCGGCTTGAACTGCTTGCCGGCCTCGAACTCTTCGTTGAGGCTTGCCTGGAAAGCGGCCTTCATGTCCTCGATCTCGCCTTCCGGGATCAGCCCGTCGGCAACGAGGCGCTCGGTATAAAGCTGGAGCGTGGTCTTGTGGCCCTTGATGTTCTTGTACATCTGCGGGTTGGTGAACATCGGCTCGTCGCCTTCGTTGTGACCGAAGCGACGGTAGCAGAACATGTCGATTACGACGTCCTTGTGGAACTTCTGGCGGAACTCGATCGCAACCTTGGCGGCGTGAACCACGGCCTCCGGGTCGTCGCCGTTCACGTGGAAGATCGGCGCTTCCACCATCAGGGCGATGTCGGTCGGGTAGGGCGAGGTGCGCGAGAAGTGCGGCGCCGTGGTGAAGCCGATCTGGTTGTTCACGACGATATGGATGGTGCCGCCGGTGCGATGGCCCTTGATGCCCGAAAGCTGGAAGCCCTCGGCCACGATGCCCTGGCCCGCAAAGGCCGCGTCGCCATGCAGCAGGATCGGCAGAACCGCGATGCGGTCGACGTCGCCCAGTTGGTCTTGCTTGGCGCGGACCTTGCCCAGAACGACCGGGTTCACCGCCTCGAGGTGCGAGGGGTTGGCGGTCAGCGAAAGGTGCACAGTGTTGCCGTCGAAGGTGCGGTCCGACGAGGCGCCGAGGTGGTATTTCACGTCGCCCGAGCCATCCACGTCATCGGGCTTGTACGAGCCGCCCTGGAATTCGTGGAAGATCGCGCGGTAGGGCTTCATCATCACGTTGGCAAGCACGTTCAGGCGGCCGCGGTGCGGCATGCCGATGACGACATCTCGCAGGCCGAGTTGCCCGCCGCGCTTGATGATCTGTTCCATCGCCGGGATCAGCGCTTCGCCGCCATCAAGGCCAAAACGCTTGGTGCCCATGTATTTGACGTGCAGAAACTTTTCGTAGCCCTCGGCTTCGACCAGTTTGTTCAGGATGGCGCGGCGGCCTTCGCGGGTGAAGGCGATCTCCTTGCCGTAGCCCTCGATGCGCTCTTTCAGCCAGCCGGCTTCCTCGGGGTTCGAGATGTGCATGTATTGCAGCGCGAAGGTGCCACAATAGGTGCGCTTGAGCACGTCGAGGATCTGGCGCATCGACGCGATCTGCAGGCCCAGAACGTTGTCGATGAAGATCGGGCGATCCATGTCGACTTCGGCGAAGCCGTAGGATTTCGGATCAAGCTCGGGGTGCAGGCTGGCGTCGCGCATCCCCAGGGGGTCGATGTCGGCGATCAGGTGACCACGGATGCGGTAGGCGCGGATGATCATCAGCGCGCGGATCGAGTCGAGCACGGCGCGCTTGACGGCCTCGTCGCTAACCTCGACGCCGGCGGCCTTGGCGGCCGACTTGATCTTGTCGCCCGCAGCCTTGCCTTCCTTGGGCGCGGCCACCGGCCATTCACCGGTCAGAGCGGCGGTCAGATCGTCATTGGGCGACACCGGCCAGTCGGTGCGGTCCCAAGAGGCGCCCTGGGCGGATTTCTTCACATCCAGTTCGGGATCGCCGAGCGAGGCGAAGAAGGCGCCCCAACTGGGATCGACCGAGTTCGGGTCGGCGGCGTAGCGCGCGTAAAGCTGTTCGACATAGTCCGAGTTGGCGCCTTGCAGGAAGCTCGACGCGTGGAACTGGTCGTTGGGGGATTGGTCGTTCATGACGGTTATCCTTGGAAACGGCTGAGGGGCCAGTGAGGGGCGGGGGGCGGATCAGCTTGCGGAGTCCGCCGCGAAAGAGCGGGGCGATCGCCCAAGGTCGGCGGTGGAGCGAAGGGGAGGGGCAGCGGCAAAGCACCCGACCGGCACGAAATGCGCCGCGGCCAAATGGGCCATCTGGGACAAATTAGCGTCCATTATTCCTCCCGCTCCGGCAAAGCCGGCCTTTGAGCGTCACTCAGAAGGGCGAAAGAGGGCACACCCTCCTTGGCACTTGTGAGTGGGGTGGAGGTCGCGGTAGCCCGCGACCTCCGGCAGGGATCATTCGCCCTTGATCGCCTTCATCACGGCTTCGCCGAGATGCGCGGGGCTTTCCGCGACAACGATACCGGCCGAGCGCATCGCCTCGATCTTCGACTCGGCGTCGCCTTTGCCGCCCGACACGATCGCGCCGGCGTGGCCCATGCGGCGGCCGGGAGGAGCGGTGCGGCCGGCGATGAAGCCAGCGGTCGGCTTCCAGCGGCCTTTCTTCTTCTGCTCCTTCAGGAACTCCGCGGCTTCCTCTTCGGCCGAACCGCCGATTTCGCCGATCATGATGATCGAGGTGGTTTCCGGGTCGTCCAGGAACATGTCGAGCACGTCGATATGCTCGGTGCCCTTGATCGGGTCGCCGCCGATGCCGACAGCCGAGGACTGGCCGAGGCCAAGGTCCGAGGTCTGCTTCACGGCTTCATAGGTCAGCGTGCCCGAGCGCGAGACCACGCCGCACGAGCCGCGACGGTGGATGTGGCCCGGCATGATGCCGATCTTGCAGGCGTCGGGGGTGATAACGCCGGGGCAGTTCGGCCCGATCAGGCGCGACTTGGAGTCGATCAGCGCGCGCTTGACGCGCATCATGTCGAGCACCGGGATACCCTCGGTGATGCACACGATCAGTTCCATCTCGGCGTCGATCGCCTCAAGGATCGAGTCGGCCGCGAAGGGCGGCGGAACGTAGATCGCGGTGGCGTTCGCGCCGGTCACGGCTTTCGCCTCATGGACCGAGTTGAACACCGGCAGGTTCAGGTGCGAGGTGCCGCCCTTGCCGGGGGTCACGCCGCCAACCATCTTGGTGCCGTAAGCGATTGCCTGTTCCGAGTGGAACGTACCCTGCGAGCCGGTGAAGCCCTGGCAGATGACTTTGGTGTTTTCGTTAACGAGGACTGCCATGTCTGATCCTTCATTGAATGGGCTGGGCCACGGCGGGCCCGGCATTGTCCGTTTGCGGTTGCCCCTGGTCATCGAAGGTGAATCCAAAGGCTTCGATTTCACGCCGGTACCAACTGGCGACAAGATCGCGGCTGGCCGGAGTGTAGTAGCTCGAATAGTGCTGGCGCTCTCCGCCGTGCCCGAAGTTGCGGCGCGGCAGGACCAGATCCCGGGGCAGCCCGATCCGGTCGAAGAGACCGGGCAGCGCATCGTTGAGGTCTTCGTAACGGATCACCTGATCCGCGACGATTTCATCGCCGATGGCATAGACGCCCCAATTGTTCAGGCGGTTGTGGTGCAGAAGGTTGTACGTCAATGAGCGTTGCGCGCGGTCGAAATCGCCCGGCACACCACCGTCGCGACCGCGGCGATGGTAGAAGAGCGAGATCTGCCGTTCCCACGGATTCCGTTCGACAGCGAACTTAAAGTAGCTGTCCCAGACCTTGGGGCCGAGGATCCGGCGCACCTGTTCGGCGGTCGCGTGGTAGTGGAGGCCGAAGACCTCCGGGAACCGACGCTGCAGCCCACCCGAAATCCACGGCAAATGCCGCGAGATCGGGGTCCGCAAGTTCGCCTTCAGGTTCTCTTCACGCCCACAGTACTGTGCCAGCGCAGCGGTCAAGGCGGTGCTACCCGTCTTTTCCGTGCGGAGGTAGATGAACTTGTGGGCGTGCGAGACGATCATGACGCGACAGCCTTAGCCTTTCACCGCTTTCACGATCTTCTGGGCGCCGTCGGCGAGGTTGTCCGCCGCGATCACGTTCAGACCCGAGTTCTTGATGATCTCTTTGCCGAGCTCGACGTTGGTACCTTCGAGGCGCACAACGAGCGGAACCTGCAGGCCGACTTCCTTCACCGCGGCGATCACGCCCTCGGCGATGATGTCGCAGCGCATGATGCCGCCGAAGATGTTCACGAGGATGCCTTTGACGTTCGGATCCGAGGTGATGATCTTGAAGGCCTCGGTCACTTTCTCTTTCGTGGCGCCGCCGCCAACGTCGAGGAAGTTCGCCGGCTCAGCGCCGTAGAGCTTGATGATGTCCATGGTGGCCATCGCCAGACCCGCGCCGTTCACCATGCAGCCGATCTCACCGTCGAGCGCGATGTAGTTCAGGTCGAACTTCGACGCTTCGAGTTCCTTGGGGTCTTCCTCGGTGGTGTCGCGCAGCTCCATGATGTCCTGGTGACGGTAGAGCGCGTTGTTGTCGAAGCCCACTTTGGCGTCGAGCAGCTTGAGGTTGCCGTCGGTCATCACGATCAGCGGGTTGATCTCGAGCATCTCCATGTCCTTGTCCATGAAGGCGCGGTACATGTTGCCGAGGATCTGGGTCATCTGCTTGACCTGACCGCCTTCGAGGCCGAGGGCGAAGGCCACGCGGCGACCGTGGTAGGGCATGTAGCCCACGGCCGGGTCGATGGTCAGGGTCAGGATCTTCTCGGGGGTCGAAGCAGCGACCTCCTCGATGTCCATGCCGCCTTCGGTCGAGCACACGACCGAGACGCGCGACGAGCCGCGGTCAACCAGCAGCGCGAGGTAAAGTTCGCGCGAGATGTCCGAGCCGTCTTCGATGTAGATGCGGTTGACCTGCTTGCCGGCCGGGCCGGTCTGGTGCGTCACCAGGGTCTTGCCAAGCATTTGGCGGGCCAGTTCGGCCGCCTCAGCAACCGACTTGGCCAGGCGCACGCCGCCCTTCTCGCCGGCTTCGGGCTCTTTGAACTTGCCCTTGCCGCGGCCACCCGCGTGGATTTGCGACTTCACGACCCACAGCGGGCCGTCGAGTTCGCCCGCGGCGGTCTTGGCGTCTTCCGCCTTGAGAACCACGCGGCCGTCGGAGACCGGGCAGCCGTAGCTCTTGAGGAGCTGCTTCGCCTGATATTCATGAATGTTCATGGCAGTTGTCCCATGCTGGTGCGATTTGGAGGGTTTAGTGGCATATTCGGCCCCCGTAACAAAACGATAAATGCGCCTCGAAGCCCTGTATCAGCAGAAAATTGCACTTTGTGATCACAGGCTGAAAAAGTGTGATCACAAATGCCGCAGTGCAGCATTGCCTGCGAGCGATAACGACTCGGGTTGCGCCTCTGAGCGGGCGGTGCGAAAGTCGCCGCGGCCAAGAAATGCACGAGAAAACGATGCCCGAAACCGCTGTTCTGCCCAGTTGGGGAGTGGTTGCCACGATCGACGAACCTCCTGCGTTGGTTGCTGCATTCGTGGCGTATCATCTCGCGGTCGGCGCGCGAGAGGTGCATGTTTTCCTGGACCGGCCGAACCCCGAGACCGAGGCGCTGCTGCACGGTGTTCCCGGCGTTGTGCTGCGCCATTCCGGCGATGATGGATGGGTGCGCGGCTGGAAAGCGCTCCGGCCCGTGCGACACGAAACGCGGCAGAAATACAATGCAACGCGTGCGCTGGCCGAGGCGGGGCTGGACTGGCTGGTTCATTGCGACGCCGACGAATTCGTGCACCCGCAAAGGTCCTTCGCGCTTGATCTGGCCTCCGCGGGCCCCGAGAAGGCCTGGATCAAGTTTGAGGTCGAGGAGCGTTGCTTTCTGCGCCGCCGCCCGCGTGCTTTGTTCGAAGGTGTCTTCCGTTCGCCTTGGCCCGATTTCGAGGAGGACGGCGCCGAGATCTACGGCGACCGGGCGCGGTTTCTCAACCGAGGCGTGGCGGCGCATTCGGCGGGCAAAAGCTGTACCCGCGCCGCCGAAGGGCGGGTGATCGGCGTGCATTATCCGCTGGCCCATTGGGATGATAGCCGCAACACACTGCCTTATCGGCCCTCGTATAATGCGCGGCTGCGCCATTTCGACGGGCTGACGCCGCTGCATTACATTCTCAAGATTCTGCGACGGGCCACGACAGAGGTCCGCGGCCAGCCGATCCCCCATGGCGCGCCGCGTCTGGCGCAGATGGCGGCGGCCGCCCGGCGGGTGCGCAACCCCGAGGGGCTGGCGCGGCTATGGTGGAAGGTGCTCGGGCTGCGCAAGCCCGAGGCCGAGGCTCTGGAAGCGCGCGGGATGCTCACGCGCGGCGACACGGGGATCGAGGCAACGGTGACGGAGCTGTTCGGCGCGCGCGTGGATCTGAGCCCCGCGGCTTTCGACCGCGCGCTGGTGGTGCATCAGGCCGAACTGATCGACCAGTTGCACGACCGGCTGGGCTTCGACCCCGCGCCGCTGATGCTCAGTTCAGAAACACCATGAACAGCGGCGCCTCGCCCGACACCAGGCGTTCGAATTGCAGCATGTTCTGCGCGGTGACCTGGGGGGCATCGCTCAGATAGGGCAGGGCGGCCCAACCCTGGAACCAACCGACGATATCGACCGGGCGCGGCTCGGTGAAGAGCTTCGATATATCGAGACCGGGTGGCACCTGCGTGGTGGCGCGGCCAAAGAAGATGTCTTTCGGATAGGGCGCGGCAAGGCGGCCGGTCAGCAGCCCCTCGGCATCGTCGAGCACCGCAAGCCAGCTGGCGCCGATCCCTTTGGGGAAGGTCAGCCCGGTAGCCGAAACCTGAGCGTCATTCGGGATCCATTCGCGGTCATTGTCCGTCTCCTGCGCCACCAGCGCCCAGAAGCGGCGGTTCTCGGACACCATCGACAGGTAGTGATCGCGCGCGGCGAGGGTGCGCGTGGCGTCGGGTTCGTGCCGCAGCGTGCCATCGACGATCGCGAACATGTCGACAAAGTTCGAATAGCCATAGGGATCGGACTCGTTGTCTTTCTTGCGCAAGATCGCGCTTGCCTCACCTACCCGGGCAATCGCCGGGGCGGGGTCATAGGCCCGGATCATCTGCGTCGTGCCGGAGATGAGATGCGTATAGGCTGCAAGCCAGGGCGCATCGGCGGCGTCGAAACGCACGGCGGGCAGCGCGCCTTGGGTCTGCTGGCGCTCTTGCCATTGCCAGCCGAAGAGTACCGGCCCCGCGATGTCGCTGAGCGATTCCGCCAGACCGCGCTTGCCGTCGCCATCCGCATCGAGCCACAGATCGGCGAAATCAAGCTCGAACCCGAAGGCGCTGTCGTCGGGAAGATCGGCCAGCGCGGCGCGGGCGCGCTCCATCCCGGCAAGCGTGTCGTCGAGGATCGCGGTGATCTCGGCAGGGTCGAGTTGGCGCGGGTTGGGGTTGTTGCCAAGCTGCCCGGCCATGCCGAATATCATGTCCATGCCGCGCCCCATGCCGACCTGCCAGCGCAGCTGGTAGACGCGCTCCAGCGCGGCCAGAAATTCAAGCCCGCCGATGGCAAAGCGTTCCTCATCGGTGGGCGTGGGCAGGGCCGAAAGGCGGGCGAGTGTGGCGGTGATGCCGGTTTCGCCGATCTCGGCGCTCAGGCCGGTGCCCGCGAGGGCCGGAATGGGCAGGATGGCAAGGGCCGAGGCGAGCAGCAGGCGGCGCATGGCGGGTTCTCCTCACGAAATGCAAAGGCTTAAATGCAAAAGGCGCACCCGGGGGGTGCGCCTTCCACTGTAACCGCTGATCGGCGATCAGGCCAGCGACGGGTCGATGCCCTTGCAAGCCGCGACGAGGCCTTTGACCGCATCGACCGACTTGTCGAACATCACCTGCTCGTCTTTGTTGAGCTTGATGTCCACGATCTTCTCGATGCCGCCGGCGCCGATGATGGTGGGAACGCCGACATACATGCCGTTCAGGCCGAAGGCGCCATCGACATAGGCCGCGCAGGGCAGCAGGCGCTTCTGGTCTTTCAGATAGGCTTCCGCCATCTCGATGGCCGAGGTGGCCGGGGCGTAGAAGGCCGAGCCGGTCTTGAGCAGGCCGACGATCTCGGCGCCGCCGTCACGGGTGCGCTGGATGATCGCGTCGAGCTTCTCTTGCGTGGTCCAACCCATTTCGACCAGGTCCGGCAGCGGGATGCCGGCGACGGTCGAGTAGCGGGCCAGCGGAACCATGGTGTCGCCGTGGCCGCCCAGAACGAAGGCGGTGACGTCGCGCATCGAGACGTTGAATTCGGTCGCCAGGAAGTGGCGGAAGCGCGCGCTGTCCAGAACGCCGGCCATGCCGACGACTTTCTCGGCCGGCAGGCCCGAGAACTGCTGCAGCGCCCAGACCATCGCGTCGAGCGGGTTGGTGATGCAGATCACGAAAGCGTTCGGGGCGTGCTTGGCGATGCCTTCGCCGACCGACTTCATGACCTTGAGGTTGATGCCCAGCAGGTCGTCGCGCGACATGCCCGGCTTGCGCGGAACGCCCGCGGTCACGATGCAGACGTCGGCGCCGGCGATGTCGGCGTAATCGTTGGTGCCTTTGAAGGTGCCATCGAAGCCTTCGGACGGACCGGATTCGGCGATGTCGAGGGCTTTGCCCTGGGGCGTGCCTTCGGAGATGTCGAACAGAACGACGTCACCGAGTTCTTTGATCGCGGCGAGATGGGCGAGCGTGCCGCCGATCTGACCGGCACCGATAAGGGCAATCTTGGGTCGGGCCATGGAATTCCTCCAAAGTCAGGTGGGTTGGGTTGAGCTGACGCGGCATGGGTTAGCCCTTTGCGACCAGTCTGGCAAGGGCGGGGTGGGCAGCTGCGGCGCTAACGGTGCAATTGTATGCCATTGTGCACCGAAATATTCGTTCGTGGTGGCGCTAAAATTTTTAAGAAAGCCCCCTGTCAAACCGCTCCCGGTCTTTTACCAAACCAAAAGACCCCGCGTTTCGGGGCCGATTCTCTGCGGGGGCCGATGGATCTGGACAGTTGGGGATGGGCGATGGCGGTGCTGGCCGCCATCTCGGTCGGCATGGCCAAGGGCGGCCTGCCGATGGTCAGCTCGCTCTCGGTGCCGCTGCTGGCGGGGGTGATGAACCCGGTTGCGGCGGCGGGCCTGCTGCTGCCGGTCTATATCGTGTCGGACATGTTCGGGCTGATTGCCTACCGCAAGGAATTCGACAAGCGCGTGCTCAAGATCATGGTGCCCGCCACGGCGATCGGGGTGGGGATTGGCTGGACCACGGCTTCTTATGTGCCCGAGCGCGTCTCGACCGGCCTTGTCGGCCTGATCGGTGTGGTCTTCGCGCTGAACGCGATCCTGCGGCCAAGACTGGGCGCAGCGGCCGAGCCGAAGGTTGGGCCGGGGATGTTCTGGGGCGCGATCACCGGCTTCACCAGCTTCATCAGCCATTCCGGCGCACCGCCCTATCAGGCCTATACGATCCCGCTGAACCTGCCGCGCACGGTATTCGCCGGCACCTCGACCATTCTCTTTGCATGGGTCAACGCAATCAAGCTGATCCCCTATGCGGCCCTTGGGCAGCTCAACCTGGGCAGCCTGAAACTGGCGCTGGTGCTGGCGATCCCGGCCGCGGTCTCGGTCTTCCTGGGAGTGCGCCTCGTGCGGATCATCCCGCATGAGATGTTCTACAAGCTGGTCACCTGGGCGCTCTTGCTGATCTCGGCCAAGCTGCTCTGGGGCGCGATTCTGGCCTGAGATGCTGACGTAATTCTGCATTGCGGCATTTCTGGGCTTGCCGATTCTGTCTCGTTTATGCTCTTTGGCGAAAGATTGTTGCGAGGAGAGAATCATGACTGCCCGCCCCTACCGCTCGGTTCTGTATATTCCCGGCTCGAAAGAGCGTGCGCTGGAAAAGGCGACCGGCCTTGCCTGCGACGCGATCATCTTCGACCTCGAAGACGCCGTTGCGGTGGATGAGAAGGTCAATGCGCGCTCTACCCTCGCCAAAGCGCTCAAAGAGGCCGACTATGGCCAGCGCGCCCGCATCGTGCGGGTCAACGGGCTGGATACCGAATGGGGCCGCGATGACATCCTGGCCTTTGCCGCCGCGATCCGCGAGGGCGCCAAGGTCGATGCGATCCTGATCCCGAAAGTGTCGAAAACCGCCGACCTCGATGCCGTCGCCGATCTGATCCAGGGCGTTCCGCTCTGGGCGATGATGGAGACTGCGCTTGGCATGATCAACGCCGCCGAGATCGCCGCGCATCCGCGGCTTGAGGGCATGGTGATGGGCACCAATGACCTCGCCAAGGAACTGCAAAGCCGCTTCCGCGCCGACCGCTTGCCGATGATGGCGGGTCTGGGTCAGTGCCTGCTGGCCGCCAAGGCCTATGGCAAGATTATCGTCGATGGCGTCTTCAATGCCTTCAAGGACGAAGAGGGCCTCAAGTTCGAATGCGATCAGGGCCGCGACATGGGCTTTGATGGCAAGTCGCTGATCCACCCGGCGCAGCTGGAGATCGCCAACACGGCCTTTGCGCCCTCGGAAGCCGAGATCGACCTGGCGCAGCGCCAGATCACCGCTTTCGAAGAGGCCGAGAAACAGGGCCTTGGCGTTGCGGTCGTGGATGGAAAGATCGTCGAAAACCTGCATATCGTGACCGCGCGGCAGGTTCTCGCGAAAGCGGAGGCGATTGCCGCTCTGAGCAACTGAGGGGCAAATTATGGCTATCCTGATCCTTGGCGTCCTGCTGTGGGCGCTGCCGCATCTGGCAAAACGTATCGTTCCGGGCTTTCACCGCAACCTCAAGGGGGCCGAACGCCCGATGGTCGCGGGGCTGGTTCTGGTGGGCGTGCTGCTGATGGTGGTGGGCTACCGCGCGGCCGACGGGGCGATCTTCTGGGGGCGCTCGGCGCCGCTCGCGGGGATCAACAACCTGCTGATGCTCGTTTCGGTCTATCTGTTCGCTGCGGCGGGAATGCAGACGGCCGTCGCGCGCAAGATGCGCCACCCGATGCTGAGCGCGATGATCCTGTGGTCGGTGGCGCATCTGCTGGTGAACGGCGATGTGCCCAGCTTCGTGCTGTTCGGCGGCCTCGCCCTCTGGGCTGTGCTGGAGATGGTGCTGATCAACCGCGCTGCGCCCGGCTGGACGCCGCCCAAGCCGGTTCCGGCGAAGAAAGAGGCGATGGCCGCCATTGGCGCGCTGGTCGTCTACGGCGCCATGGCCGGGGTGCACTACGCTCTTGGCTATCCTGCATTCGGGTGATGCGATGAAACTCTACCGCCTTCTGACCGACGATGACACCTCGGCCTTCTGCCACAAGGTCTCGCTGGCCCTGTCCAAGGGCTGGGAGCTGCATGGCGACCCGTCCTATGCCTATGACGCGGGCAAGGGCGTGATGCGTTGCGCGCAGGCCGTCACCAAGGTCGTGCCGGGGGACTATCACCCCGACCTCAAACTGGGAGAACAATGATGGCTAAGACCAATCCGGGCCGCTTTTTCGAGGATTACAAGGTCGGGCAGGTGATCCGCCACGCCGTGCCGCGCACCGTCTCGGGGGGCGAGCGGGCGATGTATCACGCGCTCTACCCGGCGCGCAGCGCGCTCTATTCAAGCGACGAGTTCGCCCGTGTCAGCGGTCTGCCCTCGGCCCCGATCGACGATCTGGCGGCCTTCCATGTTGTCTTCGGCAAGACCGTGCCGGATGTCTCGCTGAACGCGGTCGCGAACCTTGGCTATGCCGAAGGCCGCTGGCTGCGCCCGGTCTATCCGTGCGACACGCTGCGCTCGGAAAGCGAGGTGATCGGCGTCAAGGAGAACTCGAACGGCAAGTCGGGCGTGGTCTATGTCCGCACCACGGGCCTTAATCAGTATGACCACAAGGTCATGGAATATGTCCGCTGGGTCATGGTGCGCAAAGGCGATCTGTCGGCCCCCGCGCCCGAAGCGGTGGTGCCGAACCTCGCCAAGGTGGTGGACCCGAAGGATCTGGTGGTGCCGACCGGGCTCGATTTCTCGAACTACGATTTCGAACTGGCGGGCGAGCCGCATCGCTGGGGCGATTACGAAGTGGGCGAAAAGATCGACCACGTCGATGGCGTCACCATCGAAGAGGCCGAGCACATGATCGCCACGCGCCTGTGGCAGAACACCGCCAAGGTGCATTTTGACGCGACTTTCCGCGAGGATGGCAAGCGGCTGATCTATGGTGGCCATGTCATCTCGATGGCGCGCGCGCTGTCGTTCAACGGGCTGGCCAACGCGCAGATGATCGTCGCACTGAACGGCGGCGCCCATGCCAACCCGTGCTTTGCGGGCGATACGGTCAAGGCCTGGTCCGAGGTGCTCGACAAGGCTGAGACGGGTGCGCCGGGCGTCGGCGCGATCCGGCTGCGGCTGGTGGCAACCAAGCAGGGCGCCGCGCCTTTCGCCTACAAGGGCGAAGACGGCAGATACGCCCCCGAGGTGCTGCTTGACCTCGATTATTGGGCGCTGATGCCGATCTGATCGCGAGGCGCGGGTTTTTCGGGCTTTTTCGGCGTCCGTTTCCGGCGGGCGCCGTTCTCTTGCCGGGTCGCGGGGGCCAGAGACTCACCCTGCGGCGCCGTCGGGTCTGATAGCGGCAACATGTGATCACGGCCTGAAAATTCGTGATCACAAATGCCAATTTTCCGCATTCAATGCACCGAAATGGGCATTTCCTCTATTCTCTTTGCGTGACTTGCGCAAAAATTGCGTTATTGAGAAAGCGCAATTCCGGCCAACCCCGACCGCGCAGCCACCTCAGGCAGCGCCTCAGATCGGGGCCTAGCGACAGAGGGACCCAAAATGGCTGAAGTGAAACGGGTTGAACGGCCCCTTTCCCCCCATCTGCAGATCTACCGCCCGCAGTTGACGTCTTTCACCTCGATCCTGACGCGGATCACCGGCAATGCGCTCATCGTGGGCGTTCTGCTGGCAGTGTGGTGGCTGCTCGCGGCGGCGACGAGCCCTGCATATTTCGAAATGGCGAATGCCGTGGCCACCTCGTGGTTCGGCGACCTGATCTTCACCCTGTCGGCCTGGGCGCTGTGGTATCACTACCTCGCCGGCCTGCGTCACCTGTATTTCGACGCCGGCAAGGGCCTCGACATCGAGACGGCCGAGAAGCTCGGCATGGGCATGATCGTCGGTTCGGTCGTTCTGACCATCATCACTCTCATTCTGGTCTGAGGAGCATCCCCATGCGTTACCTGACCGCCCGCAAGCGCGCCGAAGGCAAGGGCGCGGCCCACACCGGAACCGAGCACCACTGGTTCATGACCGTGACCTCGGTCGCGCTCGCTTTCCTGATCCCGGTTTTCGTCATCGTGTTCGGGCGCGCGCTCGGCCAGCCGGCCGAAGGCGTGATCGCCACTTTCTCGCATCCCTTCCCGGCGATCCTGACCGCGCTGACCGTGTTCGTCGGCATGCGCCACTTCGCCAAGGGTGCGCAGATGATGATCGAGGACTACGCCCAGGGCCCCACCCGCAAGGCGCTGATCATCCTCGCTTCTTCCATTTCCTACATCGTCATCGCTGTCGCGCTCTACGCGCTGGCCAAGCTGACGATGGTCGGCTTCCTCTTCGAAGCCATGCACTGAGACAGGACCAGACAGATGGCAGCTTACACTTACGAGACGCATGAATATGACGTCGTGGTCGTGGGCGCGGGCGGCGCGGGTCTGCGCGCTACCCTCGGCATGGCGGAACAGGGCCTGCGCACGGCCTGTGTGACCAAGGTCTTCCCGACCCGCTCGCACACCGTGGCGGCGCAGGGCGGCATCGCCGCCTCGCTTGGCAACATGGGCCCGGACAGCTGGCAGTGGCACATGTTCGACACCGTCAAGGGGTCGGACTGGCTGGGCGATACCGACGCGATGGAATACCTCGCGCGCGAAGCCCCCAAGGCGGTTTACGAGCTTGAGCACTACGGCGTGCCGTTCTCGCGCACCGAAGAAGGCAAGATCTACCAGCGTCCGTTCGGCGGCCACACCACCGAATTCGGCGACGGCCCGCCCGTGCAGCGTACCTGCGCCGCGGCCGACCGCACCGGTCACGCGATCCTGCACACGCTCTACGGCCAGTCGCTCAAGAACAACGCCGAGTTCTTCATCGAGTATTTCGCCATCGACCTGATCATGTCGGATGACGGCGTGTGCCAGGGCGTGGTCTGCTGGAAGCTCGACGACGGTACCTTCCACGTCTTCAACGCCAAGATGGTCGTTCTGGCCACCGGCGGTTACGGCCGCGCCTATTTCTCGGCGACCTCGGCGCATACCTGCACCGGCGACGGTGGCGGCATGGTGGCCCGTGCGGGCCTTGCGCTGCAGGACATGGAATTCGTGCAGTTCCACCCGACCGGCATCTACGGCTCGGGCTGCCTCATCACCGAGGGCGCGCGCGGCGAGGGCGGTTACCTGACCAACAGCCAGGGCGAGCGCTTCATGGAGCGTTACGCTCCCCACTACAAGGATCTGGCGCCGCGTGACTATGTCTCGCGCTGCATGACCATGGAAATCCGCGAAGGCCGCGGCGTGGGCGAGCATGGCGACCATATCCACCTGAACCTGTCGCACCTGCCGGCCGAAGCACTGGCCGAGCGTCTGCCGGGCATCTCGGAATCGGCGAAGATTTTCGCCGGTGTGGACGTCACCAAAGAGCCGATCCCGGTTCTGCCGACCGTGCACTACAACATGGGCGGTATCCCGACCAACTACTGGGGCGAGGTGCTGAACCCGACCGCAGCGAACCCGACCGCCGTCGTTCCGGGCCTGATGGCCGTGGGTGAAGCCGGTTGCGCCTCGGTGCACGGTGCGAACCGTCTCGGCTCGAACTCGCTGATCGACCTCGTGGTCTTCGGCCGCGCCGCCGCGATCCGCGCCGGTCAGGTTGTCGATCCCAAGGCCCGCAACGGCGCGCTCAACCAGGCGTCGGTGGATAAGGCCTTCGATCGCTTCGACGGTCTGCGCAACGCCACGGGTTCGATCCCGACGGCCGATCTGCGCCTTGAGATGCAGAAGACCATGCAGGCTGACGCCGCCGTGTTCCGCACCGACAAGACCCTGGCCGAAGGCGTCGAGAAGATGACCGCCATCGCCGCCAAGCTCTCGGATCTGAAGGTCACCGACCGTTCGCTGATCTGGAACTCGGACCTGATGGAGACGCTGGAGCTGACGAACCTGATGCCGAACGCGCTGGCGACTATCGTCGGCGCCGAGGCCCGTAAGGAATCGCGCGGCGCCCACGCTTCGGAAGATCATTCGACCCGCGACGACGAGAACTGGCGTGTGCACTCGGTGATGCGCGTGGACGGCAACAAGGTCGACCTGACCTACCGTCCGGTCATCGTCGATCCGCTGACCACCGAAGCCGAAGGCGGCATCAGCCTCGCGAAGATCGCGCCCAAGGCGCGTACCTTCTGATGGCGAAAGGGCTGGCATATGGGCTTTTGGCCGCGGGGGCGCTTGCGCTCGCGGCCTGTGGGCCGATCCCGGTGGATCAGGCCGAGGCACAGTGCCGCGACATGCTCCGCCCGGTCAGCGGCGAGGCCAAGATCGGTGTCAACCAGGACCGCGCGGTCTACGACATCGACATGAAGCTGCAGGTCTCGACGATGATGGGCGGCGATCCGTCCAACGCCTATAACCGCTGCGTATATAACAAATCCGGCCAGTTCCCGACGCGGCCGTATTATTCCCGCTAGGATACGAAGGGATCGAAAATGGTTCAGTTCACGCTTCCCAAGAACTCGAAAATCCGCGTCGGCAAGACCTGGCCGAAGCCGGAAGGCAAGAATGTCCGCAAGTTCCAGATCTACCGCTGGGATCCGGACACCGGTGAAAACCCGCGGGTCGACACCTATTTCCTCGATATGGACAAGTGCGGCCCGATGGTTCTGGACGCGCTCATCAAGATCAAGAACGAGGTCGATCCTACCCTGACCTTCCGCCGCTCGTGCCGCGAGGGGATCTGCGGGTCCTGCGCGATGAACATCGACGGGATCAACACGCTGGCCTGTATCTACGGCCTCGACGAGATCAAGGGCGACGTCAAGATCTACCCGCTGCCGCATATGCCGGTGGTCAAGGACCTGATCCCGGACCTGACCCACTTCTACGCGCAGCACGCCTCGATCATGCCCTGGCTTGAGACCAAGACGAACCGTCCGGCCAAGGAATGGCGCCAGTCGATCGAAGACCGCAAGAAGCTCGACGGTCTTTATGAATGCGTTATGTGTGCCTCGTGCTCGACCTCGTGCCCGAGCTACTGGTGGAACGGCGACAAATACCTTGGGCCGGCGGCTCTGCTGCACGCCTATCGCTGGATCATCGACAGCCGCGACGAAGCCACCGGCGAGCGTCTGGACAACCTTGAAGACCCCTTCAAGCTGTATCGCTGCCACACCATCATGAACTGCGCGAAGACCTGCCCGAAGGGTCTGAACCCCGCCAAGGCGATTGCCGAAATCAAGCGCATGATGATCAACCGCCACGTCTGATCTGGCGCTTGGACACAATATTTAGGCCCCGGAGCGTCTCCGGGGCCTTTTTGTTGCGTTATGGCTTTAATGCTGCATTGCAGAAAAATCATATCACGCTTGCGGCATCAGGGCTTTCCTCTCGCGTCAAGCGGTCCTAAATGGGCGGTAGGGAGGAACTCGTGCAGCAAGGAGTTCCAAGATGACTGTCCTTAAGTTCGTGAAGAAGTCGGAGCGTGACCTCGCACAGGAAGCCCTGCAGGTCCTCGAAGAAGCCTACGCGTATTACACCCCCGAGGCCAAACCGGTGAGCGCCGGTTCCGATCTGCCCAGCGAAACCCCGCTTGAGCAGATGTATGGCTATTATTCGGCAGCTTGAGCCCTGAACGAAATTCACGGAAAGCCCCGGAGCCTCGGTTCCGGGGCTTTTCTTTTCCGAGGCGGCGGGCACGATGGCGCAAAAGGAATCGCCATGAAACTTGTCCATCCCGAACATGCTCCGCCCGCCGATGCCGAGGCGCGCCGTGCCATCGCCCCGGTGATCTGTTATCCGGTGGATGCGCTGCCCGGCTCCGATCTTGCCGCCTATCGCGCCGCGCGGGCGGGTTGGGAGAAGACGTCCGAGGTGATCGTTCCGCCGCGCGAGGCAAGCTGTTTCGAGGTTCCCGCCGGGCATTTCTTTCGTATCGTTTCCGTCGAGGGGCCGCAGGTCGGCGATCTGAACCTTTGGTCGGCGGATCTGTCCGAGCGGTTCTATTCGGGCAAAACGCGGGCGCTGCATGGCACGCATCTGAGCACCGGGGATCGGCTCTGGTCGTCCTTTCCGACCCTGCGGCCGATGGCGACGATCACCGAGGACACGCTGGATTGGTATGGTTTCGATGCTTTCGGCGGCTCGGTCCATGACGTGATCGGGACGCGCTGCGATCCCTATACGCATTGCCTGCTGTCGGACGGCGGGCAGTATCATCATTGCTGCCATTCGAACCTTACTCGGGCGCTGGCCGATGCGCGTGGGCTGTCCTTGCCCGAGGCCGAGCGCCACGTGCATGACGTGCTCAACGTCTTCATGTGCACGGGCTTCACACGTGAGACCGGGCAGTACTTCATGAAGGCCTCTCCAGTGCGCCCTGGGGATTATCTGGAGTTCTTCGCTGAGATCGACCTGCTCGGCGCGCTGTCGGCTTGCCCGGGCGGGGATTGCTCGGCCGAGCACTCCTCGGACACGGCGCACTGCTATCCACTGCTGGTTGAAGTGTTTCGGCCATCAGCACCGCCAGCAGGTTGGGCGCGGCCAGCGACGAGCGGATATGACCGTAGCCACGGGCGGTAAGCGGGGCAGGGGGCTGTCTGCCCCCTCTTCGGCTGCGCCGAATTCACCCCCGAGGATATTTTACCCACATTGAAGGGTCAGGGGCTATCGGGACTGCCCAGTTCGGCTTCGAGGAACCGCTCGAACGCGTCGAGGTCGATGGGTTCGAACTGACCAAAGCCTTGGATCCAGATAGTCGCGTCGCGCAGGGCGTGGGGCTCTAGCTTGCACCATTTCACCCGCCCGCGCTTTTCCTGGGTGATCAGACCGGCGTCGGCCAGGATCGAGAGGTGCTTGGAGATCGCGGCGAGCGACATCGAGAAGGGCTCGGCCACGTCGGTGACGGCCATGTCGTCTTCGAGCAGCATGGTCAGGATGGCGCGCCGTGTCGGGTCCGCAAGGGCGGCGAAAATGGCATCGAGCGGGGAGGCGGCGGCGCTGGTCATGCACAAGTCATGGGGCAGGCTCGAAAAAACGTCAACCAATCGGTTGAATGTGCGATTTCGGCCGGATTTGCTTGGCGGCCGGCAGCTGCGCGATGAAGGCATTTTGAAACTCTTTTAATATCAGTGCGTTGGATAGGTTTCGCGCTGGCGCTAACGGCGTTGACTCACGCGGGTGTGACGTCTATCAAGCTCGAGAGTTTAAGCGGGGGCCGCCCATGTCCGATCGTCCCTCTGACGAGCCTGATCCCGACCGCCTTGAGGCGCTGGAGAAACGGCTGGCAGAGGCGAAAGCGGCGCGGGCGCCCAAGCCGCGGGTCGATACCAAAGCCGCGCAGGCGAACCTTGCCTGGCGAATGGTGATCGAGATGGTTTCGGGGCTGGGGATCGGCTTCGGCATCGGATACGGGCTTGATGTGCTGATCGGCACGCAGCCCTGGATGATGTTGCTGTTTACGATCCTTGGACTCGTGGCGGGGGTGCGGGTGATGCTGCGATCCGCCGAAGAGATGAACAAGGAACGCCCGGCTGCGAATGCAGCCGATGAAGAGGGAAGATAGACGTGTCGGAAGCTAGCGGCGAAGGCCTGATGTTCCACCCGATGGATCAGTTCATCGTGAAGCCTCTCTTCGGTGAGGGGCCGGTCCACTGGTACACCCCCACCAACGCTTCGCTTTGGATGGTTCTGGGTGTTGTCGGCATCATTCTGATGCTGGTCGTGGGCACCCGTGGCCGGGCCATCGTGCCCTCGCGCGGTCAATCGGTCGCCGAGCTTGCCTATGGCTTCATCCACAAGATGGTAGAAGACGTGGCTGGCAAGGACGGGCTGAAGTTCTTCCCCTACATCTTTACGCTGTTCCTCTTCATCGTGTTCTCGAACTTCCTCGGGCTGCTGCCCAAGGCCTTCACCCCCACCTCGCACATCGCCGTGACGGCCGTGCTGGCGGTTCTGGTTTTCGTGACCGTGACCGTGGTGGGCTTCGTGAAGAACGGCGCTTCTTTCCTGAGCCTGTTCTGGGTCAGCTCGGCGCCGCTGGCGCTGCGCCCGGTGCTCGCGCTGATTGAGGTGATCTCCTACTTCGTGCGTCCGGTCAGCCACTCCATCCGTCTTGCGGGTAACATGATGGCCGGCCACGCCGTTATCAAAGTGTTCGCGGCCTTCGCTCCGCTGATCCTCATGTCGGGTATCGGCATTGTCGTGACCCCGCTGTCGATCCTGGCGATCACCGCGATGTACGGCCTCGAAATCCTGGTGGCTTTCATCCAGGCCTATGTCTTCACGATCCTGACCTGCGTCTACCTGCGCGACGCTCTGCATCCGCACCACTAAGGTCCGGGATCCTCGAAAACCAATTCTGCCAATTCCAACCTCAAGGAGTACGAACATGGAAGGCGATATCGTTCAAATGGGTGCTTACATCGGCGCTGGCCTGGCCTGCATGGGCATGGGTGGGGCTGCTGTCGGTGTGGGCAACGTTGCCGGCAACTTCCTGTCGGGCGCTCTGCGTAACCCGTCGGCCGCCGCTGGCCAGACCGCCACGCTGTTCATCGGCATCGCGTTCGCGGAAGCCCTGGGGATCTTCTCGTTCCTCGTCGCGCTTCTGCTCATGTTCGCCGTCTGATCCCTTTTCGCATCCTTGCGGTCGGATGGACCTAATGGGTCCATCCGGTAATTGAAGGGTCCAGGGGGACGACATGGCTAACGAACACGAAGCGGCCAACATGGCGCATGACGCGGGTGCCGTTGCAGCGGAAGCTGCGGGTCACGCCGCTGAGTCCGCTGGCATGCCGCAACTCGATTTCTCGACCTTCGGGAACCAGATCTTCTGGCTCCTGGTGACTCTGGTCGTGATCTATTGGGTGCTGTCGCGCATCGCCCTGCCGCGCATCGCTGCGGTTCTGGCAGATCGTCAGGGGACCATCGCCGGTGATCTCGCGGCTGCGGAAGACTACAAGCTGAAGGCCAAGGACGCCGAGGCAGCCTATGAAAAGGCGCTCGCCGATGCCCGCGCCCAGGCCCAGAAGATCGTTGGGGAAGCCCGCGCCGAGATCCAGAAGGAACTCGATGTGGCGACCGCCAAGGCAGATGCCGAAATCTCGGCGCGTGCTGCGGAATCCGAAGCCCGGATCACCGAAATCCGCGCCGGTGCGCTGGAGGCGGTGGAAGCCGTCGCCCGGGACACCGCTGCCGAGATCGTGTCGACTCTGGGTGGCAAGGCTGACGCGTCCGCTCTGGCCGAGGCTGTCGGCGCACGGCTGAAGGGGTAAGATGATGAAGAAACTTTCGTTCCTCCTCATTCTCGCCGCGCAGCCCGCTCTGGCCGCATCCGGTCCGTTCTTCTCGCTGCGCAACACCGACTTCGTCGTCACGATCGCGTTTCTGATCTTTGTTGCCGTGGTCCTGAAGGCCAAGGTTCCGGGGATGCTGGGCAAGCTGCTCGACAAGCGCGCCGCTGGCATCAAGGCCGACCTCGAAGACGCGCGGGAACTGCGTGAGGAGGCTCAGTCGATCCTGGCCACCTATGAGCGCAAGGCCCGTGAGGTTCAGGCGCAGGCCGACGAGATCGTGGTTGCCGCCAAGCGTGACGCCCAAGCTGCGGCCGAGCAGGCCAAGGCCGATCTGCGCAACTCGATCGCGCGTCGCCTGAAGGCGGCCGAGGATCAGATCGCCTCTGCCGAAGCTTCGGCGCTGAAAGAGGTCAAGGACCGTGCCGTGCTGGTGGCGATCGCCGCTGCGGGCGAGGTCATGGCCAAGCAGATCTCGGCGAAGGACAAGGCTGGCATGATCGACGCCGCCATCGCCGATGTCGAAACGCGTATGCACTGAGCGACAGATACATGAATGAAAAACCCGGCCTCGCGGCCGGGTTTTTTTATGTCTTTTCGGATTGATGTCTTAGGCGCAACTGCGCCAGCGCCTCGTGGCGTTCGGCCTTTCGCTGATCGTGCAGCGCGGTTTCGACGAATTCCATATGGGTTGCCACCGCTGCCCGCGCGGCCGCGCCGTCGCGCGCCTGGATGGCCGTGTTGATGGCGCGGTGTTGTTCCAGCAGCGCATCGCGCGTCGGGCGATTGCGGAACATGACCTGGCGGTTATAGAACACCCCCTCCTGCAGCAAATCGAACATCGCGCGCATCATGTGCAGCATGATGACGTTGTGGCTGGCCTCGACGATTGCCATGTGGAACAGCGCATCCAGCGCGGCTTCATCGGCGGGGTTGCGCTTGGAATGCACCGCCTCCATGCGCCGGAACAGCGTGTCGATCACTTCGAGATCGGTGTCGGAGCCGAGCCGCGCCGCGCGTTCGGCGGCCATGCCCTCGATATCCTTGCGGAAGGAGAGGTAGTCGAAAACCGCCTGATCGTTCTGGGCAAACAGGCGTATCAGCGCGGGGGAGAAGGCCGACCCCAAGACATCCGCCACGAAAATCCCCGATCCGGCGCGCGTGGTCAGCAACCCGACCTCTTGCAACTCCGCGACGGCTTCGCGCAGCGACGGGCGTGAGACGTCCAGCCGCTCTGACAGTTCGCGCTCGGATGGCAGCCGTTCGCCGGGGCGCAGGATACCCTGCAAGATCAGGCCTTCGATCTGCCGGACGACGGCAGAGGCCAGCTTCTCGGACTCGATTTTCTGAAATGGCATCTTTCCCCCCTGTGGTCAAAATGTATGACCGCATTTCGGGGCGGGCAATGAAAATCGGTAAAATAGTAAGGCCGGGCAAAGCCCGGCCTTCAAGGTTGTCGGTCCGCCGCTTACCTGTTCGGGCGGATGATGAACTCGACCCGACGATTCTGGGCGCGGCCCTCGGGGGTCAGGTTCGAGGCGATGGGCTGATCCTCGCCACGGCCATAGGCCACGACGCGGTGGCGCGGCACTCCGGCCCCGATCAGGATATTCGCGACCGAGTTGGCGCGATCCTGCGACAGGCGCTGGTTGTAGCGCGCATCGCCCGTGTTGTCGGTGTGGCCGATGACCTCGACGGTGGTGTCGGGATAGCGGTTCAGGCTGCCGGCGAGCGTGTAAAGGTCGCGCTGCAGGTCGGGGCGCACGGCAGAGCTGTCGATGGCGAAAAGCACATCCTGCGGCATGGTCACGACCAGCTCCGAGCCGGTGTTGACGACGGAAACCCCGTTGGTGTCGAGGTCGCGGCGCAATTCCTGTGCCTGCTTGTCGAGTTGGTTGCCGATCACGCCGCCGATCATGCCGCCCACGGCCGCGCCTGCCAAAGTCTTGGTCAGGCGCTCGTCACCGTCGGCCGTTGCGCCGAGAACGCCGCCGATCAGGGCGCCGGTCACCGCTCCGGTGTTGCGGTTCTGGTTGGGATTGTAGGCGCCGTCGGTCGGCGTACAGGCGCTGAGGGCTGCGATGCCGGGAACGCCGAGAAGCAGGAGGTGTGATTTTTTCATGTAACTGCCTTCGTCTTGGCCCCGCATGGGGGCGTCCTCGACTTATTACGCGAAGCGCGAAGGATTGTTTCATAATATCTGCGCGAGCGGCGGTATTCTGCGCATCACAACTGGGCGAGTGCGGGTTCCGCAGCCTCGGCGCGCGCGGCCTCCCAGGCCAGCATGGCGCGCTTGACGGGCAGGCCCCAGTGATAGCCGCCCAAGGCGCCCGACTTGCGCAGGGCCCGGTGGCAGGGGATCAGGAACGAGATCGGATTACGCCCGACCGCCGTGCCCACGGCCCGCACCGCGCGAGGGGAACCGATCGCCTCGGCGATGTCGGAATAGGTGGTCACCTGCCCCGAGGGGATCGAGAGCAACGCCTCCCAGACCTTGATTTGGAAGGGCGCCCCGATCAGCGTCAGCGGCGCGTCGCCGCGCCCCGAAAGCGCTGCCTCGACCCAGGGCCGGATCGCCTCGGGGTCTTCGCGCAAATCGGCGCCGGGCCAGCGCTGGACCAGATCGGCGAAGGCGCCCTTGAACCCCATCTCGGCGGTGAAGGCCATCCCGCAAAGGCCGCGCCCGGTCGCCATGGCGATGGCTTCGCCGAAGGGCGATGGGAAGCGCCCCCAACGGATCGTCAGCCCCGCCGCACCGCGCGCGAACTCGCCCGGTGTCATCGCTTCCCACCGCAGGATCAGGTCATGCAGTCGCCCGGTGCCCGACAGGCCCGCGCCCTCGGCCACCTGATCGAGGGGCAGCCGGCGGGCAAGCATCTCGCGCGCGAGCGACAGGCTGAGGTATTGCTGATAGCGCTTGGGCGAGACCCCGACCCAGGCCGAGAAGAGGCGCTGGAAATGCGCCTCGCTCATCCCCAGCCGGGCGGCCAGAGACGTCAGCGGCAGGGGTTCGCCTGACGCCTGTGCGCTGTCTATGGCCTCAAGCGCGCGAGCGATGACGCGATAGTGGTAGCTTTGCTCTTCGGACTGGGCGTGGGTCATGGGGCCTCCTTGCTCCCATTCTAGGGCGCGCGTGGCCGCCTTGCGACCCGAAAGCTGCGGTTTCGCGCGCTCCACCTCTTGCCCGAGACGGTCGGGGCGGGCATAGCAAGGCCATGGTCAGACAGCTTGAATATAGAGACATGCAAGAGGTGTTCCGCCGGTTCGAGGCGGGCGAGCCCCACCCGAAAGGGGAGCTTGAGCACACCAATGCCTTCACCCTTCTGGTCGCCGTTGCGCTTTCGGCGCAGGCCACCGATGTGGGCGTGAACAAGGCCACCCGCGCGTTGTGGCCCATTGCCGATACGCCCGAAAAGATGCTGGCGCTTGGTGAGGAAGGCCTGACCGAGCATATCAAGACCATTGGCCTCTTTCGGCAGAAGGCCAAGAATGTCATCAAGCTGAGCCGGATCCTGGTCGAGCGGTTCGATGGTCAGGTGCCTTCGTCGCGCGCCGCGCTGGTCAGCCTGCCGGGCGTCGGGCGCAAGACGGCGAATGTCGTGCTGAACATGTGGTGGGGCCATCCGGCGCAGGCGGTGGACACGCATATCTTTCGCGTCGGCAATCGCTCGGGCATATGCCCGGGCAAGGATGTCGATGTGGTCGAGCGCGCCATCGAGGATAACGTGCCCGTCGAATACCAGCGCCACGCGCATCACTGGCTGATCCTGCACGGCCGGTATATCTGCGTCGCGCGCAAGCCAAAATGCGGTGCCTGTCACATTCGTGACCTGTGCCAGTTCGAGGAGAAGACCCTGTGAAGAAGTATCAGGTTGTCGGGATCGGCAACGCCATCGTCGATGTGATCGCGCAATGCGACGACAGCTTTCTCGAGATGATGGGGATCGAGAAGGGCATCATGCAGTTGATCGAGCGCGAGCGCGCCGAAACGCTTTATGCCGCGATGAAGGATCGCACGCAGGCGCCCGGCGGCTCGGTCGGGAACACGATCGCGGGGCTGGGGAATCTGGGCCTGAGCGCTGCCTATATCGGCCGCGTGCGTGACGATGCACTGGGTCGGTTCTACGAGGTTGCGCTGAATGGCGAGGGGACGGATTTCCCGAACCGCCCGGTGCCCAAGGCCGATCTGCCCACCTCGCGCTCGATGATCTTCGTGACGCCGGATGGCGAGCGGTCGATGAATACCTATCTGGGGATCTCTGCCGAGGTCTCGACCGAGGATGTGTCGCTGAACGTGGTCGAGAACGCCGAGCTTCTGTTCCTTGAGGGCTATCTGTTCGACAAGGATCACGGGAAGGCAGCGTTCCTGAAGGCCGCGCAGGGGTGTCACCGCGGTGGCGGCAAGGCGGGGATTTCGCTGTCGGACCCGTTCTGTGTGGATCGGCACCGCGCCGATTTCCGTCGCCTTGTGCGCGAGCAGATGGATTACGTGATCGGGAATGAGCACGAATGGGCCTCGCTCTACCAGACCGATCTGGAGAGTGCGCTGATGCAGGCAGCCTCGGAATGCGGGCTGGTGGTCTGCACGCGCTCGGGCGCCGATGTGCTGATCCTGCGCGGAGATGAGCGGGTCGAGGTGCCGGTGCATCGCATGGTCCCGGTGGATACGACCGGGGCGGGCGATCAGTTCGCGGCCGGGTTCCTCTATGGTTACGCGACGGGGCAGAGCCTGGAGACCGCCGGGCGGATGGGCTGCATCGCGGCGGCCGAGGTGATCAGTCATTTCGGCGCACGGCCCGAGAGCGACATCAAGGCACTGTTCCGCGATCAGGGCCTCATCTGAAGACGAGGGGGCGCTGCCCCCTCACCCCCGAGGTATTTGGGCCAAGAAGAAAGGGTCAGGGCGCGAGCAGTTCGGCAAGAACCAGCGCCATGACCTTGGCCGAATCCGCCATATCGGTAATGCCGACCCATTCGTCGGGTTGGTGCGCAAGCTCGAGCAGGCCGGGCCCGTAGGCGATACAGTTCTTCAGCCGGCCGATGCGGTCGATATGCTTCTGGTCATAGGTGCCGGGGCTGACGACATAGGCAGCCTCGCGGCCCAGCACGGCCTCGATCGCGGCGGCGGTCGAGCGCACGACCGGGGCGTCGCGGTCAGTCATGGTGGGCTGCACTTCGAAGAGGTCGCGAATCTCGTAGCTGAAGCCGGGGCGGCGGGCGCGAATATGCTCCATCATCGCGGTGATCTCGGATTTCACCTCGTCGATCTGTTCTTCGATCAGGAAGCGGCGGTCGATGACGATGCGGCAGCGGTCGGCCACGCAGGGGGCGGGAAGGCCGGTGAAGTCGGGCGCTTGCTCGGGCGCGCCGCCGTGGATCGCGTTGACGTTGAGCGTGGACTGGCGCGCGCCTTCCGGGATCACCGGCATTTCGGTGCGTTTGGAGGCGAGCAGCGGGTAGAGCGTTTCCTCCATTTCCGTCAGAACCGCGCTCATGTGCCGGATGGCGCTGTCGCCGAGGAAGGGCATCGAGCCATGGGCGATACGACCGTGCGTTTCGATCTCGGCCCACCAGACGCCGCGATGGCCGAGGCAGATCTGATCCTTGTGCAGCGGTTCGGGGATGATGACGTGCTGGACGCGCTCGGGGGCGAAGTAGCCTTTGGTTGCGAGGTAAGCTACGCCGCCGTAGCCGCCCGATTCCTCGTCGGCGGTGGCCGAGATCTCGATGGCGCCGTGATAGTCGGGGCAGGCGGCGATGAAGGCCTCTGCGGCTATGACCGAGGCGGCGAGGCCCCCCTTCATGTCGCAAGCGCCGCGGCCGTAGATTCGGTCGCCCTCGATCTCGCCGCCAAAGGGATCGCGGGTCCAGCCGTGTCCGAGTTCGACCACGTCGTGATGCGAGTTGAAATGCACGCAATCGCCCGGTGCCGCGCCTTCGCGGCGGGCGACGAGGTTCCAGCGCGGGTAGGTGTCGCTGTCGCCCGGCGCGTCATGGGCGCGGATCAGCTCGACCTGGAAGCCCTGCCGCGCGAGGCGCTCGGCGAGGTAGTCGCAGATCTCGCGGTAATGCCGGCCCGGCGGGTTGAGCGTGGGAATGCGGATCAGGTCTTGCGTCAGCGCGACCAGCTCGTCGCGGCGCGAGTCGATCTCCAGTTTGATCAGGGTGTTCAGGTCCATGGCGCAAGGCTAGCTGCGATGAGGGCGGAGGTGCAACCGAAAGCTGTGGCGGGGCGGAGCGGTTTTCGGTAGCCTTTCGGTGGCGGGGTCTGGAAATTGCGGCGAGGCCTCCCCAGATTTGTGAAAGTGATTAACATCGGAGGGTGCGATGGCCGGTTTCGACGCGCAGATTCAGCAAAGCCAGAAGCAGGTGGCGGAGGCGCAGGCGCGCATTACCGAGATGACCACGCGGATCGAGGCGGCGAAAGCCAAGGCCGACGCGGGTGAGCAGTTTGCGCTGGATATCGAGAACGCGACGCTGGCGGATGTGCAGGCCCATGCCGATGCGATGAACGCCAATATCGCCGAACTGATCATGGGGCTCGACGATGTGACGGCCGGTTTCTCGCGCGATTTTGAGGAGTTGCGCACCAAGACCGGCTGGGAGAGCTTTGTCGGTATGTTCGCCCGGCAGAAATCCGAGGCGATGCGGGCAGAGCGTTTGCGGGCGGCCTCGATCGACGCGAAACTGCAGGACCTGATCGCCAAGTCCGACACGATCGTCAAGTTGCTTGAAGGGCAGCTGGCGGTGCTGAACGATCAGAAGGGCAAGGTCGAGACCAATCTGTCGGCAACGCTGGCGGATCGCGAAACCACCGTGGCCGATCTGGAGACCGTGCGCGCCGAGATTCTGGCGATTGACCCGAAAATCATCGAGTTGGAGAACAAGATCTCGGTCGAGCAGGACGCGGCGGCGCGCACCCGGCTGGAGACCGAGCTGGCTGCTTTGAACCAGCGCTACAATGCCATGGTGCAGGACGAGCAGGTCAAACTGGCCAAGTCGCAGACGCTGGAGCGCTATATCGAGAAGGGCAAGACCTGGGTGGACAGCCTGACCAACCAGGCGGCCACGCAGATGGTGCTGATCAACAAGTTGGCCACCGACACGCAGCAGCGCGTGGTGCTGTACGATGCGCTGACCAAGTCGCTCAAGACCGCGCAGCAGCAGGACATCGCGCACCGGATCAATGAGATCGGTGTGCAGACCGATCAGGAGGCGCAGACCGCCATGGCCGGGATTGGCGCCGCGACCAATTCGAAGATGGCCGAGATGCTGGAGGCGCATGAGGGCCATATGGTCTTTGCCCGAAAGGTGCTGGAGCAGAAGGCGAAGGCAGACGAGCGGTTCGCCCGTCGTTTCGCCGAGATTGTCGAGAAACACGACAAGAACCTCTACGGTGGCTAAGTGCCCAAGACCGATCTGACCAACGATCATCACGTCCTGAAGGACGAATTCGCCGCCCGGCGCTACTTTGCCAAGTTCGAGCGGATCACCCGGATCATGTCGGGTGTGGCTCGGCAGATGGAGGGGGAGTTGCCGGGTTCGGATACGGCGATCCTTGCGGGCTATGCCGAGGCGGTGGCAGCGACGTTCCGGGCGCTTTCGCTGAAATACCTGATCGCGGGCCGGATTGTCGGGCCCGCGCGGCGGCACCTGACGATTGACCTGCATGAGAGCGGCTTTCCGATCTTTCAGGAACTGGTCTCGATGGCCAATGACGCAGCGCAGGCTGCCGGGACGCTGACGGGTATGGCCGGGGTCGAGGATCTGAAGGATCGCATGGTGCGCCGCATCGTGGGTGAGCGCGCCGTGCCGACCGATCTGCAATTCGCCCTGAGCCAGCGGCTTTACTACGAGGCGCTGGCAGCGAGGGGGCAGTTCTGGGCGCAGATGCATCCGGTGGCCGAGTGGCGGGGCGATCTGCCGCGCGGGCGGCGCGCCTACAAGCTGCATTGGGCGGTTTATGACAGCCAGCTTAATGTGCCGGTGGTCTATATTCTTGATGTCGAGGATAGCGGCCGCACCGCCCTGCCCAAGGACATTGGCCGGTGGGAGCAGGTGCGCGCGCATCTGATGGCGCAGTCGGTGGGCGGGTTGAAGCTGATCACCATTGCCAAGGGCTTTGATGCCGATTTCGGCGATCTGCATCCCAAGGGGCTGCGCCGGATGCATCTGGGGCCGATGTATTCCTCGGCCTATACCTTGCAGAGCGGGCCGATCCGGGAGGTGCTGGAAGATGCCCGCGCGCCCGCAGGCGAGGACTGGGCGCTGGCCTGGGCCATCGAGGAGCTGGAGGCCGAGCGGGTTGAGGTCGAGAAGGGCTGGTTCAGCGAGACCGAGCGGCAGGTGTTCCGGCTCGATCCGTTCTCGGGGGTGGGGGAGGATCATGGGGCGACGCGGTTGCGCCGTGCGCTGATCCTGCCACAGCGGCCGTTCCAGGTGCTGGCCGAGAAAGATCCGCCGGGGTTTCGGGATGTGCGCAAGTTCGTGGTCGGCGCGGGCGACCGGGTGATGGTTTACGGCTGAGGCCCGGGAAAGGGGGCGCTGCCCCCTCGGGCCTCGCGGCCCTCACCCCCGGGATATTTCGGCCACGTTGAAAGGATAGAGTGGGATGAGCGGGATGCGCGATGAGATGGAGCTTCGGGAAGAGGCGATCCGGGCGCATTACGGGGCGGCCTCGGCGCTGCTGGTGGGGCTTGACCATGCGCCGCGCCTGGCTCAGGCGCGGGAGGTGGCGCCGGTTGAGCGCTCGCCCGGCGTGACGGGGACGGGGCGGCGGTTTCGTTCGACCACGCCGGGATTGGTGACGCGCGCGACCGTGCGGGCCGAAGGGGTGCGCTTGACCGAGCGGGTGCAGGCGGTCGGCGGCGACGATCTGCCGACGCCAGCGCAGGCGGCGGTCTTGCAGGCGTTGCGCCGAGGGCTGGCGATTGCGCTTGCCATGGGCGAGGCGGTCTCGGAGGTGAGCGGCCTTGTCGAGTTGAAGAAAGCCAATCTGGAGGGGCGACTGCCCGAGGCACGCCGCGCGGAATTTACCGAGTTGCTGGGGGCGGAGGCGCTGGCGGTGCTGTCGGTCTTTGCCAATGCCACCGGGTTTCTGTTGGGGCCGCAGGCCGGGGAGCAATCCGTCGAGATCGGCGAGGTTGAGGAGGTGCTGACCGACAATGCTCCGCTTGCGCTGCATGGCGCGCTGTGGGAACTGGATCAGGACATCGCCCTGCATGCAACCGACGAGGGCGCGCTGATCGCCACAGTTCTTGCCTTTGTCGAGGCGTTGAGTGCCAAGGTTCGACTGCGTGGCGAGAATGCGCCGCGGATCGGTGCCTTCACCGGGGCGGCCTGGCGCGTCGAGGCTGACGATCTGCCGATTGCCGGTTTTGCGCCTTCGCGCAAGGCGCGGGGCTCTAGCCTCGTGATGCAGTTCAAGAAGCCCGAGGAGGTCGTCGGCAACCACATCGCCAAGTATCAGGCGATGCGGCTGGCCAAGATGCTGATGGCCTATGATTTCGAGCGCAAGCTCAACCCCTTCGCCGAGCTTGGGGGCTTCATCTTCACCTTTATGGGGGATGGCAAACCCGGCACGGGCAAGACCACGCTCATCCAGATGATGGCAGGGTTGCTGAACGATTACTGCAAGGTGGCGGGCTATCCGTTCCGCTACCAGAACTTCGGCATCGACAATATAGACAGCTATCAGGGCAAGTCGGGGCAGAATGCCAAGGCCTTCATCCAGAATGTCATGGACCCGGCGGTGATCGGTTTCGGCACGGTGGACGATATCGACCAGATTGCGGGCAAGCGCGGCGACCGGCAATCGAGCGCGGGTCAACAGGAGGTCACCGCCGTTCTGATGGAGGCCTTTGCCGGCGCCAACACGGTCGTGCGCGGCAATTGCACCTTCGGTATGTTCTCGAACTACCCCGAGAATGTGGACGATGCGCTGCGCCAGCGCGCCGGGGCGCGGTTTCTGGTGGACGGGCCGCAGACACGCGCGGATTACATCGACATCCTCGCGCTGCTTCTGGGCAAGCGGCACGAGATCCCCTTGGGCGATCACGACCTCTTCGCCGCGCAAGAGATCAAGCGGGCCGTTGCCCACAGCTTTGCCAATCACAACACCCCGCAGGAGGCCGGTCTGCGCGCGGTCTTTGCCGAGGTCAACGCGCGGGTGGGGGCGCTTGATACGATCGAGAAACTGGGGGCCTATCTCAAGGCGATCCAAGAGGCCGATCCGCGCTTTACCGGGCGTGCGATCAAGAACATCACCGATGCGGTGAAAGTGCGCGCGATGGATTTCGAGCTGCCCGATGAATGGATGGAGAGCCCCGATCTCTTCCTCTTCAAGAGCTATGACGAGAAGGTGTCGATGATCGGAGCGTTGCGCCGCCCGATTACCGCCGAGATGGTCATTCAGGAAATCAACCGCTATGCCGACAGCGAGTTCCGCTATGCGGACAAGTCGGACGAGGTCGCGATCGAGGCCATGGTGCGCGACATGAAGCGCGCCGAGGAAGCCAAGCGGCGCTATTTGGAGGAACGCGAATGACCCAGTTTCTGGCCTTCGGGCTGATCATCTGCCTCGCCATGGGCTTTTGGCTGTCGAACAATCCCTGGGGCAAAATGCTGGCCATCCTGCCGCTGGGGATGCTGGTTCCGGCCTTCTACGGTGCCGCGGTGGATTGCGGCTTGGGGTTCGTGACCGAATTCTTCGGTGCCGGGCAGTGCCAAAGCGGCAACACGCCGCAGCAGGTGTTCGCGGGCATGTATGTGCTGAGCTTTGTGCCGGTCGTGGTCTTTGCTGTCCTCTCGAAGATCGGTCGGGGTATCTGGGCCGGTCGCGGCGCGTGATCGGGTGCTGAGTAGCTATCGGGAGCGTTGATGAAACGTCTGATCGAAAAGGGGCTGATGTTCGGCAATCTGGTGCGGGTGGACAGCCCGGCGCTGGTCGAGCGGTATAACCGCGGCCTGCGCCAGCTTGCGCGCAAGGAAACCGCCCTGACCGAGTTTCACATCGACCTGTCGGGCTATTCGCCCGAGATCGGCGAAGAGCTTGGCGATCACCTGTATCTCAACCCGAACGGTTGCAACCGGCAGTTCATCCTGCTCTCGACCGAGCAGAAATCGGCTCCGTTGCTGAATGCCAAGTTCTCGATGTCGCGCTCCATCCTGCGCCGGTTCATCGAAGAAAACGAGGAGCAGCTGTTCAGCCTGACCGCCCGCGATGCGGTGGTGGGCGAGCTTGAGGACACGGTCTATGAGCTTGGCTCGGCTGTGCGTCTCTTCGACATTCAGCGCATTACCGTGGTGGCCGACACCACCGGCAATCATGTGGCTGAATCCGAGAAACTCTCGGGGCTGATCACACGGTTTCGGACGGATCCCGAGGGCTGGTATGACGATGCGCTGATCTCTGAGATGATCGGGCTGGCCGAGCGGACCGGCGATGTCACCCGCAATCCGGTCGCGCTGCGCGCCACAAGTTTCGAGACGCCCGATTTCTGGACGGCGCATTTTGGCGGGCTCTACATCTTTCGCTCGGTTCCGCATCCGGCGGCGATTGCCATGGGCGACCGGATCGCGCTTGGGGCGCTGCCCATCGACTATGTCTTCGCGCATGAGCAGCGCAACGAGATCGCGAAGTTCCTGGAAATGAACGCGCTGGTCGAGCCGATCGTTCGGGCGCGCGGGGCGGATGCGGGGGCGATCCTGCGCCAGAAGATGGACTTCATTCTGGTCGAGGCGGCCAGCCGCCTTGGTCTTGATGCCGGCAGCGGCTCTCGCCGCGAGTTGCGCGCGATCGCGCAGCATCTGGGCTCGGCCCTGCCCGAGGAATTTCAGGCGCTGGCCGCCATCTTGCGCTGGCTTGAGGCGGGCGGCCCCTGGCCCCGGATCGACAGCCGCCACCCGGCCTATTTCTACACACTGCGCGCCGCGCAGGGACCGCTACGTGATCTGGTCAACATGTTGCTGGCCGAGCTTTGCCCGCTGGACGTGCGGCAGATGTTCATCTGCCACAAGGAGCTGTTCTACCGTCTCTATGCGACTTGGCCCGAGGCCAAGAAGGCCTATGTGGCGGATTTTCTGGAAAGGGAGTATCAGATCGACAAGGCGGGCGCGCGCCGGGCGCTCTTCGGCGCGGAGCCGGGCATGGAGGATCTCCCTGCTCCCGGCCCCTGGGATGCCGCGCCCGTGCCGCCCAAGGCGCCAAGCCCGCGTGACGCGGTCGATCTGGTCGGGCCCTGGGGCGCTGTGTTGCGAGGTCGGCGATGATCGGTTTTCTGAGGCTTGCAATTCTCGGGGCAGTGGGTGCGGCGGTGGCCTATTGGGTGTTGCTGATCTATTCGCGCTCGTTGCGCCGCGAGGCGCTGGAAAAGGAATGGGATGCGGACCCGCCCGTGGGTGCCACGCCCGAAGGCCGCGATCTCTTTATCGAAGAGGGGATGGCCGAATATGAGCGCAGCCTGCGGCGCAAGCTGATCTGGCTGGTGCTGGTGCTGCCCGCGGTGGTCGTGGGCGTGCTGATCTATCTGGTGAATTACGCGTGAGGCCGTGATGAAATACGTCAAATGGACATTCTGGGCGCTTCTGGCGCTGATCGTCGGGGGCTTTCTGCACTACACCTTGCCGCAGCATGATATCGTGCGCGTGGTGAATACCTATCAGGAGCGGCAGGATCTGGGCGACTGGACGCGGATCTTCTGGTCCGATCCAGACGACCAGTCCAGCACGCTGACCAATCGCGATGTGCAGTTCATCTCGACCATTCGCGCCAATGGTAAGCCGATGGTGTATCGTAACGAGGATACCGGCTGGAACTGGCCGCCCTATTTCAAGTTCGATACCGCCAGCCTTCAGACCGAGGCGGACGACCTGAAATCCTCGCCAGAGAGCCCGAAATGGGCTGTGATCACCCATTACGGCTGGCGTAACCAGCTGTTCTCGATCTTCCCGAATGCGGTCGGGATCAAGCCGGTCGCCGGGCCTGATGTGCGGATCATCCCCTGGGTCAATATCTTCCTGCTGGTGGTTCTGCTGATCATCGTGCTGACTGTCCGCGCCATCTGGCGGCAGTTCCGCGAACGTTCGATTGACCCGCTGGTCGAGGATGTGGGCGAGGCCTGGGACGAGGTCGAGGAACGCGCCGATGCCGCGGGGGACCGCGCGCGGGGCGTCTGGGGCCGGTTCATGGATTGGCTTCGAACCTGGTCGGGCAAACCCCGGAAATGAATTGGGCGGCGCGGGGCAAACCCCGCGCCGTTTTCATTCGCCGTAGGGCACCCAGATCGTCTTGATCTGACTGGCGCGGTCAAGGAACTCTCGCCCCTGCGCGGCGCTCCAGTCGCGGTTGGGTAGCGTCCAGGTGGCCTTGAGATTGGCCGCGCTTTCCGCCTCGACCATCGCGGCGCCCTCGCTGCCGCCGCAATACCACATCGCGGCAACGTCATCGTGTTGCGCCAGTGTCTTTGCCAACTCGTCGCGCGGGCCGGTGACGATGTTCACGACCCCGCCCGGCAGGTCCGAAGTGTCGAAGACCTGGTAAAGATCGGTCGCGGCGAAGGGCATTGAGGCGGCGGGGATCGCCACCACCCGGTTGCCCATCGCGATGGCGGGCAGCACCAGCGAGGCAAAGCCCAAGAGGGGCGCCGCATCCGGGCAGGCGATGCCGATGACGCCCCAGGGTTCGTTCATGGCGACGGTCACATTGCGCGTCTTGGTGGATTTTACCGCGCCGTCGAACTTGTCCGCCCAGGCCGCGTAATAGAAGGCGCGGCGGATCGTGGCCGCGACCTCCTTGGGGCTGTGGCCAGTGTCGTGCAGGCGGGCCTCGAACTCGGCCTGACGCGCGGCGAGGTTTTCAGCGATGTAATACAGCACCTGCGCCCGATTATGGCCGGTCACCTTGCCCCAGCCGCTGGCCTTATGCGCAGCCTCGACCGCGTTGCGGATGTCCTTGCGGTTGCCAAGGGGGGCCAGGCCGATCTCGCGGCCCTTGTAGGTGACGGCGTAGGAATAGCCGCTGTCGGGGCGGCTTTGCTTGCCGCCGATATAGAGCTTGGCGGTGCGGTCGATGCCGGGGGCGGCGGGGGAACCCGTCTGCGGCGCGGCATCGAGTCGCCCCGCAGCCGCCTCGGGCTGCGCCTTCGGGCCCGGGCGGCGCAGGTAGGCGGCCATGCCCTCGCGCCCGCCTTCGCGGCCAAAGCCGCTCTCGCGCATCCCGCCAAAGCCTGCGGCGGCATCGAAGACGTTGGTTGCGTTGATCCACACGACCCCGGCCTTGACCTTGGTGGCGATGTCCATCGCCAGCGTCAGGTTCTCGGACCAGATCGAGGCCGATAGGCCGTAGCGCGTGTTATTGGCCAGTTCCACCGCCTCATCCGGCGTGCGGAAGGTCGAAAGCGTGGCGACCGGGCCGAAGATTTCCTCGACCATCGCCGGGTTGGCGGGGTGCGCGTCCAATAGGATGCCCGGCGCGTAGAAGCTGCCCTTGGGGGGCAGTTGGCACTCGGCCTGGATCAGGCGCGCGCCTGCAGCCTCACCCGCGCTGATGAGGTCATGGATGCGGGCCAGTTGCACCGGATGCACGATCGCGCCCATGTCGGTGCATTTGTCGAGTGGCTCGCCAACGCGCAGCTTGGCCAGCCGCGCGGTCAGGCGGCGGGTGAAATCCTCAGCCACAGATTCGGCGGCCAGAATGCGCGACCCGGCGCAGCAGACCTGGCCCTGGTTGAACCAGATCGCATCCACCACGCCCTCGACCGCCGCATCCAGATCGGCGTCGGCGAAGACGATGAAGGGCGACTTGCCGCCGAGTTCCAGTGTCAGCGCCTTACCGCTGCCCGCCGTGGCGCGGCGGATGAGGCGGCCAACCTCGGTCGAGCCGGTGAAGGCGATCTTGTCGACTTCGGCCGCGACCAGGGCCGCACCTGTGCGCCCGTCTCCGGTGACGATATTCACCACGCCCTTGGGCAGGCCGACCTCGGCGCAGATCTCGGCGAAGGCCAGCGCAGTCAGGGGGGTATACTCCGCGGGTTTGAGCACCACCGTATTCCCGGCGGCAAGCGCTGGCGCGACCTTCCAGGCCAGCATCAAGAGCGGGAAGTTCCACGGGATGATCTGGCCGCAGACGCCGTGCGGGGCGTGGCCGGGGAACTCGTCCTCGATCAGTTCGGCCCAACCGGCGTGATGGTAGAAGTGGCGGATCGCCAGCGGCACATCCACATCGCGGCTCTCGCGGATCGGCTTGCCGTTGTCGAGGGTTTCGAGCACCGACAGGAAGCGCTCGCGCTTTTGCAGGTGGCGGGCGATGGCGTAAAGCCACTGCGCGCGCTCATGCCCGCTCAGGCCCGCCCATTTCGGCAATGCCTTGCGCGCGGCTTTCACGGCGGCGGTGATGTCATCCTCGGTGCCCTGCGTGACCTCGGCCAAAGGCTCGCCCGTCGCCGGATTGTCGGCGGCGAAGGTCTCGCCCGGCTTGGTGAAGGCACCGTTGATGAAATGGCCAAAGCGCCCGCGCGCGGCCAGCCAGGCGGTCACTTCGCCGCTGGCTTCTGGGGCGGGGCCGTAGTCCATGGTCTCGAGGATCTCTTTCACGGTCGGCATCTTTCCCTCAGGCGATCGCGTGGCGGGACGAGGACGCGTAGCGCCCGGTGACATGGTGTTCGAGCTGGCGTTCAATGTCGGCCAGCATGGACGAGGCACCAAGGCGGAAGAGGTCGGGGCGCAGCCAGTCGGTGCCCATCTCCTCTTTCATGAGGATCTGCCAGGCCAGCGCGTCCTTGGCGGTCTTCATGCCGCCTGCGGGCTTGAAGCCGATCCGGTAGCCCGTGCGCGCGCCATAGTCGCGCAGCGCGCGCACCATGGTCAGGCTGACGGGCAGGGTGGCGTTGACGCCTTCCTTGCCGGTCGAGGTCTTGATGAAATCCGCCCCCGCCTGCATCGCCACCATCGAGGCCTTGTAGACATTGCGCAGCGTCTTCAGATCGCCCGTTGCAAGGATCGCCTTCATATGCGCGGCCCCGCAGGCCTCGCGCATGGCGGCGATTTCGTCATAGAGCGCCTGCCAGTCGGCGCGTAGCACATGGGCGCGGGTGATGACGATGTCGATCTCCTGCGCGCCCTGATCGACGGCATAGCGGATTTCGGCCAGCCGCAGGTCGAGCGGCATTAGCCCGGCGGGAAAACCGGTAGCGACCGAGGCCACGGGGATCGAAGTGCCCTCCAGCGCGCGCACGGCGGCGGCGACCATGGTCGGATAGACGCAGACCGCGCCGGTCGTCACGCCATCAAGACCAAGCCCGGCAAGGATATGATCGGCCAGCGGCGCACGCGCCTTGGCGCAGAGCCGTGCGACGCGGTCCTCGGTATCGTCGCCCGCCAGCGTCGTCAGGTCCATGCAGTGGATCGCGTTCACGAGCCAGGCGGCCTGATAGTTCTTTTTCAGGCTGCGGCGCGTGGTCAGCTGCGCCGCGCGCGCCTCGGTCGCGGGGGTATTGACGGCGATCCGGTCGAACCAGGACAGGTCGAGCGGCACGCCGGGATTGCGGTCAGTGGACATGATGGATCCTGAGCTGGTCCGGTTACGCGCAGGCTAGCGCCAGATCGGGGTTGCATCAACGGGCGCTGCATGGATGGCGCAAGAAATATGACCATTTGGTCCAAAAACTTGATGCGCCCAATAGAAAACCCCGCGCGGAGGGCGCGGGGTCTGGAATACTTGGCGTGGCCCGATCAGGCGTTCGCGGCGCGGATCTGGTCGGCGGCGTCTTTGTTGTAGCTCACGCCCTTGGCGTCAAAGAGCTGGTCAAGCTCGCCCGACAGGGTCATTTCGGTGACGATATCGCAGCCGCCCACGAACTCGCCCTTGACGTAAAGCTGCGGGATGGTCGGCCATTCCGAGAAATCCTTGATGCCCTGGCGGATTCCTTCGTCGGCCAGCACGTTGACGTCCTTGTAGGTGACGCCCATGAAGTTCAACACGCCCGCGACGCGGCTGGAGAACCCGCATTGCGGCATTTCCTTGGTGCCTTTCATGTAGAGCACCACGTCATTGGCTTCGATGTCTGCCTTGATCTGGTCGATAGCGGTCATGGAGAGGTCCTTTGTTCGCGCATGAGCGATACACGCTCTGTCAGTCGGTCGGTTCGGGCGCCTTGACCGAAGTCAGGTGCCCGCCGGATATCACTCGGGGGCCTTGGTCGTAAGAGCGAGCGCATGCAGCGGCGCGTTCGGCCCGTCCATCGCGCCTTTCAGCGCGGCGAAGACGGCGCGCTGCTGCTGGACGCGGTTGAGACCCTTGAACGAGGCGTCGATCACCTCGGCTGCCCAATGGTTCCCGTCGCCCGCAAGATCGGTGATGGTGATCTGCGCGTCGGGAAAGCCCTCACGGATCAGGGCTTCAATATCATGGGCTTCCATCGGCATCGGTATCTCCTCGTGCTTTGCGGTCAATCTAGGCTGACTGCGGCGGGGCGGCAAGGGGCGCGCCGGTCGCATCCGCGCCGTGGGGCGAATTGCCCCGGCGGGCGATGGCCCCAAAAGAAAGGCGCGCGGGTGGCCCCGCGCGCATATGCTTTCAAGCGGTTGTCTCAGCCTTCCACGGCGGCGGCGAAGGCCGAGCGGTAAAGCGCCGACAGATCGGCCAAGGGCGCCTTGGCGCTGCCGAAGGCCACATCGCTGCCCCCGAAGACGCCGACGCGCTCCAGCGGCACATTGGCGGCCTTCGCAGCGGCTTCGAGCGCATTCGCGCCCTCGGCATCGCAAGCCACAAGGTAGCGCGCCTGGTCTTCGCCAAAGAGCGTGCCGATAGCCTGCGCATCGAGCGCAACGCCCAGACCGGCGCCCTCGGCCATCTCGAAGGCCGCCAGAGCCAGACCGCCGTCGGACAGGTCCGAGGCCGCTTTCACCAGCTTGCCATTGGCGCGCAGAAACTCGCCGTGCTTGCGCTCGTCATCGAGATCGACCGACGGAGCGCCGCCTTCCTCAATGCCGAAGGCCTCGTAGGCCAGCGCCGACTGGCCGAGGTGGCCATGCGTCACGCCGATCACCAGCGCGATGTCGCCCTCAGCAGGCTGGCCGCCGATCAGATCGTCGAGCGATTTCAGCAGGCCCACGGCGCCGATGGTCGGGGTGGGCAGGATGCCCTTGCCGTCGGTCTCGTTGTAAAGCGAGACGTTCCCCGAGACGATCGGGAAGTTCAGCGCAAGGCAGGCCTCGCCGATACCTTTGATCGCGCCGACGAACTGCCCCATGATCTCGGGCTTCTCGGGGTTGCCGAAGTTCAGGTTGTCGGTCGTGGCCAGCGGCAGGGCGCCCACGGCAGACAGGTTGCGATAGGCTTCGGCCACGGCCTGCTTGCCGCCCTCGTAGGGGTTGGCACGCACGTAGCGCGGCGTCACGTCCGAGGTGAAGGCCACGGCCTTGTCGGTGCCATGCACGCGCACGACGCCAGCGCCAAGGCCCGGGCGCACCACGGTATCGGCCATGACCTGCGTGTCATACTGCTCGAATACCCAGTTCTTGGCGGCATAGTTCGGCGAGCCGATCAGCGCCTTGAGTGCCTCGATCGGGCCAATGGCGGGCAATTCGGTCAGCGGCTTGGCGGCCGGGGTCGGCACCCAGGGGCGGTCGTATTCCGGCGCGGCCGAGCTAAGCTTAGACAGCGGGATGTCGGCCTTAACCTCATTGCCATGGATGATCAGGAAGCGGTCCTCGGCGATGGTCTCGCCGACGATGGCGAAGTCGAGATCCCATTTCTCGAAGATGGCGCGGGCCTCGGCCTCTTTCTCGGGCTTGAGCACCATGAGCATCCGCTCCTGGCTTTCCGAGAGCATCATCTCATAGGCGGTCATGTTGGCTTCGCGCTGCGGCACGGCGTCAAGCTGCAGCTTGATGCCCAAGCCGCCCTTGTCGCCCATCTCGACGGCCGAGCAGGTCAGGCCCGCCGCGCCCATGTCCTGGATCGAGATGACTGCGTCGGTGCGCATCAGCTCCATGCAGGCTTCCATCAGGCATTTCTCGACGAAGGGGTCGCCGACCTGAACGGTGGGGCGCTTCTCTTCGATGGTGTCGTCGAACTCGGCCGAGGCCATGGTGGCACCGCCGACGCCGTCGCGCCCGGTCTTGGCGCCGAGGTAAACCACCGGCATGCCCACGCCCGAGGCGGCGCAGTAGAAGATATTGTCGGTATCCGCGAGGCCCGCCGCGAAGGCGTTCACAAGGCAGTTGCCGTTATAGGCCGCGTGGAAGCGCACCTCGCCGCCCACGTTGGGCACGCCGAAACAGTTGCCGTAGGAGCCCACGCCCTCGACCACGCCCTTCACGAGGTGGGGGGTCTTGGGATGCGAGGGCAGGCCGAAGGACAGGCTGTCCATCGCCGCGATCGGGCGCGCACCCATGGTGAAGACGTCGCGCAGGATGCCGCCGACGCCGGTCGCAGCACCCTGATGTGGTTCGATGTAGGAGGGGTGGTTGTGGCTTTCCATCTTGAAGATGACCGCCTGACCGTCGCCGATATCCACGACGCCCGCGTTCTCGCCCGGACCGCAGATGACCTGCTCGCCGGTGGTGTGCAGGGTGCGCAGCCATTTCTTCGAGGATTTGTACGAGCAATGCTCGTTCCACATGGCCGAGAAGATGCCGAGTTCGGTGAAGGTGGGCTCGCGGCCCATGATGTCCAGCAGGCTCTGGTATTCGTCGGGTTTCAGGCCGTGGGCAGCGACGAGGTCGGGGGTGATCTGCGGCTCGTTCATGAAACTCCTCCGAAGGCGCGGGTTTGCGCGTTCTTTAGGACATGTGGGCCTGCGGGAAAAGGGGCGATGGCGCGCAAAAGCGGGCGGAAACACGGTTTGCGCGCGGTGCATGGCATCAAACCGCCGTGCGGTGCGATCCGTTGCGCCGCCCGCCCCTCTGGCCCACCGTTTTCGCGCGCAAATGATCGAGGAAAGCGATGGGCGAAAAAAAAGGCCGAGCAAAAGCTCGGCCGTAGTCCAACAGGGAGGTAAAAGGTGATGAGAGTTTCCTCAAATCATCGCCTTCGAAGCTCGATTTATGTGCAGAGTTAGAATCGATCAAGGAGAATCATGCTGCAAGTGCAGCATTCCCGCTATGCGCTCAGGTAATAGCTTGCTATTCGGCGCTCATGTCGCCCATTTGCTGGCGGCGGTAAGCCAGGATTTCTTCCTGAACGAAGTCCCTGAACGCGGTGACGCGGCGCGACTGGCGCAGCTCTTCGGGGTAGGCCAGGAAGACCGGCACCTCGACCGACTCGACATCGGGCAGGACGCGTTCGAGTTCGGGGAAATCCACCGTCAGATAATCGGGCAAGACCCCGATTCCGATGTGATTCAGCACACCCTGAAGCACGCCGAAATAGTTGTTCACCGTTAGCGTCGAGTGGACCTCATGCGACAGGATCTGCTGCACGAGATGCGCGCCCGCCGAGACCTGAGGCGTCACAGGGTTTTGGCAGATCAGGCGATGTTGGCGCAGATCGGCCAGGCTTTCGGGGCGGCCGCAGCGTGCGAGGTATTCCGAGGTTGCATAGAGCCGCATCCGGATATTGAGCAGCCGCTTGCGGATCAGGTCGGCCTGGGCGGGTTCCTTCATGCGGATGGCGACGTCGGCCTCGCGCATCGGCAGGTCCAGAACGCGCTCTTCCAATAGCAGGTCGATCTTCAGCTCGGGGTAGCGTTCGTAAAGTTTGACCAGACGCGGCGCGAGCCAGAGCGTGCCGAAGCCCACGGTCGTGGTCACGCGCAACTCGCCGAACACCTCTTCTTCACTGTCGCGGATACGCGCGGCGGCGGAGTCGAGCTTCTTCGCCATGGTCGAGGTGGCGTCGAACAGAAGCTCTCCCTGCTCGGTGAGAATCAGCCCCCGCGCATGGCGGTGGAACAGCGTCGTTCCGAGCGACTCTTCTAGGGCTCGGATCTGCCGGCTGACCGCCGATTGGGACAAATGCAGCGCGTCCCCCGCATGGGTGAGGGAGCCTGCATCGGCCACCGCATGAAAGATTCGCAACTTGTCCCAGTCCATCGGGGTCACTTTCTGATCACTGTAAGCCTTCTACACTTATATTCATTCGCCGAATTTAACAAACGACTTTGCCCCAAAATTGACTTGGTAGGTCAGCTTTTCCGACCTATCATTCCCTTAGGCCTTTGGCGCAAGGGGAGGTGCACAATGGGCGGGCAGGAAGTGTCCCTTAGGGATCGTTTCGACCTATCCAAGAATCCAGTTCTGTTGAACGGGACGCAGGCGTTGGTGCGGCTGGTCCTGATGCAGGCCGCGCGCGACCGCGCGGCGGGTTTCAATACGGCGGGCTATGTGACGGGCTATCGCGGCTCGCCGCTTGGCGCGGTGGATATCCAGATGAGCCGTGCGCGGCGCGAGCTGGAGGCCGCGCAGGTCCGCTTTCAGCCCGGTCTGAACGAAGACCTGGCCGCGACAGCCCTTTGGGGCACGCAGCAGGCCGAGTTGCGCGGTGAGGGCGCCTATGATGGCGTTTTCGGCCTGTGGTACGGCAAGGGGCCGGGCGTGGATCGCTCGGGCGATGTGATGCGCCACGCCAATATGGCGGGCACCTCGCGGCTTGGCGGCGTGCTGATGGCGATGGGCGATGACCACACGGGCGAAAGCTCGACCGTGCTGCACCAGTCCGACTGGGCGCTGGTCGATGCCTATATGCCGGTGCTCAGCCCCGCAGGCGTGCAGGAAATCCTCGATTTCGGGCTCTATGGCTGGGCGCTGAGCCGCTTCGCCGGGGTCTGGGTGGGGCTCAAGACGATGAAGGACACGGTCGAGGCGACGGCAGTCGTCGACGGCGACCCCCTCCGGCTGAGCTTTGTCACCCCCGATTTCAGGATGCCGCCGGGTGGATTGAACATCCGTCTGGGCGACACGCCCGTCGCGCAGGAAGCGCGGATGATCGACTACAAGCGTTTCGCCGCCGAGGCCTTCGCCCGCGCCAACCGGATGGACAAGCGGATGCATGGCCGCGCTGGCGCCAAGATCGGCTTTGTCGCGGCGGGCAAGAACTGGCTCGACCTCGTGCATGCCTTCAGCCTGCTTGGCCTGACCGAAGCCGAATGCGAGCGCCTCGGCATCACCACCTGGAAAGTCGCGCAGACCTTCCCGATGGACATGCGCTCGTTCAACGAATGGGCCGAGGGGCTCGAACTGATCGTCGTGGTCGAGGAAAAGCGCAAGCTGATCGAAGTGCAGGTCAAGGAGGCGATCTTTGACAACCGCAAGGGGCGGCGCGTTCTGGGCTGGCACCATGACCGCACCGGGGCCGAGCTGTTCCCGACCCGCTTTGCCCTCGATCCGATGACCATTGCCGAGCGTATCGCCGGGATACTCTCCGAGGAAGGCCGCGCGACCGAGGGAGTCAAGGCCGGGTTGGCGCGGATCGAGCAGGCTCGGCGCGCCGACAACGCCCCCGAGATCGCGACCCGCGTGCCGTGGTTCTGCTCGGGCTGTCCGCATAACAGCTCGACCCGCCTGCCTGAAGGCGCGCGGGCCTATGCCGGGATCGGCTGCCATTACATGGTGCAATGGATGGGGCGCGAGACCACCGGCTTCACCCAGATGGGCGGCGAGGGCGCCAACTGGGTCGGCGAGGCGCCGTTCTCGACCCGCCCGCATGTGTTCCAGAATCTCGGCGACGGGACGTATAACCACTCGGGCAGCCTTGCGATCCGGGCGGCCTTGGCGGCGGACGTGAACATCACCTACAAGATCCTCTTCAATGATGCTGTCGCCATGACCGGCGGGCAGCCGAACGAGGGTGGGCTGACCGCGCAGCAGATCGTGCGCGAGATCCTTGCCATGGGCGTGAAGCCGGTCGTCGTGGTTTATGACGCGAAAGAGGATCTGGATCTGTCCAGCTTCCCGCCCGAGGTCGAGAAAGTCGAACGCGCGGGGCTGATGGTGGTGCAAAAGCGCCTTGAGCAAACCAAGGGCGTCTCGGCCATCGTCTATATCCAGACCTGCGCCGCCGAAAAGCGCCGCCGCCGCAAGCGCGGCTCTTTCCCCGATCCCGACAAGCGCGTCTTCATCAATACCGATGTCTGCGAGGGCTGCGGCGATTGCGGCGTGCAGTCGAACTGCGTCTCTATCGTGCCGGTCGAGACCGAGCTTGGCACCAAGCGTGCCATTGACCAGTCGAGCTGCAACAAGGACTTCTCCTGCCTGAACGGGTTTTGTCCGTCTTTCGTGACGCTCTCGGGAGCGAAGCTGCGCAAGGTCCAGCCCAAGGCGCTGGATCTGCCGGACCTGCCCGAGCCCACGCTGCCTGCGATCCGGGGCACCCATAACGTCGTGATCACCGGCGTCGGCGGCACTGGCGTTGTCACCGTGGGTGCGGTGCTGGCCATGGCCGCGCATGTCGATGGCAAGGGTGCGGGCATGATGGAGATGGCCGGCCTCGCACAAAAGGGTGGGGCGGTGCATATCCACCTGCGACTGGCGAACCGGCCGCAGGATATTTCGGCCATTCGCGTGGCGGTGGGCGAGGCCGATTGCGTTATCGGCGGCGATCTTGTGGTCAGCGCCGGGGCCAAGACCCTGGGTCTGATGACCGCCGGGCGCACCGGGGCCATCGTCAACGCGCATGAGATCGTGACCGGCGAGTTCACCCGCAACCGCGATTTCCAACTGCCGGTGGGGCAACTCCGGCTGGCGCTGGAAGCACGGCTGCACGACCGGGTGAGCTTCTTCGACGCCTCCGAACTGGCCCGCCGCGCGCTTGGGGATTCGATCTACTCGAACATGGTTGTCCTTGGGGCGGCCTGGCAGGCGGGTTATCTGCCGCTCAGCCACGCCGCCATCCATCGCGCGATCGAGTTGAACGAAACCGCCGTCGACGCGAACAAGCGCGCCTTCGAGCTTGGCCGTTGGGCCAAGGCGCATCCCGAAGCGGCCGCGAAGCTTATCGCGCATGAAGAACCCGCGGCGGAAGCCGATCCGATCGCCTTCCGCGCAGCGCATCTGACCACTTATCAGGGTGCCGCGCTTGCGACGCGCTTCTCGGCGCTTGTTGCCCGCGCTCCGCAAGAGCTGCGCCTGTCCGTTGCCAAGGGCTACCATAAGCTCTTGGCCTACAAGGACGAGTACGAGGTCGCGCGGCTGCATCTGGAAACGCTGGAAAAGGCGCGCGAGGAATTCGAGGGCGATCTGAAACCCACCTTCCATCTCGCGCCGCCCTTCTTGGCCGGCGAGGGGCCGAACGGGCGCCCGATCAAGCGCAGCTTTGGCGCCTGGATGATTCCCGCCTTCCGGCTGCTGGCACGGATGAAAGGGCTGCGCGGCACGGCACTCGACCCGTTTGGGCGGTCCGAGGAACGCCGCACCGAGCGCGCACTGATCGCCGAATACGAGGCCGATATGGCGCGGATTTTGCCTCTGGTGCGCCCCGAGACGCTCGAGATCGCGCGCGAATTGGCCGAGCTGCCGCTTTCGATCCGGGGTTTCGGCCCGGTCAAGGTCGAAGCGGTGGCGCGTGCTGCCAAGCGCCGGGCCGAGCTTCTGGCGGCCTTCGATCAGGGCGCTCCGCCGTCACAACTCGCGGCGGAATGATTTCAGGCGTTTATTTCCGCGCGCGGGGGGCTTATTAGGGGCCAATTCCCCGCCGCGCGCGGGGCACCCTGAGGGGCGGGAGGCAGGCATGGCTGTTGGGGTTTTCGATAGCGGGCTCGGCGGGTTGACGGTGTATGATGCCGTCTCCAAGCGGCTGCCCGATGTGGCCTTCGTCTATTACGGTGACAATGCCCACGCCCCCTACGGCGTGCGCGATGCCGATGACATCTTCAACCTGACCTGCCGGGGCGTGGAACGCCTTTGGGACGAAGGCTGCGATCTGGTGATCCTGGCCTGTAACACCGCCTCGGCCGCCGCGCTGAAGCGGATGCAGGAAAGCTGGGTGCCCAAGGACAAGCGGGCTCTGGGCGTCTTCGTGCCGATGATCGAGGCGCTGACCGAGCGCAAATGGGGCGACAACAGCCCCCCGCGTGAGGTTGCCGTCAAGCATGTGGCGCTGTTTGCCACCCCCGCGACCGTTGCAAGCCGCGCCTTCCAGCGCGAGTTGGCCTATCGCGCGATCGGTGTGGATGTCGAGGCGCAGCCCTGCGGCGGCGTGGTCGATGCAATCGAAATGGGTGACGAGATCCTCGCCGAGGCGCTGGTGCGCAGCCATGTCGAGGCGCTCAAGCGCCGGATGCCGCACCCCGAGGCCGCCATTCTGGGCTGCACCCATTACCCGCTGATGCAAACGGTTTTCCAGGAGGCATTGGGCCCCGACGTGACCGTTTATAGCCAGGCGAACCTCGTGGCGGAAAGCCTGACCGACTACCTCACCCGCCACCCCGAATTCGAGGGTGCGGGCAAGGTATCAAAGTTCCTGACCACGGGCAAACCGGCCTCGGTCTCGACCCACGCGACGCAGTTCCTGCGACGCCGGATCACTTTCGAAGCCGCCTGAACTCATTCGATTTGCAGGGAGATTCCCATGACGCAGAACATCGCGATCCTTGGCGCCTCGGGATATACCGGCGCCGAACTGGCCCGGATCATCGCCACTCACCCCTCGATGAAGATCACCGCGCTGTCGGGCGACCGCAAGGCCGGCATGAGCATGGGGGAGGTCTTCCCGCACCTGCGCCATCTTGGCTTACCGGATCTGCAAAAGATCGAGGAGATCGACTTTTCTCAGGTCGATCTGGCCTTTTGCGCTTTGCCGCACGCGACCTCGCAGGCGGTGATCGCCGAGTTGCCGCGCGATCTGAAGGTCGTCGATCTGTCCGCCGACTTCCGTCTGCGCGACCCGGCCGAGTATGAAAAGTGGTATGGCAAGGCGCATTCGGCGGTCGATTTGCAGAAAGAGGCCGTCTATGGCCTGACCGAGTTTTACCGCGACGAGATTCGCGGAGCGCGGCTGTGCGCGGGCACGGGCTGCAACGCCGCCGCGGGCCAATACGCCATCCGGCCGCTGATCGAGGCGGGTGTGATCGACCTTGACGAGATTGTGATCGACCTCAAGGCGGGCGTCTCGGGGGCGGGTCGGTCGCTTAAGGAGAACCTGCTGCATGCCGAACTGGCGGGCGGCACCATGCCCTATTCGGCGGGCGGCAAGCACCGTCACCTGGGCGAATTCGATCAGGAGTTCAGCCTCTTGGCGGGCCGCCCCGTGCGTATCCAGTTCACGCCGCACCTGATGCCGTTCAACCGCGGTATCCTTGTGGACGCCTATGTCCGCGGCGAGCCGGAGGCGATTCATGCAGCATTGGCCGCACGTTACGCCGATGAGACCTTCCTCGAGGTGCTACCTTTCGGCGCACTCCCCTCGACGCGGTCGATCGCAGGCTCCAATTTCGTCCATGTCGGCGTGATCGGTGACCGTATCCCGGGCCGGGCTGTGGTGATGGTGGCGCTGGACAACCTGACCAAGGGTTCGTCGGGACAGGCGATCCAGAACGCCAACCTGATGCTGGGTCTTGAGGAGACGGCGGGCCTGATGCTTGCGCCGGTCTTCCCTTGATTTAAGTCAGGGAACAGGAACGGCGGGCGGCCGATAAGGCCGCCAGCAGATTGAGGAGGAAACGCGAATGAAGAGCCTCAAGAAAAAGCGCCGCATCCAGGTGCTGCTGGTGGCCGCTGTGGCGCTGGCGGTTTCGACCGCGATGATCGGCTATGCGATGCGCGACGGGATCAACTTCTTCCGCGCCCCGGCGCAGCTGGCCGAGAACCCGCCCGAACCGGGCGAGGTGTTCCGTCTGGGCGGTCTGGTCGAGGCGGGCACCATCAGACGCGGCGAGGGCGAGACCGTCACCTTCAGCGTCACCGATGGCGGTGCGAGCGTTCCGGTGCGGTTCACCGGCGTTCTGCCGGATCTGTTCGGTGAGAACCAGGGCATGATCGGCACCGGCACGATGGAGGGCGATGTCTTCGTCGCCAGCGAGATCCTTGCCAAGCACGACGAAACCTACATGCCCAAGGAAGTCGTGGACGCGCTGAAAGAACAGGGCGTCTATCAGGAACCCAGTTCCTGAGCGCGCGCTGCCTCGGCGCGGCGTTAACCTGATCGCGTGACCATCCCCCGGCCAAGTCTGGGGGATGTCCATGAAATCAGTCACCGAAATCGCTACCGAGATCGTCGCCCGCGAGGGCGGCTATGTGAATGACCCCGACGACCCCGGCGGGGCCACGAAATACGGCGTGACAATCGGCACGATGCAGCGCCTCGGGATCGACCTGACCGGAGATGGCCGGGTGACCGGAGCCGATGTTCGTGCGCTGAGCCGCGAGAAGGCGGTCGAGATCTTTGTGCAGCATTACTACGAGGGGCCGGGCCTTGCGCGCCTGCCCGAGGTGCTGCGCGCCAGCGTCTTCGACATGTATGTCAACGCCGGGGCCAATGCGATCCGCGTGCTGCAAGGCCTGCTGACCCGCATGGGCCATGCCGTGGCAGTAGATGGGGTGCTGGGGCCGCAGACGCTGGCCGCGGCGCAGGCGGCGGCCGACAGTGCGCCCGGCCTGATCGCGGATGCCTACGGCATCGCGCGGCGCAATTACTACTACCAACTGGCTGACCGCCGTCCGGCGTCGCGCAAATACGCTACCACTCGCAAAGGCGCCAAGGGCGGCTGGATCCTGCGCGTGGAAGAGTTCATCTCGCCGCGCTTTCACCTGAGCGACGCGGATCACAAGGCACGGGTGGCGAAATGGGCCTGATCGAGAAAGTCGTAGGTGGCTCGGCCACCACCACCGCGCTTGGCAATGCCGCCGCGACCGTGGCCGAGGTCTTCGTGCCCAATGCCACCAAGAAGATGGAAGCGGCGCATGATGCCTACCGCGCCGCGCTGGATGAGCACGGGGCCGAGTTCCAATACGTCCGCCCGGGCCTGTTTGATCGTTTCGTCAATGGGTTAAACCGGATGCCCCGGCCGATGCTCGCGCTCGGCACGCTTGGGCTTTTCGTCTATGCGATGATCGACCCCGAGGGGTTCTCGCGCCGGATGATGGGCCTCAACCACGTGCCCGAGCCGCTCTGGTGGCTGTTGGGCGCCATCGTCAGCTTCTATTTCGGTGCGCGCGAGGCTTACTACTTTCGCACCAAACCCGTTGTGGCGGCTGCCCCGGCGCCCATGGATGACAACCCGGCGCTGAGCGAGATCGAGGCCCGCCGCGCGGGCGCCTGAGCCTTAGAAACTGCGGGTGGGCCGGTCGAAGACCTTCCGGCCCATCAGCGAGCCGACCAGATCGACCATCAGCCGCGCGGTGCGCCCACGATCGTCGAGGAAGGGGTTCAGCTCGACCAGGTCGAGCGAGGTCACCAGCCCCGATTCATGCAGCAGTTCCATCACCAGATGCGCCTCGCGGAAGGTCGTGCCGCCGGGGACGGTGGTGCCCACGGCGGGCGCGATGGTCGGGTCGAGGAAATCGACGTCGAGCGAGACATGCAGCAACCCGTTCGCGGCCTCAACGCGGGCCAGGAACTCGCGCAGCGGCGCGCCGATGCCGCGTTCGTCCAGCACGCGCATGTCGTTGATCTCGACCTCTTCGGGCATCAGTGCCGATTGCTCCGCCTCATCGACCGAGCGAATGCCGAACATGCAGATATTGGCGGGCGGCACCGGGGCGGGGAAGGGTGGGAAATCGTCAAACCCCAGGCGCCCGGCGATATAGGCGACGGGCGTGCCGTGCAGATTGCCGCTTTGCGTCGTTTCAGGCGTGTGGAAATCGGTATGGGCATCGAGCCACAGAACGAACAGCGGCCGCCCCACGCGCACTGCGTGACGCGCTACCCCGGCAACCGAGCCGAGCGAGAGCGAATGATCGCCCCCCATGAAGATCGGAAACCCGTTGGCCATGGCGTCCGAGCCAGCCTCGCTCAGCGCCTCGGTCCAGCCGATGGTCTCGGCCAGATGATGCACCGCCGGGTTGGCATGGGGCACCGGATCACGCGGAGCGGGGCTCACATCGCCCCGGTCCTCGACCCCGTGGCCTAGCGCCACCAACGTCTGCGCCAGCCCGGCAACGCGATAGGCCGCCGGGCCCATCAGGCAGCCTGCGCGTTTCTGGCCGCTGTCCACCGGGGCCCCGATCAGGATGCAATGCGTCATCTACGCCTCCGTTTTCCCGATGATGGGGCAAAGGGACCGGCGATGCAAAAGGGGGTAGCGGCGAAAAGCAAGGGGGCCGCGTGGCCCCCTTTTGATCACTCGCGCTTGCCGGCGAAACGGACCTGCCAGTCCTCGCGTTCCTCATCCGTGATCTTGCGGAAGAGAACCTCGGGCGTGGTGAAGGCATGGCCTGCGGGCAGGGCCTCAAGCGCGGCGCGCACATCGGTGGGCCAGCAGCGATCCTCGGTCTGCATGGCAGCAAGCATCGTGTCGGTCGCGTCCGGGATGAAGGGCGCGGAAAGCACCGCGTAAAGCCGGATCAGGTTCAGCGCGAGGCGCGCCTGCGCTGCGGCCTGCTCGGGCTCGGTCTTGAAGACGGTCCAGGGCGCGGCCGATTGCAGGTATTCGTTGCCGGCCACCCAGATCGCGCGCAATTCGGTCGCGGCCTTGCGGACCTCCTTGTCGTCCATGTGGCGCTCATACTCACGCACGCGGGTGGTGAGTTCCGCGATCAGCGCCTCTTCGCGTTCGCCCCAGGTGCCGCCCTCGGGCAGGGCCTCGCCGAATTTCGAGCGGGTGAACTTGGTGATGCGGCTGACGAAGTTGCCCAGAACGTCCGCCAGATCCTTGTTCACCGAGGTCTGGAAGTTCTCCCAGGTGAATTCGCTGTCGGCGCTTTCGGGGGCGTGGCTCAGCAGCCACCAGCGCCAGTAGTCCGAGGGCAGGATCTCGAGCGCCTGATCCATGAACACGCCGCGCCCGCGCGAGGTCGAGAACTGGCCGCCGTCATAGTTCAGGTAGTTGAACGACTTGATGTAATCGACCAGCTTCCAGGGCTCGTCTGAGCCAAGGATCGTCGCCGGGAACGAGAGCGTGTGGAAGGGCACGTTATCCTTGCCCATGAACTGGGTGTAGGTGACGTCCTCGGCGCCCTTGTCGGTGCGCCACCAGCGCGCCCAGTCACCGCCGGTCTTGTCAGCCCATTCCTGCGTTGCCGCGATATATTCGATGGGGGCGTCAAACCAGACGTAGAAGACCTTGCCCTCCATGCCTTGCCACGGTGCGCCGTCGAATTGCGCGGGCACGCCCCAGCTGAGGTCGCGGGTGATGCCGCGGTCTTGCAGCCCGTCACCGTCATTGAGCCATTTCTTGGCGATCGAGGTCGTTAGCACCGGCCAGTCGGCCTTGCTGTCGATCCATTCGGAAAGCTTGTCCTTCATCGCCGACTGGCGCAGGAACAGGTGCTTCGTCTCGCGCATTTCAAGCTCGGTCGAGCCCGAGATCACCGAATGCGGGTTGATCAGATCAACCGGGTCAAGCTGCTTGGTGCAGTTGTCGCACTGATCGCCGCGCGCGCTTTCATAGCCGCAGTTCGGGCAGGTGCCCTCGATATAGCGGTCGGGCAGGAAGCGGCCATCGGCCACCGAATACATCTGCTTTTCGGTGACTTCGCGGATCAGCCCGTTCTCGGCCAGGACGCGGGCGAAATGCTGGGTCAGCGCGCGGTTCTGCGCGCTGGACGAGCGCCCGAAGTGATCGAAGGACAGGCGGAAGCCGCGCGCGATCTCGGCCTGAACGTCATGCATCTCGGCGCAATAGTCGGCGACATCCTTGCCCGCTTTTGCTGCGGCCAGCTCGGCCGGGGTGCCGTGCTCGTCGGTGGCGCAGATGTACATCACCTCATGCCCACGCCCGCGCAGATAGCGCGCGAACAGGTCGGCCGGCAGCTGCGAGCCCACAAGGTTGCCCAGGTGTTTGATGCCGTTGATATAGGGAATTGCCGAGGTGATCAGATGGCGCGCCATTTTCCCGTCCTTTTACCGGTTTTGCGGGGGTTTAGCGCGCTTGGGCGGCCAAGGCCAGAGGCTTCACGGCCCGCTCAGAACGGAATCTGGGTTCCGTCGTAGCTCTCGAAGCATCCCGTCGTGGAAATGTCGAGGGCGGCGAGGCGCGCCGCAAGGCCGCTCACGGATTGTGCCAGGCTGATCTCGGCGCCGGGGCCGCCCATGTCGGTCTTGACCCAGCCAGGGTGATAGATGCCGACCGCGATGCCCTCGGCGCGCAGATCGGTGGCCAGGTTGCGCCCGAGGTTGAGCGCGGCGGCCTTCGAGGCGCGGTAGATATAGCTGCCGCCCGGCGCACGCTCATCCGAACCCATCGCCGAGGAGATGATCGCGATCTTGCCCTTGGCGGCGCGCAGATTGGGCAGCAGGCTCTGGATCGTCAGGAAGACGCCGGTGACATTGGTCGCGAAGGACTGCGACCAGAGCGCGGTGCGATAGCCCGTGTCCAGCGTCTGGCCCTTGTCGGAGTAGATCCCGGCGTTGCACACGAGCAGATCGATCGGCAGCCCGTTCAGCCGCAGCGCAAGCGCCTGATGGCTTTGGGGAAGCGTGACATCCAGCGGCAACAAATCGCCCGAGGGATTGCGCGCGGTGCCGAAGGCAGCCTTTCCGATATCGCGGTAATGCTCCAGCAGCGCGGCGCCGATGCCGCGGCTTGCTCCGGTGATCAGAACGCTCATTACAGTTGCTCCCCTGTGCCGGCCGCATGGTGATTTCCTCCGAAGATGACGCAATCGCTCGGAGGTTCAAGTCAAATCATAGGGTTGCAGGTCAGTTCGTCTTGCGGCGTGGCAGGAAGGGCAGGGGCGCAACGGGGATGCCGTCCTCCAGCAGGGCCTTGGCCTCTTCCAGCTTTGCCTCGCCATGGATGGCGCGCTCGGGCGCGTCGCCGTCATGCATCGCGCGCGCCTCGGCGGCGAAGTTCATCCCGACATAGTCCGAGTTTTCCTCGACATGGCGGCGCATGGCGGCCAGTGCCTGCTCGACCTCGCCCTGCGGCGCGGATAGTGGCGCCTCGGGCTTTTCGCCGGCTTTGCGGGCCGGCTGAACCGAGGGGGCCATCAGCGCCTTGGAGACCTTGGAAGATCCGCAGACCGAGCACGCAACCATGCCCGCGGCCAGAAGCTTGTCGAAAGCCTCGGCCGACTGGAACCAGCTGTCAAAGCTGTGATCGGACTCGCATTTCAGCGTGTAGCGGATCATTGGGCACCTATCGCTATAGGCTACCACATAAGGGATGGGGGCACGAATGCAAGCTAGCCCTGCGCCGAGCCGATCCGCCCGAGCACGCTTTGCGCCAGCCGCGTGGCGCCGTCGGTCGTGCTTAGCGCGCCAAGCGCAAGGGTGGCGGCCTGCGCCATCTGGGCTTGTCGTGCGGCATCCAGGCTGACCAGCGTATCGGCAAGGGTGTCGGGCGTGATCAGGATGGCAGCGCCTGCGGTATCGAGCGCCGCGAAGGCCTCCGCATGGTTCGCGATATCGGGGCCGTGCAGCAAGGCGCAGCCATAGGCCGCGGGCTCGAACGGGGTATGGCCGCCCTTGGGGGCCAGCGTGCCGCCGATCAGGCAGATGCCCGCGCTGGCATACCAATTGGCCATCTCGCCCATGGTATCGGCCAAATAGACCGGCTGCAGTGGCGCCTCGCCTTTCGAGCGTTGCGCGTAGGGCTGCCCGGCGGCCTCGATCGCGCGGGCTACCTCGGGGGCGCGGCGGGGATGGCGCGGCGCGATGATCAGGCGCAGCACAGGGTTCAGCGCGCGCGCCTTGGCGAAGGCGGCCAGGGCGATCTCTTCCTCTTCCTCGTGGGTTGAGGCCGCCAGCACGGTCGCTGCACGCGGCCAATCGAGGCGCTCGCGCGGGGGAGGGGCCGCCACGGCGGTTTTCAGATTCAGCCGCGCCAGCGTGTTGCGGGCCGCAAGACCAAGCGCGCGGAACTCGGCCTCGCTCGCGGCGTCCTGCGCTGAAAGCGCGGTCAGCGACTTCATCAGGCGCGGCCCGAGCCCGATCTTGCGCCAACGCCGTGCCGAGCGGGCCGAGATGCGCGCGCCCACGGCAATGATCGGCACGCCGCGCTCAGCCGTTAGGGTCAGGCGGTTCGGCCACAGTTCATTCTCGACGATGATCAGCGCCTCGGGCTGGAAGCGACCGAGAAACCGCCGCAACATCCAGCGCGCATCCAGCGGTGCAAGCCGTGCCGAGACGCGCGGCAACCCCCAGCCCTGTGCCAGCGCCCGCGCGGTGACGGTGTTCGTGGTGATCAGGATCGCGCTGTGCGACTGCGCCAGCATTGCCTCGATCAGCGGCTTGGCCGAGGCTAGCTCTCCGTTCGAGGCGGCGTGCAGCCAGATCGCCCGCGCGGGGCCATCCGGCCCGCCCCCCAGACGCTCGTTTAGGTCCGACAGGCTTTCCTGACCGCGCAGCACGCGCCACGCCAGCCGCGTCAGCAGCAGCGGCAGGGCAAGGGCAAGAAGCAAGCGATACAGAAACATCGGGTCCGGGGCCTTTGGGTCGCGCCATAATGCGAGGGGGCGGGGGGGATGCAAGGGGGCGCGGCCCATGCTGCGCCTGCATTCGCCCGGTTCTGCAATGGGTGTTTTGCATTATTGTGTGTATGGGGTGCGGTTGCCAACGCGTTATCCATTGTAAAAGTCAAAGCGTCGTCGTTTAACAGATGCGAGCGGGGGAAGCGATGGAGCGTTACGATTACATCGTCGTAGGGGCCGGCAGCGCGGGTTGCGTGCTGGCAAATCGCCTGTCCGAGGATCCGCGCAACCGCGTCCTGCTGCTCGAGGCTGGCGGCAAGGACAATTACCATTGGGTGCACATCCCGGTGGGCTATCTTTACTGCATCGGCAATCCGCGCACCGACTGGGGTTTCAAGACCGAGGCAGACCCGGGCCTGAACGGCCGTTCGCTGATCTATCCGCGCGGGCGGATCTTGGGCGGGTGCTCGTCGATCAATGGCATGATCTACATGCGCGGGCAGGCCCGCGACTATGATCATTGGGCGCAGCTTGGATGCAGCGGCTGGGGCTGGGACGACATCCTGCCGCTGTTTCGCGCACAGGAGGATTTCTACCGCGGCGCGTCGGATCTGCATGGCGCGGGCGGCGCGATCCGGGTTGAGGAGGCGCGCGTGCGGTGGGATGTGCTCGACGCCTTTCTTGCGGCGGCCGAGCAGGCCGGCATTCCGCGCACCGACGATTTCAACCGGGGTGATAATGAGGGCGGCGGGTATTTCCATGTCACGCAGCGGCGCGGCTGGCGCTGGTCGGCCTCAAGCGCGTTTCTCAAGCCCGCGCTTGGCCGCCCGAACCTGCGCGTCATCACCGAGGCGCAGGTCGAACGCCTGCTGATCAGCGAGGGACGCGTGACGGGCGTGCGCTACCAGCGTGACAACGCGCCTTATGAGGTTGAGGCAGGCGAGGTTGTGCTGGCGGCAGGCGCCATCGGCTCGCCGCAGATCCTTGAGCTGTCCGGTATCGGGCGCGGCGATGTGCTGGCAGCGAACGGTATCGCGCCAGTGGCCGAGGTCGAGGGTGTGGGCGAGAACCTGCAAGACCATCTGCAACTGCGCCTGATCTTCAAGGTGAACGGGGTCAAGACGCTCAATACCATGGCGAATTCGCTGTTCGGCAAGGCGATGATCGGGGCGGAATATGCGCTCTTTCGCTCGGGCCCGATGTCGATGTCGCCGAGCCAGGCGGGGATCTTTACCCGCTCCTTCCCTGAGAAGGAGACGGCGGATCTGGAATACCACCTCCAGCCGGTCAGTCTGGATAAGTTTGGCGATGCGGTGCACCCCTTCCCGGCGATGACCGCCAGCGTGTGCAACCTGCGCCCCGAAAGCCGTGGCCATGTCCATCTGCGCGGCCCGGATTTCCGCACGGCGCCTGTGATTGCGCCGAACTACCTGAGCACCGAGGGCGACCGCCGCGTCGCTGCCCGCGCAATCAGCCTGACGCGCGAGATTGCAATGCAGCCCGCATTTGCCCGGTTCTCGCCCGAGGAATACAAGCCCGGTCCCGACTACCGCACCGAGGAAGACCTTGTGCGCGCGGCGGGAGAGATCGGCACGACCATCTTCCACCCGGTCGGCACCTGTCGCATGGGCTCGGACACGGGTGCGGTGGTCGATCCGCGCCTGCGGCTGAAGGCACTGCGGGGGCTGCGCATCGCCGATGCCTCGGTGATGCCCACGATCACCTCGGGCAACACCAATGCGCCCGTGATGATGATCGCCGAGAAGGCCGCGCAGATGATGCTTGAGGACGCGAAAGGCTGAAAGGAAAAGGGCGGGGAGTTCCCCGCCCTTCGTCCTTATCCGGCCGCGATGCGCTTTTCGCGCGCCGTGCGCATGGCTTTGTCGGAGGGCGCGATGAAGCTGTAAAACATCGGCACCACGAACAGCGTGAACATCGTGCCGATGATCAGCCCGGAGAACATAACGATCCCCATCGCCTGACGCGCCGCGGCGCCTGCCCCCTCGGCGATCACCAGCGGGATCACCGCAAGCGCCATCGCGGCGGTGGTCATCAGGATCGGGCGCAGTCGGGTGCGCGCGGCGGCAACGATCGCCGCGCGGCGGGTGGCGCCGTGCTCCTCGCGCTGCTGGTTGGCGAATTCGACCATCAGGATGCCGTGCTTGGTGATCAGCCCGACCAGCGTGATCAGACCCACTTGGCTGTAGATGTTCAGCGTGCCAAGCCCGAGGTTGAGCGGCAGAACCGCTCCGAAAATGGTCAGCGGCACCGACATCATGATGATGAACGGGTCGCGCAGGCTCTCGAACTGGGCCGCCAGCACTAGGTAGATCACCAGCACCGCCGCGCCGAAGGCCAGCAAGATCGTGTTGCCCTGCGTGACCTCAAGCCGTGACTGGCCCGAATAGTCGAGGAAGAAGCCCTCGGGCATGGCCTCGTTGGCGATGCCGACGATCTCGGCCAGACCGTCGCCGGTTGAGACACCGGGCAGCGGCAGTGCCGAAAGCGTGGCAGAGTTGAGCTGGTTGAACTGCTCGATCGCCGCGGCACGCACGCCGGTCTCAATCGTGACCACCGAGGATAGCGGCACCATGTCGCCCGTTGAGGCGCGCACGAAGTAGCTGCCAAGCTGTTCGGGGTTGGAGCGGAACTCCTGCGGGACCTGGGTGATGATGTCATAGCTGTTCGAATCGCGGTCGAACTGCGCGACCGAGCCGCCACCGACAAGCAGCCCGAGCGTGGTGCCGATATCCGAGACCGAAACGTTGAGCGAGGCCGCGCGGTCGCGGTCGATCGTCACGCGCACCTCGGGGGCGTCGAAGCTGAGCGAGTTTTGCACGACGATGAACTTTCCGCTGGCTTGCGCCTTGAGGCGGATTTCCTCGGCCACCTCGGCCACGCGGTCCGCCGGATGGATCGATTGAAGCACGACCGAAATCGGCAACCCGCCGCCCGAGCCGGGCAGGGTGGGCGGGGCGAAGGCAAAGCCCTGCAACCCGGTCGATTGATCCAGCGCTGCCTGAATCTCCGCCTGAATCTCGGCCTGCGAGCGGTCACGCTCGGACCAGTCCTTGAGCGCCCAGATATAGATCCCCTGCGCATCGTCCCCGCCGAAGCCGGCGACCGAGAATTTTGTGCGCACCTCGGGGATATTGTCGGTCAGCGCGCCAACCTCCTCGATATATTTCGAGGTGTAATCCGAGGTCGCGTAGCGCGGCCCGTTCAGGATCGCGAAAAGCGCGCCCTGATCCTCGTCCGGGGCAAGCTCGGTCGAGGTGTTGATGAACATGAAACCCATCACGCCGACAAGAACGCTGACCACCAGCACGGTGATCGAGCGATAGCTGAGCGAGCCGTCCACGCGGCGCTCGTACCAGCCGGCGATGCGCTCGAAAGTGCGATCCACCCAGGCTTGAAAGCCCTTGGCGTGCCCCGAGGTCAGGATGCGGCCCGACATCATCGGCGTGATGGTCAGCGCGATCACACCCGACAGGATCACCGATCCGGCGAGGGTGAAGGCGAATTCCTTGAACAGCGCCCCGGTCAGCCCGCCGGTAAAGGCTAACGGAGAAAGCACGGCGGCCAGCGTGATGGTCATGGCGATCACGGGGCCGGTGATTTCCTTCATCCCCTGCACGGCGGCGGGGATCGGCTTCATGCCGTCCTCGATGTGGCGGTGGATGTTCTCGACCACGACGATGGCGTCGTCGACCACAAGCCCGATGGCCAGCACCATGGCCAGCAGCGTCAGCAGGTTGATTGAATAGCCAAGCGCCAGCAGCACGGCCATCACACCGATCAGCGACAGCGGAATGGTGACCAGCGGCATCAGCACCGAGCGCACCGAGCCGAGGAACAGCAAGATCACGATGACCACGATCACGACGGCCTCGCCGATGGTCTTGAACACTTCCTCGATCGAGGCCGAGATGGTCTCGGTCGAGTCGTAGACCAGCTCGATCTCCATCCCCTCGGGCAGGGTGTCGTTGATCGCGGGCAGTTCGGCCACGACGGCGGCGGCCGTATCGAGCGGGTTGGCCGAGGGCGTCGGGTAGATGCCGATGAAGGTGCCGCCCTGACCGTCGAAGGTCACGATTTCGCCCTCGCCATCCGAGGCCAGTTCGACCTGCGCCACATCGCGCAGTCGCACGACCGCATCGCCATCGGCGCGGATCGGCAGGGCGCCGAAGGCCTCGGGGGTTTGCAGGGTCGATTTCAGCGTGATCGACTGCGTGAAGTATTCATTCTCGGTCTTGCCCGGTGCCGAAAGGAAGTTCGACGCCTGGATCGCGCCCAGAACCTCGGCGGCGGTCACGCCGCGCGCGGCCAGCTTGTTGGGGTCGATCCAGACCCGCATGGCGTAGTTCGAGGCGCCGATCACCTCGATTTCGGCCACGCCGGGGATGGTGGACATCTGCGGCCGGATGACGCGTTCGAGGTACTCGGTCAACTGCTCGGCGGTCATGTTCGGGTTGATCGCCGCAAGATACATCAGCGCGAAGGCCTGGCCCGTGCCCTTGACGATGACCGGATCCTCGGCATCCGAGGGCAGCACGCTGCGCACCTGCTGCACCTTGGCCAGAACCTCGGTCAAGGCCACGTCAGGATTGGCGCCCAGCTTCATGTTCACCGACACGACCGATGCTGAAGGGCGCGAAGACGAGGTCACATAGTCGATATTTTCGGTCGTCGCGACCGCAGCCGCGATGGGTGCGGTGATGAAGCCCTGGATAAGCTCGGGCGCGGCGCCGGGGTAGACGGTGGTGATCGTCACCACGGTTTCGTCCACCTCGGGGTATTGACGCACGGGCAGGGTGAAGAACGCCTGAATGCCCAACAGCAGCATGAAGGCGCCGACCACGGTCGAAAGCACGGGCCGGCGAATGAAGATCTCGGTGAAATGCATCGTGCGCCTCTCAGTTGCCGGCCGGGGCGTCGGCCAGCGTGACCGGCGCGCCCGAGCTGAGGCGGTTCTGCCCGGCGTTGACGACCTTGTCGCCGACGGCAAGCCCCTCCGAGATCTCGACCAGATCGGCACTGCGCCGACCCAGTTTTACGAAGACCTGACGCACGACCAGCGACGGCTCGGCACCCTCGGTCTGCTCCTCGCGCACGACGAAGACGGAATCGCCGTAGAGGGTCGAGGAAACCACCGTCTGCGGCAGGGCGATCACGCCATCCTCGGCCGGAAGATCGACAAGCACCTGAAGGAACTGGCCCGGCGTCAGCTGATCGGCTGCGTTGGGCACGTCCGCGCGGATCGTCACGAGGCGCGAGTTCGGGTCGATCTTGGGCTCGATTCCGACGACAGAGCCGGTCAGGGTCAGATCGCCGACTTCCGAGGTTACGGTGACCGGAAGCCCGGCCTTGACCATCCCGGCCTGCTGCTCAGACAGCGAGAAATCGACACGCATATGGCTACGATCCTGCAAGGTCGCATAGGTGGTTCCGGCGGTGACGAACTGGCCGATCTCGATCTGCGGGATGCCGATGGTGCCGCCGAACGGGGCGGTCAGCTGCTTGGTCTCAAGTGCGGCCGCCAGCTTGGCGACGTTGGAGCGGGCCGCGATTGCCTCGGCCTCGGCAGTGTCGAGCGTCGTCGTGGCCGAAACGCCGCGCTCTAGCAGTTCCTGCGCGCGCTTGAGCGTGATCTCGGCCAGATTCAGCGCGGCCTTGGCGGCGTCCAGATCTGCGCGCTCCTCTCGGTCATCGATCTGAACCAGAACCTGCCCCTTCTCGACCCGATCGTTGGCGGCAAACCGAACCTCACGCACCACGCCCGCGGCTTCCACGGCCAGATCGGTGCCCTGCGCGGCATTGGCGGTGCCGATGGCTGCGATCCCAGGCATCCAGTTTATCGGCACAACCTCGGTCACGGTCACCGGCAGCGGCGCCGGCGCCATGGTGGCAAAGAACTGCGCGATCATTTTCGAGCGGAAAAGGTTGAAACCGACGATCCCGCCACCGACGAGACCAAGCAGCAAAATGGCGATGATAAGGCGCTTGATCATGAGAACTCCGGAACGCGCAGTGTCTATTGGCTTGCCGTAAGGGCAGGAAAATTTCTGAACGAGTGAGTTCAGAATGGGGCTTAAAAGTCAATTACCATTAGGTCAAGATTTGGTGGAGAGAGATCGGAAATCAAGCACGATAGCCAGCACGGTCTGTGCCTGAGCGCACAAAGGGGATTGGCGACTGAGGTTTTTGCAACACCATCGAGCGGTCGAAGCAAGGGAGCCATGCGTTTTTCGCCCTTCCTGCGGCGCCGGAATGCACCCATAAACGCTTGGGAATGCGATCTGATCTTGTTTCGGGGCGCGAAATGGCCGGTTCGCACCGGTACAACAGAAAGCTTCGGATGTTCTTTGACCCACTCTCCCCGTTCTCGCTGACCCTTCAGGCCGCCCGCATCGGAGTGGAGGCGCAGACCATCATCGCGCTGCGACTGGCGGGGATGGCAGGGCTCTGGGGAACGCCCAATTCCGAAGTGCTGCGGATGATCGCCGAAAAGCCGCAAGCCACCGTCGAGGCCGTCGAGGCGGCAACCTGCGCGGTGCTGCGCGGCGAAGGGGCGGGCAAGGCGATGCAGGCCGGAATGCGCGAAATCGGCCGTTACACCTCTAGCAACCTCGCCCGGTTGAGCGAGATGGGTCCGGCTTTCGCGCCTGACCGCGATTAGCATTCCGGTTAAGGCTTCATTAACCTCGATCCGGCAGCATACCCCAAACGGAGGGCTTATGCGGCGCGTGTCTATCTGGATCCTGGCCATGGTGCTTGTGGGGGGCTGCGGAGCCTCGCCCGCGCCGCGGTTCTTTGGCGCCGCGCGCCACGACGTGATGGCGCAGGGGCTACGCTACGCGGTCTTCGTCAAGGGTGACGCGGTCGAGGTGATCCGCCTGGATACCATCAAACGGCAGCATCACGACCGGGCACGGGCAGGGCTGATCGAAGCAGCGGAATCGGTCACCGGCTGCCGGGTCGCGGGGCCGCTTGGCGGATATGCGCGTTCGCCCTCTCTGCCCGGGGACAGCGGCGAGGCGCGCTACCTGATGGATTGTTAAGCACTTGATATCGCGGTGCGCCTGCGACCGACTGCCGCGGACGACCAGTCAGTGCAACTGACTCAGATCAAAGTTCGCATGCATGAAACGTGATTCATCAATATATGAAACGCGCGCTAATGGAGGCTCTTATGTTCCGTCTTTTCGGCATTATCTATGCTCTCGCCGGACCCACGCTTGCCGGCATCATCATCACCGCCGCGCTGACGATGAACAAGTTCGACACGATGACGATGATCTATTCGGCCGCGATCGGCTTTGTCGTTGCCGTTCCCATCGCATGGATCATCGCGAAGCAGATCAACGAGAACGCTTGACCAGCGCCGGAACTCCCGGCCTGCTCCGTTCAATGATCGACCGGCATTATGCCCGTGAATGGAGGCGACTCAAATGGCTGAGGTAAAAGGCTATTCCGCGACGCAGATCGCGTTGCATTGGATCGTAGCGCTGCTGATCGCGGCGCAGTTCCTGCTGAATGACGCGATTGGCGACGCATTCCGCGCGGCCACACGCGGCGAGGAAGTGGGCTTCAATCCGCTTGTCGCGGCGCATGTCTTTGGCGGCATCGCGATCTTTGTTCTGGTTCTGTGGCGGCTTGGGCTGCGCAAGACCCGTGGCGCACCACTGCCGCCCGCCGAAGAGGCGCCGCCGCTTCAACTGCTGGCGAAGCTGACGCATGGCGGGCTTTATCTGCTGATGATCGTTCTTGTGCCCGCAGGCGGCGCGGCCTGGTTTCTTGGCAGCCGCGGCGCGGCCGAAGTGCATGAGGCGCTGACCGGCGTTCTGTTCGTGCTGATCGGCCTGCATGTGGTCGGCGCGCTTTATCATCAGTTCGTCCTCAAGACGAACCTGATGGAGCGGATGAAGCGTCCGGAGGTCTGATCCTCAACCGAGGAAGGCGGCCACGACGGCTTCAAAGGCGCGGGGTTGTTCGGCGTGCAGCCAATGCCCCGCGTTTTCGACCTGCGCGAACTCGGCCTGCGGGAATTGCGCCAGAATGGCGGGTTGATACTCGGGCTTGACGTAATTCGACAAGGCCCCAGACACGAACAGTGCCGGGCCTTCGAAGATACCCGAGGTGCCCGGCCAGCCGAGGATCGTGTCCATCTCGGCGCCCAGAATATCGAGGTTCAGCTTCCAGCGTGGCGGCGTCGCCTTTAGGTCGAGCGATTGCAGCAGGAAGGCACGGGTCGCGGGATCGGGGATCGCCTGGGCCAGCCGCTTGTCGGCCTCGGAGCGTAGCGTAAGATCCTCGACATGCAGAACCTTCATCGCCTGTTGCAGCGCCAGATGCGCGGGGCCGTGGCTGTAGTTGACCGGCGCCATATCGGCAACGACCAGTTTGCGCACCATCTCGGGCCGGGTCAGCGCCAGTTGCATCGCGGCCTTGCCGCCCATCGAATGCCCAAGCACATCGGCGCGCCCGCCGTGCTCGTCGATCACATGCGCGAGGTCGGCGGCCATGTCCTCGTAGGTATGGCTTTCCGTCCAGTAGCTGTCGCCATGGTTACGTTGATCCACGGCGATAACTTCGCGGTCCGCCGAGAGATGCTTGGCGATCACGCCCCAGTTGCGCGCCGAGCCGTAAAGCCCATGCACGATCAGAAGCGGCGGGTGCTCGGTCGGCGAGCCATGAATCTGCAGGTTCAACATGTGTCTTTGCTAACCCGAACGCGTGGCCTCTTCCAGAGGTCTTGTCGCGCGGTTAGCCTGAGCGGGAAGGGGATCAGATGACGCCAGCACAGGTCCAGACCATGATCGCGCATATCTCCGAGCTTCTGGCCGACCGGCTGGGGGCGACGGGGCATAGCCTGTCGCAGCGGCTCGACAGCCGTGCACGGGCGCTGCCGCGCCGTATCCGGCAGGCGGTGCGTGTTCTGGCGACGGCCGAGGGGGTGGCGGCCTCGCCCAAGATGGTGCGCCATCTCGACCTCGATGCGCTTCAGGCCGCCTATGACACCAGCGCGCATTATCTGGAGCATCTGAACGCCGGGCGGCGTTTCTGGGGGCGGGCGCGCGATGCGATCACCTCGACAGTTTTTGGGGTTGCGCTGATGGCGGCGGCGCTTGGTGCGCTGGCGCTGTGGCTGAACTGAGCGCCTCAGCGCCGCGGTCGGCGTTCGAGCGCCGAGCGGCTGACCACTGTCACCGTGACGAAGGCGACGTAGAGCAGCAGATACCACGAACCAAGCTTGCCCCAGTTCACCACATGGCGCCCGGTGTTCCCGGCGTAGAGCCAGGTTCCGCTCAGCGTGCCGACATTCTCGGCAACCGAGAGCGCGAAGCTGGCCAGTAGCGCGGAAAGCGGCATCGGCATCCACCAGCGCCGCTCCGAGATGCAGAAACTGACACGGGTGCGCCCGAAGATCAGCACCGACAGTGCGAAAAGCGCGATGCGGATATCGGGCAGGAAGTGATGCGAGAAGAAGTTCACATAGATCGCGGTCGCGAAGGCAAAGGTGAGCCAGAGCGGCGGGTAGGGCGCAAAGCGCATGTCGAAGATGCGGATCACCCGGGCGATATAGCTGCCGACCGAGGCATACATGAAGCCGGAAAACAGCGGCACGGACAGTATCTTGAACAGCCCTGGCTCGGGGTAGTCCCACGATCCGGCATGGACCTTGAACCACTCCATCGCGGTGCCGGTGAGATGGAAGAGCACGATGACCCGCGCCTCTTCCCAGGTTTCCAGCCCCTTCCACAGGAACACCGCCTGAACCAGAAGCGCGAAGAGAAAGAGCGCGTCATAGCGCGCAATCGGCCAGTCCGGCGACCAGATCGCGCGGGTCAGCAGGATCGCGCCCAGAAGCAGGCCGCCGAACAGGCTTGCCCAACCTTGCTTGAGCACGAACATGACGAACTCGGCCAGGGCGAAGGGAAGCCGCGCACGTGCCCAATCGCCGAGCCTGCGCTCAAGGCGGGTGCTGGCGGGGGCGTGCAGGGACAAGAGAAAAACTCGTGAAAATGCCGAAAAGAAAAGGGGCCGGACGAGCCGGCCCCGAAAGGATCCGATCGGATCACATGCCCGGATAGAGCGGGAACTTGGCGCAGAGTTCGGCCACTTCCTTGCGGACCTCGGCCTCGACCGCGTCGTTGTTCTCTTCGCCATTGGCGGCGAGACCATCCACGACCTTGATGATCATGCGGCCGATCTGGCGGAACTCGGCCTCGCCGAAGCCGCGGGTGGTGCCCGCCGGGGTGCCCAGACGGATGCCCGAGGTCACGGTCGGCTTTTCCGGGTCGAACGGGATGCCGTTCTTGTTGCAGGTGATATGCGCGCGGCCAAGCGCCTTGTCGGTCGCGTTGCCCTTCACGCCTTTCGGGCGCAGGTCCACCAGCATCACATGGGTGTCGGTGCCGCCGGTGACGATGTCGAGGCCACCCTTCATCAGCTCATCCGCCAGCGCCTGAGCGTTGGCGATGACCTGCTTGGCGTAGACCTTGAACTCGGGGCGCAGGGCCTCGCCGAAGGCAACCGCCTTGGCGGCGATGACATGCATCAGCGGACCGCCCTGGATGCCCGGGAAAATGGCCGAGTTGACCTTCTTCGCGATCTCTTCGCTGTTGGTCAGGATCATGCCGCCGCGCGGGCCGCGCAGGGTCTTGTGGGTGGTGGTGGTGGCCACATCCGCATAGGGGAAGGGCGAGGGATGCGCGCCGCCAGCCACGAGGCCCGCAAAGTGCGCCATGTCCACCATCAGGAAGGCGCCGACCGAATCCGCGATTTCACGGAACTTGGCGAAGTCGATCTGGCGCGGAATGGCCGAGCCGCCAGCGATGATCAGCTTGGGCTGGTGTTCCTTGGCGAGGGCAGCGACCTCGTCGTAGTCGATGCGGTTGTCTTGCTGGCGCACGCCGTATTGCACCGCGTTGAACCACTTGCCCGACTGGTTCGGGGCCGCGCCGTGGGTCAGGTGACCGCCCGAGGCGAGGTTCATGCCCAGAATGGTGTCGCCGGGCTTCAGAAGCGCGTTGAACACGCCCTGGTTCGCCTGCGAGCCCGAGTTCGGCTGCACGTTGGCGAATTCACAGCCGAACAGCGCCTTCGCGCGGTCGATAGCCAGGTTTTCCGCCACGTCCACGAACTGGCAGCCGCCATAGTAACGCTTGCCCGGATAGCCCTCGGCGTATTTGTTGGTCATCACCGAGCCCTGGGCCTCCATCACCGCCTTCGAGACGATGTTTTCGGAAGCGATCAGCTCGATCTCGTCGCGCTGGCGGCCAAGCTCGTCGGTGATCGAGTTGAACAGCTCCGGGTCACGGGTGGCGAGGCTTTCGGTGAAGAAGCCGGCATCGCGTTGATCGGTCATGGACGTCTCCTATGGGGAAGTTTGCCGGTCGTTTATCGCAGAAAGAAAGGCTTCGGAAGCGTCCAAAGCGACCAAAAGCCATTTTGGCGCGGCAATTTGGGGCGGCATTGGTGCTTGTGTTTCCGATCGTCGCTTGTCACACCTTTTCCAGAAACAGGGAAAACGCGCGTGAACAGGCCCAACCACATCCATTTCGCCGCATCGAACAGCGAGATTGCGCAAGAGGCGCTGGTCGAACTGACTGGGCGCTACGGGCAGGTGCCGCGCTACGCGGCCGATGTGATCGTGGCTTTGGGCGGCGACGGGTTCATGCTCCAGACCCTGCATGCGGGCACGGGGCTGCCGGTTTACGGGATGAACCGTGGCACCGTGGGCTTTCTGATGAACGATTACGCCCCTGATGAGCTGCCTGACCGGCTGGCCGCCGCCGAAGAGGCGGTGATCCATCCGCTCGCCATGCGCGCGGTCACGGTTGACGGCGTCGTGCATGAGGAACTGGCGATCAATGAGGTTGCGCTGCTGCGTGCGGGCCCGCAGGCGGCCAAGCTGAAGATCTCGATCAACGGCAAGGTGCGGATGGACGAACTGGTTTGCGATGGTGCGATCCTATCGACCCCCGCCGGGTCCACGGCTTACAACTACTCGGCCTATGGTCCGATCCTGCCCATCGGCTCCGAAGTGCTTGCACTGACCGGCATCGCCTCGTTCCGGCCACGGCGCTGGCGCGGCGCGATCCTGCCCGCCTCGGCGGTGGTGCGGTTCGATGTGCTTGAGCCCGACAAGCGCCCGGTGATGGCGGATGCGGATTCGCGTTCGGTCAAGCCGGTGAAATCGGTCGAGATCCGTTCCGAACCCAAGGTCGCCCACCGCATCCTGTTCGATCCGGGGCATGGGCTGGAAGAGCGCCTGATGCGCGAACAATTCGCCTGACAGTCCAGGCAAATGCAAAGGGGGCCGATGATCGGCCCCCTTTGTCGTCTTACTTCGCTGCCGGGAAGCCGAGGGCTTTCAGCGCCTCGGTGATCTCGTCGAGGATCGCCGGATCGTCGATCGTCGCGGGCATCTTGTAGTCTTCGCCATCGGCGATCTTGACCATGGTCGCGCGCAGGATCTTGCCCGAGCGGGTCTTGGGCAGGCGATCCACAACGCTGGCCAGCTTGAAGGCCGCAACCGGGCCGATCTGGTCACGCACGAGGCCCACGCATTCCTTGACGATGGTCTTGTGGTCGCGATCGCAGCCCTTGTTGAGGCACAGGAAGCCAAGCGGCTGCTGTCCCTTGAGGTCGTCGGCAATACCGATCACCGCGCATTCGGCGACATCGGGGTGCGAGGCCAGAACCTCTTCCATCGCGCCGGTCGAGAGGCGGTGGCCCGCGACGTTGATGACGTCATCGGTGCGCGCCATGATGTAGAGGTAGCCGTCCTCGTCCATGTAGCCCGCGTCGCCCGTCTCGTAGTAACCGGGGAAATGCTCGAGGTAGCTCTTCTTGAAGCGCGGCTCGGCGTTCCACAGCGTGGGCAGCGTGCCCGGAGGCAGCGGCAGCTTGATCGCGATGGCGCCCAGCTCGCCCGCCTTGAGCGGATGGCCGCCCTCGTCGAGGACCTGCACGTCATAGCCCGGCATCGGCACCGAGGGCGAACCCACCTTGGTCGGCAGCACTTCAAGTCCGATCGGGTTCGCAGCGATAGCCCAGCCGGTTTCGGTCTGCCACCAGTGGTCGACCACCGGCACGCCGAGGTGCTGCTGCGCCCATTTCACGGTGTCGGGGTCGGCGCGCTCGCCGGCCAGGAACAGGGCCTGAAGGTCATGCAGCTTGTAGCGCTTGATCCACTCGCCGGTCGGGTCTTCGCGCTTGATCGCGCGCAGCGCGGTGGGGGCGGTGAAGAACGACTTGATGCGGTGGTTCTGGATGATGCGCCAGAAGACGCCCGGGTGCGGCGTGCCGACCGGTTTGCCTTCGAAGACGACGGTGGTCGCACCGGCGATCAGCGGGCCGTAGCAGATGTAGGAGTGACCCACGACCCAACCCACGTCCGAGGCCGCCCAGAAGCGGTCGCCCGCCTCGATGTTGTAGATCGCCTTCATCGTCCAGTTCAGCGCGACAAGGTGCCCGCCGGTGTGGCGCACGACGCCCTTGGGCTGGCCCGTGGTGCCCGAGGTGTAGAGGATATAGGCGGGGTGGTTGCCCTCGACCGGAACGCAGTCGGCGGGCTTCACGCCATACTGGAAGCCGTGCCAGTTGAAGTCGCGGCCCTCGATCAGCTTGGCCACTTCCTGCTCGCGCTGGAAGATGACGCAGAACTCGGGCTTGTGCTGGGCCTGTTCGATCGCCGAGTCGAGCAGCGGCTTGTAGTGCACCACGCGGTTCGGCTCGAGCCCGCAGGAAGCTGCGATGATTGCCTTGGGTTCGCAGTCGTCGATACGCACCGCAAGTTCGTTCGCGGCAAAGCCGCCAAACACGACCGAGTGGATCGCGCCAAGGCGGGCACAGGCCAGCATCGCTTCCAGCGCTTCGGGGATCATCGGCATGTAGATGATGACGCGGTCACCCTTCTCGACGCCGCGCATCCGCAGCGCGCCTGCCAGCGAGGCCACGCGGGTTTGCAGTTCCTTGTAGGTGATGCCCTTGGTCGAATGGGTGATCGGGCTTTCGTGCTGGATGGCGATCTGATCGCCGCGACCCGCCAGCACATGGCGGTCAACCGCGTTCCAGCAGGTGTTGACCATGCCGTCTGAGAACCACTCGTAGAGCGGAGCGTTCTCGGCGAACAGTGCCTTCGAGGGTTGCTCGACCCAGTCGATGCCCTCGGCTGCCTGCATCCAGAACCCGTTCGGGTCGGCCTTCCAGGCAGAGTAGATCTCTTTGTATCCCATAGTATGCCTCCTCCAAGCTTGAGAGCTTGTTAGGCAGCCTGAAAGATTCGAGCAAGAATGTTACCGCCCGTCATAATGTGAAGGTGAAAAAAATTTGCAGAATCGTGCCGATTCAGGTGGCAAATTTTTGCAAAGCCGTTTTATCTATGCAGACGTGTGTGTGTCTGGTGGAGGCTTTGCAAATTTGCGAAGTTTGCAAGGCGGGCGGATGTCTCCGCCCGCCCCTGTGTCAGCTGTAATGCGCGACCGGTGTACCGGCGATGGCGGACATGTTCAGCAGGCCGCGCGCGGTGATCGAAGGCGTGACGATATGCGCTTTGTTGCCCATGCCCATCAGAAGCGGGCCAACCTCAAGGCCGCCGGCCTTGGCCTTGAGGATGTTGCGCACGCCAGAGGCAGCGTCGGTATTGGCGAAGACCAGAACATTGGCGGTGCCTTGCAGGCGGCTGTCGGGCAGCAGGCGACCCCGAATGGCGGGATCGAGTGCGGCGTCCAGGTGCATTTCGCCCTCATAGATGAAATCGGGCTCGGCTGTGTCGAGCATCTCAAGCGCGGCGCGCATCCGGCGGGCCGAGTCGGTGTCGAGGTTGCCGAACTGGCTGTGCGAGCATAGCGCGATCTTGGGCGTCAGGCCGAAGCGGCGCACATGACGCGCGGCGCCCATCACGGTTTCGGTGATCTCCGCCGGGGTCGGCTCGTGGTGCACATGGGTGTCGGCGATGAACAGCGGCCCGTCCTCAAGGATCATCAGGCTGAGCGCGCCGACCGGGTGCAGCCCGTCATGCGCCAGCACCTGGCTGATGTAGTTGAGGTGCCACAGATACTGCCCGAAGGTGCCACAGATCATGCTGTCGGCGTCGCCGCGATGGACTGCGACCGCGCCGATGGCGGTGGTGTTGGTGCGCATGATCGCGCGCGCCAGATCGGGGGTCACGCCGCGCCGCGCCATCAGATGGTGGTAGGTTTCCCAGTAATCGCGGTAGCGCGGATCGTTCTCGGGGTTCACGATCTCAAGCTCCGAGAGCTTGAGCGGCAGGCCGGCGCGTTCGCAGCGGCGCTCGATGACCTCCGGGCGACCGATCAGGATCGGGCGGTCGGTGGTTTCCTCCATCATCGCATTCGCGGCGCGCAGGACGCGTTCGTCCTCGCCCTCGGTGAAGAGGATGCGGCGCGTCGCCGTGGCAGCGGCCTCGAAGACCGGGCGCATGAGCAGGGCCGACTTGAAGACCGAACCATCGAGCTTGCGCTTGTAGGCCGACAGATCCTCGATCGGGCGGGTGGCGACGCCGGTCTCCATCGCGGCCTTGGCCACGGCCGAGGCCACGACGCCGATCAGGCGAGGGTCGAACGGCTTCGGGATCAGGTAATCCGCACCGAAGGTCAGCTTTTCGCCGCGATAGGCAGCGGCGGCTTCGGCCGAGGTGGTGGCGCGGGCAAGCGCCGCGATCCCCTCGATACAGGCCAGCTGCATCTCGTCGTTGATGGTCGTCGCGCCCACGTCCAATGCGCCCCGGAAGATGAAGGGGAAGCACAGCACGTTATTGACCTGGTTGGGGAAGTCCGAACGCCCCGTGGCGATGATCGCCTCGGGGGCAACTTCGCGCACCTGGTCGGGCAGGATCTCGGGGGTGGGGTTGGCCAGCGCGAAGATGATCGGGCGATCGCTCATCTTGGCGACCATTTCCTTGGTCAGCACGCCGGGGCCGGAGAGGCCCAGGAACATATCCGCGCCCTCGGCTACCTGGTCGAGCGTGCGCAGATCGGTCGCCTGGGCATAGGCGGCCTTTTGCGGGTTCATGTCCACTTCGCGGCCTTCGTACACGAGGCCGTGGATGTCGCACAGCCAGACGTTCTCGCGCTTGACGCCCAGCTTGAGCAGCATGTTGAGGCAGGCGATGCCAGCCGCGCCGCCGCCGGTCGAGACAATCTTGATCTCGTCGAACTTCTTGCCCGCGATCCGCAGCGCGTTGGTCGCCGCCGCGCCCACCACGATGGCGGTGCCGTGCTGGTCGTCGTGGAAGACCGGAATATTCATCCGCTCGCGGCAGATCTTTTCGACGATGAAGCAGTCGGGGGCCTTGATGTCCTCAAGGTTGATCGCGCCGAAGGAGGGTTCCATCGCGCAGACGATCTCGGCCAGCTTTTCGGGATCGGGCTGGTCCAGTTCGATATCGAAGCAGTCGATATTGGCGAACTTCTTGAACAGGACGGCCTTGCCCTCCATGACGGGCTTTGAGGCCAGCGCGCCGATATTGCCAAGGCCCAGTACGGCGGTGCCGTTGGTGACCACGGCAACAAGGTTTCCGCGTGCGGTGTAGCGGGCCGCCGTGGCCGGATCGGCCTTGATCTCAAGGCAGGCCTCGGCCACGCCCGGAGAGTAGGCAAGACTCAGGTCGCGGCCGTTGGCCAGCGGCTTGGTCGCCCGGATTTCCAGTTTTCCGGGTTTGGGGTACTCGTGGTAGTCCAGCGCGGGATGGCGTCCCGCTTCGTGTCTTGCGTCGGTCATCAAAGCCTCCCATGGAATTGGTTTAGCCTTAAACTATTTTTTGACGTAGGGGAATAGGCTGGTAGCGCCATCACCATGGCGTGTGGCTGTGTGGGCTGTATCCCGCTTGCATCGCGCCCGCGCAGGGCGCAGGATCGGGAAAACTGAACCGCTTGGACAAATCATGCAGGAGGGAAGGCCGATGTCGCTTCTGGAGGCCGCGCGCGAAGTGCGCGAGAACGCCTACGCGCCCTATTCGCGCTTCAAGGTCGGTGCGGCGGTGCGCGGGCGCTCGGGCACGATCTACAAGGGCGTGAACGTCGAGAACGTGGCCTATCCCGAAGGCACCTGCGCCGAGGCCGGCGCGATTGCCGCGATGATTGCGGCGGGCGAGACCGAACTGATCGAAGTTGCCGTCATCGCAGACAGCCCCGCGCCGGTGCCGCCCTGTGGCGGCTGCCGTCAGAAACTGGCCGAGTTCGGACGTTCCGACGTGCCGGTGACGCTGGCCACCACCGATGGCGCACGGCTCGATACCACGATCGGCGAATTGCTGCCCGGTCGCTTCGATGTGAGCCATATGGACAGGTGCTGATGGACGCGCGTTCGGTCATCTTGGCGGTGCGCGATGGCAAGGGCCTCGCGCCCGAGGCGGCGGGCTGGTTTGCGCGTGGGCTGGCGGATGGGTCGGTCTCGGATGCGCAGGCCGGGGCCTTCGCCATGGCCGTGCTGCTGCGCGGGATCGGCACCGATGGCCGGGTGGCGCTGACCGAGGCGATGCGCGACTCGGGGCAAGTCATGACCTGGGATCTGCCCGGCCCGGTGGTGGACAAGCATTCGACCGGAGGGATCGGCGATTCCGTCTCGCTGCTGCTGGCGCCGGCGCTGGCGGCCTGCGGGGTCTATGTGCCGATGATCTCGGGGCGCGGGCTGGGGCACACCGGCGGAACGCTCGACAAGATGGAGGCGATCCCGGGCTATCGCGCGCTGCCGGGCATCGAGGCCCTGCGCCAGGTGGTCAAGGACGTGGGCTGCGCCATCGTTGGCGCGACGGACGAAATCGCCCCCGCCGACCGCCGCCTTTATGGCATTCGCGACATTTCGGGCACCGTCGAGTCGATCGATCTGATCACCGCCTCGATCCTGTCGAAGAAGCTCGCGGCCGGGCTTGGTGCGCTGGTGCTTGACGTCAAGGTGGGTTCGGGCGCGTTCATGGAGGATATCGAGGATGCCCGCGCGCTGGCGCAAAGCCTTGTGCGGACGGCGAATGACGCGGGCTGCCATACCTCGGCGCTGATCACCGACATGAGCCAGAGCCTCGGCCATTCCGCCGGCAACGCGCTGGAGGTGATCGAGGTGATGGAGACGCTGACGGGAACCTCGGTGAACGAGGCGCTGTGGGATGTGACCTCGGCGCTTGGCGGCGAGGTGCTGACGCTGGCGGGCAAGGCCGCCAATCTCGACGAGGGCGCGGCGCTGATCGACCATGCGCTGGAATCGGGTCGCGCGGCCGAGATCTTCGGGCGTATGGTTGGCGCGCTTGGTGGGCCGATGGATTTCGTCGAACGTTACCCCGACCGGCTGCCTTCGGCCCCGGTGTTCCGTATCGTTCCCAGCCCGCGTGACGGCTACGTCGCCCGCGTCAATGCGCGGGCACTGGGGGAGGCCGTCGTGCATCTGGGTGGTGGGCGGCTGGTGGGCACTGATCGCGTGAACCCCTCGGTCGGGCTGTCGGGTCTTGCCGTCATCGGCGAGGAGATGCAGCACGGCGAACCTATCGCAATGGTTCACGCCAGCACTGACGACAAGGCGGACGCCGCTGTGCAGGCCGTTCTGGCCGCCTATGAGCTGACCGGCAAGATGCCGGACGAGCCGCCGCTGATCCACGAACGCATCGGCCCGGAGGATGTGGCATGACGCGCGCTTTCCTGATCGTAATGGACAGCGTGGGTATCGGTGGGGCGCGCGATGCTGCGGGTTTCTTCAACGAGGGCCGCCCCGATACCGGCGCCAACACCGTGGGCCATATCGCGCAGGCCTGTGCTGCGGGGCGTGCCGATCTGGGGCGCACCGGGCCGCTGAGCCTTCCCGCGCTCGATACGCTTGGCCTCGGGGCGGCGGTCGAGCTTGCCTCGGGCCTCAAGGCGCCGGGGCTTGGTGCGCTGCCCAAGGGCATCTGGGGCGCCGCGACCGAGGTGTCGAAGGGCAAGGATACCCCCTCGGGGCATTGGGAACTGGCGGGCGTTCCGGTGCCGTGGGATTGGCACTATTTCACCGAGATGGAGAACAGCTTTCCCCCCGATCTGATCGCGCAGGTGGCCCGCGCGGCCGGAACCGAGGGGATCCTGGGCAATTGCCACGCCCCCGGCACCGCGATCATTGAGCGCCTCGGGGCCGAGCATATGCGCTCGGGCTGGCCGATCTGCTATACCTCGGCCGACAGCGTGTTCCAGATCGCCGCGCATGAAGAGACCTTCGGCCTTGAGCGACTGCTGACGCTGTGCAAGGAACTCGCGCCCACCTTGCACGCGATGAAGGTGGGCAGAGTCATCGCGCGGCCCTTCGTGGGAGCGCCGGGGCATTTCACTCGCACGCCCAACCGGCGTGACTTTGCCATAGCGCCGCCCGCGCCGACGCTGCTCGACTGGGCCTATGGTGCCGGGCGAGTGACCCATGCGATCGGCAAGATCGGCGATATCTTCTCGCATCGCGGGGTCAGCCATCTGCACAAGGGCAAGGGCGACGCCGACCTGATGGAGCATCTGATCCGCCTGGCCGACGAGGCCGAGGAGGGCAGCCTGACCTTCGCCAATTTCGTCGAGTTCGACAGCCTCTATGGCCACCGCCGCGACATTGCCGGATACGCCCGCGCGCTGGAGTGGTTCGACGCGGGGGCTGCGCGCTTCATGGCGCGGCTGCGCCCGGGTGATCTGGCGATCTTCACCGCCGACCATGGCAACGACCCCAGTTGGACCGGCACCGACCACACGCGCGAACGTGTGCCCGTGCTGGCCTTCGGCCCCGACCTTGCGCCGCGCTGCGTCGGGCAGGTCGGGTTTGCCGATCTGGGCGCCACGCTTGCCCATCATCTTGGCCTGACCGAACGCGGAGCAGGCCACAGCTTTCTGACCGAATGAGAATGGAACAAGGGACATGACCGACCATCTGACCGTCGTCACACATCCGCTGGTGCAGCACAAACTGACCCTCATGCGCGAGAAGGATACCTCGACCGCGTCCTTCCGCCGCCTGCTGCGCGAGATCAGCCTGCTTCTGGCCTATGAGATCACGCGCGAGATGGAGCTGACCTCGAAATGGATCGAGACGCCGCTGCAAGAGATGAAGGCCCCGATCCTTGAGGGCAAGAAACTGGCGCTGGTGTCGATCCTGCGGGCGGGCAACGGGCTGCTCGACGGTATTCTGGAACTGATCCCGGCCGCGCGCGTGGGGTTCATCGGGCTTTACCGCGACCCCGAGACGCTCAAGCCCGTGCAGTATTACTGCAAGGTGCCCGCCGAGATCGAGGACCGACTGGTGATCGTGGTCGATCCGATGCTGGCCACGGGCAACAGCTCGGTCGCGGCGATTGATCTGCTCAAGGAGAAGGGCGCCAAGAACATCCGCTTCCTGTGCTTGCTGGCCGCGCCCGAGGGCGTTGCCCGCATGAAAGAGGCCCATCCCGATGTGCCGATTGTCACTGCGGCGCTCGACGAGCGGCTGAACGATCACGGCTATATCGTGCCGGGTCTGGGCGATGCAGGCGACCGGATGTTCGGCACCAAGTAGTCCGGGCGGCTTTACTGTCCGGCCAAGCTGCGGCATCTTCCGGGGAAACCATAAGGGGGCAGAGATGAGGCTTGGGCGCGGGATTGCATCGGCGGCGATGGCGGCATTTTTCTGCAGTCCAGCGGCTTGGGCCGAAACCATCGGTCCGGCCGAACTGCCGCCACCGGGTTTCGTCGGGCGCCAATATGTCGACTCCATGGGCTGCGTCTTTCTGCTGGAAGGCGCGGGGGGCGAGGCGAAATGGGTGGCGCGCGTGACGCGCGACGGGTTGCCGCTTTGCGGCTATCCGCCGAGCCCCAAGGTCGTGGAGATCGCCGAACCGCCCGTTCAGGCTGTGCCGCCCGCGGCCTTGCCCGAGCAGGAACTGACGCTGCCCGCGGCCCCGCCGGTGTTGGCGGAACCCGCGCCCGTCGAGGTCGCCAAGCCCGCGCCTGTGAAGACCGCCGAGCCGGTGATCGAAGCACCGCGCCCCGCCAAGCCCGCCAAGAAGAAGACCCCTGTGCGCAAAGACCCGCTGGCTGGCAAATATGTGCAGGTCGGGGCCTTTGGAATTGCCCAGAACGCCGAGCGTGCCAAGGCGCGGCTGCACGCCCTCGGTCTGCCGGTCTCGACCCAGCAGGTCAGCGGGCTGACGATCGTCTTTGCCGGTCCGCTGGCGCCGGTGGAGCTGCAAGAGGCCCTGCGCGCCGTGCGCCGTGCCGGCTTCTCGGACGCTTATCTCCGCTAGATCAGTCGCAAATCTCGCGCAACGCGATCCATTGCGCGTCATCCAGAACCGGGCGCGGGGCGGGGGCGCCCTTGAACGGGTCGGCCTCGATCACCGACAGCACGCTTTCGCCCGAGGGATCGAGCGAATAGGCATAGGGGGTTGAGGAAACGCCTGCCTGTGCGAAGGCCGCAAGCAAGCTGTCGGTATCCGGCATCGCGGGCGGGTTTGCCAGCAACACCTGACCATAGCCGCGCAGCGCTGAATCGGGCAGATCGCCCGTGGTCAGCAGGCGAAAGGCCGCGCTCGCCCCGGCCCATTCGAGCAGTGTCAGCAGCGGATCCTCGCCAGCACTGGCCAGTTCTGCCGCGATGATATGCCCTGCGGCGACCTCGGGCGTATCGAGGCCCGAGATCGTATCGCGCCCGATTGCCACGACCTTGCCCGGCAGACGCCGCGCACCTTTCAGGGCCTGCGGCAAAACCACGATCTCTTCGGGGCCTGCAAGCCGCGTTCTCAGGGCATTCAACGCTCGTCGTCCTTGCCCGGTTGAGCAGGGCATTCCGGTTAGCGTGGTCAGCTCGGCCAGCACCTGATGCCCGATCTCGACGCGTTTGGCCTGCGGGGCGACCCGCGCGGCCTGTGCAATCAGCGCGCCGGGTAGCCAGAACACCGCCAGCAAACCCGCCAAGGCCAGCGTGCCCCCTGTCAGCCAGCCGCGCAGGCGCCCCGGATGCGGGCGGCGCGACTCGAGGATCGAGTGCACCCGCTCGATCGCCTCGACCATGGTCTCGTCGTCGATCTCCAACTCTTCGCCCGGCTCGTCCGAGGGGGCGTAGATTGCGGGCAGCTTGCCGGGGTTGCGCCGCACCAGTGCGGGCAGCGACCAATGCGCCAGCGCCTTGACCGAGCGGTCATCCGCAATCACCAGCGTCGCGTCACCAAAGGACACGATCACCTCTTGGCGCTGTGCCTCGGGGCTTTCACGCCAGATGCCGGGCGCTTCGAGGCGCTCGTATTGCGGGAGTGCGGTCATTTGGACCTTTGAACTGCTCTTGTTTGGCGCAGGATAGCCTAACGCGCCCCGGGGTCAATTGCGGCAAGGGATGGGAAAAGGGGGGCGCTTGGCCCCCCTTTGCAACTTTGTGCCGATCCTTGGCTCAGTCGAGCAGCTTGGCGACGGCGCGCAGCTCGAACTTCTGGATCTTGCCGGTCGAGGTTTTCGGCAGGTCCGCGAAGATAACACGCTTGGGCGTCTTGAAGCCCGCCAGTCGTTCACGGCAGAACTTGACGATCTCTTCCTCGGTGACGCTGGCGCCTTCCTTCAGCTCGATGAAGGCGCAGGGCACCTCGCCCCATTTCTCGTCGGGCTTCGCCACGACCGAGGCCAGCAGCACCGCCGGATGCGCCGCGATCACACCCTCGACCTCGACCGAGGAGACGTTCTCGCCGCCCGAAATGATGATGTCCTTGGCGCGGTCGGTGATCTTGATATAGCCATCCGGGTGCATGAAGGCGATGTCGCCCGAGTGGAACCAGCCGTCCTTGAAGGCCTCGCGGGTGGCCTCGGGGTTCTTGAAATAACCCTTCATCGTGGCGTTGCCCCGGATCACGATCTCACCTAGGTGCTGGCCGTCACGGGCGACCTCCTTGCCGTGGTCGTGGACCGTGATCTGTTCCATCATCGGCATCAGAACGCCGGTGCGGGCCTTGAGCTCCGCGCGCTCATCGCCGGTGATGCCTTCCCACTCAGGCTTCCAGGTGCATTCCGTCGCCGGGCCATAAACCTCGGTCAGGCCGTAGACCTGCGTGACGTTGAAGCCGAGCGGCTCGATCGCGGCGAGGGTCGAGGCGGGCGGCGGGGCGCCGGCGGTGAAGACCTCGACGATATGGTCGAAGGTGCGGCGGTCGGCCTCTTTGCAGTTGATGATCGTGTTGAGCACGATCGGCGCGCCGCCGAAATGGGTCACGCCATGGTCGGCGATGGCGTCGTAGATCGCCTTGGCGGTCACGTCGCGGCAGCAGACCGTGGTGCCCCCCATCATCGGCATCAGCCAGGGATGGGTCCAGCTGTTGCAATGGAACAGCGGCACGATGGTCAGCAGCACCGGGTAAAGCTGCATCCGCCAGGAAATCGCGTTGCCCATGGTTGCCAGATAGGCGCCGCGGTGGTGATAGACGACGCCCTTGGGTTTGCCCGTCGTGCCCGAGGTATAGTTCAGCGCGATGCTTTCCCATTCGTCCTGCGGCATGACCCAGTCGAACATCGGGTCGCCCATGGCGACCAGTTCCTCATACTCAAGGTAATGCCCGCCCGGCTGGAAGCCATGCTCGGGGTCCGCGACCTCAATGATCTGAGGCGGCGCGCCGTGCATCTGCTTGATCGCGGCCTCGGCCAGCTTCAGGAACTGGGTATCGACCAGCACCATCTTCGCGCCGGAATGCTCGAAGATATAGGCCACGGTGTCCACGTCGAGGCGCGTGTTGATCGCGTTCAGGATCGCACCACAGGCGGGCACGCCGAAATGCGCCTCGACCTGCGGGCCGGTGTTGGGCAGGATCGAGGCCACCACGTCGCCCGACTGAATGCCGCGCGCTTGCAGCGCCGAGGCAAGCTGGCTGACGCGGGCATGGAACTCGACATAGGTCCGGCGGACCGAGCCATAGACCAGCGCGGTGCGATCGGGGAACACCTCTAGCGCGCGGTTCAGATGCGAGAGCGGCGTCAGCGGCACATAATTCGCCGCGCATTTCTCAAGCCCCGTTTCGTCAGCCAGCCAGCCCATGGCAATCCTCCCCAGTCGCGTGAAGATGTCGGAAAAAATGTCGCTTACGGGCGCGATAATTGGCCGGGGGAAGGCGAAAGGGAAGAGGGATCAGAATCCGCGCAAGGAAGTTACGTTACGTCATGATACGTGGAAATCACACCGTGCAGGCGGCTGCCGCAATCTGTGGCTATGCCGTGCTGATCGGGTTCACCGACAACTATGTGCGTGTGATCGCTAGCGAAATCGGCCTGTGGCAGTTTCACCTGATGCGCTCGTTGATGGTGGCGGGGCTTCTGGTGATAGCGGCGCCGCTGCTTGGGCTGCGGCTGCGGCCGGTGAACCTGCGCGGAGTCGTGGCGCGCTCGGCTGTGCATGGCAGCGCGATGCTGTGCTATTTCGCGGCGCTCGGGTTCTTGCCGGTGCCGCAGGTCGCCGCCGGGCTGTTCACGGCGCCGATCTTCGTGCTTCTGATTTCGCGTTTCGCCTATGGTGAGCGGATCGGGCCGTTTCGCATCCTCGCCGTGGCCGTGGGTTTCACCGGCATCCTGCTGATCCTCGGCCCCGAGAGCGCGCGCCTTGGCCCTGCCGCCATCGTGCCGGTGATCGCGGGTGCGCTGTATGCCATGGGCAATATCGCGACACGCCGCTGGTGCCCGGGTGAGGGTGCGGTGACGCTGACGGCGGGGTTCTTCACCGCGCTTGGCATCTTCGGGGCGGTCGGGCTCGCGTTGACCTCGGCGCTGCCGCTCGAGGTGCCGCCGGGCGCGGCCGGGTTCTTGCTGCGCGGAATGACATGGGCCTCGATGCCCGTCATCTTCTGGGTCTTCGTTCAGGCGGCGGGCTCGCTGGTCGGGGTCGGGCTGATGGTGCGCGGCTACCAGCTGGCGGAACCCTCGCGCGTTGCCGTGTTCGAATATGTTGTGCTGCCCGCCGCGGCGCTTTGGGGCTGGACGCTCTGGGGCGAGATCCCCGTGGCGCGCGAATGGCTTGGCATGGCGCTGATCTGGGTCGCCGGGATGCTGATCGTGATGCGCGGGCGCTAGTGCGCATTTCCTTGCCGGGCGCCGGGTGCTAGCCTTCCCGCAGGCAAGCAGGGGAGACGATGGCGGGTCTGTTCGACGAGGAAAGCGGTCCGGGCACCGAGGATGATGGCCTGTTCGAGCGCCCCCGGTCCGGGGAAGCCGCCGACAATCCCTATGGTGCCGGGTTGGCCGAGGGCATCGCGGCGGGCACCCGTATCGCCACCGAGGACGGCTGGCGCCGGGTCGAGACGATCAACCCGGGAGAGCGTGTCCTGACCTTCGATCACGGGCCGCGCCGGGTGCAACAGATCATGCGCGCCACGCTGAGCGATGGGTGTGGCCACTGCCCGCCGCATATGCTGCCGCTTGAAATCCCGCCCGGCGTGTTGGGCAATGCCGAGGCCATGATGCTTCTGCCCGAGCAGATCGTGCTGATCGAAAGCGATCTGGCCGAGACCCTCTATGACGATCCCTTCGCTTTCATCCCCGCCGCTGCGCTTGAGGGCTATCGCGGCGCTGCGCGGATCGCGCCGCAGCAGCCCTTCGAGGTGATTTTCCTGCAGTTCGAGGATGCCGAGGTCGTTTACGCCAATGGCGCGGGGATGATCCTGTGCGGTGCGGCCGATGGAACGCCGCTCGATGCGCTGATGGAGGGGCGCGCGGATTATCGCGTCCTGCCGCTCGACAAGGCGCGGCGGCTGGTCGAAGCGCTGATCGAGGATGAGCGAGCAGAATGAAAAACGCCGGGGTACATGACCCCGGCGTTGCGATGTCTGTCCCGTAGATCAGGCGGCTTTCGCAGCCTGACCGCCGCCGAAACGGGCGTAGAAACCGTCGCCCTTGGCCGCAATATCGCGCAGAAGCGCGGGCGTTTCGAACCGCGCGCCGAACCGGGTGGTCAGGTCGTCGCAGATCTGGGCCGCGCGGGCGGCGCCAAGGATGTCGAGCCAGGCGAACGGACCGCCCGACCAGGGCGCAAAGCCCCAACCCAGGATGGCGCCCACGTCGCCTTCGCGGATGTCTTCCAGCACGCCCTGTTCGAAGGCGCGCACGGCCTCGAGCACCTGGGCCATCAGCAGGCGATGCTGCACCTCGGCCAAGTCCGGCTGTTCGGCCGCTTCGGGGTATTTCGCGGCGATGCCATCCCAGAAATCGCCACGCTTGCCAGCCTCGTCATAGGTGTAGAAGCCCGCCTTGTTCTTGCGGCCCAGGCGGTTCTGCTCGGCCATCCAGAAGACCACCTCGTCCACCGCGCCGTCGGGATAGGCATCGCCCATCGCGGCGCGGGTCGCCTTGGCGATCTTGACGCCGAGGTCGATCGAGGTCTCATCGACCAGTTGCAGCGGCCCGAGCGGCATCCCCACCAGTTTCGCCGCGTTCTCGATGAGCGTGGGCGAGACGCCCTCGGCCACCATGCGGATACCTTCGTTGAGATAGGGGATGATGCAGCGGTTGGCGTAGAAGAAGCGCGCGTCGTTGACCACGATCGGGGTCTTCTTGATCTGCCGCACGAAGTCGAGCGCCTTGGCCACGGCCACGTCGCCGGTCTGCGCGCCCTTGATGATCTCGACCAGCAGCATCTTGTCCACCGGGCTGAAGAAGTGGATGCCGATGAACTGCTCGGGGCGCGACGAGGCGCGGGCCAGCATCGAGATCGGCAGGGTCGAGGTGTTGGTGGCGAAGACCGCATTCGCAGGGATCACGGCCTCGGCCTTCGAGGTGACCTCAGCCTTGACGCCGGGGTCTTCGAACACCGCCTCGACGATCAGATCGCACCCCTCAAGCATCGCGTATTCGGTGGTGGCGAGGATGCGGCCAAGCAGCTCCGCCTTCTGCTCCTCGGTCGCTTTCTTGCGGCTGATCGCCTTGTCCATGAGGCCGGTCGAATAGGCCTTGCCTCGGTCGGCGGCCTCTTGGGCCGCGTCGATCAGCACGACCTCGATGCCCACCTTGGCCGCGACATAGGCGATACCCGCGCCCATCATGCCCGCGCCCAGGATACCCACCTTCTTTACCGTCTGGTCGGCGACCTTCGGGCGGTTCGCGCCTTTCTCCAGCGCCTCCTTGTTGATGAAGAGCGAACGGATCATCGCGGTCGACGACGGGTTCATCAGAACCGAGGTGAACCAGCGTGCCTCAATGCGCAGCGCCTGATCGAAGGGTACAAGCGCGCCTTCGTAGACAGCGCTCAGCAGCGCCTTGGCCGCCGGATAGACGCCCATGGTCTTGCCATGCACCATCGCCGAGGCGCCGACGAAGGTCATGAAGCCCGCCGGGTGATAGGGCGCGCCGCCGGGCATCTTGTAGCCCTTGGCATCCCACGGCTTCACCAGATCGGCGTCCTTGGCGTTCAGCACCCATTCCTTGGCGGCGACCAGCGGATCCTCGGCCACTTCGTCGATGATGCCGGCCGCGCGGGCCTTCTTGGGGTCGCTCAGCTTGCCTTCCAGCAGGAAGGGGGCTGCGACCATCGCGCCCATCTTGCGTGCGAGGCGGGTGGTGCCGCCCGCGCCGGGGAAAATGCCGACCATGATCTCCGGCAGGCCGATCTTGGCCTTCGGGTTGTCGGCGGCAAAGATGCGGTGCGTGGACAGCGGCAGTTCCAGCCCGATGCCAAGCGCGGTGCCGGGCAGGACGGTGGCGATCGGCTTGCCACCCTTGAGGGTCTTCGGGTCCATGCCCGCGCGTTCGATCTTGCGCAGCACGGCATGCATCTGCATCACGCCGTCGAAGATCGCCTGGGCGCCGCCCGCACGCATCTGCGCGATGACGTTCAGGTCCATGCCGCCGGCAAAATCCTTCTTGCCCGAGGTGATGACGACGCCCTTGCAGGCCTCGTCGGCCAGCGCCTTGTCGATGAAGCTGTCGAGAAGCGCGAAGCCCTCCAGGCTCATCACGTTCATCGACTTGTTCGGCACGTCCCAGGTAATGACGGCCACGCCGTCAGTGTCGAGCGCATAGGTAAAGTCAGCCATTGTTCTCTCCCTTCGGCGCGCGGTCGCGGTGCCCCGCCCAATCGCTGCCGTCTTGATAGGTGAAGCGAGCCTTGCCGCCCGCGATATGGATCTGCATGTCCACGTCGGAGTAGGTCGCCACCTCTTCGGGCGACTTGGTGCCGACGATCAGAAACTTGCCCGGCCGGTCCGAGCGGTTGACGAAGCGGTGGCCGTTCGCCACCCCCGCCTTCCACGCGGCACAATCGCCCGGGCGCATGAGGGTTTCGCCCTCGTCCTCGATCAGGGTCAGCTCTCCCTCAAGGACCATGCCGAATTCGTCCTCGCGCAGGTGCCAGTGCCGCAGCGAGGCCACGGCGCCGGGTTCCAGCGTGACGATGTTGACGCCAAACTGCGTCAGACCCGCCAGCTCGCCCAGACGGATCGAGGACCGGCCCGCCATCTGCGCGGCATAGGGCTCGGGGTAGATCGAACCCGTCTTCACGGGTGCCTTGGCGAGATCGAGTTTCGGCATCACTGCCCCTCCACAAAGGGCGAGCCGTCGCGCCGGACCAACCGCCGGGCACCGTTCTCGCGGATCAGGATCTTGTCGATCGTAGAGTAATGCACGACGTCGCTCGTCTTGCGGGTGCCCACGACCAGATAGGAACAGGGCGCATCGGAGCGGTTCTCGAGATGATGCCCGTTCGCCACGCCTGCGGGCCAGCAGCAGGCATCGCCCGGTCCGATCGCGGCCTCGCCCGCATCCTCGATCACCGTCGCCTCGCCCGACAGCATGTAGAGGAATTCGTCTTCCTCCTCGTGCCAGTGACGGTCGGACGAGCGAGCGCCGGGTTCGAGGGTCTCGACGAAGGCGCCGAACTGCGTGAGCCCACCGCTGTCGGAATACAGCAGCGCCTCAAACTGTCCGAGGGCGGCCGCCTGCGCGGGCGTGCCCCGGTCGATCTGCGCATCTGCTTTGCGAATGATCATGGCTCAGATGCGCTCGATGATGGTGGCCGCGCCCATGCCCGATGCGATGCACAGGGTGGCAAGGCCGGTGGACAGGTCGCGGCGCTCCAGCTCGTCCAGCAGGGTGCCGATGATGATCGCGCCGGTGGCGCCAAGCGGGTGCCCCATGGCCATCGCGCCGCCGTTGACGTTGACCCTGTCGGGCGAGACGTCGAAGGCCTGCATGAAGCGCAGAACGACCGAGGCGAAGGCTTCGTTCACCTCGAACAGGTCGATGTCGCCGATCGACATGCCGCTGTCGCGCAGGATCTTCTCGGTCACCGGAACCGGGCCGGTCAGCATGATCGTCGGATCGGTACCGATCTTGGCAGTGGCGCGGATGCGCGCGCGCGGCTTGAGGCCGTGGGCCTCGCCGAATTCCTTGTTGCCGATCAGCACGGCCGCCGCGCCATCCACGATACCCGACGAGTTGCCCGCGTGATGGATGTGGTTGACGTGGCTCAGATGCGGGTATTTCAGCATCGCAACCTTGTCGAAGCCCGGCATCACTTCGCCCATGTCCTTGAACGAGGCTTTCAGCTTGGCGAGGTCTTCGACCTGCGTGCCGGGACGCATGTATTCGTCGTGGTCAAGGATGACGACGCCGTTCTGATCGACCACCGGCACGATGGACTTGGCAAAGCGGTTCTCAGCCCAGGCTTCGGCGGCGCGGCGCTGCGATTCAACGGCCAGCGCGTCGGCCTGCTCGCGGGTGAAACCGTATTCGGTAGCGATGATATCGGCCGAGATGCCTTGCGGCACGAAATAGGTCTTCATCGCAAGGCTCGGGTCAACGGCGATCGCCGCGCCGTCCGAGCCCATGGCCACGCGGCCCATCATCTCGACGCCGCCGGCGATATAAGCCTGACCCGCGCCGCCCTTGACCTGGTTGGCGGCCAGATTCACGGCCTCCATGCCCGAGGCGCAGAAACGGTTGATCGACAGGCCCGGAATACGCTCGTCCAGGTTCGACAGCAGCACGGCCGAGCGGGCGAGGCAGCCGCCCTGTTCGCCAACCTGGGTGACGTTGCCCCAGATCACATCCTCGACGGCGTGGCCCTCAAGGCCGTTCCGCTCCTTGACGGCGTTCAGCAGCCGCGCCGAGAGCGCGACCGAGGTTACCTCGTGCAGGCTGCCGTCCGGGCGGCCCTTGCCGCGCGGGGTCCGGCAGGCGTCGTAGATATAGGCTTCGGTCATCTTTCCTCCTCAGGCCCGGTCCGCAGGGTTGCCGGGCATCATGTCGTAAGGGTGTTTCCATCCGGGCAGCGCCGCGATGCGGTCGAGCCATGCCGAAATGGCGGGGAAATTCGTCCGCTCGAACCCGAAGGGCTCGGGGTAATAAAGATAGCCGCAGCAGGCCGTATCGGCGAGGGTGGGGGCATCGCCCGCCATCCAGTCGCGGCTTTCGAGGTGGCGCTCCAGCGTCTTGAGGGCGGCCTGAGCGCGCCCCGACAGCCACTGGATCGCGGCCTGCGGGCGCTTTTCCTCGGGCAGGAAGTTCATCATGAACCGCAGCGCGCCGAATTGCGAGCTGCCCTTGTGGTTGTCCCAAAACAGCCAGCGCAGGATCTCGTTGCGGTCGCCCTCCATCAGCTTGCCGGTCTTCTCGGCGATATGCATCTGGATCAGGCCCGACTGGGTCAGCGTCACGTCGCCCTCGACGAAGACGGGCGCCTCGCCCATCTCGTTGAGCGCGAGATACTCGGGCGAGCGCGTCTCGCCCCGGAAGAAATCGACGAAGACGGGCTCCCAGTCATAGCCCGCAAGGGTCATCGTCAGCGCCGCCTTGTAGGCATTGCCGGACTCGCCAAAGCAGTAGAGTTTCGCCGTCATCCTCAGTCCTCCCGGCCCGAACGCGTCGGGCTCAACTATAGTTGTTCGACGTTGACGCGCAGGTAAAGACCTGCAGGGGGAAGTTGCGTAACGTCACGAGACGAAATGACCGCACGTCGCGGTGTGCGGTGAGTGGATCAGGCCTTGCGATCCTCCAGTTCGGCCTTGAACAGGCGCAGCCGGGCGGCAAGGTTTTCGTGATGCGTGACCGAGTTGAAATGCTCGAACAGGAAGCACAGCGACTCGTCCGGGCTCAGGCCCGCTTCGGCCGCGAAGCGGTGCAAAGTGCGGTAGGCGTCGTTCGTCAGTGCGACGGGAAAGCGGCGGGTCATGCGCAGGCGCTTGGGCATCAGGCGTCCTTCGATTGGTGGGAAATCACGTCGCGCTCAACAGTCGGCGCGCCGGGGATGTCCAGCCCGGCAAGCCAGTCGTGTCGCCCCTCGATCCCCCATTGTCGCACGGGGCGGAAGGGCACCGTCGGCGGTATCGAGCCCGAGGTAAGCTCGACCCACTGTCCGGCGGTCTGGCGATAGAAAAGGGGAGTGCCGCAGGCCGGGCAATAGCCGCGCTCGGCGATGTTCGACGAGGCGAAGACGCCCGGCGTGCCATGCCAGGTGACCCGATCGGCGGCGACCTTCAAGAGCGCGGCGAAGGGGCTGCCGGTGGCGCGCTGGCACATCCGGCAATGGCAGATCGAGGCAAAGGAAGGGCCGGGCGCCACATCGTAGCGCACGGCCCCACATTGGCAGCCGCCGGAAAAGGCCGGAAGGGTCTGCCAGTCTTTCTCAAGGTTCATGAAATCCTCCGGGGCGGGAACCGTCCGCGCCCCGAAAGCTTAGAACTGATCGACGGAAAGCGCCATCACCGGATCGGCCCCGGATTCGATCCGCGCAAGGTGCATCGCGCAGGCCGGAAGCTGGCGCGCCATGTAGTAGCGGCCGGTGGCGATCTTGCCCTCGTAGAAGGCCTTGTCAGACGCCCCGGCATCCAGCGCCGCATGGGCCGCCGCTGCCATCCGCGTCCACATCAGACCAAGGCAGACATGGCCCATCAGGTGCATGAAGTCGTAGCTGCCCGAAAGCGCCGCGTTGGGGTTTTTCATGCCGCTTTGCATGAAGAACATGGCCGAGGACTGAAGCTGCTTCGAGGCAGCTTTCAGCGCGTCGGTGAAGGGCTTCATGCGTTCATCCGCGTCATGCGCCTTGCACTCGGCCTTGATCATCTCGAAGAAGGCCATGACATGCTTGCCGCCGTCCTGCGCCAGCTTGCGGCCCACGAGGTCCAGCGCCTGCACGCCGTTCGCGCCTTCGTAGATCATCGTGATCCGGGCATCGCGCGCGAATTGCGACATGCCCCATTCCTCGATGTAGCCATGGCCGCCATAGACCTGCTGCGCGAGCACGGTCGTCTCGAAGCCCTTGTCGGTCAGGAAACCCTTGATGACCGGCGTCATCAGCGAGATCAGCCCCTCGGCGTCGTCGTCGCCCGATTTATGCGCGCGGTCGATCAGCGAGGCGCCCCAGAAGGTGAAGGCGCGGGCGCCTTCGAGGAAGCTTTTCTGATCCATCAGCGAGCGGCGGATGTCGGGATGCACGATCAGCGGATCGGCCGGGCCGTTGGGGTTCTCGGTGCCGGTGACGGCGCGGCCCTGCAGGCGGTCCTTGGCATAGGCGAGCGCGTTCTGATAGGCGGCCTCGGCCACGGCGTAGCCTTGCAGGCCCACACCCAGACGCGCCTCGTTCATCATGGTGAACATCGCGCGCATGCCCTTGTGCAGATCGCCAAGCAGCCAGCCCGTCGCCCCGTCGTAATTCATCACGCAGGTCGAGTTGCCGTGGATGCCCATCTTCTCTTCGATCTTGCCGACAGAGACCGCGTTGCGCGCCCCAAGCGAGCCATCCTCGTTCACCAGGAACTTCGGCACGATGAAGAGCGAGACGCCCTTGGTGCCCTCGCCGCCGCCCGGCGCCTTGGCCAGCACCAGGTGGATGATGTTTTCCGCCAGATCGTGATCGCCCGCCGAGATGAAGATCTTCTGCCCGGTGACCTTGTAGCTGCCGTCGTCCTGCGGCTCGGCCTTGGTGCGCATCATGCCCAGATCGGTGCCGCAATGCGGCTCGGTCAGGTTCATGGTGCCGGTCCATTCGCAGGACACCATCTTGGGCAGATACTTGGCCTTCTGCTCATCGGTGCCATGGGCATGGATCGCCGAATAGGCGCCATGCGTCAGGCCCTGATACATGTTGAAGGCCATGTTGGCCGAGACGAACATCTCGCCCACGGCGCAGTTGAGCAGGTAGGGCATGCCCTGGCCGCCGAAGTCGGGGTCGCAATCGAGTGCGGTCCATCCCCCGTCCTTCATCGCCTCGAAGGCCGCGTCGAACCCCTTGGGCGTGCGCACGATGCCGTTTTCCAGCACGCAACCCTCGGTGTCGCCCACGACGTTGAGCGGCGCCAATACCTCGGTGGAGACCTTGGCCGCGGCATCCAGCACGGCGTCGGTGAAATCGCGGTCCATTTCCTCATAGCCGGGGATGCCGGCCTCCGAGATTTTCAGGACCTCATGCAGCACGAACTGCATGTCCTTGGTATTGGCGGTATAGCTGGGCATTTCTCTCTCCCTGAGTCACCTTGTTCAGGCGGCGGAAGACTCCGGGTTCTGCCCGGCCAGCTCCCGCTCGCCCCATTCGATCTGTTCCTGCAACTCGGCAATTGCCTCGCCAAGTTCGTCGCGTTGCCGCGTCATTTCCTCTTTGCGCCGACGCGCCACCTTGAGCGTCTCGGCAAGCTGCGTCTTCTGCTGGTCGCCCATCGAATACATGTCGAGCAACTGGCGGATGTCTTCGAGGCTGAAGCCGAAGCGCTTGCCGCGCAGGATCAGTTTCAGCCGCGCCCGGTCGCGCCGGGTAAAGAGCCGCTTTTGCCCTTCACGGATTGGGAACAGCAGTTCCTTGCTTTCGTAGAACCGTAGTGTGCGCGGCGTTACATCGAACGCGTCACACATCTCTCGGATCGTCATCACCTCTTCACTCATTGCACGAGCCTCTCGTTGTCTTGACGTAACGTTGAGGCGGCAGATTCAATTTCCACCCCCACATTACAAGCTAAGTTGACCTTAACGTCACTATAACGTGGCGTCACAAATTCTCTGACGTAATGTCAGTTCAAATTGACGTAGGGGTAAAGAAATTTTCGAACCCCGCGCGGTTATGGCGCAGGGTGCGTGGGGTCGGAATAAGCCCCAGGGTCAACTTTGATTCGAAGCGCTTTGAGCGTCAGGAATCAAGCGTTTTCGCGACATCGTCGCGCAATTGCTTGAGGTCGGCGATGGTCACTTCCAGCTCATCGCGCTCTTTGCGCAGCACATCGAGCTGCCGGTCGGCCAGTTCGATCCAGACCCGGTTCTGCTCTTCCGTGCCTTTCTGATCGTAGATCAGCAGCCACTGGCGCAGCTCTTCCAGAGAGAAGCCGAAACGGCGGCCGCGCAGGATCAGGGTCATCCGTGCGATCTCGCGCGCGCCATAAAAACGTGAGCGACCAGACTTTTGCGGCGAGAGCAGCTCGATATACTCGTAATACCGGAGCGTGCGCGGGGTCACATCGAAACGTGCGCACATCTCTTTGAAGCTCAGAACATCCGCCATCGGTTCCTCCCTACGTGAGGGCAAGCTATCCGGTGACACCTTTGTCTTCAACTGGCTTTGCGGCCCGGACCGAGGGGCGCAAAGGCCAAATGCCGCTACGGCACTGCGCGACCTGCTTGCCTGTGTCAAAGAGGCGCAGGATAGTCGACTGAACAATCGGAGGACGCAAATGACTGAGTCTGGCGGAGTTTCCATGAGCCATGAGGATGCGGCGAAGCTGGATTTGGCGCGCCGTTTTATCGAGGCGATCCCGCACAGCCATGCGCTCGGGATGCATCTCGACATGATCGGAGGCGGCCGCGCGGTAATCTCGATGCCCTGGGATGAGCGTCTGGTCGGCGATCCGCGCACCGGCGTCATTCACGGCGGGGCCGTCTCGGCGCTGATGGACACCTGCTGCGGGGCTGCCGTCATGAGCCACCCTGACGCCCCGGCCGGCACTGCGACCATCGACCTGCGCATCGACTACATGCGCACGGCCACCCCCCGGCAGCGCATTACCGCCCGCGCCGAGGTCTATCACATCACCCGATCGGTTGCCTTCCTGCGCGCCACCGCCCATGACGAGGAAGAAGGCCTGCCCGTCGCCACCGCGACCGGCGCCTTCACCGTCGAACGTCTCGAAGGAGCCGCGAAATGAGCCGCCGCAAGCCCGAACCCGTTCAGGTCGTCAAGCAACGCCGCGACGCGGCCCTGCGCGCTCTGGTCGAAGGCGTGCCCTATATCGGCTTTCTGGGCATCGAGTTCGACCGCCGCGGCGATGAGCTCACCGCCGTTCTGCCTTTTGACGATAAGCTGATCGGCAACCCGATGCTGCCTGCCCTGCACGGCGGGGTGACCGCCGCCTTCCTTGAGGTCGCCGCCATCGTCGAACTGGGCTGGTCGATGCTGTGGGAGGATATCGAGGCGGGCCGCATCGAGCTTGGACAGGCCGACGAGGTGCTTCTGCCCCGCCTGCCCAAGACCATCGACTTCAGCGTTGATTACCTGCGCTCGGGCCTGCCGCGCGATGCCTATGCGCGCGCGCGGGTCAATCGCTCGGGGAGGCGCTATGCCTCAGTGCATGTCGAGGCCTGGCAGGACAACCGCTCGCGGCTATTCGCACAGGCGACGGGTCATTTCCTGATGCCCGCCCTTGATAACGGCTGATCTTTGCATGGCCGAGATCACGCATCGGCGCGTTTTCAATATCGCAGCGCCGATCGTGCTGTCGAACGCGACCGTCCCGATCCTTGGGGCGGTGGATACCGGCGTGGTCGGGCAACTGGGGCAGGCGGCCCCGATTGGCGCCGTGGGTATCGGCGCGGTGATCCTCGCATCGCTCTACTGGATCTTCGGCTTCCTGCGCATGGGCACGACGGGGCTTGTTGCTCAGTCGGCGGGCGAGGGCGACCGCGGCGAGGTCTCGGCGGGCCTGATGCGCGCGCTGATCATCGCGGTCCTCGCGGGTCTTGCGCTGATCGTGCTGCAATATCCGCTGTTCTCGCTTGCCTTCCAGATCGCCCCCGCCAGCCCCGAGGTCGAACAGCTCGCCCGCGACTACCTCGGCCTGCGGATCTGGGGCGCCCCCGCGACCATCTCGCTCTACGCCTTTACCGGCTGGCTGATCGCGCTCGAACGCACCCGGGCCGTGCTGGTGCTCCAGCTCTGGATGAACGGGCTGAACGTGGCGCTGGATCTGTGGTTCGTACTGGGGCTCGGGTTGGGCGTGAAAGGCGTGGCTGCGGCGACGTTGATTGCGGAATGGTCGGGCGTGCTGCTGGCGCTCTGGCTCGCGCGTGAGGCCTTCGCGGGCGGCCTGTGGCGCGCCGGGGCGATATTCGACCGGGCCCGCCTGACGCAGATGGCGCGGGTCAACACCGACATCATGATCCGCTCGGTTCTGCTGCAAGGCTCCTTCACCGCCTTCCTGTTCCTCGGCGCGGGGCAGGGGGATGTGAAACTCGCCGCCAATCAGGTGCTGCTGCAATTCCTCGGGATCACCGCCTATGCGCTGGATGGCTTTGCCTTCGCCGCCGAAAGCCTTGTGGGGCAGGCGGTCGGCGCGCGCTCTCCCACACGCCTGCGCCGGGCGGCGGTGGTCAGCTCGCAATGGGGCGCGGGTGGCGCGGCGCTGCTTGGTCTTGCCTTCCTGCTCGCGGGCCCCGCGATCATCGACACGATGACGACGGCGCCCGAAGTGCGCGAGACCGCCCGGCAGTACCTGCCCTGGTTGGCCGTCGCGCCGCTCATCGGCATCGCAAGCTGGATGTTCGACGGGATCTTCATCGGTGCCACGCTGACGCGTGAGATGCGCAACGCCATGCTTGCATCGGTGGCGGTCTATGTCGCCGCGCTGGCATTCCTGCTGCCCGCATTCGGCAACCATGGCCTCTGGGCCGCGCTCATGGTGCTCAACGCGACGCGCGGGCTCACAATGGCCCGCCTCTATCCGCGCGCCGAGGCCAAGGCCGCCACTTCTTCTTGGTGAAAATACCTTGCGGGGGCGCGGGGGTGCAAAACCCCCGCCGCTACCCTCACCGCGAGCGGATCATCCCCATGATATCGAGCGTCTTGGCCAGGATCGGCTGCGCGATTGCATCGGCCTTCTCGGCGCCCACACCCAGGATACGGTCGATCTCGGCCGGGTCCGCCATCAGGCGGCTCATCTCGGTCGAGATCGGCTCCAGCTTCGACACCGCCAGATCGGCCAGCGCGGGCTTGAAGGTGCCAAAGCCCTTGCCGCCGAACTCGGCGATCACCTGCTCGGGCGAGATATCGGCCAACGCCGCATAGACATTGACGAGGTTGCGCGCCTCGGCGCGGCCTTCCAGCCCTTCCAGCGTCTCGGGCAGCGGCTCGGGATCGGTCACGGCCTTGCGGAACTTCTTGGCGATCGTATCGGCGTCGTCCGTCATGTTGATGCGGCTCGCGTCCGACGGGTCGGATTTCGACATCTTCTTCGAGCCATCACGCAGGCTCATGACGCGGGTCGCGGCCCCTTCGATCAGCGGCGCGGGCGAGGGGAAGAAATCGACCTTGTAGTCATGGTTGAACTTGGCTGCGATGTCGCGGGTCAGCTCGACATGCTGCTTCTGGTCCTCGCCCACGGGCACCATGGTCGCGTGATACAGCAAGATGTCGGCGGCCATCAGCGTGGGGTAAGCGAAGAGGCCGAGCGATTGCTTTTCGGCGTTCTTGCCAGCCTTGTCCTTCCACTGCGTCATGCGGTTCATCCAGCCCATCCGCGCCACGCAGTTCAATAGCCACCCCATCTCGGCATGGGCCGAGACCTGGCTCTGGTTGAACAGGATCGAGCGCGCCGGGTCGATCCCCGCCGCGATGAAGGCAGCCGCCGCCTCGCGGGTCTGGCGACGCAGCGCCTCGGGGTCCTGCCAGACGGTGATCGCGTGCAGATCGACGAGGCAGTAGATCGTCTCGATCCCCTCGTCCTGCTTTTGCACGAAGCGCTTGAGCGCGCCGAGGTAGTTGCCGAGCGTCAGGTTCCCCGAGGGCTGGATGCCCGAGAAAATGCGCTTTTGGAACTTGGCGTTGAGATCGGCGGGCTGGTCGGTCATGGACGGCTCCTGCGGGCAGGCTGGAAAAACTCTTGCCGAGGGCTTATCGCTAAAGCGCGCGGGGCGTCAACCGGACCCCGTCGAAACGGAGCAGGCCAATGCGCGAAGGTTACGACGAACATCCCATCAACCCGCTGCCGCCGGTGGTCTGGCTGCTTGCCGCGCCAATCATATTGGGCGAGTTGGCCTTCGGCCTCGGCCAATCCGGCTTGATGGGCCCATTGGCGGCGGGATGGCGCATGGATGCGCTGCAACGCTTCGCCTTCGATCCGGGCATCGCGCGCGCCATGGTCGAGCAGGGTGTCTACCCGCCGCATCACCTGATCCGCGTGGCCACCTATGCCTTCGTACATGGCACGGTCACCCATGCGCTCATGGCGCTCGTGTTCATCCTCGCGCTTGGCAAGATGGTGGGTGAGGTCTTCTCGGGCCTCGCGGTGGCGACGGTGTTTCTGGGATCGGTGATCTTCGGGGCGCTGGTCTATGCGATGATGCCCTTCGCCGATGTCGCGATCTACGGGGCCTATCCCGGCGCCTACGGGCTGATCGGCGCCTTCACCTGGATCCTCTGGCTGCGTCTGGGGCAGACCAACTCGAACCGGGCGCGGGCGTTTTCGCTGATCGGCATGCTGATGGCGATCCAGCTGATCTTCGGTTTGATCTTCGGCGGGCGCCCAGACTGGGTCGCCGATCTGGCGGGCTTCGTGGCAGGCTTCGGGCTGAGCTTTGTCGTCGCGCCGGGCGGCTGGCGCCACACGCTTGCGATCATCCGGCGGCGCTGATCAGCCGCGCCGCCGCCGCAGGTTTCGCTTGAGATCGCCAGGGCTGTAGGCGCCAAGCAGCGCGCCTGCGCCGAAGTAAACGACAATCCCCGATCCGCAGAGCAGCGCCAGGGCCAGCCAGCGCGCACCGCCCTTGGCCAGCATCGGCGCAAGCCCCTGCGCCGCCAGCCACAGCACCACCCCCATCAACGCCGAGGCGAGCGCGATGCGCCACAGCCGCGCCCAGAAACGCGCATCGGGTCGGGCGGCCGCACCCATGCTGCGCGCGCCCCACCACAGTTGGGCAAGCATCACCCAGCCGGAAACCGTGGTGGCCAGCGCCGCCGCCATGAAGCCCATCACGGGCATCATCCCCACGGCAAAGCCCGCGTTCACGATCATCGAGGCAACGGCGTAATAGAACGGCCGCCGCGTATCCTCGCGCGCATAGAACAGCGGCTGGACCACTTTTTGCAGCACAAAAGCGGGCAGACCCAGCCCATAGGCCGCCAGCGCGACCGAGGTCGCCCAGGTGTCCTGATCGGTCCAGACCCCGCGATCATAGAGCACCGAGATCAGCGGCTCGGCGATCACCACCAGCGCGACCGCGGCGGGCAGGGTCAAAAACAGCGCAAACTCGGCCCCGCGCGAAAAGCTCTCGCGCCCGGCGGCATCATCGCCCGCGCGCAGCTGCCGCGACAGGGTGGGCAGCAGCACAGTGCCGATGGCGATGCCCACGACCCCAAGCGGCAGCTGGTAAAGCCGGTCGGCATAGCTCAGCCACGCCACGGCCCCTTCGGTGAACGAGGCCACCTGCCGCCCGACCAGCAGGTTGATCTGCACGACACCGCCAGCTAGCACCGCAGGCCCGGCGATGATCAAAAGGCGCTTAAGCTCGGGCGTCATGCGCGGGCGGCCAGGCAGCAGCGTGTAGCCCAGCCGATGCGCTGAGAACCATGTCCAGCTGAACTGCGCGATCCCGGTCAGCGGCACGGTCCAGGCAAGCGTCAGGCCCATGTCCCAGCCGAAGACCGAAGCCAGCCACATCGCGGCGATGAACATCAGGTTCATCAGCACCGGCACCAGCGAGGCCTCGGTGAAACGACCGAATGCGTTCAACACACCCGAGAGCAGCGCGACGAGCGAGATGAACAGGATGTAGGAAAACCCGATCTGGCCATAAAGCACCGCCAGATCAAAGCGCGCATCGCCTGCAAAACCCGCAGCCATCGCCCAGACGAGCCAGGGCATCGCCAAGGTTCCGATCAGGGTGAAGACCACAAGCACCGCAGACAGCCCCTTGAAGGCGTCGCGCGCAAAGCCCTGCGGATCGTCGCCCGCCTCCAGCCGCTTGGCGAACATCGGCACGAAGGCCATGTTGAAGGCCCCCTCGGCGAAGAAGCGGCGAAACATGTTGGGCAGCGAGAAGGCGACCATGAAGGCCTCGGCCACAGGGCCCGCGCCCAGATAGGCGGCCATCATCATGTCGCGCGCGAACCCCAGCAGGCGGCTTGCGAAGGTCCACAGGCCGACCGTCAGGAAACCGCGCACCAAGCGAACGGGCTGCATCAGTTTCCGGCCCTTTTGGCGCCCGACACGATCGCATCGCGCAGGCGCTTTTCAAGCGCCTCCTGCTTGCCCTTGGCGTGCAGTTTCAGGCCGAACATGTCCTTGACGTAGAATGTATCGACCACCTGCGCGCCATAGGTCGCGATCACTGCGCTGGCTATGTAGATGTTCGAGGTCGCCAGCGCCCGCGTCAGGTCATAAAGCAGGCCAGGCCGGTCGCGGGTGTCCACCTCGACGATGGTGTAGATATCCGAGCCTTCGTTGTCGAAGGTGATATGGGTCGGGAAGGTGAATTCGCGCTCGCGCTTCTTGATCTTGTCGCGATCCTTGAGCGCGTCGCGCGCCACGACCTCGCCCTTGAGCGTCTTGTCGATCATCTGGCGCAGACGCGGCAGGCGGGTGGACTCGTAAGGGTGCCCCTCGGAGTCCTGGATCCAGAAGACCGCCGTGGCATAGCCGTCCTTCGAGGTATAGGTGCGCGCATCCACGACGTTCGCCCCCACCAGTGCCAGCGCCCCGGCGAGACGTGAGAAGATGCCCGGATGGTCGGCCAGCGCGAAGGCCGCGCGCGTCGCATCATGGTCGGGGTCGGGGTGCAGGTCGATGCGAATCTCGTTGTCACCGAGTTCGCGCAGCAGCGTGGCGAAGGCCATATGCGTCTCGGTCGAGAGGCCCTGCCAGTAGGGATCGTAATGGCGCGCCGTCTCGGTGCGCAGCTCCTTGGCCTCCCAGTCGGCAAGCGCCTCGCGCAGCGCGCGCTTGGCGTCAGTGGTGCGCTGCTCGCGATTGATGGCCTCCATCCCATGCTCAAGCGCGCGCGCCGAGTCGGCGTAGAGCCTGCGCAGCAGCGTCGCCTTCCAGTTGTTCCACACGTTCGGGCCGACGCCGCGGATGTCGCACACGGTCAGTACCGTCAGCAGGTCGAGCCGCTTGCGCGTCTTCACCATCTTGGCGAAGTCGCGAATCGTGCGCGGGTCGGACAGGTCACGCTTTTGCGCCACGTCGGACATCAGCAGGTGGTGGCGGATCAGCCATTCGACCGTCTCGCATTCCTCGGCATTCAGCCCCAGGCGCGGCGCCACGCGGCGCGCGATCTGCGCGCCAAGGATCGAGTGATCCTCGGGACGGCCCTTGCCGATGTCATGCAGCAAAAGCGCGACGTAAAGGACGCGGCGGTTCACCCCTTCCTTGAGGATATGCGACGAGAGCGGCAGTTCTTCGATCAACTCCTCGCGCTCGATCTGCGCAAGAGTTGAGACCACCTGGATCGTGTGCTCGTCCACCGTGTAGCTGTGGTACATGTTGAACTGCATCATCGCCACGATCGGCTCGAACTCGGGGATGAAGGCCGACAGCACGCCGAGTTCGTTCATCCGCCGCAGCGCGCGCTCGGGGTTGCCGTGTTTCAGCAGCAGATCGAGGAAAATGCGCTGCGCCTCGCGGTTCTCGCGCAGTTCGTCGTCGATCAGATGCAGGTTCGCGCTGACAATACGCATCGCGTCGGGGTGAATCAGCATCCCGGTGCGCAGGCCCTCTTCGAAGACGCGCAACAGGTTCAGCCGGTCGGCCAGGAAGGCGCGCTTGTCGGCCACGTTGATGCGCCCGTTGTCATCGACGAAGGGCGCCTTGAGCGGGCGGCGACGGCGGAACAGCCGCTTGAGCACCGGCGGGCGCTTGACGTGCTGCGCCTCGAGCGCGGTCAGGAAGATGCGCGTGACTTCACCCACCTTGGTGGCGTGGCGGAAGTAATCTTGCATGAAGACCTCGACCGCGCGGCGCCCGGCGGTGTCGGAATAGCCCATGCGGCGCGCCACCTCGACCTGCATGTCGAAGGTCAGCTGGTCGGCCGCGCGCCCTGCGATCATGTGCAGATGGCAGCGGACCGCCCAGAGGTAATCCTCGGCGTCGCGGAAATGCTGGTATTCGTCGGCTGTGAAGACACCGAGCGGCACCAGGTCCGCCGCGCGGTTCACATGGTGGATATACTTCGCGATCCAGTAGAGCGTCTGCAAGTCGCGCAGCCCGCCCTTGCCTTCTTTCACATTGGGTTCAAGCACGTAGCGCTGGCCGCCCTGGCGGCGGTGGCGTGCATCGCGCTCCTCCAGCTTGGCCTCGGTGAATTCGGCGCCCGTGCCGCGGAAGAGATCTGCACGCAGCCGCTCGGTCAGCTCTTCTGCCAGCGCGGCGTCGCCGCCGAGGTAGCGCTGTTCCAGCATCGCGGTGCGTATGGTGTAATCCTCGCGCCCCAGCCGGACGCAATCCTCGATCGTGCGCGAGCTGTGGCCGACCTTCAGCTTGAGATCCCACAGCATGTAGAGCATCGACTCGATCACGCTTTCGGCCCAGGGGGTGATCTTCCAGGGCGTCAGGAACAGCAGATCGACGTCGGAGGCGGGGGCCATCTCGGCGCGGCCATAGCCCCCGACCGCCAGCACGGCCAGCTTTTCGGCATCGGTTGGATTGCCCAGTCGGTGCAGGCGGGTCGTCGCGACATGCAAGATGGCGTTCACCAGCCCGTCCGTCATGCGCGCGTAATAGCGCATGGTGTCGCGCGCGGTCCGGGGATGAGTGGCAAAATCCTCCTCGATCCAGTGCGTCGCCTCGGTGCGGGCCTTTTGCAGGAACTGGACGGTGGCCGCGCGCACCGCGCGTTCGTCCGGTGCATCAACCAGAGTCTCATCAAGCTGATCGGCTAGCTCCGCATCGTTCAGGAGCAGGGGCGCCCCGGCCGGAGCCGGGGGGAAATAGTTCGTATCGTTCACGTGTTCGCCATGTCCTGCTGCGGGGCTTTGTTCAGAAGACAGCGCCGGGTCAGAGACCGGCGCCGCCGAAGGATCTCGGGGCGCCCTCGATCACAACGGTCTGGCCGTTGCGGATCTCGACCACGGAAAGCGCGCGTTCGTTCGTGCCATCGGGCAGCAGGCGGAAGATGCCGTTCACGCCGACAAACCCCGCGCCCTGCGTCAGGCCCGAACGGGTCAGCGCATCGGGGCGACCCGAACGCACAAGCGCGCCGATGGCCGCCACGCCGTCATAGGCAAGGCCCGCGATCGGATGCGGCGCAGAGCCGTAGGTCGCCTGGTAACGGGATTGGAACTGCAGGTTCGGGCCCGGATCGGGCATGGCGAACCAGCCGCCCTGCAGGCCGGGGATCGACAGCGTCGCGTTCGGAATATCCCAACGGGTCAGGCCGATGAAGGTGGTCTGCTGTGCGCTCACGCCCTGATCGGGCAGCAATTGCGCCAGCATCGGCAGCGCGCCAGCGGTATCGGCCGTCAGGAACAGCGCGTCCACATCGCCCGCCTTCACACGGCTTGCGATGCCCGGTACGGCCGAAGCTACGCCCTGTTGCGAGAACGAATACGAGGCCTTACCCGCAAAGGTCGCCCCCGAGCGCGAGATCGCGTTCTGGATCGCCCGCGCGCCGACTTCGCCCGCCGGGGTCTGGTCGTTCACGATCAGGATGCGGCGCTTGCCATGCGAGGCCGCATAGCTGGCAAGCCGATTGGCCGTGTTCTGGAAGGTCTGGCCAAGGACGAAGACGTTCCCCCCCGCGATATCTGCGTTGTTCGAGAAGGACAGCACGTTCACGTTGCGGTTCGCGACCGCAAGGCCCACCGAGTTTGCGGATTCGGCGAAAACCGGGCCGAGGATGATCTTGGCGCCTTCATCAACCGCCTTGTTGGCCATCTGCGCGGCCAGCGCGGGGCTCGCGCCGGTGTTGTAGACGCGCAGGTCGATCTTGACGCCCTGCAGGTCGGCAATCGCCAGCTGCGCGGCCTGCTGCAAGGAAAGGGCCAGAGTCTCATCTCCGGGCTGGCCCGATCCGCCTGGAACCAGTAGTGCTACGGGGACCGCTGCCGAGGTGTCGATGCGCTGTCCGGTGTTGCCGCCGCCCGGTTGGCACGCGGCCAGCAAAAGGGCCGACAGCACCACTCCGATTCGCAGCAAAGGGTTGCGGGCATTGCGTAAAATGGCGAACATGAAATCGTCCTCTGATCCGGGAGCAGGGGGTAAACACCGGCGAACCCTAAGCTTTTCCCGAAGTGAAGTAAACTTTCCCGGCATACGAAAGGCGCGACGATGAGCGAATTGCACGGTACCGGCGAAACCCCGCCGGGCGGCACGATGGGACGTGGCGCGAAACCGCTTGCGCCGGGTCTCTATTTCCTCGCGACGCCCATCGGAACGGCGCGCGACATCACGCTGAGGGCTCTCGATATTCTGGCCTCGGCGGATGTGATCGCGGCCGAGGATACGCGCACCCTGCGCCATCTGATGGAGATCCATGGTATCGCTCTGAACCATCGCCCGCTGATCGCCTATCACGATCACAACGGCGCGCAGGTGCGCCCGCGCATCCTGCGCGCGCTCGAGGAAGGGCAGACGGTCGCCTATGCCTCGGAGGCGGGCACGCCGCTGGTCGCGGACCCCGGCTATCAGCTTGGCCGCGCCGCAATTGAGGCCGGTCATCCGGTCTTTGCCGCGCCGGGGCCTTCGGCGGTGCTGGCCGCGCTGACGGTGTCGGGGCTGCCCTCGGACCGTTTCCTGTTTGCGGGTTTCCCGCCCAATACCGGAAGCGCGCGGCGCAAGTGGCTCAAGGAGTTCGCAGCCATCCCCGCAACGCTTGTGTTTTATGAATCGCCCAAGCGCGTCGGCGACATGCTGCGCGACATGGTCGAGGTTTTCGGCCCTGATCGGCAGGGCGCGGTGTGCCGCGAATTGACCAAGCGTTTCGAAGAGGTCCGCCGCGACAGCCTTGGCGATCTGGCCGAACAGTTCTCGGGCGATGCGCCGAAGGGCGAGATCGTCGTGCTGGTGGACCGGGTGCGCGGCTCGCAGGCCGGACCCGAGGATATCGAAGTCGCGCTGCGCGAACGCCTTGACCGGATGAGCGTGAAAGACGCCGCGAGTGAGGTTGCCGAGGCGCTCGGTCTGCCGCGGCGCGATGTCTATCAGGCGGCGCTCAAGCTGGATCGGGAGGAATGAGCGGCGCGCTTTCCTATCATGCGGGCGCCGCCGCCGAAGAGCAGGTGGCCCGCCACTACGAGGCGGCCGGGTTCGAGATCGTCGCACGGCGCTGGCGCGGCCGCTACGGCGGCGAGGTCGATCTGATCGCACGGCGCGGGTCGCTACTGGCCTTTGTCGAGGTCAAATTTTCGCGCACACATGAGGTGGCGGCGACGCATCTGCTGCCGCGCCAACTCGCGCGGATTTTCCGCTCGGCCGACGAATATCTGGCGCTTGGGCATATTCAGGCCGAGGAAAGCCGCTTCGATCTGGCGCTGGTGGACGCGCAGGGGCGCGTCGCAGTCATCGAGAATGCGGCGCAGGCGGACTGAGCGCGGATTGCATCGGGCGAAACCTCAGGGCATCAAGGGGGCAACGAAAGGGGGCGGACATGGCCTTGAAAGTTGCAATCCAGATGGACCCGATCGGGCCCATCAATATCAACGCCGACAGCACCTTCCGCATTGCCGAAGAGGCACAGGCGCGCGGGCACTCGCTGTTCTACTACACGCCCGACAAGCTGACCTATCGCGAAGGCGGTGTGTACGCGCGCGGCTGGCCGCTGACCGTGCGCCGTGTGCAGGGCGATCACTTCACTTTGGGCGAAGAGACTGAGGTCGATCTGTCCACCTTCGACGTGGTCTGGCTGCGTCAGGACCCGCCCTTCGACATGGGCTATATCACCACGACCCATGTTCTCGAACGCATCCACCCCAAGACGCTGGTTGTGAACGACCCGTTCTGGGTGCGCAACTACCCCGAAAAGCTGCTGGTGCTGAACTTCCCCGAGCTCACGCCACCCACGCTGATCGCGCGCGATCTGCAAACGATCCGTGATTTTAAGCACAGGCATGGCGACATCATCCTCAAGCCGCTTTACGGCAATGGCGGCGCGGGCGTGTTCCGGCTGGACCCGAACGACCGCAACCTGGCCTCGCTGCATGAGTTGTTCACCGGCATCAACCGTGAGCCGCTGATCGCGCAGAAATACGTGCCTGCCGTGGTCAAGGGCGACAAGCGCATCATCCTTGTTAACGGCGAGCCGGTGGGCGCGATCAACCGTGTGCCAGCCGAGGGCGAGACGCGCTCAAACATGCATGTCGGCGGGCGCCCCGAGAAGGTCGGCCTGACCGAGCGCGACCTTGAGATCTGCGCCGCCATCGGCCCGATCCTGCGCGAGAAGGGGCAGATCTTCGTCGGTATCGACGTGATCGGCGAATGGCTGACCGAGATCAACGTGACCTCGCCCACCGGCATTCAGGAGTTGGAGCGCTTCGACGGCGTTAATATCGCCGAGAAGATCTGGCAGGTGATCGAGGCCAAGCGCGCCTGATCAGGCCGCGCTTAACCGATAGCTGATCGCCTCGGCCAGGTGCGGGGCGCGCACCGCCTCCGATCCATCCAGATCGGCAATGGTGCGCGCCGTGCGCAACAGCCGGTGATAAGCGCGCGCCGAAAGCCCGAAGCGATCCGCCGCACGGGTCAGCAGCGCGCGCCCCTCGGCATCGGGGGTGGCGATCTGCTCAAGGATCGCACCATCGGCCTCGGCATTCACGCGCAGCTTGGGGTGATCGGCAAAGCGCGCGGCCTGCACCGCCCGCGCGCGGGCCACGCGCTCGGCAACGCTGGCCGAGCTTTCGCCCGCCGAGGGCAGGTCGAGATCGGTGAACGACACTGCCGGTACCTCGATCCGCAGATCGAAGCGGTCCATGAGCGGCCCCGACACCCGGCCCAGATAATCGGCCCCACATTGCGGCGCCTTGGCACAGGCCCGCGCCGCATCGCCCAGATAGCCGCAACGGCAGGGGTTCGCGGCAGCGACCAGCAGGAATCGGCAGGGGTAGCGGATATGGGCGTTGGCGCGGGCCACGACGACCTCGCCCGTCTCGATCGGCTGGCGCAGGGTTTCCAGCACGGCGCGGGGAAACTCGGGGAATTCATCCATGAAAAGGACGCCGTTATGGGCAAGGCTCACTTCGCCCGGCCGCGCGCCGCGCCCGCCGCCGATCATCGCAGCCATCGAGGCGGTATGGTGCGGCTCACGATAGGGGCGGGTGCGGGAAATGCCGCCCTCGCTCAGCAGCCCCGAAAGCGAATGGATCATCGAGGTTTCCAGCGCCTCGGCGGGGCTGAGCGGCGGCAAGATCCCCGGCAGGCGCGCCGCCAGCATCGACTTCCCCGCGCCGGGCGGGCCGACCATCATCAGGTGATGGCGCCCGGCGGCGGCAATCTCAAGCGCGCGCTTGGCGCGTTCCTGTCCCTTCACGTCGCGTAGGTCGCGGGGCTGCGTTGCCACGGCGACTTCGCCCGGAGTGGCGGGGGGCAAAGGTGAGGCCTGCGTCAAATGCCGGATCGCCTCGCCAAGTGAGGAGGGCGCGAACACCGACCCGGCGCCGACCCAGGCGGCCTCGGCGCCGCAGGACTTCGGGCAGATCAAGGCGCAATCCTGCGCGGCGGCGGTCATCGCCGCTGGCAGCGCGCCGGTGACCGCGATCAGCCGGCCGTCCAGCGACAGCTCGCCAATCGAGACGACGGTTTCGACCTCTTCGGGCGGCACGATGCCGGTCGCTGCCAGCACCGCCAGCGCCAGCGGCAGGTCGAAATGCGAACCCTCCTTGGGCAGGTCGGCGGGCGAGAGGTTGATCGTGATCTTCTTCATCGGCAGCGCGATCGACAGCGCGGCCAGCGCCGCGCGCACCCGCTCGCGCGCCTCCGATACCGCCTTGTCGGGCAGGCCCACGATGGCAAAACCCGGCATCCCCGGCGCCAGCGCGCATTGCACCTCGACCAGCCGCGCTTCGACGCCCTCGAAGGCGACTGTATAGGTTTTGACCACCATGTGCCGCCCCCGGAACCCTTTCCAGCAGGGCTACCGGCTCATGGTTGATGAAAGGTTAACAAGGTGCGGCGGCCGAAACCTGCATTTCATCTGAACATTTTTTTGTGAGAATCATTCTAAAGTGCAAGACAACCCCGCCACCATTCCGCATAGTGTTAGCGCTGAGCACGCCAATTGTGGGTTGGGAGACCCCGGGAGACTGGCCATGGCACTCGAAGGAATGACCGATGAAAGCCTGCCGCGCGAGGCGATGCGCGCGGAGTATCTGGACGCCGAGACCGAGGCGAATCTGGCCCGTGCCTGGCGCGATCACCGCGACGAGGTCGCGCTGCACCGCCTGGTGATGGCCTATATGCGGCTGGCGATCTCGATGGCCTCCAAGTTCCGCCGCTACGGCGCCCCGATGAGCGATCTGATTCAGGAGGCGAGCCTTGGCCTGATGAAGGCTGCCGACAAGTTCGATCCTGATCGCGGGGTGCGCTTCTCGACCTATGCGGTGTGGTGGATCAAGGCCTCGATTCAGGAGTTCGTGATGCGCAACTGGTCGATGGTGCGGACCGGCTCGACCTCGTCGCAAAAGGCGCTGTTTTTCAACCTGCGCCGCGTTCAGGCCCAGGTCGAGCGCGAGGCGGATGCCGGGGGCGTTTCGCTCGATGGCGCGCAGATGCGCCTGCGCGTGGCCGAGCTGATCGGCGTGCCGCTGGCAGATGTCGAGATGATGGAGGGGCGGCTTGCCGGCTCCGACTTCTCGCTCAACACGCCGCAGTCGAGCGATGAGGAAGGCCGCGAATGGGTCGATGCGCTGGAGGATGAAACCGCCAGCCCCGAGGCCGATGTGGTCGATTCTCACGATGGCGCGCTGATGCGTGGCTGGCTGGGAGAGGCGATGGATCGCCTGACCGACCGGGAGCGGTATATCGTCACAGAGCGCCGCCTGATCGAAGAGCCGCGCACCCTTGAAAGCCTTGGGCAGGAACTGGGTTTGTCCAAGGAACGCGTCCGTCAGCTGGAGGCGCAGGCCTTTGGCAAGATGCGCAAAAGCCTTGAAACCCATGGTGAGGAAGTCGCAAGTTTCTTCGCATGAAGAAACTTGTTGCCCTGTTCGTCTGTCTTGCCCTCTCCCCCGCCTCGGCGGAGGAGATCGCTGCTGCCGATCTTCCCGCGCGCCTCAGTGCCGATCCGCCCGAGATCGCGGTCTTGGGCGAGGTGCATGACAACGCAGCCCATCACCACAATCAGGCGACGGCGGTCGCCGCGCTGCGCCCGCGCGCGCTGGTCTTCGAGATGCTGAGCCCCGATCAGGCCGCGCGTGTCACGCCCGATCTGCGCGCCGATCCGCTAGCACTTGGCAAGGCGCTTGGCTGGGAGGAGGCGGGTTGGCCCGATTTCGCCCTCTACGCACCGATCTTCGCCGCCGCGCCCGATGCGCTGATCATCGGTGCGGCGCTCCCGCGAGACGAGGTCCGCCGCGCGATGTCGGAGCCGCTTGATCGCGTCTTCGGTCCTGACGCGCCGCGCTATGGGCTGGACCAGGCATATGCGCCGGAACTTCAGGCGCAGCTTGAGGCCGAGGCGCAGGCCGACCATTGCGATGCGCTGCCCCCCGAGATGCTGCCCGGAATGGTCGCGGCGCAGCGGCTGCGCGATGGGGCCTTTGCGCGCACCGCGCTGCGGGCGCTCAAGACCACCGGCGGGCCGGTCGCGGTGATCACCGGCACCGGGCACGCGCGCAATGACCGGGCCGTTCCGGCCATGATTGCACAGGCCAATCCGGGCGTGCGCGTGCGCAGCCTGGGCCAGCTTGAGGCCGAACCGGGCGAGAGTCTTTTCCCCGATCAACCCTATGACTGGTGGATCGTGACGCCGCCCGCGCCGCGCGAAGATCCCTGCGCTGCGTTCCGGCAATAGGCGCGGCGCTTGCGCCGAGCGCCCCCGCGACCTAAACCTGTCCCAAAGCGCGGAGGCGGGAATGCTGGCTGGCAAGCGAATTCTTCTGATCATCGGCGGCGGTATCGCGGCCATCAAGGTGCCCGAGCTGATCCGCAGCCTGCGGGCCGAGGGTGCCTCGGTCGTGCCGGTGCTGACCCGCGCGGGGGGCGAGTTCGTAACACCCCTCTCGATTGCGGCGCTGGCCGGGAACCCGGTGCATAGCGATCTGTTCGACCTGACGACCGAGGCCGAGATGGGGCATATCCAGCTGTCGCGCGCGGCCGATCTGGTGGTGGTTGCCCCGGCGACGGCAGATCTGATGGGCAAGATGGCGGGCGGGCTTGCGAATGACCTTGCCTCGACACTGCTGATGGCCACCGACAAGCCGGTGCTGATTGCGCCTGCGATGAATGTGCGCATGTGGGAACACCCCGCAACGCAGCGCAACCGCGCCACGCTTGCCGCCGATGGCGTCCGTTTTGTTGGGCCGAACGCGGGCGAGATGGCCTGTGGCGAGTTCGGTGAGGGGCGGATGTCGGAGCCCGACGAGATCCTCGGCGCGATCCGCGCGCTGCTGTCGGACGGGCCGCTCAGCGGGCGCCATGTGCTGGTGACCTCGGGCCCAACGCATGAGCCGATCGACCCGGTGCGCTATATCGCCAACCGCTCCTCGGGGGCGCAGGGGACGGCGCTTGCCGCGGCACTGCGCGATCTGGGCGCGCGGGTGACCTTCGTGACGGGGCCGGCAAGCGTGCCGCCTCCGCCCGGCGTTCAGGTGGTGCGCGTCGAGACCGCGCGCGAGATGCTGGAGGCCGTGCAAGCCGCGCTGCCCGCCGAGGCCGCAATCTTTGCCGCCGCCGTGGCCGACTGGCGCGTGGCCAACGCCACCGGTCAGAAGATGAAGAAGGATGGCTCGGGCCGCGCCCCCGCGCTGGAATTCGCCGAGAACCCTGACATTCTCGCCACCGTCTCGCAGATGGCCAAGGGGCGTCCGCGCCTTGTCATGGGCTTTGCCGCCGAGACCCATGACGTCGAGGCCCATGCCAGCGCCAAGCGCGCCCGCAAGGGCTGCGACTGGATCGTGGCGAATGACGTCAGCCCCGCCACCGGCATCATGGGCGGCACCGAAAACGCCGTGATCATCCTCGATGCGCAGGGGGCCGAGCATTGGCCGCGCATGGGCAAGGACGCAGTCGCGCGCCAGCTTGCCGCGCGCATCGCCACGGCCCTGACCGAGGGGGAATGACATGAGCGCACCGATCATCCGGGTATTGCGCGAGGATTGGGCCGATCTGGCGATCGCGCTGCCATCGTATGAAACCCACGGCGCCGCCGGCGCCGATATCCGCGCCAACCTGATGCCCGAGGATCGTGCGGCGGGATTCACCCTTTACCCGATGCAGCGCGCGATCATCCCGACGGGCCTGCGCGTCGAGATCCCCGAAGGGTTTGAGATGCAGATCCGGCCGCGCTCGGGCCTTGCCTTCAAACATGGCATCAGCCTGCCCAATACTCCCGGCACTATCGACAGCGACTATCGCGGCCCGCTTGGCGTGCTGCTGATCAACCTCGGGGCCGAGCCCTATATCGTCCAGCATGGCGAGCGCATCGCGCAGGCCGTCATCGCCCCGGTCGTTCAGGCCCGCTACGAGGTGGTGGGGGCGCTTGGCGATACCGTGCGGGGGCAGGGCGGGTTCGGCTCGACCGGCAAGGGCTGAGATATGATCGGGCTTTGGCTTCTGGTCGGTGTGGTGGCGCTTGGGCTCGTGCTGCGGGCGCCGGGGCGGCTGATCGTGCTGATGCTGGGTATCCTCTGGGGCGCCTTTACGCTTGCGCATCTGGCGCTGCCGGGCGGGCATCCGTTGCGCATGGCCGTAGGTGGCAGCCTGGCCGCCTGGCTTGGGCTTGGCGGAGTGGCCGCAGTGGTGCTGGCCTATGCCTGGGGCTTGCGGCGGCTGAAGGCCCGCGCCCGTCCCATTGCACCCGAGACCACCACTCCCAAGAGCAGCTTCGCCGAGGCCGAGCTTGACCGCTACGCGCGCCACATCATGCTGCGCGAGATCGGCGGCCCCGGACAGAAGAAGCTGCGCAATGCCAAGGTTCTGGTTGTCGGGGCAGGGGGGCTTGGCTCGCCGGTGCTCCTCTACCTTGCTGCGGCGGGGGTGGGCACGATTGGCGTGGTCGATGATGACGAGGTTTCGAACTCGAACCTGCAGCGGCAGGTAATCCACCGCGACGCCGATATCGGCAAGCCCAAGGTGTTTTCCGCGCAGGCGGCGATGCAGGCGCTCAACCCGTTCATCGAGGTGCGGCCCTATAATCGCCGCCTAAGCGAAGGGGACGCGGCTGAACTGATCGCCGAATATGACCTTGTGCTGGACGGGACGGATAATTTCGACACGCGCTATTTGGTCAATGCGGCGTGTGTGGCGGTGGGCAAGCCGCTGATCTCGGGCGCGATTGCGCAATGGGAAGGGCAGCTGTCGCTCTACGATCCGGCGCGTGACGCACCGTGCTATGCCTGCGTCTTTCCGCAGGCCCCGGCGCCCGGTCTTGCGCCCTCCTGCGCCGAGGCCGGGGTGGTCGGCGCGCTGCCGGGCGTCGTGGGCGCGATGATGGCCGCCGAGGCAATCAAGGAGATCGTCGGCGCGGGCGCCAGCGCGCGCGGGCGGCTGATGATCTACGATGCGCTCTGGGGTGAAAACCGGCAGATCGGCGTGAAACGGCGCAGCGATTGCGCAGTTTGCGGCGCGCGGCACTAGCGCCGGCGCGGCCCCCCTTCCTATTCCCCGCGTGGCACCCTAGCTTGTGCCCAAAGGAGATCTTGCGATGACCAATCCGCTTTTGTCCGACTGGACCGGCCCTTTCTCGCTTCCGCCCTTCGGCGCGCTGCAAGACGATGATTTTGCGCCCGCCTTCGAGGCCGCGCTGACCGAGGCCCGCGCCAATATCCGCGCGATCTCGGACAACCCGGAGGCCCCCAGTTTCGCCAACACGATCGAGGCGATGGAGGGTGCCGAGGCGCTGCTCGACCGGGTCGCGGGTGTGTTCTACAACCTCTCCGGGGCCGACAGCACGCCCGCGCGCGAGGCGCTGATGCGCGATCTGGCGCCGAAAATGGCGGCGTTCTCCTCGGAAGTAACGATGAACCGGGCGCTGTTTGAGCGCATCGACACGCTCTGGCAGGGGCGCGAGGGGCTGGGGCTGGCGCCCGAGCAGGCTCGCGTGCTGGAGCTGTATCACCAGATGTTCGTGCGTGCCGGGGCCGCGCTGGATGGCGAAGCCGCCAACCGCATGGCCGCGATCAAGGAGCGCCTCGCGGTGCTCTCCACCGCCTTTAGCCAGAACCTTCTGGCCGATGAGCGTGACTGGTTCCGCCCGCTCACTGAAGCGGATCTTGAGGGCCTGCCCGAATTCGTCGTGGCCGCCGCCCATGCTGCCGGGCAAGAGCGGGGGCAGGACGGGCCGGTGCTGACGCTCAATCGCTCGCTGATCGTGCCCTTCCTGCAATTCTCGCCCCGCCGCGATCTGCGCGAGATCGCCTATGAGGCCTGGGTCGCGCGCGGCGCCAACGGCGGCGAGACCGACAACCGTGAGAATGCCGCCGAGATCCTGCGTCTGCGCGAGGAACGCGCGCACCTTCTGGGCTTCGCGAATTTCGCCGCATTCAAGCTCGATACCGAGATGGCGAAGACGCCCGATCAGGTGCGCGATCTGCTGATGCGGGTCTGGGCGCCCGCCACGGCCAAGGCCGAGGCCGATGCAGCCACCCTGACCGCGATGATGCACGCAGATGGAATTAACACCGATCTGGAGGCCTGGGACTGGCGCTATTATTCCGAAAAGCGCCGCGTGGCCGAACATGATTTCGATGAGGCCGCGCTCAAGCCCTATCTGTCGCTCGATGCGATGATCGGCGCGGCCTTCGACACGGCAAGTCGCCTCTTCGGGCTGGAGTTCCGCGAGATCGACGGGCCGTTCTACCACCCCGATGTGCGCGGCTGGGAGGTCACCCGCAAGGGCAAGCATGTCGCGGTTTTCCTGGGCGACTACTTCGCGCGTGCCTCGAAGCGTTCGGGGGCCTGGTGCTCGGCGATGCGCAGCCAGAAGAAGCTGGGCGGCGAGACCGCGCCCATCGTCGTCAACGTGTGCAATTTCACCAAGGGCGCGCCCGCGCTGCTCAGCTACGATGATGCGCGCACGCTGTTCCACGAGTTCGGCCATGCGCTGCACCAGATGCTTTCGGATGTGACCTATCAGTTCATCTCGGGCACCTCGGTCGCGCGCGATTTCGTCGAACTGCCGAGCCAGTTGTATGAGCACTGGCTTGAGGTTCCCGCCGTTCTCGAAAAGCACGCGCGGCACTGGAAGACCGGCGAGCCGATGCCGAAGGCGCTGCTCGACAAGTTGCTGGCGGCCTCGACCTACGATCAGGGCTTTGCGACGGTGGAATATGTCGCCTCGGCGCTGGTTGATCTGGAGTTCCACGACGGCCCGGCGCCCTCCGATCCGATGGCCAAGCAGGACGAGGTTCTGGCCGCGATCGGCCTGCCCAAGGCGATCCGCATGCGTCACGCAACGCCGCATTTCGCCCATGTCTTCTCGGGCGACGGCTACTCGGCGGGCTATTACAGCTATATGTGGTCCGAGGTGATGGACGCCGACGCTTTCGCGGCCTTCGAGGAAGCGGGCGACGTGTTCGACCCGGTCACCGCCGACCGGCTGGAGCAGTTCATCCTGTCGGCAGGCGGCTCGCGCCCGGCGGATGAGCTGTATCTGGAGTTTCGCGGCAAGATGCCGGGGGTCGAGGCGCTGCTGAAGGGCCGTGGCCTGTTGGAACCGGCCTGAGTGTCGGGGGCTTCGGCCCCCGTCTAGCCGCGCCAGACGTCCTTGTGGATGATGACCTCGGCCTGCGGATAGGCCTCGATGATCGTGCGCTTGAGGCTGGCGGCGATCTCATGCGCGGCGTCGAGCGACTGCGCGCCATCGAGTTCGATATGCAGTTGCACGAAAATCTTGGCGCCTGCGGTGCGGGTCTTGAGGTCATGAAAGCCCATGACGCCCGGCCAGGTCCGGGCGATCCCGGCGATGCGGTCGATGATCTCCTGCGGGGCGGCGCGGTCCATCAGGGCGTGCCAAGCGGAAACGCCGATCTGCCCGGCGCCGCGCAGCATGATTGCCGCCGCGATCAGCGCGACAATGCTGTCCACCTTCGCCCAACCGAAGCGCGACGACAGCCACAGCGCCAGAATCGCGCCGATCGTGGGCAGCAGATCGCCCACATAATGCAGCATGTCGGCGGCAACGACCTTGTTTCCGGTCTTGCGCGCCACGCGGGCCTGCCAGGCGACCAGCCCCAGCGTCAGCGTCGCGGACAGCGCCATGACCAGGATGCCCGCTCCTTCGGCCGCCAGCGCCTGTGGCTCTTGTGAAAGCAGCCGCCCGCCCGCCGCAATGGCAATGGCGATAGCCGAGACGCTGACGAACAGCGCCTGCCCAAGCGAGGCCAGATCTTCGACAGAGGAATGGCCGAAGGCATGATCGTCATCGGCCGGCCGCGCGGCATAGATGATCGCCCCCAGGCCCGCGCCCGAGATCAGCAGATCCATCGCGGAATCGGCCAGCGAAGCGGCGATCGACAGCGCCCCCGTTGCCCAAAGCGCCCAGAGCTTCATGCCCACCAGAACAACCGCCACCGAGACCGAGGCAAGCCCCGCGGACAGGTTCAGCCGTGTCTGAGCGTCGTTATAGGACATTGTCTGTATCCGGGGCAGTCCCGGCTCCGCCTGAGGTCTGCGGTTCGGTTAGTCGCGCAACTCATCCGGGGCAACCCCCCAAATCGCGGTCTTGGGCACCCAGCCATCGGCATTCTCGGCGCTGATCTCGCACCAATTGCGATTGCAGTCGCCAAGCCGCGCGATGGCGCCTGCCTCGGCCCGCGCCACGACCGCAGATTTCTCGTCGGGGCGGGCGTGCAGGTTGGTCTGATCTTCCTCGACGATGACAGAGCGCACGCCCGACAGCAGCGAATAGTGGATCCAGCCGCCCGCGCCATCGCGATCTTCGACGCGGCGCCAGTTGCTGAATTCGGCGGTAACGCGCAGCGGCATCCCTTCATGGGTGAAGACCCAGTCGATGCGGTGGCCAAGCGAGGGGCCGCGCCGGGCGTTGCCCTCGGAGCTTTTCAGCGAGACGAAGCGCGGAACCGGCAGGTTGGTCACCGGACCGCGTCCGTTCTGGTTCGCGACAGCCTGTGCCACGGCCAGCGCGTCAGGGGGCGTTTCGTCCTCTTCCTGCGCTGCGACCGGCCCGGTCGTCATCAGGGAAACCAACACCAAGCCGTAAAAGCTTCTTCTCCAGATCGCCTGCATTTCCGTTCCGCCCAAAAAGCACGCCGTCAGGCGTCCTGAAAAATCGCCCGCGCAAGAAAATTGCGCTAACACGATAAAAAACGCCATTTCTGCTCTCTCGAGGCCTTGTGTCTCGCCCCGTTGGAGGTCACTTTGCACCCAAGCACAGGCGTTTGGAAGAGAGAGGAGCCCAACCATGCCCGCACCGCGGCTGAGTGTTGTCGTGACGCGACGGTTGCCCGAGGTCGTCGAGACCCGGATGAAAGAGTTGTTCGATGTCGAGCTGCGTGAGGACGACACGCCGATGGCCCGCGAAGAGCTGGTCGAGGCGATGACCCGCGCGGATGTTCTCGTGCCGACGCTGACCGATCATATTGATGCCAACATGCTTGCGCGCGCCGGAGAACGGCTGCGCCTGATCGCCAACTTTGGAGCGGGCGTGGACCATATCGACGTCGCCTCGGCGCGCCAGCGCGGGGTTCTGGTGTCCAACACGCCCGGCGTGGTGACCGAAGACACCGCCGATATGGTGATGGCGCTGATGCTGGGCGTGACCCGCCGCATCCCCGAGGGGCTGGCCGTAATGCAGGCCGGCGAATGGGCTGGCTGGTCGCCCACCGCCTTCCTGGGCGGGCGCATCGGCGGCAAGCGTCTTGGTATCCTGGGGATGGGGCGAATCGGTCAGGCCGTTGCCCGCCGCGCCAAGGCTTTCGGGATGCAGATCCACTATCACAACCGCCGCCGCCTGCGCCCCGAGATTGAGGAGGAGCTGGAGGCAACCTACTGGGACAGCATCGATCAGATGGTTGCCCGGATGGACGTGATCTCGGTCAACTGCCCGCATACGCCCTCGACCTTCCACCTGCTCAACGCGCGGCGTCTGAAGATGCTCAAGCCCACGGCGGTGGTGGTGAACACCTCGCGTGGCGAGGTCATCGACGAGAACGCGCTGGTGCGCGGCCTGAAGGCAGGCGAGATCGCCGGGGCGGGCCTCGATGTGTTCGAGCATGGCTCCGAGATGAACCCCGACCTGCGCACGCTGCCCAATGTCGTGCTGCTGCCGCACATGGGTTCGGCCACGGTTGAAGGCCGCGCCGAGATGGGCGAGAAGGTGATCGTGAACATCAAGACCTTCGCGGACGGCCACCGTCCGCCGGATCTGGTGGTACCCGGGATGATCTGACGCGAAGGACCAAGGACATGCGCCAAGAGAGTTTGACCCTGGCGCTTGTCCTTGCAGCCTATTTCGCGCTGCAGGTTACGCTGCGGATCTGGATTGGCACGGGCCTGCAACTTGACGAGGCCGAACTTGTCATGCGCGCGCAGGAGTTTCACTGGGGCTACGGGCCCCAGTTGCCGCTATTCAACTGGCTGCAACTCCTGACCTTCAAGCTGATCGGTGTGAATATTGCGGCGCTGGCGATTGCCAAGAACGCCTGCCTGTGGCTGGGCTATATGCTTGCCTATCTGGCGCTTGCGCGGTTTGTGCCTAGTGGCGATGCCCGGCGCGCTCGGGTTGATGCTTTGGGCGCTTGAGGCCGGGCCCCGCCGCGCGGGCCGGGTGATTGCCGTGGCGGTAGGGGTTGTCGGCGTCGCGGTGACGATCGGGATCTTCGTGGTCTTCGGGTTGAAGCCCTCGCGGCTGAGCTATGATTTTACGCCGCTGCGCGCTGAGATTTCGGCCATTCTCGCCGAAACCGCCGATCCGGGGATCGAACGGCTGACCGGTGCCGGTTGGCTGATGGGCAGCCTTGCGCTGCTGGAGCCTGACTGGCCGGTCAAGCGCCCGCCGCCGCTTGGCCCTGCGCTTGTTCCCGCCGCGCGTGTCGTTCAGTTGCGCGTAACAGAGGATGCCGAGGCGGGCGCTCCACCGCAGCCCGCCGCTATTCTTGAGCAAAGCCGCGCCGTCCGTGTGCCGGACCGGATCGACCCGCGTCAGGGCAGGAGTGTGATGGTCGAGATCTGGCGCCTTCCCTGACGCTGGCCCGCCGGCGAAGTGCATCAACGACGACTTCGTTTTCCCCGCATGTCGCTTTTTGCCCGCAAATGTCGGGCGCGTTTGCCCGTGGGTCTGTCACTCTGGCACAACGGATAAAAGCCATCTGCGGAGTCGCCCCATGAAAACCCATGTCAAAGCTTTGGTCGTCGGCGGCGGTGCCGTCGGTTGCTCGGTCGCCTATCATCTTGCGAAGGCGGGATGGGAGACCATGCTGGTCGAACGTGACGAACTGACCTCGGGTTCGACCTGGCACGCGGCTGGTCTGCTGCCGCTGTTCAACATGAGCTATGCGACAACGCATATCCACAAGTACTCAGTCGATCTCTACAAGACGCTGGAGGCGGAAACCGGACTGAACGCGGGCTTCTCGATCTGCGGCAACCTGCGTATGGCGCAGACGCAGGAGCGCATGGACGAATACATGCTCTATTCCTCGGTGGCCGAAACCGCCGAGGTATATCACGAGTTTCTGACCCCCGCGCAGATCAAGGAGCGCTGGCCGCTCGTGCGTACCGAAGACCTGAAGGGGGCCCTGTTCCACCCGCAGGACGGCTATATCAACCCCGCCGACGTGACGCAGGCGATGGCCAAGGGCGCGCGTCAGCGTGGCGTCGATATCGTGCGCAAGCTGCAAGTGAATGCCTATCGCTGGACCGGCAGCGAATGGGTGGTGACGCTGGAAAAGATGATCGAGAAGGGTGGCAATCTGGTTGGATCGGGCGAGTTGATCGACGTCCATGCCGAGCATGTCGTGACCGCGACGGGCAACCACGCGCAGCGCACCGCGCGCCTTCTGGGTATCAAGATCCCCGCGATTCCGGTCGAACACCAGTTTATCGTGACCGAGCCCGATCCGGCCCTTCAGGCCTGGCGCGCGGCGGGCAACCCCGAGCACCCGGTGCTGCGCGATGCTGACGCCAAGTGGTACGTGCGCGAAGAGCGTGGCGGCTGGATCCTTGGCCCCTATGAGCGCGGCGCCCCCGCACGATTCCTGTACGACGTGCCGCAGACCTTCCGCGCCGATCTCTTCCCGCTCGATCTTGAGCGGATCGAAGAGGAATACATGTCGATGATCCACCGCATCCCGACCTCGGAAACGGTGGGCCTGAAGGACGATTTCAACGGCCCGATCTGCTACACCCCCGATGGCAACCCGCTGGTCGGTCCGGCGCCGGGGCTGCGCAACATGTGGCTGGCCGAGGGTTTCAGTTTTGGCATCACCGCCGCGGGCGGCACCGGCTATTACCTTGCGCAGATGATGGTCGAGGGCGAGGCCGAGATCGACATGGCGTCGCTGGACCCCAAGCGGTACGGCAACTGGATGACCACCGAATACGCGGCGCGCAAGAACGAGGAATGCTACGAGCACGTCTTCATCCTGCACCACCCGGACGAAGAGCGCGAAGCCTGCCGCCCGCTGCGCACCGCACCCAACTATGACCGCCAGCTCGCCCTTGGTGCGCAGATGGGGCAGGTGAACGGCTGGGAGCGTCCGAACTATTACGGTCCGCTCGATGCTCCGGCCGATTTCGATCACAACTCGCGCAGCTTCCGCCGGGGTGCGTGGTGGCAATATGCCAGGTCCGAGGCCGAGGCGGTCCGCGAGACTGCGGGCATCATCGACGCGACAGCCTTTACCAAGCATCTCGTGCGCGGCCCCGGTGCGACCGCTTTCCTCGATCACTTCACCTGCAACAAGCTGCCGAAGGTCGGGCGCATCAACCTGACCTATGCGCTGACGGATGCGGGCACCACGCGCACTGAATATACGATCGTGCGCCTGAAAGAGGACGAGTACTACCTGATCTCGGCCGGTGCCTGGACCGCCTATGACGCGGATTTCCTGCTCAAATCCATCGAGAATTTCCGCGCGGCGGGCGGCGATTATGTCGATTGCCACGACATCACGACCCAATGGGGCGTGTTCGCGCTGGCCGGGCCGAATGCGCGTGCGATCCTGAATGAGATCGTCAAGGACGCCTACCCGGAGACGGTGCTGTCGAACAAGCGGTTCCCCTGGCTGAGCTATCGCGACATTGAACTGGGTATGTGCCCGGTGCGCGCGGTACGCGTGGCCTATACGGGCGAACTGGGCTGGGAATTGCACCACCCCATCGAGATGGGGCGCTACCTGTGGGATCTGATCTGGTCCGTGGGGCAGAAGCATGGCCTCAAGCCCGTTGGTGCGCGCGCCCAGAACTGGCTGCGCCAGGAGAAATCCTACCGCGCCTTTGGCACCGAACTTGGCCGCGACGCGACGCCGCTTGAGGCCGGTTTGGACCGCTTCGTCGATCTCGAGAAGGACTTCCGCGGCAAGCAGGCGATGCTCGACCTCGGCATCCGTTCGAAATGCGTCACCCTGCTGATCGACGGACCTGCCGATACCGATCCGTGGGGCAAGGAGGCGATCTTGCTCAATGGCGAAAAGGTCGGGCGCCTGACCTCGGGCGGTTGGTCAGTGGCCTTCGGCAAGCAGATCGGCATGGGCTATGTGCGCCCCGATCTGGCCGAGCCGGGAACCAGGCTCAAGGTCAAGATCCAGCTCATGGAATGGGATGCCGTGGTGACCGAGGATAGCCCACACGACCCTGCCAACGCGCGTATCCGCGTGGACGGTTAAGGCCTGCTACTCACGGGCCTGGCGCTGCGTGCAGCGCCGCAAGCGCGAGGGGCAACCCTCGCGCTTGGCGTTGATCAAAGGCGCCGGGTGGCCAGCCAGTTCATCCAGGCTTCGGGCGACCCCGCGAAGGTGTTGATATCGACCGTGCCGCCTACACCCGGCACGACCCCGGTGCCGGTATATTGCCAGAACGACCACTGCTCGCCGGGGTAACGCTCAGTGGGATGCGCTGCGACCGAGCGCAGCCAGAACTCGTAGCCGTCCAACGAGCCGAGGGCGTTTTCCTCGTAGAAATCTGGCGTGGTGTAGATCACCGGGCGCGCACCGTAGTGCTGCGTCACGATCTCGAGGAAGCGTCGCATCTCGGCCTGAACGGTTGCGGGCGAGGGGGTGCGCTTGCAGGTGCGCGACTGGTGGTTCCACTCGATATCCAGAACGGGGGGCAAGTCGCCCGCCACGCGCGGCACGTTGCGGATGTACCAGTTTGCCTGCTCTTCGGGCGAGCGGCAGAAATAGTAGAAGTGATAGCCGCCCACCGGCACACCCGCCGCCCGCGCGGCCTGCGCGTTCAGCTGGAAGCCCGGATCGACCCAGTCGCCGCCCTCGGTCGCCTTGAGCCAGGCAAAGTTCACCCCGGCGGCATTGGCCTCGGGCCAGTTGATGCGACCCTGATAACGCGCGGCATCGATGCCATGCACCGGGTAGTGGGCGGGGGTCAGCCCTTCCCATTCGTGTGGATCGGTATCGCCGAAATGCGAAGGCACACCGAAGGCACGATAGTTCGACGCACTCAGATGCGCCGGGGCCATCATCTGACCCGTTCGCGGGCCGCTATCCCCGCCACACCCCGCCAGGGCAAGGGCGGCAACGCCCGCCGTAAGAACCGATTTGATCCACATGAGACTGCTCCCTCATGACTATTTTGGAGCAGAATCGCGCAGAATCGGGTCGCTGTCACGGGGTGTTGCACCTTGCCGGCAAATTCTCGCGTGGGGATTACCCGCGCGGAGGGCCGAAATCCGCCGTCGTCAGCACATTATCGCCGTTGCGGTCGCGCATCCGGAACCAGTTGGCCGAGCCATTGACGAATTCCGCTGTCGTGATGATGCCGTCGCGATTGGCATCAAGGCCGCGCATCTCCTCGGCGGCCGACCGGTCTAACCCGCCCTGATGACCCATCTGCCCGCCGCGACCCATGCCTTTGCCCTTACCCATCGAGCCGTTCATGCCCTCCGGCCGGTTGCGGCCCGGCCCCATGCCCGCCTCGCGCTGCAACTGCTTGTGCTCGTCCATCCCGGCGATCTCGGTCGCCGAAAGCTTGCCGTCGCTGTTCTCGTCGAACATGGCGAAGATATTCGCGCGCTGCTCGCGCACCTCGGCCAAAGAGACGCCGCCGTTCGAGTCCAGATCCCACTGGTTCATGAAATCCGCGCCCGGCGTGAAATCCTGCGCCTGCGCGAGGCCCGCGCCGAGAACCAGAGCGGTGGTGAGTGTCATCAAGCGTTTCATGGCATGTGCCTTTCCCAAGCATGTTTGCCGATGAAACGCGAAAGCCCGCGCCTTCCGGCGCGGGCCTGTCAACGTGTCGCAGGGGATCAGGCTTTTGCGGCCAGCTCGTCCCAGCAGGCCAGCGCGTGACCGGCATACATGACGCCCGGGCCACCAGCCATCTGGATCGCCATGGCCAACACGTCGCCCAGTTCCTCGCGCGTGCCGCCGGCTTTCATCAGGGCTTCGGTGTGGAACATGATGCAGGGTTCGCAGCGCTGCACGACCGCCATACCGAGCGCGATGAATTCCTTGGTTTTCAGGTCCAGCGGGCCGTTGTCCTTCACGGCTTTCGACAGCACGCCGAAGCCTTGCGTGGCATCGGGAATGGTCTTGTACATCACGCGAAGCTCGTTGCGCATGTCATCGAGTTTGGCTTTGTAGCTCATGGCGTTCTCCTATCCGAGTTCCCCTCCCACATGCCTGAGTCGCCTGCGCGAGGCCTTGACCTGTATCAATCATATGCGCGGGGATGAATGTTTGCGCGGCGGAGGCACACGCTGCGCCAGAACATGCGCGTCATCGCGGCGGAACTGGCCCGACTCGGGGCGCGCGCGTAGGCTGTGGGTAATCGGCCGATGGAGGGTGCGATGAAAGCGATTATGGCTCTGGGACTGGTTCTGATGCTGGCCGCTTGCGGGGATGGTATTCCGCTGGTTCCGTTTATCTGAGCCAAAGACGAAAGCGCGCCGGGAGGCGTCTTTGACCGCTTTCCGTGTTCTGTTGGTGAGGTCGCGGGAAGGCGCTTGTTGCCCTCGGGGAGTGACCGCACAACAGCTCGATCCAGCTTTGACGATCGTAGCGGGAACGAAAAAGGCGGCCCGAGGGGCCGCCTTTCATAATCTGTGTGTCTGCGCTTACGCCTGCAGCGGACGCACGTCGATTTCCCCTTCCGCGCGGGACTTCATCGCGGCGACGGCGGCGATGGAGGCGGCGGCGGTGGTGAAATAGGGGATCTTGTCGTAAAGCGCCACGGCGCGGATGTCGCGGCTGTCCGAGATCGACTGGTTGCCCTCGGTCGTGTTCAGCACCAGCTGGATGTCGCCGTTCTTCAGGCGGTCAACGATGTTCGGGCGGCCTTCATAGACCTTGTTGACGGCCTCGGCTTCGATGCCTGCCTCTTTCAGCCAGACGGCGGTGCCGCGGGTGGCGACAAGGGCAAAGCCCATCGCGATCAGCTCGCGCGCGGCCTCGGCCAGTTCGTCCGACTTGTCGCTATCTTTGACCGAGAGGAACACGCGGCCCTCTTCGGGCAGGTTGGTGCCTGCGCCAAGCTGCGCCTTGAGGAAGGCGCGCGGGAAGTTGCGGTCCCAGCCCATGACCTCACCGGTCGAACGCATTTCCGGCCCGAGTAGCGTATCGACGCCCGGGAAACGGGCGAAGGGCAGGACGGCCTCTTTGACCGAGAACCACGGCGTGTTCGGATCGGCCAGCGTCAGCGGGTCGGCGAAGGGCAGGGGGGTCTCGGGGCCAACGCCCGCCGGGTAGGGCGCGCGCTGCGGGAAGTTTGCCATCGGCTCACCCGCCATCAGACGCGCGGCGATCGAGGCGATGGCCGAGTCGGTGGCCTTGGCGACGAAGGGCACGGTGCGCGAGGCGCGCGGGTTGACTTCGAGCACGTAGATCTCGCCGTCCTTGATCGCGAACTGCACGTTCATCAGGCCAACTACGCCAAGCGCCAGCGCCATCTTTTCGGTCTGCGCCTTGAGTTCGGCGATGGTCTCGGCCGAGAGCGAGTAGGGCGGCAGCGAACAGGCCGAGTCGCCCGAGTGGACGCCCGCCTCTTCGATGTGCTGCATGATGCCCGCGACATGCACGGTCTGCCCATCCGAGAGCGCGTCGACGTCCACCTCGATTGCGCCCGACAGGTAGCTGTCGAGCAGCACCGGGCTGTCGCCCGAAACGACCACGGCGTTGGTGATGTAGCGCTTGAGCTGGTCGAGGTCGCGCACGATCTCCATCGCGCGGCCGCCCAGAACGTAGGAGGGCCGGATCACCAGCGGGTAGCCCACGCGGCCCGCGATCTCGAAGGCCTCGGCGTCGCTATGCGCGATGCCGTTGACCGGCTGCTTGAGGTCGAGATCGTTGAGCAGCTTCTGGAAGCGCTCGCGGTCCTCGGCCAGGTCGATGGCGTCGGGGGTGGTGCCCAGGATCGGGATGCCTTCGGCTTCGAGCGCGTTCGCCAGTTTCAGCGGCGTCTGGCCGCCGAACTGCACGATCACGCCGTGCAGCGTGCCGTTTTCCTGCTCGACGCGCAGGATTTCGAGCACCGATTCCAGCGTCAGCGGTTCGAAATAGAGGCGGTCCGAGGTGTCGTAGTCGGTGGACACGGTCTCGGGGTTGCAGTTGACCATGATGGTCTCATAGCCCGCCTTGGTCAGCGCGAAACAGGCGTGGCAGCAGCAATAGTCGAACTCGATCCCTTGGCCGATGCGGTTGGGGCCGCCGCCAAGGATGACGACTTTCTTGCGGTCCGAGGGGCGGGCCTCGCATTCCACGTCGCCCATCGCAGGGGCTTCGTAGGTGGAATACATGTAGGGGGTCTGGGCCTCGAACTCGGCGGCGCAGGTGTCGATGCGCTTGAACACCGCCTTGACGCCGAGGTTACGGCGGGCGCGGCGCACCTGCGCCTCGTCACGGCCGGTCAGCTTGGCCAGACGGGCATCGGTAAAGCCCATCATCTTGAGTTTGCGCAGCCCGTCTTCGGTCAGCGGCAGGCCATGCTTGCGCACTTCGGCCTCGGCGTCGATGATTTCGCGGATGCGGGCCAGGAACCACGGGTCGAAGGCGGTCGCGGCGACGATCTCGTCATCGCTCAGGCCGTGGCGCATGGCTTGCGCGATCAGGCGCAGGCGGTCCGGGGTCTGCGAGGAGATCGCCTTGACGATCGCGGCCTTGTCGGGTGCGCCGTGGATCTCGATCTCGTCGAAGCCCGACAGGCCGGTCTCCATCGAGGCCAGCGCCTTCTGCACCGATTCGTGGAAGGTGCGGCCGATGGCCATGGCCTCGCCCACCGATTTCATTGCGGTGGTCAGCTCAGCCTTGGAGCCGGGGAACTTCTCAAACGCAAAGCGCGGGATCTTGGTGACGACATAGTCGATGGTCGGCTCGAAGCTGGCCGGCGTGACCTTGGTGATGTCGTTGTCCAGCTCATCGAGCGTGTAGCCCACGGCCAGTTTCGCGGCGATCTTGGCGATCGGGAAGCCGGTGGCTTTCGACGCCAGCGCCGAGGAGCGCGACACGCGCGGGTTCATCTCGATCACGACCATGCGGCCGTCTTTCGGGTTGATTGCCCATTGCACGTTCGAGCCGCCGGTTTCCACGCCGATCTCGCGCAGCACGGCGATCGAGCCGTTGCGCATGATCTGGTATTCCTTGTCGGTCAGCGTCAGCGCGGGCGCGATGGTGATCGAGTCGCCGGTATGCACGCCCATCGGATCGATGTTCTCGATCGAGCAGACGATGATGGCGTTGTCGGCTTTGTCGCGCACAACCTCCATCTCGTATTCTTTCCAGCCGAGGAGCGATTCATCGACAAGGATCTGCGCCATCGGCGAGGCGTCGAGACCTGAGCGGCAGATGCGCTCGTAATCGTCACGGTTATAGGCGACGCCGCCGCCGGTGCCGCCAAGGGTGAAGGCGGGGCGGATGATCGCGGGCAGGCCGATATGCTCAAGATCCGCCATCGCCTGCGCGACGCCGGCGTTGATGTCATACTTGCCATTGGGCAGTTTCGGCGCGGCGACGATGGTGGCCTTGGGGTTCTCGATGCCAAGGCGGTCCATCGCCTCGCGGAACAGCTTGCGGTCTTCGGCCATCTCGATGGCCTCGCGCTTGGCGCCGATCATCTCGACGCCGAATTTCTCCAGCACACCCATGTCGGCAAGGGCGAGCGAGGTGTTCAGGCCGGTCTGGCCGCCCATGGTGGGCAGCAGCGCGTCCGGGCGCTCTTTCTCGATGATCTTGGCGACGACCTCGGGGGTGATCGGCTCGATATAGGTGGCGTCGGCCATCTCCGGGTCGGTCATGATCGTAGCCGGGTTCGAGTTGACCAGGATGACGCGGTAGCCCTCTTCGCGCAGGGCTTTGCAGGCCTGGGCGCCCGAGTAGTCGAACTCGCAGGCCTGGCCGATTACAATGGGCCCTGCGCCGATGATGAGGATGGACTTGATGTCGGTTCTCTTCGGCATGGTGGACCCCTTGATTCTGTTCGGCAGCACTATAGGCGGAGTCTTGTCCAGGCTCCGCGCAAATTGGTGGGGGTTATAGTCAGCTTGGCACGGGGTGCAAGGGCGAAAGGCACCCCGTTTGCGTCATTCGCCGCGCGGCTGGCGGATCAACGCAACGAAGGTGGCGGCGAGGGCGGCGGACCAGCCTAGAACCATGCTCCAGCCGTAGATCGCGAGGCCCTGCTGCAATGGGCCAAAGCGCAGCAGGAGCTCCGAAGAGTTGAGTGCGGCCATGGCTGCCAGAAGGGCCAGGGTCGGTGCGCGGCCCAGTCCGAAGCCAAGCGCCGGAAGCAGCAAGAGCGGCAGTTCGAGGTAATGCAGCCACGACAGCGGGCCGAACAGGAAGAGCGCCACGGACAGGCCAAGGGCGACCAGCGTGAGCGCATGGGCCGAGTGGCGTTTGCGCGCCGCAAGCGCCACGGGAAGAGCGATGCCAAGCGCCAGCAGCGCTGCCAGAAGCCCCGTCCATCGCGGCATGATCAGGACGGTGACATTGCCTGCGCCTTGGGTCAGCGGCTCGACCAGACCGAACTGGCTGGCGATATCCAGCATCAGAATGCGCAGCGAAGGGTTCACCATGCCCCAGACGGATTTGTCCGAGGCGAGATCAAGTTGCGCAAGGAAGGCGCGGTGCAGTGGCCAGCCCATCAACGCAACCGAGGTCAGCGCCAGCGCGCCCCCGGTCAGCACCATCGCGACGATGGCGCGCGGGCGGCGGGCCTGCACGAAAAGCGCGGCGAACAGGATCGGGTAAGCTTGATCGCCGCTGCAAGCGCCAGGACAGCCCCCGCACATGCGGGCGCGCGTCGGATCAGCCAGATGGCCAGCAGCGTGAAAAAGGTAACCGTGATCGTGGGCTGGTTGAGCGACAGGAGCGCGAAGCCCGGCGCGGTCTGCGTCAGAACCAGAAGCGCCCAGATGATAAAGCCAGCAAAGGGTAGAAAGGCCGGGCGGGCCAGACGCTCGGCCAGCAGGATGGAACCCGCGATCATTGCCAGATGCACCGCAAGCACCAGATCGAAGAACGCTTGCGGCGCAAGGACGCGCGTCAGGGGTGCGGCCAGCCCCGCCCAAAGCGGCGGGTAGATATAGGGATAGGCGGGCTGATCCGGGGCAAGGCCGAGAGCAGTGTGCAACCCCTCCCACGCTGGCGGGGTGCCGCCGAAAAACAGGGGCGGGGCGGCGTAGATCAGCTCGGGCTGGCCGCTGGCGTGGAAATGCCCTGCGAACCAGAGTGCAGCGAGGTCATTGGCCCATGCGCCCTGAAACTCGCCCCAGGCCCAGACGAGCCAGAGCACCAGAAGCGCATAGCCGACCGCGCGATCGACCTGCGAGGGGCGCGCGGGCGCGGCGGTGAGGGGCGGGGTCAGGCTCATAGGCGTACCGGATCTGGATTTATCCGTGTTAGGGGGCAAATCTGACGACATTAGGGCGATTGTCCGCGAAGCGGAAAGAATGCGCGCGCCATGCGCTCGACGTGAGAGTGCGCAAATACGCGTGAGAGCGCCGCGAAGCGGGGCGATTTTCACCCATTTGCTTGACTTCCGCGCCTCCAAGCTGTGTATCGGGCCGACTGACGCCAATGCCCGTTGAAAGGGAACGATGATGCACGCCTATCGCAGCCATTCCTGCGCCGCGCTTACCGCCGCCAATGCCGGTGAAACTGTCCGCCTCTCGGGCTGGGTCCATCGGGTGCGAGATCATGGCGGCGTGCTGTTCATCGACCTGCGCGACCACTACGGCATCACCCAGGTGCTGTGCGACGGCGACTCGGCCGCGTTCAAGGAACTGGAGAAGGTTCGCGCCGAATGGGTCATCCGCATCGACGGCACCGTCAAGCTGCGTGACGCGAGCCTTGTGAACGCCAAGATCCCGACCGGCGAGATCGAGGTCTACGTCCGTGAGGTCGAGGTTCTGGGCGCCGTCGATGGCGAACTGCCGCTGCCGGTCTTCGGCGATCAGGACTACCCCGAGGAAACGCGTCTGGCCTACCGTTTCCTCGACCTGCGCCGCGACAGCCTGCACAACAAGATGATGCTGCGCTCGAACGTGGTGCGTTCCATTCGCAACCGCATGTGGGACATCGGGTTCAACGAATACCAGACGCCGATCATCACGGCCTCCTCGCCGGAGGGCGCGCGCGACTTCCTCGTGCCGTCGCGCCTGCATCCGGGCAAGTTCTACGCGCTGCCGCAGGCGCCGCAGCAGTTCAAGCAGCTGATTATGGTGGCGGGCTTTGATCGCTACTTCCAGATCGCGCCCTGCTTCCGTGACGAAGACCCGCGCGCCGACCGCTCGCCCACCGATTTCTACCAGCTCGACCTCGAAATGAGCTTCGTGACGCAGGAAGACGTGTTCAACGCGGTTCAGCCGGTGATCCAGGGCCTGTTCGAGGAATTCGGCAATGGCAAGACCGTCGATCCCGACTGGCCGCTGATCCCCTATGCCGAGTCGCTGCTGAAATACGGCTCGGACAAGCCCGACCTGCGCAACCCGATCGAGATGCAGATCGTGAGCGAGCATTTCGCGGGCTCGGGCTTTGCGATCTTCGCCAAGCTGCTGGAGCAGGAAGGCACCGAGATCCGCGCGATTCCCGCGCCCACCGGCGGCTCGCGCAAGTTCTGCGACCGGATGAACGCCTTCGCGCAAAGCCAGGGCCTGCCGGGCATGGGCTATATCTTCTGGCGCAAGGGCGACAACGGCGAGATGGAGGCCGCAGGCCCGCTGGCCAAGAACATCGGCCCCGAGCGCACCGAGGCGATCCGTGTTCAACTGGGTCTGGGCGAGGGCGACGCGGCCTTCTTCCTGGGCGGCAAGCCCGAGGCCTTCGAGGCAATCGCTGGCCGCGCCCGTAACGAGATCAGCAAAGAACTCGGCCTGACCGAAGAGGGCGTGTTCAAATTCGCCTGGATCGTCGATTTCCCGATGTATGAGAAGGATGACGAGGGCAAGATCGACTTCTCGCACAACCCGTTCTCGATGCCGCAGGGCGGGCTTGAGGCGCTGTCGGGCGACCCGCTCAAGGTGCTGGGCTACCAGTATGACCTGGCCTGCAACGGCTACGAACTCGTGTCGGGCGCGATCCGGAACCACAAGCTTGAGATCATGTACAAGGCCTTCGAACTGGCGGGCTACCCCGCGTCCGAGGTCGAGAAGCGTTTCGGCGGCATGGTCAAGGCGTTCAAATACGGCGCGCCTCCGCACGGCGGTTGCGCCGCGGGCATCGACCGGATCGTCATGCTGCTGGCCGATGAGATCAACATCCGCGAGGTCATCATGTTCCCGATGAACCAGCGCGCCGAAGACCTGATGATGGGCGCCCCGTCGGAGCCAACGAACGAACAGATGCGCGAGCTGCGCCTGCGGGCTCTGCCCAAGGAAGCGTAAGCACCCTGACAGAAACGAAAAGGCGCGCCGTGAAGACGGCGCGCCTTTTCAGTTTGCGCAGGGAGGACGGATCAGCCTGTCGCCAGACGAAGGGCCATCGCGCTGATAGAGACCGTCAGAGCGACAAGCCCGATGGCGAACATGGCCCGATGCGAACGATCGACAAGACGGTGATCGGTAAACAGGCGGCGGGCGTGGTGTTTCATCGGCTGATCCTCAGGAGGGAGTAGGATCAGGCTGCCCCCGGATTGCGGCAGCTTTTGGAAGGCAATCGCACGCTTTGGGGGCAATTGCGTGTCGGCTCGGCGCAGGCTAGCCTGCGTGGGAACCCCGGGGAGGCGGCGATGCAGCACAAGAAATTCGGCGAGGAACTGACAGGCTGGACGCCCCCGCGCACCCCCGATGCGGCGGTGATGGAGGGGCGCTACGTGCGGCTGGAGCGTCTGGCCTGGACCCATGCAGACCCGCTTTACCGCGCGAACTCCGCCGATGACGCGATCTGGGATTACCTGCCCTATGGCCCGTTCCATTCCGAGGTGCCCTTCATTCGTTGGGTGCAGGATATGGCCGGGCAGAGCGATCCGTTCTTCTACGCGCTGCGCGACAAGGCGAGCGGGCAGGTGGGCGGCGTGATGTCCTACCTGCGGATCACGCCCGCGGCGGGCTCGATCGAACTGGGGCATATCAACCTCTCGCCGCGATTGCAGCGCACCCGTGCCGCGACCGAGGCGATGATGCTGATGATCGGCTGGGCCTTCGAGGCGGGCTACCGGCGGTTTGAGTGGAAATGCGACGCGCTGAACATCCCCTCGCGCCGCGCGGCGCAACGGCTGGGGCTGAGCTATGAGGGCGTCTTCCGCCAGGCGACGGTTGTGAAGGGGCGCAATCGCGACACTGCCTGGTTTGCCGCCATCGACAAGGAATGGCCGGGGCTGAAGGCCGCCTATGACGCCTGGCTCGCGCCCTCCAACTTCGACGCCGAGGGGCAGCAGATTGAGCGCTTGGGCGATCTGACCCGGTTGGTGCGGGTCAGTTCCGATCCTGTGCTGGGCACGGATTAAAAGGCCGCCCGCTCGGACAGGCGCGCATTCACAACGCTGCTGAGCCGCGCCACGGCGGCGGGCGAGGGCGCGCGCTCAAGCGCCGAGGCCGCATCGGCCAGCGCCGCATCATGCGCGGCCCGCGCGACGCCGGTCAGGAATTGCGCGACATAGCCGAGCCGCGCGGCCTCGGGCGGTTCACGTAGTGCATCGGCCATCTGGCTGAGATCGTCTTGCAGGGCGAGGGGATCGGGGATCAGCGGCGCCTCGTCGATCCGGCGCGGGCCGGCGTGGCGCGCATGATCGGGTAGCCCGGCCAGGATCGTGTTCTGAAACAGCGCAAGGCTCTCGATCGGTTTTTCCAGGAACCCGTCTGCCCCGGCGGCCATTGCCAAGGCCGCACTCCCGGCATCGCCCGAGATGCCGAAGACCGCAGGTGCGGAGGTAGCCTTGATCTGGGCGATCAACTCATCCCCCGATCCGTCGGGCAGCCCGAGATCCACGATCACCACATTGGGGCGATAGGTCTGCAAATGCCGCCGCGCCGCGCGCAGGCAATCGGCCCGGCGGATGCGCGCGCCCGATCGCAGGCACATCAGGCGCAACGCCTCGCAGGCAAAGCGGCTGTCTTCGACCACCAGCACGGTCAGCCCGGCCAGCGGGCGCTCGGCCGAGGCGGAGCGTTTGGCAAGAAAGCTTGAGAGATCGTCGGACATGGGACCACCCCGGCAGAGGAATCACGGTTATCGGCCCAGTAAGGACCGTGTTTGCCTAACGCTTGGTTAAGGCTGCTACCGCTCGCAGCGCTTGCATCGTGGCCTGCCCGCCCCTAAAGCGGAAGGCGAGGAAAATGGAGGCCCACCATGATCGGACGTTTGAACCATGTCGCCATCGCCGTGCCTGACCTTGAGGCAGCCTCGGCGAAATACCGTGAGACCCTTGGCGCGAAGGTAAATCCGCCGCAAGACGAACCCGATCACGGCGTGACCGTGGTCTTCATCGAGCTGCCGAACACCAAGATCGAGCTGCTCTACCCGCTTGGGGAAAACTCGCCCATCGCGGGTTTCCTGGAAAAGAACCCCTCGGGCGGCATCCACCATATGTGCTTTGAGGTCGATGACATCCTGGCCGCGCGCGACCAGCTCAAGGCCGGGGGCGCGCGCGTCCTTGGCACTGGCGAGCCGAAGATCGGCGCGCATGGCAAGCCCGTGCTGTTCCTGCACCCCAAAGACTTCAACGGCTGCCTGATCGAGCTGGAGCAGGTCTGATGAACCTGACCGGCGGCATCGTCCTTTTCGCCGTGATCTGGTTCATGGTGTTCTTCGTGGTGCTGCCGATCCGGTTCCAAAGCCAGGAGGAGGCAGGGCATGTCGTGCCGGGCACGCCCGCCTCGGCTCCGCATGACGCGAACCTGAAGAAGAAGGCGCTGATCACGACCGGCATCGCCGTGGTGCTCTGGGGCGTTATCGCTTCGATCATCCTGTCTGGGGTGATCTCGGTGCGCGATCTCGACTGGTTCGGGCGCATCAAGAACTGAGCGCTTTTGATCTTTTTTCAGCAGGGCCGGGATTATTCCCGGCCCTGTGTCGTTTTCCTTGTGGTCCAGACAGGGAGATGACCATGAAACGAGCGATGATGACGATGGCTGTGGTGCTGGCTGCTGGCATGGCGCAAGCCGATCCGGCGATGGTGGCCGAGACCGCCAAGGGCCAGACGCTGGTCGATGCGGCGGGCATGACGCTGTACACCTTCGACAAGGATGCCGATGGCAAGTCGGCCTGCAATGGCGGTTGCGCCGCGAACTGGCCTCCGCTGGTGGCCGAAGAGGGCGTGATGGCCGAGGGCGCGTGGTCGGTGATCACCCGTGACGACGGTGCGAAACAGTGGGCCTACGACGGTAAACCGCTGTACACTTGGGTCAAGGATACCAAACCGGGCGATGTGACGGGCGACGGGTTCAACGGCGTCTGGCATGTTGCGCAGCCCTGACGAAAGGGGGCGGCGCCCGCGTGGCGCCGCCCGAATCCCATGCGACAGGCCCGCAAACGTCATCTGATCGAGGCGCAGATCCCCGCCCTGCGCCGCTTTGCCTATGCGCTGGCGCGCGATGGGGCGCTGGCCGATGACCTCGTGCAGGATTGCCTTGAACGGGCCTTGTCGCGCTGGCATCTGCTGCGCACCGGCCCCGAGTTACGGGCCTGGCTGTTTCGTGTGCTGCGCAACCTGCATATCGACATGCTACGGGCGCGCGGGCGGCGTGGGGCGGTGACGCTGGACGAGGCGCCGGAGCCCGCCCATCCGGGCAGCGCCGAGAGCGCGCTGGAACTGGCCGAGGTGTTGCGCGTGCTCTGGACTTTGCCGCTTGATCAGCGCGAGGCGATTTTGCTGATCGGCGTTGAGGATTTCAGCTACGAAGACGCCGCGCGGATCCTTGAGGTGCCGGTGGGCACGCTGATGTCGCGGCTGGCGCGCGGCAGGGCGGCCCTGCGCGCCGCGACCGGGCGGGAAGGCGGCGGGCGGCCGAACTTGCGGAGAGTGAAATGACCAGAGATGCGGCCATGACCGAGGACAACCTGCAACGCTATATCGACGGTCGCCTTGATCCCGCGCGGGCCGAGGCGGTGCGGCGTGCTTTGGCAGATAACCCGGCGCTGGCAGCCGAGGTCGAAGGCCAGATCGCCGATCGCGCCGCCCTGCGCAACGCGCTGGCGGGCCGCGCGGCCGAGCCGGTGCCCGAACGGCTGCGCCTGCCACCGCCCGCTACCGGGGGCATGGCCCGCATGGCTGCCGCCGCCGCAATCTTTGCTGTAGGGATCGGCCTTGGCTGGGGCCTTGGCCGCGACTGGGGCGTCGAGCATCCGCTGCCCTCGGGCATCCGTGTGGCGCAAAATGAATCCGCGCTCGCACAAGAGGCCCGCGTGGCCCATGCGGTCTATGCCGTCGAGGTGGTTCACCCGGTCGAGGTCCGCGCCGAAGAGCGCGAGCACCTGATGGCGTGGTTGTCCAAACGGCTCGGGCGCAAGCTTTCAGCCCCGGACCTGAGCGCGCATGGGTTCGAGCTGGTGGGCGGGCGGCTTCTGCCCGCAGGCACCGGCCCCGCCGCGCAATTGATGTATGAAGATGCCTCGGGCCTGCGCGCGACGATCTACATCACCGCGATGTCCGGCGACGAAAGCGCCTTTCGCTACAGCCGCAGCGCCGAGGGGGTGTCGAGCCTTGCCTGGCTCGACGAGGGCTACGGCTGCGCCATCTCGGCGCCGCTCGACCGTGCGCAGCTTTGGCCGCTGGCCGAGGCCACCTACGAGGCGCTGGCGCTTTAGCGCCGGCGCAGCGCGTGGAAAAGGTGGGTGAAGGTTGCGGCCCCCACCACTGGAACGGCAAGGTTCACCAGCGGCACCGACAGCGGCACCGCCATCAGCGCCCCGGCCACCCAGATCGTGGTACGGTTGTGCTCATAAAGCGCTTTGGCCTCGTCACGGTGCATTCGGCGGAAAGCCGCCATCTGGAAATATTCGCGCCCGAGCAGGTAGCCGTTGAGGCCGAAGAACAGGAACGGCGCCAGTGGGATGACGAAGGGGTAGATCATCAGCGCCACAAGGTTTGCCGCCACGATCACGCCGAAAAAGCGCAAGGTGTCGCCGAAAGTCTCGGCCAGCGTCAGTTTTCGAACGGCGGGCAGGTTGGAGTAATGCGCATCCTCGACGATCTCGGCCACGTCTTCCAGGAAGAAGCCGGTGAAGATCGAAGCCACCGGTACCATCAGAAACACCGACAGCACCAGCATCAGCCCGATCGAGGCGAAGGATAGCGCGCTGTCCACCCAGCCGATCTCACCGATCCAGGGCAGGGTGATCGTGTCGGGAACGAAGAAGCCGATCAGTTGCACCAGCACCAGCCACAGCGTCACCAGAAGCGCCAGCGCAAGCCCGATGCCCTTGAGCAGCACCTTCATCGAGCCGGGCCGGAACAGATCCGCCCAACCGGTCAGAAAACTTTGAAAGATCATGCCTCTACCCAGGTAATAATCTGGCCCATGTCGGGGCGGGGGCGTTCCGGGGGCGTTGCGCCCTCGGTGCCGATATGCACAAGGCCCGCGACCCATTCGCCCTCTTGCAGGCCAAAGGCCGAAGCGGCGAAATCGCGATCATGCGCGACCCATCCGGTCAGCCAGCCTGCGCCCCAACCGGCGGCAAGGGCTGCGCTGAGCAACCCGTAACAGGCGGCGCCAACCGAGAGCGTCTGCTCGATTTGCGGCACCTTGTCGGTCGGGCGCGGGACCGAGATCACGGCGACACACAGTGGGCTGTCGGCGAACTGGTTGATCCCCTTGGCGGAGGTTGCCTCGTCGATCCCCTTGGCCGCGGCATAGGCGCCGGCGTCACCCGCCAGCCGCTCCAGTGCAGGGCGTTCGAGCACGACAAAGCGCCAGGGCTCAAGCTTGCCATGATCCGGCACGCGGGCTGCGGCGGTCAGCAACTCGGTCAGTTCCGCGCGCTCCGGCGCGGGGGCTTTGAGCGTCTTCGGCGGGCGCGAGCGGCGCGTCAACAGGAAGCGCAACACCTCGTCATTGCGGGTGGCGGGGTTCACGGTGCCCGGGGCGATCTCCATCGCGACTCTCCTTCTGTTGCCCCCCATATCGGGGCGGCGTGGAAGGAATGCAACGGCCTAGAGGGCGAATTCGCGCGCCAGATCCGCCAGATAGCGCGAGGTCTCGTCGATCCAGCGCATGGTGGGCTGGCGTGCGCCGATCGTGTCGCCCAAGGGGTCGGGAACGCGGATGGTGCTGCCCGACAGCTCCTCCAGCACGGCATGGCCGCAGAAGGGCACATGGACCTCGGAGTAACCGCCCTCATGGGTCAGGATCAGCCGGTCGTGGCACAGCGTCTCGGCCGCGTGCATGGCGCGTCGGGTCAGGCGGCGGAAGCTTTCGGCACGCAAGAGCATGCGCCCTAAAGGGTCCATGGCCGAGGCGTCGAAGCCGCAGGCGATGATGATCGCCTCGGGGCGGTGCCGGGCCAGCGCGGGCGCGACGATCCGGTCCCAGGCTTCAAGGTAGCTTTCCTCGCCGGTACCGGGGGGCAGGGGGATATTGATATTGCTGCCCTCGACCCCGCGTACCCGCGCCGAGCCGGTATCGAGCGGATAGTTCCACTCTTGATGCAGCGAGATCGTCAGCACTTCGGGGTCGTCAAGGAACACCGCCTCGGTCCCGTTGCCGTGATGCACATCCCAATCGACCACGGCAAAGCGGCGCGCAAGGCCCGCCGCCTGCGCTGCCCGGATCGCCACGGCGATGTTGTTCATAAGGCAAAAACCGTTGGGCCAGTCGGGCAGGCAATGATGCCCCGGCGGGCGCGAAAGCGCATAGGCATTGCGCGCCCGCCCCTCAAGCACCGCGAAAGTCGCGGCCTTCGTCAGTCCTGCCGAAAGGGCGGCGATCTCATATCCGCCCGGCCCGAACGGCGTGCGCAACCCCAACTCGCCGCCACCTGCATCGGAGGCAGCCTTGAACGCATCAAGATAAGAGACCGGATGCACCCGTAACAGATCCTCGCGGCTGGCCTCGGCGCCCGATCCCGCGTCGATCTCGGCCATCAACCCCGACACGCGCAACAGGTTCACCAGCCGACGCTTGGTCTCGGGGTTCTCGGGCAAACCGCCGCCGGGCTGCACAAAACCGCCCACCGGCAGGGTCAGCGCGTAATTCCCGCCGCCATGCCAAAAACAGCGCTCGTCATGAAAGAAGGCGGTGCGCATGGCGGTATCCTTTTCGTCGGGGCGCGGTCAGGCTATGCACGAAACCATGACCGACCTGAGCCACCTTGCCAAGCCCGGCGCCGAGATCGCGCTGCGCGTCACACCCAAAGCCTCGCGCAACCAGATCGTCGCGGCCGAGGACGGGTTGCGCGCCTATGTCACCGTGGTGCCCGAGGACGGCAAGGCCAATGCGGAGGTCACGAAACTGCTGGCCAAGGCCCTCGGCGTCGCCAAATCGCGCCTGACGCTTATCCGCGGCCAGACCGCACGCGACAAGGTCTTCCGGCTCGACTAAACCGCCAGCCCTTCTTCTTGGCCAAAATACCTCGGGGGTGAGGCGCCGCGCGCCGAGGGGGCAGCGCCCCCTATTCCTTCTTTTCGACCTGGCGCAGCCGATAGACGCCTTCGGGCAGGTTCAGCGCCGCCGCCAGCTCGCGCAGCTGCGCATGGGAAAAGACGATGCGCTGGACCTGATCGGTCTGATCGTCAACCTGCTCCAGCACCACGCAATCCTCGAAGGATTGAATGGTGATGTCCTCCTGCAGGTAGTCGCGCGGGTCGTCGCCCTCGTCCACAAGGGTGATCACGGTCGCGTCGAATTCGTGCTCGATGGTAAACATGTTCCGATGCTAGCCCGCCCCGCAAAGACGCGAAAGGGGGAACATTTTGGTGAACGCGGTCCCGGGCCATTGCTTCGCTGCTCTGCGGCGATAGAATTCGCGCGCTGATTTCCCGGAGGCTTCATGCAGACCCTGATCGCCCGCGCTTGCATCCTGCTTGCCCTGTCCGTCCTGACGGCCTGTGTCCCGACGGAACCTGCGCGCGCGCCCTTGCAAAGCTACGCGGCGGACGATCTGCCCTCACCCGAGCAGGCGGCGAACAATTTCATCTCGGTCGCCCGCAAGATGGAGCCGCAGATCGAGGCTGAGTGCTATGCCCGCACCCGCGGGCGCAATTGCGACTATCAGATCGTGGTGGACGACCGCCCGACGACCGACCCGAACGCCTACCAGACGATCGATCGCGCGGGCCGCCCGGTGGTGGCCTTCAACCTTGCGCTGATTGCCAGCGCGCGGAACGTGGACGAACTCGCCTTCGTCATGGGCCACGAGGCCGCGCACCATATTGCGGGGCATCTTCAGTCGAAGGAACAGAACGCCATGGCCGGCGCCATGATCTTCGGCGCGCTGGCCGCCGCGACCGGGGCCGATAACGGCGTCGTCTCCCAGGTGCAGAATATCGGGGCGCAGGTCGGAAGCCGCACCTATTCGAAGGATTACGAGCTTCAGGCCGACCGTCTGGGCACGATCATCACCTGGAATGCGGGCTACGATCCGATGCGTGGCGCACAGTTCTTTGAGCGTATCCCCGATCCGGGCAATGTCTTCCTTGGCACGCACCCCGCAAACCACAAACGCATGGAGACCGTGCAGCGCACCGTCGCCGACCTGCGCGCCGGGCGCGTCTAGCGCGGCGCTTTGTGCGGCATTTGCCGGGCTTTTCAGTAGCACTCGGCGGCTTGCCGCCTCTGATTGCCGGTGCATCGCCGCCTTTGATCTGAATCATGGTTCGCCACAGGCTTCGGCCTGATCCTCGGCACAGATGTGACAGGAGGACGCGAGATGTTCGGAGTCGGGACGTTGAATCGGCACGCCGCCTTGATGAACCGCATGGCGGAGGTGATGGGCGTCGATCTGACCGATGCCATGGCCAAAAGCGTCCTGTCGGGCACCGAATGGCGCGATGCCGTGGTGCGCTGCACCGGCTGCTCGGATCCGGAGGGGTGCCTGCACTGGCTCTCGCAACAGGATGCGCCCGAGGACCACGACGGCGCTGCGACGGCAGGGGCGGCTCCTGGTTTTTGCAACAATCGTCTCCTGATGGGGCGGCTGCGCGCGGAACTTCTGGCACATGCGGAACAGGTCTGAGGCATCCACAGAGGGGGCAATCCGATGGGAGTTCAGGGAAATATCGATCTGCATTTCTGGATCACGCGGGGCATGGCGCGCCGGATGGGGGTCAACCTGACCCAGGCCATGCATGACGGCTGTCTGACACAGGCGGACTTCGCCGAGATGGTCGCGCGCTGCCGGGGTTGCAGCGGGGCGGCGGGGTGTCTGGCGTTCCTGTCAGAGCCGAATGCACAGGGCAGCGCGCCCGACTGGTGCTACAACGCAACGGTCCTGCGCGAGCTTTCGGAGTTGAACTAGGCACCCGTTTCGGGGCCGGTTTGATCGGTGGCGGGTGGTGCAAGGCTCTTGCGCCGCTCGCCTTTTTTTGGCGGACCAATCCGCCTGTGCATATGCGCCGCGTCATCCATGCCCAAAAGGAATGATCGCCTCACGCGATCCGCATGGCGCCGCGCGCTGAGTTGCGCTCATATGAGGCAAGCCTCACGCTGCCGGACATATTGATGCGCAACGATCCTCGGTCTCATGGTCTTTGGGAAGTGTCCGCCCCGGCGGCACCGCCGACGCCCGTCTTTACGGGCGCCGAAGAGGCCGAGGTCGCCGTCATCGGAGCGGGGTACACCGGCCTTTCGGCGGCGCTGCATCTGGCCGAGGCGGGCGTTTCCGTGCGCGTGCTGGAGGCTGTCGCGCCCGGTTTCGGAGGCGCAGGGCGCAATGTCGGGCTGGTGAATGCGGGTATGTGGGTCATGCCCGAGGTGCTGCTGACGGGGCTTGGCCCCGAATACGGTCCGCGTCTTCTGCGCTTCCTGGGCGATGCGCCGGGCGTGGTTTTTGACCTGATCGCACGGCATGGCATCGCCTGTGAGGCCACGCGTAACGGCACGCTTCATCTGGCAGTCGGCGCGGCAGGCCATGCCGAGATCGCCGAGCGTCACCGCCAGTGGTCCGCGCTTGGCGCCCCGGTCGAGCTTCTCTCGGCCGGGGCCACACAGGCGCGTCTTGGCGGCGGGCGCTATGCGGGGGCGCTCCTCGACCGGCGGGCGGGCACGATCCAGCCGCTCGCCTATGCGCGGGGGCTGGCCCGCGCGGCGCAGGCGGCCGGCGCGCATATCCATGCCGATAGTCCCGCACAATCGGTGTCGCGCCTCGGGCAGGACTGGCTCGTGCAGACCCCGCAGGGGCGGCTGCGGGCGAAATGGCTGATCCCGGCCTCGGACGCCTATACCGCGCAGGTCTTCCCCGAGATCGGCAGCGAGCAGGTGATCCTGCCCTATTTCAACATGGCGACCGCGCCGCTGCCCGATGATCTGCGCGCCGCGATCCTGCCGGGCGGTGAGGGTTGCTGGGACACGCGCGAGGTGCTTTCCTCTTTCCGCATGGATGCGGCGGGCCGGCTGGTCTTTGGCTCGGTCGGGCAGCTGGGTGTGCTTGAGCGCGGCGCGCACCGGGATTGGGCGCGGCGCGCGCTTGGCCGGATATTCCCGCAACTCAAGGGCGTGGGGTTCGAAAGCGAATGGTGGGGGCGCATCGGCATGACCGCCGACAACCTGCCGCGCCTGCATCTGCTGGGGCCGAATGCGCTGACGATCTGCGGCTATAACGGGCGGGGGATCGCGCCGGGCACGGTTTCTGGGCGGGCCATCGCGCGCCATATCATCGGGGATCTTCCGCTGGAGGCGATGCCGCTGCCGGTCAGCGCCCCGCAACACGCGCCGCTGAGCGCCTTGCGCACGGCGGGCTATCGGGCGGGCGCGGTGCTGGCGCATCTTGCGCAGGACCGGATCTGAGCGGTCGGGGCTGCGCGCCCCGCCGCCATCGACTAGAATTTGAGACAAGCGGCGGGAAACCCCGCCCGACACACTGGAAGGAGCCACCATGTCCCTGCAAATCCAAGCGAAGCAATTGCTTGACGATCTGGGCGTTGACCCCGCGCGCTACACTGGCGGCGCAATGCCGAGTTACAGCCCTGTCACCGGCGAGCAGATCGGCGCGCTGACGCCCGACAGCGTCGAGGCCGTGGCCGAAACCATCGCGCGCGCCAAGGCCGCGTTTCGGGTCTGGCGTACCGTCCCCGCGCCGAAGCGTGGTGAGTTGGTGCGTCTGCTGGGCGAGGAGTTGCGCGCCTCGAAAGAGGCGCTTGGCCGGTTGGTCTCGATTGAGGCGGGCAAAAGCCCCTCCGAGGGGCTCGGCGAGGTGCAGGAGATGATCGACATCTGCGACTTCGCCGTGGGCCTCTCGCGCCAGCTGTACGGGCTGACCATTGCGACCGAACGTCCGGGCCACCGGATGATGGAGACCTGGCATCCGCTTGGGGTGGTTGGGGTGATCTCGGCCTTCAACTTCCCGGTCGCGGTCTGGTCGTGGAACGCGGCGCTGGCCTTTGTTTGCGGCAACCCGGTGGTGTGGAAACCCTCGGAGAAGACCCCGCTGACCGCGCTGGCCTGTCAGGCGATCCTTGACCGCGCGCTGGCGCGTTTCGGCGCTGCGCCCGAGGGTCTAAGCCAGGTGCTGATCGGCGGTGCCGAGGTCGGCAATGCGCTGGTCGAAAATCACGATGTAGCGCTCGTGTCGGCCACAGGCTCGACCCGGATGGGGCGGATCGTCGGGCCGAAGGTCGCGGCGCGCTTCGGGCGCACCATTCTGGAGCTTGGCGGGAACAACGCAGGCATCGTCTGCCCCTCGGCCGATCTCGATATGGCGCTGCGGGCGGTGGCCTTCGGCGCCATGGGCACGGCCGGGCAGCGCTGCACCACGATGCGCCGCCTCTTCGTGCATGACAGCGTCTATGACGCGCTCGTGCCGCGGTTGATCAAGGCCTATGAAAGCGTATCGGTCGGCAACCCTCTTGAAACCCAGGCGCTGGTCGGGCCACTGATCGACAAGCAGGCCTTCGATGCGATGCAGGCCGCGCTGGAGGCCGCGCGCGCGGCGGGCGGCACCGTGCATGGCGGCGCGCGCGAGGCGGTGGCCTCGAACGCGGCCTATTACGTGCGCCCCGCACTGGTCGAGATGCCCGCGCAGACCGGCCTGGTGCTGGACGAAACCTTCGCGCCGATCCTCTATGTCATGCGCTACGGCGATTTCGACGCAGTGATTGAGGATCACAACGCGGTCGGCGCGGGGCTTTCCTCGTCGATCTTCACGCTGGATATGCGCGAGATGGAAACCTTCCTGTCGGCGCGTGGCTCGGATTGCGGGATCGCCAACGTCAATATCGGCACCTCGGGCGCCGAGATCGGCGGCGCGTTCGGCGGCGAGAAAGAAACCGGTGGCGGGCGCGAGAGCGGCTCGGATGCGTGGAAGGGCTACATGCGGCGGGCGACGAACACGATCAACTTCTCGCGCGAGCTGCCGCTGGCGCAGGGCGTCGTGTTCGATATCGACTGATCTACCAGCGCAGCAGTCGGGCGCCGAGCGCGCCCGACGCAAGCGTAACGATTGTGATGATCAGCCCGTACCAAATGACGAAGAACATCGGGTTATCCTGAACGCAGAACAGCGAATAGCCCGTCGCCGCACCCGAGGCTGCGGCAAGCCCCGCCAGCAATCCCGACAGGCGCGGCGCGGTGCTGGCACCCTGACGTGCGATGCGCAGGGCAACCCAGTTGGGCACCAGCGACAGGACCAGAATGCCGCCCATGCATTCGGCGAGGTTGAAGGCGGAAACTTCAGCGAACCATGCCTCGGACGGGGCGGTGATCAGGCTGCGCAGCACCAGCGCCGCCGCGATGGCCAGCGGCAGGATCAGCCAGCCAAGGCCCGGGCGGCTGACCTCGGGGCGAGAAAGGCGCACGAAGGCCGCCAATGCGGCCACGCAGATCAACGCGGGCAACACGGTCTTGAGCGCAACGATCGGCTGCATCAGATAGCCGCCAAGCCCGTCGCGCACGCCAAGCGCCGCCAGAAACAGAGCGGCGGGAAAGACTGCGGCGAACAGAACCGACCCGGCCATCCGCGCGGTGTTCAGCGGCTGCGGTGCCGGAGCACCCGCCAGTTCAGCAATCAGATCATCGGTATTCACGACAGGTTCCTCCTTCTGAAACCTTCGAGTTTCTTCAGCGCGCGGTGCAGGCTGACCCGCAGCGCGCCCTCCGACATGCCCATCCCCTGCGCTACCTGCGCCGGGGCCTCTTCGCGCAGTTTCAATGCGCGCACGATCTCGGCCGATCGCGCGTCGAGCACGCTCAGCAGGTGCTCGATCTCTTGCGCGGCCTCCATCCCCTCGATGGCGGCACTTGCCCCTTCATCCGCCAGACGCTCGGCGACATCCTCAATCGGCGTGGCCGCGACACCCCGGCGGCGGAAAGCATCAGCGACCTTGTAGCGCGTGATCGCGAAAAGCCATGGGCGGATCGGCTGATCCTCGCGCCAGGTGTGGCGCTTGGCGTGGATCGCCATGAGCACCTCCTGCACGATATCTTCGTGCTGATCGGGCGGCAGCGCCCGGCCACGCGCCCGCACCACGCCGCGTAGCACGGGCGAGATCGCATGCAGCAGACGCGCATAGCACTGCGCATCACCGCGATTGGCCGCCCGCATCAACCCGGACCAGAGCTCTTCGGTGTCTGACATCGTGGCAGTCCATTCGTTCACAGCGACCCGATTGTTACACGTCCACGTGACATCGGGGCAAAAAACTTCTGCGATCACAAAACGATCACCTATGCGTGAAGTCTGTAACTCCGGCAGGGCGGGGCGCGAATGGACATCCCGAGGACGCAAGAGCGCCTCTGCACAACAGATGAGGAACCTTCAATGTCGATCATTTCCAAGACCCTCCCGCTCACCGCCTCGCTGGCCACTGCGCTGACGCTGGTTGCCGCGCAGGCCGCCCATGCCGAGGGCGAGATGGAAAAGTGCTATGGCGTCTCCATGGCGGGTCAAAACGATTGCGCTGCTGGCCCCGGCACCACCTGCGCTGGCACCGCGACCAAGGACTATCAGGGCAACGCCTGGAAATATGTCCCGGCCGGCACCTGCGCGACGATCAAGACGCCGCACGGGATGGGCTCGCTCGAACCGGTCAAGATGTGATCTGGCGGGGCGCGGTCTCTCCGCGCCCCTTTCCCCATCAGGAGAGAGACGATGACCCAGCTTCCCGCACGCCCCGGCCTTGGCTTCAAGCCCGAGCATTTCTCGCAGATCGCCTGTGACCCCGATCTGGGCTTCTTCGAGATCCATGCCGAGAATTACATGGGCGCGGGCGGCCCGCCGCATGCGATGCTGACCGCGCTGCGCGCCGATTTCGGGATTTCGCTGCATGGCGTGGGGTTGTCGATAGGCGGACCGGGGCGGCTCGACACGGCGCATCTGGCGCGGCTGCGCGCGCTGGTCGATCGCTACCAACCCGAGAGTTTTTCCGAGCATCTGGCCTGGTCGAGCCACGGCGAGGCCTATCTCAATGACCTGCTGCCCTTGCCCTATACCGACGAAACCCTGCGCATCGTCTGCGACCATGTCGATGAGGTGCAAGAAGCCCTCGGGCGCCGGATGCTTCTGGAAACCCCCTCGACCTATGTTCTTTTCGAAACCTCGACCATCCCCGAGACCGAGTTCCTGCGCGCCATCGCGCAGCGCACCGGCTGCGGACTGCTGCTCGACGTGAACAACGTCTTTGTCTCGGCCACGAACCACCGCACCGATGCGCGCGCCTATCTGGCCGAGTTCCCCTTTGATCAGGTGGGCGAGATTCATCTGGGCGGTCACGCGGTTGAGGAACTGCCCTCGGGGCCCTTGCTGATCGACAGCCACGGCGCGCCGGTGGCCGATCCGGTCTGGACGCTGTTTGACGAGGTCATCGCCCGCACCGGGCCGCTGCCCAGCCTGATCGAATGGGATAACGATGTGCCCGATTACCCGGTCCTGCTGGACGAGGCCCGCCGGGCAGCCCGTATCCTGCGCGCCCATGCGCCCCAAGCGGAGCGGACCCATGTCTGCGCATGAAGCCTTCGCGCAGTCGTTTCGCCGGGGCATCTTCGATGGTGAGCTGCCGCAAGGCGTAACCGCGCGCGATCCGGCCGAGGCCGCGCAGCGTTTCGCTGTCTATCGCAACAATGTGCTGCATTCGCTTGGCCGCGCGCTGGCGGCCCGCTTTCCGGTGATCGAGCGCCTCGTTGGCGCAGATTTCTTCAACGCCATGGCGCGGGTCTATGTCGAGGCCGACCCGCCGAACTCGCCCGTGCTCTTTGCCTGGGGGGAGGGCTTCGCCGAATTTCTGGAAGGTTTTCCACCGGTCGCGGCGCTGCCCTATCTGCCCGATGTCGCGCGGCTCGAATATGCGCGGGGGCAGGCCTATCACGCCGCCGACCTGCCCGCGCTCGCCCCTGCCGATCTGGGCGCGCTGGCGGCGCGGGCCGATGCGATCCGGCTGGTGCTGCACCCGTCGGTCACCCTGATCGCCTCGGGTCACGCGATCCGCGCGATCTGGGCCGCGAACCAGCCCGGCGCCGCCCCGCAAGAGATCGAGGACCGCCCCGAGACGGCGCTGGTGCTGCGCGATCGCAAGCTTGACGTGCCGGTCTGGGCACTTGGCCCGGGCGAGGCGGCCTTTGCGCGTGAACTGTTGGGGCAAGCGCCGCTGATCCGCGCGGCCGAGGCCGCAGCGACGGCCGAGCCCGGCTTTGACGTCGGGCCAATCCTGTTCCGCCTCTTCGCGGCGGGCGCAATCATCGGATGGGAGGACTGCACATGCTGAACCTGTTGAACCGCGCCGACGCGCTGCTGGCCCGGATGCCCTGGGATATTGCCGGCCTTGCGCTACGCCTGTTCCCGGCCTGGACCTTCTGGGCCTCGGGGCAGACCAAGATCGAAGGCTTCTCGATCAAGGAGAGCACCTATTTCCTGTTCGAGCACGAATACGCCCTACCGCTGATCCCCTCCAAGCTTGCCGCGGTGATGGCCACCAGCGCCGAACTGACGCTGCCGATCCTGCTGGTTCTGGGCTTGGGGACACGGCTGGCGGCGCTGGCGCTCTTGGGGATGACTACGGTGATCCAGGTCTTCGTTTATCCTGACGCCTGGCCCGTGCATGGCATCTGGGCGGCCTGTTTCCTTGGCCTCATCTCGGGCGGGCCGGGGCGGCTGTCGCTGGACGCGCTTTTGCTGCGTAACAGCGGAGAGACCGGGGCAGGGATGACCCGCCACGTCTGAGCGACATGCAAATGCATCACTGGGCGGTCCGACAAGGGCCGCCTTTTTTGTTTTATGTCATGGGCTTGGGCAAAAAACACACGTCGGCCCTCTCGGGTCGATGCGGCGTCTGTTTTATCTGGGAAAGCGTGGCAGCCCGTAGGGGAGTCGAACCCCTCTTTTCAGGTTGAAAACCTGACGTCCTAACCGATAGACGAACGGGCCGCGCTGGCACGTCGCAGGATTGGCAGCCCGTAGGGGAGTCGAACCCCTCTTTTCAGGTTGAAAACCTGACGTCCTAACCGATAGACGAACGGGCCATCCTTGCAGCGTGGGGCGGTTCATACGGCAGCCCGTTTGGACGCGCAAGAGGTTTTTTCGAGAAATCTCAAACTCGTTTCGGGCGTTTGCGAAACGCCTTTGTATGCGGGATTATTCCGCCCGCGCGGCGTCCTCAAGGCGCAGCTGAACCTTGGTCCGGCCGCCCCATGTGTTGATCTCAAGCCGCCCGGCAAGGTGGAAACGCGCGCTGCCGGGATTCGAAAGCGCGGGGCCAAGTGGCCCGTCGAAAGCTCCGAACGAGACCGCGTCGATCCGCGCCCCCATGCCGTCGGAAAAGGTGAAGCGCAGATGGGTTTCGCCGATCTGGCGAGGGCTGCGGATCTCCATCGCCGGGAAGGCGAAACGCGGGGCGGGGGCGCCCTGGCCGAAGGGGCCGGCCTTGTCGATCTCGTCGATCAGGGCGGGGGTGGCGGCGCCGGGCAGAAGCAGACCATCAAGGCGCAGATCGCGCGGCCCGCCTGTGCCCGCGCCCTGACGCTCCAGCAACTCGGAGAGGCGGGCCATGGCCGCCTCGATGCGGTCCTCGGCCACGGTCAGGCCCGCAGCCATCTTGTGACCGCCGCCCTTGAGCAGCAGCCCCTCGGCGGCCACACGCTGCACCGAGGCCCCCAGATCGACGCCCGAGACCGAGCGGGCCGAGCCCTTGCCGATCCCGCCCTCAAGCCCGATCACCACGGCGGGGCGGTTGGTGGCCTCTTTCAGGCGCGCGGCGACGATGCCTACGACGCCCGGATGCCAGCCCTCGCCCGCAGCCCAGACAAGGGGCGCATCGAGGCCGCGTTCCTCGGCCTGCGCGAGCGCCGCGTCCCGGACCCGATTCTCGATCTCGCGGCGTTCGGTGTTGAGCTGATCGAGACGCTCGGCCAGCATCTGCGCCTCGGTCTCGTCGGTGGTGGCCAGCAGCCGCGCGCCCAGATCGGCCGCGCCGATACGCCCGCCCGCGTTCACCCGCGGGCCAAGCAGGAACCCCAGCGAATAGGCGCTTGGCGCCTTGTCCATGCGCGCCACATCGGCCAGCGCCCGCAGGCCGGGCCGCTCGCGCCGCGCCATGACCTTGAGGCCCTGCCGCACCAGCGCGCGGTTCACGCCCACAAGCGGAGCCACATCGGCGACGGTCGCCAGCGCCACCAGATCCAGAAGCGCCATCAGGTCGGGGCCCTGCGTGCCCTCGGCGCGCAGCTGGCGGTTCGCCTCGACCAACATCAGGAAAACAACCGAGGCCGCGCAGAGATGCCCCAGATCGCCGCTTTCGTCCTGCCGGTTGGGGTTCACGCAGGCCACGCAATCGGGCAGGGTCTCGCCGCCCAGGTGGTGGTCGAGGATGACCACATCGGCGGGCTTTGCCGCCGCGATCGGTTCATGGCTGAGCGTGCCGCAATCGACGCAGACGATCAGCGAATGCTCGCGCGCGAGGGCCTGCATCGCGGGGACGTTGGGGCCATAGCCCTCGTCGATCCGGTCGGGGATGTAAAGCGTCGCCTGCCGCCCGAAATGGCGCAACCATGTCAGCAGAAGCGCGGCAGAGGAGCCGCCATCGACATCGTAATCGGCGAAGACGGCGATCTTCTCGCCCTCGCGTAGGGCGCGCAGGAAGCGTGCGGCGGCGGTCTCCATGTCCTTCATCTGGCGCGGATCGGGCAGCAACTCGCGCAGGGTGGGTTCAAGGAAGCTCGCGGCATCCTCGGGGGGCACGCCACGCGCGACAAGGATGCGCGCCAGCGGCAGGGGCAGGCGGGTTTCCTGCACCATGGCCTCGGCCAGCCGGTCGGCCTCGGCCGTGGGGCCAATCCAGCGGCGCCCCGTCAGGGACAGATCTACACCAAGGAATGCGTTCATATCCTTGGTCTACGCAAAATCTGCCAAAACGAAAAGCCCCGCCGTGGCGGGGCTTTCATAACGCGCGGATCGGCGCCTTACTTGATCGGGTTGCGGTAGATCATGCGGCGCACCGAGCCGGTCTTGGAGCGCATCAGGATCGTCTCGGTCTCGATGTAGTTCGGCTCGCGCTTGACGCCCTGCACGATCGAGCCGTTGGTGACCCCGGTCGCGGCAAAGATCACGTCGCCGGTGACCAACTCGTCGCGGGCGTAGATCTTGTCGAGGTTGGTGATGCCGGCTTTGGCCGCGCGGCCCCGTTCGTCATCGTTGCGGAACAGCAGCTTGCCCCACATCTGGCCGCCCATGCATTTCAAAGCCGAGGCTGCCAGAACGCCCTCGGGCGCGCCGCCCGAGCCCATGTACATGTCGATGCCGGTGATCTCGGCCTCGGCGCAGTGGATCACACCGGCCACGTCGCCATCGGTGATCAGGCGGATCGCGGCGCCGGTCTCGCGGACTTCGGCGATCAGGTCTTCGTGGCGGGGACGCTCGAGGATGCAGCAGGTGATGTCCTCGGGCTTCACGCCGCCCGCAGCGGCCAGCGCCAGGACGCGCTCGGTCGGGGTCATTTCGAGGCTGACGACATCCTTGGGATAGCCCGGGCCGATGGCCAGCTTGTCCATGTAGACGTCGGGGGCGTGCAGCAGGGTGCCGCGCTGCGCCATGGCGATCACGGTCAGCGCGTTCGGCATGTCCTTGGCGGTCAGCGTGGTGCCTTCGAGCGGGTCGAGTGCGATGTCCACGGCGGGGCCGTTCCCGGTGCCGACCTCTTCACCGATGTAGAGCATCGGGGCCTCGTCGCGCTCACCCTCGCCGATCACGACGACGCCCTTGATGTCGAGCATGTTGAGCTGGTCGCGCATGGCGTTGACGGCGGCCTGGTCGGCGGCCTTCTCATCGCCGCGGCCGATCAGGCGGGCGGAGGCATGGGCCGCGGCTTCGGACACGCGGGCAAGCCCGAGCGAAAGCATGCGGTCGTTGAAATCGGTGGGGGAGGTCATCTTGTGTTCCTGTCTGCCAGAGCGAAGGGCCGGGCACAGGTAAGCCAGTTAGGCCCCAAACTACAAGCCTGAGATCGCTAACGAGGCCGCGAGCACGTCAAACCGGCGTATGGCAGACGGTGCAGAGCTTGTTTCCGTCAGGGTCGCGGAAATAGGCGGCGTAATAGTCGGGGTGGTAATGCGGGCGCAGACCGGGGGCGCCCACGTCTGTGCCGCCATGCGCAAGGGCGTGCAGGTAGGCGGCGTCCACCGCCGCGCGGTCGGGGGCAAGGAAGGCCACCATCGCGCCATTGCCGTGTGTTGGTGGGCGACCGTTGAACGGGCGGGTCACGATGAAAAGCGGGCGCCCGCCTTCGGCAGGTTGCCAGCCGATCCAGCCCTCGTCGTCGCTGTCGAAGCGCAGGCGCAGGCCGAGCAGTTCCATCAGCGGGGCATAGAAGGCGCGGGCGCGGGTCAGGTCGGCGATGCCCAGTGTCACATGGCTGAACATCGCCCGCCTCGTCAGATTTCTTCGATGCGGATGGCGACGGGTTCGCCTTCGACCACGCCGGTCGCGGGGAAGCGGCCGATCGCCACGTCGATTGCGTCGCGCGTGGTCTTGTGCGTCACGATCAGCACCGGGGCCGAGGTATCGGCATGGCCATACTGGCGCATCCGCGAGATCGATACGCCCGCATCGCCCAGAACCGAAGCCACCTTGGCCAGCGCGCCGGGTTTGTCCATCAGCTCAAGGCGCAGGTAATAGGGCGCCGGGGCCGAGACGGCGGCGGGCGTCGGCTCGGCCAGTTTTGCTGCAGGGACGCCGAAGGTCGGCAGGCGCAGGCCGCGCGCGATATCGGCCACGTCGCCCATGACCGCCGAGGCCGTCGGGCCTTCGCCCGCGCCCGCGCCGCGCAGCACGATCTGCCCGACCGAGTCGCCTTCCAGAACGACCATATTCGTGCCGCCCTGAAGCTGACCCAAGGGCGAGCTGTCGGGCACAAGGCAGGGCGTCATGCGCTGCTCAAGCCCGCGGCCGGTCATCTGTGCGACGCCCAGAAGCTTGATCTTGTAGCCCATATCGCCCGCGCGACGGATGTCGTCGATCGAGATCCGGCCGATCCCTTCCAGCACCACGTCGTCGAACGACACCTTGGTGCCAAAGGCGATGGCGGCGAGGATCGAGAGCTTGTGGCCCGCGTCGATACCCCCAACGTCAAGGTTCGGGTCGGCCTCGAGATAGCCCAGTTGCCGTGCCTCTTCGAAGACGGTGTCATAGGGCAGGCCCGCCGTCTCCATCCGGGTCAGGATGTAGTTGCAGGTGCCGTTCATCACGCCCATGACACGGCGCAGCTGGTTGCCGGCAAGGCCCTCGGTCAGGGCCTTGATCACCGGAATGCCGCCTGCAACGGCGGCCTCATAGCGGATCACGCGGCCTGCGGCCTCGGCCATCTCGGCCAGTTCCTGTCCGTAATGTGCCAAAAGCGCCTTGTTCGCGGTCACGACATCCTTGCCGGCGCGCAGCGCAGCCTCGGTCGCGTTCTTGGCCGCGCCCTCGTGGCCGCCCATCAGCTCGACGAAGACATCGACATCATCGCGTGTCGCAAGGGCGACCGGGTCGGTTTCCCAGGCATAGCCCGACAGGTCCGCATCGCGGTTCTTGGTGCGGTCGCGGGCCGAGACGGCGGTGATCACCACCTGGCGGCCAGTGCGGGCCTCCAGCATCTCGGCGTGGCGCTGCACGATCTTAACGACGCCAATGCCCACGGTGCCGAGCCCCGCGATGCCAAGGCGGAGCGGAGTGGCGGAAACGGCAGACATGGGAACCTCGTCAAGTTGAATGGTCTGCTGGTCTGTTACCGGGAAAGGGACGGCCTTGCAACGGAGGGAAGACCTAGTTTGCGGGCAATTCGCCCTCGGGCACAACGGGCGCGCGCAAAGCATCGGCACGGGCGCGCAGGTCGGCGGCGCGGGCCTCTAGCCCCGGCGCGGGATCGGGAGTGAGCGCCGCGTCGCCAAGCAGGGCGCTGGTCGGGAGCAGGCTGGGATAATCGGCATCCGTGCCAGCCGAGCAGGCGGCCAGTGCGAGGGTCAGGGCAAGGCAGGCGAGGCGGGGCATGGTGGCTCCTTTTCGCGCCACGATATTGCGCGCGCGCGGGCAATGCCAGAGGGAAGGGCGAAGGGATTTGATAATGAACGTGCGTTCAGTTAGCGTGGCGCCATGGCACGCAAAACCGGCTCTCATTCCGAAATCACCGGCCCGCGCATTCGCGCGGAGGCGATGAAGTTGTTTGCGCGTCATGGCTTTGCTGCGGTGTCGATGCGTCAGATCGCGGCGGCGGTGGGTTTGCAGGCAGGGGCGCTCTATCTTTACACGCCCGACAAGGAGGCGCTCCTGTTCGATCTGCTCAAGGATCACATGGATGGGCTGATCGCGGCGTGGCAGGAGAAGCGGGGTGGCGAGTCGCCTGTCGGGGCGCTGGAAACCTTCGTGCGCTTTCACATCCGCTACAACGGCGAGCGCCCCGAGGCGGTGTTTCTGAGCTACATGGAGTTGCGCAACCTTAGCCCCGAGAACTTCGCGGTGATCGAGGGGCTGCGTCGGGCCTATGAGACGGAGCTGGAAAATATCCTGAAGGCGGGGCAGGCCGCCGGGGCCTTCCTGGTGCCTGATACCAAGCTTGCGACCATGGCGATCATTGCGATGTTGACCGGGGTGAATACCTGGTTCCGCGAGGGCGGGCGCCTGAGCCGCGCGACCGTCGAGGACATCTACTGGGACATGGTGCGCAAGGCGGTCAGCGGCTGAACTTGCGGATGGGGAGAGGGGGCCAGCCCCCTCGGCCTTGCGGCCTCACCCCCGGGATATTTATGCAAAGCCGAAAGGGCCTTGGTCAGTGTGCGGGCTTGATGAAGGTGCCGTTGCGCAACTCGCGGAAGGCCTGCATCAGTTCTTCTTGGGTGTTCATCACGATGGGGCCGTGCCAGGCGACGGGTTCCTGGATCGGCGCGCCGGAGATCAGCAGGAAGCGCACGCCCTTTTCGCCCGCCTGGACGGTGACCTCATCGCCTGAGCCAAAGCGCACCAGCGTGCGGTTGCCCGACATGTCGCGGATGTTGACCTCTTGGCCCATCACCTCTTTTTCGAGCAGCACGCCGGTGGGGGCGGAGGCGTCGGTGAAGAAGGCCGAGCCGTCGAAGACATAGGCGAAGGCGCGGCGATAGGTGTCGATGCGGAAGACCTTCTTGAGGCCTGCGGGGACGAAGATGTCGAGATATTGCGGATCGGCGGCGATGCCGTCCACCGGGCCGCGTTGGCCCCAGAATGCGCCGGTGATCACCTTCACGCGCGTGCCGTCATCGTCGATCACCTCGGGGATGTCGGTGCCCTTGATGTCCTGATAGCGGGGTGCGGTCATCTTGAGGTTCGAGGGCAGGTTCGCCCAGAGCTGAAAGCCGTGCATCCGGCCCTGCGTGTCGCCCGAGGGCATTTCCTGGTGCAAGATGCCCGAGCCTGCCGTCATCCACTGCACATCCCCCGCGCCGAGCGAGCCCGCGTTGCCAAGGCTGTCACCATGTTCGACCGAGCCTGCCAAAACATAGGTAATGGTTTCGATCCCGCGATGGGGGTGCCAGGGAAAGCCCGCCATATAGTCTGACGGGTGATCGCCGCGAAAGTCGTCAAACATCAGGAAGGGGTCTTGCTCGGACGGGTCGGTGAAGCCGAAGGCGCGGTGCAGACGCACGCCGGCGCCCTCCATCGTGGGTTTGGCGCGGCGGGTTTCGAGAACGGGGCGGATGGACATGGATGCCTCCTGTAAAAGGATCGCGTTGGCGTAAAGGTAGGGCAGCGGCTGCTTTGCGCAAATGGGCAGGGCGGCAGAGCGGCTGTTCGCTTTTGCACAGGCGTTGGCACCCCTCGACTCCGGGGCCGTCCCGGCCAATATAGAGGGTATGAGTCTGCCGCCCGGGTTTCTCGATGAATTGCGCAACCGTGTCTCGATCTCGCAAGTGGTCGGGCGCAAGGTCGTATGGGATATGCGCAAGTCGAACCAGGGCAAGGGCGACTGGTGGGCGCCATGCCCGTTCCATCACGAAAAATCGGCCTCGTTCCATGTCGATGACCGCAAGGGCTATTACTATTGCTTCGGCTGTCACGCGAAGGGCGACGCGCTGAGCTTCGTGCGCGAGACCGAGAACGTGGGCTTCATGGAGGCCGTCGAGATCCTCGCCCGCGAGGCCGGGATGCCCATGCCCGCGCGCGATCCGGTGGCCGAGAAGAAGGCCGACCGGCGCAGCGAGTTGGCCGCCGTCATGGAAGAGGCCGTCAAGTTCTTCCGCATGTCGCTGTCGACCCAGGGCGGGGCGGCCGCGCGCGATTATCTGGCGCGGCGCAGGCTGTCGGCCGATGCGCAGGCGCGCTTCGAGATCGGCTTCGCGCCCGATGGCTGGCAGGGGTTGTGGGACGCGTTACGCGCCAAGGGCATTGCCGAGGATCTGATTCTGGGCGCAGGGCTTGCCAAGGCCAGCACCAAGGGCAAGGCCCCCTATGACATCTTTCGCAACCGGATCATGTTCCCGATCCGCGACGCGCGCGGGCGCTGCATCGCCTTTGGCGGGCGGGCGATGGACCCCAATGACAACGCCAAATACCTGAACTCGCCCGAGACCGAACTGTTCGACAAGGGGCGGAACCTCTACAACCACGGCCCCGCGCGCGAGGCCTGCGGCAAGGGCGGGCGGCTGATCGTGGCCGAGGGCTATATGGATGTGATCGCGTTGGCTCAGGCGGGCTTTGGCGGTGCGGTGGCCCCCCTTGGCACCGCGGTCACCGAAGATCAGCTGCGCCTGATGTGGCGCATCCATGACGAGCCGATCATCGCGCTCGATGGCGACGCGGCGGGTATCCGCGCGGCGCTGCGGGTCATCGATCTGGCGCTGCCACTGCTGGAGGCGGGCAAGGGGCTGCGGTTTGCCATCATGCCGGGCGGGCAGGACCCCGATGATCTGATCAAGGCCGAGGGGCGCGAGGCGATGGAGCGGGTGCTCGACGCCGCCAAGCCGATGGTCGATCTGCTCTGGCAACGCGCGATTGAGGGCAAGGTCTTCGACAGCCCCGAACGCAAGGCTGCGCTGGACAAGGATTTGCGCGCGCATATCAAGCGGATCGTCGATCCCTCGATCAAGGCTCATTACGGCGAAGAGATCAAACGCCTGCGGGCCGAATTGTTCGACATGCGCCGTGGCCCGGCGCCATCGGGCAGCTATGTGCCGCGCACGGCGCGAGGGGCGGGCAAGGGCGGCTGGGTGGCGCAGCCCGTTCACCCCCTGCCCATGACGCGCTCGACGGCGCTTGCGGCGGCTTCGGACGAGCGGGTGACCGACCGCCTGCGCGAGGCGATGGTGCTGGCGATCCTGACCACCCATCCGGTGCTGATCGCGCAGTTCGAAAGCCAGCTTGAGAAAGTGCCGCTGAGCGATCCGACGCATGACCGGCTGCGCAGCCTGATGCTGCTGCATGGCCATGAAAGCCCCGACGAAATCTCGGAACGGCTTCTTGCCGGGGCGGGCGCTGACCTTGAAAAGCTGATGGGGCTGCCCCATGTGCGCACTGCGCCCCCGGTGCTCAAACGCGAGGATGCCGATCTGGCGCGGCTGTGTTTGGCCGAGGAACTGGCCAAGCTGGCCGCCGAACGGGCGGTGCGCGCCGAGGTGGCCGAAGCGATGGAGGATCTGGAAGGTCTGGCAGATGAGGGCGTCACCTGGCGCATCACCCAGGCCACGACGGCCCGCAACCGGGCCAAGCAATCGAAGCTGGACGATACATCGGACATGGGCGAGGACCGCGCGGCACTGTCGGCGCAGCTTCAGGCCATGATCGACGGGGAAATCTGGCGCAAACGCAAGAACTAGGCGCGGCGGGCGCGAGAGGGCAATGATTCGGCCCTGTGATTCGCCTCCGCGATTCGATACAACCGCAGGATATGATTCGATCCTGTCTGGGTGACGAGGCCCAAGCCCGCCCCGCAGTTCGACCGAGGAGTCCCCATGGCCGCAAAAGACATCGACGAAAACAAGCCCGAAACCGCGAACGACGACGACACCTCCTTCGACATGTCGAAGGCCGCCGTGAAGCGGATGATCGCCGAGGCGCGGGAACGTGGCTACATCACCTACGATCAACTGAATACGGTGATGCCCCCGGATCAGGTCTCGGGCGATCAGATCGAGGATGTGATGTCGATGCTCTCGGAAATGGGCATCAACGTGATCGAGGCCGAAGAGGCCGACGACAGCGATGGCGGTGCTGTTGTCGAAGCCGCGTCTGGCTCGCGCGAGGTCGCGGTTGCGACGACCACGGCAGAGACGCTTGATCGCACCGACGACCCGGTGCGCATGTACCTGCGCGAGATGGGCTCGGTCGAGCTTCTGTCGCGCGAGGGCGAGATTGCCATCGCCAAGCGCATCGAGGCTGGCCGCAACACGATGATTGCGGGGCTTTGCGAAAGCCCGCTGACCTTCCAGGCCATCACCATCTGGCGCGACGAACTTCTGAACGAAGACATCCTGCTGCGCGATGTGATCGACCTTGAGACGACCTTTGGGCGCTCGCTCGATGACGACGACGACATGGATGAGCCGGTGGTTGAGGGGCTGGAGGCTGGCACCGCGCAGCCCAAGCAATCCTCGGACGAGCCGGAGCTGGACGCCGACGGCAACCCGATCCGCTCGGATGACGACGATGAGGACGACGAAGGCTCGAACATGAGCCTTGCGGCGATGGAAGCCGCGCTCAAGCCCAAGGTGCTTGAGACGCTGGAAATCATCGCGCGCGACTATGCCACGCTGGCCGAGATGCAGGATCTGCGGATGTCGGCCACGCTGAACGAGGATGGCACCTTCTCGGTCTCCGAAGAGGCCGCCTATCAGAAGCTGCGCTCAGAGATCGTGCTGCTGGTGAACGAGCTTCATCTGCACAACAACCGTATCGAGGCGCTGATCGACCAGCTTTACGGGATCAACCGCAAGATCATGTCGATCGACTCGGCGATGGTGAAGCTGGCCGATGCCGCCCGCATCAACCGCCGCGAGTTCATCGACGAGTATCGCGGCTACGAGCTGGACCCGACCTGGGCCGATCGCATGATCGAAAAGGGCGGGCGCGGCTGGCAGATGCTGTTCGAGAAATCCACCGACAAGGTCGAGGATCTGCGCAACGAAATGGCGCAGGTCGGCCAATATGTCGGCGTGGACATCTCGGAATTCCGCCGCATCGTGAACCAGGTGCAGAAGGGCGAGAAAGAAGCCCGTCAGGCCAAGAAGGAAATGGTTGAGGCGAACCTGCGTCTGGTGATCTCGATCGCCAAGAAATACACCAACCGCGGCTTGCAATTCCTTGATCTCATTCAGGAAGGCAACATCGGCCTGATGAAGGCCGTGGACAAGTTCGAATACCGTCGCGGCTACAAGTTCTCGACCTACGCGACCTGGTGGATCCGTCAGGCGATCACCCGCTCGATCGCCGATCAGGCGCGCACCATCCGTATCCCGGTGCACATGATCGAGACGATCAACAAGCTGGTCCGCACCGGCCGCCAGATGCTGCACGAAATCGGCCGCGAGCCGACGCCGGAAGAACTGGCCGAAAAGCTGCAAATGCCGCTTGAGAAGGTGCGCAAGGTGATGAAAATCGCCAAGGAGCCGATCTCGCTCGAAACCCCGATCGGGGACGAGGAAGACAGTCAGCTGGGCGATTTCATCGAGGACAAGAACGCGATCCTGCCGCTCGACTCGGCCATTCAGGAGAACCTGAAGGAGACCACGACCCGCGTTCTGGCCAGCCTGACCCCGCGCGAAGAGCGCGTTCTGCGGATGCGTTTCGGTATCGGCATGAATACCGACCACACGCTGGAAGAGGTCGGCCAGCAGTTCTCGGTCACCCGCGAACGTATCCGTCAGATCGAGGCGAAGGCGCTGCGCAAGCTCAAGCACCCCAGCCGAAGCCGCAAGCTGCGCAGCTTCCTGGATCAGTGATAAAGGCGCCCCCGGAAGGGGGCGTTTTTTCTTGTGCTGGATGGCGGCGTGGATATGCGTCGCCCTTTCGCCGCCCGGTCTGGCTTGTTAACCTCGGTGAAATTCCGACGGAGATTTGCCATGACCCGCCTTTTGCTGCTTGTTCCTTTCCTTCTTTCCGCCTGCGTCGAGGGCGCATCGCAACCCGGCCAGGCGCGGATGGATCAGGTGGGGACCTGCTTTGCAGTCGTGACCGCGGAAGAGGGCGGCACCTACGCCCTGGCGACCGGGGTGGGCGATGGTTCGCGCGCGCCGCTCGGGCAGCGGCTGACGGGCCTTTCGGCGGCGGGGGTCGATGCCGCCCTCGCCAAAGAACGCAAGATCATGGACATCAACCCAGAGTGCCTGGCGATCTACGTCAAGGATCGCGCGCAGGCCGCACCGTTCAAGCCGGGGCTGTGATGCACACGCTCTTCCAGGTCGCGACGCGCGGTCCGGGTTTGTACGAGTTCACCCATGACGTCAGTGACTGGGTGGGTAAGGTGACGCGCGGAGAGGCGCTGCTGACACTGTTCGTCCGGCATACCTCGGCCAGTCTGCTGATCCAGGAAAACGCCGACCCCGAAGTACGCACCGATATGACCGAGTTCTTTCATCGGCTGGTGCCGCCCGCAGACCGCCCCGAGATGGCCTACCTGACCCATACCTATGAAGGCCCCGACGATATGCCCGCCCATATCAAGGCCGCGCTGCTTCCGGTCAGTTTGCAGATTCCCGTCGTTTCCGGGCGCTTGATGCTCGGGACGTGGCAGGGAATTTACCTTTTCGAACATCGCCGCGCACCCCATCGCCGCGAGGTCATGGCGCTCCTGCGCTGAGTCCGGCGCGCCACAGTTCGCCCACCGCATTTGGTGGCCCGCGATTTTGGCTACCCAAACTGTCGGTGCGCACCTATAGTCCTGTGGATAAGAGGGGCGTCAGACCCCAAGATAAGGCGGAAACAGAACGGAGGGGGAAGCGATGCGCTGCCCGTTTTGCGGTAATGTCGACACCCAGGTGAAAGATAGCCGCCCGGCAGAGGATCACGTCGCAATTCGGCGGCGACGGTTCTGCCCGGCTTGCGGCGGACGCTTCACCACCTATGAGCGGGTGCAGCTGCGCGATCTCGTGGTAATCAAGACCTCCGGCAAGCGCGAGGACTTTGATCGCGACAAGCTTGAGCGCTCGATCCGGATCTCGATGCAGAAGCGCCCGATCGAGCCGGAACGCATCGACCAGATGATCTCGGGGATCGTGCGGCGACTTGAAAGCCTTGGCGAAACCGACATCCCCTCGAAGGTGATCGGCGAGATCGTGATGGAAACGCTGGCCCGCATCGATACCGTTGCCTATGTGCGCTTTGCTAGCGTTTACAAGAACTTCCAGGCGGCAGACGATTTCGACAAGTTCGTCTCCGAGCTTCGCCCGAGCACCGGTGAGGCCGAGTGAACGAGACTGACGCGCGGTTCATGCGCCTCGCGCTGTCATTGGCGGCGCGGGGGCTCGGGAATGTCTGGCCGAACCCGGCTGTAGGCTGCGTGATTGTCAATCAGGGGCGGATCGTCGGGCGTGGTTGGACGCAACCGGACGGACGCCCCCATGCCGAACGGCGCGCGCTGGATCAGGCGGGCGCGGCTGCGCGCGATGCGACCGCTTATGTCACGCTCGAACCCTGCGCCCATCATGGCAAGACGCCGCCCTGTGCCGAGGGGCTTGTTGCGGCCGGTGTCGCGCGGGTTGTCAGCGCGATGACCGACCCCGATCCTCGTGTCGCGGGCCGAGGCCATGCAATGCTGCGTGCGGCGGGGGTCTCGGTTGACGAAGGGCTGCTTGAGGATGAAGCGCGCGATTTGCAGGCCGGGTTCCTGAGCCGGATCGAGCGCGGTCGGCCTTGGGTGGCGCTTAAACTCGCCTCCAGTTTCGACGGGCGCATCGCGCTTGCGAGCGGTGAAAGCCAGTGGATTACCGGCCCCGAGGCCCGGTCGCGCGTCCATGCGCTGCGGGCGCAGTTTGACGCGGTTCTGGTTGGCGGCGGCACGGCGCGCGCAGATGATCCTCTGCTGACGGTGCGTGGGTTCCGGCCGCTGCGCCAGCCGGTGCGGGTGGTCGCTTCGGCCCGGCTCGATCTGCCGCGAGGGCGGCTGGCCGGGTCGCTGGATCAGGCGCCGCTGTGGCTAGTGCATGGTGCAGAGGCGCCGCGCGAGGCCCGGCAGTTCTGGCAGGATCTGGGCGCGGAACTGATCGAACTGCCTTGCGGTGCCGGGGGGCTTGAGGCGGCTCCGATGATGCAGGCGCTTGGCGCGCGCGGGCTGACCCGCGTCTTTTGCGAGGGCGGCGGCCAGTTCGCCGCATCACTGATGCGCGCCGGGATGGTGGATGAGCTGATCGGCTTTACTGCCGGGGTGGGCCTCGGCGCTGATGCGCGGCCTGCCTTGGGAGCCTTGGGATTGGAGCGGCTGGCCGATGCACCACGCTTCGATCTGGTCGAAGTGACTCGGATTGGCGGTGACGTGCTGCACCGCTGGCGCCAGCGCTAGCGCCGCCAGAGAAAAGCGTAACTTGCCAGCAGACCCTGCGCCTTGGCCAACAGCCGATTGCCAAGCCCACGTCGGGGTGGGATGCCTGTGGCCAACCGCTCGACGATCACCTCGGGTGGGCAGGGCAGGCCAGAGACCGGATCGCGGTAACGCGGATAGGCAATCAGCGTGGCATGGGCGAGTTGCAATAGATCGGGGCGGGCCTTGCGCCGCGCGGGAACCTCGCCCAGATCGCGCGTCAGGCCCCATCCGGCATAGAAGGGCGCGCCTGTGCAGGTCACTGGCAACCCGCGCAGCAGCGCCTCGAAGCCGAGCAGCGAGGTCATCGTCCAGACCTCATCGACGGCATCCAACAACATTCCGGCATCGCAATTGTGCAAGATCCGGTCCGCGAACTGTAGCGCGTCGGTATCTGCAAGCGCACCAGCGCGCAGACCGGCTTCGACATCCGGGTGAGGTTTGAAAAGAATAATTCTGCCTGGATTATTCGTTCGACAGAGTTCCAGAAGTGCAAGATTAGTGCAGATCTTTCCCGCGCCGAGGCGGATCGAAGCATCATCCTCGACCTGCCCGACAACCAGAATGCGCGGTCCCGGCGGGAGGTCGCCGACCGGCTCGCCGATGTTGTATTTCGACAAGTTCGCGCGGCGGATTCGGTCGATCAGCCGCTCAGCCCGTAAACGCCCGCCCGGCGGCGGCTCTGAGGCGATCAGGTCTTCCAGATCCGAGGGGCGCTTCGGGTCGTAATAGTTGCCCTGTCGGTCGGTCACCAGCGACAGCGGGGGGGTCAGCGCTGCGCCAAGCCCGCGCGAGCGCAGGAACCCGTCCTCGACCCGCAGGGCGGGGGAGGCGAGGTCTGCGGGTTCCTTGCCTGCCCAGATCAGCAGGTTGCGGCCCGAGCCTTGGGCGCTGGCAGTCGCCTTCTGCGGATCGTTGACGAAGCGCAGCGCCTGTTCGCGGCCGAAGAAGCCTTGCAGGTGGCCGCGCTTCCATAGCCGCATTCCCGTGGCCACATGGCCGAGGCGATCCTCGCGATAGGCGCGCACTTCGGCCTCAAGCTGGTCGAGTGCCTCTTCGAAACTGCACAGGCGTTTGCGGCAGGGGTCATACCAGGTCGGCGCAAGGATGTGACTGGCGGCGAACAGCTGTGCGCGCGTCAGGCTGCGGCTGCGCCGCGGAACGGGGTTTTCGTCCTGCGTCAGGCCCCAGCCCGAGTAGAAGGGCTGGCCGAAGACACGCGGGCGGTGCCCGGCCAAGATTGCCTCGAACCCCATCTGCGACGAGACGGTGTAGACCGCGATGGCGCCGTCGAGCAGCTTCCAGGGCGAGATCGGCGCATCCAGCAACTCCGTTCGCGCGTCGCAACTGGCCTGAGAATAATGGCCGGGGCGGTGCCCGGAGAGCGTCTCCGGGTGGCGCTTGATATAGATGCGCGCGCCGGGGTTCTCGATCTGCGCCACGGCGAGCATCTCGCGGAAGGTCGCGGCATTCGCGCCGCCATATCGGATCGAGGCATCGTCGGCGATCTGGTCGATCACCAGCACATAGCCCGGAGCCGGGTCGGGCAGATCCATGTCGAAATCGTTGTACTTCGACAGCTCGACCTGCTTGAGCCGTGCCATGCCGTCGCGCGCACGTTGCAGGATGGCGCCGTCGTCGAGCGGGTCGCGCGCAAGGATGCGCTCGAGCATCGAGGGGTGGCTGCTGTCAAAATGCACCCCCTCGGGGTCGATCAACAGACCAAGCGGCCCGCCGCCGCCCGCGCGTCCGGGCCGGACCGAGCGTAGAAAGGCATCCTCGACCCGCACAATGCCGACGCTATGGCGGGCGGCTGCGGCCTCGCCCCGCGCGGCGTAGGGCGAGCGTCCCCAGACCACGACGCGATCGTTTTCACCGGGGCGACCGAGGCGCAGCTCCCACCCCGCGGCGCGCAGGATCTCACGCAGCCGGGGTTGGAGCGCGAAACCCGCGTTGTAAAAATAAAGCCGCCGGGACAGTGCTCCGGCGGCCTCGTTTGGGGTGTGCCCGGCCATCAGTTCACAATTGAGCCGAGGGAATTGGCCGTGCTGACCGAGCCGGTCAGGGCCGATAGCGTCTTGTGCCACTGCACATAGGGGGCTTCGGTCACATAGACCGTGTCGCCGTCGCGGATGTCGAACTCGCGGGCGAGGAATATCCCCTCGGGGGCGGTCAGGTCGAGCACGTAGATCATGCGCTGATCGCCGACCAGATCGGCACGGCCGAGGATCTGCCCGGCGACAGGGGCGCTTTCGTCACGGAAGACGAAGATGCCGGTGGGGTCGGCAAGGCCTGATTGCAGGCCGCCGACCGAGGCCACCGCGTCGAGCGCCGACATCTCGGGCACCTGGAAGGGCACGCGCGCCTGCTGGCCAAGCGCCCCGAGCGAGATGAAGGCGCGCCGGTCTTCCTCGATCAGGATCACGTCGCCCGGTCGCAGCGCGATATCAAGCTGCGGGTTGGCGTAAAGGTCGCGCAGCCAGATCGAGCCCGTGTTCTTGCCGCGCTTGACGGTGATCTTGGTGACCTCGGGCTTGGCCGAAACGCCGCCCGCCTTCGCAAGCATCGTGGCCAGCGTGCGGGTAGGCCGCTCAAGCGGATAGACGCCCTGACCGCCGATCGCGCCCATGATCGACACGGTGGCGCCGTCGCCCGCGACGCGGGTGACCGAAACCTGCGGATCGGGGGTCTGGGTGGCCAGCTTCTCGGTGATGATACGGCGCAGCTCGTCGGGCGAGTTGCCGGCGGCCTGAATGCGCCCGGCATAGGGCACGAAGATCTGGCCGGTGCCATCGACCTGCAGGCCGGCAAGCTGCGTCGAGCCCAGACCTTGTTGCGCCAGCAGCCCGTCGTCGACGTTCTCCCAGATCGCAAGGTTGAGCGTGTCGCCCGGGCTGATCGTGTCCGATCCCATCAGTCCCGCATTGCGGAAGGCCGCAGAAAAGCCGGTTTGCGATTCGACCGAGGTGGCGGCCACGACGCTGTCGCTCATCGGGACGACGAAGGCTTTGCTTTCGGCGAGCGCGGAGGCCGAAAGGATCTCGTCTTTCTTCGGACCCGAGCGGGGCAGGCTGCAAGCCGCAGTGGTCAGAAGGGCAACCGAAAGGGTGGCCGTAAGGGCCTTGCGGCTGAAAGACAGAGGCACTGCTCGGGCTCCTTTGCGGGGGGCTTTTCTCAAGTTGGGCTCAAACTAGCGGGTGGGGGAGGTAAAAACCAGCATCTTCATTTTACAACCCTTAATTGTTGTCGCGGCGCCGCAATCCCGTTGCTGAGCGCGTCGTATGGGTCTTGCGGGGCAAGGATCATGTCCACCACCTGACGTAGCAGCACGCGCCGCCCGCGTGCCGAATAGAAGCCGCCGGGCACCTGGCTCGTCTCAAGCAGGTAGTGGCGATAGTCGCGATAGGCACGGCTGTCCGGGCGGGCGGGTGCGGCGAAAAACGCGGGCAGGGGTTGGGTCGAGACGAACTCGGGCTTGTCGAAGACCGCGCGACCGAAGGCCCGGACCGGCAGCCCGCGCCAAAGCGCCTGCTGCGCTGCGGTCGAGTTCACCGTCACCGCCGAGCGCGCCTGCGCCAGCAACCGCGCAAGCTTGCCGCCGCGCACGAAATGGATGCGCCCGCCAAGGCCGTGTTTGGCTGCGGCCATGCGGATCGCCTGGGCTATGGGCGCGCGCCCGTCTTCCAGCGGGTGGGCCTTGAAGACCAAATGGTGATGCGGCGCGGCCCCCTCGGCGAACCCGGCCATCACGAGGTCGATGAACTCGGTCTGCGAGGCGAAGGGCGAGTGCGCGCGGAAGCTCGCGTCATGCTCCAGTTGCAGCAGCACGAGGTGATAGGGAAAGCCGCCCCAACGGATGCGCGCCGTGGCGATCCAGCGCTCAACCCGGTGCAGCGGCAGCAGCAGCAAGCGCCGCAGGTAGAGGTGAAACTCTTGCCGAACGGTGATCGCGCGATGGGGGCGGAAGCTTCGGTAACGCCCGTTCAGCGCCATGACGAAGAAATGATAAAGCGCGCCGTAGAAGATGTGCTGGCGCATGTCGCCCCAATGCGCGGGGGCATCGGGCCAGTCGATCTGGCTTTGCGCCAAGGCCGTGCGCATCTCGGCCACGCCCATCTGCATCAGGCGCGAATGCCCGTTCGAGCCACCGCGTTCATAAGTGACCCAATAGGGGCGCAGGTAGCCCTCTTCGAAGACATGCACGGTGATGCCTGCGGCGCGGGCGGCGGCGATGGCCTGCGCGTGAATCGGGCGTGTATCGCCGTAAAGCACAAGATCGGTGATGCGTTTGTCGGCCAGCAGATCGCGGATGCGGGCGGGCCAATCCTCGGGCGCGTCCTGAAAGCGGATCTGCGTTGCCGGGTCACGCCAGAAGGCCTCATCGCCTTGGTTGAAGCCGACACGCCAGACCGAGGCGCCCGCGCTGCGCAGCATCCGCCCCAACTGCCAGAAGAAGGGCCCATGCGGCCCTTGCAGCAGCAGGAAATGGCGGGTGTCGTAGCGGGTCATCGGTCTCTCGGGGTTCGGAGGCTTCTGTGGCGGAAATCGCTCGGCCTGTCACGGATTTTCACCCATGCGGGTGTCTTGCCGGTTAATCCGCGCAGCATATGTGCAATGCGGCGCGCGTGACGGCGCGGCGCGGGTCTTGCGTGGGGGGGCGGCGCGGGCTAGGCAGGGGCAAAGCAAGGGGAGTGAGCCATGTTCACCGGGATCATTACCGATTTGGGCGAGGTTCGGGCGCTCGAACAGGCGGGCGATCTGCGCGCGCGGATCGGCTGCCACTATGACATGGGCGGCGTGGATATCGGCGCCTCGATTGCCTGCAACGGCGTGTGCCTGACCGTGATCGAGAAGGGCGCCGACTGGTTCGACGTGCAGATCTCGGCCGAGAGCGTATCGAGAACCAATGTCGGCGACTGGCGCGTGGGCGGTACGCTCAACCTCGAGCGCGCGCTGAAAGTGGGCGATGAACTGGGCGGCCATATCGTCTCGGGCCATGTCGATGGCGTGGCGCAGATCGTGGCGATGCGCGACGAGGGCGACTCGACCCGCTTCACCTTCCGCGCCCCCGAGGCGCTGGCCAAGTTCATCGCGCCCAAGGGATCGGTGGCGCTGAACGGCACGTCGCTGACGGTCAACGAGGTGTCGGGCAGCGACTTCGGCGTGAACATCATTCCGCATACCAAGGCGGTGACGACCTGGGGGCAGGCGCAGACCGGCGACCGGATCAATCTCGAAATCGACACGCTGGCGCGCTATGTCGCCCGGCTGCAGGAGTGGAACGCATGACCCAACCGGCAGACAAGTCCGGCAATCACGAAACGCCCGGCCCGGTCGAGCAGAGCTATTCGGACATGATCTCCTCGGTCGAGGAGATCATCGAGGACGCTCGCAACGGCAAGATGTTCATCCTGGTCGATCACGAGGACCGCGAGAACGAGGGCGATCTGGTGATCCCCGCGCAGATGGCGACGCCCAATGCGATCAACTTCATGGCGATGCACGGGCGCGGGCTGATCTGCCTGGCGATGCCCGGCGCGCGGATCGACGCGCTCGGCCTGTCGCTGATGTCGTCGTCGAACTCGAGCCGCCATGAAACCGCCTTCACCGTTTCGATCGAGGCGCGCGAGGGGGTCTCGACCGGGATCTCGGCCCATGACCGCGCACGCACGATTGCCGTGGCAATCGACGCCAGCAAGGGGCAGGCCGACATTGCCACCCCGGGCCACGTCTTCCCGCTGCGCGCCCGCGAAGGCGGCGTGCTGGTGCGCGCCGGCCATACCGAGGCTGCGGTCGATATTTCGCGCCTCGCCGGGCTGAACCCCGCCGGTGTGATCTGCGAGATCATGAACGAGGACGGCTCGATGGCGCGTCTGCCCGACCTGATCGGTTTCGCGCAGAAACATGGCCTCAAGATCGGCACGATCTCGGACCTGATCGCCTATCGCCGTCGCTACGACAACCTCGTGCGCGAAACCTCGCACAGTGCGGTGCATTCGCTTTACGGCGGCGACTGGTCGATGCGCATCTTCAGCGACGAGACCGAGGGCGCCGAGCATATCGTGCTGAGCAAGGGCGATATCTCGTCCGAAGAGCCGGTTCTGGTGCGGATGCATGCGCTTGATCCGATGGTCGATGTGCTGGGCCTCAACCCCGCCAAGCAGGGTGAGATGGGCCGCGCGATGCAGGCCATTGCCGAAGAGGGGCGTGGCGTTGTCGTGCTGCTGCGCGAGACCTCGATGAAGATGTCGCGCCCGGGCGAAGCCTCGCCGCAGACGCTGCGCCAATACGGGCTTGGCGCGCAGATCCTGTCGGCGCTTGGTCTGTCGAAGCTGGTCTTGCTGACCAATTCGGGCCTGCCGAAGGTGGTGGGGCTTGAGGGCTACGGGCTCGAAATCGCGGGCACGCGCGGATACTGAGGAGGCGATCATGGCCGGACACGAGTTGCACTACACCCCGCCGATGCCGAGCTTTGACAAGCCGGTGCGTCTGCTGATCGTCGTCGCGCCTTATTACAAGGACATCGCCGACAACCTCGTGGCGGGTGCCATGGCCGTGGCCGCCGCGGCGGGTGCCACGGTCGATCTGGTCGAGGTGCCCGGCGCGCTTGAGGTTCCGACCGCCATCGCCATGGCTTCGCGCATGGCCGATTATGACGGCTACGTCGCGCTTGGCTGCGTGATCCGGGGCGAAACCACGCATTACGACACTGTTTGCAACGACAGCTCGCGCGGGCTGACGATGCTCGGCTTGCAGGGCGTTTGCCTCGGCAACGGCATCCTGACGGTCGAGAACCGCAAGCAGGCCGAGGTCCGCGCCGATCCGGCCGATCAGAACAAGGGCGGCGGTGCGGCCGCTGCGGCCTTGCATCTTGTCGCGCTATCGCGCAAATGGGCGGGCCGGACGAAAGGGATCGGATTCCGCCCGCAGGGTGAGTCGTTCCGCATCGCCGGCGAGACCGAAGGACCGAGCCAAGCATGACCGACGACACCGCCCCCGAAACGCCGAAGAAGCGCACGCTTGAAGAAAAGCGCCAGATGAAATCCGCCGCCCGCCTTTACGCGGTGCAGGCGCTGTTTCAGATGGAAGCCTCGGGGCAGGGGGTGGACCGTGTCGTGCGCGAGTTCGAGACCTTCCGTTTCGGCACCGCGCTGGAAGACGGCGGCGATGAACTGGCCGAAGGCGATGGCAACCTCTTCCGCCGCCTGATGGATGACGCGGTTGTCTGGCAGGCCAAGATCGACCAGGCGACGGATCGCGCGCTGGTGGCAAAATGGCCGATCGACCGGATCGACCCGGTGCTGCGCGCACTGTTCCGCGCGGCGGGCGCCGAGCTTCTGAACCCCGGCACCCCGCCCAAGGTGGTCATCACCGAGTTCGTGGATGTCGCGCGCGCCTTCTTCCCCGACGGGAAAGAACCGAAATTCGTCAACGCCGTGCTTGATCACATGGCGCATGAATTCCGTCCCGAGGCGTTCTGAGCCCCGACTCTGCCGATCTGCCGCGCATTCGGCGTTTTCTCTGCGCCGATTTCCGCCGCGCCGCTGCCCTGCGGCGAGATAGACCGTTTGATTTCGCAAATCCTGCGCTACATTGGGGATAACGGAAAGGGAGTCGCCATGCCTGAACTCGTTCGGCTTTATATTCGCAACGTCTTCGCAGGACTCGGCCTGTCGGTCGCATTCGTCGGGCTGCTTTTGTGGTTCAACGTTGCGAACCTGTGGCACCTGATTTCCAGCTCGGACATCGGGTATATCGCGGTGGCGCTGCTAGTCGTGTTCAACACCGTCGTTTTCTCGGGCGTGCAGTTCGCGATCTGCATCATGCGCATGGGGCATGACGATGGCGCCTCCGGCGGCGGCAAGCGCGACGCGATCCCTGCGGTGGATGCTTCGGCGCAGATGGTGCCCGTGCGGGTCGAGGCCCCGGTGCAGCGCCGCAAGATGCCGCGCTGATCATCTCGCGTAGCGCGCACCAAGGCCCTCCGGTTTCGGGGGGCTTTTTCTTTGCGCTGAGGGAAGGTGGCGGAAACCGCAGCGACCGTGGGGGCGTGAATTTCCCGAGAGCCTGACTAAATCAGGTGGGAGCCAGATACCGAGACCACGGTCCCGGCAGAGCCAGCCCCCTCGGAAATGCTTATCGGCCACTGGAAAAGGGCCCCGTTCACGAGAAGAGCAGTAACCGCCGAGCCCACAGATAGGCGCCCGGGGGGCGCTCGACAAGGGCCATCATGCGCTTGCCTTGGAACGCCGCGTCGTGCACCGTCGGCCTGACCCGGAGGGCCCATGTCGTCATCAGATCAGATTCCCCCGCGCAAGCATGGGCTTGCTCATCTGTTTGCGGCCGCGCGCTACTCGGTCGGCGGGTTGCGCCGCCTGTCGCGCGAATCCGCCTTCCGGCATGAGGTGCTGGCCTTCGTTGTGCTGCTGGCAGCCTATCTGGCGCTTGGGGCTGGTGGGGCGGTGATCCTTGCCTTCGTCATCCTGTTTTGCCTGCTGGTCGCGGTTGAGGCGCTGAATACCGCCATTGAAGCACTGGTGGATCGTGTGTCGCCCGAATGGTCTGAGGCGGCGCGCGATGCCAAGGATCTAGGCTCGCTTGCGGTGATGTGCCTGCTCGTGGCGCATGGCGTGCTGCTGGTGTGGGTGGTTTGGCAGGCGCTCTGCGGCAGCTAGCCGCCGCTGGACATTCGTTCACGTTTCGTTCATATTTTTCGTATGAACCCCGAAGCCTCCCTTGCCCCCGGCCAGATTCTGGCGCGCGGCACCAGCCGTTGCTTGCTCGATCTGGGATTTGCCTGCGTGGCCGAGATGCCGCTGCGCCCGCGCCTGCGCGCCGATCTGATGGCGCTTGGCCGCAAGGGCGAGGTCTGGATCATCGAGTGCAAGTCGAGCCGCGCGGATTTCATGTCGGATCGGAAATGGGAGGGCTATCTCGACTGGTGCGACCGCTATTTCTGGGCGGTAGATCGGGATTTTCCGCTTGAGCTACTGCCCGAGGGGACCGGGCTTTTCATCGCCGATGGCTACGGCGCCGAGCTGCTGCGCGAGGCGCCGCACAGGGCCTTGGCGCCCGCGCGGCGCAAGTCGCTGATGCTCGATTTCGCGCGGGTCGCTGCGCAGCGCCTGCAATCGCGGCTCGATCCCGGAATGCCGCGCGCGGGGCTGATCTAGCGCTTAGCGCTTGCCCTTCCTGGGCTTGCCGCCAGAGTTCTGCGCGCCGCCTGAGAGGATCTCGCGCGCGGCCTCGGCTGCGGCCAGAAGCTCTTCGGCGATCTCCTCGGCCTCTTCGGGATCGAAATCGAGCGGCAGGTCGATTCCCTCGCCCTCGACATAGATCCGCACCATTCCGATCGAGGTCGGCCCGATCTGAAGATTCGCCGCGACCTCGCTTTCGCTATCGATACCCATGGTGGCCTCCGTTTTGTCTGAATTGCTTCGGTATCGTTGAAGGGGCTGCGGCGCAACGGAAATCGCGGAGCGCTCCGAGGCGGAAAATGCGCGCGCTTCGGTCCGCAGGCTCTTGCAATCCCGCGCCACTGGGGCTAAATCCGCGCGCAGTGCAGCCTTAGCTCAGTTGGTTAGAGCACCAGATTGTGGATCTGGGGGTCCCCCGTTCGAGCCGGGGAGGCTGTACCACTCTTCCACGACAGAAACCCAGATGCCTAAAACCGGTTGCGACATGTTGCATCGCGGTTTCTGCGTCATGCGCCCGTAGCGCGGTCAGCCCACCTGCGCAATGCTGCCGCTTTCCTCACAAAGATAACGATTGCTTGCGCCGATCCTTGCGTGATCGCGCGCGCCGTCGGCGCTTTCGCAGGCAAGCAGCCTTGCCGGATCAGTTTCCGTAGATCGTCTGCGGAGGGGGCTGCTTGTTCGCGCCGCGCAGGGCAGGGCGGTTAGGGCACCCCGGTCAGTGGGTCCGGGCAAACGCATTGCCCGGACTCGGGGGTTGTCGCGCAGATTTGCTTAGGTGAGACTCTCGGCCGGGGTAACCATGGCCGAGAGGATCGTGCTGGCCTCGATCACGCCGATCTCGGTGCCCTTGCGGTCTGTCACCAGCGCGTGGGTTTCGCCCATCTGCGCCATGTCACGTGCCACAAGCTCGATTACCCTGCGGCCCTCGACGCGGAGCCGCGGCGGGGGCTCGTCAGGGGCGAGCGGGCGGGCCAAACGCTCGGCCCGGATCACCTTGCCACGGTTCACCTCGCGCACGAACTCGGCGATGTAATCATTTGCCGGGCGCAGCACGATATCCTGCCCCGTGCCGGTTTGCTCAAGCGCGCCATCGCGCAGGATCGCGATGGAATCGCCCAGACGCAGCGCCTCGTCGAGGTCGTGGGTGATGAAGACGATGGTCTTTCGCAGCTCTTCCTGCAATTCGAGCAGCACCTTTTGCATATCCATCCGGATCAGCGGATCGAGCGCGGAAAAGGCCTCGTCCATGAGCAGGATGTCCGCGTCATTCGCCAGGGCGCGGGCCAGGCCCACACGCTGCTGCATGCCGCCGGAAAGCTGGCTGGGGTAATTCGCTTCGAAGCCGCTGAGACCCACCCGGTCGATCCATTTGCGCGCGACCGGCTCGGCCTGATCGCGCGGGATATGGCGGATATCGAGGCCGTAGAGCGTGTTTTCCAGCACGGTGCGATGCGGCAATAGCGCGAACTTCTGGAACACCATCGCGGTTTTCGTGCGCCGGAACGTGCGCAGATCGCTCGTGCTCATGGCCACGACATCGCGCCCCTCATAGAGAATCTGGCCTGCGGTCGGGGCAATCAAGCCGTTGATATGGCGGATCAACGTGGATTTCCCCGAGCCGGACAGCCCCATGATCACCGAGATCTCGCCCGGTGCGAGATCGAGTGAGATGTCGCGCAGGCCCAGTACATGATCGTGCCGGTCGTTCAGCTCTTCCTTGGTCATCCCCTCCTGCACGTGCTTGATCCAGCGCTCGGGATGTGGGCCGAAGATCTTGTAAAGATTTCGGATCTCGATGCCGGAGCGGGCCGGTTGATCCGCATCCGTGGGCTGCGGAGGGAGCGTTGTCGTGTCAGTCATGGCGGGCCTCGCGATGCTTTTGCAGCCGCTTGCCGAAGGCTTGGCTCGTGCGATCGAAGATGATCGCGATGGCGACGAGGGCAAAGCCGTTCAGGAAACCGGTGGTGAAATACTGGTTGGTGATCGCCTGCAGGACATTCTTGCCAAGACCACCGACCCCGACCATGGACGCCACGACCACCATCGCGAGGCTCATCATGATGGTCTGGTTAACGCCGGTCATGATCGCGGGCAGCGCGAGCGGCAACTGGACGCCGAAGAGCTTTTGCCGGGGCGCGGCGCCGAACGCATCGGCCGCCTCGGTGACCTCAGGATCGACCATGCGGATGCCAAGGTTGGTCAGCCGGATCATCGGCGGCACGGCATAGATCACCACCGCGATCAGGCCGGGCACCTTGCCGATGCCGAAAATCACGACGACGGGAATGAGATAGACGAAGGATGGCAGGGTCTGCATCACGTCGAGAAGCGGCGTGAGAAAGCGCTGGATCCGGTCCGAGCGCGCCATCGCAATGCCGACGGGCAGGCCAATCAGGATCGCGACGATGGTCGCGACGGTGACCATGGCAAGAGTGGTCATCGTGTCGGTCCAAAGCCCGAAGACGCCAATCAGCACCATCGCCAGCGCCGCCCCGATGACCGTGCGCCAACTGCGCGCACCGGCCCATACGATCGCGAGGATCACAATCATCATCGCCGGCCAAGGCGCATGGGTGAACAGGTTCTCAAGCCAGTTTAGAAAGATCTGCAGCGGTGCGGTGGCCGCGTCGATCGTCTCGGAATGGGCGCGTACGATCTCGCGAAAGCCGTCGTCGATGCCCTTTCGCATCATTCGCAGGCTTTTCGCGTCGAGCGACGGGAAGGAACAGAGGGCGTCGGGTAGGCCCCAGCAGGTTGCCATGGGGGATCCTCGGGTTTTGGGAAGGGGGGTGGGCGGGGGCCGTGGCCCGCGCCCGGGCAAGTTCAGCCGCTATCAGAGCGCGGCATCGATCTTCGCGGCGGTCTCAGGTTCGACCCAGCCGTGCCACATGTCCTTGTAGTTCTCGAGGAAATAGCGCGCGGCATCCTCATTCGTCCCCTGGTTTTCGTCCATCCAGGCGAGGATCTTGCCGACCGTCTGATTGTCCCAGGACCGCGCCTTGACGTAATCCATCGCGACGCCGGCTTTCTCGGCGAAGGCTTTGGTCACGACCGTATAGACGTCAGAGACAGGGTAGGCGTTCGGCTTCGGATCGAGGCACTCGGCCTGCGAGGTGCAGGCGTCCCAATCGGCCTTGTCGTTCGGCACACCGGCATCGAGCTTGATCATCTCGTATTTGCCGAGGATCGCCGTCGGCGCCCAGTAATAACCGAACCAGCCTTTCTTTGCGGCATAGGCATTGGCTATCGAGCCATCGAGACCGGCCGCCGAGCCGGTGTCGATCAAGTCGAACCCCTTCGCTTCGGCATCATAGGCGCGGTAGAGGTTCTCGGTCGAGATCTGGCAATTCCAGCCTGCCGGGCAGTTGTAAAGCGCCCCTGTCGAGGGGTCTTCCGGGGCGGGGAACAGGTCGGGGTGCTTGAGGGCGTCCTCGACCGTCTTGATCTCGGGATACTCCTCCGCGATGTATTTCGGGATCCACCAGCCTTCGACGCCGCCATCCGAAAGAACCTTGGCGGCCACGACGAGGCGCTCTTCCTCAACCGCCTTGTCGAGCGCGTTCTTGACCGCGTTGACCCAAAGCTCGGGGGCCATGTCCGGTTCGCCCTTCTCGTTCATCGAGGTGAAGCTGGGCATCGTATCCCCGGTGACCAGCGTCACGTTACAGCCGTAGCCGTCTTCGAGGATGATCTTGTCGACCCAGGCAGCGACGCCGGCCGAGGCCCAGTTCATCTCGGCGATCGAGATATCGCCGCAGGTATCGGCCGCCAATGCGGGCGTGGCGAGGGACATCAGGGCGGCGGCGGTGGTGCAAATCATGGTTTTGGCAAGATTGGCCGTCATCGGGTTACTCCTGTCGGGCAGCGGGAAGGACATGCCGGGCGGTGCTGCGGGCCCCCGGCAAGGCGCAGGCCCCCAATGCTAAGCGGAGGGCAGGGCGCCGATCGAAACCACGCGAACGTGACTGAAAACGACATGTGGAGTCGTAAATGGAATTCCGCTGAGGTTCAATGGCGGTTAGCGACATACTGCAATGTCGCAATTTAATCATATCCGGGGCTTCAGACCAAGAAGTGGGCTCCGCGTGATCCCCGCGGGCTCGCCTGATGCCCCAAGAGGGGACCGCGCGTTTCAGGGCGTGCATATCATCAATGACTGATGATCCGCGGGAGAGCCGCGGCACGGGGCGGGGGCTCTGATTTCAGGCTTTGCCGCCGCGCCTCATTTCGTGCACGGCTGCCTAAATATTGGCTGAGATACGTGTATTGCGCGGATTATGCCGCGCTGCGGCAGATCTGTCGTGAAGACGAAACCTTTCCATGCGCAGATCGCGGGAATCAATGGAGGTTTGTCGATGTTTTCACTCGAAGGTCAGAAGGTTCTCGTCGTCGGGATCGCGAATGCGCAGTCGATCGCTTATGGCTGTGCACGTGCCTTTCGCGCGCAGGGGGCGGAACTGGGGGTGACCTGGCTGAACGCGCGCGCTGAGCCGCATGTGCGCCCACTTGCCGAAGAGTTGGGCGCTACGATCAAACTGCCGCTCGACGTGACCGCGCCGGGGCAGATGGAGGATGTGTTCGAAGAGATCGGCCGCAAATGGGGGCGGCTCGACACGATCCTGCATTCCATCGCCTTCGCGCCCAAGGCCGATCTGCACGGCCGCGTCATCGACAGCTCGGCCGAGGGGTTCGGGCAGGCGATGGATATTTCGGTGCATTCCTTTCTGCGCATGATCCGCATGGCCGAGCCGCTCATGCCCGAGGGCGGCACCTGCCTGTCGGTCTCGTTCTTCGGCTCGACCCGCGTGGTGCGGCACTACAACATCATGGGGCCCGTGAAGGCCGCGCTGGAAAGCTCGGTGCGCTATGCCGCGGCGGAACTGGGCGAGAAGGGCATCCGCGTGCACGCGCTCTCGCCCGGGCCGCTGGTCACGCGGGCGGCCTCGGGGATCGACCATTTCGACGATCTGCTGATCGAAGCCGCGAACCGTGCGCCGACCCATATGCTCGCCTCAATCGACGATATCGGTGCGATGGCGGCCTTCCTTGCCTCGCGCGAGGCGCGCAACCTGACCGGCGGGGTGCATGATATCGACGGAGGCTACTCGATAACCGCTTGATTCGGTTCACCAGATTGCGCAGGGGGCGGTCCGTCGGGCCGCCCCTTTGCATCGGAGTTCTCCCCAGATTTCGTGGTGGGCGCCGAGTTATCCACGACAAATTGCTTTACAGATTACCCCGTAAGGCTCACGATATATTGTAGGGGGAACGCGAACTGACGCCGATCCTTGTAGAACTACCAAACCCTAGGGGAGCTGCACCCCAAGGGGCGCAGAGCAAGCGGGGGCACGGGCATGGCACTGAGTGAGGACTATCTCTATTCCGACGAGATCCACCCGATCGACGTGGTCGAGTCGCTGGCCGAGGCACATGAATGGGATTTCGACCGCGTCGCGCATGACCAGATCGCGATGACGGTCGAGGGGCAGTGGCGGACCTATTCGATCACGCTTGCCTGGTCCGCACAGGATGAGACGCTGCGCCTGATCTCGACCTTCGAGATGGACCCGCCCGGCGCGCGCGACGGCGCGCTTTACGATCTTCTGAACCGCATCAACGATCAGGTCTGGACCGGCGCCTTCACCTGGTGGCCCGAGCAGCGCCTGATGGTCTGGCGCTATGGTCTTGTTCTCGCGGGCGGCCAGATCGCCGGCCCCGAGCAGATCGACCGGCTGATCGGCGCCGCTGTGGTTTCGTCCGAGCGCTTCTACCCGGCGATGCAGCTGACCTGCTGGGGCGATGAGTCGCCCGAACAGGCGCTCAAGGTCGCCATTGCAGAGGCCTACGGGCGCGCCTAATCTTTGCCCCCAAGACCAAGGGGGCAAAATGGACTTTTCGACGATTTCGACGCGCGGGCTGGTTCTGCTGGGCTGTGGCAAGATGGGTTCCGCGATGCTGGCGGGCTGGCTGCGGGGTGGGCTTGCGCCCGGCGCGGTACATGTGATCGACCCGCATCCCTCGGACTGGCTGCATTCGACGGGCGTTGCTGTGAACGGCCCGCTGCCCGAGGCACCCGCCGTGGTGCTGATCGCGGTCAAGCCGCAGATGATGGCGGCAGCGCTGCCGCAGTTGCAGGCGATGGGTGGGGGCAAGACCCTGTTCGTGACCGTCGCCGCTGGCACCACGATCGCGACCTATGAGGCTATTCTGGGCACCGCCACGCCGATCGTGCGCGCCATGCCCAACACCCCCGCCGCCATCGGTCGCGGGATCACCGCGATCACCGGCAATGGTGCGGCCAGCGCTGATGATCTGGCCGTGGCCGAGGGTTTGCTTCGCGCGGTTGGTCAGGTCGTGCGGCTTGATGGCGAGCATCAGATGGATGCGGTGACTGCTGTTTCCGGCTCGGGCCCCGCCTATGTCTTCCACCTGATCGAGGCCCTCGCGGCCGCGGGCGAGGCCGAAGGGCTGCCCGCCGATCTGGCGATGACGCTGGCCAAGGCGACCGTCGGCGGGGCAGGGCAACTGGCCGAGGATGCCCCAGACAGCCCCGCGCAGCTGCGCATCAACGTGACCAGCCCCGGCGGCACCACCGCCGCCGCGCTGGCTGTGCTGATGGACGCCGAAACCGGCTTTCCGGCGCTGCTCAAGCGCGCGGTCAAGGCCGCGGCGGATCGCGGGCGGGAACTGGGTAAATGACCATCTCGTTTGATGATTTCCTCAAGGTCGACATCCGCGTTGGGCGCATCATTGAGGCGCAACCCTTCCCGAAGGCGCGCAAGCCCGCCTACAAGCTGGTGATCGACTTCGGCCCCGAGATCGGCATCAAGAAAAGCTCGGCCCAGATCACCACGCATTACACGCTTGAGGAACTGGTGGGGCGGCAGGTCATGGCGGTCGTGAACTTCCCGCCGCGCCAGATCGGCCCCTTCATGTCCGAGGTGCTGACCCTTGGCGTGCCGGACGAGAACGGTGAGGTCGTGCTGATCGCGCCCGGTCAGGATGTGCCGCTTGGCGGGAGGCTTTTCTGATGCGGCTGCTGGTAACGCGGGCACTGACGCCTTCGGTCGAGGCGCGCGTGGCCGAGGAGTTCGACACGACCTTTCGCAATGGCGCCGCGCCGATGACGGCGGATGAAGCCCGCGCGGCGTTGGCCGAATACGACGCGCTTTTGGTGACCTTGGGCGACAAGCTCTCGGCCGAGGCCTTCGCAGGCCAGCCCCGCGCCCGGATGGTGGCGAATTTCGGCGTGGGCTATAACCATATCGACGTGGCGGCGGCCCGTGTAGCGGGGGTGACCGTGTCGAACACCCCCGGCGCGGTGACCGACGCCACTGCCGACATCGCGCTCACGCTGATCCTCATGAGCGCGCGCCGCGCCAGTGCGGGCGAGCGCTATCTTCGGTCGGGCGTCTGGACCGGCTGGACGCCGACGCAGTTCCTCGGCCATCACGTGACCGGAAAGCGCGTGGGCATCATCGGGCTGGGGCGCATCGGCAAGGCCATCGCACGGCGCTGCCACTATGGCTTCGGGATGGAGGTGGTGTTCCACAACCGCTCGGCCATCGCCGACCCGGGCTTGCCCGCCCGACAACTGACGATGGACGAAGTTCTGGCAACTGCCGATTTCGTCGTGCTCGCCGTGCCCGCAACGCCGCAGACACGCCATCTGGTCGGCGCGGCGCAAATCGCCAAAATGCAGCCGCACGCCCATCTGATCAACATCGCGCGCGGCGATATCATCGACGAGCCCGCGCTGATTGCCGCCATGCAGGCGGGGGTGATCGCAGGCGCGGGCCTTGATGTGTACGAGCATGAACCGCACGTCCCCGAGGCGCTTCGCGCGCTGGATAATGTCACGCTCTTGCCGCATCTGGGCACGGCCGCGCTAGAGGTGCGCGATGCGATGGGGTTCATGGCTCTCGACAATCTGATCGCGTTCCGTGACGGCACTCGGCCCCCGAACGCGCTCTGATCCCTTGACCTGATCAGGGCTTCGGCGGACTCTGCCCCGACTGAAAAGGGGTCATGATGTTCACGCCTGCCATCACCGCAACCGGGGTCTATGTCCCGCCGCACACGATCACGAACGACGAACTGGTCGTTGCCTTCAACGCCTATGCCGACCGGGTGAATGCCGAGAATGCCGAGGCCATCGCCGCCGGCACGCTTGAGGCGATCCCGCATTCCTCGAGCGAGTTCATCCTCAAGGCCTCGGGCATCGAAAGCCGCTATGTGATGGACAAGGAAGGCGTGCTTGACCCCGCGCGTATGTATCCGCGCTTGCGCCAGCGCAGCGACGATGAGCCGGGCATCATGGCCGAGATGGGCGTCGCTGCCTGCAAGACCGCGCTGGAAAAGGCCGGGCGCAGCGGAGAAGAAATCGATCTGGTGATCTGCGCTGCCTCGAACATGGAGCGCGCCTATCCCGCCATTGCGGTCGAGATTCAGAAGCTGATCGGCGCCAAGGGCTTTGCCTTCGATATGAACGTGGCCTGTTCTTCGGCCACGTTCGGCATTCAGGCCGCGGCCGACATGATCCGCGCGGGCTCGGTACGTCGGGCGCTGGTGGTGAACCCCGAGATCACCTCGGGGCATCTGGAGTGGCGCGACCGCGATTGCCACTTCATCTTCGGCGATGTGGCCACCGCCACCCTGATCGAGCGGCGCGAGGATGCCGCGCATGGGTTCGAGATCCGCTCGATCCGTTGCGCGACCGAGTTTTCCAACAATATCCGCAACAACAATGGCTTCTTGCGCCGTAACCGGCCCGATGGCATGGCCGACCGGCGCGACATGCAGTTCATGCAAGAGGGCCGCAAGGTCTTCAAGGAAGTGCTGCCGATGGTGTCCGCGCACATCCTGCACCACCTTAGCGATGAGCAGATCGCAGCGGGGGCGCTTAAACGCCTCTGGCTGCATCAGGCCAACAAGACGATGAACGACTTCATCGGTCGCAAGGTTCTGGGCCGCGACCCCGAGGGGAACGAGCAGCCCAACATCTTGCAAGAATTCGCCAATACCTCCTCGGCCGGATCAATCATCGCCTTCGACCGCTTCTCGGACGATCTGGCGCCGGGCGATCTGGGGCTGATCTGTTCCTTCGGGGCGGGTTACTCGGTCGGTTCGGTGATCGTCGAGCGGTTCTGAGCGGGCATGTCGCCCACCGCCTCGCGCCAGTGGCGGCGGCAGAGCGACACATAGGTTTCATTGCCGCCGATCTGCACCTGGTCGCCATCGCGCGCGGCCTGACCCGAGGCATCCTTGCGCACCACCATCGTAGCCTTCTTGCCGCAATGGCAGATGGTGCGCACCTCGCGCATCTCGTCGGCCAAGGCCAGCAGCGCGGCCGAGCCGGGGAACAGCTCGCCCCGGAAATCGACGCGCAGCCCGTAGCACATCACCGGCACGCGCAGGTCATCGACCGCGCGGGCCAGTTGCCAGACCTGCTCTTTGGTCAGGAACTGCGCCTCATCGACGAAGATGCAGGCGCAGGGGCCTGCCCCCAACCGGTCGCGGATCAGTGCGAACATATCCGTTTCGGCGGTGAAGGTCTCGGCCCCGGCGCCGATGCCGATGCGGCTGGCGATGCGCGCTTCGCCTGCGCGCCGGTCGAGCTGCGCGGTGACCAGAAGGGTCTGCATCCCACGTTCGATATAGTTGTGGGACGCCTGCAAGAGGATCGTGCTCTTGCCCGCGTTCATCGTCGAATAATGGAAATACAATTTAGCCATGGGCCGGAAATAGCGCAGGCCAGGCGGCGCAGGCAAGCAAAAGGGAGCCCGCATGGCTGCCGTAAATGACGGCCCTGTCCCTCCCGAAAGGCAGGAATGCGGGTCCCAACCAAACCGGCCCGGGGAGCCGGTCACTCACACATGTCCGGCTGCCCCGGACGGTTTAGATGTGACATTTGCGGGCGTGCACGATAATGGGAAAGCAGGCCCGGTTTTCCCCATGGCGTGCGTGAACCGGCGATTACGAGGGTGATTGAATGGTTGATACGGTCGGCAGCTATCTGAAAAAGCACAGCGAGGCATTGGTCAAGGAAGTGGGCATTGAGGCTGCGGCCGAGACCTGCGGCAAGTCCAAGGCGACGCTGGGGCGCTATTATTCGGCCGACGTCGAACATGCAGACCGCTTCATGCCCATCGACGTGGTGGCCCGGCTAGAGGCCGTGTCGCCCGTGCCGCATGTCACCATGGCGTTGGCGGAAATCGGCGGGCTGACGATCTCCTTTGATGAAGAACGCCGCAACGCCGGGAATGGCGGGATCAACTCGGACGTCGTCGCGCTCAGCCAGCGCTTCGCCATGCTGATGGCCGAGTATCACCAGTCGATCCAGGACGGAAAGATCACCATCAACGAGGCCAAGCGCCTCTTGTCCGAGACGCAGGCGCTGCAGCGTGTCCTCCTCGAAATGAAGATGCATCTCGAGGAGGAGACGGTTCGTTAATCGTGCCGTTGCGCCTTGCGAGGCTTGGCGGAGCGGCGCGGAGCCTGCTGGCCGCCACCAATCGGCTTGGCCTTTGAGGGGCGCTGCTGCTGGCTGCGCGGGCCGGGCTTAGCGCCGGGGCGCTGGCCCTGACGCTGGCGCGCGCCGGGTTTGACGCCGCCGGTGTCCTCATGCGGCATACCGCCGATCACCGGGATGGAGTCGCCCATGGCCTTCTCGATGGCGCGCAGATCGCCCATCTCGAGTGGCGCGCAGAACGCAACCGCGCGCCCGTCACGGCCCGCCCGCGCGGTGCGGCCGATGCGGTGAACGTAGTTCTCCGGCACGTTCGGCAGGTCGTAGTTATAGACATGCGCCACCTGCGGAATATCGAGGCCGCGCGCCGCAACATCGGTCGCCACCAGCACGTCGACCTCGCCCGCGCGGAACGCGGCCAGCGCGCGCTCGCGCTGGTTCTGGCTTTTGTTGCCGTGGATCGCCAGAACCGGGAAGCCCCAGTTTTCCAAGAGCCGCGCCAGCTTGTCAGAGCCATGCTTGGTGCGGTTGAACACCACGGCCAGTTCGCCACGGTGCTTGGCCAGGTATTCGGCCAGCAGCGTGGCCTTCTCGCCCTGGGTGGTGAAGTGGATGCCCTGCGCGATCTTCTCGGCGGCCTTGCCGGGGGCGGCGACCTGCACACGCACCGGGTCGCTCAGGTAGCTTGCGGCCAGTTCTTCCATCAGCTTGGGCATGGTGGCCGAGAACAGCAGCGTCTGGCGGTCCGCCGGGATCAGGCGCGCGATCTTGCGCAGCGCATGGATGAAGCCGATGTCGAGCATCTGGTCGGCCTCGTCGAGCACCAGGTATTTGGTTTCCGACAGCACCAGCGCGCGACGCTCAAGCAGGTCAAGCAGGCGGCCCGGGGTTGCGATCAGCACGTCAACGCCTTTCGAGAGCTTCTCGGTCTGGACGTTGATCGAGGCGCCGCCCACGACACGCTGGATACGCACCGGTGCGCCATCGGCATAGGCGGCAAGGTTGTCGTGGATCTGGGTCGCCAGTTCGCGCGTCGGTGCCAGAACAAGGGCGCGTACGGTCTTCGGCGCGGGGCGTTTGCCATAGGAGATGATGCGGGTCAGCATGGGCAGGCCGAAGGCCGCCGTCTTGCCGGTGCCCGTCTGGGCGAGACCCAGGATGTCGCGGCCCTTGACCACGTGCGGGATGGCCTGCGACTGGATCGGGGTAGGCTTGATCAGCCCGAGGCCCTGAAGGTTGCGCAGCAGGATCGGCGCGAGGCCGAGGTTTTCGAAGTTTTCCAAAGTCATGTCTTTCGTCGGCGCCATAGGCGCAAAAGGGGGTTCGCCCCGGTCAGGGGCGCAGGCGGGCGGGTGCGAAGATGTCTCCGCTGGCCCCCCGCGTGAATGTGGGACCGATTTCCCCGTCCTCGCGCCTCCTCCCCGAGGCCATGGGCCTATTCCGGGCGCGGCTGCTCACGCGGCAGCGGACGTTGGGTGAGTGGCACATGGCCCCCCGACGCCCGAAAGTCAAGAAAAACCCGCGTCAGCTGCGGTCGGCGGTGTCCATCCAGATGGTCACGGGGCCGTCGTTGAGCAGGCTCACCGCCATGTCGGCGCCGAATTCACCATTCGCGACGGGCAGGCCAAGCCCGCGCAGCGCACCCGAGAAATACTGGTAAAGCCGGTTGCCTTCATCAGGCGCTGCGGCCGCGGAAAACCCGGGCCGGTTCCCGCGCGAGGTATCGGCCGAAAGCGTGAACTGACTGACCACGAGGCACGCCCCGCCAATGTCGGTGACCGAGCGGTTCATCTTGCCCGCCTCGTCCTTGAAGATGCGCAGCTTGGCGATGCGCCCGGCCAGCTTGTCGGCCTCGGCCTCGCCGTCGCCCTGCATCGCGCAGATCAGGATCAACAGGCCCTGACCGATCTCGCCGATGGTTTCGCCGTCCACCACGACATTGGCGTGCCGGACCCGCTGGATGAGTGCTCTCATGCCCGTTCTCCTTGTTTGGGTCCGGGCTTACCCCCCCGCCCGATCAAGGTAAACCGCGACACCGACCACAATCGCGACCAGAGCGACCGCGAAGGCGATTTTCCACGCCGACCAAGGCCGGTCGCCCTGCACCTTGCCGGTCTGAGCGTTGACGACGAAGCGGTAACTGCGGCCGCGATACTTGTAGGCGGCGGTCCAGACCGGCAGCAGGATATGCTTGAAGGTCTCGGCACTGAACGCGGGGTCGAGCCGGGTGATGCGCTGCTCGTCCCCGCCGATGTCGCGCCGCACGTCCGACTGGATGACATGCATCATCTCGGCGCGGGCGAGGTGATGACCTTCGTGCAGCTCGACCGTGTAGCCCTCGGCCGAAAAGCCGGCGAGGTAATCGGGGCGATACCCCGTCAGCCCGCTCAGATCCCAGGGCCGCAGCGCGTCGATATAGCCCGGCGGCAGCGAGCGCGCGGCATAGATCAGCACATCGTCGAAGACCCGCGCGACGCGGCCCGCCGCGTGGCGCCAGCGGACATGGCGCACCTGTTTCTGGCGTGTCTCCCACCGGCCGTTGTTTTGCACACGCACCTGGCGGGTTTCATAGTAATAGTCGCCGCGCTGCCCGGTGTATTCGGTGCGGCTGGCGGCGTCGAAGGTCCAGAAAGGCGCGTAGATCCCGTTCAGCTTGCGGCCCCGGCGCGCGTATTGCGCCAGCCCCGAGGGTGCGAACCACAGCCGCCCCAGCCAGCGCCCGAGTGACGCTCGCGCCTCCTCCTCGGTCAAGGTGAAAGGCACGAGCCCCTGCGGCTTGATCAGTCGCTTCGTGCCGGTATCGACCACCACTGGGGTTGCACAAAACGGACATTCGGCGGCGTGTTCTGCGCCATCGAACTCGACCAGAGCACCACAATTCGGACAAGACAGTGTCCGGTGCTCCTCCATCTCCAGATCCGGCAGTTCGGCCCGCAGGACGGCGTCAAGAGGTAGCTCGCGCAGCCCCGAGGCCCCGCGCCCCGTGGCACGCGGGATGTCCTGAATATGCCCGCAATAGTCGCAGACAAGTCGCTCTTGCCCCGGGGCAAAGCGCAAGTCAGCGCCACACGATTCGCAAGGGTAGTGATGCTCGGCCACAGGCCGCGCCGAGGGCTCCGGCATGGCTCAGCCTGCGGGCGGCGGCGGGGGAGGGGCGATGGTGAAGAGCTGCGCGAGCTCGGTAATATCCTCGGCACGCATCCAGCCATCCTGTCCGGGCGACCAGACCAGCGAGTCACGCGTAAAGCCGCCCTCGCTGACCATGCGGCCCAGATGGCCGCGCCCATAGGGGCCGGTCGTCTGCCCGTTCACCGCTACATGCCAGACCTTTTCGACCGGAGGCGGGGGCGGCGGGGGCGGTGCGGCGGCAGCCGCGCCGCCTCCGCCTTGGGGCGCCTGTGCAGCGGGCGCAACACCCCAGGGGCCCCACCCCATCTGATGGCCCATCGCCATGCCCATGCCTGCACCCATCCCGGCACCCATGGCCGTGCCCATACCGGCCGATGCGCCAGATCCGGGCTGGCCCATGGCCTCGGCCGCATTGAACTGCATGTAACGGTTCAGATCGCCCACGATCCCCATCGAGGTGCGCTTGTCCAGCACCGCCTCGACCGCCTCGGGCAGGCTGATATTCTCGATATAGAACTCGGGGATCGAGAGGCCGTAGTTGCCCACCACCGGCTCAATTGCCTTGGCTACCAGCTTGCCCAGATCGCCGGTGTTCGCCGCCATATCCAGCACCGGAATCCCCGAGCTCGCGACGACCCGGCTGAACTCCTGCACGATCACGTTGCGGATCTGAAAGCTGATCTCGTCGGCGGTGAACTCGCCATCCGTGCCGACGATCTCGGACATGAACTTGGCCGGGTCCGAGACGCGCATCGAATAGGTGCCAAAGGAACGCAGCCGGATCGGGCCGAACTCGGGGTCGCGGGCGATGATCGGGTTCTTGGTGCCCCATTTGAGGTCGTTGAACCGCGTCGTGTTGACGAAATAGATCTCGGATTTGAAGGGCGAGCGGAAGCCGTGATCCCAGTGCTGCAAGGTCGTCAGGATCGGCAGGTTGTTGGTCTCGAGCATGTAGAGCCCCGGTCCGAACACATCGGCCAGTTGCCCCTCATGCACGAAGACCGCGGCCTGCCCCTCGCGCACGGTCAGCTTGGCGCCGTATTTGATCTCGTGCCCCTCGCGCTCGAAGCGCCAGACCATCGTGTCGCGGGTGTCGTCGGTCCAGTGAATGACGTCAATGAATTCGCCGGTCAGAAAATCGAGAATGCCCATCTGGCCCTCCTAGCTGTCGGCGCCCAGAAGTTCGGACGCAATGTCTTCGACGATCGGGCGCGCCTCGGCCTCGGTCATGCCGGGGCGCAGGCGCGGATCGTACAATATCTGCAACAAAAGCTCGTCATGCCGCGTCAGCAGCGCGAATTCCTCGTCATCGTTGAAGATCGACGGGCGCGCGCGCGGATAGTCATTGGCCAGACCCATGCCCTGCGCCAGTTCCTCATGCACACAGGACATCCGCAGCCGGTCCGGGTGCTCGGCCCGGATCACCGCCACCGCCCGGCTGTAGCTGGCCGAACGCCCGTCAGAGAAGGCGAAGACCACGCAGAATGTCGTCGGCGGCAGGTCGGTGATCGCATTGACCGAGGCCGCGTCGATCCCCGGCACAAGTTCGCGCAAGCGTTTGGCGCCGTTGCGGCGCTCATCCTCGTTCAGCACCAGGACCGAGAAATTCCCGCCACTGGGGACGACCCGCACCGGGTGTCGTGTCGCGCGGCCGATCTGCCCGGCAAAGGCGGTGATCGCGGCACTGTCCTTGCGGCGCTGTGCGGCGGGCACGGTGGGGCCGAACTCGACCCCGATCGTCACGGGTTGCTCCCACCGGCGCAGGCGCGACTTGGTGGTGCTGGCCACGAATGTGCCGCCCCGGTTGGAATACTCGTCGTAAAGCGCGATGTGGACGAAGTTATCCACCAGCTGGCGCCTGCCGAAGGGGGCATCGCGCGGCGCCACATCCTGCCGCAGCAGGCCCTGGTCGAGCAGCATCGTCTCTACCTGCGCGAAATAGGCCTGCATCGCGCGGCTCTCGCCCGAGCGGTTCTCCTCGCCCAGTCCTTCGGGCGCGCTCATCGGGCGCGGGGCGGTGCGCGGCGCCGCGCTATTCGTGGGCACGCAGCCCGCAAGGGCCGCGCCGATGGCGACGGCCCCCGCCAGCCGGCGCAGAGCAAGGCGCGCGCCGCTGGTGTTGATTTCCCAGTTCAGGAAAAGCGGCATGATCAGGCGGCACCCCCGGGAGCACGCGCCGAAGCGAGGGTGTCGCGCAGCTTGGCCTCCAGTGTGATCAGTTCGGCCTCGGCGGCGGCGCGGGCGCGCTTGCCCTCGTCAGCGATCCGCAGCGAATCCTCGATCGTGCCGATCAGCTCGGCATTGGCGGCCTTTACCGCGTTGATGTCGAAAATGCCCCGCTCCATCTCGGTGCGCACGGCGGCATTGGCCTCGCGCAGGTTCTTGGCATTGGCCTGTAGCAGGTCGTTCGTCAGATCGGTGGCCTCGCGCACCGCCCGCGCGGCCTCGGCCGAGCGCTGGATCGTCACGGCCTGCGCCAGTTGCGTTTCCCACAGCGGCACGGTGTTCACCAGCGTCGAGTTGATCTTGGTGACCAAGCTCTTGTCGTTTTCCTGCACCAGCCGGATCGAGGGCAGGCTTTGCATTGTCACCTGCCGCGTCAGCCGCAGGTCATGCACCCGACGCTCCAGATCATCGCGCGCGGCGCGCAGATCACGCAGCTCCTGCGCGCGCAACACCTTGGCGGTCTCGTCCGCGGTCTCGATCGCGGCCTCCTTGGCGGGGATGTCATTGGCATCGACTTCGCGCAGCTTCTCTTCGCCCGCCGCGATATACAGCGCCAGCTCGTCATAGAAGCTCAGCGTTTTGTCATAGAGCATGTCGAGCGACTTGATGTCCTTGAGCAGCTTGTGCTCGTGGCTCAGCAGATCGTCAGTGATGCGGTCGATCTGGCCCTGTACCGCCTCGAAGCGCGACAGGAACTTGGCGAAGGGCGCGGCGCGGCCCATGAGCTTTTCCCACCAGGACCGCTCGCGGCGCACATCGAGTTCCGAGACCGAAAAGCCGCGGATCGTCGTGACGATCTGACGCAGGCTGTCACCGGCCGGGCCGACATCCTTGTTCTTCACATCGGCCAGCATCGATTGGCTGATCGTCTGCAACTCGCCCTGCGCCTGCGAGCCGAAATAGATGATCGAAGCGGTATCTCCGAGGTCGATCTGCGCCATGCGCGCGCGAATATCGTCGGCGACGGGGGGCGCGGCCTCGGCCAGCGGGGTTACCTCGGCGCCGGGCTCGGGCAGCACGACTGCGTTGAGATTTTCGATTTCGCTCAGGGCCTCGGCGGCCTTTTGGCGGACAGTCTCGGTCATCATTACCCCCGAAGGAGGGCGAAGACCTCAGACTTTCCGCGCCAAGGCATCGCCCAACACACCCATCTCGATGTCGAGTGCACGGCTACCCATGCCCTTCAACTGCGAGAGGCAGCGTTTCGCCTCGCTGGTCATTCTGCCAAGCGTGCTGCGATAGCTGCCGACGGCATCATCCCCTGACGAGGCAGCAAGGACAACCGAAAGTTTTTCCGCAGCCTGCTCAAGCGCCTCAAGCTCGGGGCCCAGATGAGCGCTGACCTGGGCGTGATGCTCGGGTTGGCTGGCTAACACCGTCAGGAGCCGGTTCAGCGTGGCTTCATAGAGCGCAAAATCGGGCAGCAGTTCGGGAACGTTGCGGCGCAGGCGGTTGTGGATGCGGCGGCAGCGCTCCTTGGCGCGCACGCTCAGGCGATGCACCTCAAAGCCGTGGTCGGTCTGATGCGCGGCGCCTTCGCGGTCACGCTGCGGGTCACGGCCGAAAGCCATCGACAGCAGCAACCAGAGCACGACAGAGGGCATCACGGCCCAGTTCGGCCCCATCTCGTAGCTGCCGCCCGCAAAGAGCGCGAGCGTCGCCATGAACATGCCGATACGCTTGCGGGGCAGGGCGGGGCGATGCGCGTTGCGGTTGGCGCGCCATTCGCGCTCGGCCAGCAGGCCCTGCTTGAGCACCCAGATCGCCAGCAGCCACAAGGTGGCCACGAAGATCAGTTGAACCATTCCCGTCGGCCCATGGCTGAGTGCGCCCGGAATGCCGATCAGCGGCAGGCTGCGCAGCACCATCAGCCGTCGTGAAAGCGAGGGGGTCAGGCTGCCCGCTTCCGCCTTGCCGTCGGGCAAAAGGCTGCCGGGGGTATGGCGCAGGCCCGTCGTGTCGAAGCGCGCCACGATCCGCCGCAGCAGGCTGCGGGCATCGGAGACGAACTTGGGTGCGACGACTGTCTTCATAGACCAACCCCAACGAAAACCAAGCTGGCGACGACCAGCGCCAGACCGAACGAAACAGCGGGCACGAGCCCCTCGGGTCCCCAGTCGACTTTCTCCTCAAGCGCCGCCACCAGCTTGTGCCAGGCCTTGCTCAGCGCGTTGCGGCTGATGACCAGAACCGCCACCACGCACAGCACCATCGCCATCACCGCCAGGATCGCACTGACCGACTTGGCGCTGGACAGAACGCCTGACCGCTCCAGCCGGAAGGCCAGCACCGTCAGGGCGAGACACAGCGTCAGCGCGCAAGAGAGAAGAATGGTGCTGAACTTGAGCATTCGAGAAGTGACCGGTCCGAGTTTGGAACACTCTGACCGGCCGAGGAGGCGAAACTGTGGCAATGGGGTGAAATTGCGGCGGCGTCAGCCCCGCGGAGGGGGCAGGTTTTCGCGGGCAAGGCGCTCGCGCAGAACCTCGATTTCGACCTCCAGCCCCTCGCGGCCGTTCTCGATCAGCCGGCGGGTGCGCGCGGTGAAATTTTCTTCGAGATCAGTAAGTAACGCCTCATAGTCGCGGCGCGCGCCGGGGTCGCGCGTGGCGCCCCAAAGATCGACGAAGCGGATCGTGGCGTCGCGCGCGCCCTCAAGGTAAACCCCCATGTAGCGGCGCGCGGCGGCCAGATCGCCGGGGTCTTCCTCGACCGCGCGGAAAAGCTGTCGCGCGGTGGCCGCAAAGGCCTCGACGCGGGCGGAAAGGCGGCCGTCCTGCGCCCGCGCGATGGCCTCGCGCATGGCCGCTAGATGCTTCTCGCCCTCGGCCACCACACGGGCCACGCGGTCTTGCTGGAACGGGTCGATCCCCTCCATGCCCTTGTCGCGCATCGGGTCAGGGCCGAAGGCGACAAGGCTAAGCGCCGCTCCGATCAGCCCGATCACGCCCGCGCCGGGCAAGCTTGCGTCGGTCGCACCAAGCGCAAGTCCCGCACCCAGCAACAGCGCGCCCAAGATCTTGCGCGGCAGGGCCGGGCGGCGGGCAACGCGGCGGGCTTCATAGGCGGCTTCGGCCTTCAGCCCCTCACGCAAGAGCCATGCGGCCAATGCGATCACGCCAAAGGCGCCGATGCTGCGCGCAAGGTTCGTGGGGCCGGTGCCAATGGCGCCCAGCACGAAGGGCAGGGCGGCGACCGCGATCCAGAAGGGCCAGCCCTCTTGCCGATGCTGGACGCGGGGCATCCGTTCGGGCGGCAGGGTGCTGCGGTCGGGCTCGGAGGGATTTTGCGGATCGGGGCTGTATTTGCCGCCGTAACGCTGCGCCATGCTACACGCCTCCGGTCAGCGCTACCGAGAAGGTCAGCGCGAGAACCAGAAAATAGGCGATATATCGCAAGGTGTTAAGAGACATCGAACCCCACCCCGGAAGGCCGCCAGCGTGCGGCACCCTCAAAGAATAGGCATTCGCGGGCAGGCTCGCCAGAGGCAAGGGGAAGGAAGGCGGGGATTTCTCCCCGCCAATCAGATCTTAGTCGCGCTTAGGGCCGCGCGGGCCTTTGGACTGCGGGCGGCCAGCACTGGCGCCATGCGACTTGAAGCCCGCGGCGCGCGGCTTGCCTGCGCCGCCATGGCTCTTGAAGCCCTGCGACTTGAACCCGCCGGGCTTGCCGTCATCGCGGTCACGCTTGGCGGCGAAGGGGCGATCCCCACGGGGCTTATCACCCCAAGGCTTGTCCGACTGCGGGCGGTCGCCACGGGGCTTATCACCCCAGGGCTTGTCCGAGCGCGGATGATCCCCACGGGGTTTATCACCCCAAGGCTTGTCCGACTGCGGGCGGTCGCCACGGGGCTTATCGCCCCAAGGTTTGTCCGACTGCGGGCGGTCGCCACGGGGCTTATCGCCCCAAGGTTTGTCCGAGCGCGGACGATCCCCACGGGGTTTATCACCCCAAGGCTTGTCCGACTGCGGGCGGTCGCCACGCGGCTTGTCGCCCCAAGGCTTGTCCGAGCGCGGACGATCGCCACGGGGCTTGTCACCCCAGGGTTTGTCCGACTGCGGACGATCCCCACGGGGCTTATCCCCCCAAGGCTTGTCCGAACGCGGGCGGTCGCCGTAGCTGCGCTTGGCGCCTTCGCCAGCGGCATCGTCGCGGTGCGAGCGGAAGCCCTCGGCGCGCGGCTTGCTACCGGCCTTGGACCAGCGCGGCTTGCGCTCGGCGCCATCGCCCATCGGACGCGCGCTGCGCTCGGGCCGGTCGCCCGATCCGGCGAAATCGCGCTGGCGGCCAAAGCCCTTGCGCGGGGCCTCATCCTCGCCGCGCGCGGGGCGCGAACGGGGGGCGGCGCGGCCTTCCTTGGCCTCGTTGGCGCGCGCAAAGCGGGCCTCGCGCGCGGCGCGGCCTGCCTCTTCGCGCTCGGTCATCGACTTGCGGCCATCCTCGACGCCCAAGAGCAGCCGGTCGCCCATCTGGTCGCGCAGCACCTTGCGCTTGATCTCGACGACTTCGCCGGGCTGCATTTCGTTGAGGCGGAAGGGGCCGTAGCTGACACGGATCAGGCGGTTCACGGTCAGGCCGATCTCGGTCATGGCGCGGCGGATCTCGCGGTTCTTGCCCTCGCGCAGGCCCACGGTCAGCCAGGCGTTGGCACCCTGCTGACGGTCCAGTGTGATCTCCATCGGCATGAAATCCTCGCCGTCGATGGTGATGCCTTCGCGCAGCGGGCGGAACGCGTCATCGGTCGGGCGTCCGTTCACGCGCACACGGTATTTGCGCAGCCAGCCGGTTTCGGGCAGCTCGAGGCGACGCTTGAGCCCGCCGTCATTGGTCAGAAGCAGCAGGCCCTCGGAGTTGAGGTCGAGACGGCCGACGTTCAGCACGCGCGGCATGCCCTCGGGCATCTCGTCGAAAATCGTGCGGCGGCCCTGTTCGTCCTTCTCGGTCGTCACAAGGCCAAGCGGCTTGTAATAGAGCCACACGCGGGTTTCCTGCGGCGCGTCAATCGGCTTGCCGTCGATGGCCACCTTGTCTTTCGGGGAAACGTCCAGCGCGGGGGAGGTGACGGGCTTGCCGTTTACGGTCACGCGGCCTGCCAGGATCATCTTCTCGGCGTCACGGCGCGAGGCCACGCCGGAGCGGGCAATCACCTTTGCAATGCGTTCGGGGGTATTCGCCGGAGTGGCGGGCGTTTCGGTCATCGATGTCGTCCTTCTAAGGGAATGGGCGCGCGGAGGTCTCGGGCGCAAGCCGCCCCTCTAACCGATCCCTTGGCGCTTGGGAAGCGCCTTGCGCGGCGGCGCGATCATATGCATGTGTTCGGCATGGAGTTCATATCGCATATGCATCTGGCGCTGGAGGAGGCGCGCGCCGCCGCCGGTCGCGGCGAGGTGCCGGTGGGCGCCGTGGTGATCTCGCCCGCGGGTGAGGTCGTCGGGCGTGCCGGGAACCGCACGCGCGAGCTGTCGGACCCCACAGCCCATGCCGAGATCCTCGCGATGCGCATGGCCTGCGCGGCGGCAGGGTCGGAGCGTTTGCCGGGGCACGACCTTTACGTCACGCTTGAACCTTGCCCGATGTGCGCCTCGGCGATCTCGCAGGCCCGGATCGCGCGGCTTTACTATGGCGCGGCCGATCCCAAGTCGGGCGGCGTGGCACAGGGGCCGCGCGTCTTTGCGCATCCGCAATGCCACCATGTCCCCGAGGTCTATGACGGCATCGGCGCGTCCGAAGCTGAACGGATGCTCAAGGACTTCTTCGCCGCACGGCGCTGATCCCTTACGCGATTCGCGGCAAGGTAATCCCCCTGGCTAGAGGATGATCGCTCGCATCACCTGCGGCTCGATCACCTGAACGCCCGGCAGGCCCGCCGTCAGTGCATCGGCGGATTGTTCGAGCAGCGGGAAGGTGCGGTAATGGCACGGGATCACCGTCTTGAAGTCGAAGTATTTCTTCGCGGCCCATGCGGCGGCCTTCATGTCCATGGTGAAATGCCCACCCGTGCAGAGAATGCCGATGTCGGGCGCGTGATACTCGCCCATCCAGCCCATATCGGCCATGATCGTGGTATCGCCGCTGACATAGATCGTGTGGCCCTCGCCCGCGATCATGTAGCCCGCCTCGCCCCCCGCATAGAGCGGCCCGTTCGGCCCGCCGACCGAGGAGGAATGCGCCGCCGGCACCATGGTGACCTTCGCGCCGCCCAGATCGACCGTGCCGCCTTTGTTGAAGCCCACGCCCGCGATGCCCTGCGTCTCTTGCCACCAGGACACGAGATCATAGATCCCGACGACCGGGATATTCAGCTCTTTCGCGATGGCCAGCGTGTCGCCCGAATGGTCGCCATGGCCATGCGTCAGCAGAACATGGGTCGCGCCCGCGATGGCCTCGGCGCGCTTTTCGGCGGGAAAGACCGGGTTCCCGCTCAGCCACGGGTCGATCAGGATAACCGCGTTTTCGATTTCCAGCCGGAAGCCGGAATGGCCGAGCCAAGTGAGTTTCATCGCATCCTCCGCTGTTTTGCCCCAGATAGGCGTCGCAACCGCGCCCGGCAAGCGCGCTTGAAAGCCGGGGCCATGGGCGCTAAACCCGGCCCAAGACAATCGGAGACCCCTATGTCCATTGACATCGACACCGCCCGCAAGGTGGCGCATCTGGCGCGCATTGCCGTGGCCGAAGAGGATCTGCCCAAACTTGCCGGGCAGCTGAGTGGCATTCTGACCTTCATGGAGCAGCTCAACGAAGTTGACGTGGAGGGGATCGAACCGATGACCTCGGTGACGCCGATGCGTCTCAAGCGCCGCGAGGACGTGGTGACCGACGGCGGCTATCAGGACAAGATCCTCAAGAACGCCCCCGACGCCCGCGAGGGCTTCTTTGCCGTGCCGAAGGTGGTCGAATGAGCCTGAACAAACTGACGATCGCCGATGCCCGCGACGCGCTGCGCAAGGGCGATGTGACCTCGGTCGAGATCACCGAAAGCTGCCTTGCGGCCATCGAAGGCGCGGGCGTCCTGAACGCCTATTGCGCCAAGACCCCCGAGATCGCACTGGATCAGGCCAAGGCCGCCGATGCGCGCATCAAGGCCGGCGACGCGCCCGCGATGTGCGGCATCCCGCTGGGGATCAAGGATCTGTTCTGCACCACGGGCGTGGCCTCGCAAGCAGCCTCGAACATCCTCAAGGGGTTCAAGCCCGAGTATGAATCGACCGTCACGCAGAACCTGTGGGATGCGGGCGCGGTCATGCTGGGCAAGCTCAGCATGGACGAATTCGCCATGGGTTCGTCGAACGAGACAGCCTGCTACGGCCCGGTCGTGAACCCTTGGAAGGTCGATGATCGCAAGCTGACACCCGGCGGCTCCTCGGGCGGCTCGGCTGCGGCGGTTGCGGCGGATCTCTGCCTTGCGGCGACCGGCACGGATACCGGCGGCTCGATCCGTCAGCCCGCGGCCTTCACCGGCATCGTCGGTATCAAGCCGACCTACGGGCGTGTGTCGCGTTGGGGTGTGGTGGCCTTTGCCTCCTCGCTCGATCAGGCCGGTCCGATGACCAAGTCGGTGCGCGACGCGGCGATCATGCTTGAGGCGATGGCCTCGGTCGATGCCAAGGATTCGACCTCGGCCGATATTCCGGTGCCGAATTTCGAAGCGGCGCTGACCGGCGACATTCGCGGCAAGAAGATCGGCATTCCGCGTGAATACCGCATGGACGGCATGCCCGCCGAGATCGCCAAGATCTGGGAAGATGGCAGCGCCATGCTGCGCGATGCGGGCGCCGAGATCGTCGACATCTCGCTGCCGCATACCAAATACGCGCTGCCCGCGTATTACGTGATCGCGCCGGCGGAAGCCTCGTCGAACCTCGCGCGTTATGATGGCGTGCGTTACGGCCACCGCGCCAAGCTGGGGGCGGGCGACGGCATCGTCGAGATGTATGAAAAAACCCGCGCCGAGGGCTTCGGCCCCGAGGTGCAGCGCCGCATCATGATCGGCACCTATGTGCTCTCGGCGGGCTTCTACGACGCCTATTACAACCGCGCCCGCAAGGTGCGCGCCCTGATCAAGCGCGACTTCGAGATCGCCTTCGCCGACGGGATCGACGCGATCCTGACGCCCGCGACGCCGTCGTCGGCCTTCGGTCTGGGTGAGATGAAGGATGCCGATCCGGTCGAGATGTATCTCAACGACGTGTTTACCGTGACGGTGAACCTGGCGGGTCTGCCTGGCATCTCGGTTCCGGCGGGGCTCGATTCCAAGGGTCTCCCGCTAGGTCTGCAACTGATCGGCCGGCCCTGGGCTGAGGGCGATCTGCTCAATCATGCCTATGTGCTTGAGAAGGCGGTCGGCTTCGCGGCCAAGCCCGACAAGTGGTGGTAACGGAGTAAGCCGATGAAAATCCTCGTTCTTGCATTGCCTGCGCTGGCGCTGATGGCGTGCACTCCGACCGGGCCCGGCACGACTGGGGTCGGCTTTGGCGATTACGGGGCGTATCTGGCGCGCCGCGAGGCCGAACTGGTGGGGCAGCGTCAGGCGGCCATTCCTGCTCCACAGATCGCGCCTGCGCAGCCGGTGGTGACGGCGGCGGCTCCGGTTACGGCGAACAACGGCTATGGCTCGGCGCCGCTTTCGGCGCTGGTGCCGAGCGCGATCCAGCCCGGCGCCGCTGTGCCCTCCGCAGCCGTCGCGACGCCTGCTTCGGGTGCTGACCAATCCCTCGGACAAGAGGCGCTGGCGACGCTGGCCGCGACCTCGCCGACCCCGGTGCAGCCTGCCGCGGCCGTGGCGCCCGCCGCCCCGGTGCCCGCGCCCGTGGTGCAGGGCTCGGCCGGTCCGAACCTTGCGGCCTATGCGCTGTCGGCAACGAACGGGATGGGCCAGCAGATATACGAGCGCGGCGGCTTCCACCTGACTGATTCCGGCAAGGCCTGCGCCAAGTATATCTCGCCGGATCTGGCGCAGATGGCGTTCCTTGAGAAGGGCGGGCCGCAGAAGGATTCGCTCAACCTTGATCCCGATGGCGACGGCTTTGCCTGCGGATGGGACCCGCGCCCGTTCCAGGCCGCGCGCCAGTGACGCTGCCCTCGCCCAATTTCGGCGAGCGCAGGGGCGGTTTGCGCCCGGAACTGATCGTGATCCATTACACCGCCATGCGCAGTTGCGCCGAGGCGCGGGCGCGCCTGTGCGACCCGGTGGCCGAGGTCTCGGCCCATTGGCTGATCGCCGAGGATGGCCGGGCCGAGCAACTGGTGGATGAGGCTGCGCGGGCCTGGCATGCGGGTGCCGGGGCCTGGCGTGGGCAGGGGGATGTGAACTCCCGCTCGATCGGGATCGAACTGGCGAATACCGGGGATGCGCCTTTCCCCGAGCCGCAGATGGCCGCGCTTGAGGCCCTCTTGCCCGGGATCATGGCGCGCTGGAGCATTGGCCCCGAGGGCGTGATCGCCCATTCCGACATGGCGCCCGACCGCAAGGCCGATCCGGGGCCGCGCTTCGATTGGCGCAGGCTGGCGTTGCAAGGGCTGGCGGTCTGGCCCGAGGCAGGGCCGCAGCTGCCCCCCGATCCGCAGGTGTTTGCGGCGCTGGCGCAGGCCTTCGGTTACCCCGATGTGCCGCCCTCGCAGCTCTTGCAGGCCTTCCGGCTGCGCTTCCGGCCGCGCCATGACGGGCCGCTCGATGGCGCCGATATGGCGATGGTCGCGGCGCTGGCGGCGCTCTATGGCGATGACGGCGATCAGTGGCGTGCCTGCTAGCGATTGACGCGAAGGCCGTCCGGGCCTATCTGGGCTGCGCGCGGATGGCTGGATGACCGCGGCTGCCCATAGCTCCGCGTTTCGCGGATAGCTGGGGGGTCGAGGAAAGTCCGGACTCCATGAAGCGGCGGTGCCGGGTAACGCCCGGCGGGGGAAACCCTAGGGAAAGCGCCACAGAGAAGAGACCGCCCTGCTTGCAGGGTAAGGGTGAAACGGTGGGGTAAGAGCCCACCGCGGGACGGGTAACCGGACCGGCACGGCAAGCCCCACCGGGAGCAACGCCGAATAGGGACCACGCGCCGCTCGCGGCAGGGGAGCTTCGCCCCGAGTGGTCCGGGTTGGCGGCTAGATCCTGCGGGCAACCGCAGGGCCAGAGGAATGGTCATCCAGGGGGCAACCCCGGACAAAATCCGGCTTACAGGCCATCCGCGCAAATTCTTCCCTCCGCCCATCGCGGCCATTCGTCCCTGTGGCGAAAAAACCTTTGGTAGAATGGGTCTTTGGCCGCACTATTCGCGAACCTGAACAACCGGGGGTGTTAGGATGAGTTTCGTGAAGACGCTGGCCACGCTGGCCGTTGGGTTCGCCGCGGCGCGCGGGGTCGACAAGTTCCGCAAGATCGGTGGCATGGAAGGCGTGAAAGAGGCGATGCGCGGTGCCGCCGAGCCGGGCGGCATGGCCGACCAGATGGGCGATTTCGCCGAGAAGATGGGCGTTCCGGGTGGCAAGGAAGCCGTGCGCGACATGGTGGCCAAGTTCGGCTCGCAGGCGGTTGCCGCGACCGAGGCGACCGAGGCGGGACTGGGCAATCTGATGTCCGCGATGACCGGAGCCGCGACCGCGGGTGCCAAGGGGCTTGGCGACATGATCGGGGCTGTGTCGGCGGCCTCACCGGGCAGCGCGGTCATGGAAGAGCAGGCCAAGCTGATGATCCGCGCGATGATCCAGGCGGCCAAAGCCGATGGAGAGATCGACCGTGACGAGCGCGCCAAGATCATGGATCACCTGTCGGATGCCTCGGACGAAGAGATCGCCTTTGTCGCGGCGGAACTCGATGCGCCGATCGATGTAGCGGGGCTGGCGGCGGCTGCGGGTGAAAGCGCCAAGGCGCAGGTCTATTCGGCCGCGCTGATGGCTATTTCGGTCGATACCGATGCCGAGAGACAATATCTGGCGAATCTGGCGGCGGCGATGGGTTTGGAGGCCTCCAAGGTTCTGGAAATCCACAAGGCGATGGGCAAACCGACGCACTGAGCCGCGATAAATTCGGCGAAGGCGCGCTTTGGAGGTTGACTCTGAAACGCGCCTCGCTAAAAGGCGGGCTTCAAAGGAATTCAGCGGGCTACAGTGCCCGGCTCTAGGAGAACGACAATGGCGAAGCCGACGACGATCAAGATCCGTCTGAACTCGACGGCGGGCACCGGGCACTTCTACGTGACCAAGAAGAATGCCCGCACCATGACCGAAAAAATGACCGTGAACAAATACGATCCGGTCGTTCGCAAGCACGTCGAATACAAGGAAGGCAAGATCAAGTAAGATCTTCCTGACCTTGGGTCTAAAAGGCCGCACCCGAAGGTGCGGCCTTTTCCTTTTGCGCGGCAGAAGAAGATCAGATCCTAAGCTCTGACGAAGCTAGTGGGTTTTCTCCGGTGTCCCGTGGCACTGCCTGAGCGGGAACGCGCGATGAAAGATGTCCGCGCGGACCCTGGCTGCTTTGATCGCGCTGAGCGGCCCGGTCTTGGTCGAAGACCCTGAAGCCCGTGCTGTGCTGGATACCCCCGCCGATCTGCTCCATGCAGGCTCTGCCGGCTGCCTCGCGACCGCGCAGGCCCTGCAAGGGGCGGTCTAGGCGCGGATCGCCGCGCCTTCGGACAATACCCCTGCGCCGTGCGTGCCGCCGGGGTCGCTGCGCGCGCCCTGTCAGCAGCCCGAGGCATTCCGATTCGGCGATGCCATCGCGAATTCCTGCTTTGAGGCAGGATATGAACGAGGCAGCCGTATCGGGCCAGTCTCTGTCCGATCAGGTGAAGGCCGCCGACCCGGCCGGAGATGAAAATCTGCGCGCCGCTCTGGGGCATGGCTAAAGGCCGGGGGCCCGGTCAGCGACCTGCATGACGGGCGCGCGCGATCGTTACCGGAGGCCGTCCCGTGGCAAGGTGGCGAAGCCCAGCCTGCCCGTGATAGGGTCGCGCGGATGGCGCCCGATACGCGCCGCCCTGATCCGCTACCTGGAGAGTCTCTGATGCGTTTGCCCGCCGTTGTCGCCCTTCTGGCCCTTGCGTCCCCCGCCGTGGCCGATGTGCCGGAAGCGATCGGCAAGCACGTCCTGCCGGGCTATGCCGCCTTTACCAAGGCAACGGCCGATCTGGCCGTCGCTGCGCAAAAGGACTGCACGGCCGAGGGGCTGCGCGATGAATGGAACGCCGCCTTCGACGCCTGGCTGATGGTCGCGCATCTGCGCAAGGGTCCCGCAGAGGAGCAGGGTCGCGCCCTGGCCATCGCCTATTGGCCCGACCCCAAGGATATCGGCGGGCGTCAGCTTGAGGCGATGCTGACCAAGGCCGACCCCGCCCTGCTGACGCCCGAAGGCATGGCGCTGGCCTCGGTCGCTGCGCGCGGGCTGTTTGGGCTGGAGCGGCTGATTTATGGCGAAGGCGCGCAAATAAGCGATGCTTATGTCTGTGATCTTCGCAAGGCGCTGGCGCAGGATCTGGCCGCGATGGCCGCGACGACCGAGGCGGGCTGGACGGGCGGTTACGCCGATCTGGTGCTGAGCGCCGGTGCCGAGGGTAATGCGAGTTTCCTGACCGCCTCCGAAGGGCGGCAGGCGCTGTTCACCCAGTTGATCACCGGGCTTGAGTTCGACGCAGACACGCGGCTCGGACGCCCGCTTGGCACCTTCGATAAGCCCCGCCCGGAACGGGCCGAGGCGCTGGCCTCGGGGCGCAGTCTGCGCAATGTGACCCTGTCGCTGACCGCGCTGCGGGCGCTGGCCGAGGCGCTTGCGCAGGGGCTGGGTGAGATCCCGCAGACCGAGGCCGCGTTTGACCGCGCGCTCGATCTTGCAGGCAAGCTCGATGACCCGACTTTTGCGGGCGTTGCCGATCCGTCGGGGCGGCTCAAGGTTGAGATCCTGCAACAGGCCATCCAGGCCACGCGCACCGCCGCCGAGGCCGAGATTGGCGCGCTTCTTGGCGTGTCTGTGGGGTTCAACTCGGCCGATGGCGACTGACAACAAAGGACTACCCCAATGAAACGCCGTGCTTTCCTCGCCTCGTTTGCCGCTGCGGCGGCGCTGCCGCGTGCAAGCTGGGCCGATGCGGGCAGCCCGGCCTATCTGGCCGCAGCGAAAGAGGTCAGCGGGGACTATTCGCTCAGCGGGATTTCGCGGGCGGGTGAGCGGCTTTTTTCGCTGCCCCTGCCATCGCGCGGCCATGCGGCGACGGCGCATCCGACGCGCCCCGAGGCTGTGGCCTTCGCGCGGCGTCCGGGCACTTTCGCGCTGGTGATCGACTGCGCTTCCGGCGCCACGACCGCGCGCCTGACCCCGCCCGAGGGACGCCAGTTCAACGGCCACGGTGCCTATTCGGCTGATGGCGCGACGCTTTATACCTCGGAAGTGGTGGCCGAAGGCTCGGAGGGGCGGATCGGCATGTGGGACGCCGCGCGCGGTTATCAAAGGATCGGAGAGTTCGCCTCGAACGGGATCGGCCCGCATGAGATCCGCCGCCTGCCGGGTTCGGACGATCTGGTGGTCGCCAATGGCGGCATCCAGACCGACCCGTCGGACCGCACGCCGCTGAACCTCGACACGATGCGCCCGAACCTGAGCTACCTGAGCCCCGAGGGCACGGTGCTTGAGGTCGTGGACCTGCCCGAGCTTTGGCAGAACTCGATCCGCCATCTCGCGCTGCGCTCGGACGGGCAGGTGGCCTTTGCGATGCAATGGCAGGGCGATCTGGCCGAGCCGGTGCCGCTGCTGGGGCTGCACCGTCGGGGCGGGGATGTGACTCTGGCCGAGCCGGTTGAGGCAGAGATGTTCGCGATGAAGGGCTATGCCGGTTCCGTCGCCTATACGCAGGATGGCCAGCAGGTGGCGATCACCTCGCCCAAAGGCGGGCGGATTCAGGCGTTCTCGGCCACGGGCGCGCCGCTCTGGTCGCTGGCGCGGGCGGATGTTTGCGGGCTCGGCCCCTGCGCCGAGGGGGGATTTGTCGCGACCGACGGGCAGGGCCTTGTGGCGCGGGTCATCGACGGACGGCTGGAGCCGCTGTCGAGTGCGCGTGTCTCCTGGGATAACCATCTCGTCGCGCTTGGCTGACAAAGGGGCTTAGGCCGCTTTTGTCTGGCGAGGTCACGTACCCCCGGTTGCGCGTCTCCGCGCCATTTCACACCACGGGCCGGAGGCCTCGGCGCACAAAGCTCTGCCCATCCAGTGGGCGCAGCGCCACAAACTCGCGCCTGCGCCTGATAAGGTCGAGGAAACCACAGTCACCGTTCAGCGCCCCTCCGTTCGCGCGGAAGCCTGCGTGATCTCCCATCGCTGCGAATGGGGCGCGCCTCAGGCCTTGCGCGCGTTGCGGCGCCATTCCGAGGGGGTCTGTCCGAACATTGCCCGGAACAGCCGCGAAAACTGCGCCTGATCGGAGAAACCGAAGCGATAGGCGATCTCGGCCATCGGAAGGTGCAGCGAGGAGCCGATCATGTCGCGCGCCGCGATCAGGCGCTCATCCCGGATGAATTGCGAGACGGTCTTGTTGGTGTCGCTGAACAGCTCGTGCAGGTAGCGCTTCGAGATCCCGCAGGCATCGGCCACCAGATCGGGCGCAAGGTTCGGATCCGAAAGGTTCTGACGGATGATCTGCTCGGCGCGGCGCAGGTGGCCCGCGCGGACGGCGCTGCGCACGCCTTCGTCGCGGTCAATCTGATCGTCAAGCGCAAGCGCCAGCACCTCGATCAACTGACGCCCGAGGATATCTGCGGCTCGCGCCTCGGTCGCTGGCAGAGCCTGCAACTGCGCCATCATCTGCGTGAAAAGCGCCGGAAGCCCCTTGCTGGCATCGATGACCCGCGCGCAAAGCCGGTCCGGGTCGCGCAGCTTCTCCGACAGGGCGCGCTTGGAGATCTTGAGCACGGCGAGTTCGTTCGGCGCGCCGTAGGAAAAGCGATAGGGTTCGTCCCCGCGTTCAAGGATGAAGCCGCCCGGATCGCAGCGCACCTCGCGGCCAAGCTGGCGGAATTCGACCGGGCTGAGGCGCGGCACGGTGATCAGATATTCCTCGTCATGGGCGTAAGAGATGTGATTGGGGCGGCGTTCATATTGCAGCGGCTCGGTCACCAGACGCGACAGGGATACATTGCCCATCTGCCGCTTTTCCAGCAGCCCGCTGAAGGAACCGGCATCGCGAAAGGTCAGATGCAGAGGAAAATAGGTTTCTGCGATCACGCGGTTCCAATGCGCGGATCGTTGGGCCGGTTCAATCCTGGCCGTGCTATGTGCCGTCAGTTCCATGCGCTTTCTCCCTCAGCGCCTGTAGAATCGCTAGCCCTGGGCACCCAGCATATCAAGAAAATTGCGTGACGGATTTGCCCCAGTGCGCGGATTGCCAAGGTTTCATGCGCGCAGGGGCAAATCGGCCTGATCGACTGCGCGGAATTGCAAATCATCCCGCACGGCGCTGCAAGATCGCGGCGCGGTTTCCCCGCAAGCTGATCGTCATGTTGAGAGGCCGGAAAGCGGCCCGGTGAACAGGGAGACTAACGACAGCGCCGTTTTGGCGCCCCTGTCGTCGTGGCGGCTTCCCAAACGGGGAGAATGCAAATGCCTAAACGTAATGTGGACCCGATCACCCTTTCGGTGGTGCGGGGCGTGCTGGAAACCACGCAGCGCGAAATGACGCTGACCCTTGAGCAGACGGCGCGCTCGTCGGTGTTCAACCTGGCGCATGACTATTCGACGGCGCTGTTCAACCACACGCCCGAGATGATCCTGCAAGGGCAGGACATTCCGATCCACCTCGGCTCGCTGATCCCGGCGATGAAATCGGTGGCCAAGTTCTTCGATGGCGAGATCAACGAGGGCGACCTGATCCTGCACAACGATCCGGCCTATGGCGGCAGCCATATCATCGACACCTGCATGTATATGCCCGTCTTCTACGAAGGCGAACTGGTGTTCTGGACCGTCTGCAAGGGCCACCTGACCGATATCGGCGGCCCGGTGCCGGCAGGCTACAACCCCAATGCGACCGAGATTTTCGCCGAAGGTCTGCGCATTCCGCCGGTGAAGCTGTGGGACAAGGGCAAGCCGCGCCATGACGTGATGAACCTGCTGCTGACCAACATGCGCGCCCGCCGCGACCAGGAGGGCGATTTCAACGCGCTGATCGGCGCCTGTCAGGTGGGGGCGCGCAACCTCAAGGGGCTGATGGACAAATACGGCAAGGACGTTGTGCAGGACTGCATCGCCGAGTTGCTCGACATGGCCGAGGCGCATATGCGCAAGCTGATCTCGGAGGTGCCCGACGGCACCTATTCCGGCACGGCGATCCTTGAAGACGCGGGCCACGGCTTTGGCGATTTCGAGATCAAGGCAACCGTCACCATCACCGGCGACAGCTGCCATATCGAAATCGCGAGCCCGCCGCAGATCCCCTATTTCATCAACAGCTATGAGGGGAACAGCCACTCGGGCGTCTATCTCGGGCTGATGATGTTCGCGCAGCTGCCGCCGCCCTATAACGAGGGGCTATACCGCTGCGTCAGCACCGACATGGGGCCGAAGGGCACGCTGTGCAACGCCAAGTCGCCCGCCCCGCACATGAACTGCACCACGACGCCGATGGAGACCCTGACCGATGCCGTGCGCCTTGCCTTCGAACAGGCCGCGCCCGCCAAGGTCTCGGCCAGCTGGGGTCATGCCAATGGCTGCAACATCGCGGGCTGGGACAAGCGGCATGACGAGGAATATGTGACCATGGTTCTGGCCTCGATCATCTCGGGGGCAGGGGCCACGGCCAGCCAGGATGGCTGGCACGCTTGCGGGCCCGAGTGCTGCTTCGGCGCGCTGACCTCGGGCGATATCGAGATGCTGGAACACAGCTACCCGATCATCATCCATCGCTACTCGCTGATGGAGGACTCGGGCGGGGCGGGCAAGAACCGGGGCGGCTCGGGCACCTGCTGGGAAGTCGAGCCCCTCGACAGCCCGATGACCCTGATCACCTTTGGCGAGGGCCGCCGCATTCCCGCGATGGGCGCGGCCGGGGCGAAATCGGCGATGGTGCAGCCCAAGGTCGGGCGACTTGAGGTCACCCGCAACGGCGAGACGCAGATCATCACCGAGAACGTCATCGAGACGATCCAGCCCGGCGAACGCGCGGCCAACAAGAACCCCGGCGGCGGCGGCTACGGCAACCCCTTCGAGCGTGACATTCAGAAGGTGGTCGAGGACGTGCGCAACGGTCTCGTCAGCCTCGAAGGCGCCCGGCAGGACTATGGCGTCGTCATCACCGACCGCGAGACGCTGAGCGTCGATGCCGAGGCGACGGCCAAGCTGCGCGCCGCGTGATCCGTTCATCTGACTGAAATCACCGGGCTTTCCGGGGAGGTGCGACGCCCCCCGAATGACCCCGGACATCCGAAAGGAGCAACCCATGCAGAACCAGTATCGTCTTGGCATCGACGCCGGCGGCACCTTCACCGACTTCATCCTGGCCGATCGCAAGGGCGGTGTGCGCATCTTCAAGGTGCTCTCGACCCCGACCGACCCGACGATGGCCATCCGCAATGGCCTGAAGCTGATCGAGGAAGAAACGGGCCTGTCGCCCGAGACCATCGTGTCGAACTCGGATCTGTGCATCAACGGCACCACCGTGGGCCTGAATGCGCTGATCACCCATAACGGCGCCAAGACCGGCCTGATCGCCACGAAAGGTCACGAGGACAGCATCGAGATACGTCTGGGTCACAAGGAAGACGGCTACCGCTACGACCCGGAATATCCGCCCGCGACCATGCTGGTGCCGCGCTACCTGCGCCGCGGCGTGTCCGAGCGCGTACTCTCGAACGGCACCGTGCACACCGCCCTGAACGAGGAAGAGGTGCGCGAGGCCTGCCGCCATTTCCTGCGCGAGGGCGTCGAGTCGGTCTCGATCTCCTTCGTCTGGTCGGTCCTGCACCCCGAGCACGAGTTGCGCGCCGGCGAGATCGTGCGCGAGATGATGCCCGATGTGCGCCTGACCATCGGCAGCCAGCTTTACCCGCAGGTGCGCGAATACACCCGCACCTCGACCGCCATCGTGAACGCCTACCTTGCGCCGATCCTGCAACGCTATGTCGAGGCCGTGGACACCTATTTCCAGTCGCTCGGGGCGCGTCACCCGGTGCGCTACTTCCAATCGAACGGCGGTCTTGCCCTTGGCAAGGTGGTCACCGACCAGTCGGTCTATGCGATCAACTCGGGTCCGGCCTCGGCGCCGCAGGCCGCGCTCTGGTTGGGCGAGCCCTGGGCGATGAAGGACATCATCACCGTGGACATGGGCGGCACCTCGTTCGACATCACGCTGACGCGCGACGGACGGGCCAACGTGTCGAAGAACATCGACTTCCTGCGCTATCGCATCGGCATTCCGATGATCCAGGTTGAAACGCTTGGCGCTGGCGGTGGCTCGATCGGCTGGATCGACAGCATGGGCCTGATGCAGATGGGCCCGCAGTCGGCGGGCTCCGAGCCCGGCCCGGCCTGCTACGATCAGGGCGGCGAGCGACCCACGACGACCGACGCGAACCTGATCCTTGGCTATCTTAATCCCGATGGTCTGGTCGGCGGGCGCCTGCCGCTGAACGTCGAGAAGGCCCGCAAGGCGATCAAGACGCATCTGGCCGACCCGCTTGGTATCAGCGTCGAAAAAGCGGCCTTTGGCATGTTCACCATCGTCAACAACAACATGGTCAACGCCATCCGCCGCGTCTCGGTCGAGCGTGGCTATGACCCGCGCGACTTCGTGCTGAACTGCGCGGGCGGGGCGACGGCGGCGCATATCACGGCGCTGGCGCGTGAGATGGGCATCCGTAAGGTGCTGATTTCCAAGCTCGCCTCGGGGCTGTGCGCCTTCGGCCAGATCATCTCGGACGTGAAATACAACTACATGGCCCCCGCGCCGGTGCGTCTTGAGGGCGCCGAGGCGGCCGCGCGCCTTGACGGGCTGTTCAATCAGCTGGAATCGCGCGGCACCGAGGATCTGAAGTCCGACGGCTTCACCGATGACAACATCTCGGTGCGTCGCAGCCTTGATATGCGCTACGTCGGGCAGGTCCATGAATGCACTGTCGATGTCGAGCCCTTCGAGGTCACCGAGGCGGCGCTGGCACGCCTCAAGGCCGCGTTCCACGCCCGCCACGAAGAGCTTTACACATACTCCGAGCCGCAAAGCGCGGTCGAGGTGGTGAACGTCGAAAGCGCGATCACCGGCGCCGTGGACAAGCCGGGCCGGATGGAGATCGCACCGGGCAAGGGCGCGCACGCGGCCCTCAAGGGCACGCGCGAGATGATCTTCAATGCCGAGGGCATCGCGCATGACACACCGGTCTATGACGGCGCGCTGCTGGGCGCGGGCGATCGCATCACCGGCCCCGCCGTCATTCAGGAGATCACGACCACCATCGTGATCGAGCCGGGCTGGCTGGCGGAGCTTGATGCCTCGGGCGTCTATCTGCTCTCGCAGCATGAGGCCCATGTCGCGCGCGTTCTGGCCGATGCGGTGACCGAGGACGCGTAAGGTGTCGCTTGAGCTGGAAAACATGGGGGTCGCCATTGGCGGCCCCCAACTCTTTTCCGAAGGGTGCTCCTGGCAGCGTCACGCATTGGTGGCGGTAGGCCCGTTGGTGTTTCGTTTTGCCGATCACCGCAGCCCGTCAGACTAAGCCGGATGATCCTGCACAGGCCGCGCCACCTGCTTGTCAGTCAGCCAGAAAGCCAATTTCTCAGGCATCCGTTCAAGCGCGTAAGTCTTGAGGGCAAAACGACCGCATGCCAATTAATTGGGGCAGACCCTAGCCTCGACAGAGGAAACCTTCTAAGCGGGGAGTTCTGTAGCAATGCCTCGTCACGGGGTGACCATGTGGAAACGGAGTCTGGCCTGTCATGGAGCGGGAGCCCTATGGAACGGGACCAGAGATGAAGCCTGATCTAAGCACCGCTGGCCGGGATCTGCCGCGTTCTTCCGCGCGGCTGGAGATCACTGAGGCGAGCCTTCAGCTTGACGCGCGGCTTGTTCTTGAGCGGATCAATCTGGATCTGTCGTTCCGGCGCTTAGGCATTGTCGGGCGCAACGGCTCGGGCAAGTCGACCCTGCTGCGGCTTGTGGCGGGGTTGGTTGCCCCCTCCGCCGGTCAGTGCCGCTTGAATGGCACCGATGTCCTGTCCGATCGTCGCGCGGCATTGCGTGAGGTCGGCATCCTGTTTCAGAACCCCGATCATCAGATCATCTTTCCGACCGTTCTGGAGGAGATCGTTTTTGGTCTGAGACAACTCGGGCGCAGCAAGCGCGCAGCGCAGGACGAGGCGCGCGCGACCCTTGCGCGGTTCGGGAAATCTGACTGGGCCGATGTTTTCGTGTCGACCCTTTCGCAAGGGCAAAAACATCTTGTCTGCCTGATGTCGGTCGTCGCGATGGCGCCGCGAACGCTGCTGCTGGACGAACCCTTCGCCGGGCTGGACATTCCGACAAAGGCCCAGCTGACCCGCTATCTTGGGTTGTTTCAGGGGGCCGTTATCCATGTCTCGCACGACCCGGCGGATCTGGCAGGTTATGAAACGGTCCTGTGGCTTGAAAAGGGGCGCATCGCGGCCCTGGGCGACGGGGCTGCGGTTCTGGGGGGCTATCTAGACGAGATGGCGCGGCAGGGAGAGGGCGATGATATCTCTCACCTCGCCGGTTAGAGTTGCGGCCCATGGCTGGCCAGCGGCCCTCAAGCTGGGGCTGTTGTCGCTGGTGACACTGGGACTGGCCTCGACGGCACAGTTATGGGTGCAATGTGCGGCGCTTCTCGTGATGTTGGGCCTGTACGCGGCGCCGGGCTGGCTCTTCTTCACGGTCGGGTTGCGCCGGCTGATCATCCTCTGGCCCTTTGTTCTGGGGGTCATGGCCTGGCACATCTATATCGAGGACAGCCTTCAGGGGCTGGTCATCGTAATACGGCTGGTTACGGTGGTCGGCGCAGCGAACCTTGTGACGATGACCACCCGGCTGAGCGACATCATGCAGGTCGCCGGTGCCTGCACGAAGCCCTTCGCACGGCTTGGGTTGAACCCTCGGCTGCTTGAGATCTGCGTGATGCTGGTGGTGCGTACGATCCCGGTGCTGGCGCAGAAGGGGCGGGAGTTGACACAAAGCTGGGCGGCGCGCTCCCACCGCAGGGCGCATTGGCGGATCGTTCTGCCGCTTGTCGCCGTGGCGCTCGATGATGCAGAATATGTAGCCGAGGCGCTCCGCGCGCGCGGCGGGCTTTTGGCGCCTCAGGAGGAAGACTGATGGAAAGAACTCTCGCCCATGTGGCACTGTTTGCGGCTCTGATTGCCGCGTTGGGTATGATACCGACGATCACCTTGGGGTTTGGCGTTCCGATCACGGCGCAAAGCCTGGGGATCATGCTGTGCGGAACGGTGTTGGGGGCGCGGCGCGGGGCGCTGGCGGTGTTGCTTTTCCTGTTGCTGGTGGCGCTCGGGCTGCCCCTGCTGTCGGGCGGACGCGGCGGGCTTGGCGTCTTTGTGGGGCCGACCGCCGGGTTCCTGGTCGGTTGGGTCGCGGCGGCTTACGTGACCGGTTGGATCGTCGAGAAATGGCGGGCCGCGCCGTTGGCGCTGGTCGCGATGATCGCATCCGTCATAGGCGGCATTGTCGTGCTTTACGCCTTCGGGATCGTCGGCATGTCCATCGTGCTGCAAAAGAGCCTGACCGAAGCCGCGGTGCTGGTCGTAGCCTTCATTCCGGGTGATGTCGCCAAGGCTATCGTCGCCGGTCTGTTGACCACCTCACTCGCGCGGGTGCGTCCCAGAAGCATTCTCTCTCGCACGTCCTGAGCCTGTCAGGCGCAGGCTCATTCCCCCCCGCCTCCGGTGGCCATGGTCATGAAGCTTCGAAAGACCTCGGCTACCGGTTTGAGGGGCTCTGCGCGCGACCATGCCAGACCGACATCCATGCTGGGGACCTCGTCCGAAAGGGTGCGGACCTCCAGCCGTCGCCCCTCAAGCGACCACGGGCGATAGACCATGTCGGACAAGATCGTGACGCCCATTCCGCCTGCCACCATCGAGCGCACGGCCTCCACCGACGAGGTCGAAAAGATCACGTTCGGCACGACGCCGGCATGGTCCCAGTAGCGGCCCGCGGTCTGCTTTGCCTCGTCGACGGTCAGCATCACGTAGGGCTCGCGCGCGACGTCTTGCAGGCTGATCTGCTTGGCATCGCACAGGCGGTGATCGGTCGGCAACCAAAGACGCCGCTGCGAGCTGACCAGCGTCTCGTGCGCAATCTCGGCTGAATTGGCAATGTTCGAGACCAGCATGACGGCGATGTCATACTCGCCTTCCAGAAGCCCGCTTTCGATCCGGTCGCGTGCCACCTCGTGCATCTCAAGGGTGATGAGGGGATAGTTGCTGCGAAAGCGCGCATAATAGCGCGGCATGTAGTAGCCCGCGACGGTGTAGGTCGTCGCCACCCTCAGCGTGCCACTTTCCTTCCGCTCGGTGCCAAGCGGGCTGCGCACGGCGTCGTCGACCGCCGCCATGATCGTCCGGGCGTGATTCAAGAAACGTGCGCCTTCGATCGTCAGGGTGACGCCACTATGGCCGCGCTCGAACAGTCGGACGCCCAGTTGGTTCTCCAAAGATTGCACTGCAGAAGTCACGGATGACTGGGAAATGTTCATTTCCATAGCGGCGTGGCTGACCTGTCCGGTTTCGGCGGCCGCGACGAAATAGCGAATTTGTTTTAAAGTCAGTGACATGGTTGGCCTGCCAAGAAGTATCGATTTTTCAGATATTAATATTCAATAAATAGAACTATTCAAGTCACCCATCTTCGGCTCACCCTTGAGGGCAGGGATAAACGGAGATGAGTTGAATGCGGGCGAGCTTGAACTGCGACATGGGAGAGGGATTCGGCCTCTATCGGATGGGGGACGATCAGGGCATGATTCCGCTGATCGATGTGGCCAATGTCGCATGCGGTTTTCATGGCTCCGACCCCGACCACATGCGCGCCACTGTGCGTCTGGCCAAGGCGCATGGCGTCAAGGTCGGGGCGCATCCGTCCTTGCCGGACCTGCAGGGTTTCGGGCGGCGCGAGATGAAGATGGGCCGCGAGGAACTGGCGAACTGCATGCTCTATCAGGTGGGCGCGCTTGTCGGTTTTCTGCGCGCCGAGGGCATGGTCCTCAACCACATCAAGCCGCATGGGAGCCTCTATGGCATGGCCGCGCGTCAGGAAGAGGTGGCCCATGCCGTCTGCGACGTCGCCGATATCTACGGCGTGCCGCTGTTTGGCATGATTGGCACGCTGCATGAGCGCGTCTACGCCGAGCGCGGGCACAAGTTCGTCGCAGAATATTACTGCGATCTGGATTACGCGCCCGGCGGCGCGCTGATCGTCACGCGCGAGCACGAAGCCAAGGACCCCGAAGAGATGGCGGCGCGCTGCCTGCGTGCCATTCGCGAAGGGCAGGGCACGGCGAACGACGGTTCGACCTTCCCGACGCGCTGCGAGACCATCTGCGTGCACTCCGACACGCCCAATGCCATCGACATCGCCCGCGCCGTGCGCGCCGCGGTGTCGGAAGAAACCGTTTGATCACGAAAGGAGCGCCAAGAATGGCCCAGATCCTGTCCCCGCTTCCCGGCACCTTCTACCGCACGCCGGCACCGGACAAGCCGCCTTACAAGGCCGATGGCGATGCGGTCGCCGTGGGCGATGTGATCGGCCTCATTGAGGTGATGAAATCCTACATCGAGGTCACCTCGGACGTCGCGGGCACCAACATCCGCTTCAGCGTCGATAACGAAGAGCCGGTGATGGCCGGCACCCCTCTGGCGGATCTCGACTGATGCTCAAGAAACTTCTGGTCGCGAACCGAGGCGAGATCGCCGTGCGGATCATCCGTGCAGCCCGTGACCTCGGGATTGCGACGGTGGCGGTGCATTCGGCTGCCGATACCGACGCCCTGCATGTCCAGCTTGCCGACGAGGCGGTCAATATCGGGCCGCCCGCGGCCAAGAAATCCTACCTGAACATGGCTGCGATCCTTGCGGCGGCGGAGACGACCGGGGCGGATGCGATCCATCCCGGCTACGGGTTCCTCGCCGAGAATGCCGAATTCGCCGATGCCGTTGCGGCGGCGGGGCTGGTGTTTGTCGGGCCCTCGGGTGACGCGATCCGGCTGATGGGCGACAAGGTGTCGGCCCGCTCGGCGGCCCATGCCGCAGGCGTGCCGGTGGTTCCGGGCTCGAGCGGCCGTGTGGCTGGGATCGAAGAGGCGCGCCATATCCTGATCGACACGGGCTTTCCGGTGATGATCAAGGCCGCGGCAGGCGGCGGCGGGCGCGGTATTCGCATCGCCAACAACCTCGCGGAATTCGAGCAGGCCTTTCCGCAGGCCGAGGCTGAGGCGCTGTCTGCCTTTGGCGATGGCGGGCTTTACATGGAGAAGGTGATCGGCCGCGCGCGCCATATCGAGGTGCAGGTGCTCGGTGACCGCACCGATGCCATTCACCTGTTCGAGCGCGAATGCTCGCTGCAGCGCCGCCGCCAGAAGGTCTGGGAAGAGGCGCCCTCGGCGGCGCTCTCCGAGGGGCTGCGCGATCGGCTCTGCTCCTCGGCGGTCGCCTTGGCGCGTGCGGTCAGCTATTCGGGCGCGGGTACGGTCGAATACCTGTACGACGATGCGGCCGACCAGTTCTACTTCATCGAGATGAACACCCGTATCCAGGTCGAGCATCCGGTGACCGAGATGATCACCGGGGTGGACCTGGTGGCCGAAGGCCTGCGGATCGCCGGCGGCGAGGCGTTGCGTCTGAAGCAGCGCGACATCGTCCCGCGCGGCCATGCAATCGAGGTGCGCATCAACGCCGAGGACCCGGCGCGCGATTTCGCGCCCTTCCCGGGCAAGGTCGGTGATCTGCGCCTGCCCGGCGGCCCCGGCGTGCGGTTCGATTCCATGCTTTTCCAAGGCTATCAGGTTCCGCCCTTCTATGACTCGCTGCTGGCGAAGCTCGTCGTTCACGCCGAGACCCGCGAGGCTGCGATCACGCGGCTTACCCGCGCGCTGACCGAGCTTTCGATCGAGGGGATGAAGACCACCAAGCCGCTGTTTCTCGCGCTGGCTGCCGACGAGACGGTGCGCGCGGGCGCGGTGCATACCCGCTGGCTTGAGGGCTGGCTTTCCGAAAACGCGGACCGTCTGAACGACGCGCAAGGCTGAAAGGATAAGGGATGGCGATACGTTTCTCTCATGGCGGCGACGAGCATATCTTCGGCGAGGTTTCCGAATCCATGTCGCTCGAGTCGTTCTTCACGGGGCTTTCGATGATCAACGCGGTGCGCGCGGCGCAGATCCCCGGCGTGATCGAGACCTGCCCCGCGAACGCAAGCTTTCAGGTCAAGTTCGACCCCGACAAGATTAGCCCCACCGACATGCTTAGGGAGCTGAGAAGCTTTGAGGAGCAGGCGGCGAAATCGGACCAGACGCTGGCCACGCGGATCATCGAACTGCCGGTCTACTACCAGGACCCCTGGACACATGAGACCGAGATGCGTTTCCGCGAGCGGCACCAGGATCCGAATTCCACCGATCTGGAATACTCCGCCCGCGTCAATGGCTATGCCACGATCGAGGAGTTCATTGCGGCCCATGCCGGAACGCCCTGGTTTGTGTCGATGGTGGGCTTCGTTGCGGGGCTGCCGTTCCTCTACCAGCTTGTTGAGCAGAAAAAGCAGATCCAGGCGCCGAAATACCTGCGCCCGCGGACCGACACGCCGAAACTGACCGTCGGCCATGGCGGCTGCTTCGCCGCGATCTATTCGGTGCGCGGCGCGGGCGGCTATCAGATGTATGGCGTAACGCCCGCCCCGATCTACGACCCGAGCCAAAAGGTGCGCTATCTCTCGGAGGAGATGTGCCTCTTCAAGCCGGGGGACATCGTCAAGTTCCGCCCCCAGACGCGTGATGAATACGATGCCACGCTCGAGGCGATCGAGGCAAACGAGTGGGAGCCGACGATCCGTTCGTGCGACTTCAGCCTGACCGAGTTCAACCGCGACATGGCCGGCGCCAATGCCCGTCTGATGGAGGCCCTCAATGGCAATTAAGGTAATCACCCCCGGGCTTTCGACCACGGTGCAGGACCTCGGCCGGCCGGGCTATTATCACCTCGGCTTCCCCGAAGGCGGCGGTATGGATCGCTTCGCGACGATGGTGGCCAACCTTCTCGTGGGCAACCCCGAGGGCGCGGCCCTGCTCGAGGCGACCTTCATGGGGCCGGAACTGGAATTCACCGCTCCGGCAGTGATCGCCATCACCGGCGGCGAGTTGCCGCCCAAGCTGAACGGTGTCGAGCAGTCGACCTGGGAGAGCTTTGCGGTCAAGGCGGGCGACCGGCTGAGCTTCGGTTTCCTCAAGGGCGGCGCGCGGGCCTATATCGCGGTGTCGGGCGGGATCGACGTGCCGGTCGTGCTCGGCTCGCGCTCCACCTATGTTCTGGGGGCGCTTGGCGGTTATCAGGGCCGCGCGATCAAGGCGGGCGACGAACTGCCGGTGGGGCAGGGGGCAGGCACGCCCGGTCGCAGCCTGCCAGTCGCGCTGCGCCGCCCCGAGGCGACCGAAATCGAGCTTCGGATGCTGCCCGGCCTTTACTGGCACCGGATCACCGAGGCGGCGGGTGCGCGCTTCTTCGAGGATGTCTGGAAGGTCGCGCCCGAGGCCGACCGGATCGGCTATCGCTTCCGCGGCGGCCATCCGCTCGAATTCGTCGAGCGCGTGCAGCCCTTCGGCGCAGGCTCGGACCCGTCGAACATTGTCGATGCCTGCTATCCCTATGGCTCGATCCAGGTGCCCTCGGGAACCGAACCGATCGTGTTGCACCGCGATGCGGTCTCGGGCGGTGGCTACATGATGCTCGGTGCCGTGATCTCGGCCGATATGGATGTGATCGCCCAGCTTCAGCCGCACCGTCCCGCTCAGTTCGTGCCGGTCACGCTGGATCAGGCGCTGGCCGCGCGCGCCGACAATGGCGCGCTTTTCACCGCGGCGCGGGCGCATCTGGCGGGCTGAGCCCCCCGTTTGCCCCGGTCCGGGCCCTGTCCCGGAGCGGAGCGCACCGAGCGTCAAGTTTGGGCGCGCTCCGCGACAAGACAGGCCCGGCGCGCCGTGCGACGCTAAACACCCGGACGGCCCGAAAAGAGGCCGCCGAAACCACAGGGAGGGAAGACCCGACCCGAAAGCGCAGCTTTTGGGAACGGTAGCCCCTTTTCCAAGAACCGGATGGAAGGGCGGAATGCGCCAACTCGAAGCTGACAATATTTCCGTGGCCTTTGCGGGGCTCAAGGCGCTTTCCGAGGCGCGCCTGAGCGTGACGCCCGGCCATGTCACGGGTCTCATCGGTCCGAACGGTGCGGGCAAGACGACTCTGGTGAACGTACTGACCGGCTTTCAGGCGCCGACCGAAGGCGCGGTGAAGCTCGACGGCGAAAGCCTTGTCGGGCTTGCGCCGCATCAGGTCCGCCGCCGTGGCGTCGCGCGCACCTTTCAGGGCGGGCGCCTCTTTCGTGAACTGCCGGTGATCGACAATCTCGAGGTGACGGGCGTGGGCCTGGGCCTCTCGCGCGCCGCAGCGGTTGCCGAGGCGCAGGCAATGCTCGACTGGGTCGGCATCGCGCCGCTTGCGGACCGGATTGCCGGTACGCTGCCCTATACCGACGAACGCCGCGTGGCCATCGGCCGCGCGCTGATGGGGCGCCCGGGTTACATCCTGCTCGACGAGCCCGCAGCCGGCATGAGCGCGCCCGAGGCGGCAGAACTTGCCGCCCTGATCCGCCGCATTGCGACCGAGCTGAACTGCGGCGTGTTGCTCATCGAGCATAACGTGGGCCTGGTGCTGGAAACCTGCGACCATATCGTCGTGCTCGACTCCGGCGCCGTGATCGAGGACGGCCCGCCCGAGCAGATCCGCGCCTCGGAAACCGTGCGCCACGCCTATATGGGGACCGCCGCCGACAGCACCCTTCCGGTTCTGGAGGTGATGCAATGAGCTTGCTTGCCGTTTCCGATGTCACCATCCGTTATGGCCGCCTGACCGCGGTGCGCGAGGTGGCCTTCACACTGGCCGAGGGCGAGATCCTGTTCATCACCGGCCCGAACGGTGCGGGGAAGTCCTCGCTGATGCGGGCGATCGCGGGTGTGACGCCGCCTGCGGGCGGGCGGATTGACTTTGGCGGGATCGAGATCACCGGTCGCGCCCCCGAAGAGATCGCGCGCATGGGCCTGTCGATGGTGCCCGAGGGGCGCGATGTCTTCGGCTCGCTCTCGATTGAGGAGAACCTGCTTCTGGGCACCGGCATGCATTCGCGCGAACGCGGCTGGAAGGCCCGCGCGGCGAGCGCGCTGGAAGAGGTTTACGACACCTTCCCGATCCTCAAGGAGCGCCGCCACGGCCAGGCAGGGCTGCTGTCGGGCGGGCAGCAACAGATGCTGGTGATCGGCCGGGCGCTAATGACCAACCCACGCCTCATCGCCATCGACGAGCCCTCGCTCGGTCTCGCGCCCAATATCACAGATCAGGTCTATGAGCGGCTGATCGGGCTGCGCGCGCACCGCAAGCTGACGCTGCTGATCGTCGAGCAAAGCTCGACCCGCGCGGTGATGGTCGGCGGCCGGATGATCCTGATGCGCGGCGGGCAGATCCTGCTCGACGGCGATGCGGGCGCGATGGGCCAAAGCGAGGCCCTTCAGGCCGCCTATTTCGGATATGGAGAGCACTGATGCTGCAGGTATTGTTCGACGCACTCAGCCTCGGCTCGCTTTACGCGCTCGGCGCGCTCGGGATCGCGCTGATCTTCGGGGTGATGCGGCTGGTGAACTTCGCCCATGGCGACGTTATCGCCTTCTCGGTCTTCGCGCTTTTGTGGCCCTCGACCGATGCGGTGGCCATCGTCTTCGCGGGCCACTTGCCGTGGTTCCTCTTGATCCCCTTCGTGCTGGCGGTGGGGGCGGGGCTATCGGTCCTTTCCGAAATCGTCGTTTTCCGCCGCTTCCGCCACGCAAGCCCGGCCACGATGATGATCGCCTCCTTCGCGCTCGGTTTCGTTATCCGCTACTTCCTGCTGATGCTGTTCTCGAGCCGGCCGAAGTCGATCTCGCTCTTGCCGGCGCTTAGCCAGCCGGTCGAGATCCTCGGCGCCCGGATGCCGCTCTTGCAGCTCATCACAATACTCGCGACCATCGTCATGCTCATCGCGCTCTCGGTCTTCGTGCGCCGCACCCGGTTCGGGCTAGAAATGCGCGCCGCTGCCGAGAACTTCACCATGGCACGGATGCTGGGCGTGCGCGCGAACCGTGTGATCATGGGGGCCTTCGCGCTATCGGGCGCTCTGGCCGGGGCAATCTCGATCATTCTGGGCGCACAGACCGGCACGGCCGACATCCAGATGGGCGGGGCGGTCATGCTGATGGCCTTCATCGCCACCGTCATTGGCGGGCTCGGCTCGCTCGAAGGGGCAGTGCTGGCGGGGTTCCTGCTCGGGGCGGCTTCGGTCGTGATGCAGACCGTGCTGCCGCCAGAGGCGCGGCCCTTCCGCGATGCCTTCGTCTACGGGGCGGTGATCCTCGTGCTTCTCTTCCGCCCGCAGGGCCTGATCGCCGCGCGCGGCACCAAGGAAAGGGTCTGAGCCATGGCCAGCTTCCCCAAAGTGAAATCCGTGGCCCTTCGCACGATCTCGACGCCCCTGATCCTATCGGCCGTTCTTGTCGTGCTCGCCCTGGTCACCGTCGCCTATGGCTCGCGCCCCTTCAACCAGACGATGATCGACATCTTCGTGCGGGTGATCCTGGTGACCGGGCTCTACATCTTCGTCGGCAACTCGGGCGTGCTCAGCTTCGGCCATATCGGCTTTACCTGCATGGGCGCTTATGCGGCTGCGTGGCTGACAATGCCGCCGATGATGAAAGAGCTCTCGTTCCCGGGCCTGCCCGACTGGCTCAAGGCGCTGCAACTGCCCTATGGGCCGGGGGCGGTTCTGGCGGGGATCTTCGCCGGGGTCTTCGCGCTTATCTTCGGGCGAATCCTGATGCGGCTCTCGGGGATTGCCGCCAGTATCGCAACCTTCGCCATGCTGGCGATGATCAACACGATCTACGCGAATTGGGAAAGCGTCACCTCGGCGACCAATTCGGTTGTCGGCATCCCGATCGTGCGCACCATCTGGCCGTATCTGATTGGCGCGATTGCCGCCGTGTTCATCGCCTGGGCACATGCGATCTCGCGCCATGGCCTTGCACTGCGCGCGGCCCGTGACGAACCGACTGCGGCGCTTGCCTCGGGCATCGACATCCCCCGCGTGCGGCTTGTGGCCTTCACGCTCTCGGGTGCGGTGGTGGGCCTGGGCGGGGCGTTGATGGCGCATTCGATCGGTGTCGTGACACCCGACACCTTCTACCTGGGGCTGACCTTCATCACGCTTTCCATGCTCGTTGTCGGCGGCATCGGCACGCTGACCGGCGCGGTGATGGGCGTTGTCCTGCTGTCGCTGCTGATCCAGGGGCTGCGCTGGCTCGAACGTGGCGTGCCCGTGGGCGAGAGCACCTTTGCCTTGCCGGGCGGTCTTCAGGAAATCCTTCTCGGCGTCGTGATGATCGTGATCCTCGCGCGCCGTCCCTCGGGGCTTTTCGCCCGTGAATTCGTCTGGCCCGCGCGGCTAGGCGCAAGGCGGAGGAACTCCTCCGCCGCAACCCGAAACGTCCCCGCAGGGGACGCGTGAAACATCAAAACCAACCAAAATCGACCAACAGGAGAACACCATGACCCGCACCCGACTGATGACTGGCCTGAGCGCGCTCGCGCTGGCCGTGACGCCGATGACCGGCGCGCTGGCCGAAGACGCCGACGGCAATATCGTTGTGGGCTTCGCCACCGCCGAAACCGGTTTCATGCAGGCCTATGACAAACCCGCGCAGGACGCCGCGATGATCCGTATCGAAGAGATCAACGCGGCGGGCGGTCTGCTTGGCAAGCAGATCAAGGTGGTCAATGCCGACACCAAGACTGACCGGGCCGAGGGCGCCAAGGCGGGCCTGAGCGTTCTTGATGCGGGGGCCGATATGGTCGTCGTGTCCTGCGACTACGATTTCGGCGCGCCGGCTGCTCTGACCGCGGAAAGCTCTGGTAAGGTGTCGTTCTTCCTCTGCGCGGAATCGATCAAGGCTGGTGTGCAGGGCGTCGGCCCGCATTCCTTCTCGGCCTCGGTTCTAGCGGCGGTGCAGGGCGCGACCATGGCGCAATGGGCCCATGAGAAGAAGGGCGCGCGCGATTTCTATCGCCTGCTCGACACCTCCTATGTCTACAACAAGGGCATCTGCGACGGTTTCGACTGGATGCTGCCGACGCTGGCAGATGCGAACCTTGCGGGCGAGGACGTGTTCAAGAACGACGACGCCTCGATTGCAGCCCAGATCAGCCGCATCAAGGCGCTGCCGAAAGAGCCCGACGCGATCATGCTCTGCACCATGATGCCGGGGGCTGTGTCGGCCATCAAGCAGATCCGCGCCGCTGGCATCAATTCGATGATCCTGAACGGCTCGGCGGTCGACGGCAGCTACTGGCTTTCGGCAGTGCCGGATCTGTCGGACTTCTATGTGCCGGTGCAGGGTTCGGTCTATGGCGATGACCCGAACCCGGACGTGAACGCGTTCAACGCGCTCTACAAGGAAAAGACCGGTTCGGACCCGGCAACGCAATACACCTATCCGGGTTACGTGATGATCGACGTCTGGGCCAAGGCCGTCGAGCGCGCCGGTTCGATTGATGCGGGTGCCGTTGTCGCCGAGCTTGAGAAGATGGACGGCGAGCCCACGCTCTTCGGTCCGCGCACCTTCACCCCCGAGCTGCACCATCAGAACAAGGCGCGCTATCTGATCGCCGAAGTCAAGGATGGCAAGCCGGGTATCGTCGACGAATGGACGATCTCGGAGCCGGTGCCGATGGAAGCGCTGATGAAGTGATCCTGGCGCGCCGGGGCATTCCCCGGCGCGGCCACTGGCCTCCTTGGAAACGACAACGCCCGGGCGATCTGCCCGGGCGTTTTCTTGTTGGTCGCAGGCGGTTGGACTAGCCCGCCTTGCGATAGCTGTCCTTGAGCGCGATACGATCCTGATCGAAGACGAGGATGTCGCAGCCGTCGACCTCGACCCGGGTTCCATCCGTCCGAGTGCCGGTAAAGCGCCAGCTCGTCAAAGCGCGATCCCCGATCAGTAGCGTCTCGCGCGGGGCCCAATGTGCATCGGGGAAGGCCGCGAAGATCGCCGCATAGGCCGCCTCGACCGCCGAGCGCCCGGCGTGGCGGACCCCTTCGGGGTCTGGGCCCGCCGCGCCGTGAAAGGCGCAATCCGTAGCCATGCAGCGCATCAGCCCCTCGAGATCACGGGTATTCCACGCTTCCGCGAAGGCCGCGAGCGTCCTTCTCCGCGCGGCCTCGAGGGCCTTGTCCTGCGCCTCGATTGCGCGTTGCGCTTGGGTCATGCGATCCCCTCTGCCGCGACCCGTGCGGCGGTGCGCTCCAGCGTCGTTTCCATCCGCGCGAGGATTTCGGTGATGTCGGCCTCGTTCACGATCAGAGGCGGGCAGAGCGCGAGCTGATCACCGATCGCGCGGAAGATCAGCCCCGCCGCATGGCCTTCCTCGGTGGCGATGGCGCCCACGCGCCCAATCGGGTCGAAGGGCCGTTTGGTCGCCTTGTCGGCCACCAGTTCAAGCGCCCCGATCAGCCCCGCGCCGCGCGCCTCGCCCACGAGCGGATGCGCGCCAAGCCTGCGCAATCCTGATTGGAACGTAGCTTCCAGCCGGGCGGCATTCCCCATCAGATCCCGTTCTTCCATGATCGCGAGGTTCTCAAGTGCAACCGCCGTGGCCACCGGATGCCCGGAGGCGGTGAAGCCATGGCCAAAACTGTTGAGCTTGTTCGTGTTGTCCGCAACCACCTGATAGATCTCGTCCGAGAAGAGCAGCGCAGCCAACGGCATGTAAGACGAGACGATCTGTTTCGAGACGGTCATGATGTCGGGCTTGAACCCGTATTTCTGGCAGCCGAACGGCGTTCCGAGCCGGCCGAAACCGCAGATCACCTCGTCCGACACCAGCAGGATGTCGTATTTCCGGCAGAGTGCCTCGATCCCCTGCCAATATCCTTCGGGCGGAGGCATGACGCCGCCCGCAGCCATCAGCGGTTCGCCGATGAAAGCGGCAATGGTATCCGGCCCTTCCTCCAAAAAAACCGCCTCGGCCTCCGCGACGAGGCGCGCGGCAAACTCTGCCTCGCTCTCGCCGGGAAGGCCGAAGCGGTAGTGGTGCGGACACGTCAGGTGCCGCACGGGGATCGCGGGAAGGTCGAAGTCCTTGTGGTTGACGGGCAGGCCGGTCAGGCTGCCTGACGCGACGGTGATCCCGTGGTAGCCCTTGTTCCGGGCGAGGAATTTCTTCTTCTTGGGTAGGCCGCGCGCGTTGTTGTAATACCAGACGAGCTTGACGATCGTGTCGTTCGCCTCAGAGCCCGAGTTGGTGAAGAACACCCGGTCGAGGCCCGCGGGCGTCATCTCGATCAGCTTCTCGGCAAGCCGGATCGAGGGCTCGTGCGCCTTCGAGGCAAAGGTGTGGTAATAGGGCAGCTTCAGCATCTGCTGATAGGCGACGTCGGCGAGGCGCTTCTCGGAAAAGCCGACCGCGACTGACCACAGCCCTGCCAGCCCTTCGATGTAATCCTTGCCATTGGTGTCCCAGACCCGGATCCCGTCACCGCGTTCGATGATCACGGGCCCGTTTTTCTCATGCAGGCGCGCATTGGTGTTTGGGTGCAGCGTCGATGCGATGTCGGCGGCTGCGAGCGAGTTGGACAGTGGAGAGACGAACATGCGACCTCGGCGATTTTGTTATAACGATTCGCGACAGTTTTTCAGGAGTGCTTGAAATTCGCAATGAGTCGTGCAACTTGTTATAACAAATTTTTGCTATGGACCCGATGCCTGACCTAGACGCCGACCCAGTTGCCCCTTCCGAGACCTCTGCTCCGGCGCCGCAGGGGCCGTTGCATGAACAGGTGTTTCGCCGACTCAGCGCCGATCTCATGGCCGGGCGCTTCGCCGCCGGACAGAAGCTGCCGCTGCGGGCGCTTGCCGTGGAGATGGGCACGAGCCTGATGCCGGTGCGCGACGCGGTCCAGCGGCTCGAAAGCCTTGGGGCGCTGGTCTCGACGCCCGGACGCACGATGATGGTGCCGCAACTCAGCAGCGAGGAGCGCGCCGATCTGATCCGGCTACGAATGCTGCTGGAAACCGAGACCGTGCATGCGGCTGCCGAACGGCGGAGCGAAGAGGATCTGGCCGATCTTTCCGAGGATAATGCCGCGATGCGCATTGCGGCCGAGCGGGGAGATACCACCGCCTTCCTGGCTGCGAACCTGCGTTTTCACCGCGGCCTTGCGGCGGCGGCGCGAATCCACTTCCTGGAGGCGTTGCTTGACCCGCTTTGGATGAGGCTTGGCCCCGTGGTGCGCGAACTGACGCCCGATCGGGCGAATATGCTGCGCACGACTGACTATCATGACCAGATCCTGCGCGCCTTGTTGCGCCGCGATGGGGCGGCCGCACAGGCCGCGCTTTCCGCCGATGTGATGGACGGGGTGCAGGCGATCACCGCAGGCGCCCTGCCGCAGGGTTGAGAGAGGATCCGTCGCGCAGGCGGGGCTGAGCGGCGCCGCGCCAGAGGTTGCGGCTGGGTGCAGCGCTTTCTAATCTGCCCGCCAGAACAGGAGGGGCTCATGGCCAAGATGATCCATTCGATGATCCGCGTGCTGGACGAGGCGCGTTCGGTCGCCTTCTACGAGGCGGCGTTTGGTCTCAGCGTAGCCGAGCGGCTCGATTTTCCGGATTTCATATTGCTCTACCTGTCGAACCCGGAAAGCACCTTCGAGCTGGAGTTGACGGTCAACAAGGGCCGGTCCGAGCCTTACGATCTGGGCGATGGCTATGGCCATCTGGCGGTATCGGTTGTGGATGCGGCGGCCGAACATGCGCGGATGGAGGCGGCGGGCCTTGCCCCGCGCAAGATCGTCGATTTCGCGCCCGCAGGGCAGGTGATTGCGCGGTTCTTCTTTATCGCCGACCCCGATGGTTATCAGATTGAGGTGCTCGAACGCGGTGGGCGCTACCTCTAACGAAAAAGGCCGCGCCAGAGAGCGCGGCCTTTTCACTTTACTGAGACGCGATCACTTCGGCAGGATGCGCACGCCACCCTTGGCCGCCGACGACGCCAGCAGCGCATAGGCCTTGAGCGCGGTCGAAACGGCGCGCGGGCGCGGCGCGGCGGGGGCCCAGGGCAGGGGGCCCTTGGCGGCGCGGCGCGCCTCCAGCACATCCTCGGCCACGGCCAGATGGATCGTGCGGTTCGGGATGTCGATCTCGATCAGATCGCCGGTTTCCACCAGGCCGATCAGCCCGCCTTCCTCTGCCTCGGGCGAGACGTGCCCGATCGAGAGGCCCGAGGTGCCGCCCGAGAAGCGACCATCCGTCAGCAGCGCGCATTTGGCGCCAAGGCCCTTCGATTTCAGATAGGAGGTCGGGTAGAGCATCTCTTGCATCCCCGGCCCGCCGCGCGGTCCTTCGTAGCGGATCACCACCACTTCGCCAGCGACGACCTTGCCGGTCAGGATGCCCGACACGGCGTCATCTTGCGATTCGAACACCTTGGCCGGGCCCGAGAACTTGAGGATCGAGTCATCCACGCCCGCGGTTTTCACGATGCAGCCGTCAAGCGCGATATTGCCCGACAGCACCGCAAGCCCGCCATCCTTCGAGAAAGCGTGTTCGACCGAGCGGATCACGCCCTTGGCGCGGTCCCTGTCGAGCTCCTTATAGCGGTTCTGGGTCGAGAAGGCCTGCGTGGTGCGCACGCCGCCCGGCGCCGCCCGGTAGAATTCCTCGACCTTGGGGTCGTTTGCGGTCATCACGTCCCACTTGGCGATGGCCTCGGCCAGAGTCTCGGAATGGACGGTGCGCACGTCGCCATGCAGCAGGCCGCCACGGTTCAGCTCGCCCAGAATGGCCATGATGCCGCCCGCGCGGTGCACGTCTTCCATATGCACGTCCTGCTTGGCGGGCGCGACCTTCGACAGGCACGGAACCTTGCGCGACAGGCGGTCCATGTCGGCCATGGTGAAATCCACCTCGCCCTCATGGGCGATGGCCAGCAGGTGCAGCACGGTGTTGGTCGAGCCGCCCATGGCGATATCGAGGCTCATGGCATTCTCGAAGGCCTCAAAGGTCGCGATCTCGCGCGGCAGCAGGCCCTTCTCTTCGCCCTCGTAATGGCGCTTGGTGATCTCGACGATCTTGCGGCCGGCTTCGAGGAACAGCTCCTTGCGGTCGGCGTGGGTGGCCAGCATCGAGCCGTTGCCCGGCAGCGCAAGGCCAAGCGCCTCGGCGAGACAGTTCATCGAGTTCGCGGTGAACATCCCCGAGCACGACCCGCAGGTCGGGCAGGCGGCCTTCTCGATCGCGAGAACTTCCTCGTCGGTGTATTTGTCATCGGCAGCGGCGACCATCGCATCGACCAGATCGAGGTCGTGGCCGACGATCTCGGCGCCTTCCTTGCCCGCTTCCATCGGGCCGCCCGAGACGAAGATCACCGGGATGTTGAGGCGCATGGCGGCCATCATCATGCCGGGAGTGATCTTGTCGCAGTTCGAGATGCAGACCATCGCATCGGCGCAATGGCCGTTGACCATGTATTCGACGCTATCGGCGATCACCTCGCGCGAGGGCAGCGAGTAGAGCATCCCGTCATGGCCCATCGCGATACCGTCATCGATGGCGATGGTGTTGAATTCCTTGGCCACACCGCCCGCGGCTTCGATTTCGCGCGCGACCATCTGGCCCAGATCCTTGAGGTGGACGTGGCCCGGCACGAATTGTGTGAACGAGTTGACGACTGCGATGATCGGCTTGCCGAAGTCGCTGTCGGTCATGCCGGTGGCGCGCCAGAGGCCACGGGCGCCCGCCATGTTGCGGCCATGGGTGGATTTGCGGGAACGGTAATAGGGCATCTGGCTCCTCCGATATCTTGGCCGCCCGAAGCGCGGCGTTGCGCCCTCATAGCGCAGGCGAGGGGGATTTGCCAACGCCGAACGGCGTTGCAACGCTGCAAATCAAGGGGTCAGTCGGCGCAAAGCGGGTGGGGCGCCCCGCCGCTGGCGGCCAGCGCATCGGCGGGGGCGAGGGCCACCATCATGCCGCGCTTGCCGCCGTTGATGACGACCTCAGGCACGGTAAGGGCGCTGGCTTCGAAGGCCACCGGCACGCGGCGCTTTTGCCCGAAGGGGCTGATGCCGCCGGTGTGAAAGCCGGTCAGACGCTCGGCCTTGTCGGGGGGCATCATCGTGGCCGACTTGCCGCCGAAAGCCGTGGCTACCCGTTTCATCGACAGCGAGCGATCGGAGGGGATCACCGCGCAGGCGGGCTTGCCATCGACCTCGACCATCAGCGTCTTGAGGACCCGGCCCGGATCGGCCCCGACCGCCTCGGCCGCGTGCAGGCCGATCTTGTCCTGCCCGGACACGTAGTCGTATTCCATCACGCGAAAGGCCACCTTCGCCTGTGTCAGTGCGCGGGTGGCCGGGGTCTGGGTGCTCATTACACGTCCAGCTCTTCCACGAATTGGGCGTTTTCCTGAATGTACTGAAAGCGCAGCTCGGGCTTCTTGCCCATCAGACGCTCGACCAGATCGGCGGTTTCGCCGGGCAGATCGTCATGGATCGTCACCCGGATCAGCTTGCGCGTGGCGGGGTTCATCGTGGTGTCCTTGAGATCCTTGGCGTCCATCTCGCCCAGACCCTTGAAGCGCTGCACGTCGATCTTGCCCTTGCCGCCCAGACCTTTCTTCAGCCATTCCTCTTTCTCGGCATCATCGGCCACGTAAAGCCGCTTGGCGCCCTGCGTCAGGCGGTAAAGCGGCGGGCAGGCCAGATACAGGTGACCCTTGTCGATCATCGGGCGCATCTGGGTGAAGAAGAACGTCATCAGGAGCGAGGCGATGTGCGCCCCATCCACGTCGGCGTCGGTCATGATGATGATCTTGTCGTAGCGCAGATCGTCGATGTTGAACTTGGTGCCAAGGCCCACGCCAAGCGCCTGCGACAGGTCGTTGATCTCCTGGTTCTGGCCGAGCTTGTTCGACGCCGCCCCAAGCACGTTCAGGATCTTGCCGCGCAGGGGCAACAGCGCCTGGGTCTGCCGGTCGCGCGCCATCTTGGCCGAACCGCCTGCCGAGTCGCCCTCGACGATGAACAACTCGGTCCCGGCGCGATTGGTGGCCGAGCAATCCACGAGTTTGCCGGGCAGGCGCAGCTTCTTGGTGGCTGATTTACGCTGCGTTTCCTTTTCCTGACGGCGGCGCAGGCGCTCCTCGGCGCGCAGCACGAGGAAGTCGAGGATCGCGCCCGCCGATTTCGTATCGGCCGCCAGCCAGTTGTCGAAGTGGTCGCGCACCGCGCCCTCGACCAGCCGCTGCGCCTCGACGGTGGCAAGGCGGTCCTTGGTCTGACCCACGAATTCCGGCTCGCGGATGAAGCACGACACAAGCGCGCAGCCGCCCGTCAGCAGATCCTCGCGGGTGATTTCCTTGGATTTCTTGTTGTTGACCAGCTCGCCATAGGCGCGGATGCCCTTGAGGATCGCGGCCCAGAAGCCCGCCTCATGCGTGCCACCTTCGGGGGTGGGGACGGTGTTACAGTAGGACTGGATGAACCCGTCGCGCGAGGGCGTCCAGTTGATCGCCCACTCGACCAGGCCGGGCACGCCGAACTTCTCCTGGAACTGCACCTTGCCCGCGAAGGGGCGGTCGGCATAGGTCGCGGCCTTGCCAAGCGTCTCGGTCAGGTAGTCGGCAAGACCGCCCGGGAAGTGAAACACCGCCTCGGTCGGGGTCTCGCCATCGTCGATCTCGGATTTCCAGCGGATCTCGACGCCCGAGAAGAGATAGGCCTTCGAGCGCACCATCTTCATCATCCGCGCGGGCTTGAAGCGGTGATGGCCAAAGATCTGCTCGTCAGCGTGGAAGGTCACCGTGGTGCCGCGCCGGTTCGGCGCCGCGCCGATCTTGGCGACCGGCCCCTGCGGGAGGCCGCGCGAGAAACGCTGCTCGAACAGCTCCTTGTTGCGCGCCACCTGCACGACCATCGTATCCGACAGCGCGTTCACGACCGAGGCGCCGACCCCGTGCAGACCGCCCGAGGTCTGGTAGGCATCGCCCGAGAACTTGCCGCCCGCGTGCAGGGTGCACAAGATGACCTCAAGCGCCGATTTGCCGGGGAATTTGGGGTGCGGGTCGATCGGGATACCGCGGCCGTTGTCGCGGATCGTGACCGAGTAATCGGCGTTCAGCTCGACCTCGATGCGGCTGGCGTGACCCGCCACGGCCTCGTCCATCGAGTTGTCGAGGATCTCGGCCACCATATGGTGCAGCGCGCGTTCATCCGTGCCGCCGATATACATCCCCGGCCGCTTGCGCACCGGCTCCAGCCCTTCGAGCACCTCGATCGAGGAGGCGTCATAGGCTTTCTCGGGCTGCGCGGAGAGAAGATCGTCGGCCATGCTGCTCGCTTTCTTTTGTAGCTTTGAGGGAAAGAGATACAGCAGCTAGGGGCGGGTGAGCAAGCACGGGGGCAGACCCGCGCCTGCTTTGGACCCGATCAGGCCGGCTCGCCGTCGCGCGTTGCCCACATCTTCTTGAAGGCCGGACGGGACTGGCACAGCTCCAGCCAGCTCTTGACGCGCGGCACCTGCGCCATCAACGGCGCGTGGGGTTGGGCATAGCGCACGATCTCGGCCATGTTGATGTCGGCCACCGTGAAGCGCCCGCCAACCATGTGGCTATGCGCGGCCAGATGGACCTCGAGCGCCTTGAGCGGGCGCAGCAACTGGTCGGCCGAAGTCTCGATCACGCGCTGGCCGCCCTCATCCACGCCCTTGGCATAGGCGAAGGTGATCTCGAGCGCGGGACCCTCGATCGCGGTGGCGCCGTAAAGCGCCCATTGCATCATCAGCGCCTCTTCGCGCGCATCGCGCGGAGCCAGCGTGCCGCCAGCCTTCTTGGCAAGATAGAGGTTGATCGCAAGCGACTCGGACAGCAGCAGCCCTGCATCCTCCATCACCGGGATCGCGCCTGCCGAGGTCAGCCGCAGATACTCCGGGCTGCGCGTGTTGAAAGGGGCATCCGGTGCCAGCGGGTCGATGCCCTTGGCCTCAAGCCGGTAGGCCTGGATGACCGGCTTGAGGGTGTAGGGCAGGCCCAGTTCCTCAAGCGCCCAGATGTTGCGCGTCGCGCGCGAGCGGTACATGCCGTAAAGGGTAATCATCGCCGTCTCCTGTTCGATGGGGGCAGGTTGGCCTGCCTGTGTCCGGAAGAAAAGAGCGATCTTCGATCTGGAATTGCTCTAGGTTGATGCGCATCAAGGCGGGTTTGCCGGTTTTCCGCTATGGCGCATCGAGTTCAGATTGATTGGAGGGATGTGCATGGAAGATCAGATCGCAAAAGAAGAAATTCAAGCTGTAGAGGAAGCTCCGACTGTTCCGGCCGCGAAGGTCGAGGCGGTTCCTGTGGCGAAACCTGTCGATCCGAACGAGCCGCACCCCGCAGTCGTTCCCGGCGAGCCAGAGAGCGTCGGCCCCAAGAGTTTTCCGCGCGTCGATCCCAATGCCATCCGCCTTGCTTTTGAGACCGGGAAATATCCCTATTCTCGCCGCTTGGGCCGCCCGACCTACGAGAAGGAAAAGGCCCAGCTTCAGGCCGAACTGCTCAAGGTTCAGCTGTGGGCGCTGGAGACGGGGCAGAAATTCGTCATTCTTTTCGAAGGCCGCGACGCCGCCGGCAAGGGCGGCACCATCAAGCGTTTCAACGAACACCTCAATCCGCGTTTCGCGCGCGTCGTGGCGCTGAACAAGCCCACTGACGAAGAGCGCGGCCAGTGGTATTTCCAGCGCTATATCCGCTGGATGCCGACGGCGGGCGAGATGGTTTTCTACGACCGCAGCTGGTATAACCGTGCGGGCGTAGAGCGGGTCATGGGCTTCTGTTCCGCCACCGAATACCTCGAATTCATGCGTCAGACGCCCGAGCTGGAGCGGATGCTCGTGCGCTCGGGGATCCGGCTCTACAAATACTGGTTCTCGGTTACGCGCGACGAACAGCGTCGCCGCTTCAAATCGCGCGAGACCGATCCGCTCAAGCGCTGGAAGCTCAGCCCGATCGATCTGGCGTCGCTGGACAAGTGGGATGACTACACCGAGGCAAAGGAGGCGATGTTCTTTTACACCGACACCGCCGACGCGCCTTGGACGATCGTCAAGTCGAACGACAAGAAGCGCGCACGGCTGAACTGCATGAAGCACTTCCTTTCGACGCTCGATTACCCGGACAAGGACCTGAGCATCGCAACGCCGCCCGATCCGCTGATCGTCGGTCACGCAAGCCATGTGGTCCATCAGTCGGAACATATCCTGGGCGCCTCGCTGCATCCCGATCAGCGCCGCACCCGGACCTGAACAGTCGCGCGCGGCAGGTCGTCAGCTTGCCGCGCGCCGTTTTTCCACCATCCTTGATCTGGTCGAACGGGGGTTGAGATGAGTTGGAACGAGCGTTTTTCCGGACCTGACTTTCTTTTTGGCACCGAGCCTGCGGATTTCGTGCGCCGCCAGGCGTGGCGGCTAGCGCCGGGCGCCCGCGTGCTGAGCCTCGCCGAGGGCGAGGGGCGCAACGCGGTCTATCTGGCGGGGCAGGGGCTGCGGGTGACGGCGTTTGAATCCTCGCCCAACGCGCTGGCAAAGGCGCGGGATCTGGCGCAGGCGCGTGGCGTCAGCGTCGATTGGCGCGTGGCGGATCTTGCGAGTGTTGACTGGCCCGAGGCGCAATTTGACGCGGTTCTGGCCTGTTTCATCCAATTCGCCGACCCCGCCTTCCGCGCGTGGATCTTCGACGGAGCCGCTCGGGCGCTGCGGGCGGGCGGTCTGATGCTGATCCATGGTTTCGCCACGCGCCAGCCCGGCTACGGCTCGGGCGGGCCGGGAAATGTCGCTCACCTCTACACGCTCGATCTGCTGCGCGAGGCTTTCCCCGGTTGGCCCATCCTGCATCAGGCCGATTACGACGCGATCCTTGACGAGGGTGTGGGACACGCCGGGCGCGCGGCGCTTGTTGACTTTATCGCGAGCAAGCCCTGAAGGGCTGGACGTTGCCCGCCGGGGAATGTCACATTCCGTTTCGGCGATATTTGCGCCGGAAACGATACCCGACCGCGTAACACCGGAACCATCCATTCAAAGGAGACGCTTCATGCGCCGAATTCTTCTTGCCGCCATTCCCGCAGCCCTCGTGTTCGCATCCTCTGCCTTCGCCGACCCGATGGCCACGGTCGAGGCCCGTCAGGCCTATTTCAAGTCGCTTGGCGCGTCGATGAAGGCGATGGGGCCGCTGACCCAGTCCTTTGATGCCGAGGCTGCTAAGGCCGAGACCGCCAAGCTTGAAGCCATTCTGGCGACGGATACCGCGCCGCTCTTCGCGCCGGGAACCTCGGATGCGGATGTGCCGGGCAAGACCCGTGCCATGGCCAAGATCTGGGAAGATATGGAGAATTTCGGCGCAAAGGGCAAAGCCATGCATGAGGCCGGGGCCGAGCTGATCGCTGTGGCCCAGGGCGGGGATGGCGCCGAGTTTGCTGCCGCCTATGAGAAGTTTGGCGGCGCCTGCAAGGCCTGCCACGACGTCTATCGCCTGCCCGAGTGATCGCGCCACGCAATGACCTCGTGAGGCCGCGCCGCGCGCGGCCTCGCAAGAAGGATTGACGCCCCATGAGTTCACCCCCCGAAAAATCTGCGCCGCAGATCTGGGACCCGGCGCTGCGCGCCTTCCATTGGTTGCTGGTGCTGGCCGTGGTCGGCGGCTGGTTGCTGGGCCAGTTCGGTCCGCTCAAGATGACGCTGCATTTCTACGCGGGCTACACGGTCATCGGGCTGCTGGCGTTTCGCCTGATCTGGGGGCTGATCGGCCCGGCCAACGCGCGTTTCGCGCAATTCGTCAAAGGACCCAAGGCGGTGCTGGCCTATCTGCGGACCTTGCCCGCGCGGGCGGCTTCGCACAGCGATGGCCATAACCCGCTTGGCGGATTGTCGGTCGTGGCAATGCTGCTGGTGTTGGTGGGGCAGGTGGGAACAGGTCTCATCATCGACCCCGAGGATTATATCAATATCGGGCCGCTTGCGGATTCGGTCTCGACGTCCTGGAACCGTTGGGCGCTTGGCTGGCATCACCGGCTGGGGGTGTTGCTGCTGATCCTTGTGGTGCTCCATGTCGGCGCCATCCTGTTCTACCGTTTCTGGAAGCGCGAAGACCTTGTGACGCCGATGATCACCGGGCGGCGCAAAGAGCGCTAGGCACGTAGGAATCTGTGGACGAGGCAAATTCGCTCGGCTAGCGTCGCTCGATGTTTACCTTGCAGTCAAATTTAGATGCGGGCCGGATGACATTTACGGGCCATTCCAAAGCGCTCCTGACGCTCGGCCTGCCGATTATCGGCTCCAACCTGGCGCAGATGGGGCTGCATGTCACCGATACGATCATGCTCGGCTGGTATGGCGTGCCCGAACTGGCCTCGGTCGTGCTGGGTTCGAGCTATTTCTTCTTCCTGTTCATCCTTGGGTCCGGGTTCTCCTATGCCGTGATGGGGCGCGTTGCCGCCAGCCTTGGCGCGGGGGACGATACGCAGGCGCGACGCGATGCGCGGATGGGGCTGTGGCTGTCGATCCTCTACGGCGCGCTGGTGACGCCGCTGATGTGGAATTCGGGGCAGATCCTGATCCTGCTGGGCCAACAGCCCGAGCTTGCCGCGCTGGCGCAGGAATATCTGCGGATCGCGATGCTGGGCATGGTGCCCGCGCTGATCATTGCCGTCCTCAAAGGCTTTCTTGCCGCGCAGGAGCGAACTCAGGTCGTGATGTGGGTCACCTGGCTGGGGGTGGGCCTGAACATCGTGCTGAACTGGATGTTCATCTTCGGCAACCTGGGCGCCCCCGAGATGGGGGTGCGCGGGGCGGCGCTGGCTTCGGTTGCGGTGCAGATCGCAACCGCGGGGCTTTTGATGCTTTACGCGGCCTATGCGCCCGCTTTGCGTCATGTGCATCTGTTCCAGCGCTTCTGGCGCCCGGATTGGCCGTCTTTCTACTCGGTCGCGCGGATGGGGATTCCGATCGGGCTGACCTCGCTGTCCGAGGCGGGGTTGTTTCAGGCCTCGGCGCTGATGATGGGCTGGATTGGCACGCGTGAACTGGCGGCACACGGGATCGCGCTGGAACTCGCCTCGCTGACCTTCATGGTGCATATGGGCCTGTCGAACGCGGCCACGGTGCGCGCGGGCCGTGCCTCGGGCGCGCGCGACATCGTGCGTCTGCGCGATGGGGCGCTGGTCGCGCAGGTGCTCTCGCTCGTGTTCGGGCTGGTGACCGTTGTGGTGTTTCTGGCGATCCCTCAGCAGCTTATTGGGTTGTTTCTGGACCGCACCAACCCCGAGGCGCCCGCGATCATGGCGTTTGGCGCGCGGCTGATGGTTGTCGCGGCGCTGTTCCAGTTGTTCGACTCGACGCAGGTCATGGTGCTTGGGCTTCTGCGCGGGGTGCATGACACGCGCGTGCCGATGTGGGTGGCCACGATCAGCTATTGGCTGATCGGCATCCCCTCAAGCTACGTTCTGGCCTTCCCGCTTGGCTACGGCGGGGTCGGTCTGTGGCTTGGCCTCGTGATCGGGCTGGCCTGCGTGGGCCTCACGCTGAGCGTTCGCTTCTGGCGCGGGCCGTGGCTGCGCGCCTGAAGGGCGCGTCAGCTGCGGTCGAGGTTCAGGGCGATCAGTTCGGACAGTTGCTGCGCGTGGGTAAGCGGTAGCATGTGCCCCGCGCCCGGCACGCAAGCGGTTCCGACATCGGGCAGGCGCGCGGCGATGGACTCGCACACGCGGGCCGTGATCGGCGGGCTGCGGTCTCCGTGAACCAGCAGCACCGGTGCGTCGATCTGCTCCAGGCCGCCCTCGCGGCAGATATTTCCGGGGTCGTCGAAATTGCCCGGCGCGACTTCGGCGATGATCGCCATCTGCGCGATGAACTGCGCGCGCTGATGCGCCGGCAGCGCCTCCCACGGCAGCCCAACCCCCCAGTCCCGGACAAAACGACGTGCGGCCTCTTCGTGCTCCCCGGCAGCCATCAGCGCCTCGAGGTGGTCCTGGTGGGGCCGCAGGGTGTTCCATTCCTCCGTGTTCCGGGCGGCCGCGAACAGGACCGGTTCAACCAGCGTCAGGGATCGTACCGCTTCCGGAGCGGCCACGGCGATACGCAGCGCTACGATAGCGCCGAAACTGTGCCCAATCAGATCCACCGGCCGTTCGATGAAAGAGGCCGCGATTTGCGTGGCCAGCCGCTGATAGGCGCCCGGCTCGACCGTCTCCGGGGTCCACGGCGCGCTTTTGCCATGACCGGGAAGGTCAAAGGTTGTCGCGCTGATCTGCGCGCCAAGCGGCGCGAGAACCGGCGCCCACATCTCGCCTGCGCCCAACATGCAATGGATTGCCAGCGCAGGCCGCTCTCCTTCGCCGATGACCTGCCAGTTGGTCTCGGCGCCCAGTCGAATATCCTTGGGCATCAGAGCGTTCCCAGATGCTCGTCGAGGAACTCCAGCCGGTCCTGCCCCCAGAAACGCTGATCGGTCTCGCGCACGATATAGAAAGGCGTGCCGAAGACACCCTGTTCGACGGCGTCTTCGAGGTTGCGTTCATAGGCCATCGCGCCGTCGAACAGCCCCGTGGTCACGAGATTGCCGTCGAACCCATTGGCCTCCAGCGCCGCGCGGATTACCGCATCATCGGCGATGTCCTTGTCCTCGGCCCAACGCGCGCGCAAGATCGCATGGGTCAGACCGCCCAGATCGCCGCCGCCGGCCTTCTGCGCGGCGATGATCGCGTAAGACGCAGGCGCGGGGTTGTGCGGCGTGACCATGCCGGTGTCCATCTCCATCCCAAGGCGCTTCGACCAGCGATCAAGCTCTTGCTTGCGGTAGGCCACGCGATTGGGGTGGCGCGCGGCGGGACGCGTGCCCCCGGTACGGTCGAACAGGGACATCACGTCAAACGGCCGATAGGTGATCGTCGCGCCGTGGCGAGCCGCAATTTCCTCAAGACGGGTGCCCGCCAGATAGGTCCAGGGGCTGAGAACAGAGAAAAAATAGTCAATATGGGCCATCGGGCACCTTTCACGCGCGCGTCATGTTTGCGGGCAGGCTAGGCCGGTGCTAAGGCAGGCGCAATCCCCCCGAATCCGCCGGCGCTGCTCCCGGCGCAGCCGAAAGGTGACCTGATGCCTGCCATGACCGAACCGAAACTGATCTCCGGCAATGCCAATAAGGTGCTGGCGACTTCCATCGCACGGCGGATGTCCATGCACCGCGGCATGTCGGTCGGACTGGTCGATGCGCGCGTCGAGCGTTTCAACGACCAGGAGATCTTCGTCGAGGTCTACGAGAACGTCCGCGGCGAGGACATGTACATCATCCAGTCGACCTCGCGCCCGGCGAACGACAACCTGATGGAACTGCTGATCATCACCGATGCGCTCAAGCGCTCCTCGGCCGATCGCATCACCGCCGTGATCCCCTATTTCGGCTATGCCCGCCAGGATCGCCGCGCCAAGGCGCGCACGCCGATCTCGGCCAAGCTGGTGGCGAACCTGCTGACCGAGGCGGGCGTCGACCGCATCCTGACGCTTGATCTGCACGCAGCCCAGATCCAGGGCTTCTTCGATATCCCGGTGGACAACCTCTATGCCTCGCCGATCTTCGCGCTGGACATCCTGCACCACTTCAAGGGCCAGACCGACGACATCATGGTGATCTCGCCCGACGTCGGCGGCGTGGCCCGCGCGCGTGAGCTTGCCAAGCGGATCAACGCCCCCCTCGCCATCGTGGACAAACGCCGCGAGAAGGCGGGCGAAGTCGCCGGCATGACCGTGATCGGCGACGTGAGCGGCAAGAAATGCATCATCGTGGACGACATCTGCGACACCGCAGGCACGCTGTGCAAGGCCGCCGAGGTGCTGATGGAGGCTGGCGCGACCGAGGTTCACGCCTATATCTCGCATGGCGTCCTGTCGGGCCCGGCGATAGAGCGTGTGACCAATTCGGTCATGAAATCGCTTGTCATCACCGACTCGATCGAGCCGACTGACGCCGTGAGGGCTGCCAAGAACATCCGCATCGTGCCGACCGCGCCGATGTTTGCCCAGGCGATCCTGAATACCTGGTCGGGTACCTCGGTGTCGTCGCTCTTCGAGACCGACACGCTCGTGCCGATCTACGAAGGTCTCTATTCGCAGGGCTGAGTTCTGGCCAGCACCCGAGAGCCGCGATAAGGTCCGGTCCATGTGGGTCCGGGCCTTTCTTCTTTTCCTGCTGTCGGCTTTGCCCGCCTCGGCGGAATGCGTCGTGCTGCTGCACGGGCTTGCGCGTGGCCCCGCCAGTCTGAGCGTGCTGGAAAAGGTGCTCACCGGCCGCGGCTATCAGGTGGTCAATGCCGATTACCCCTCCACACGCCTGCCGCTGCCCGAGCTTCTTGCCTATGTCGAGGACGCCGTGGCCCGCTGCCCCGAGGGCCCCGTGCAGGTCGTGACCCATTCGATGGGCGGGATCTTGCTGCGACTTTGGGCGACCGAGCCGGGAAACAGCGCTCGTATCGGCCGCGCGGTCATGCTGGCGCCCCCTGCGCAGGGATCGGAGATTGTCGATACCTTCGGCGATCAGGCGTGGTTTGCCTGGCTGAACGGCCCCGCCGGCCTGCGCCTCGGGACCGGCCCCGACGGAATCGCGGCCCAACTGCCGCCCGTGAATTTTCCCGCCGGGGTGATCGCGGGAAACGAAAGCCTCAACCCGGTGACCTCGGCGCTGATCCCGGGACCGGATGACGGCAAGGTCTCGGTCACCAGTACCCTCGGCGCAGGGATCAGCGCGCATATCGTGCTGCCCGTGACCCATACCTGGATGATGAACGATCCCCGGGTGATCCTCGAGGTGCTGAGCTTCATCGAAACCGGCGATTTTCGCCCTGAAATGAGCTGGATAGCGGCCTTCAAAGAGCTGGCCTCCCGCCACTAACCTCCGCACGGAAGGCGCGTTGCATTCCCCGCGCCCCTCGCGCAGGATGCCGCCATGCGTCTCTTCCTGCTTGTCTCGCTTGTCATGGTGGCCTTTGCCGCGAATTCGGTACTGAACCGGATGGCGGTTTTCGGCGCGGGGCTCGACCCGGAATGGGTGGCGGTTCTGCGCCTGGGCGCGGGGGCGGTCGTGCTGCTCGGGTTGACGTTGGCGCTGCAAGGCGCGCAGTCCCTGCGGATCAGCCCCAAGATCGTTCTGGTGGGCATGGCGACGCTGTTTCTCTATATCTACGGCTTCTCCATCGCGAGCGGGTTGATCGACGCGGGCGTCGGCGCGCTGGTGCTGTTCGGCTCGGTCCAGATCACCATGTTCGTGGGCGCCTGGATCACGCATGAGCGCCTGACCCGCTGGCGCCTGATCGGCGCGGCGCTGGCCTTCGCGGGCCTGGTGACGCTGCTCCTACCCGGCTCGAGTGACGCTCATATCGATCCGGCGGGCGTGGGTCTCATGGTGCTCGGCGGTATCGGCTGGGGACTCTACTCGCTTAACGGGCGGGGCGTGCGCGACCCGCTCGCGGCAACCGCCCTCAACTTCACGCTGGCGCTGGTTCTGGCGCTCGGCTGGCTTGCAGCCTCGGGCGATCCGGGGCAGGGGCAGGCTTGGGGTATCTGGCCCGCACTGGCGTCGGGCGCGATCACTTCGGGGCTTGGCTATGCGCTCTGGTATCGCGTGCTGCCGCAGGTTCCCGCCAGCCTTGCCGCGATCGCGCAGCTCTCGGTGCCCCTCATCGCGGCGCTTGGCGGCGCGCTCTTGCTGGCCGAGGTGCCTGGTCCCCGCTTCTGGATCTCGGCCACCCTTGTCCTCGGCGGCATTGCCCTCTCGCTTAAGAAATCCTGATTTCTTCTTGGCGGAAATACCTCGGGGGAGAGGGCCGCAGGCCCGAGGGGGCAGCGCCCCCGCGCGCTCAGAGCACGCGGTTCACATGCCCCATCTTGCGCCCGGCCTTTGCTTCGGCCTTGCCGTAAAGATGGATCTGCGTGCGCGGCGTCTTGGCCAGATCCGGCACCATCGCCACGTCGTCGCCGATCAGGTTCAGCATCTCGACATCGGCATAGCGGCTGCCATCGCCAAGCGGCCAACCGGCGACGGCCCGGATATGCTGCTCGAACTGATCGACCGCACAGCCTGCCTGCGTCCAGTGGCCCGAGTTATGCACCCGCGGCGCGATCTCGTTCACCAATAGACCCTTGGGTGTCACGAACAGCTCCACCCCCAGCACGCCGACATAATCGAGCGCGTTGAGGATCCGCGCCGCGATCAGGATCGCATCGGTGCGCTGCGCCTCCGAGATCCGCGCGGGCACGGTGGTCGTGTGCAGGATGCCGCTCTTGTGGACATTCTCGCCGGGATCGAAACAGGCGACCGAGCCATCAAGCCCGCGCGCCGCGATCACCGAAATCTCGGCCGAGAAATCGACGAAGCCCTCAAGAACGGCGGTCGCCCCCTCCATTGCCGCAAGCGCGGCGGGGGCATCCTCGGGCGCCATGATCCGCGCCTGGCCCTTGCCGTCATAGCCAAGCCGCGTGGTCTTGAGGATGGCGGGCGTTCCGATCTTCGCGATCGCGGCCTCAAGCGAGGCCAGATCGGTCACCTCGGCCCAGGGCGCGGTGGCCAAGCCGATCTCGTTCAGAAAGCTCTTCTCGTGAATGCGATCCTGGCTGATCGCCAGAACGCGGCGACCCGGGCGGATCGCGCGGGTGGCCTCGATCAGGTCGAGCGCCTCGGTGGGGATATTCTCGAACTCGTAGGTCACCACATCGACCGAGGCCGCGAACTCGACCAGCGCCGCCGCATCGTCATAGCTTGCGATGGTCACCCGATGCGCAACATGGCCCGCCGGGGGCTCGGCGCCGGGTTCAAAAATGTGGCACTTGAAGCCAAGCCGCGAGGCCGCAACCGAGAGCATCCGCCCCAGTTGTCCGCCGCCAAGAATGCCAATGGTCGCGCCGGGTTGCAGCATCTCACTCATCGGCAGGCTCATCCGGGATCGAGGCGGAAAGGGCGTCGCGCCATGCATCAAGGCGCGCGGCCAGATCGGCGTCATTGATAGCGAGGATGCCAGCGGCCATCAGGCCAGCATTGGCGGCACCCGCCGCACCGATCGCCATGGTCGCGACGGGAAAACCCTTGGGCATCTGCACGATCGAATAAAGGCTGTCCACGCCCGACAGCGCGCGGGTCTGGACCGGCACGCCGATCACCGGCACGCGGGTCTTCGAGGCCATCATGCCCGGCAGGTGTGCCGCGCCACCCGCTCCCGCGATGATCACATGCAGGCCGCGCTCGACGGCGCTCTTGCCATAGGTCCAGAGACGGTCGGGGGTGCGGTGCGCCGAGACGATCTTTTTCTCGTAGGCGATGCCAAGCTCGTCGAGGATGGTTGCCGCCTCGCGCATGGTGGACCAGTCCGACTGGCTGCCCATGATGATTCCAACTTTAACGCCCATGATCGTCCCTCCGTCCGAGGCGCGCACTATAGGCAGGTGCGTCGCGGGAGCAAGGGCTCAGGCGATGATGTCGGGCGTCAGGTGGTCCTCGATCCGCGCAATCTGGTCCTTGAGCGCGAGTTTCTGCTTCTTCAACCGCACAAGGCGCAATTGGTCGGGATGCCCGGCCTGTTGCAGCGCGTGAATCGCCTCATCAAGGTCGCGGTGCTCGCTTCTGAGCACCTCAAGTTTCATGCGGAGCACCTCTTCAGGGTTCATCTCGATATGTGCGTTCATATCTGGCATCCGTTTGGCTGGCGTGACGACTCGGTCGCAGAGAACGTTAATATAACAATTGCGCGCCCTTGCGGTGGAAAAATCGGCCTGTGCGCGAAGGCCGCACCCTCTTGCAGCGCATCTTTCATCTGCCCATATCTTGAAGGAAGGGATGGCCGCACGCGCGGGATCCTGTTTGCAACGTCGCTTGAAGAAGGGCTTGCCACATGACGAAACTGAGCTTTGGCGCGCATCCGTACCTGCTGGGCTTCGACCAGCTTGAGCGCCTTGTCGAGCGGACGGTGAAATCCGGCTCGGACGGCTACCCGCCGTATAACATTGAGCAATCCGGGGCTGACGCGTTCCGCATCACGCTGGCCGTGGCCGGTTTTTCCGACGCCGATCTGTCGATCACCATGGAGGACCGCGCTCTGGTCATCCGCGGACGGCAGGCCGATGAGGGGGCCGAGCGGCTGTTCCTGCACCGCGGTATCGCGGCGCGTGCCTTCCAGCGCAGCTTCGTGCTGGCCGAGGGGGTCGAGGTTGCGGGCGCAGGGCTGGAAAACGGTCTTCTGCATATCGACCTGAAGCGGGCGCAGCCCGACCCTGTCGTGCAGACGATCCCGATCCACCGCAAGTAAGGAGGCGCGCATGGATACGAAATTCGACTTCGGTCACGAAAGCGGCGAGCGCATCGTCTATGTCCGCCCTGTCGATGTGAGCGAACTGCCTGAAGAGGTGCAAGCCCAGGCGGGCGGGCTGCGCAAGCTCTACGCGGTGCACGACGCCAATGGCGAGCGGCTTGCGCTGGTGAAGGATCGCGCGCAGGCCTTCATCCTGGCGCGGCAGAACGATCTGGCGCCGGTGAACGTGCACTGAACCCGCGACAGGCGAATACCAAGGGGGCCGGCTGGCCCCCTTTGTCATTTGCCCGTGAAATGCAAAACGCCCCGGCAGGCCGGGGCGTTTGCTGTTTCGATGGTCGATGGCACGGTTACTCGTGCTCGGCCAGCCAACGCTCGGCATCAAGCGCGGCCATGCAGCCCATGCCCGCCGAGGTCACAGCCTGGCGATAGACGTGGTCGGTCAGGTCGCCCGCAGCGAACACGCCCTCGATCGAGGTTTGGGTGGTGCCCGGCTCGACCTTCACATAGCCGCCGCGGTGCAGCTCCAACTGGTCCTTGACCAGTTCCGAGGCAGGGGCATGTCCGATGGCGACGAAGAAACCGTCGCAGGGGACCACGCGCTCTTCGCCGGAATTCACGTCTTTCGCACGCACGCCGGTCACGCCAAGCGGCGCCTCGGTGCCGACGACCTCTTCGACCGTATGGTTCCAGAGCACCTCAACCTTGGGGTTCTTGAACAGGCGCTCTTGCAGGATCTTCTCGGCGCGGAAGCTGTCGCGGCGGTGGATCACCGTCACCTTCGAGGCGAAGTTGGTCAGGAACAGCGCCTCTTCAACGGCCGTGTTGCCGCCGCCGATCACGACCACTTCTTTGCCGCGATAGAAGAACCCGTCGCAGGTCGCGCAGGCGGAAACGCCAAAGCCCTTGAACTTCTCTTCCGAGGGCAGCCCGAGCCAACGCGCCTGCGCACCGGTGGCGAGGATCACGGCGTCGGCCTCGTAGGTGGTGCCCAGATCGCCCTGTGCGACGAAGGGTCGCTTGGAAAGGTCAAGCGACATGATCGTGTCGCTGATGATCTCGGCGCCCATCGCGCGAGCGTGCTCTTCCATCTGCACCATCAGGTCGGGGCCCTGCACCTCGGTGCGGCCCGGCCAGTTCTCAACCTCGGTGGTGATGGTCAGCTGGCCGCCGGGCTGCAGGCCCTGTACCAGAACGGGGTTCAGCATGGCGCGCGCGGAATAAACCGCTGCCGTGTAGCCCGCCGGGCCGGACCCGATGATCAGAACCTTGGTTTTCTTCGTCTCGCCCATGCCGGCCTCCTGTCATTCCCCGACCGATATAGTCAGAGCGGAGCGCGGCGGAAACCCCTTCGTTGCGCTTGGGTGACTATGTCAATTGCTCTTGATCTCGCCTGTGCGAAATATTATTGCGCCCATCCCGTCTCGCGAGTAAGTTCGCGCGCAATTGTGGAGGTAACCATGGCCAGTACAAAGCTTGATGAGATCGACCGGAAGATTCTGGCCGAGCTGCAGGCGGACGGCCGGATGACCAACGTCGAACTGGCCAAACGCGTCGGAATCTCGGCGCCACCCTGCTTGCGCCGTGTCCGCACGCTGGAAGAGGCGGGCTTTATTCGCGGTTACCATGCCGATGTGAACCCGCGCGAGCTGGGGTTCGAGGTTCAGGTCTTTGCCATGGTGCGTCTGCAAAGCCAGGCCGAGGCCGACCTGTCGGCTTTCGAGAGCCGCTGCCGCGCTTGGCCGCTCGTGCGTGAGTGCCACATGCTGAATGGCGAGATCGACTTCGTGCTGAAATGCGCCGCGCCCGATCTGAGCACCTTCCAGAGCTTCCTGACGGGGCAACTGACCGCAGCCGAGAACGTCGCCTCGGTCAAGACCTCGCTGGTGATCCGCTGTGCCAAGGATGAACCCGGCGTGCCCTTCGATGTGCTCGAAGAGCGTCTGGCCAAGCTTGCCTGATCAGGCCTCGGACGCCCGCACCTTGTCGATCATCGCCTGCCCCGCGCGCGCGTCTTCAAGCGTCCAGGGGTAGGGCGCGCCCTCGCGGATGTGGCGGGCGAAGTTCTCGACCTGAAGCACGTATTGATTTACGCCGGGATGGCGCAGGACGCGGTCGGGCTCGCCCGTGCGTTGCAGGGTGAGCGCAGCTTCGCCGGCCACACCGGCGTTGAAGGGCACATGCACCCGGATCAGGCCGCGATCGCCCTGAAAGGTGACCTCTTGCCTCGGGTGCAGGCGCGTCGAGGTGATGGCCGAGTAGCTGAAGCCGCCCTGCGGGCCGATCATCTCGCCGGTCACCTGCGCAAAGACATCCACGCCATTCTCGCGCCGGATCAGCGCGCGTAGCGCGCCCGGTTCCGCCCGCGCGGCGTAGCGCACCGAGGAATAGGCATAGACGCCGATATCGGGGATCGAGCCGCCCCCTGTTTCCGCCCGGTTGCGAATATTCGCCGGGTCAGGGTTGTTGAAGGAAAACACCACGTCGGCATGGCGCAACTCGCCGATCTGGCCCTCGTCGAGCCACTCCCGCACCTGTTCCCATTGCGGGTGATGCACGATCATATAGGCCTCGGTTGCGAAGAGGCCCGCGGCATCGCGTGCGGCGATCAGCGGGCCGATTTCCTCGGCGCGCATGGCGATGGGTTTCTCGCACAGGACATGCTTTCCTGCGGCCAGCGCCTTGAGGCTCCATTCGATGTGGAGCGTGTTGGGCAGGGGAATATAGACGGCCTCGATCTCGGGGTCGGCCAGCAGCGCGTCGTAGCTGTCATGCACCCGCAAGTCGGGGCAGAAGGCGCAGAAGGGCGCGGCTTTCTCGGGCGAGGAGGTGGCAAGGGCGCCGAGCCGTGCGCCGCTTGCGGCATGGATTGCGGGCCCCATATGCTTCAGCGCGAAATTCGACGCCCCCAGGATGCCCCAGTTGATCGGTTTCATGATGCCCCTCCGTTTGCGCTAACGCGGGCACCCTATCCCGAACCGCAGGGCGGGGTCTAGTGGCGGGCAAGCGCCGCGCGCATCAGTGCAAGCGATGCCTCGTAACCTTCGACCACTTCCGCTTCGTAGCGCGCATCGCGGCCATTGGCGCGGCGTTCGGCCAGCGCCATCTCGGCTTGCGCGGCCTTCACGGCGAAACTGCCGATGACCGGGCGCGGGTCGGCGCCGTGTTCAAGCAACAGGCGCAGCTTGCCGGCCTGATGTCCGGCGGCGATCAGCATATGTTCGGCGCGGGCATAGCCGGGGGCCGCGCGCTCGGTCGGGGCGGCATTCGGATCGGCTCCATGGCGCAGGAGCGCCGCGACCTCGGTGGTGTTGCCCTCGAAGACGGCGCGGTAAAGCGGTGTCCAGCCCCAATGAGTGCGCCCCTCGATCCGCGCGCCGTGCTTTTTCAGCAGCCCGACGATGGTGCAAAGCTCCTTGGGGGTTTCTTCGCCCCAGGGGTAGCCACCGACAAAATGCAGCGGGTTATACCCTTCGTCGCTGACAAAGCGCGCATCGGCCCCATGCGCCAGCAACGCACCGATGACCTTGGCCGAGCGGTGATTGGCGCTCATGGCCCAGATCAGCGGCGGCATTCCGAAACCGTCCGTCAGGGCGTTCAGGTCGACGCCCGAGGCGAGCAGGTTTGTCAGGGCGGCAAGATCCCCGCTTTCGATTGCATCGCGAAGCTCGTGGTTCGGATCGGCACTATTGCAGGCCGGGCGCGCCGAGTTGGCGCGCAGCATCTGCACCAGGGCGGCCACCCGCTCCATATTGCCCGATTGCTCAGCCGCGCGGACCTGCGCCAGCCAAAGCTCGGCCCGGTCGGCCGCGGCGTTGCGGGCGACGTCTTCGATCACAACCGGCTGCACCATGCGCGCGCGGGTGGCGGCAGCGGTGGGGCGCAGGGTCGTATGCGGGTGCAAAGCACTATCTTTGCGAATCTTCGTCATGAAATCCTCGGCAAGAAAAACGGGCCGCGATGGCCCGTTTTTGCAGAGTTTCATGGCGCGAATACGGCCTTAAGCGGGTATTGCCATGCCCTTTTCGCGGGCAAGGGTCCGCATCCGGTCCTGCAACTTCTCGAAGGCGCGCACCTCGATCTGGCGAATTCGCTCGCGCGAGACGTCATACTGGCTCGAGAGTTCTTCCAGCGTGACGGGCTCATCGCGCAGGCGGCGCTGCATCAGGATATCGCGCTCGCGCTCGTTCAGAACGTCCATCGCGGCGAACAGCATGGCGCGGCGGGCCTCCAACTCGTCTGCCTCGGCATAGGCCTCGGCCTGGTCGGCGTCGGTATCCTCAAGCCAGTCCTGCCATTGCGATCCGCCGTCCCCGTCGGTGGCCCCGACCTGCGCATTCAGCGACGCGTCAGAGCCCGACAGGCGGCGGTTCATCGAGATGACCTCTTCCTCGGTCACGTTCAGATCGCGCGCGATCTGGGCCACGTTCTCGGGGCGCAGGTCGCCGTCTTCATAGGCGCCGATCTTCGATTTGGCCTTGCGCAGGTTGAAGAACAGCTTCTTCTGCGCCGAGGTCGTTCCAAGCTTCACCAGCGACCACGAGCGCAGGATGTATTCCTGAATCGCAGCGCGGATCCACCACATCGCATAGGTGGCCAGACGGAAGCCCTTTTCCGGGTCAAAACGCTTGACGGCCTGCATCAGGCCCACGTTCGCCTCCGAGATCACCTCGGCTTGCGGCAGGCCATAGCCGCGGTAGCCCATGGCGATCTTGGCAGCCAGACGCAGGTGCGAGGTCACCAGCCGATGTGCGGATTCCGAATCCTGGTGATCGACCCAAGCCTTGGCCAGCATGTATTCCTCCTCGGGTTCGAGGAGCGGAAACTTGCGGATTTCCTGCAGATAGCGGTTCAGGCCCTGTTCAGGACTGGGCGCAGGCAGGTTGGCATAAGTTGTCATTCAGACCTTCTCCCTCATCGACCCCCAAAAGTGGGAACGCTGACGCGCCGTTCAAGTGCTGTCCGGCCGATATCTCAGAGTGCTGAACGCAGAATGAAGCGCTTTCCGTCGTATCGCAACACTAGCTGACGCTTTCGTGAACGCTAACAGCTCAGCCCTTCTGCACGCCGTTGCGCAGGGCGTCCAGCAGCGCCTCCATGTCGGCGGGCAGGGGGGAGGAGAAGCTCAGCTCCTCGCGCGTGACGGGGTGGATGAAGCCAAGCGTGGCCGCGTGCAGCGCCTGCCGGGGGAAGCCGGCAGCAGCCTGGGCGGCGGCCTCGCCGATCACCTTGGCGGGTAGCTTGCGCTTGCCGCCATAGACCGGATCGCCGATCAGCCCGTGACCCGCATGGGCCAGGTGCACACGGATCTGGTGCGTGCGCCCGGTCTCGAGCCAGCAATCCACCAGTGACGCGGTGCCGGCGAAATCCTCGACCACGCGAGCGCGGGTGACAGCATGGCGGCCGCCGTCGAACAGCACCGCCTGACGCTGGCGGTCGGTCTTGTGGCGCGCTAGCTGCGAGGTGACTTTCAGGATATTCCCCGCCTCAAAGCTGACCCCGCGCGTGCCGCGCAGGCGCGGGTCGGCAGCATTGGGCACACCATGCACCACGGCCAGGTAATGGCGGTGGACCGAGTGCTTCTCGAACTGTGCGGCAAGGCCGTGATGCGCGCGGTCGGATTTCGCCACAACGAGCAGCCCCGAGGTGTCCTTGTCGATGCGATGCACGATGCCGGGCCGCGCCTCGCCGCCGATGCCCGACAGATTGCCGCCGAAATGGTGCAAGAGCGCGTTCACCAGCGTGCCATCCTCAGACCCCGGCGCGGGGTGAACGACCATGCCCGCAGGCTTGTCGATGACGATCAGGTCGTCATCCTCCCACAGCACCTCCAGCGGGATTTCCTGCGCGACGGTTTCGACGGGTTTGGGGGGCTCCAGCGTGATCTCGTAGACATCACCCACGGCCACCTTGGCCTTCTGGTCGGTGATCGGCGCGCCATTGCGCAGCACCGCACCCTCGGCGATCATCTTCGCCAGGCGCGAGCGCGACAGGGCCGCTTCCTCTGGCACAATGGCGGCAAGCGCCTTATCAAGGCGGTCAGCGGGGGGATTGCCGTCCTCTCCGGCTTCGATCACCAGCTTCAGGATACGTTCTTCCATGTCCGACATGATGCCTTCCGATCAGACCCCGCTGCCCGAGGTCCGCTTTCTCAAAGTTCTGGTGACGGCGCTGACGGCCACGATGATCCTGGGGCTTATAATCATCGTCGCGCTGATTGTCATCCGCATGCCGGACAAGGCGGTGATGCCCGTCCTGCCCGAGACGATCGCGCTGCCCGAAGGGGTCTCGCCCGCCGCCATCACCTTTGCAGGCGAGCGCATCGTGGTGCTGAGCGCCGATGATCGCGTGTTGGTCTATGCGGCCGACGGGCGGCTGATTGGCCAAACCGTTCTGGCTGGCGGGCAATGAGCGGCATTCCGCGCCTTGGCGTTCTGGCCGTGGTCCTGCGGGGCGACTCGGTCTTGCTGGTGCGCCGCGCAAATCCGCCCGATGCCGGGCTTTGGGGCTTTCCGGGTGGCAAGGTCGATTGGGGCGAGACGGTCGAGGCCGCCGCCCTGCGCGAACTGGCCGAGGAAACCGGCGTCAGCGCGGATCAGGGCCAGATCATCGCCAGCGCCGATGCGATCTCGCATGATGACAGCGGCGCCGTGGCCTTCCACTATCACCTTGTCGCGGTGCAATGCCGCTACCGGGCGGGGGAGCCCGTCGCCGCCGATGACGCGCTTGAGGCGGCATGGGTCGAGGTCGGACAGGTGCTCGCGCGGCAACTCCCGATGAGCCGCCGCGTCGATGAGGTGCTGCGTCGCGCGCTCGGGCGCGGGTAATTACTTCTCGGCGTTTTCGAGATTGGCGATGCGGGCCTTGAGGGCCTCGTTCTCCTCGCGCGCCTTCTGGGCCATGGCTTTCACCGCGTCGAATTCCTCGCGGGTGACGAAATCGCGGTCGGCCAGCCAGCGGTCCATCCAGCTTTTCATCGCGGTCTCGGCCTCGGTCTTGGCGCCCTGGGCCACGCCCATGGCGTTGGTCATCAGCTTGGACATCTCGTCAAAGAACTTGTTCGGCGCTTCCATCGGGTCTCTCCGGTCGTATCACGGGGTTTTGCCCTATATGAGCCTGCACGCGCCCAGAGACAAGGTTGACTTCGCCGCGGGGCCGAGGTGTTGTGCGCCCCGACACGAGGAGCGCCATGGCCATTCCCTTCCCAGATATCGACCCGAACGCCTTTGTCATCCCGGGTGTGGGCCTGCCGATCCGCTGGTATGCCCTGGCCTATATCGCGGGGCTGGTGCTGGGCTGGCGTATGGTCGTTGGCCTGATGCGGCGCCCCAAGCTGTGGGGCGGGCAGGCGCCGATGCCGCCCGAGCGGGTCGAGGATTTGCTGACCGCCGTGATCGTGGGCGTGGTTCTTGGCGGGCGGCTTGGTTTCGTGCTGTTCTACCAGCCGGGCTATTATTTCAGCAATCCGCTTGAGATCCTGAAGGTCTGGCAGGGCGGCATGTCCTTCCATGGCGGATTTCTGGGCGTCGTCGTGGCGATCTGGTGGTATTGCCGCCGCAACATGCTGCCGGTTCTGAACATCGCCGATGCCGCCGCGCTGGTCGCGCCGATCGGGCTGTTCCTGGGGCGCATCGCGAACTTCATCAAGCCCGAGCTTTGGGGCCGCCCGACCGACATGCCCTGGGGCGTGATATTCCCGGTGCCCGAGGCGCAGGCCTGTTACGGCTGGGCCGGGCAGGTCGATGGCCTCTGCGCGCGCCACCCCTCGCAGCTTTACGAGGCGGGGCTTGAGGGGCTTTTGCTCGGCGCCATCCTGTGGGTGATGTTGCAGGCTGGCGCGCTGCGCCGCCCCGGCACGCTCTTTGGCGTCTTCCTGATTGGTTACGGTGCGGCCCGCGCCTTTGTCGAACTGTTCCGCCAGCCCGACGCGCAATTTGCCGGCGTTGACAACCCCTTGGGCTATGCGCTGCAATTCGCCGGTGGCGGGCTTACGATGGGTCAGATCCTGTCTCTGCCGATGATCGTCGTGGGTCTGTGGCTGATCTGGCGCGCGCGGAGAGCGGCATGACCCCGCTGGCCGCGATCCTCGCTCGCAAGATCGCGACCGAGGGGCCGATGCGCCTCGATCACTATATGGCCGAATGCCTGCTGCATCCCGCGCACGGCTATTACGCGACGCGCGATCCCTTCGGGGCGGCGGGCGATTTCATCACTGCGCCCGAAATCTCGCAGATGTTCGGTGAGATGCTGGGCCTGTGCCTCGCGCAGGTCTGGGTCGATCAGGGCCGGCCTGCGCGTTTTGTTCTGGCCGAGCCGGGGCCGGGGCGCGGTACCTTGATGGCCGATATGACGCGCGCGATGCGCGCCGTGCCCGGTATGCTCGAGGCCGCCGAGATCCATCTGGTCGAGGCTTCCGCCACCCTGCGCGGTATCCAGCGCGACCGGTTGGCGGGGCTGGACGTGACCTGGCACGAAAGCGTCGAGGAGTTGCCCGAAGGCCCGCTTTATCTCGTCGCCAACGAATTCATTGACGCTCTGCCGATCCGCCAGTTCGAGCGCCACGGTAATGCCTGGGCCGAGCGTCAGGTGGGCCTCGGCCCCGATGGCGCGCTGGTGCCCGGCCTCACCGCGCCGCTGCCGCTGGCTTTGCTGCGCGATCGCATGGCCGATACGTCCGAGGGCGATGTCGTCGAGATCTGCCCCGGCGGCCCGTCCGTAGCCTCTGCCGTGGCGGGGCGCATCGCTGCGCAGGGCGGGGTTGCGATCTTCATCGATTATGGCAACTGGCGCAGCCTTGGCGATACGTTTCAGGCCCTGCGCGCGCACAAGCCCGAAAGCCCCTTCGCCAACCCCGGCGAGGCGGATCTGACCGCCCATGTCGCGTTCGCACCGCTCGCCCATTCTGCGCGCAACGCGGGCGCCGCCGTCAGCGCGATGACACCGCAAGGCGTGTTGCTCGAACGTCTCGGCATCACGGCGCGCGCGCAGGGCCTTGCCAGCAAGCTGAGCGGCGCGGCGCTCGAAAGCCATATCGCTGCGCATCGCCGCTTGACCCACCCCGAGGAAATGGGTCACCTGTTCCAAACCCTTGCCATCTATCCCGCTACCGCCCCACTGCCTCCGGGGTTCGATGGGGCCGCTGACTGATCATGCCGACCACGCTTGAAATTCTGACTTCGCCCGCGCTGAACGGTGTCGCGCATGGCTTCTTCACCCGCAAGGGGGGCGCCTCTTCGGGTGTGTTCCAGGGGTTGAATTGCGGCCATGGGTCCAGCGATCTGACGGACGCCGTCAACGTCAACCGCGATCGCGTGGCCGCGGCCATGGGCGTGACGCCCGAGGCGATGGTGGGTGTGCACCAGATCCATTCCGCCGATGTGCTAAGCGTGACAGGCCCGCTTGACGCGGCGGTGCAGGCCGATGCGCTGGTGACGGCGACCCCGGGCGTGCTGCTGACCGTGCTGACCGCCGATTGCCAGCCGGTGCTGTTTGCCGACCGTCAGGCCGGGGTCGTGGGTGCGGCCCATGCGGGCTGGCGTGGCGCGCTTGAGGGGGTGCTTGAGGCGACGGTCGAGGCCATGGAGGCCCTCGGGGCGGATCGCGCGAATATCACGGCGGTCATCGGCCCTTGTATCTCGCAGCGCGCCTATGAAGTCGGCCACGACTTCATGGAAAACTTCCTTGTCGAAGACCCCGATTATGGCCGCTTCTTCTCGGGCGGGCCCGCGGGCAAGCCGATGTTCGATCTGCCGGCCTTCGGGTTGCATCGCCTGCGCGAGGCTGGCGTGGGTGAGGCTGAATGGACGCGCCACTGCACCTACTCGGATAGCGAGCGGTTCTACTCCTATCGCCGCACAACCCATGCGGGCGAAGCCGACTATGGCCGCCTGATCTCGACCATCCGGCTGTGATCCGCGATTCGCTGTGAGTGCCTCGAACTGTGGCGAGAATGCGGCGGAATCCGTGTTCGGGGAAACAGTGACGATGCCGGGCGCGGACTGGTCTCGCGGGCCGTCATAATAGCTTCATAAATTTGACGCCAATGCGCCGGCCGCCCATAATTGGTCTGTCTCTCTGCATCCGGTGGGGGCCGTAGCAGATGTGACCAGACCGAAAGGGCTGTTCGCATGTCATATCCTCACCCTCCTGCCATGGGTGTTGCAATCTCTGGCGGGGACCGGTCTGGCCCATCGCACGCGCATCTGCGCGGGCACGTTGGAACTGAGCGGCGGCCTCTGCGCGCGATTCCTCTGACGCGCCGATACGAGGCCGCCTGGCTCACGTCTTCGGGCGAGATTGAGACCTCAAACCGTATTGCGCCCGCGATTCCGCTGTTCGAGCACGCCTGTTCTGCGCTTGCGCGTGGCGCTGTCGTGCAGACCACCGCAGGCCCCTGCGCGATCGAGGACCTGATGCCGGGCAGTCACGTTCTGGTTGCGGGCGGCGAGACCTGCCTGGTCCGCTGGATCGGATCGATGACGCATTTTGCCGCGATGCGGCCGGACTGTAGCGACGGCCGGACCTGCATGACGCGCCTGACCGCCGAGGCCTTGGGCGAGGGGCGCCCGGTCGCCGATCTGGTGCTCGGGCCGGGCGCACGCATCCGCATGGACAGCGCGCGGGTTCGCCGCATTGCGGACGCGGAGGCGGCCTTTGTGCCCGCCTGCGCGCTGGTGGACGGCATCGGCATCATTGAGGTCGCCCCCGTCGCTCCGATCACCACCTATCACGTCGTGCTCGATCGCCACGCCGCCCTGCGCGTCGCCGGGGTCGAGGTGGAAAGCTATCATCCGGGCGTCGGTCTTGAGCAACTGGTCGATCCGCGGATGCTGGAGCTGTTCGTTGCGCTCTTTCCGCATATCCGCCGGATCGAGGATTTCGGCGAGATGGCCCTGCCGCGCCTAGGTATGAAGGCGATGGCGGCGCTCTGGGAATGAAAACGGGGCCTCGCGGCCCCGTTTCTCGATCAGTCTTCCATCGCTTCCAACTCGTCGATGAAGCCCGCGATCATCGACAGACCCTTGTCCCAGAAGGCCGGGTCTGAGGCGTCGAGCCCGAAGGGCGCAAGCAATTCCTTGTGGTGCTTCGAGCCGCCCGCCGTGAGCATCTCGAAATACTTCTGCTGGAACTCGGGCAGCCCGTCGGCATAGGCCGCGTAAAGCGCGTTCACCAGCCCGTCGCCGAAGGCATAGGCATAGACGTAGAAGGGCGAATGGACGAAATGCGGGATGTAGGACCAGAAGGTCTCATATCCCTCCATGAACTCAAACGCCGGACCAAGGCTTTCGGCCTGCACCGACATCCACAGCGCGTTGATATCGTCGGGCGTCAGCTCGCCCTGCGCGCGGGCGGCGTGCAGTTTGCATTCGAAATCGTAGAAGGCAATCTGGCGCACGACCGTGTTGATCATGTCCTCGACCTTGCCCGCCAGAAGCGTCTTGCGCTCGGCCTTGGTCTTGGCGCCGTCGAGCAGCTTGCGGAAGGTCAGCATCTCGCCGAAGACCGAGGCGGTCTCGGCCAGCGTCAGCGGGGTCGAGGCCAGCATCTCGCCCTGACCGGCGGCCAGAACCTGGTGCACGCCGTGGCCAAGCTCATGCGCCAGGGTCATCACGTCGCGCGGCTTGCCCAGGTAGTTCAGCATCACATAGGGGTGCACCGTGGTCACGGTCGGGTGCGCAAAGGCGCCCGGCGCCTTGCCGGGTTTGACGCCCGCGTCGATCCAGCCCTTGTCGAAGAAGGGCTGCGCAAGCTCGGCCATCTGCGGGGCGAAGGCGGCATAGGCCTCAAGCACGGTCGCGCGCGCCTCGTCCCACATGATCTTGCGCGGGGCCTCGGTCGGCAGCGGCGCGTTGCGGTCCCAGACCTGCAGCTTGTCGAGGCCAAGCCAGCGTGCCTTCAGCGCATAATAGCGGTGCGACAGGCGCGGATAGGCGGCAACAACGGCGTTGCGCAGCGCCTCGACCACCTCGGGCTCGACATCGTTCGACAGGTGGCGCCCGGTCTGCGGGGTGGGCATCTTGCGCCAGCGGTCCTCGATTTCCTTTTCCTTGGCCAGCGTGTTGTGCGCGCGCGCGAAGATCTTGATGTTCTCGCCAAACACGCGGGCCAGTTCGCGCGCGGCGGCCTCGCGCTTGGCGCGGTCGTGATCCGACAGCAGCGTCGTCGTGGCCTCCAGGTTCAGCGTTTCGCCCAGCACCTCGAATTCGAGCGCGGCGGTGGTTTCATCGAAGAGCCGGTTCCAGGCGGCGGCGCCGACGACCGACTGGTCGTGCAGGAATTTCTCCATCTCGTCGGACAGCTGATGGGGCTTCATCGCGCGCATCCGGTCGAAGACGCGCTTGTAGCGGTTGACCAGCGGGTCGTTGAACACCGCCTCATAGCGGGCGTCGTCGATACGGTTGAACTCCAGCGAGAAGAACACCAGCGGCGTGGTGAAGGTGGTGATCTTGTCCTGCGCGTCGGCCATCAGTTTGACGCGCCCGGCATCGGTGGTGTTCTGGTAATAGCGCAGACCGGCATAGGACATCAGCCGCCCGGCGGTGGTTTCGATCGTCTCGTAGCGCGCGATGCATTGCGCCATCTGAGCGGCGTCGAGCGTCGCCAGCTTGCCCTCGTAATCGGCGGCAAAGGCGGCGCAGTCTTTCTCAAGCTGCGCCATGTCTCGCGCGAATTCGGGGGCGTCCGGGGCGGGGTAGAGGTCGCTCAGATCCCAATCGGGCAGATCGCCGAACCCCCCGGCGCTGGCGTTCGCATCGAAGACGGGTTGGGGCAGGGGAAATGTCATGGCGGCCTCTTGCTAGGTATAGCCCAAGACATAGGGGCTTGGCCCCGGTGGGGGCAAGGGGCGGGACGGGCCGAAGTTTCGCCGCGGCCATGGCCGTTCGCTTATTATTTGGGCGCGATCCCAAATTTCAGGCAAAAGCCGTGGGCTTTTCCCTTTCCTTGGCGGCATCCGCTTTCACTCGCCCAATCCGCTGCCTAAGATTCGATCAAGGCCGGAGGAATCACGCCCCATGACGAACTATTTCAACGAGATGTATGACGGCGGCAAAGTCCGCGAGCCTTACGCCCGGCTTGAGGGCTGGACCCGCGATATGCCCGCCGAGTTGCGGCAGATGAAGCAGGCCGAGGCCGAAGCCCTGTTTCGCCGTATCGGGATCACCTTTGCGGTCTATGGCGAGGGCGGCGACCCGGACCGCCTGATCCCCTTCGACATGTTTCCGCGCGTCTTCACCCAGCTTGAATGGCGCCGGCTGGAACGTGGTATCAAGCAGCGCGCAAGGGCGCTCAACGCCTTCCTGCTCGATGTTTACGGGCGCGGCGAGATCGTGCGGGCGGGCAAGATCCCGGCGCGACTGGTCTATCAGAACGACGCATTCGAACGCGCCGTGACGGGCTTTACGCCCCCGCGCGGGATCTACAGCCATATCGTCGGCATCGACCTTGTGCGTACGGGGCCGGATGAGTTCTACGTGCTCGAAGACAACTGCCGCACGCCCTCGGGCGTCAGCTACATGCTGGAAAACCGCGAGATCATGATGCGCATGTTCCCGCAGATCTTCCGCGAGAACCGGATTGAGCCGGTAGATGGCTATGCCGATGCGCTGCGCCGCACGCTGGCCTCGGTCGCGCCCGCGAAATGCGAGCGTGAGCCCACCATCGCCATTCTCACGCCGGGGCATTACAACTCGGCCTATTACGAGCACAGCTTTCTGGCCGACCTGATGGGGGTCGAACTGGTCGAGGGCGCGGATCTGTTCGTCGAGGGCGGCTTTGTGTGGATGCGCACGACGGAAGGGCCCAAGAAGCTTGACGTGATCTATCGCCGGATCGATGACGCCTACCTTGATCCGCTCTGCTTCCGGCCCGAGTCGATGCTGGGTGTGCCGGGGCTGATGGATGTCTATCGCTCGGGCGGCGTGTCGATCTGCTCGGCGCCGGGTGCGGGCGTGGCGGATGACAAGGCGGTTTACACCTTCGTCCCCGAGATGGTGCGCTTCTACCTGGGCGAAGAGCCGATCTTGCAAAACGTCCCCACCTGGCAATGCGCCAAGGCGGATGAATGCAAATATGTGCTAGAAAACCTTGGCGATCTGGTCGTCAAGGAGGTGCATGGCTCGGGCGGTTATGGCATGCTTGTCGGCCCGAAATCGACCAAGGAGCAGATCGAGTCCTTCCGTGCCAAGATCGTCGAAGACCCCGACAATTACATCGCGCAACCGACGCTCGCGCTTTCAACGACGCCGACCTTCGTCGAGGATGGGATCGCGCCCCGCCACGTCGATCTGCGGCCCTATTGCCTGGTGGGCGAGAAGATCGAGCTGGTGCCCGGCGGGCTGACGCGCGTGGCGCTGACCGAGGGCTCGCTGGTGGTGAACTCGTCGCAAGGCGGCGGTGTCAAGGATACATGGGTGTTGGCCGAATGAGACAGCGCCCCGAACCGAGCCATCAATACCGTTCCGCGATGCCCGGAACGTCTCATTTCAGCGGAGAGGCGGAATGCTAAGCCGGACTGCGGAAAACCTGTTCTGGATCGCACGCTATATCGAGCGGGCCGAAACCATGGCGCGACTGCTTGAGGTCGGCGCGCGCATCGCGCTGATGCCCTCGGCAGGGCATGGCTATCGCTCGGAATGGGAAAGCCTGTTGCAGGCTTCGGGCACCTCCGAGGGGTTTGCCGCGAAATATGGCGACCCGGTGCAGCGCAACATCGAAAGCTACCTGTTCTTCGACCGCGACAACCCGTCCTCGGTGATTTCCTGCATCGCCAGCGCACGAGAGAACGCCCGTATCGTGCGGACTGCAATGACCAGCCAGGTCTGGGACGCGCTGAACATGGCCTATCAGGAAATCCGGCAACTGGAGCGGATGCCGCGCTCGGAGCTGGAGCTGACCGAACTGACCGAATGGGTGAACCGGCAGGCGGCGCTCGTGCGCGGCACGATGGATGCCACGCTGCTGCGCAATGACGGCTACAGCTTCCTCAACCTCGGTTTCGCGCTGGAGCGCGCCGACAACACCGCGCGTCTGATCGACGTGAAATACTACGTCCTGCTGCCGTCGGTTGATTTCGTGGGCTCGGGGCTGGACAATTACCAGTGGCAGACGCTCTTGCGCGCCTTTTCGGCCACGCGGGCCTTCCACTGGGCTTACGGCGGCGAGGTCACGGCCGCCAAGATCGCCCACTTCCTGATCCTGAACCGGCAGTCGCCACGCTCGCTGATCTCGGCGGCCGACGCCGCGATGGAGCATCTCGACGCGCTCAGCCAGAATTACAACAAGAGCGGTCCGGCGCAGATGCGCGCTTGCGCGCTGGTAAGTGAGCTGGCCGAAACCCGTGTCGAGGACATCTTCGAAGAGGGCCTGCATGAGTTCCTCACGCGGTTCATCCGCGAGGTCGGAGAGCTGTCCGTGATGGTGCACAACGCCTATCTGAGCGGAGAAGCCAGATGATCCTGACAGTCAACCACGTTACCACCTACCAATACGATGTGCCGATGCGCTCTGCGGTGCAGACGCTGCGCCTCTTCCCGTCGCGCTTCGACGGGCAGCGGATCATCCGTTGGGATGTGTCGGTCGAGGGCGGCATCCGGGGCGGTTCGTTCAAGGACGGAGCGGGCGACAGGATCGAGGGCTGGTCCGTGCGCGGCCCGGTCAGCAAGGTCACGATAACTGCATCGGGACAGGTCGAGACGATCGATCTGGCCGGCGTGCTGCGCGGCCACCGCGAGCAGGTTCCGCCGCTGTCCTACCTGTGCGAGACCACCGCGACCTGGGTCGATGATGCGCTGGAAACCCTTGCCAATGAAGCCGTCCTTGGTGCCGAGGACGATCTGGATCGCGCGCACCGCCTGTCCCGCGCCGTCTCGGCTGCCATCGCCTACAAGCCTGGCGTCACACAAGCCCACACCACCGCCGCCGAGGCGCTGTCGTTGGGCGAGGGAGTCTGCCAGGATCATGCCCATGCGCTGATTGCCGCGGCGCGGGCCGTGGGGCTTCCGGCCCGCTATGTGTCTGGGTATCTCTTTGCCCGCGATGATGGCGAGCCGCACGAAGCCACTCACGCCTGGGCCGAGGTGCATGTGCCGAACATAGGTTGGGTCGGCTTTGATCCCGCCAATGCGTGTTGCCCTGACCAGCGGTATATTCGCCTCGGCTCGGGCGCGGATGCGCGGGATGCAGCGCCGATCAAGGGGATTGCCCTCGGTGTTGGCGAAGAGAGCCTTGATGTCGCAGTTGCCTTGGAGGCAACCCAACAATAATCTCGGCCGTCGGCGCGAATCCCCGGGGGAAAGAATGACCTATTGCGTTGGCCTGCTGCTGGATGCGGGCATGGTGCTGCTGAGCGATACCCGCACGAATGCGGGGCTCGATAATATCGCGACCTACCGCAAGATGTTCACCTTCGAGGATCCGGGCGAGCGGGTCATCACCGTGCTGACGGCCGGGTCGCTTTCGGTCACCCAGACCACCATCGCGCGCCTGCGCGAGGCGATCGAGGATGACGATGCGACGGGTGAGACCTCGATCATGCTGGCGCCGAGCATGTTGAAAGTGGCCGAGATCATCGGCAATACGCTGGCCTCGGTCCGCGAGGATATCGACCACAAGATGAACGCAGCGAAAGTCAGCGTCTCGGCCTCGATGATCGTGGCGGGGCAGCGCGCGGGCGGGGCGATGCGGATGTTCCTCGTCTACCCTGAGGGCAATTTCATCGAGGCGACCGAGGACACGCCCTTCCTGCAAATCGGCGAGCATAAATACGGCAAGCCGATCCTCGACCGCGTGGTGACCCCCTCGACCAGCATCGAGGACGCGCAAAAGGCGGTGCTGCTGTCGATGGATTCGACGTTGCGCTCGAACCTGTCGGTGGGGATGCCGCTGGATCTGGCGGTGATCGAGCGCGATGCCTGCCGGGTTTCCTCGCGCCGTCGGATCGAGGCGAAAGACCCTGATTTTGCCCGTATGTCCGAGGCCTGGTCGAGCGCGCTGCGCGAAGGTTTTAGCCAGATCGAGCTTTAAGCCGCGTCCGTGGCCGCGTCGAACAGCGCCAGGCAGCTTGCATAGAAACGCGCGCCGGTTTCGGGCTTATCCATCATGATCTCATGCTGCACGCCGGGGAACATCTCAAGCCGCGCGGCGGGCCAGTCTTTCAGTCGCTGCCGGATCGCCGTGCTGTCCACGACGCGCTCATCCGTGCCAAGGGCGCAGTAGCAGGGCAGGTCAGGCGCGGGCAGTTTCAGCAGCGCCTGACACTCCAGCAACGCCTCGGCGACCCAGTGCAGCGAGGGGCCGCCTAGTGCGAGCGCGGGCACTTCGGCCACCTGCTCGATCAGCTTGGCCCACATCATCGCATCTGTCGTCAGGAAGTTATTCTGAAACCCGTCGGTCAGCACATAGGTGACTTCGCTGGTTTCGGGTGCGTAGCGCCGTGCGCGCGGGTTGTCGAGCAGCACTCGCGCCAGCGGCAGGGCGATCTGGCGCATCGGCGCGTTCAGCGCGATCCCCAGCATCGGCGCCGACAGGGTGACCGCGGCAAAGGGATGCGGCCGGCTGAGGGCACGCAGCGCAATCGTGCCGCCCATGGAATGCCCAAGTGCGAGCCAGGGGCGGGGCAGATCCAGCGCCTCGGCGGCATGAAGCACGGCGGCGAGGTCGATCTGATACTCGGCGAAACGCTCCACATGGCCCATCATCTGGTCGGCGAGGGGGCGATCCGCCAGCCCTTGCCCGCGCCAGTCGATCGCAAGCACATCATAGCCCCGCGCGGTGAACTCGGCCGCCGCAAGGCCGTATTTCTCGATATATTCGGTGCGGCCGGGGAAGATGAACACCGTCCCGCGCGCCTCTCCCGCCGCAGGCCAGAGCCCCAGGCGGATGCGCCGTTCGTCTGCCGTATGCAGCCAGAGGGCGCGCCCCCCTTCAGGACCGCCGGAAATCGCGGCGTGAAAGGGGGCCTCTTCCATCAGCTCAGCGCCGAGCCAAGCTGCATCGCCAGGCCCATCGAGCCGTCGATCTTCAGCTTGCCGGTCATGAAAGCCATGGTCGGGTTGACGTCGCCGCTCAGGATGCCCTTGAAGGTTTCGGCATTGGCGGTCAGCGTCACGTCCGCCTCGTCATCGCCCGCACGCACCCCGTCGGCGTCGATCACGATCGCGCCCTCGTCGGTGATGACGAATTTCGCGGTCGAGGGAAAACCGTTCGGCATCTTCTCTTGCAGCGCGGCAACGGCCTTCTCGATGATTTCGCTCATGAACTCCTCCGAAATGTGAACGCCGGACCTATCGCTTTCTCCGGCGGTTGGGTTACATTTTAGTTATGCGCGGGCCAACAGCCATAAACAAATATGCCGTTGCGGCATTTCTCACGCTGTTTTGCAGCGCCGTTACGGCACATTCCGAGACCACCGGGTTGGAGCGATACTTCGCCGAACTGGCCGATCCAGACTATCCAGGTTGGGCGCGCGCGCAATCGGATATCGAACGGGCCTGGTCGCGTTCGGGCTCTCCGGCGATGGATCTGCTGCTCAAGCGCGGGACCGAGGCGCTCGACGCGGGCGACCTCGACGCCGCGATCGAGCATCTGACCGCGCTGACAGATCACGCGCCGGACTTCCCCGAGGGTTGGAATGCGCGCGCCACGGCGTTCTTTGTCGCCGGCCGCTACGGGCCGGCGCTGTCGGATATCGCGCAGACCCTGCGGCTTGAGCCGCGTCATTGGGGCGCGCTGAATGGCCTGGGCATGATTCTCGACGATATGGAGCAGCCCGAGCGCGCGCTGGCGGCCTATCGCGCCTCTTTCGCCTTGAACCCGCACCAGCAGGATGTGAAAGACGCAATCGACATGCTGGAGAAGGCGCTCGCGGGCGTCGCGCTGTAAGACTGGGCGGGAAAAATGTCTGCGCGTATCACGGCCGTGCTGGGGCCGACCAACACCGGCAAGACGCATTACGCGATTGAACGCATGCTGGCGCATCGCACCGGCGTCATCGGGCTGCCACTGCGGCTTTTGGCGCGCGAGGTCTATGATCGGATCGTCAAGGCGCGCGGCCCCTCGGTCGTGGCGCTAGTCACGGGTGAGGAACGCATCGTCCCCGAGCGCACGCAGTATTGGGTCTGCACCACCGAGGCGATGCCCGATGTCGGTGCCGATTTTGTGGCCCTCGACGAGATCCAGCTTTGCGCCGACCCCGAGCGTGGCCATGTCTTCACCGACCGCCTGCTGCACGCGCGCGGCCTGCACGAGACGCTGTTCCTCGGCTCGGAGACCATGAAAGGCGCCATCGCGGCGCTGGTGCCCAAGGCGCAGTTCACCCGGCGGGAGCGTTTCTCGGAACTCAAGTGGGCAGGTTCGAAAAAGATAAGCCGGATGCCGCCGCGCAGCGCCATCGTCGGCTTTTCGGTTGAAAATGTCTATGCCATCGCCGAGCTGATCCGCCGCCAGAAGGGTGGCGCGGCGGTCGTCATGGGGGCGCTCAGCCCGCGCACGCGCAATGCGCAGGTCGCCATGTATCAAAATGGGGATGTCGATTACCTCGTTGCCACAGATGCCATCGGCATGGGCCTGAACCTCGATATCGAGCATGTCGCCTTTTCGGCCACGGCGAAATTCGACGGGCGCCGGATGCGGCATCTCTTCCCGCATGAGCTTGGCCAGATCGCCGGACGGGCAGGGCGGCACACGATGGACGGCACCTTCGGCGTGACCGGTGAGGCCTCGCCGCTGCCGCCCGAGGTGATCGACGCGGTCGAGAACCACCGCTTTGCGCCGATCCAGCGCCTGCAATGGCGCAACCCGCGGCTTGAGTTCGGAACGCTGCCCCGGCTGATCCAGTCGCTTGAGGAAAGCCCCGGCGACGAGTGGCTGACGCGCGGGCGCGAGGCGGACGATCTGCGTGCTCTCAAGGCACTCAGCGAGTATCCGGAAGTCATCGACCGGGTGCGGCACCCAAATGATGTGCGTCTGCTCTGGGATGTGTGCCGAATACCCGATTTCCGCTCGATCTCGCAGACGGAACATGCGACTTTGCTGGCGCGTATCTTCGGCTTCCTGCAGGGCGGCAAAGGGATCCCATCGGACTGGCTGCGTGGCCAGATCGAGCGGATCGACCGGGTGCAGGGGGACATCGATGCGCTGTCGAAACGGCTCGCGTTTATCCGCACCTGGACATACGTGGCGCAGCGCAAGGGCTGGGTCGATGACGAAAGCCATTGGCGCGAGGAGACTCGCGCTGTAGAAGACCGCCTGTCGGATGCGCTGCATGGCGCACTGATCCAACGATTTGTGGACCGGCGCACCTCTGTGTTGCTGCGCCGGCTCAAGCAGAAGGAGACCCTCGTGGCCGAGGTGAACGACAAGGGTGAAGTGATGGTCGAAGGCGAATTCGCTGGCCGTCTGGACGGATTCCGGTTCCGGCAGGATGCGACCTCCTCGCCCGATGAGGCGAAGATGCTGGCACGTGCCGCCTACGAGGCGCTGCGTCCCGAGTTCAACCTGCGGGCGGACCGTTTCTACAACGCACCCGATACCGAGATGGACTTCACCGAGCAGGGTGGCCTGATGTGGGGCGAGATCGCCGTCGGCAAGCTCGTGAAGGGCTCTGAGCCGGCGAAACCCTCGGTCGAGGCCTTCGTCGATGAAGAGGCCGGTCCCGAGGTTGCCGAGAAGGTCAAGCGCCGTCTGCAGCATTTCATCGACCGCAAGGTCGCAACCCTGTTCGAGCCGCTTCTGGCGATCAGCCGTGACGAGGCCCTGACCGGACTTGCGCGTGGCTTTGCCTTCCGCCTTGTCGAGGGCATGGGCATCCTGCCGCGCGAAGGCGTGGCCGCAGAGGTCAAGGAACTTGACCAGGACGCTCGCGGCGCGCTGCGCAAGCACGGCGTGCGCTTTGGCCAGTACACGATCTTCATGCAGGCGCTGCTCAAGCCCGCGCCGACCCGTCTGCGCCTGGTGCTTTCGGCGCTCTGGGAAGGCCTGTCGGAGTTCCCCGAAAGCCCGCCTCCGGGTCTGGTGACCATCCCGCATATCCCCGAAGTGGGTATGCAGGCCTATACGCTTTCGGGCTATCGCCCGGCAGGGTCGCGCGCGATCCGCATCGACATGCTCGAGCGTCTGGCCGACCTGCTGCGCGGTCAGGACAGCCGGGGTGGCTTCGAGGCCAATCCCGACATGCTCTCGATCACCGGTATGACGTTGGACCAGTTCGCCGACCTGATGGAGGGCCTTGGCTACAAGGCCGAGAAGGGCGAGCGCGAAAAGACCCGTCCGGTGGCGGAGCCGAAGGCCCCCGAGGCTGGCGCCGAGAACCCGATCCCCGAGGATGCCTCGCCGATCGCCGAGGCTGAGGCCGAGGCGGCCTCTGCCGCGCCCGAGATGGAAGTGTTCTTCACCTTTGCCTGGGCCCCGCGTCCGCGCCACAACCCGCGCCCCGAGCGCGCGCCGCGCCGCGACGGTGGCGAGGGCAAGCGCCGCGAGGGTGGCAAGCCCGAATTCCGTGGCGAGCGCAAAGGCGGCGGCAAGCCCAAAGGCAAGGGTAAGCCGCATGAGGGCAAGGGCGCGCGCCACTTCGAGGCCCGCCCGCCCAAGAAGGAAAAGCCGATCGACCCTGATAGCCCCTTCGCGATCCTCGCGGCTCTGAAGGACAAGAAGTAAGCGATGGCGCACGGATCTGACCGGATCCGTATCGACAAGTGGCTCTGGCACGCGCGGTTCGTCAAGACGCGCGGGCTGGCCGCCGATCTGGTGCAGGCCGGGCGCGTGCGCGTGAACGGCCAGCGCATCGACAAGCCGGGGCGGGCGGTTGGCCCCGGCGATGTCCTGACGGTCAGCGTTGCGGGGGCCGTGCGCGTCATCCGGATCGAGGGCTGCGGTGAGCGTCGCGGCCCGGCGAGTGAGGCCGCGACCCTCTATACCGCGCTTGACGAGCCCAACGTTCCGCACGCGGCGCCCGAAGCCGAACGCCCGTTCTGAGTGCGGGGCCAGATCGCCGCAGCCCGGCTTTTCTGTGACACTCTCCCTTGATTGATCCGCAACGCCCCGCTAGGTATCGCCAGAACCTAAACGATCCGGGGTTGCTCCATGACCTATGTCGTCACCGATAACTGCATCGCCTGCAAATACACCGACTGCGTCGAAGTCTGTCCCGTGGACTGCTTCTACGAGGGCGAGAATACGCTGGTGATCCACCCCGACGAATGCATCGACTGCGGCGTATGCGAGCCCGAGTGTCCCGCCGACGCGATCCGCCCCGATACCGAGCCGGGAATGGAAGACTGGGTCGAGTTCAACCGCAAATACGCCGAACTTTGGCCCGTGATCACGCAGAAGAAAGACCCGATGCCGGATCACGAGAAGTATGACGGCGAGCCGGGCAAGCTTGATAAGTACTTCAGCCCGAATCCGGGCCAGGGCGACTGATTCTCATCTCGGTCCGGCGCGCCCCTGATTCGGGTCGTTCACAGCGCATGACGCGACGGAAGGCGTGAGGCTTGTTGCCCTTCAAGGGCTTGAGTTTCTGCATTCGCATAACAGTGATGCTTTGCCGCGCTTTGAATCGGTCCAATTTTGTGCTACATTATTGTGACATTGGAGTTTGATCCCGCCCTCGCAGACCTGCTCGCCTGCCGGGGGTTTATCTTTGACTGCGAGAGACATCGCGGAGCTTAAAGCGCCGTGGGTGTCTTGTGCGCTGTCGGATAGGGTGACCGCCCCGGCTGCAAGGAAGCGACTGAATGACCAAGACCAAGAAAACCGAATTCCGCCCGGACGATTTCGTTGTTTATCCCGCACATGGTGTCGGCAAAATCATGTCGATCGAAGAGCAGGAGATCGCTGGTATCCGTCTCGAACTCTTCGTCATCTCGTTCGAGAAAGACAAGATGACGCTGCGCGTTCCCACCAACAAGGCCGTCGATATCGGTATGCGCGGGCTCAGCTCGCCCGAGGTGGTGACCCGTGCGCTCGAAACGCTGAAAGGCAAGGCCAAGGTCAAGCGGGCGATGTGGTCGCGCCGCGCGCAGGAGTATGAGCAAAAGATCAACTCGGGCGATCTGCTGTCGATCGCCGAGGTCGTGCGCGATCTGCACCGTGCCGATGATCAGCGCGAGCAGAGCTATTCCGAGCGTCAGCTTTACGAAGCCGCGCTGGAGCGTCTGACCCGTGAAGTCGCCGCCGTGTCGGGCACCGACGAGGCTGGCGCCGCAAAGAAAGTCGATGACGTTCTGGTTGGTCGCGCCGCCTGATCGCAGGTAGATTTACGCAAGACGGGCCCTTCGGGGCCCGTTTTCGTTTCAACCCTCTTTCGTGACGCCGGCGTCGGCTGGCCGGTCGTCGGCATCGATCTTGCTGGTCCGGCGCGAGAACCGCTCCATCATTTCGGCTTCCAGTTCGGCATTCAGCTCGCGCGTGCGCTTGATGTATTCGGGGTTCTGTTCGACCGGAACGCCGGGCTTCCAGACCTGCGCCAGATCGCGCACGGCGGCGCGGTCGAGCTTGAAGAAGGTCTTTTCAAGCTCGGCGGCTTCGAATTCGCTCAGCCCGACATTCTCAAGCACGTAGCGCGCACAGCGCAGCGAAGAGTCGAACATCTCGCGCACGATGTCGTCGGCGCCGGCCCGGTAAAGCTCGAACACGTGAATACGATCGCGCGCGCGGGCGATGATGTGCAGGTCCGGCCGCAGACGCCGCGCATAGGCGACAAGCCGCGTGGTCGAGGCCTTGTCGTCGAGGCATACGACCAGCACGCGCGCCTTGGCCAGCCCGGCGGCGGCCAGCAGATCGGGCCGCGTCGGGTCGCCGAAATAGCTCTTGAAGCCGAAGGTCCGCATCAGTTGCACGGTCTTGAGATCGGCATCCAGAACGGTCGTCTGAAAGCCCGACATGGTGATCATGCGGTTGACCACCTGGCCGAAGCGGCCAACCCCGGCGATGATGATGGGTTGCTGCTCGTCGATCTCATCGGCCGAGGGGCCATCTTCGTCGCGCCGGAACCGGGCGAGTTGCTCGTGCGCGATGAACAGAAGCGGCGTGATCAGCATTGAGAGCGCAATGATCAGCAGGGTCTTTTCCGCGATTGCGGCCGGCAGGATGCGTTGTCCGACCGCGAAGGACACCAGGACAAAGCCAAATTCACCGGCCTGCGCCAGCCCGAGCGTGAACAGCGTCTTGTCCCCGCCTTTCAGCCGGAAGGCCCGCGCAAGGACGTAAAGGATCGCTGCCTTGAGGCCGACAAGCGCGAAAACCAGAAGCACGGTCGTGACCGGTGCTGCCGTGAAGACCGTGAAGTTGATCCCCGCGCCCACGGTGATGAAGAACAGCCCCATCAGCAGGCCCTTGAAGGGCTCGATATCGCTTTCCAGCTCGTGCTTGAACTCGCTGTCGGCCAGAACGACGCCCGCGAGGAAGGTGCCAAGCGCGGGCGAAAGCCCCACGAGGTTCATCAGCGAGGCGATGCCGACCACGATCATCAGCGCCATCGCGGTGTTGATTTCGCGCAGCTTGGCGGCGTGGACGAAGCGGAAGAGAGGACGCACCAGCAGGTGACCGGCAAGGATGACAAACGCCACCGCGGCCAGCGTGATCAGCGTTACCCCCCAGCCCGGCAGGCTGTCGATGAAATGGGCAACAACGTTGTCGGAGGCTTCGGCCTTCGACAGTGCCCGCGCACCGGGCAGCGCCAAAAGCGGCATCAGCGCCAGCATCGGGATGACGGCGATATCCTGCGTCAGCAGCACCGCGAAGGCCGAACGCCCGCCTGCGGTCTGCATCAGGCGCTTTTCGTTCAGCGTTTGCAGCACGATAGCGGTCGAGGAGAGCGCGAAGATCATCCCAAGTGCAAGCGCGATGCGCAGCGGCTGCCCCAGCAGCAGCGCCAGCGTCGTGACTGCCGCGACCGTCACCAGCACCTGAAGCCCGCCTAGCCCGAGCAGCTTGTCGCGCATCGCCCAAAGCGCGCGGGGCTCCAGCTCCAAGCCGATCAGAAACAGCATCATCACCACGCCGAATTCGGCGAAATGCTGAAGATCGGTCATTTCCGAGCCGGAAAGCCCCAGCACCGGGCCGATCAGAATACCCGCCATCAGATAGCCCAGAACCGAGCCAAGCCCCGCCCGCGAGGCGAGCGGCACAGCGATGACCATCGCAATAAGGTAAAGTGTGGCTTGAAGGAGGAAGCCTTCCATCGGGTGCACTATCTGGTTGGGCTACGCGGGGCGCGGCGCGAATGGGGGAGGAAAAAATGGTGGACCGGCTCTAAGCCTAGAGAATGCTGGACCGGGCGCAAGGCGAAACGGGCGATGTTTCGCGGCTGTTACCCGAGTTGATCGGATCGCGCCTTAGCTCCCTTTCAGAAGCGTCAGCGTATAGTTGCGAGAGCCTTTCTTGTAAGTCAGTTGTCCGGCTCCGATGGCGGTCACCTTGCCACCATCCAATCGATCGCCGACCGAGACCTTGACGTACTTGCCACTCGACAGGCGCACCAGCGCGCGGCGGTTCGAAGACGAGCCATAGACCCCGATCAGATTGATTTCCTTGAGGTCTATGGCGTTTTTCAGCGTTGCCTGCTTGGCCACCGAGGCAGAGGTGGGCAGCTTGGGGGCGACCGAGACGGGCTCGGGTTCGTCCAGTTCCTCGGGGGGCGGCTCGATCGCGGCCTGGCGAGCGGGGGCTGCGGCAACCTGGGTTGCGGCCGGGGCGGGTTCGGCGGCAATCGCGGCGGCCAATGCGTTCTCGACCGAGGTAGTGAAGTTGCGCGGTTTCGCAGGTGGGCGGCGCGAGACAGAAACCGCGCGCGCCGTGGCGCTGGCAAGGGCGGCGGTTTGCGCTTCGGCGGCGCGGGCGGCCTCGGCTGCGGCGGCCTCCTCGGCGGCGCTTGCGGTCGCGAAGGCACTCGCGATCGAGGCCGGGCGCGCCTTCGGTTTCGCGTTGGCCAGAAGCGCCAGGCGTGTGCTTTGCTCGGGTGTCAGCGCGGCACCGTCGTCGGTCTCGGGCGTGCTGGCCTCGGGGGCGGGTTCTGGCGTGGCAGCCTGCGCTGCCGCTTGCGCGGCGGCTTCAATGGCGGCGGGGCGGGGCTTGGGACGCAGACCTGCCAGCGCCGGATCGGCGTAGGGGGCGGGTTCCTCGGCCTCGGTCGGGGCGGCGGGCGCCGCTGCGGCCACCAGCGCGGCGGCGGCGATCGCTTCGGGGCGCGGCCCGGGCAGGCGCGGGGGCTTGCCCGCGTAAAGCGTGAAGTCGCCCGGCATGACCACGCCTTGCGGTGTGGGTTGAATGTCGCCCTCGGGTGTCAGCCGCGCAAGCTGCTCGAAGGGCGGCGGCGGCGGCGGCATGACCGGTTGGCTGTCGGTGAGGCTTTCAGCCGGGGGCAGCGTCGCCGTGGCGGTCGTGTCGCGCAAAGCCGGATCGGCCGTCGAGATCGACGAGAGCGACAGGTTCGGCGCCGGAACGATCTCGGGGCTAGACCGGGTTGGCTCGGCAGGTTGGGGCACCGCCGGGGCCGGTTCCGCCGCGGCTTGTTCCGTAGCGGGGGGCGGCGCGGCGGTTTCGGTCGCGGCCGGTTCGGGTGCGGGCTGTGCCGCAGGCGCCGTGATTTCGGGTGCGGGCGCTGGTGCCTGCGTTTCCAGAGCTGCGACCTCGGCAGGCGGGGTGTCGTCGCCAAGGAAGCTTGACCAAAGCGCGACGATACCAAGGAACAGCACCAGCCCTGCCGTCAGCTTCAGCCCAAAATGCCTGGGCTTTCCGCCTGTGAGGGCGGGCTGGAAGGTGCCAAACGGGCTGGCAGCGGGTTCGGCCTCCTCCGGAGCGGTGGCAGGTTCGTCATCCAGTTTGGGTTTGAGGCTTTTCACCAGCGCCTTGCCCGCGCTGTCGCCCAGTTTCACCGTTCCGCGCGCGGCCTTGTCTAGCCCGGCTTTCGCGGCGCGTTTCAGCGTTTCGGCGGCGCTGCGCAGATCCGTTTCGGGCAGCGCCAGGCCCGGCGCCGTGACCCCGGCCGAACCGCTTTGCATCAGCTTGGCCTTCTGCTCGGGTGGCATGGTGCGCGGCGGCATCGGGTGCAGCCGCGCCGCGCCGCCCAGACGGGGCGTGACGCCAGCATCGTCGGCGCGCGCGGCAAGTTCCGGCGTGCGGCGCGAGCTGAAGGCGGGAACGGGGGCCTCGGGTTCTGTCGGCTGCTCGGGGCTTTCCTGCGGCTCGAGCTCCGCCTGCGGCGTATCCGGCACAGCGGGTTCGAGCGGTTCTTCGGCAAGCGACAGCTCTTGCGGCGGCGCCTCCTCTGCCGGGGGCAGGTCGGGCACGAAGGGCGCGTTCAGCGCCAGTTCCAGATCGGTGAGAGCCTCTTCATCGTCGGCATCCTCCGGCTCAGGCACCGGGGGCTCGGCGGGGGGCTCCGGATCGGAAGGAGGCGCGACCGAAACCTCCGGCACTTCTTCTTCAGCAATAGGCTCGGGCGCAGGTTCGACAACCGGCTCTTCGGTCGCGGCCAGGAACTCTTCCAGGCTGACCTGCTCGACAACGCGCACCGGGTCCTGATCGCGGTCAACGCGCGCGCCTTCGGGAAGGTGCTGGGCGGCATTGGCGGTGAGGCCGAACCACGGCTCGCCACCGAACTGCCCCGGCTCGGGCAGGGCGACGAAGGAGATCGGGCAGAAGCCGTGCGACTCGGCGAAGGCCTCCGCCTCGGCCAGGGTTTCGCGCGCGACGATGGCGACCTGCACGGTTTCGCCATTGCCGGACCAGTCGAAAATGAGATCCTCGACGGGGTAGGGCGTCATCCCCTCCAGCGCGGCGGCGATCTGGCTGCGGCGCTGCGCGGTGCGCGGTCCGGGGGCGCGAACCTCGGTATAGAGGATCTGCGAGGCGGGGATGATCAGTTTCGAGGTCAGCCCGCGCGGTTCGGCCGAAAGGGCTGCGCGGCGCAGGCCGGTCAACGCGCCTTGCAGGTCATCGACCTCAAGTGAGACCTCACCCAACCGCGCCCAGCCATCGGCCCGGCGATGCAGAAGACCAATGCCGTCAAGCGAGAGATTGAGCGCGAAGCTGGGTTTCATTCCGGTGGCTCTGGCTGATCGAAAGGGGCGCGGATTCACCCGTCGCGACCCTTGGTAAAGCAGTTTGCCGCCTGTGAAAAGCGCCCCGCCCGAAAGGGGCGGGGCGATAGTCAGGTTTTTGCCGGTCGCGGGTACGAACTGCCCGCGTAGGCATCACGCCGTGGCGACAGCCAGCGCCTGATCGAGATCGGCGATCAGGTCGGCGGCATTCTCGATGCCGATCGACAGGCGCACCACGTTCGGCGCGGCGCCTGCGGCAACCTGCTGTTCTTCGGTCAACTGGCGGTGCGTGGTCGAGGCCGAATGGATGATCAGCGAACGCGCATCGCCAAGGTTCGCCACATGGCTGAACAGCTTGAGATTGTTCACCAGTTTCACGCAAGCGTCGTAGCCGCCCTTGACCGCAACGGTGAACAGCGCCCCGGCGCCCTTGGGGCAAACGCGGTTCGCGCGCTCATGCCAGGGCGAGCTTTCGAGGCCCGCATAGGTCACGTAGTCGATACGCGGATCGGCTTCGAGCCAGGCTGCCACGGTCTTGGCGTTGGCGACGTGCTTCTCCATGCGCAGGCTCAGCGTCTCGATCCCCATGAGCGTATAATGCGCGCCCTGCGGGTTCATCGTCATGCCCAGATCCCGCAGGCCGATGGCGATCGAGTGGAAGGTATAGGCCATCGGGCCGAGCGCCTCGTGGAATTTCAGCCCGTGATAGGCAGGCTCGGGTTCCGACAGCGAGGGGAACTTGCCCGAGGCCGACCAGTCGAACTTGCCCGAGTCGACGATGACGCCGCCGGTGACGGTGCCGTTGCCGGTCAGGTACTTGGTTGCCGAATGCACGACGAGGGTCGCGCCATGCTCGATCGGGCGGCACAGGTAGGGCGAGGCCAGCGTGTTGTCGACGATCAGCGGCAGGCCCACCTTGTCGGCGACGGCCGAAACGGCGGGCAGGTCGGTGACATAGCCGCCGGGGTTCGAGACCGACTCGCAGAAGATCGCGCGCGTGTTGTCGTCCACCGCGGCCTCAAGCGCCTCCAGATCGTCGAAATCGACGAATTTCGCCGACCAGCCGAAGCGTTTGATGGTCTGGCTGAACTGGGTGATCGTGCCGCCGTAAAGACGGGTCGAGGCGATGATATTGCAGCCCGGCATCATCAGCGGGAAGAGCGCCATGATCTGCGCCGCGTGCCCCGACGAGCAGCAGACCGCACCGACACCGCCCTCAAGCGCGGCCACGCGATTGGCCAGCGCCGAAACGGTCGGGTTGGTCAGGCGCGAGTAGATGTAGCCCACCTCTTGCAGGTTGAAGAGGCGCGCGGCGTGCTCTGCGTCTTTGAAGACATAGGCGGTGGTCTGGTAGATCGGCACCTGGCGCGCGCCGGTGGCCGGATCGGGCTCGGCCCCCGCATGCACTTGCAGGGTGTCGAAGGAATAGTCGGTCATGGGCCCCTCCCTAAACGAAATCGGGGGGAGCCTAGCCGTGGCCCCGATGGGCTTCAATCACATTCGATTGCACGCATGTTTCAGCGCAGCCAGAGCCCCTCGCGGCGGATCGCGTTGCGCAGCGCCTGTTCGCGTCGGGGCAGGGCGCTACGGTCGAACATGGCCCGCAACGCGCGACCTTTTCCCTGATAGATCAGTTTCTTGGCGGGCTCATAGGCCTTGAGTATCTTCTTCACTGGATTGGGCGCGCAGACCTGTTCGACCATCTCGACTGCGGCATCGCCTTCGCGCGCATAAAGCAAGGGCAGAGCGCGGTAATGGCAGCTGACATCGCCATCCAGCCCCGCCAGATCCGGCCCCGGACGCCCCCCGCCAAACGAGTGGATCACCAGCGGCAGGGCGATCTGATCGAGCCACGGATCGAGCGACTGACAGGCCAGCTCATCGGGCGTATCCCAACGGATCGCATGGGCGTAATGCAGGAAACGCTCGCCAAAGGCCTGCGCATCGGCGCCAAAGAACCAACCCGCGTTGAAGTAGAGATACCGCTCCCAGTGTTCGTCGAACTGGCTCAGATCGAGCGAACTTTCGAAATCCAACCCGAAGCGGTCGTAAAGCGCCTTCCAGATACCCGTGTAACCGGGGCCGTAAAGCGGCGGTGCGGGCCAGGTCCCCTCGCGCCGCATCGAGGCTGAGGGACGGTGGAAATCGAACGCCACCGACGCAAGCGGGCCGGTGAACACCGTATCTGTGTCGAAAAAGATGAAGGGAGCCCCGGGCATGGCGGCCATCGCCTCGATCTTGTTGCCCTGCGGGTAGGACTCGCCAAAGTGCTGGTTCTCGAAGGGAATGAACTCGACGCCTTCTGCCAGCAACAGTTCGCGCACCGGACCCGAGATTTGTGTGGGCTGCGACCAGCGCGCGCCCGAGGGCTCGGCCATCAACAGCCGGCCCCGAAAGCCCGGGTTCGCCGCGCGGAACGAGCGCGCGAAGATGATCGCCTCATACTCTAGCCGCCCCGCCTGAACGACGCAGAAAACGTTGTAATCGAGAGGGTTGTCAGCCGAAGTGCCCATGGGTCCGCAGTCCTGAATGCTGCGGCACTATAGCGGAATTCGGCAGGGGGGGAAGGCACTCACCCGCCGCGTACGGCGGGGCGCGGGCCCCGTGTAATCACCATTCCTGAGAGGGGGATGGTGGGTGACCCTGGAATCGAACCAGGCATGGGTCTCCCCGGCGGAGTTACAGTCCGCTGCCGCACCTTGCAGCTCGTCACCCGACGTGGGGCGGGGAATACCGAAGGGGGCGGGGGGCGTCAAGGGGGGCAGAACGCGGTGCGTGAAGAAAATCACACACGCCGCCCGGGGGCCGAAATTTGCCCCTTGGATCCCCTGCATAATGCTGCCTGCATCGGCGGCAGGCTTGCGATTTTGCGCATTTGCGCGCATCAACGGCGGCAATGCAGGAGTAAGCCATGAAAAAGCCGAGCTGGGTAATCGACAAGGAACGCGCCAAACGTGCCGCCGCCGCCGAGACGGTCTGGCTTTTCGGCCTGCACGCCGTGCGTGATGCGCTCATGAACCCCGCGCGACAAAAGCTGCGCCTCGTGCTGACCAAAAACGCCTCGGACAAGCTGCTTGAGGCGATCGCGGTGAGCGGGGTCGAGCCCGAGATCGTCGATCCGCGCAAGTTTGACAATCACGTCACTCTGGCCCCCGATTCCGTCCACCAGGGCGCGGCGCTTGAGGTCAAACCGCTCAACTGGGGTTCGCTCGAAGAGGTCTGCCTGACCGGCCGCGGTGCGCCGCTGGTGGTGATGCTGGATCGCGTGACAGACCCGCATAACGTCGGCGCGATCCTGCGCTCGTCCGAGGTCTTCGGTGCGCGCGCCGTCGTGGCGCCCGCACGCCATTCGGCCCCCGAAACCGGGGCGCTGGCGAAAACCGCCTCGGGGGCGCTGGAACGCCAGCCCTATCTGCGCGTCACCAATCTCGCCGATGCGATGGAGGAACTGCGCGCCATGGGATTCGTGCTGCTCGGCCTTGCGGGCGAGGCCGAGATGACCCTTGCCGAGGGCCTTGCCGAAGTGGGCACCCGCCCCGTTGCGCTGGTGCTGGGTGCCGAGGGGCCGGGCCTGCGCGAAAAGACGCGCGAGACCTGCGACAAGCTCGTCAAGATTCCCTTCGCGGGGGAGTTCGGCTCGCTCAATGTCTCGAACGCGGCGGCGATTTCGCTCTATGCCGCAGTGAACCGCTGAGTTCACAAGGACGCGAGATCGCCGTGAGGCCCTTTAATCGGGATTTTACATACCTATCTCATGATTGTGGAAGCGCGGTTGCGGAACCTCCGCGCTTCGGTTCACTGTCCCTCGTTCCGCCACTTGGCGCCCAGCCCTTGGCTTGGGCGCCTTTTTCTTTAGTGTCGCACCAAAACGGAGCGCGCCATGCAAGATCCTGAAATTCGAAACATACTGACCGAGACCCGGACCATCGCCGTGATGGGTTTTTCCGCCGAGCCCGGTCGCCCCTCGCATTATGTTTCCGAGTTCCTCCAGGCGGCGGGGTATCGCATCATCCCGGTCAATCCCGGCCTCGCGGGGCAGGTGATTCTGGGTGAAACTGTCTATGCGGACCTCGCCGCGATCCCCAAAGAGATCGCCGTCGATATGGTCGATATCTTCCGCCAGTCAAGCGCCGTGCCCGCCATTGTCGAGGCCGCGCTGGCGAACCTTCCCGCGCTGCGCACGATCTGGATGCAGATTGGCGTCCAGCACGACGCTGCGGCCGAAACCGCAATCGCTGCGGGCAAATCCGTGATCATGAACCGTTGCCCCAAGATCGAATACCGCCGCCTGATGGCGTGATCCCTTTCTTCTTGGGCAAAATACCTTGCGGGGGTGAATGCTCCGCAGGAGCAGAGGGGGGCGCATAGCCCCCCTTCTCAGATCCCCAGCTTGTCGCGCAACCCGTAGAAGGTCATCCCCGCCACAAGGATCGGCCAACGCAGATAGCCGCCGCCGGGGAAGGGATAGGTCGGCACCGAGGCCATCACGTCGAACCCGTCGCCCGTCGCGGTCACCGCCTGCGCCATCAGCTTGCCCGCCAGCGTCGCCAGCGCCACCCCATGCCCCGAGAACCCCGAGGCCGAGAGGCAGTTCGGCGAAGGCCGCCCGAAATAGGGCATCCGGTTGAGCGTGATCGCCAGCGTTCCGCCCCAGGCATGGGTAATCTTGACGTCGCGCAGTTGCGGATAGACCTGCAGCATCGGCACCCGCGCCTTGGCGGCAATGTCGCGCGGAAAGCGATAGGTCACCGACTCACCGCCGCCGAAGATCAGCCGGTCTTCGTGCAGGCGCCAGTAGTTCACCACGAACTTGGTGTCATGCGCGGCGATGTTCTCCGTCAGCAACTCGCGCGCGCGCTCCCCCAAGGGCTCGGTCGCAACGATATAGTTGTTGAGTGGCATGACCCGCGCGGTCACCTTGGGTTCCAGCCGGTCGAGATACCCGTTCGCGGCCAGAATCACATGCTCGGCCTCGACATGGCCTTGCGCGGTTCGAACGCGGCTTTTCTGTGTGCCGGTGCCATGTTCGATCCCGGTCACGACCGAGGTTTCATGGATCACCGCGCCCGCCGCCTCGGCCAGGCGCGCCATGCCAAGCGTCAGGTTCAGCGGATGCACATGGCCCGCGCCACGGTCGATGTCGCCGCCGATATAACGCTCGGACGGGATCAGCGCGCGCAGCCCGTCACGGTCAAGCGGCGTGATTTGATCATATCCGTAATGCGTCGCCAGATGCTCGGCCATCTCATGGGCATGGGCGACCTCGGAGGGCTTCAGCGCGGCATGGGCGATGCCGCGATATGTCGGCACGCCTGCGCGCGCGGCCAGATCGTAGGTCAGCGCCTTAGCCTCTTCGGCCAGATCCCACAGCCGCCGGGCGGCGGGCTTACCCATCATCTTCTCAAGCTCGGTCACCTCAAGCCGCTGGCCCGAGCCGATCTGCCCGCCGTTGCGCCCCGAGGCGCCAAAGCCCACCCGGTGCGCCTCGAGCAGGACCACGCGGCGCCCGGCCTCGGCCAGATGCAGCGCGGCCGAAAGCCCCGTGTAGCCCGCGCCGACGATGCAGACATCGGCCTGCACCGCCCCTTGCAACGCCGCCCGTTCGGGCGCGGCATCCCGCGTATCGGCATAGAAGCTCGCCGGGTAGTGGCCCGGTTTGTCATTCGCGAAAAGCAGGTTCATGGCATCACACGTTCAGCAGCAGGTGCTCACGCTCCCAGGGCGAAATCACTTGCAGGAACTCCTTGTATTCGTTGCGCTTCACCGCCTCGTAGACGGTGCAGAACTCGATCCCCAGCACCTCGCGCACCGGCGCGGAATCGGCCAGGATGTCCAGCGCGTCGCCCAGGTTGTAGGGCAGGTCGGTGTCGCCCATATAGGCATCGCCCAGGCATTCGGGGCGCGGCATCTTGCGCTCCTTGAGGCCCAGATAAACACAGGCCAGCGTCGCCGCCAGACCGAGATAGGGGTTGCAATCCATCCCCGCCAGACGGTTCTCGACCCGCCGCGCGGCCGGCCCCGAGATCGGCACCCGCAGGCCCGTCGTGCGGTTGTCGCGACCCCATTCGAGGTTGATCGGCGCCGCGAAATCCGGGACGTAGCGGCGGTAGCTGTTCACATAAGGCGCCAGCAGCGCGATCACCGCCGGCAGGTGGTTTTGCAGCCCCGCGATGGCATAGAGAAACTCTTCGCTCTCACCGCCATCGGCTTCCGAGAAGATATTCTCGCCGGTTTTGGTGCTGATGATCGACTGGTGGATATGCATGGCCGAGCCGGGCTCGCCCTCGATGGGCTTGGCCATGAAGGTGGCGAAGCAGTCGTGGCGCAGCGCGGCCTCGCGGATCAGGCGCTTGAAGAAGAAGATCTGGTCCGCCAGCGCGACCGGGTCGCCATGGGCGAGGTTGATCTCGATCTGGCCCGCGCCGCCTTCCTGCAAGATGCCGTCGATCTCGAAGCCCTGCATCTCGGCGAAGTCGTAGATGTCGTCGATCACCTTGCCGTATTCGTCCACAGCCGACATCGAATAGGCCTGCTTGCCAGCCGCGCGCCGCCCCGAGCGACCCATCGGCGGAATAATCGGCTGGTTCGGGTCAAGGTTGCGCGCAACAAGGAAGAACTCCATCTCGGGCGCGACGATCGGCTTCCAGCCCTCGGCCTCGTAGAGGCTGACGATATGCTTGAGCACGTTGCGCGGCGCGATCGGCACCGGGTTGCCCTGCTGGTCGTTCACGTCATGGATCACCTGAAGCGTGACGTCGGCGGTCCAGGGGGCGGCGGTCGCGGTCGAATAATCCGGGGTCAGGATCATGTCCGGCTCGGTGAAGGCGCCGATCGGGTTCTCGGCCCATTCGCCGGTGATGGTCTGTAGGAAGATCGAGTTCGGCAGGAAGAAGCGATCCTGAAACTGGAATTTCGAGGCGGGCATGGCCTTGCCACGGGCAACGCCCGCGACGTCGGCGACGATGCATTCAACCTCATCGAGGCGGCGCCCGGCGACATAGTCACGGGCAGCTTGCGGAATTTGATCGAGCCAGTTGTCGGTGTTCGAAGACATTTTCATAACTTTCCAATGGTTTGCGTGAAGGGTGAGCTTCACGCACCAGGGTCTGGCATCAGTCGGGAGAGCGGGTCGCCCTCGGCCATCATGCCCGCGCGGACGCCGACGCGGTCCTGGACGGGCCGGTTTTGCGATAGATTGAGCTTGCCTTCCATCGTTTCGACGAGGATCTCGAGCCCGACAATCCCGCGCATTTGCGCGGCGACGAAACTCTCGGGCGCATCAGAAACCGCCCAAGGGTCCGCGCGTACGCCTTCCTGCTGGTCGGTCAGGGCGTCCAGTTGGTTGCGCAGGAATTCGGTGCTGGTATCGAGCCGCGCCTGTCCGCGCACCTGCACCATGGCGTAGTTCCATGTCGGCACGACCTTTCCGGCCTCGGCCTTGGAAGGATACCACGAGGGCGTGACGTAGCTGTTGCCCGCCTGGAACACGACCAGAACCTGAGGGGCCGCAGCCAGTTCCGCCAGTTGCGGATTAGCCCGCGCCAGATGGGCGCGCAGGACGTGGCCGCCCGCGCGTTCCTCGATCAGGAAGGGGATCGGGTTCGCCATCACGCCCGCCGGACCCGAGGAAATCAGCAGCCCCAGTGGTGCCTGCGCGATCAGCGCGCTGAGCTGCTCGGGGTCGGTCTCGGCGAAGGCGGGCAGGCGATACATGATCAGCCCCGCGGCTTGTGGAAGAAATCCGCGATCCGGTCAGCAATGGTTGCGGATTGATTGGGCTGGTTGAGACGCGTGCGCGCAGCTTCCATCAGCGGATCGGGCACGAGGCCCTTGCCACGCGTATGCATCAGGCCGTCGACGAAGCTGTCGGGAAACTCCGGGTGGGCCTGCACGGTAAAGGCGGTATCGCCATAGACCAGCGCGGCGTTCTCGCAAAACTCGTTGCAGCCGGCGACCTCGGCCCCCTCGGGGCGCTCGGTTACTTGGTCGCGGTGCCAGGCGTTCAGCGTGATCTTCTCGCCGCCGAAGTCGTAATCCTGCGGGCCCACGGCCCAACCGCCCTCGAACCGCTCGACCTTGCCACCCATCGCCTGCGCGATGATCTGATGGCCAAAGCAGATGCCCACCAGCGGCACCTTGGCTGCGACGAGCTTGCGGATGAAGTCTTCAAGCGGCGCGATGAAGGGATGATCTTCATAGGCACCGTGGCGCGAGCCGGTAATCAGCCAGCCCTCGCATTCGTGGATATCGGCCGGGAACTCCATGTTCTCGACGTGATAGGTGCGGAAGGTCAGGCCGCGATCCGCCAGAAGGCGCGCGAACATGTCGGGGTAGTCGCCCGACGCGTCCCGAAGAACATCGGGGGATTGGCCGGTTTGCAGGATGCCGATCAGCATTGTCGTCTCATTGCTTGGATGGGCGAAGCCTAGCGGGGCCGATCCCATGCGGCAAGGGGGCTTGCTGAATAATTTGATCAAATATTTTCATCTGAGCGAAGAGATGCTGACCGGGCGGGCCGCGTCGGAGCGCCGCAGGGCGGTCCAAGAGGCTTGAGGCGCGGGGCCTTCCTGCGTAACCCTATGCGGCAGGAAGGTCACATGGCATTGGCACAGGCGCATCACCCTCGGCCCACCGCCTCCCGCAAGCTGCGCGGCTTTGCGGTGCGCGCGCTGTTTGCGCGGCTGGTGCCGATGGTCCTGCTGCTGTCGCTGTTCCTTTCGGGGATCGTCCCGCAGGGGATGATGCGGGTGGCCGATGCCGACTCGACCCGGCTGGTGCTGTGTACGCCCGAAGGGCCGCGCGACATCTGGATGCGCGCCGACGGTTCTGTCAGCGATCAGGCGCCGCTTCCCGACGAGAACCACGAAGTATCGAAATGCCTTGCGGTGACGCTGGCGCTGGCGGCCGTGCAGGATGCCGCGCTTGCGGCGCATAGCCCTGCGAGTTTCGCGCCCTTCGTTCCTGATCTGGCGGTGTCCCGGCCTATCGTTGCCGCCGAATGGCGGCCCGCGCAGCCCCGCGCCCCCCCTCTGGCTTGATCCGCTGAACCGCCGCTATGGCCGGGCGTGTTCTCGTGAGCGCCGTCTTGCGGCTCGCTCATTGCGCATATCGGTGCCGCCATGCCTGCGGCGCCGCGATCAACCCAAGGATATCAAAATGAAACTCGCTAAACTTGCGGCGCTGTCGGCGCTGCTCATGTCCACGGCCCCCGCCATGGCTGAAATCACCGTGACCGATCTGGACGGACGTACTGTCACCCTCGAACGCGTCCCCGAGCGCGTGGCGCTAGGCTTTTATTACGAGGATTACCTGGCCGTGACTGGCGCTGAGGGCGCCGCCAAGATCGTTTCGTTCTCGCGCGCACCCTGGGCCGATTGGCGCCCGGGCCAGTGGCAGCGCTACACCGCAGCCTTCCCGGCGCTGGAAACCCTGCCCGATTTCGGCAGCACCGATGACAACAGCTTTTCGGCCGAGGCGCTGATCGCCTCGAAGCCGGATGTGGCGCTGCTGGCAAGCTGGCAGACGGCGTCTCTGGGCGCGCCGGGCGTGAAGCAGATCGAGGATGCGGGTATCAAGGTGATCGCGCTCGATTACAACGCGCAGACGCTTGAGCGGCACCTGATGTCCACGCGGGTTCTGGGCGCTGTGATGGGCCAGCCCGAGCGCGCCGAGGAATTGGCGCAGATGTATCAGGCCAAGACCGAGGACACCGCCGCGCGTATCGCCAAGGCGGGGCCTTCGAACAAGAAGATCTATGTCGAGCTTGCGCAGAAAGGCCCCGGTGAGGTGGGCAACAGCTATGGCAAGGGGATGTGGGCCGGTGTGATCGACCTTGTCGGCGGCGCCAATATCGCCAAGGGCCAGATCGAGAACTGGGGGCCGCTTTCGCCCGAGTTTGTCATCGCAGAGCAACCCGATGTGATCCTGCTCGCGGGGTCGGAATGGCTCAACAAGCCCGAAGCGGTGCTCTTGGGCTTCGGCGCCACGGATGAGGCCGCGCAGCCGAAGATGGCCGCCTATGCCGCGCGCGCGGGTTGGGCCGATCTGCCCGCGGTGCGTAGCAAGCAGGTCTATGGCATCTACCATGGCGGCAACCGCACGCTGTCGGATTTCGTCTATGCCCGTGCGATCGCCAAGGCGCTTTATCCCGAGGCCTTCGCCGATGTCGATCCGGCGGCTGAGCTGAGCGACTACTACGCCAAGTGGATGCCCGTCATGGCGGATGGGCTATTTGTGACGCAGCTGAAATGAGCGTGCAGGACCGGCTCGACACTTCGGTTCGGGCGTGGCGGGCGCGGTCTGCGCGGCGTGGGGCGGCGGTTGGCGCCGCCCTGCTTCTGCTGATCGGGCTGGTTCTGGCTGATCTGATGACCGGCCCCTCGGCGATGTCGCCGGGGACGCTGTGGCAGACCTTTCTGGCCGGGCCGCAGGGCGCCGACCGGGCGGCGGCGGCGATCCTGTTCCAGATTCGCCTGCCGCAAACGGTGATGGCGCTGATCGTAGGCGGCGCGCTTGGGCTGGCGGGGCTGATGATGCAGACGATCCTGGCCAACCCGCTGGCCTCGCCCTTCACGCTGGGGTTCTCGGCGGCGGCAGGGTTTGGCGCGGCGCTTGCGATCATGTTTGGCTCGGCGCTCGCGGTGCCGGTGCCCGGCTGGCTGCTGACGCCCGCCTGCGCATTCGTGGCAACCCTCAGCGCGACCGCGCTTGTCTGGCTGGTGGCGCGCCTCAAGGGCAGCCAGCCCGAGGTTCTGGTGCTGGCGGGCATCGCGGTTTTGTTCTTCTTCCAGTCGCTGCAATCGCTGGTGCAGTTCATGGCCTCGCCCGAGGTCTTGCAGCAGATCGTCTTCTGGCTGTTCGGCTCTCTGCTCAAAGCGAACTGGACGGCGGTCAAGACGGCGGGGGTGATCGTTGCGCTCTGCCTGCCGCTGATCGCGCGCGAAACCTGGGCGCTGACGACCCTGCGCATGGGCGAGGCAAACGCCGAAAGCCTCGGGCTCGATACCGATGCGCTGCGCCGCCGGGTCTTCTTGATCACCGCAGCACTGACGGCGGCGGCGGTGTCATTCACCGGCACGATCGGTTTTGTCGGGCTGATCGCGCCGCATGTGGCCCGCGCGATGGTGGGCGAGGATCACCGCTTCGCGCTGCCCTTCGCGGCGCTGACCGGGGCGCTGATCCTGGTTTCGGCCTCTGTGGTGTCCAAGCTCTTGTCCTCGGGCGCGGCGATCCCGGTCGGGATCGTGACCGCCGTGGCTGGCATTCCGATGCTGGCCGCCGTCATCCTGACCCATAGGGGGAACTGATGTTCGAAATCACCCTTCCGGCGCTGCGGCGTGGACGTAGCCTGGTTCTGCAACCGATGGAATTGCGCCTGCCTGCCGGATCTCTGACCGGCATCGTCGGGCCGAATGGCGCGGGTAAATCGACGCTGCTGCGCGCCATCGCCGGGCTTTCGCCCGAGCGTGCGATCCTGCGTCGCGCGGGCCGTGTGCTCGATCGCGCCGCAGTGGGCTTTTTGCCGCAAAGCTTCACGGTGCGGGCCAATCTGTCAGTGCTCGATTGCGTCTTGCTAGGCCGGCGCGAAGGGTTGGGCTGGAGCGTCCCGCCCGCGATGATCGCGCAGGCACGTGATATCCTTGGGCGTTTCGGGCTGGCCGAACTGGCCGCGCGCGGGATGAACACGCTTTCCGGCGGGCAGCAGCAGCGTGTTCTTCTGGTGCAGCGGCTGTTTCGCAATCCGCAGCTTCTGGCGCTCGATGAGCCCACCTCGGCGCTGGACCTGCATCACCAGCTTGGCGCGCTGGCCGCGTTGCGCACCCATGCGCGGCAAAGCGGCACTGCTGTGATCGCGGCGCTGCACGACCTGACGCTGGCTGCGCGGTTTTGCGACCGGGTCATGGTGCTGGGCGAGGGGCGGTTGATCTGCCACGACACGCCCGAGGGTGCGCTGACGCCCGAGCGCGTCGCAACGCATTGGTGCGTGACGCCCGAGTTGTTGCGCGACCGCGATGCCTGTCTGGTCGTGGTGCCGCATACGGTCGAGTAGGTGGGCCGCCCGACACTGGCGGCCCGGAGGATCGTTCGTCAGACCGTATCGAGGTAGAGTTCGGTCTGCTCTTCGTCCGACAGTTCGGCCATGTAGTGGACCTCCTGCCGCTTGGTCATCAGGAAGTTCGCGACCAGTTCCTGCGGGAAGATGCGCTTGATGTAGTCGCAGTTCGCGAAGGTCTCGATGGCGAGGTTCCAGGTCGCGGGCAGTTGCGGCAGATCCTGCTCATAGGCGTTGCCCGCAATCGGATCATTCGGGGTCATCTTGTCCTCGATCCCGATCAGCGCGGCGCCCAGTACGGCAGCGATCATCAGGTAAGGGTTCACGTCGCCCCCGGCCACGCGGTGCTCGATCCGCCGCGCGGCAGGCCCCGAGGCGGGGATACGCACCGCCGCGGTACGGTTTTCATAGGCCCAACCGATGCCGGTGGGCGCATGGGCGTTGGGCACCAGCCGGTCATAGCTGTTTTCATGCGGCGCGAAGATCAGGGTCGAGCCGGGCAGAGCGGCCAGGCAACCCGCCACCGCGTGGCGCAGCGCGTCCGAGCCCTTGTCGGAGCCGTCGTTGAAGATGTTCTTGCCCGCCTTATCGAGGATCGAGAAATGCATGTGCATTCCGTTACCCGACCACAGGTCATAGGGCTTGGCCATGAACGAGGCCGCAAAGCCGTGGCTGCGTGCCAGCCCCTTGACCAGCATCTTGAACAGCCACGCATCGTCGGCTGCCTTCAGCGCGTCGTTCGAATGCATCATGTTGATCTCGAACTGGCCCGGCCCGGCCTCGGATATCGCCGTGTCGGCAGGGATGTCCATCGCCTCGCAGGCGTCGTAAAGCGCGGTGAAGTAATTGTCGAAGGCGTCGAGCGCCCGCAGGCTCAGGATCTCGCCGCCGGTGCGGCGCTTGCCCGAGCGAGGCGAGGGCGGCACGCGCAGCGTCTTGCCCGAGTCGTCGATCAGGAAGAACTCCAGTTCGGTTGCCACAACCGGGGTCAGGCCAAGCGCCTTGTAGCGATCCATCACGCGCGCCAGGACCTGCCGCGGGTCGCCGTCATAGGGGCGGCCATCCATGTGGAACATCCAGATCGGCAAGAGCGCGGTCGGCGCCTCAAGCCAGGGCATCGGCATGAAGCCACGCTCGGTGGGCATCAGAAGGCCGTCGCAGTCGCCGGTCTCGAAAACCAGCGGGCTTTCCTCAATGTCCTCGCCCCAGATGTCGAGGTTCATCACCGAAAAGGGAAAGCGTGTGCCCTCGGTGAACACCTTGTCTGCAAAACGAGCGGGTATGCGCTTACCCCGCGCGACCCCGTTGAGATCAGCCGCAGCCACGCGAATGGTGCGAACCTCGGGGTGCTCTCTCAGCCAGTCCATTTCCTCACCTGATGATTTGCGGCCTGACCTTCAGTTTGGGGCGGCTCGCACCCGGAAGATGCCGGTTCAGGCGGCGGTTGATCACCCCGAATACCGCGATCAGGGCCAGCGTCAGACAGACGAAATAGAAGGCCGCGATCGGGTAGGGGATGAATGGGTTGAAGGTCTTGTCCGCGAAGAACTTCGCGTAATAAAGCGCATCGCCGCGCTGCTGGAACGCCGGGAAGCCCGAGAAATAGACCAGCGTCGTGGCATGGAAGAGAAAGATCGCCTCGTTTGTATAGGCCGGCCAGGCGAGCCGCAGCATGGTCGGCCAGACAACCTTGCGGAACTTTTTCCAGCCGGTGAAGCCATAGGCGTCGGCGGCCTCAAGGTCGCCCTTCGGGACCGAGCGCAACGCGCCGTAGAAGATCTCGGCGGCATAGGCGGAGGTGTTGAGGAACAGCACGAACAGTGCGCCCGCCCAGGCCTTGGTGGTCCAGGCGGTGTGGATGGTGATGCCGAAAACATCGATCCCGGCCTTCGGCAGCAGCACCAGCGCCTCATAAGCCAGGAAGAACTGGATGAAGAGCGGCGAGCCGCGGAAGACGAAGATGAACCACTCGGCCGGTTTGCGCAGCAGCGGGTTCTCGGCCGCCTTGGCCAGTGCGAGGCCGGTGGCCATGAAGAAGCCGAAGGCAAGCGCGAGAACGCCGAAATAGAGGTTCCAGATCAACCCCGAACCGATCAGCGTAAACTGGTGGCACAGCGTGAAATCCGAGCGCGGCAGAAGGCGTTCCCCGATCCCGAGCGAGCGCAGGCCGTAGTCGGCGATGATGTCAACGCAGCTCATGCGCCCGCCTTTCGCATCGCTTCACCGGCCATCGTGGCCTGCCCGCGCGACAGCCGCGCCGACAGACGTCCGAGGTAGATCTCGGAAATTCGGGTCATGCCGAGGTAGTAGAACAGCAGCACGAGGAAATACCACACGCGCCAGTCCGGGTGCGGATAGTCGTAGATCGCGGATTTGGTCGAGCCCAGTTCCCGCGCCCAATAGACGATGTCCTCCACGCCCAGCAGGAACAGCAGCGGCGTGGCCTTGATCAGGATCAACCACAGGTTCGACAGGCCGGGCAGCGCATAGGTCCACATCTGCGGGATCAGGATGCGCCGGCGCACCTGTTTGGGCGACATGCCATAGGCCTCGGCGGTTTCCAGCTGCGCGCGGGGCACGGCGTTCATTGCGCCGTACAGCACGTTGGCGGCAAAGGCGCCGAACACGATCGAGAAGGCGATGACCGCAAGGGCGAAGCCATAGGCCTCGTGCCAGAACTGCGGGCTGGTCGAAAGCGGCAGCTTGGCCGCGGCGCAGACGTTGAATTCGTTATTGGCCCAGATCGGTGCGTCCGTGGGCGGGCATTTGTACAGGTTGCGCAGGTATTCGAGCCCCTGGTCCATCGCAACCGGCACGAAGAGGAAGAAGATGATATCGGGCACGCCGCGCACCATGGCGGTATAGCCCTTGCCGAGCCAGCGCAGCGGCGCCACGTGGCTGCGCGCAGCCAGCGCCCCGCCAAATCCGAACATGAGCGCGATCGGAGCCGTGATGACCATCAGTGCCATGACGACAAGGAACGAGGTATAGAACAGCATGTGCTTGCCCGAGGTCAGGTAGCACAGGAACCAGTTCAGTCCCTCGAGTTGAGATGGATCAGCGCAGCTTTCAAACATGGCGGGAACCGGGCAGGCGGCGCGAGGGCCGCCCGCCCGTCACTCTCAGAATACGGTGGCTTCGTCGCCGAACCACTTCTTGATCATGGCGTTGAGCGAACCATCGGCCTTCATCTCGGTGATGAGGGCGTCGAACTTGCCCTTCAGCTCGGCATCCGACTTGCGCATACCGATGCCCACGCCGCCGCCAAGCGGAACGTCGTCACCCGCCCAGGACATGTCGCTGCCCACGAAGGGCGCCAGCGCGTCCTTGTCGGCGAAGACCGCGTCGGCCTCGCCGTTCTTCACGGCGGCGACGGTGTCGTCGAGGGTGGCGAATTCAAGCAGCGTCGCGCCCGACTTGGCAACGTAATCGGCCTGGATGGTGCCCACCTGTGCTGCGACCACGCCCGACAGATCGGCATCGGCCGACAGCGCCGCATAGGCCGAGGCCGCCGGCGGGATGTAGTTCTGGGTAAAGTCGATGGTCTCCATCCGCTCGTCGGTGATGCTCATGCCGGCGATGATGGTGTCATAGTTGCCCGAGAGCAGGTTGGGGATGATCGAGTCCCACTCGTTCGTCACCCACTCGCAGGTCAGGCCGGCTTTTTCGCACAGCAGATCGCCCAGTTCGCGCTCGAACCCGTCAACCTCACCCTTGTCGTTGATGAAGTTGTAGGGAGGGTAGGCGCCCTCGGTGCCTATGCGCACGGTATCGGCCATCGCAAATCCGGTGCTGAGCGCCAGCGCGGCGGCCGTCAGGATCAGCTTCTTCATAGTCAAGACTCCACTGTTGAGTTTGTTTTGTTGGTTTCAGGCCGGCGCGGTGGCCGACAGGAACTGTTGCAGGCGTTCTGATTTCGGCGCCCCGAAGAGAGCGGCGGGCGGGCCTTCCTCTTCGATGCGGCCCTGGTGCAGGAAGACGACGTGATCGGACACATCGGCGGCCAGCCGCATGTCATGGGTCACAAGGATCATGGTGCGGTGCTCTGCCGCGAGGTCCTTGATCACCTTGACCACCTCTTGCTGCAATTCCGGGTCGAGCGCCGAGGTCGGCTCGTCGAACAAGAGCGCTTCGGGCTGCATGCAGAGCGCGCGCGCGATGGCTGCGCGTTGCTGCTGACCGCCCGAAAGCTGCGCGGGCCAGTTGTCCGCCTTGTCGCCGATGCCCACCTTGTCGAGCAGGCTGCGCGCCAGCACCTCGACCTCGTCTGCGGGACGCCCGAGGACGGTGACGGGGGCCTCCATCACATTTTGCAGAACGCTCATGTGGGACCAGAGGTTGAACTGCTGGAACACCATCGCGAGGTTGGTGCGAAAGCGCGTGACCTGCGCGCGATCGGCCGGGTGGCGACGCAGGCCCTCGCCCGTCCATTTCACCGCCTCGCCCTCGAACAGGATCTCGCCGCTCTGGCTGTCCTCAAGCAGGTTGCAGCAACGCAGAAGCGTCGATTTTCCCGACCCCGAGGAGCCGATAAGGGAGATAACCTGGCCCTTTTCGGCGTGGATGGAGACGCCTTTCAGCACCTCGAGCTGGCCATAGCTTTTATGGAGATCGCGGATCTCGATGACGGGCGCGTTGTTGGTCACTATGGGTTTCTCTTTGTCCGTTTGATCAAGTTGGCGCGATTTCTTGTGCGATTGCAACGGCACAATGATGGGTGACGTGAGGGTATTGATCAAAAGTCCAGCCTTGCCTGGTCAAAATGACCGGGGGCATCATCAATCATCGAGCCGTGCGATCACGCGCTGTCGGGCCAGTGCCGAATCGCGGTCATTGATCCCAAGAAGGTTTGCGGCAAGCCGAATGAGCGAGTCTTCCTCGGCCCCGCGCGCGCCATCGGCCATCGCCACTTCCCACAGCGCCTCGATCACGCTCATGCGGTCGTCATGGGCGATCCCGTCCTTCAGCGCGCGGGTAAAGCGCACGGTGTCTGCAGCCTCGTCCTCCAGCGCCTCGGCGCGGCGGCGCAGCGCGGTGGCCTCAAACGGGCCGATGCCGTTGCGCGCGATCAGGAGGCGGTCGATATGAGCCTGCTCGCTTTCCTCATACAGCCCGTCCGAACGCGCAAGCCGCACCAGCAGCGCAGCCAGGGCCAGTTCGACATCGTCGCTGTCGGCGGGTTCAGGGCGGGGATTGGCCAAAAGGCCGAAGAGCGATTTCAACATGCGCCCAATCTAACGCCTCCGGTGCCGGGGGCAAGCGGGCTCAGGCAATCGTGTGGCCTTCGATGATGCTCAGATCGACTTCGGCCGAGGCGTCGCGCGCGGCAATGGTGGCCTGATAGGCCGCGCCGAAATAGCAGGCCCGCGCGGCGGCCAGATCGGGGAACTCGACGATGACGGTATGCGGTCGCATCTGCCCGGCGACGGTCTGCTGTGCCCCGCCAAGCGCCAGAATGCGCCCATCCTGCGCGGCGATCGCGGGGGCGGCCATGGCACGGTAGGCGGCGTAACCCGCCGGATTGGACACGGTGACATGGGCCACCCAGTAGCCCTTCGCCTTACCCAAGATAACCCTCGACAATGCTCAGATCGGCGTCCGAGACCGGCGTGCGCAGCGCCAGCGCGCGCTGGTATTCTGGGCTGAGGTAGCAGGCCCGCGCGGCCTCAAGCGAGGGGAACTCGATCACCACCGAGCGCGGGCGCTGATCGCCCTCGACGACTTCTTGCGCACCGCCGCGCACCAGAAACCGCGCCCCGTATTTCGCGAATGCCACGGCATTGGCCTCGCGGTAGGCCTGATAGGCCTGCGGATCATCGACCGTGACATGGCCGATCCAGTATCCTTTGGGTGTGTCGCTCATCTCCGCCTCCGTTTGGCCCAACATTGCCGGGCAGGGCGGCGGATGCAACCTCTCAGCCGCGCGCGGCCTTCTCGGCAATGCCCGAGGTGCCCTCGCGCCTTTCTAGCTCGGCCAGAACCTCGTTCAGGCTCACATCCCGCGCGGCCAGCATGACCACGAGGTGATAAAGCACGTCGGCGGCCTCATAGACCAGGTTCTCGCGGTCGTTCTTGGCGGCTGCGATGATCGCCTCGATGGCCTCCTCGCCGAATTTCTCGGCGCATTTCTCGGGACCCTTGGCGAAGAGCTTCGCGGTCCAGCTGCTGTCCGGGTCCGCCCCCTTGCGCGAGGCAACGGTCGCAGCGAGTTGGTCGAGCGTGTGCATGATCGGCTCCTGTCAGAGGCGGACGGGAATACCGGCGGCGGCCATGTGTTCCTTGGCCTGCCGGATCGTGTATTCGCCGAAATGGAAGATCGAGGCCGCCAGCACCGCCGAGGCGCCGCCCTTGGTCACGCCCTCAACAAGGTGGTCAAGGTTGCCAACCCCGCCCGAGGCGATGACCGGAATATTGACCGCATCCGAAATCGCGCGGGTCAGGGGCAGGTTGAAGCCCGCCCGTGTGCCGTCCCGGTCCATCGAGGTCAGCAGGATCTCCCCCGCGCCCTTCGATTCCACCAGCCGGGCAAACTCCACCGCGTCGATGCCCGTGGGCTTGCGCCCGCCATGGGTGAAAATCTCCCACCGGCCCGGCTCGACGGTCTTGGCATCGATCGCCACCACGATACACTGGCTGCCAAAACGATCGGCCGCCTCGGCGACCACATCGGGGTTCGCGACGGCCGCCGAGTTGAACGAGACCTTGTCGGCCCCCGCCAGCAAAAGCGCGCGCACATCCTGCTGTGTGCGTACCCCACCGCCCACGGTCAGCGGCATGAAACACTGCTCGGCCGTGTGCGTGACCAGGTCAAACATCGTACCGCGATTTTCATGGGTCGCGTGAATGTCCAGAAAACACAGCTCGTCGGCCCCCGCCGCGTCATAGGCCTTCGCGGCCTCAACCGGGTCGCCCGCGTCGATCAGATTGACGAAATTGACGCCTTTCACCACGCGCCCATCGGCCACGTCGAGGCAGGGAATGATCCGGGTCTTCAGCATGGGCGGGCTCCTTTGGCGCCTACATAAGCCCTGAACGCGCCCGTGGGAAGCACCTCAAACCGCCCACCCTTCTTCTTGGCCCAAATACCTAGGGTTAGCCCGGTACGGGCGAGGGGGCAGCGCCCCCCTTTGCTTAGCCCTTCAGCGCCGCAAGCGCCTGCGTCAGATCCAGCGCCCCGTCATAGATCGCCCGCCCCGAGATCGCGCCCGCGATCACGCCGGTGTCGCGCAGGGCGATCAGGTCGGGCAGCGACGACACGCCACCCGAGGCAATCACCGGGATCGAGACGGCGCGGGCCAGCGCCTCGGTCGCCTCGATATTCGGGCCGGTCATCGCGCCGTCGCGCATGATGTCGGTGTAGATGATCGCGGCCACGCCCGCGTCCTCGAAGCTGCGCGCCAGATCGGTGACCATCACGTCGGTCTCCTCGGCCCAGCCTTTCGTCGCCACGCGGCCGTTGCGGGCGTCGATGCCCACGGCGACCTGGTTCGGGAAGGCGCGTGCAGCCTCGCGCACGAGGGCGGGGTTTTCGACCGCGACGGTGCCCAGGATCACGCGGGCAAGGCCCTTGTCGAGCCAGCGCTCGATCGTCGCCATGTCGCGGATGCCGCCGCCAAGCTGGGCGGGCACCTTGATGCGCGCCAGGATCGCCTCGACCGCGGCGGCATTGACCGGTTCACCGGCGAAAGCGCCGTTCAGGTCTACCAGATGCACCCATTCGCAGCCTGCAGCCTCGAATTTCGCGGCCTGCGCGGCCGGGTCGTCGCCGAACACGGTGGCCTTGTCCATCTCGCCATGGAGCAGTCGCACGCATTGGCCGTCTTTGAGGTCGATCGCGGGGTAGAGGATCATCGGTATCTCCTTCGTCTTGCGGGCCTCTTGCCACGCGATTTCCCTTCGGGCAAGGCGCGGCGGTGCAACGCCACGTCATTCTTGCCGTGAATCGACGCCCATGCCCTCCTGCGCGCGGAGTTTTGGAGGAGACACCATGAAAACCACTCTTCTTGCGGCGGCACTTGCGCTGGCCGCAGGCACCGCTTTCGCCGACCCGATCGAGGGGCTGTGGCAGACCCAGCCCGATGACGGCGCATTCGCCCATGTGAAGATCGCCCCCTGCGGGGAGAATTACTGCGGCACCATCGTGCGCACCTTCAAGACCGAGGGGGAATACGCCTCGCCCAACCTCGGCAAGGCCATCGTGATCGACATGACGCCGAAGGGCGGGGGCGCTTACCAGGGGCAGGTCTGGCGGCCGTCGAACGGCAAGACATATCTGGGCAAGATCGCGCTCAATGGCGATGCGATGAAGCTGGCGGGCTGCGTGGCTGGCGGGTTGTTCTGCGCCAAGCAGAGCTGGACGAGGATCAAGTAAGTGAAAAGGGCGCCTTCGGGCGCCCTTTGCTTACGGCTTCCAGTTCAGGAAGTTCGAGATGATCCGCAGACCCACGGCCTGCGATTTCTCAGGGTGGAACTGGGTGCCCACCATATTGTCGCGCCCTACGATGGCCGTGATCGGGCCGGCATAGTCGGCGTGGGCCAGCAGGTGCTCGGGGCGTTCCACCACGAAGTGGAAGCTGTGCACGAAATAGGCGTGATCGCCGGTCTGCACGCCGTCGAGCACCGGGTGCGGGCGGTCGATCACCAGATCGTTCCAGCCCATATGTGGCACCTTCAGCGCGGCATCGGCGGGCTCGATATGGCGCACCTCGCCAGGGATCCAGCCAAAGCCTTCGGTCGGCTCAAACTCCAGCCCGCGCGTGGCCATCATCTGCATACCGATGCAGATGCCCATGAAGGGCTTGCCCTGCTGGTAGACGCCTTCCTCGATTGCCTCGAAGAGACCGGTGAACCGGTCGAGCGCGCGGCGGCAGGCCGGAAAGGCGCCGTCGCCCGGCAGCACGATCCGGTCGGCCTTGGCGACCACGTCAGGCTCCGATGTCACGACGATGGTGCCGTGACCGGCCTCATGCGCCATCCGCTCGAACGCCTTCTGGGCCGAGTGCAGGTTGCCCGAGTCGTAATCGACCAGCGCCGTGAGCATCAAAGCGCCCCTTTGGTCGAGGGCAGGATGCCGGCAGTGCGCGGATCGACCTCAACCGCCATGCGCAGTGCGCGGGCGACCGACTTGAACGCCGCCTCGGCGATGTGGTGGCTGTTGAAGCCGTGCACGCGATCGATATGCAGCGTGATGCCGCCATTGGTCGAGAGCGCTTGGAAGAACTCGCGCACCAGTTCGGTGTCGAAAGTGCCGATCTTGGGCGTGGGCATGTCGCAATTCCACACGAGGTAGGGGCGCGCCGACAGATCGAGCGCGCATTGCACCTGCGTGTCATCCATCGCGAGCGCGAAGTGGCCATAGCGGCGGATGCCCTTCTTGTCGCCAAGCGCCTTGACCAAGGCCTGGCCAAGCGCGATGCCGGTGTCCTCGACCGTGTGGTGGTCGTCGATATGCAGATCGCCCTTGGCGCGGATCACCATGTCGATCAGTGAGTGCCGGGCCAGTTGGTCCAGCATGTGATCGAAGAAACCAACGCCCGTCTGGTTGTCGTAGCTGCCAGTGCCGTCGAGATTGATCTCGACCGAAATCTCGGTTTCGGCGGTTTTCCGGGTGATGGTGGCGGTCCGCATCGTCGTCCTTCCCAAGGGGTTACGGGGCCTTATAGGCCGCGCGCGCAGGCTTGTTAAGCGTTAAGCGCCCATTGTCTGCGGGGTGTTCGGGGAAGGTCGTTTCGGGGGCGAGCTCGGGGCGGCGCCAGGTGCCACGCGCCTTGCGCGGAGGCAGATGGATGCGGGGCGCTAACCACCTGCAGAACAACAAAAAACCTCCCAGAAGGGAGGCTTTTTGTAATGGAGCGGGCGATGAGATTCGAACTCACGACCCTAACCTTGGCAAGGTTATGCTCTACCCCTGAGCTACGCCCGCGTCCTTGGGTACTGTCCGAACTGGAGCGGGCGATGAGATTCGAACTCACGACCCTAACCTTGGCAAGGTTATGCTCTACCCCTGAGCTACGCCCGCGCTACCGGTTCGGTGGAGGCGGATTTAGGGGATAGAGCGGGGGCCTGCAAGAGGAAAATTCGCGCGACCCGTGAAAAAACTTTCCCGTCCGGTCCGCACGGGGATCAGGCCAGAACCGCGGCAAGCGCCGCGGCGGCAAGCGACAGGAAGGTCAGCACCATCCCGGCGACCCGCGCGGCGAAGGGGCCGCGCCAGCCGATGGCCCATGCGTGCAGCACGCGACCCGTCAGCAGGGCTGTGCCCGCGAAATGCAGCGCCGGGGCAGGGGCCTGCGCAAGCTCGGCCATCAGGAGCAGAACAAGCCCCATCGGCGCGAATTCGGCGCAATTTCCATGCGCCCGCACGCGCCCTCGCAGCTCGGGGTCATCGCCGTCGCCCAGAGAGATTCGCTGTGCCTTGCGGTAATTGATGACCCGCGCGGAAAGCACGATGAACAGCGCCGTAAGGGGCAGGGCGTAAAGCGGTGTGATCATGGGGCCTCGCGGAAAGGAAACGGCCCGCCGTTGGGCGGGCCGTCGGGGTCATTCCAGTTCGATCAGCAGATCCTTGGCGTCGATCTGCGCGCCGGGGGTGACGTGCAGGGCTTTCACCACCGCCGTCCGGTCGGCGTGGATGCCGGTCTCCATCTTCATCGCCTCGATGGTCAGCAGCAGATCGCCCGCATGGACCTTCTGGCCAAGCGTAACCGCCACGCTTGCGACCGAGCCGGGCATCGGCGCGCCGAGGTGGTTGGCGTTGCCGGCCTCGGCCTTGGGGCGTGCCTTGGTCTGGGCCTTGACAGCCCGGTTCGGCACGCGCACCGCGCGCGGCTGGCCGTTGAGTTCGAAGAAGACCTTCACCTCGCCCGCCTCGTCGGTCTCGCTCATGGTCTGGTAGCGGATCTCGAGCGTCTTGCCGGGGTCGATCTCGGCCGAGATCTCGTGGCCCTGCTCCATCCCATAGAAAAAGACCGGGGTCGGCAGGGTGCGCACCGGGCCGTACTGGCGATGGCGGCCCATGTAGTCGAGGAAGACCTTGGGATACATCAGGTAGCCCGCCAGATCCTCGTCATCGACGTTAAAGCCATTCAACTCGGCCGAAAGCTTGGCGCGGGTTTCCTCAAGGTCCACGGCGGGCAGGTGCCTGCCCGGGCGCTCGGTCGAGGGGGTCTCGTCCTTCAGCACCTTGCGGGTGATACCCTCGGGCCAGCCGCCGGGCGGTTGGCCCAGGTTGCCGCGCAGCATGTCCACGACCGAGTCGGGGAAGGCCACGTCCTTGGCCGGGTCGAGCACGTCGGCCTTGGACAGGCCCTGCGCCACCATCATCAGCGCCATGTCGCCCACGACTTTCGAGGACGGCGTGACCTTGACGATGTCGCCAAAGATCTGGTTGGCGTCGGCATAGGCCTGCGCCACCTCGTGCCAGCGTTCCTCAAGCCCGAGGCTACGCGCCTGCGCCTTGAGGTTGGTGAACTGGCCGCCGGGCATCTCGTGCAGGTAGACCTCGGAGGCCGGGGCCTCGAGCCCGCTTTCAAATGCCGTGTACTGGTGGCGCACGCCTTCCCAGTAGTTCGACATCCGGCGGATCGCGTCGATGTCGAGGCCGGTGTCGCGCTCGGTATGTGCCAGCGCCTCGACGATCGAGCCAAGGCAGGGCTGCGAGGTGCCGCCCGAGAAGGCGTCCATCGCCGCGTCGACCGCATCCACGCCCGCATCGGCCGCCGCAAGGATCGTCGCCCCCGCGATACCCGAGGTGTCATGGGTGTGGAAGTGGATCGGCAGATCGACCTCATCCTTGAGCGCCTTGATCAGCGCCCGCGCGGCAGCGGGCTTGAGCAGGCCGGCCATGTCTTTCAGGCCCAGAACATGGGCGCCCGCGGCCTCAAGCTCCTTGGCCATGCCGACATAGTATTTTAGGTCATACTTCGCGCGGTCGGGGTTCAGGATGTCGCCGGTGTAGCAGATCGTGCCTTCGCAGACCTTCTCGGCCTCGACCACGGCATCCATGGCGACGCGCATGTTCTCGACCCAGTTCAGGCTGTCGAAGACGCGGAACACGTCAACCCCGGTGGTTGCGGCCTGACGCACGAAGAACTGCACCACGTTATCGGGGTAGTTCGTGTAGCCCACGCCGTTCGAGGCGCGCAGCAGCATCTGGGTCATGATGTTCGGCATGGCGGCGCGGATGTCGCGCAGGCGCTGCCAGGGGCATTCCTGCAAGAAGCGGTAGGCCACGTCGAAGGTCGCCCCGCCCCAGCACTCGACCGAGAAGAGGTCGCCCAAATTCGCCGCATAGGCGGGCGCGGCCTTGATCATGTCGATCGAGCGCATCCGGGTGGCCAGCAGCGACTGATGCCCGTCGCGCATCGTGGTGTCGGTCAGCAGCAGCTTCTTTTGCGCCTTCATCCAGTCGGCCACGGCCTTCGGCCCCTGGGCGTCCAGCAGATCGCGGGTGCCGGGTTGCACGGGGCCTTTCAACTCGGGCAGGCGCGGCGGCTTGGCCTCGGCGGCGGGTTTCGGGCGGCCTGCGGTCTCGGGGTGACCGTTGACCGAGATGTCGGCGATATAGGTCAGGATCTTGGTCGCCCGGTCCCGGCGCTTCTTGAACTGGAACAGCTCGGGCGTCGTGTCGATGAACTTCGTCGTGTAGCTCATGTCCAGGAAGGTCGGATGCTTGAGCAGGTTGATGACGAAGTCGATATTGGTCGAGACGCCCCGGATACGGAATTCACGCAGGGCGCGGTCCATGCGGGTGATCGTCTGCTCGGGCGTCTGCGCCCATGCGGTGACCTTGACCAGAAGCGAGTCATAGTAGCGCGTGATAACGCCCCCCGCATAGGCGGTGCCGCCATCGAGGCGAATGCCCATGCCGGTGGCCGAGCGATAGGCCGTCAGGCGGCCATAGTCGGGGATGAAGTTGTTTTGCGGGTCTTCGGTCGTCACGCGGCACTGGAGCGCATGGCCGTTCAGGCGCACGTCGGCCTGTGCGGGCACGCCGGTCGCTGCGGCCAGCGTCGCGCCCTCTGCGATCTTGATCTGCGCCTGCACGATGTCGATGCCGGTGACCTGCTCGGTCACGGTATGCTCGACCTGAACACGCGGGTTCACCTCAATGAAGTAGAACTGCTGGCTGTCCATATCCATCAGGAATTCGACGGTGCCTGCGTTCTGATAGCCGACCGCGCGGCCGATCTTGAGCGCAAGCTCGCAAACCTCGGCGCGCTGTTCGGCGCTCAGATAGGGGGCGGGCGCGCGCTCGACGACTTTCTGGTTGCGGCGCTGCACGGTGCAGTCGCGCTCATAGAGATGATAGAGATCGCCATGCGTGTCGCCCAGAAGCTGCACCTCGACGTGGCGCGCGCGCAGGATCATCTTCTCCAGATAGCCCTCGCCGTTGCCAAAGGCGGCCTCGGCCTCGCGGCGGCCTTCTCGGACCTTTTCGATCAGCTCATCGGGGCCCAGGATCGGGCGCATGCCGCGACCGCCGCCGCCCCAGCTGGCCTTGAGCATCAGCGGATAGCCGATCTCGGCGGCTTCCGACTTGATCGCGTCGAAATCGTTGCCCAGCACTTCGGTTGCGGGGATGACCGGCACGCCCGCCGCGATCGCCACGCGCCGCGCCGAGGCCTTGTCGCCAAGGGCGCGCATGGTTTCGGCCTTGGGGCCGATGAAGGTGATGCCCGCCTTGGCGCAGGCCTCGACGAAATCGGGGTTCTCGGACAGCAGGCCGTAGCCGGGGTGGATCGCATCCGCACCCGATTCCCTGGCGACCCGGATGATCTCGGGGATGCTGAGGTAGGCGCCGACCGGGCTGAGGCCTTCGCCAATGCGATAGGCTTCGTCCGCCTTGAAGCGGTGCAGGCTGAGCTTGTCTTCCTCGGCATAGACCGCGACGGTCTTCTTGCCCAGCTCGTTCGCGGCACGCAGCACGCGGATGGCAATTTCGCCCCGGTTGGCGACCAGAATCTTACGGAACATGGCAGTTCTCCCCCGTCTTGATGGCGCAAACCCTAGCCCTGCTGCGGTGCAGCGCAAGAAAAAATTGCGAAATTGAGCAAATTAACTGACCAATTTCCGCCGTTTTGCAAAGTTTACCGCCGCGTGGGGGAGGTGAATAGACCATGAACGACGTAACCCGCGCTATTGCGACACGCCCGGCGCTATTGACAGTGCGCCGACCACACGGGCAAGCAAGGCGCATGATAGATTTGCGCCCCGTGGGCTACATCATCGGATTGCTTGCAGCGGTTCTGGGGTTGGCGATGCTGATTCCGGCTCTGGTCGATTACATGTCGGGGGACGAGCACTGGCGCGCCTTCGTCGAGGCCGCGATCATCAGCGCAACAGCCGGTGGGCTGCTGGCGATGGCCTCGGCCAGCGGAATGCGACAGATGCTGACTATTCCGCAAAGCTTCCTGATGACGGCGACCGTCTGGGCGATCCTGCCAGCCTTCGGGGCCTTGCCCTTCATGATCGGCGCGCCGGGGCTGAGTTTCACCGACGCCTATTTCGAGGCGATGTCCGGCCTGACGACCACCGGCACCACGGCGATCCCCGAACTGGATGCGCTACCCGCGGGCGCGAACCTGTGGCGGGGCATCCTGCAATGGCTGGGTGGTCTGGGGATCATCATCGTGGCGATGATTTTCCTGCCGGTGATGAAGGTCGGCGGGATGCAGTTCTTCCGCTCGGAAGGCTTTGACACCTTGGGCAAGATCCTGCCGCGCGCCATGGATATCTCGCGCGCGCTGATCCGCATCTATGTGGGGCTGACGCTGGCCTGCGCGCTGGTCTATGGCGCGCTTGGAATGACGACCTTCGACGCGGCGGTGCACGCGCTGACCACGGTATCGACCGGCGGTTTCTCGAATTATGATGCCAGCTTTGCGGTCTATACCGGGGCGCCGGAATATGCGGCCTCGGTCTTCATGCTGCTGGCCGCCATGCCGTTCATCCGTTTTGTCCAGATGGCGCAGGGAAATGTTGCGCCGCTCTGGCGCGATCCGCAGGTGCGCGCCTTCCTGCGCTGGCATGCTTATGCCATCGCGGTGATCGTGCTTTACCGGTTGTTCCGACACGAGGCCGAGTTCTGGCCTACCCTGCGCGAGGTGACGTTCAACGTCGTCTCGATTTTCACCGGGACAGGCTATGCCTCGGAGGACATCACGAAATGGGGGCATCTGGCCTTTGTCGTGCTGATCATCACCGGGCTGATCGGGGGCTGCACGTCCTCGACGGGCTGCTCGGTCAAGGTATTCCGCTACCTGATCCTGTTCGAGGCCATCAAGACCCAGATCCGGCGGTTGCACAGCCCGCATCGCGTGGCGCGCGTGAATTATTCGGGCAGGCCGGTCGAGGACGAGATCGTGAACTCGGTCATCGCGTTCTTTTCGCTGTTCATTCTGACCTTCGGCCTGCTGATCGTGGGGCTGTCGCTGACCGGTCTAGAGGCCAAGACGGCCATGACCGCAGCCTGGACCGCTATCGCCAATGTGGGGCCGGCCTGGGGGCCGGAGGTGTCGGGCAATGGCGCTATCAACGCCTTCCCCGAATCCGCCAAATGGTTGATGTCGATCGGCATGTTCCTTGGACGGCTGGAGCTGATGTCGGTCTTCGTGCTGTTGCTGCCGCGCTTCTGGCGGGCCTGAGGGGCGCGCGGCCCCCCGGCAGGGGTCACTTCCAGCAGGCGACGCGGACGGTCATGTCCTGCGCGAGTGCCGCGATATCCTCGGCCGCGATGGAACCCGAAGGTTCCGAAGCGGCGGGGGCATAGCCGTTCTCGGTCAGCCGCGCGACGATGTCGAAGCTGCGCAGGGCCTGTGCCAGATCCTCGGGCAGCAGCTTGTCGGGCGTGGCCTCGGTGGGCAGCAGCATCCCCACGACCGCGCCGGTCGTATCCAGAACCGGGCCACCCGCATCCCCTGCCAGCGTGCGCACCGCTAGACGCGCGCGGCTGGCCTCGCCGGAAAGGCCACTGATGTCGGACAGCGTGCCGAAGCTGAGCACCGGGGCCGAGAGCGCCTCGGGGTAGGAAAAGCCTGCCACGGCGATTTCTCCGCCGGGGCGCGGCTCGGCAGGCTGGAAGGCGGCGACGGCTGCCGGGGCCAGCGGCTTTTGCGGCCGCAACACGGCCAGCCCAAGCGCCTCATCGGCATAGGCCAGATCGGCCAGATGATCCTCGACCGTGATCCTCCCGCAGGCTTGCAACCCGGCGGCAGCGGTCAGCACGGCCCCATCGGCCGCGATGAAAAAGCCCGAGCGGGCGAATTCCGGGTGGCGCTGGTCCAGACCGGCCATCAACGCCGAGCGCTCCACCGCCAGAGGCTTGCCAAGGGTCGCATCCAGCGCCTTCTTGCCCTGCGGCCGGAAGCTTGCCTTCATCGCCTCTAGCACGCGCGCCATGCGGTCCGCCTGATCGGCCGGATAGACCAGCGTGAAGCCTTTGATCAGGCCGCCCGAAAGCCCGACCTGCGTATAGGAGTGGATGCGCTCGTTCTGCCCGGTCAGCAGGAAGGAGGCGCGTTCGCGCTTGCGCTCCCCCACCATGGGCACGATTTCGAGCGTCTGCATCGCGTCGTAAAGGCCGAACAGGCTGTTCTGATCGCCCTGCTGCGAGATCAGCAGCACGGTCACGCCCGAGCCGTCCTTGGCGCGGTAATGCACGAAGGGCGCATCGTAATGGTCAAACTCGATCAGCCCCAACGGCAATTCGATGGCGATCCCGGCTTCGGGTTCGTCGATGGCAGTCAGGCCAAGGGCCGCGCGCTCCGCAGCCACAGCGCCCAGAAGTTGCGCCTGCTGCGCCGAGGCCAGAACGCCGGTCGCCTCATAACCATTGGCCTGCTGCCAAGCGCCGATCGAGGCGCGGGTTCCCCGGCCAAAAGCGCCGTCGATGGTCGAACTGTAGAAGCCCTGCCATTGCAGAGCGGATTGAATTTCCATCCGCGTCGCGGCACTCAGCGCAGCCTCGAGCCTGCGGGACTCGGCCAGTGTTTCAACTGGGGCCGGTGTCTCGGCAGCGGGTGCTTCGGCTGCCGGAAACTCAACGGGGGCAGGTTTTACCGCGACGGGCGCGGCGGGTTCTGCCACCGGGGCAGGGGCCGCGCCCGCGGGCCAGAACTGCTCGCGGAAGCGGCTGCCGTTCGAGACATAGCTGTCAGGCGGGATCATCCGCTCGCCGCGCAGAACGCGCAGTTGCGAATCGGCTTCGGCCTCATCGGCATAGGGACCAAGGGCGATGGCATACCAGCCGGTAGACATCGCAAAGCCCGAGACCGCAGGCAGGATCGTGGACCAATCGCGCGCGCGCTCTTGCGCCTGGTCGAGCGTGGGGCGCGCCTCGATCTGGACCCAGGCGGGCTCCGCCCATGCGGTTCCGGTCCAGACCATCCCGGTCAGACTTGCCGCCACCACTACCGAAACCGACCTGCGCACCAATCTCATGCCTCAAAACCTCTTTCTGGCCTTCGCCTTTATGCGGGCAAGTTAGCAACTCTTGCGCCCGCGTCACCCCCAAAGCGAAGCTTTTTGCCCGCAGTGTGGCCACGCGCCCCCTTGCCCCCGTTGACCCCCGCGCGCCCCTTGCCTAGAGAGAGGGCGCTTTCAGCAAAAGGTGAGCCATGACGAAACCCGCAGCCCCCCGTTCGTTCCAGGAAATTATCCTGCGCCTTATGAACTATTGGGCGTCGAAAGGCTGCGCGGTCTTGCAGCCTTATGACATGGAAGTGGGCGCGGGCACGTTCCACCCGGCCACCACGCTGCGCGCGCTTGGCTCGCGCCCCTGGGCTGCGGCCTATGTTCAGCCCTCGCGCCGCCCGACCGACGGGCGCTATGGCGAGAACCCGAACCGCCTGCAGCACTATTATCAATACCAGGTGCTGATCAAACCGAGCCCGCCGAACCTGCAGGAACTGTATCTGGGCTCGCTCGAAGCCATCGGCATCGACCTTGATCTGCACGATATCCGCTTTGTCGAGGATGACTGGGAATCTCCGACCCTTGGCGCCTGGGGTCTGGGCTGGGAGGTCTGGTGCGACGGCATGGAAGTGTCGCAGTTCACCTATTTCCAGCAGGTCGGCGGCCATGACTGCAAGCCGGTCTCGGGCGAGCTGACCTACGGGCTTGAGCGCCTTGCCATGTATGTTCTGGGCATCGATCACGTCATGGACATGCCTTTCAATGCGCCCGAAGCGCCGATCCCGCTGCGCTATGGCGACATCTTCCGCCAGACCGAGGAAGAATACAGCCGCCACAATTTCGACGGCGCCACGACCGAGATGCTGCTGCGCCATTTCGAGGATGCCGAGGCCGAGTGCGAGCACCTGCTGGCCTTCGAGGCCGCCGATCCGAACTCGGGCAAGCGCATCGTCATGGCGCACCCGGCCTATGACCAGTGCATCAAGGCCAGCCACCTCTTCAACCTGCTCGACGCGCGCGGTGTGATCTCGGTCACCGAGCGGCAGGCCTATATCGGCCGCGTGCGCGCGCTGGCCAAGAAATGCGCTGATGCCTTCGTGCAGACCGAGGCCGGCGGCTGGACCGCCGAGGTGACGGCGTGAATGGCAAGCTGGTCGGGGGTGCGATCGTGCTGAGTGCGCTGATCACGGGGGCTGCGGTCTGGTATCTCCAGGTTTACGGCTTTTACGACAAGCTGGAGGCCACCGCGCCCGCAGCCGAGATCCGGCTGACTTCGGTCGTGACCGGCCAGCCCGAGCCGATCCTGGCCGAAGGTTTTGAGGGCATCGACGCGGACAGCTCGCCTCTGCGGTTTCGCAGCTGCTTCCGCACGCCGCTGTCGCTGGCGCTGCTGACCGAGACCTTCGAGGTCTATGAGGCGGCCACGCCGCTCAACGCGCCCGGCTGGTTCGGCTGCTTCGATGCCGCGCGCATCGGTGCCGATCTTGAGGCGGGCGCCGCGGTCGCCTTCCTCTCTGAGCATGACATCAAGCCCGGCGTTGACCGGGTCGTTGCAATCTATCCCGATGGCCGCGCCTATGCCTGGCATCAGCTGAACGACGAAGCGGAGAAGTGACATGGCTGATCTTCTAATTGAACTCTTCTCCGAGGAAATCCCCGCCCGGATGCAGAAAAAGGCCCGCGAGGACCTGAAGAAGCTGGTCACCGACGGGCTGGTCGAGGCCGGGCTGCATTACGCCCATGCCGAGGCGCTCTCGACCCCGCGCCGTCTGTGTCTGGCGATCGAGGGGCTCAGCCTCGAAAGCCCCACCCTGCGCGAGGAACGCAAGGGCCCCGCGACCAGCGCGCCGGAAAAGGCCATCGAGGGCTTCATGCGCTCGACCGGGCTGACGCTTGAACAGCTTGAAGTGCGCGACGACAAGAAGGGGCAGGTCTATTTCGCCGTGGTCGAAAAGCCCGGCCGCGCCGCGCCCGAGATCGTGGCCGAGGTGCTGGAAAAGACGATCCGCAACTTCCCCTGGCCGAAGTCGATGCGCTGGGGCGCGGGCAGCCTGCGCTGGGTGCGCCCGCTGCACTCGATCCTGTGCATCCTGACGAGCGAGGCCGGGGCCGAGGTTGTGCCGCTCGACGTGGACGGCATCGTGTCGGGCAACACCACCGAAGGGCACCGCTTCATGGCGCCGGGCCGCTTCGCGGTGTCGAGCTTTGACGATTACGCCGCCAAGCTGAAAGCCGCCAAGGTCGTCCTCGACAGCGCCGAGCGCGAAGAGATGATCTGGCACGAGGCCAAGACGCTGGCCTTCGCGCGCGGGCTTGAGCTGGTCGAGGATGCCGGCCTGCTGGCCGAGGTTGCCGGGCTGGTCGAGTGGCCCGTCGCACTGTTGGGCGACATTGCCGATGAGTTCCTGGCGCTGCCGCCCGAGGTGCTGCAAACCTCGATGAAGGAACATCAGAAATTCTTCTCGGTGAAGAACCCCAAGACCGGCCGGATCGAGGGCTTCGTCACCGTCGCCAACCGCGAAACCGCCGATCATGGCGCGACGATCCTCAAGGGCAACCTCAAGGTGCTCTCGGCGCGTCTGTCGGATGCCAAGTTCTTCTGGGAACACGATCTGCGCATCGTCAAGACCGAGGGGCTGGAGGGCATGGGCGCGGGCCTGGCCAACGTGACCTTCCACAACAAACTGGGCAGCCAGGCCGCGCGGATCGAACGCATCGAGGCGCTGGCGCGCGAGATCGCGCCGCTGGTTGGCGCCTCACCCGATCTCGCGGCCGAGGCGGCGCGGGTGGCCAAGGCCGACCTGCGCTCGGCCATGGTGGGGGAATTCCCGGAACTTCAGGGGCTTATGGGCAGCTATTACGCCCGCGCGGCGGGACTGCCCGAGGCCGTCGCCGTAGCCTGCAAGGGCCACTATTCGCCGCTTGGCCCCTCGGATGAAGTCCCGAGCGAGCCGGTGACCGTGGCCGTGGCGCTGGCCGACAAGATCGACACGCTGACTGGCTTCTGGGCCATCGACGAGAAGCCCACGGGCTCGAAAGACCCCTTCGCCCTGCGCCGCGCAGCGCTTGGGGTGATCCGGCTGGTGCTCAGCCAGCAGTTCAGAGCGAACCTCGGGCCGCTGCTTTCAGAGCATTTTGTGTCCGTCGACGGATCTCGAAATGAAGCCGCCGGTGGTTTGGGCGGGACATACACACTTCTCGTGCCGGATGCTTCCGGGAGGAAGCTGGACGTGAGGGCGCTAGACCTCCTCTCGTTCTTCCACGACCGTCTCAAGGTCCACCTGCGCGACGAGGGCATTCGTCACGACGTGATCGACGCGGTGCTGGCGATGCCCGGCTCGGATGACCTGACGCTGGTCGTCAAGCGGGCCGAGGCGCTTTCGGCCTTCCTCAAGACCGAAGATGGCGGCAACCTGATCCAGGGCTTCAAGCGCGCCAATAACATCCTGTCTCAGGCCGAGGCCAAGGACGGGGTTGAATACAGCTTTGGTGCCGACGCCAAATTCGCCGAAAGCGATGAGGAACGCGCGCTGTTCGCCGCGCTCGACGCCGCCGAGGCCGCCATTGGCCCCGCGATGCAGGCCGAGGAATTCGGCGCCGCCATGGGCGCCATGGCCGCCCTGCGCGCCCCGATCGACGCGTTTTTCGAAGCCGTTCAGATCAACTCGGACAATGAGATCGTGCGCCGCAACCGGCTCAATCTGCTCTCGCGCATCCGGCAGATTTGCCTGAGCGTGGCCGATCTGACCCGTATCGAGGGTTGAGCCTTTCGTTCCGGCCGTGCCCTTACGGCAACGGCCGGAACGCCGCCTTTGCCCGTCATCCGATTGTCGCACTTGCGTGGGGCGGATTTCCGCCTATTCTGCACGGGGTTTAGGGGCGCGCTGCAATGCAGAAACATGAAGAACTTGAAGACTTTGTCGAGCTTTCGCCGGGTGCGGACGTTATGGTTGCGCGCCACGGCTGGCGCGCAAAGTGCCTTCAGCGCCTGATCCGGCTTGATCTGCCGGTGCCGCGCACCATTGCGCTTCCTTGCGAAACCGTGCGCGCCATCGCCTCGGGGCAGATGCCCGACACCCGAGCCATTGCCGCGTCCTTCGGGCCGAATTTCCTGGTTTCGGTGCGCTCCAGCCCCGAGAACCCCGAATGGGGCGGGCCGGGGACGGTGCTGAACGTCGGGATGAACGACCTTGTGCAGAAGGACCTGATCGAGAGCCATGGGCGCGAGGCGGCCGATGCGCTCTATCTGCGCTTCGTGCAGAATTACGCGACCCACGTGGCGCGACTCGATCCCGACATGTTCCACGATGATCCGGGTCCGGACGCGTTGTCGCGGGCGCTGGCGGCCTATGAGGCCGAGATGGACGAGCCTTTCCCGCAAGATCCCGCGCGCCAGATGGGCGAGGTGCTGCGCTCGATGGCCCGCGCCTGGGAGGGCACCACCGCGCGGCTTCTGCGCCAGGCCAAGGGCGCGCCGGTCGATGCCGTTCTGGGGCTGGTCGTGCAGGAGATGGCGCTTGGGATCGGTCCGGGGCTGTCAGGCTCGGGGACCATGCAATTCGTGGATTCCGTCACCGGCGGGCCGCGCATCACCGGCCGCTTCAGGGGCCAGAGCCAGGGCCGCAAGGCCGCTGTCGAGACGCTTTATCTGACCCGCGACCCGCGCGGGGCCTCGCTGGAGGAAGCCTCGCCCGAGGTGTTCGAGGATCTCAAGCGATACGGCAATGCCTGCCGCGAGCGTCTGCGCGAGGAGATGCAGCTGGAATTCGCGGTCGAGGGCGGCGCGGTCTCGATCATTGACGCTGTGCGGGTGCAACGCTCCTCGCGCGCGGCGGTCAAGATCGCGGTGGCGCTGGCCGAAGATGGTGTGATCTCGCGCGAGGATGCGCTGCTGCGCGTCGAGCCGCGGGCGCTGTCGGAACTGCTGCACTATCAGGTCGATCCGCGCGCCCCGCGCGACCGGATCGCGCGCGGGATTGGTGCCTCTCCGGGTGCCGCGACCGGCAAGATCGTGTTTACCGCCGCTGCCGCGCAGGCTTCGGCTGCGCGGGACGAGCCCTGTATCCTCGTGCGTCGCGAGACCGTGCCTGAAGACATCCGCGGGATGCACGCCTCGGTCGCGGTGCTGACCGAGCGCGGGGGTATGACCTCGCACGCGGCGGTGATCGCGCGTGGCCTCGGGCTACCCTGTATCGTTGGCTGTGCCGATATTCAGATCAACCCGCGCGAACGTGTCTTCCGTGGCCCTGCCGGGCGCATCTTCCGCGAGGGAGAGGTGATCACCATCGACGGCACCAACGGCGAGGTTCTGGTTGGCGCAGCCGAGATGCTTGAGCCCGCGCTGGACGACGGGTTCCGCACCCTGCTGCACTGGGCCGACAACGTGCGCGATATCGGTGTGCGCGCCAATGCCGATACGCCTGACGATGCCCGCACCGCCCGCATGTTCGAGGCCGAAGGGATCGGCCTTGCGCGGACCGAGCATATGTTCTTCGACGAAGACCGTCTGACGGTGATGCGCGAGATGATCTTTGCGGATACCGCCAATGACCGGCGTGTGGCCTTGGAGCGGTTGTTGCCCATGCAGCGCGCGGATTTCACGGCTCTGTTCGATATCATGGCTGGCCTGCCGGTCTGCATTCGTCTGTTCGACCCGCCGCTGCATGAGTTCCTGCCGCATGACCGCGAGGGGATGCGCGAATTGGCCGAGGCGCTGGATCGCCCGCTCTCCGAAGTGACCCGCCGCGTGGAAGCGCTGAGCGAGTTCAACCCAATGCTGGGGATGCGCGGCGTTCGCCTGGGTGTGACTGTTCCCGAGATCTACGACATGCAGGCCCGCGCGATCTTCGAGGCAACGGTCGAAGCCAGTCGCCGGGGTGCCCCGGTTGTGCCCGAGGTGATGATCCCGCTGGTTTCCGCCGCGCGCGAGGTCGAGATCGTCAAGGCCCGGATCGATGCGGTCGCCTCTGCCGTCAAGATGGAGATGAAGGCTGAGTTCACCTATCGCCTTGGCGTCATGGTGGAAACGCCGCGCGCCGCCCTGCGCGCCGGTGAGATCGCCGAGCACGCCCATTTCCTCTCTTTCGGCACCAACGACCTGACGCAGATGACCTATGGCCTCTCGCGCGATGACGCGGGGCGCTTCATGTCCACCTATGTCAATCAGGGCGTCTATGCCGAGGATCCGTTCCACATTCTCGACGTCGAGGGTGTGGGGGAGTTGTTGCTTATCGGGGCAGGGCGCGGCCGCTCCTCCAGTCCGGAGATCACCATCTCGGTCTGTGGCGAGCATGGCGGCAACCCTGAATCGATCGCCTTCTGCCGGGCGGCGGGCTTCGACTATGTGTCCTGCTCGCCCTTCCGGGTGCCGGTGGCCCGGCTGGCGGCGGCGCATTTCGCGCTGCTCGCACCGAAGAGCAGAGACGGTTTCTGATTGTAGAAAAACCCTCCAAAACCACTGGCGTTCACAAAATCTTGTGGGTATCTGTTGGACATGGTTCGTGAAAGCGAATCACCTCCCCCTATAGGCAAGAATCCGCCACTTTTGTGGCGCTGGCCGATTATTTTCTAATCAACGGGTAGACATCTCTACCCGTAAGGGCTAACGCGTGCCCGTCGCGGCTTCGGCCGGGGCGATTGTCCTTATCGGAAGATAAACATGTCAGTGCTGAAAAGCTGGACGGGGGGCGCTGTTGTCCTCCTGGCCCTTGCCGGAGGCTTGCGTGCCGAAGTTACGGTAAGCCAGTCGAATGATCCCTCGGGGATGCCAGCCCAGGGGCTGGTTTCGATGCTGGTGCAGGAGCGCTCGGGTCTGGGCGCACTCTCGGCGAGTCGCATAACCGCGCTCACCACGACCCCTCGTGCGAAGGGCGCCAAAGATGCGCCGTCGCAGATCACTGCGGAGTGGCTGCAAACCCAGCCCGCCGCGACCGGGGGTGAGCAATTCCAATGCCTTGCCAAGGCTGTCTACCACGAGGCTCGCGGCGAGGGCGTCGACGGGCAGGTGGCCGTAGCCGAGGTTATCCTTAACCGCGTAGACGATCCGAAGTTTCCCAAGACGGTTTGCGGCGTTGTCCATCAGGGCAACAGCCGGGGATGCCAGTTCAGCTGGGTCTGTGATGGCAAGTCGGACGCGATCCGCAACGCCGCTGTCTACGCCTCCATCGAAAAGATCGCCCGGGCGATGCTGGATGGCGCGCCCCGCGATCTGACGGACGGCGCGACCTACTTCCACACGCCCGCCGTGCGCCCCTCCTGGTCCAAGCGTTTCGTCAAGACTGCGCGGATCGGGGCGCATATCTTCTACCGCGCGCCGCTGCAGACCGCCTCGAACTGAGGTCGCGAACAGCCGCTGGCGTGACGTTTCGGGGTGGGCCTTGGCCCACCCTTTTTCTATAGTCCCGCCGAACGGAACGGAGCGCCCAGTGACCAGCGATATTTCCCTTGCCTTTGCCCATCCCGAGGAGCGGGCGCTGGCCTCGGCGACGGCGGATCCGCGCGACCGCATCAGCCTGCGCGACCATATCGTCAGCGCCGATATCGGGGCGTTCCAGCAGGAACGCGGCCACACGCAGCGTCTGCGCTTCAACGTCGTGGTCGAGGTGCGCGCCGCGCCGACGCCGCTTGAGGATGATGTCGACCGCATCCTGTCCTACGACCGGATCACCGAGGCGATTGCCTCAGAACTGGCCGAAGAACGTCTTAACCTTTTGGAAACGCTGGCCGAGCGCGTGGCCGAACGTATTCTGGCCGAACCTCAGTCAATGCGCGTCTTCGTGCGGATCGAAAAACTCGATCGCGGCCCCGGCGCGCTTGGCGTCGAGATCGTGCGCTCGCGCGTCGGCCTGCCGGTGCAAACAAGCGACGAGCACGGTGCCGAGGCGCTGCATCCCGTTGTGGCCTACCTGTCGAACGCGGCGATTGCGGCCGAGGATCTGGGTGCGCGGCTCGACGCGCTTCAGGCGGGTGGAGCGCCGGTGATCCTGACGGTCGGTCTGCCCGATCTGGCGCTGCCCGAGACTGGCCAACGCCCGACGCAGCGCCGTATCGACCTGCTGGCGATCGAACAGAACGCCTGGGTTCTGGCCGCGCGCGATCCGCGCTGTGTCGTCGTCGCGACCCGGACCGAGATCGACTGGGCGATGAAACATGGCCAGATGGTCGTCTGGGCGCCCACGAAGATCGTGCTCGATGCCGTGGATGGCCCGAAGGGCTCGGCGCGTGACGCGGTGGCGCTGTCGCTGTGGCTGGCCGAACAGATGGCCGCCGAGCGGCTGGAGCTTCACGGGGATGTTTCAGTTCCGGCAGGAAGCCGCGTGCCGGTGCTGCGCAAGGCGCTCTGAGCCTTGCCAAGGCCGGGCGCTTGCGCTCAAAGGGGCGCATGGAAAAGCTCTATTATCGTCCGCTTGTTCAGACCGATGCCGCGCGCCCCGATGAGGCGCTGACCCTTGCCGGCGGCTGGGGCTGGTTCACCGAGGTCGAGCAGATCGCCCGTGGCGGCGCGCGTGAGATCATCCCCGCCGCGCATCTGCCCTTTGACGTGGCCGAGCGCCTGACCGCGCGCCGTGCGCCCGTGGCGGGTCTGGGCATGGAAAGCCCCAAGATCATGGGCATCTTGAACCTGACGCCCGACAGCTTCTCGGACGGCGGGCGTTTTGACGAATTCGACGCCGCGCTGGAACGTGCCGAGGCGCTGATCGCGGCAGGCGCGGATATTCTCGACATCGGCGGCGAATCCACCCGACCCGGCGCGCAGGAAGTGCCCGAGGACGAGGAAATTGAGCGCACCGCACCGATCATCGCGGCGCTGCGCGATGAAGGTCTCTCGGCCCCGATTTCCATCGACACCCGCAAGGCAATGGTGGGCGATGCGGCGGTTGAGGCCGGGGCGGATATGCTCAACGACGTCTCGGCGATGGAGTTTGACCCGGCGATGGCGGAACTGGCCGCGATCACCGGCCTGCCGATCTGCCTGATGCATGCCCAAGGCTTGCCCGAAACCATGCAGGACGACCCGAGCTATGGCGATGTGCTGCTCGACGTCTATGACTACCTGGAAGAGCGCATTGAGTTGGCCGAGGCCAGCGGCATTCTGCGCGACCGGATCGTGGTCGATCCCGGTATCGGTTTTGGCAAGACGCTCCAGCACAATCTGACGCTCTTGCGCGGGTTGAGCCTGTTCCACGCGCTTGGCTGCCCGATCCTGCTCGGGGTGTCGCGCAAACGCTTCATTGGCACGATTGGTGGGGCCGATGCGGCCGATGCTCGTGCACCCGGAACCCTGGCGGTCACGCTGATGGGGCTAGGGCAGGGCGCGCAGATCCACCGCGTGCACGATGTGGCCGAAATCGCGCAGGGGCTGCGGCTCTGGCGTGCCATAACAGAGGGTTACGAGGAATGAGCAGAAAGCTTTTCGGCACCGATGGCGTGCGCGGCGAGGCCAATAGCTGGCCGATGACCGCCGAGATGGCGCTGCGTCTTGGCGCGGCGGCGGGGCGTTACTTCCGTCAGGACAGCTCGGACCGGCATCGCGTGGTGATCGGCAAGGACACGCGCCTGTCGGGCTACATGCTGGAAAACGCGCTGACGGCGGGCCTGACCTCGACGGGGATGAACGTGCTGCTGCTCGGTCCGGTGCCGACGCCCGCGGTGGGCTACCTGACCCGCTCGATGCGTGCCGATCTGGGCATCATGATCTCGGCCAGCCACAACCCGGCCAAGGACAACGGTATCAAGTTCTTCGGGCCTGACGGGTTCAAGCTGTCGGATGAGGCTGAAGCAGAGATCGAGGCCATCGTCGCGGGCGAGATCCGCCTTGCACAGCCCATGAATATCGGGCGCGCCAAGCGCATCGATGACGGGCTTGGGCGCTATGTCGAATATGCCAAGACGACTTTCCCGGCGCGCGGACGGCTGAGCGGCCTCAAGGTTGTCGTCGATTGCGCGAATGGAGCTGCCTACAAGGCCGCGCCCGAGGTGCTGTGGGAGCTTGGCTGCGAGGTGATCCCTGTCGGCGTCAGCCCCAACGGGACCAATATCAATGACAAATGCGGCTCGACCTACACCCAGACCGCGGCCGAGGCCGTTGTCGCCCATGGCGCCGATTTGGGCATCGCGCTCGATGGTGATGCGGATCGGGTGATGATCCTGGATGAGACCGGGCGTGTGGCTGACGGCGACCAGATCATGGCGCTTTTTGCCAGCCGTTGGGCCGATGCCGGCCAGTTGCGGGGCGGCACGCTGGTGGCGACGGTAATGTCGAACCTCGGGCTGGAACGCTTCCTTGACGGTCGCGGCTTGCGGCTTGAGCGCACCAAGGTCGGCGATCGCTACGTCGTCGAGCGGATGCGCGAGGGTGGCTTCAACCTCGGCGGCGAGCAGTCAGGTCATATCGTGATGACTGACTATGCCACCACGGGCGACGGGCTGATGGCGGGGCTGCAGTTCCTCGCCGCGATGGCGGAAACGGGGTTGCGCGCCTCGGAACTGGTGCGGCAATTCGAGACGGTTCCGCAGTTGTTGAAGAATGTGCGGTATCAGGCCGGACAGGAGCCTCTGAGCACAGATAATGTTCGAAAAGTGATAGCGGAAGCTGAGGTCAATCTGGCTGGCAAGGGCCGCTTGCTGATCCGCAAGTCCGGCACCGAGCCGCTGATCCGCGTCATGGCGGAATGCGAGGATGAGGCGGTCCTGACCCAGGCCGTGGATGGGATCGTGGCAGCGGTCGAGGAGGCGACGGCGCGCTGATCAGCGCCTGAAGATGAACACGCCAGCGATCAGCAGCAGCCCTGCCGCCTCAAGCAGCGTCCAGACCACACCCGCCCGGCGCCAGCCTTTCGGGCCGGGCGTGGCGCGGTTCGTTCTCAGCTGGGCGCGCAGGATCGCCAGCCGATAGAAGCCGATCACCGCGCAACCTACAACAACCAGCTTGTCCAGGTTTCCCGGGGCAGCGATCGCAATGAGCATTGCCAGCATCACTAGCGCGGGCACGACCCAAAGCAGAATGCCGTAATTGCCCAGCCAGAACGTGTCGCCGGGGCTGAGGCGACCTGAAAGCAGTCGCGCAAACCATTTCGGCGTAAAGATTTTCGCGCGTTCGGCGGCAATCGCGTCGAGCTCTTTTTGCGGCATGTCCATCGGGTGTCTCCTTTGGCGGCGACCCTAGAAAGAAAAGGGGCGCCCCGCAAGGCGCCCCCGGTATTGCGAATGATCGCAGCTTAGTTGCGGGCCTTGTCGACCATCTTGCCCTTGGAGATCCAGGGCATCATGGCGCGCAGCTTAGCACCGACCTGCTCGATCTGGTGCTCGTCGTTGATGCGGCGGGTGGCCTTGAAGAAGGGCTGGCCGACGGCGTTTTCCTGCATGAAGTCACGCACGAACTTGCCGGTTTGGATGTCGGTCAGGACGTCCTTCATGGCTTTCTTGGTCTGCTCGTAGGGCAGGATGCGCGGGCCCGAGACATACTCGCCATACTCGGCGGTGTTCGAGATCGAGTAGTTCATGTTCGCGATGCCGCCTTCGTAGATCAGGTCCACGATCAGCTTCACTTCGTGCAGGCACTCGAAATAGGCCATTTCCGGCTCGTAGCCAGCTTCCACGAGGGTTTCGAAGCCCATGCGGATCAGCTCGACCAGACCACCGCACAGCACGGCCTGCTCGCCGAACAGGTCGGTTTCGCATTCCTGACGGAAGTTGGTCTCGATGATGCCCGAGCGGCCGCCACCGATGGCCGAGCAGTAGGACAGAGCGATGTCCTGCGCCTTGCCGGTCGCGTCGTTGTGGACCGCGAACAGGCACGGCACGCCGCCGCCCTTGGTGTATTCGCCGCGCACGGTGTGGCCCGGGCCTTTCGGAGCCATCATGATGACGTCGATGCCCGGCTTCGGCTCGATCAGGCCGAAGTGCACGTTCAGGCCGTGGGCGAACGCGATCGCCGAGCCTTCACGCAGGTTGTCGTGGACGTATTTCTTGTAGGTCTCTGCCTGAAGTTCGTCGGGCATGGTGAACATGATCACGTCACACCAGGCGGCGGCTTCGGCGATACCCATGACGGTCAGGCCCTCGGCTTCGCATTTCTTGGCCGAGGCCGAGCCTTCGCGCAGCGCGATGGCGACGTTCTTGGCGCCCGAGTCGCGCAGGTTCAGCGCGTGGGCGTGGCCCTGCGAGCCGTAGCCCAGAATGGCGACTTTCTTGTCCTTGATCAGGTTCACATCGCAATCGCGATCATAGTACACGCGCATGGCGGTCCTCCATTGGTTGATGGCGACAGAATAGAGATTCTTCGTCAAAACAGCGTTCAATATTTGCTAGTTTTTCCTTATGGCGATAAAAGTCATGCGCAGCTGGCGCTATAGGTGAAAAATTCATGCATGTAGATGATACGGATCGGCGCATTCTGCGGCAGATGCTGGCCGATCCCGGTCTGGCCATGGCCGAGCTGGCCGAGCGGGCGGGCGTGACCGCCGCCACCTGCTGGCGCCGGGTCGAGAAGATGCGCGAGGGCGGCGTGATCCTGGGCGAGCAGGCCGTGATCGACTGGCGCGCCCTTGGGTGGGAGGTCGAGGTGAGCCTGCGCTTCACCCTCGACAAGACGCATCCGCGCGCTTTTGACGAGTTCATCGCCGCCGCGCGCGAGGTGCCCGAGGTTCTGGAAATCCAGACCTTCCTTGGTCAGACCGATGTGCGCCTGAACGTCATCGCCCGCGACATGCCGCATTACCAAGAGATCTACCGCACCCGCATCCTGACCCTGCCGCATATCGCTGATACCGACGCGCTGATGCTGATCTCCACTATCAAGGACAGCCCGGAGTTGCCGCTATGATTGCGCTCGACGATACCGACCGGGCGATCCTGCGGGCGTTGTCTGCTGATGCCACGATCAGCGCCGGTGCCTTGGGGCGGCAATTGGGCCTGTCGCAGCCGGCCTGCTGGCGGCGGATCAAGCGACTTCAGGATGCGCGCATTCTGGCGGGGCGACGGTTGTTGATCGACCCGGAGGCGCTTGGCTTTGGGGTGACGGTATTCCTCGGGATCAAGCTGGCGACCAAGGGGCGCGTCAGCCTTGAGGATTTCGAGCGCGCCGCAACCGCCATCCCCGAGGTGCAGGTGGTGCAGCACGTTCTGGGGCTGTTCGATTACCGGCTCAAAGTGCGCGCCCGCGACATCGCGGATTTCGAGCGCGTGTTGCGCCGCCGTGTGATGACCCTTCCGGGCGTGGGGCAGGTCGAGGCCAACGTCGTGCTGTCCGAGGAGCGCCGGCCCGGACCATTGGGGTGATCTCCGTTGTGCGGGCTCTTCAGGCATAAAGCCTTGATTTCAGGCTTTGCTTTGGCCTTCGGATGCGCGAGCCGAGAGTTGATGCCACTACGCGCCCGCGCCGCTTGGCCTGGTCAGCGCACGCCCAGACCCGCGCGCATCAATGTCTTGCGAACAGGTTTCAGGCTGTAGAGTGCGCCAAGGGCGGCAGCGCGCAGGTCGCGCAGCGGGCGGGACTCAACCATCGAGGCGCGGTTCAGCAAGTCGATCCCGATTTCGCGCGCCTTAACCTCGGGCCAGCGGCGGCGGTTATAGGCGGCCAGCATGGCAGGCTCGCCGATATGGGCGGGGTCTTTCTCGCATAGATCAAGCAGGCAGGTCAGATCGGCGAGCGACATGTTCAGCCCCTGCGCACCGATCGGCGGGATGACATGGGCGGCCTCGGCGATGAGCGCCACACGCTGCGCTGTGAAACTCGACGCGATCTGCGTCATCATCGGCCAGACCGAGCGGCGGGTGACCAAGGTGAGCGGGCCGAGGATGCCGGTCGAGCGGGCATTCATAGCAGCCTCGAACTCGGCTTCGGGCAGGGCGGCGAGGCGTTCAGCCTCGGCACCGCGCTCCATCCAGACGATGGCCGACGAGGGGCTGCCGTCGCGGTCGGGCAGGGGGACGAGCGTGAACGGGCCGCCGGAGCGGTGGATCTCGGTCGAAACGTTGTTGTGCGGGATCGGGTGCGTGACGGCAAAGGCAAGCGCCTTTTGACCATAGCGCGTGGTCTTGACCGGGATGCCGGCGGCCTCGCGGATGAACGAGTTGCGCCCGTCGGCGGCGACAACCAGCCGCGCGGTGACACGGCTGCCATCCGACAGGCTTACCTCGGCCCCGGTTTCGCGGGTGACAAGGCCCGTGGTCGCCACGCCGGGGCGGAAATCGACCAGCGGCAGTTCGGCAAGGCGCGCCACCATCTCGCGGCGCAGCAGCCAGTTCGGCAGGTTCCAGCCGAAGGGTTCGTCCGAGATGTCGGAGGCATCGAAATCGCGGGTCAGCCGAGCTTCGGGTTCGGCGCCGCCAGCGTCGATGATCCGCATGATCTGGAGGGGGGCCGCAAAGGGGGCCAGCCGCTCCCACAGCCCCGAGCTTTCGAGGACTTTGCGCGAGGGATGCAGGAAGGCCGTGGTGCGCAGGTCCGCGCCGGGGTCGGTCTCGGTCGTGACCGGGGGGGTCGGGTCCACGCAGATGGTGGTGAAACCGGCCGCACCGAAGGCAGCGGCTGCGGTCAGGCCCGCTACGCCGCCCCCGGAAATCAGTACATCGGTCTGGATCGCTTGTTCGGGCATGGGCATCCTCCGTTTGCGCGCATTCTAGCGGCGGCGCGGCGGAAGGCCAGAGGCGAGGGAGGCGATCAGCCGCCCGCGGTCAGCAGAACGAGGAAAGCAAGGATGGCCCAGCTTGCAACGACGGCGGTCAGGATCAGGCCGCCCAGGCCGAAAACCGCAGTCATGGCGCCCGTGATCACGAGGACCAGCAGCGCGAGCAGATACATCGTCGATGCTTTGATCTGCTTGTTCTCTTCGGTGGCGTGCGCAATCTCTGCGGTGGTCGTGGTCATGGCAAAGTCTCCCAAGGGCTGTCTCCCTGACAGCACGGGTCTTCTAGCGAGCATGCGCGCGCGCGTAACCGCGCCATCTTGTCGCAGGCGCAGAAAAATATACCTCAGATATGCCGCAGTGCAGCGAGAAAGCGCGGCAAGTCCGGAGTGTGATGCTGGATATGCGGTTCGCGGGTCGGAGCGGGGGCCACGTGCACCGTGCGCATACCCATAGCATACGGCGCGGTGAGGTTGCGCGGGTCGTCTTCGAACATCGCGGCGCGCGCCGGGGTGATTCCCGCCTTGGCAAAAACGGTCTCAAAGGCACGCTGCTGCGGCTTGGGGTGGAAGTCGGCATGCTCGACCCCATAGATGCCATCGAACAGGCCCGACAGACCGCGCGCGGCCAATACACGCTCGGCATAGGGTGCGCAGCCGTTGGTATAGACAATCTTGCGCCCCGGCAGGGCCGTGATCGCGTCGCGCAGTGCGAGATCCGGCGTCAGGTGATCGAGCGAGATATCGTGCACATCCGTCAGGTAGGGGGCGGGATCAACGTCGTGTTCGTGCATGAGGCCCGCCAGCGTCGTGCCGTAAAGCTGCCAGTAGTGCCTGCGCAACCGATCAGCCTCGGGGCGGTCAACTCCGAGAGCGCGCATGACATAATCGGTCATCCGCACTTCGATTTGCGCGAAAAGCTGCGCTTCGGGCGGATAGAGCGTGTTGTCGAGATCGAAGACCCAATCGGTCACATGGGCGAAATCTTGTGCGGGCATGGCGGCAGGCTAGCCCTACGCCCGTGCAAGTGCAATCGGCACTGCAACTTATTGGCGTCTTGCCACCGCCTGAGCGCGCGCATAATGTTCGGCGCCTCGGGGCAAGGAAAGACCAATGCAGAAAGATGCTTACACGCTGATCCTCGAAGCGATAGATGCAGGAGTGTACCGGCCGGGCGATCGGCTGGTGGAATCGGAACTCGCCGAGCGCTTCGGCGTATCCCGCACCCCCGTGCGAGAGGCGCTTCAACGCCTTGAAACGCAATCGATGCTGGCGCGCGACGGACGCTCGCTGATCGTGGCCTCGCTTGATCACAACCAGCTTGCCGAGCTGTACGTGGTGCGTGCCGAACTGGAAGCGCTGGCCGCACGGCTGGCCGCCAAGCACGCGGCCCCCGAAGAGGTGCGCGTGCTTCAGGACATGGTCGAAGAAGACCGCAAGCATATCGGTGATCCGGTGGCTTTGTCGCGGGCCAACAAGCGGTTCCACAAGCAGATCCACCTGGCCTCTCACAACCGGTATCTGGTGCAGCAACTTGACCTCGTGCACCGCACGATGGCGCTGGTTGCCACGACGTCGCTTGCGGCCGAGGGGCGCGGTGCGACAGCGCTGGCCGAGCATCAGGCGATTGTGGACGCAATTCGCAACGGCGACGAAGATGGCGCTGCGACCGCGCTGCGGGCGCATATCTCAAAGGCATTCGAGACGCGGCTCAAGCTTGACGCGGCAAGCGGACGACAGCGGCGCAACTGAGTCTGCGCGCCTTGCCCGGCGAGGCTTGCGGCGCGTCGTAAAGCCCGTGGGCCGTCTTGTCCCAGTAGAACGGCTTGACGACGACTTCGTAGATCGCTTTCCAGCCCGCCAGAGCCCCGAGCGGGAAATAGAGGTGTAGCATCGGCACCCAGGGGATCAGGAACCGATGGCCGTGCCCGCGCAGCGCCCAGATCCCGACGACGATATGAATGATCTCGGTCACGGTGAAGGTGACGAAGAGGGCGCGGATCATCGCCGGGCTCATCAGCGCCTCGATCGGGTGCCAGATGCCAAACGGCATCAACCAGAAGCTCCAGAGCAGCGGCGCCAGCAGATATTGCGACAACCCGCCCAGCATCAGGATCTGGATCCCGATGAACCGCTTCGCCCCCAGTTCGCGCCAAAGGCGCACAGGGTTGCGCATATGCACGGCCCAGGTCATCGCATAACCCTTGAGCCAGCGTGAGCGCTGCCGGATCCAGGGCAGGGCGCGGCAGTTCGCCTCTTCATGCGTCACGGTGGGGATGACCTCGGTGCGGTAGCCATGCCGCGCCAGACGCAGCCCAAGGTCCGCGTCTTCGGTCACGTTATGTGCATCCCACCCACCCAGTTCTTCCAGAATTTCGCGGCGAAAGAACAGCGTGGTCCCGCCAAGCGGGATCACCAGCCCGAGCCGCCCGAGGCCGGGCAGCATGGCGCGGAACCAAGCCGCATATTCGATGGTGAAACAGCGCGACAGCCAGTTGGTGCGCGGATTGTAGTAATCGAGCATCCCCTGAAGGCAAGCGAGCGTCGGATCGGCACCGGCGAAATGCGCCGCCACCATGCGCAGCTGCGCCGGGTCGGGCATGTCCTCGGCGTCATAGACCCCGATGATCGAGCCTCGGCACAGCGGCAGTGCATAGTTCAGGGCGCGGGGCTTGGTCTTGATGGGGCCCTCGGGCACGATGACGATCCGCATCCAGCGCGGCAGTTCTGTGCGCGTTAGCGCGGCCTGCGTCATCCGGTCGGCCTCTTCCACGACCAGAACGATGTCGAGCCGCTCGCGCGGGTAGTCGAGCCGTTCAAGCCGGGCAATCAGGCGTGGTGCGATATCGGTTTCATGAAAGAGCGGCACCATGACCGAGATGGTCGGCAGGCTGTTGGTTGGCACGGGGGGCGGGGTTGGCCGTTCGGGAGCCCGCATCTCGGCCAGCCAGGCTACCAGCTTGAGGCCCACGGTCGCGATCAGTGTCAGAATCGCCCAACCGAAGAGCGCCGCATAGACGATCGATGGCATCAGCCACAGGCCGATCGCCAGTGCGACAACAGCGCCCAGGGCTGCTCGGCTCACGTGGTCCCCGGCAAGGGTGCGGCAGCTTTCGTGCGGCGCCACGCAGGTCTCGGCCCGGCGGATCAGTGCGGTGCGACGGCAGGCGAATATGGCCGTTTCCAGTGTGCTGGGTGCGGCAAGCACCATTTGGCAGGGGCCAAGAGTGTCCGTGAGGCCCTCGTCGATCCGTCCGAATCCCTCAGGGTGCGCGGTTGCGACAAGCGTGACGCCCGCGATGCGCCGCCACGGCACGATGCGTTCTTTCAGGCAGCGCGCGGCCCCGATGGTGTCGATCAGGCGCGGGTCCGGCGGCTGCGCGGCAAGATCGACGATCGACAGGCCGAATAGCTCGGCCTGTGCGGCGATCAGCTGCGCCTCGGTGACCAAGCCATGCGCCAGAAGCGCCTCGCCAAGCGGCAAATTCTGCCGCTTGCAGATTTCTAGGGCACGCAGCAGCGCAAGCGGCTGAACAGCCCCACGTTCCATCAAGATCTGACTTAGGGAGGGGCGCGCCTCGATCGGGGCTATCGGCCGAATGGCCTGTTCTGAAGCGAGAGCAACCGGAAGCTGTGTCACAGAGGTCATGCCATCCATAGGGGCCGCGCGGGGGCCTGAGGCGAGCATTCCCAAAGAGGGTTAATAAGTCGTTAATTCAAAACAAGAGCCCCCTCCGGCGAAGGCCGAAGGGGGCTCTTGTGGAATATATTCAATCAGGCGCTGCGGCGGGCGCGCATGGCCTCGGCGAAGCGGTCGAACAGGTAGTAGCTGTCCTGCGGGCCGGGGCTGGCTTCGGGGTGATACTGCACCGAGAACACCGGGCGATCCTTCATCGCGATGCCGCAGTTCGACCCGTCGAAGAGCGAGACATGTGTTTCGGTCACGCCTTCGGGCAGGGTCTGCGCATCGACGGCGAAGCCATGGTTCATCGAGGTGATCTCGACCTTGCCGGTGGTGAGGTCTTTCACCGGGTGGTTTGCGCCGTGGTGGCCGTGGTTCATCTTGATGGTCTTGGCGCCAAGCGCCAGGGCCAGCATCTGGTGACCAAGGCAGATACCGAAGACCGGCAGGTCTTTCTCCAGCACACCTTTGATCATCGGCACGGCATAGGTGCCGGTCGCGGCCGGGTCGCCCGGGCCATTCGACAAAAACACGCCGTCGGGATTGAGCGCGAGCACATCTTCCGCCGTCGCCGTCGCGGGTAGAACGGTCACATCGCAGCCCGCCGAGGCGAGGCAGCGCAGGATGTTGCGCTTGGCGCCGTAGTCGATAGCCACGACCTTCAGGCCCGGCTCGCTGCGTTTGGAATAGCCATCGGGCCAGGCCCAAAGCATCTCATCCCAACGATAGCTCTGCGCGCAGGTGACTTCCTTGGCCAGATCGAGGCCGACGAGGCCCTTCCACTCGCGCGCTTTCTTGACCAGCGCCTCGATGTCGAACTCGCCATCGGGGTTGTGGGTCAGCGCCACGTGCGGCGCGCCTTGCTGGCGGATTGCGCGGGTCAGGCGGCGGGTGTCGATGCCACCCACGCCGATCCGGCCGCGCTTGGCCAGCCAGTGGACGAGGTTTTCCGAGGCGCGCCAGTTCGACGGCTCGGTCGGGTCCCATTTGACCACGAGACCGGCGGCGACCGGGTCGGTCGTCTCGTCATCCTCGGGGTTCACGCCGACGTTGCCGACATGCGGGAAGGTGAAGGTGACGACCTGACCGGCGTAGGACGGATCGGTCATGATCTCTTGGTAGCCGGTCATGGCGGTGTTGAACACCAGTTCGGCTACCGTCTCGCCCACGGCACCGAAACCCTTGCCGTAGAACAGCTGCCCGTCTGCCAGCGCGATCAGCGCGGTGGGCTTTTCCGATGACTGGTGGCTTGCAGGCATGGCGCGACTCCCCGGGGCAAAATCTGCTGGAACCTACGGGGGGAGGGCGTCGGGGTCAAGGGGGTAAGGGTTATTACTGTTGCGTAATAAAATCAATAAGTTAGCAAGATTGCACCCGGCCGCGCTTACGGTTATTCTGGCGCTCTTGGTTCTGAAACGAGGACGACCCCATGGACATGCGCGAGCGAATTGCCACGGCGCTCAAGGATGCGATGAAGATGAAAGAGCAGGAGCGGCTTTCGACGCTGCGCCTGATCAATGCGGCCATCAAGGATCGCGAGATCGCGCTGCGCGGCACGGGCGACGGGGGCTCAGTCGGCGATGCCGAGGTGCTGGCGATCCTGGGCAAGATGGTCAAGCAGCGCCAGGAATCCGCACGCGCCTTCGAAGAGGGTGGGCGGCTTGAACTGGCCGAAAAGGAAATCGGCGAAGCCCGCGTCATCGAGGAATTCCTGCCGCGCCAATTGAGCGCCGAGGAAGTCTTGGAAGCCATCGACAAAGCCATCGCCAAGGTCGGTGCCAGCTCGATCCGCGACATGGGTCGGGTGATGGGCGAACTGAAGGCGAAATACACCGGTCAGATGGATTTCGGCGCGGTGGGGCCGATGGTCAAGGACAAGCTCGGCTGAGTGCTTGCACGGGAATAGCTATAGACGAAGGGGGCTTCGGCCCCCTTTTTCATGCCTGCGCACCGGGGTCCGAGTGGCGATGTTCGGCCAGATGTTGCAGGAGTTCCCGAAACAGCGCGCGGCGCTCCTCGGGGGTCAGGAAGGCGCCGATCTCGACCTCGCGCGGTCCGCCGCGCAGGGTGAGGTAATCGGGCACGCGCCCACCGGTCGGATGCAGCATCGGCTGAACCCAATAGGCGTTCGTCTCCCAGATAAGCGGATCGCTTCTTGGCGCGCGGTGGGTCAGCGTGATGCGTTCAGCGGACAGCGTCAGCTCTTCGAGCACCTCGCCCGAGCGGTAAGAGCGTGACAGCGCGAACCAGATCGCCCAGATCGTGGCCAGCAGGAAGGGTAGCAGAGCCCAGAGGATCTTTGAGCCCAGAACGGCCAGGAGCGGCACGGCAAGGAATCCGGCGGTCACGCCGATGAAGGCAACGAAGCCGCGCCTGGGCAGCGACCGATAGGGCCAGAGCCGCAGCCTGACCGTGCCGGCCTCGTCTTCGGACCACCTGTAGGGCATCGCCTCCCTCGTTCGCGCCAGAGCAGCCTAAGGGCGCAGGGGGGCAGGGCGCAAGCCTTGGCGGGCGTCCATGCCGCATCGTGTGAAGGGGCACTTGCCGCTATCCTTTCGATAGCGGAGGAGGGTTTCCGATGGTGAAATCGACAGGGCTGAAAGTGGCTGGCGCAGTGGCGTTGGCGTTTGGCGCGTTAACGCTGTTCTCGGGCTGGGGCGCGCTGTTTGGTGGCAAGGACATGGGGGCGGTCGTGCCCTTCGTGCTGTGGTTCAACTTCCTCGCGGGCTTTGCCTATCTGGCGGCGGGCTGGGGAATGTGGGCCGCACGGCGCTTTGCCCGGCCCCTCTCGGCGGCGATCGTGCTTGCAAGCCTCGCCGTGGGTGCGGCGCTGGCACTCCACATCGCTGGGGGTGGTGCCTATGAGATGCGTACGGTGGGTGCGATGAGCCTGCGCATCGTGATCTGGGCGGTGCTTGCGCTGGTTGCGCATCGGGCATTGCCAAGGGGCTGAATGCAAACGGCCCCGGATCGCTCCGGGGCCGTTCATCAATCTGTAAGCGCCTTAGTGGGCGTGCGAGTGATCCCAGTCCTCACGCTTCGGGAGTTGCTCGAACGTATGCTCGGGCGGCGGCGAGGGCAGGGTCCATTCCAGCGTGTCCGCGTATTCGTTCCAGTAGTTCTTCTCGGTCACACGCGCACCGCGGGTGAGGGTGTAGAACACGATACCGATGAAGAACAGGAACGAGGCGAACGAGATGAAGGCGCCGATCGACGAGATCTTGTTCCAGTAGGCGAAGGCCTCCGGGTAGTCGATGTAGCGGCGCGGCATCCCCTGACGGCCCAGGAAGTGCTGCGGGAAGAAGATGAGGTTCGAACCGATGAACATCATCCAGAAGTGCAGCTTGCCCGCCCATTCCGGATACTGACGGCCCGACATCTTGCCGATCCAGAAATAGACACCGGCGAAGATCGCGAAGACCGCACCCAGCGACATCACGTAGTGGAAGTGCGCCACGACGTAGTAGGTGTCGTGATAGACGCGGTCGAGCGGGGCTTGCGACAGCACCACGCCGGTCACGCCGCCCACGGTGAACAGGAACAGGAAGCCGAAAGCCCAGAGCATCGGCGTCTTGAACTCGATCGAGCCGCCCCACATCGTTGCGATCCAGGAGAAAACCTTGACGCCGGTGGGCACCGCGATGACCATCGTGGCCAGCATGAAGTAGCTCTGCTGCTGCAGCGACATGCCCACGGTGTACATGTGGTGCGCCCAGACGACGAAGCCCAGAACCCCGATTGCGACCATCGCATAGACCATCGGCAGGTAGCCGAAGATCGGCTTGCGCGCGAAGGTGGCGATGACGTGGCTGATGATGCCGAAGCCCGGCAGGATGATGATATAGACCTCGGGGTGGCCGAAGAACCACAGGATGTGCTGATATAGGATCGGGTCACCGCCGCCTTCCGGGTGGAAGAAGGTCGTGCCGAAGTTACGGTCCATCAGCAGCATGGTGATCGCGCCTGCCAGAACCGGCAGCGACAGCAGGATCAGCCACGAGGTCACGAAGATTGACCAGCCGAACAGCGGCACCTTGTGCATCGTCATGCCAGGGGCACGCATGTTCAGGAAGGTGGTGATCATGTTGATCGCACCCAGGATCGACGAGGCGCCCGAGACGTGGACCGCGAAAATCGCGAGGTCCATCGAATAACCGGCCTCATTGGTCGAAAGCGGCGGGTAAAGCACCCAGCCCACGCCCGAGCCCGACTGTCCGTTGCCACCCGGCGCCAGCAGCGAGGCCACGCCGAGCGCGACGCCCACAACGTAAAGCCAGTAGCTGAGGTTGTTGAGGCGCGGGAAGGCCATGTCCGGCGCACCGATGTGCAGGGGCATGAAATAGTTGCCGAAACCTCCGAACAGTGCCGGGATGACGACGAAGAACATCATCAGCACGCCGTGATAGGTGATCATCACGTTCCACAGATGCCCGTTCGGGGTGCATTCCGCATCCGACGCGATGAAGCGTGCGCCCTCGGCACACATGTATTGCACGCCCGGATCCATCAACTCCATCCGCATGTATACGGTGAAGATCACCGAAATGAGGCCGACGACCCCTGCGGTGAAGAGATAGAGAATCCCGATATCCTTGTGATTGGTCGACATGAACCAGCGGGTGAAGAACCCACGAGTGTCATGGTCGCCGTGGCCGTGAACGGCTGCGTCCGCCATACTGATCTCCCTTTTCGCGCAGCCCGATATCTCCCGTTCACGGGCCGCTTCGGCGCAGGGTAATGGGCAAATTGTCGCGCAGCAATCACAGAAGCGCGCAAACTGCGAAAAAATGTCGCGGCACTGCGGCGAGCGGAAAAAGAAAGGCCCGGCCGGAGGTTGCTCCGACCGGGCCTGTTCCTGCTGGGCAGGAGATTACTGTGCGACCGAGGCCAGATAGGCCGCGACGTCTTCGCCGCCCTTGGCCAGCTTGAAGGTCATCTTCGACTTGCCTTCGCCGCCGTGGGTGTCGATGAACTTGGTCGGATCGACGACATATTCTGCGATCAGCGCCTCATCCCACACCAGGCCGTTCTCGGCTGCTTTCGTGAGGCCGTCGCCGTACTTGAACCCTTCGACCGAGGCGGCCGCGCGGCCGACGATGCCGTAGAGGTTCGGGCCAACCTTGCCGCCCTTGACGATCTCGGTCCCATCGGGCGCAACGATCATGTGGCAGGACTTGCACTTGGCAAAGGTCTTTTCACCGACGGCTGCGTCACCGGCGAAGGAGGGGGTGGCAAGGGCCATAGCGGCGAGGGTGGCGTAAAGGCTGATCTTCATCGCATCTTCCTTAATAACTGATCTCGGCCCGGCGATGCCGGGAGGGCGGTTACGCCGCTTAAAGGGCGCTGCCCCCTCTTACCACGGGGCAAAAGGTCGCGTCAGCAACATTTCCGTCATTCGCAGCGGTCCGGCGTCCGACCATTGTCGAAGACCGGCCCGAAGCTGCGCTCCAGCGCCGCGTCCAGATCCTCCATCGTCACCGGAAGCCCCAGATCGACAAGGCTGGTGACACCGTGATCGCGGATGCCGCAGGGGATGATTCCGGCGAAATGGTTCAGGTCCGGCTCGACGTTGATCGAGATGCCGTGAAAGCTGACCCAGCGGCGCAGTTTGACGCCGATGGCGGCGATCTTGTCTTCGGCGGGGTGGCCGTCGGCGCCGCTACCCTTCTCGGGGCGGGCGACCCAGACACCCACGCGCCCGTCGCGGATTTCGCCGGTCACGTTGAACTCGGCCAGGGTGTCGATAACCCAGCGTTCGAGCTGGCGCACGAAGCAGCGCACGTCGCGCCCGCGCCGGTTAAGGTCAAGCATGACGTAAACGATGCGCTGGCCGGGGCCATGATAGGTGTATTGCCCGCCGCGGCCGGCCTCATGGACGGGAAAGCGGTCGGGATCGACCAGATCTTCGCGTCGGGCCGAGGTGCCTGCTGTATAGAGCGGCGGGTGTTCGAGTAGCCAGATCGCCTCATCAGTTGTGCCTGCGGCAATCGCGGCCACGCGCGCCTCCATGAAGGCCAGAGCCTCTTCATAGGGAACGGGGGTGTCGGAACGGATCCACTCGACCATCTGCGCCTCCGGTGTCAGCTCTTCCGAGTTAGGGGAAGAGCCGCGCGCGCTCAAGGCAATTACGCCCGAAGCCTGTGCCTGCGAGGCGCGCGCTCTAAGCCGGAAAGAATTTCGATCAGGAGCGAAAAATCCGCTTTTCATCGGCGAAAGCCTCGGCTAATACGCCGCCACACCAGCCAAGACAGTGCGGTCGTGGCGGAATTGGTAGACGCGCAGCGTTGAGGTCGCTGTGGGGTAACTCCCGTGGAAGTTCGAGTCTTCTCGACCGCACCATTGGCTGAAAGCCGCGATAGCCCGGACCTTGGTCCGGGCTATGCTTTTTTGGCTCTGGCGGCATCGCTTTTCGCACGTTCCGGACAGCATTCCATCTCGAATCGACAGGTGATTCGCGGCTCTAGGGGTTCCTTGCGTCAATTCGCTCGCGCCTGGGTTGCGTGACGTCGCGTTATTCGCACTCCCCCCGGTAGAGCATTTTGCTCTTGCAGCATGAGCAATCTGGTCGCCGCCTGCGCGCAAGGCGACGCTTTTTGACGGTTTTGTGACCGAAACGGAGGGGGCGGAAAGACTGACGAGCCAGAATGGAATTGCGGGTTGAATTCCTGAAATTCCCTTGCTTTAGTTCGGTGCACGGGAGCTAACGAACCAAAAAAACCGACGGGGAGCCCGAATTTGAACACTGCTGCCACCGACGATGGATTCGTCGTATTCGACCATGTCCAGAAGAGCTATGACGGCGAAACGCTTGTCGTCAAAGACCTGAACCTTTCGATTGGCAAGGGCGAGTTTCTGACGATGCTCGGCCCCTCCGGCTCGGGCAAGACGACTTGCCTGATGATGCTTGCCGGCTTCGAAACTGCGACACATGGTGAGATCCGCCTTGCGGGTAAGAACATCAACGACATGCCGCCGCACAAGCGGGGCATCGGGATGGTGTTCCAGAACTATGCGCTTTTCCCGCACATGACGGTTGGCGAGAACCTCGCCTTTCCGCTCGAAGTGCGGGGCATGGGCAAATCCGAGCGCGAGGCCAAGGTCATGCGCGCGCTCGACATGGTGCAGATGGGCAAATTTGCCAACCGCCGTCCTGCGCAGCTTTCGGGCGGCCAGCAACAGCGGATCGCGCTGGCCCGCGCGCTCGTGTTCGACCCCGAGCTCGTGCTCATGGACGAACCGCTCGGCGCGCTCGACAAGCAACTGCGCGAGCATATGCAGTTCGAGATCAAGCACCTGCATGAGACGCTCGGCATCACCGTGGTCTATGTGACCCACGACCAGGGCGAGGCGCTGACCATGTCGGACCGCGTCGCCGTGTTCAACGATGGCCGCATCCAGCAACTGGCTCCGCCCGATGAGCTTTACGAACGTCCGCAGAACTCGTTCGTGGCCCAGTTCATCGGCGAGAACAACAAGCTGCCGGGCACGGTCGAGACGCTGGATGGCGATAGCTGCACCGTGCGTCTTGCGACGGGCGAACTGATCGACGCGACGCCCGTTAACGTGCGCAGCGTGGGGCAGGAAACCCTGGTTTCGATCCGCCCCGAGCGGGTCGAGTTCAAGGCCGATATGATGCCCCCGGGGGCGCATATGGTTGACGCAGAAGTGCTTGAGGTCATCTATATGGGCGACATCTTCCGCACGCGCATGCGGGTCGCGGGCACCGAGGATTTCGTGATGAAATCGCGCAATACGCTTGGTCAGACCAAGCTGCGTCCGAGCGAGAAGATCAAGATCGGCTGGCATCCGCAGGACGCCCGCGCCCTTGAACCTATGTAAGTCGGGAAGGCGGGAAAACCCGCCTCCTTGCCGCGCCAGCGCGGCCAACGTGAAAAAAAGTACATAAAATCAACACGGGAGTTACCAATGAAGAAAGCAATGATGCTGACCACGGCCTTGATCGCGACTGGCTTCGCTGCCAGCGCGCAAGAGCTCAACGTGGTGTCCTGGGGTGGCGCCTACACCGTCAGCCAGGTGGAGGCTTACCACAAGCCCTTCACCGAGATGACCGGCGTCAAGGTGAACTCGATCGATGCCGACAACCCGGCAACGCCGCTCAAGGCGCAGGTTGAGGCCGGCAACGTCTCGATCGACCTCGCCGATATCGAGCTGTCGGATGCGATCCGTCTGTGCGACGAAGGTCTGCTGGAAGAGATCGACCCGGCGATGCTGCCCCCGGCGCCCGATGGCACCCCGGCGACCGAAGACTTCGTTCCGGGCGCTATCCAGGACTGTGCCGTCGCGAACATCGTCTGGGCCACGGTTGTCGCCTATGACGCCTCGAAGTTCCCGGAAAATCCGCCGAGCACCCTGGCCGACTTCTTCGACACCGAAAAGTATCCGGGCAAGCGCGGCCTGCTGAAAGCCGCCAAGCGCTCGCTCGAGATGGCTCTGGTCGCCGATGGCGTTCCGGGCAGCGAAGTCTATGAAGTCCTCGGCACCGAGGAAGGCGTCGCACGCGCCCTCGCCAAGCTCGATACGATCAAGGACTCGGTCGTGTGGTGGGAAGCTGGCGCGCAGCCGCCGCAGCTGCTGGCCGATGGCGAAGTTGTCATGACCACCGGCTACAACGGCCGTATCTTCAACGCCATGATCGCCGAGAACAAGCCGTTCAACATCATCTGGGACGGCGCCTATATGGACTATGACCTCTGGGCCATTCCGAAGGGCGCGCCGCACCTGGAAGATGCCAAGAAGTTCCTGGCCTTCTCGACCGACACTCAGCGTCTTGCCGACCAGGCCAAGTACATCTCGTACGGCCCGGCGCGCAAATCGTCCTCGGCCCTCGTCGGCATGTATCAGGACGGCAAGACCGAGATGGCGCCGCACATGCCCACCAACCCGGACAACCTGACCAACCCGATCTGGACCGATCCGACCTTCTGGGCTGACCACGACGTCGAACTGAGCGAGCGGTTCAACGCCTGGCTCGCCAACTGATCCTGCGCAGGGCGGCACCCGATGCGGTGCCGCCCGCCTTTTCTTCGTAAGAGATCCCTGATCGCGCGCCCATCTGGGTGCGTTTGGTAGAATTTTTCCCAGAGGGAACCGAATGACCGACGCAACCGCCCTATTGACCACAGCCGATGGCAAGCCGCTGAAGGCGGCGCTTGCGGCCTCGCTCGCGACGCGGCGCCGCCGCGCCTTCCTGCTCGTTGCGCCGCTCTTTCTGTTCATCATGATCAGCTTCATCGTGCCGATCGGCCAGATGCTGTACCAGTCGTTCTATAACGACACCTTCAGTTCTGCTGCACCGAACCTGGCCGAATGGTTCGACGCCAACCCCGAAGGCTCGGCCATTGACGAAAGCGCCTATGCCGCGCTCGCCGCCGACCTTGCGCTGATGAAGAAGGACAAGACCGCGGGCGCGGCAGGGACGCGTATCAACTACGACGTCTCGGGCACGCGCTCGATGTTCACTTCGACCGCGCGCAAGGCCGACAAGTTCGAGCCCCCCTTCAAGGAGGCGGTTCTGGCCGAGGAGAAGAAGTGGGATGATCCGAATATCTGGCGTGCCATGCGCTCGGCGTCATCGCCCTTCACCTTTGACTTCTACCTTGCGGCCCTTGATCTGACGCGCGACTCGAGCGGCTCGATCGTGCCGGTGGCGGAAGGGCAGGCGATCTACAAGACGCTGTTCTGGCGCACGCTTTCGATGTCGATCGAGATCACCGCGCTTTGCCTGCTGCTCGGCTTCCCGATCGCGCATCTTCTGGCGGTGCTGCCGATGCGCAAAGCGATGCTCCTGATGATCCTGGTGCTGCTGCCGTTCTGGACCTCGCTGCTGGTGCGTACGACCTCGTGGATGGTGCTGCTGCAAAGCCAGGGCGTGCTGAACGACATGCTGGTCTGGGCGGGCCTGATCGACGAGAACGGCCGAATACAGATGATGTATAACCAGACCGGCACGATCGTCGCGATGACGCATATCCTACTGCCTTTCACGGTCTTGCCGCTTTACTCGGTGATGAAAACGATCCCGCCCAGCTATGTGCGCGCCGCGCGCTCGCTCGGGGCAACCTCGTGGACTGCGTTCCGTCGGGTGTATCTGCCGCAGACCCTGCCGGGGATCGGCGCAGGGGGGCTGTTGGTCTTCATCCTCGCGATGGGCTACTACATCACCCCCGCCCTTGTCGGTGGCGCCGACGGGCAGATGATTTCCAACATGATTGCCTTCCACATGCAGAAGTCGCTGAACTGGTCGCTCGCCGCGGCGCTGGCAGCAATGCTTCTGGCCATCGTTCTGATCTTCTTCTGGATCTACGATCGCCTGGTTGGCATCGACAAGATGAAGCTCGGCTGAGGAGAGAGATATGGCGCTTCCCACCTACGCAAGCCCGCTCGAGAAAGCCTGGCATTATAGCTACCTGGTGATCTGCGGACTGATTTTCCTGTTCCTGATCGCCCCGATCGTGATCGTGATCCCGCTCAGCTTCAACGCCGAGCCCTACTTCACCTTCACCGAGAAGATGCTGACGCTCGACCCCGAGGGGTACTCGATGCGCTGGTATGACAGCCTGCTGACCTTCGGGATGCAGAACCCCGAGGCCGAGCGCGGCGCCTCGTTCTGGTCGGACTTCTGGGGCAACGCGACCTGGATGCAGGTGACCAAGAACTCGATCATCATCGGCTTCTTCGCGACGATCCTGTCGACGGCGCTTGGCACGATCGCCGCCCTGGGCCTGACCCGGCCCGAAATGCCCTACCGCAAGCAGATCACGGCGGTCCTTATCTCGCCGATGATCGTGCCGATCATCATCTCGGCGACGGGCATGTTCTTCTTCTATTCCTGGATGAAGCTGCCGGTGCCGAGCTTTGAGGGGGGCTTCCATTTTGAATGGACGCGTCTGGCGGGTTCGTACCTGGGGATCATCCTGGCGCACGCGGCACTTGGTATCCCCTTCGTCATCATCACGGTGACGGCCACGCTCTCGGGCTTTGACCAGTCGCTGGTGCGTGCGGCCGCAAGCCTTGGGGCAAACCCGCGCACGGCTTTCTTCAAGGTCGTGATGCCGCTGATCATGCCGGGCGTGGTGTCCGGCGCGCTATTCGCCTTTGTGACCTCGTTCGACGAGGTGGTCGCAGTTCTCTTCATCGCCGACCACACCCAGCAGACGATCCCGCGCCAGATGTGGAACGGTATCCGTGAGCAGATCTCGCCCGCGATCCTCGCCGTGGCGACGATCCTGGTGATGATCTCGATCCTGTTGCTGACGACGGTCGAGCTTCTGCGCCGGCGCTCGGAGCGGCTTCGCGGGGTCAGCCCGCAGTAAGCTGCAGTCAACTAGAGACAAACGATGCGAAAAGGGGGGCTCTGCCCCCCTCTTTGCTATTCGCAAATTCACCCCCCCGGGATATTTGCGCAAAGCCGAAAGGGGAACGGTGCCCGTGTTCGTCTTTGTCTAAATATCCCGGGGGTGAGGGCCGCCAGGCCCGAGGGGGCAGCGCGCCCAACGTTTAAGGAAGAATCGCGAGCCAGGCCCAGATCGTCAGGATCGAAGCTGCCGTTGCAACCAGGACCGAAGAGGCGGCGACCCGTCGCGCGGCGCCATACATATTGGCGAAGAGATAGGCGTTCACTCCCGGGGCCATCGCCGCTGTTATCACCGCTGAGCGCAGCGCCGCCGTATCGAGCGCAAAGACCCAATGCCCAAGCAGATAGGCGATACCCGGATGCACGATCAGCGAGAGCGCTGAGACCATGACTATCGCGCGCCCATCGCCCTCGGGGCGATAACGGAAGAGCACACCGCCAAGGCCGAAGAGGGCGGCGGGCAGGGCAGCGTTGGCCATCATGTTCATCGCTGCCCAGACAGGCCCCGGAAGGTCTTGCCCCGTCGTTTTCCGCAGGATCTGAATCGCGAAACCGCACAGGATGCCGATTACGAGGGGGGTGCGCAGCACACCCATCAGTGCGTTGAAGCCCACGCGGCTCAGCCCCGCGCCCGTTCCTGCGGAGCGCACGGCCTCCATCGCGACGATGCCAATGGTGTACAGCAGGGGCGAATGGATTGAGATGATGGCGAAGTTGCCCGCCAGCGCGTCGGGGCCATAGGCGCGCTCGGTGATCGGGATGCCGAGCAGGAGCGAGTTCGAGAAGAGGCAGCAAAAGCCGATTGCGACCGCATCCGGACCGGTGCGGCGGAAGATCACCCGCGCCGCCGTGATCCCGATGGCAAATGAGGTCAGCGCGCCGGCGTAAAACGAGATCATCAGCCCCGCGTCATAGCTCGTGCTCAGGTCGAGCATCGCGATGGAGCGCGCGAGCAGCACCGGCACGGCGAAGTTCTGCGCAAAGCGCATCAGCCCGTCGACCGCTGCGTCGGAAAAGAGGCCGCGCCACGAGACGACGTAGCCGAAGCCGAGCACGAGAAAGACGGGCAGGATGACGTCGATCAGCGCGCTCATTGCGCGGCGAACTCCAACACCAGCCCGTCATAGGCGGGGCGGATGTGTTCGGGTGTCTCGGCTGCGACATCGTCATAGTCGAGGTCGATATGCATGTTGGTCAGCACCGCCGATGCCGGTTTGACACGCTCGATCCATTCCAGCGCGAGGGCCAGATGCGCATGGGTCGGATGTGGCGTGCGGCGCAGCGCGTCGAGGACCCAGCACTCAAGGCCGTTCAGATGCGACCAGGCTTCCTCGGGGATGGTGCTGACATCGGGCAGGTAGGCCACGTCGCCGATGCGGAAGCCGAGCGCGTCGATATTGCCGTGCTCGACGCGGAAGGGGTGCAGCTCGATCGGGCCGCCGGCGCCGGTGATCTCGAAGGTGCCGTGGATCGCGCGCAGGTCGCAGATCGGCGGGTAGTTCGAATCCGGCGGCTGCACGAAGGCGTAGCCGAAGCGGTTCAGAAGGGCCTCTTGCGTGTCGCTATCGGCCCAGACCGGCAGGCGGCGGCGCATGTTGAAGGTGATCTGGCGCAGATCGTCCAGCCCGTGGACATGGTCTGCGTGGCTGTGGGTGTAGACGACGGCGTCCAGCTCACCCACGCCTGCGCGCAGCAGTTGCTCGCGCAGATCGGGCGAGGTGTCGATCAGCACGCGGGTCGTGCCATGGGGCGAGACGCGCTCGACCAGCATCGAGCAGCGGGTGCGGCGGTTTCTCGGGTTGTCCGGGTTGCACTCGCCCCAGTGCCCGCCGATGCGGGGCACCCCGCCGGACGAGCCGCAGCCGAGGATCGTGAAACGCATCCGGGTCATCGTTTGGCCTTCCAGAACAGGCGGTCGAAATTGGCCGAGGTGGCGGCGGCAAACTCGGCATAGCTGACGCCGTAGAGATCCGCACCGATTTTTGCGGTCAGCGCGGTATAGGCGGGCTCGTTGCGGCGGCCGCGATGGGGCGGGGGGGCAAGGTAGGGGGCGTCGGTCTCGACCAAGATGCGGTCGAGGGGGGCGGCGGCGAAGATCTCGCGTACCTCGGTCGATTTCGGGAAGGTCGCGATGCCCGACATCGACAGGTAAAAGCCCATCTCAAGCGAGGCCTGCGCCAGCCGCGGCCCCGAGGAGTAGCAATGCATCATGCAGCTATAGGGGCGCGATTTCAGCCCCTCGGCCAGAATCGCCTCCATATCAGCGTCGGCGGCACGGGCGTGGATGATCAGCGGCAGGCCGGTTTCCTGCGCAGCCTCGATATGGATGCGTAGCGAGGCCTTCTGCACCTCGGCGCTGTCGGCAGTATAGTGGTAATCGAGGCCCGTCTCGCCGATGCCCACGAATTTGGGGTGGCGGGCGAGAGCCACGAGGTCCTGGACGGAGGCCAGGGGCTCTTCCGCCGCGCTCATCGGATGGGTGCCTGCGGCGTAATAGATGCCATCATGCGCCTCGGCGATGGCACGAACCGAGGGTTCATTGCGCAGGCGCGTGCAGATGGTGACCATGCGCGTCACGCCAGCGGCGCGGGCGCGGGCGATGACCTCGGGCAGTTCCTCGGCGAAATCAGGGAAATCGAGGTGGCAGTGGCTGTCGACGATTTCGGGCGGATGGGTTTCGGTCTCGGCCACGGGCAGGTCCTTTATGGGCGGCTCAGGCGGCGGCCGCCGTGATTTCAAGAACCATATCCATGACCAGCGCCGCAGGGTCAAGGTTGACCCCCTTGCCATGGCGCGCGCGGGCGCCAAGGGTCTGGTGCAATGCCGCCCATTTCATCGCCGCGTAGCCATCGGGGCTGAGGCGGGCGATCACCTGCGCCTCGCCTGCCGCGCCCTCCAGGGGCGGAGGTCCGGCCACGCCCGCGCGGGCAAGGCGCGCCAGGAACAGTTCGATCAGCCCCAGCATCAGGTCATAGCGCGGCTCGTTTTGCTTGCCGGTGATACTGTCGGCCAGCGCCAGCGCGCGCACCCGGTCAAGCCGGGGCAGGCTGCCGAACAGCGCCACGAGCTTTTCGTAGGTCGCAAGGCCGTCGAGGTTCAAAAGCCGGATCGCCTCGCCCACCGATCCGCCCGAAAGCGCGGCAAGGGCGGCGGTGTCGGCCTCGACCGCCTCACCTGCTGCGGCGAGGGCGGCGGCCATATCTTCAGGTGCAAGCGTAGCCAGCCGCAACTCGCGGCAGCGCGAGCGGATCGTCGGCAGAAGCCCCGCGGGCTGGTGCGAGATCAGAAGGAAGGTCACGCGCGGCGGCGGTTCTTCGAGCAGTTTAAGTAGCGCGTTGGCGGCCTGCGTGTTCATCTCGTCGGCGCTGTCCACGATGACAACGCGCCGCCCGCCCTCGGCTGCCGACAGGTGCAGGAAGCTTTTGAGCTTGCGCACCTCATCGACGCGGATGTCCTGCGACAGGGCCGTTTCGGTTGCGTTCAACCCGCGTTTGAGCAGGAACACACCGGGTTCCGAGCCCGCGTGGATGCGGCGGCAGACAGGGTGCTCGGGGTCGGTTTCGAGGTTGGTGGGCGGTGGGGGTGCGCCGAAAAGGCCGCCATCATCGGTGGGTTGCGTCAGCAGGAAGCGCGCGATGCGCCACGCCAGCGTCGCCTTGCCGACGCCGCGTGGGCCGGTCAGCATCCAGCCGTGGTGCATCCGGCCCGAGGTGAAGGCGTCAAGGAAATCCGCCTCGGCGCGCGTTTGCCCCATCAGGTGCAGTGTGTCGCGCGGGTGGATCGCACCTTCGACCTGCGTCGGATCGGGGATGTCGGCGGTCTTGCTGCTCATGCCAGCGCCGCCCGGGTGAGCGAGAGGATCTCGGCTGTGACCTCCTCGGTCGGGCGGGCGCCGTTGACCAGCCGGAAGCGTTCGGCAAACTCGTGCGCCAGCGCCAGGAAGCCTGCGCGCATCCGCTCTTGCATCGCAAGGCCCATGTCTTCGAACCGCTCCTCGGTGCCCCGACGGCCCTTGGCACGCGCAAGGCCCACGGCAGGGTCGATATCCACAAGGAAGGTCAGGTCGGGCTCGCGCCCGATCATCAGGCTGTGCAGCTGATCCACCAGCCCGCGCAGATCGCCGCGCGAGAGGCCCTGATACATGCGGGTCGAATCCGCGAAACGGTCGCAGATCACGATGCGCCCGGCGGCCAGTGCGGGGGCGATGGTGCGCTCCAGATGGTCGCGGCGGGCGGCGGTGAAAAGCAGGATCTCGGTCTCAGGGGACCAGCGGTCGGGGTCGCCTTCCAGAACGAGGCGGCGGATTTCCTCGGCGCCGGGCGATCCGCCCGGCTCACGCGTCAGCACCACATCGAAGCCACCGGCGCGCAGGGCTTCGGCCAGCAGGCGCGCCTGCGTGGATTTTCCCGATCCGTCGATGCCCTCGAAGGTGATGAACATCTGCCCTCAGCTGTTCGCAGCCTGCATGGCCTTGGCGGTGAGGCGCGCAAACGCAGCCTTGACGCGCACCATGAATCCGCCCGCGGCCACGTCCTCGGCCGCGACCAGTGCCACGCGCTTGGGTTCGTTCAGGCCGGGGATCGTCAGCACCAGCTCGCCCAGTTGATCGCCCGTCGCGATCGGCGCGGCGACGGGGCCGGTAAAGACCGCCTCGGCCTTGATGGCGTCCTGCGCGGCGGCGGGGATCAGCAGCGACAGATCCTCGGCCGGGGTCAGCCCGACCTTGTCGGCAGCGCCAAGCCAGACAGGCGCTTCGGCCAGACGGCTGCCCTTGTTGGCCAGTGTTTTCAGTACGAACTGGCGGAACGCCCAGTTGGCGATGGCCTCTGCCTCCTGGGCGCGCTCGGTTTCCGAGGTCAGGCCGGTGATCACGAAGACGATACGGCGATCACCCATCACGGCCGAGCCGGCAAGGCCATAGCCCGACTCCTCGGTGTGCCCGGTCTTGAGACCGTCCGCGTGCCAGTCCGCCGCCGCGATCTTGAGCAACGGGTTGCGGTTGTTGGCATTGGCGGGCGAGCGGTCCTTGTAGTTATAGGAGGTTTCCGAGAACAGCGGGTAATAGTCGGGAAACTCCGAGATCAGCCGCACGGACAGAACGCCCAGATCGCGCATCGACATGCGCTGCCCCGGATGCGGCCAGCCCGAGGCATTGGCGAACATCGAGTTGTTCATGCCCAACTGGCGTGCACGCTCGCCCATCTGGCGCGCGAACGCATCTTCCGAACCAGCCAACCCCTCGGCCACCACCACGCAAGCGTCGTTGCCCGAGTTGATGACGATGCCCTTCAGAAGTTCGCCCACCGTCGGGCGGTCCATCTCATTGAGGAACATGGTCGAGCCGCCCATCTGCTTGGCGCGGGTCGAGACGGCAAAGCTCGTATCCAGTGTCACGCGTCCGTCGCGCAGGGCCTCGAACAGCATGTTCACGGTCATCAGCTTGGACATCGACGCCGGTGGCAGCGGGATATCTGCGTTCTTCTCAAGCAGCACCGTGTTGGTCGTCACGTCATAGACCCATGCGGCCGTTGCGCGGGTCTCGAAGGCGCGGGCGGGCAGGGCTGCCAGAAGTGCAAGGCAGATGACGGTGAAAAGACGGGTCAGTTGCATCGGGCTGGTATTCCTTATTTCGAGACGGCGTAGGCGTCGGTGAAACCGAAGCCCTTGAGCTGGGCCAACAGCTTGTCGCGTTCGGCCGACGTGGCGACCGGGCCGACGACGACCCGCCATACGGTCTTGATCGCGCCGACTTCCTTGCGGATGACGACGTCTTTCACGCCCTTCTTGAGCAGATCTCCTGCCGCGCGCTGCGCATTGGCTTCGCTGCTGTAGGTGCCGATCTGAACCAGCAGCTTGCCTGCGGGTGCGGCGGGCGCGGGGGCAGCGGGTTTGGCTTGAGCGGTCGCTGCGGCCTCGGGTTTTGCGGTTGTCGCCTTGGCGGGTGCTGCCGGTTTCGGCGGGGCCGCCGCCTTCGCGGGTTCGGCAGGCTTGGCTTTCGGGTCTGCCTCGGCCTTCGCGATGGCCCCGGCGGCCGTGGCGGCGATCGCGGCGGCGGGCTTGGGCACGGGTTTCACATCGGCCGCCGGTTTGACCGAGGGCGTGGCGGTGGCCGGCGGTGCAGGCTCAACCGGTACCTCCTCGCGACGCAGGGCCACAACGGAAAGCTTTGCAGGCGCCCCGGCCAGCATTCCGAGTGCCGCCGCCGCATCAGACGAAACCTGGATCTTGGGGCCGGGATTCTCACGCTCGCGCCGGAACAACGCGGAGTTCACCGATTTGCCGTTGGAAAGGTTGCGCACCACGACGCGCTCGGGGTCTTTCACCGAGGCATGGGCAACCCATACGCCCCCAAGCGAGGGGCGTCCGTCCCACAGGCCCTGATCCTCAACCGAGAAAACCTTGGGCGCTTCGACGTCACGCTCGACCGTGCGGACGGCGGCGGCTTCGGGGGGCGTGCCATCGGCGGGCGCCTCCTCGGGGTCGGCGCCCGTGCCCATCTGGCACCCCGCCAACGCCACTGCCGTTCCCAGCATCAGAACGTATCGCGACAACGATCCCTTGCGCATCATGCCCCTTCCTGCGCGGCTGTTGCCGCGTCTCATCTCCGGCCCGTCAGAGCCCTGCCCCGGCTCTCGTGGCCGCCTCGCGCCGCGCATCATGCGCGTCCCTGAACTGGAGCGGACTTTACCCCGTCCGCGCGGGCATGAAAAGCGGCGCAACCGACCGCAAGCGGAAAACGGTAAGCCCGGGTCTTTCAGAATCGCGTGAAGGGCGTTACGCGAAGGGCGTCGGAGGAGTGGCAGAGTGGTTTAATGCACCGGTCTTGAAAACCGACGAGGGTGAAAGCCCTCCGTGGGTTCGAATCCCACCTCCTCCGCCACCGACCCCTGTCTCTGCCGCACCGGCCAGTTTTCCCCAAACTTTCCACGACATTTCAAAGCCTTTCCCGGGGTGTCTCTTGGCTGAGACGATCCTGCTTCGGCTGTTTGCGCAAGCCTGTGCGATGCGTCTCAGAGACCAGATTTCGGCGGTCCGGTTTTGACCGGGTTTCCCTGATACGGGTCAATTTACAGGGAATTTCCTTGAATTGAGCCGATTTGAGGCAAAATGCACCTCAGATTGCACTGTAATTCCAATGGCTTGTGGGGCGAATTCCCT